>NZ_AEIZ01000001.1 GCF_000165675.1 Leuconostoc fallax KCTC 3537 | reverse complement strand
GTCAACGCTTTTATTTAAGAGGTTTATTGTGATGTGTTGGTACGTTAAAAGGATCAATCTCTTCGTTGCCAGATAAGGCGCTTAAATTATTCTGTTCGTCTTGAGGGAGTACAGTATCGTCAAAATTAAACGCTAATAGTGAATCAGTAATCGATTGTTCTTTTGAGATATCATCCTCGCTACGTGCTGTAATGATGCTAGCTTTTTCGACCGTATCATGTGTTTTTTCAAAAAGGCTTCACGAGAAGCGACACGCGCTTGAATATCTTCAACATCAACTAATTGATCTAAATCAGTGACAACTTCAAAGCTCACGTCATTATTCTTACGATTAAGTTTAAAAGTTGCTTCAGCAATAGCACCGGTTTGTGTTTCTAACTGTTGTGCCAAAAAACCAGCTTCAAGACTAAAATCAGTTGTTTGTTTATTTAAATGGATACGTTGTTGGACTAAATCACCTTTAAGTTGCCAACGTTGGTTTTTACTATCTTGAGAAATGATTGTTAACTCACCAAAACCAGCGTTGATAAAAAATTCCTTAACATCATCCAAAGTATCAGTTGGAAATTGACGTGCGATTTCTTTTCCAGCCCAATATAAAATATGTGGATAATCTTCTTGAAGTAAATTAGATAGTAAACCATCACGTAATAATTCAAGTGCGAAACTGTTGACCTGAAAATTAGTTTGTAAAATCTTGTCGTAGTCGTTGATGTCCATAATATTTAAGAATCCTTTCATGATTATTATACTTGAAAATGACGCTTTAAAATAGTATTTGTTCTATCATTTGATAATGTTTTAATTGCATAACATGACCAGAGCGACGATAATATAATTATGATAAAAAACAAGCCTATCGGTATGGTGGATTCTGGTATTGGCGGTTTAACCGTTGTTAAAGAATCACTTGAAAAATTACCCAATGAACAAATTATTTATATTGGCGATACAGCACGTATGCCGTATGGACCACGTACACCCGAAGAAGTCATTGCTTTTACCAAGCAGATGGCTGATTTTCTTATTGCAACAAAAGATATTAAATTATTAGTAATTGCTTGCAATACGGCAACAGCAAGTGCATTGATACCACTTCAAGAAATGTTACCGATTCCGGTTATTGGCGTGATTAATTCTGGTGCCAGCCGTGCAGTACAAGCTACACATAACCAAAAAATCGGTATTATTGCAACAGAAGGCACTATTGCATCACAAATCTACACCCATAAAATTAGAGCACTTAATCAACAGATTGAGGTTTTTTCACAAGCAGAGCCAGACTTTGTTAAGTTAGTTGAAGATAATCAATATCGTTTACCGGTTGCACAACATCAAGTAAAGGCACATCTGCAATCATTAAAACAGGCAAATATTGATACGCTAATATTAGGGTGCACACATTTTCCTTTATTGCGACCTTTTATTGTCGAAGCTTTTGGTGAATTAGATGTGACTTTAATTGATGCGGGTGCAGTGACTGTTGATACAGTGGATGATTATTTGAAAGCACATGATTTAAGCGCACAAAAGCGTACAAGACCACATCATACTTACTATACAACTGGTGATGTGCAACAGTTTGATAGGATTGCATCACAATGGCTTGATAATCAAGCTCCATTAGATGTTCGTCATTTAAAGATTACACAAAATCATTTGGAGGAAGCATAATGCCACGCTTAATTATTGCAAGTAACAACGCTCATAAAGTAACAGAGTTGGCATCTATTCTGTCAGCGCATCATATTGATTTAACACTGGTAACCTTAAATCAATTACAGGACGTACCTGAGATTATTGAAGACGGCACAACTTTTGAAGAAAATGCAACGAAAAAGGTCAAAACTATCCAAAAAATCGCACCAAATGATTTTATTTTGGCAGATGATTCAGGTTTGAGTATTGAAGCCTTAAATGGTGCACCAGGTGTTTATTCAGCGCGTTATGCCGGTGACCATGATGATGAAGCTAACATTCAAAAAGTCTTAACACAATTGGCTGATGTACCAACTGAACAGCGTCAAGCACGTTTTTCTAGTGTGATTGTTTTAATTGGTCCGCACCGTTCTAATCTTGTGGTGAGAGGCGATATTGAAGGACGAATAACAACTGAGAAGCATGGCGATAATGGTTTTGGATATGACCCTATATTTTATGTACCGCAGTTTAATAAAACATTCGCAGAATTAACAGCTGCAGAAAAAAATGAAGTATCACATCGAGGTTTGGCTTTACAAAAATTAGCAGAAGCATTACCGGAGTGGTTATAAAAAGTAGTTGAACAGGAGGCAATATTGTGAAAATTTTAATTATTTCAGATATTCATGGTGATCGTGACATTCTAGTTGATATTATAAAAAAGTGGCAAGCAGACGTTACAGCTATTTTTTATAATGGTGACTCAGAATTATCGGCAGATGATTCGGTATTTGATGGGGTATCAACAGTTATTGGTAATATGGATGATGATCCTGATTTCGCTGATGGGCGGAGTACGACAATTGATGATGTGACGATTTTTCAAACACACGGGCATTTATATCGTGCGACAGTGTTAACTGGTTGGGCTAATTTAGCGTTGATGGATGAAGCTGCCGATGAAGCTCAAGCACAAATTGTGTTATTTGGTCATACGCACAAATTAGGTGCAGAAATGTATCATCAAAAGTTATTTATTAATCCTGGATCGACGACATTGCCCAAAGGTGAGTATGCTAATTTAGGTGGTACTTATGCTATTTTGGATATTACCGCATCGACCTTTACCGTGCAGTTCTATAATCGACAACATCAATTGCTAACAACGCTAACACGTCAATTTGAGCGCTAAAAAGACGATACCTATTAGGTATCGTCTTTTAATTAACGAATGTTTTCTAACGCTTGATCAATTTGTTTTAAAATGATTTTTTGGTTGATTGGATCTTCTAAATCATAAGTTTGAAGATCAATTTTAATTTTTGGCGAAGCATCGTAACTGTCGAACCAATTTTGGTAAGCCGCCCACATTTTATAATAGTATTTACGAAGGTCATCGTTATCATCGAATTGTTCATAATCACGGCCACGCTTTTTAATCCGATAAAGGATAGTTTCAAAATCAGTTTCAGCGTAGACCATTAGATCAGGTGCTTTCTTGGGTAGTTGCTGAAGTTCTGACATCATATTATCAAGAAGTTGACGATAAACATGCATTTCGGCATCCGTAATATTACCATCTTTATGATTTTCTTCAGTAAAGAGTGCATCTTCGTAAATTGAACGATCTAAAACGTTGTTATCATCTGCTAGCGCTTGCTTAATCATATCAAAGCGCCGGTTCAGAAAATAGATTTGTAGTAGGAAGCCGTATTGTTTAGGGTCTGAATAGTAAAGCGGTAATACCGGATTATCCCCTACAGGTTCGTAAAATGCTTTGGTACCCATATGATCTGCAATGAGTCCTGTTAATGTTGTTTTTCCAACGCCAATCATGCCTGCTGTAATAATCACCATGACGGCCTCCTTTAATTTATTAGCTTATCCAGTGTACAAAAAATGAAGCAAACAACAAGAGATATCATTTTACTAGTTCATTGCAAATTGCGAACAAATAAAAAATACCATCTTGTTAAATGGTATTACTTTAAATTTAAGATGCACGATTCTGCTTTTCAAGTAAGTCACGAATATCATTTAATACTTCTAATTCAGGATTAGCTTTAGCTTCATCTGCCTTATTTTGTTGAAAAATACGATTAATGCCTTTAATCATAAGAAAGACAACAAAGCCAGTAACCACGAATTGAATGATATCTGTGAGGACGGCACCATATTTGAAAGTTAAATCACCGAATGGTCGCCAAACCAAATCTTTAAAATTAATACCGCGTGTAAATAAGCCGATTAATGGGCTAAGCAAGTTATTTACCACAGATGTAACAATTTTTGTGAAAGCTCCACCAATGATAACACCAACTGCTAAGTCAAGAACATTGCCGCGCATAATAAATGCTTTAAATTCTGATAACATAAAAAACCTCCATAAACTATAATCTATCATAGTATAATAAATTATGATTTGACCAAAAAAGGAGCAATTTAAGAAATGATTAAACTTATTTTATCCGATTTAGATGAAACTTTACTGAATGATGATGGCACTGTTCATCAAAATAATGTCACGGCGATTCAACATTTTGTCGCTGAAGGTGGCTACTTTGTGCCCAACACAGGGCGTTCGTACAAGTCTATTTTGCCGTTACTCAAAACGCTGGGATTGGATAAAAACAATCCACAGTATGTCATTTCTTATAATGGCGGTGCTATTGTTGCGTTACATCCTGATGAGACAGTGGATATTTTAGATCAACAGACCTTACCTTGGCAGTTAGCCAAAAAAGTTTTTGATTTAGGTCAAATGCAATCTGATATTGACACACATATTTATACTTTAGATCAGCTGTTCATTCATAATATTTCAGCATCTGATAAGGCTTATATGTTAGAACGACAAGTCCCTTATACAGAAATTCATGGCACTGATTTAGTTTTTCTTCAAAAAGAACAGCCCATTGCTAAGGTGATTTTTGAACATCCAGAAGAAGCAGTTCGAGAGGCAATTGCACATAAAGTGATGGCTGAATTATCCGATGAAGTGGTGGTGACTTTTAGTTCAGGTCGTTATGTTGAGTTCAATCTTAAGGGAACGGATAAGGGACAGGCAGGGTTATCTCTGGCCCATATTTTGAATGTTCATCGTGATGAAGTTGCAGCTCTGGGTGATAATCTAAATGATTTGGCGATGATTACGGCAGCTGGTACAGGTGTTGCCGTGGGTAATGCTCGTCCAGAAATTAAAGAGGCTGCTAACATTGTGCTTCAAAAAACGAATAATGAAGCAGCGGTTGCAGACTTTATTGAACGATTTATTGGGTAGCCTGACACATGAAAAATTTAATTTTACGTGTCATCTTGAGTATTGTTATACTAGTATTATTTGTGTTGCTCTTTATTGCAAGCTATGTGGGGCATTGGCCGCTGTGGTTGAGCATAACATTGACAATTGTACTATTGGTCATTTTCAATGTTGGATATGCTTGGCTTTATTGGTTAGGACATAAAAGAAAACTGTTGGAGGATCAGGACGATTTTAAACTTAACAAATGAGCCAAGACCGAGTTCTTGGATTAAAAGGGTGAGTATTTTTATTGCAGTGCTGATTGCGATGAATGTACCACAAATATTTTTATCAGTGATGATATTACCAGGTGCTAAACTCAGTTGGTGGATTCAAGTTATTTTAGCCATATTATTTTGCGCCACTTATGCCTTAGCGGGTTACTGGGCTTATCATTTACTGAAGAATGCAGCTGTAACACCTATTTTCTCTAACTTTAATTTGCGCAATTGGCGTAAAGTCTGGTGGCTATTCTTTATGTGGCTACTGATGATGGCGATTGTTATGGTGTTTAGGATGTTAAATATGCATTTAACCGGTGTTAAAACAACTGACAATCAACACGCCATTGAGATGTTAATGTCGACGCTCAGTATACCGATGGTAACAATGGTTATCTATGGTGTGTTTTTAGCACCTGTTGTGGAAGAAATTATTTTTCGTGGTCTCATTTTAAATTACTTCTTCCGTCATCAATGGTGGTGGTCAAATATTATTCTGTCTGGATTTTTATTTGCATTACCGCATGTTTTCATACCGACTAGCCTCGCAACATTTATTGATTATTTAATGTATATGTCGATGGGGATGATATTGGCTTATATTTATAAAAGAACTGGCAGATTACAAGATAATATTGCAGTTCATATGTTAAATAACGGTATCAGCATGATTCCAATATTAATCACATTAATCGTCAAGACAGTTATCAAATAATATTTTGTTAGTAATAAAAAGCCCTCAGTGTTAAATCAAATCACTGAGGGCTTTTATGATGCCGTCGACAGGAATCGAACCTGCACGGTATTGCTACCACACCGACCTGAACGGTGCGCGTCTGCCAGTTCCGCCACGACGGCCAATCATGAACCACTTTATTATACACAAATTAATCATTTTTTGCAGTGCACTTCGTATAATGCAGTACGAAATGGGGGAAACAAATGTTTAATAAACGTATGGTTACTACTTTTAGTCTGGCATGTATTGGCATAATGCTAAGTACAAAAACGATTGCTGCCGACACGACAGTTATGGTACAGCCTAACGATACACTAAGTGCGATTGGACAGCGCTACGATATATCGGTTGAAGCATTGTCAGATTATAACCAATTGATGAATCGACATCTAATTATACCTGGTCAAAAAATTAACATACCATCCGAGCGAATATATAACGTTAAAATGGGGGATACCTTAAGCCAAATAGCTGAAAAATATCATGTGGATATGGCAACCATTATGCGACAAAATCATTTACAAAATCCTCATTTGATTTTTGTCGGACAGCAATTATATGTTGGTGAGCAACGTAAGTCGGTTCGCAATAAATGCTACCGTACACCTGTTAGTCAGCCTTACATTACTTCTGGTTTTGGACCTAGAAGTTTTGATGGTTTTCATATGGGCGTTGATATCATTAGCCAGACGAATGATTTAAATATTTATGCTGCATTAGGGGGACGTGTGGTTTCTGATTTAGGCTGGTCGTGGGTTGGCCCCAATGGTGGTGGTGGTAACATGGTGATGATTCAACAAGACGATGGGAATTACGCTTTTTATGCCCATTTAGCACACAAAAAGGTGGTCATTGGCCAACGTGTGAGTCAGGGCGAGGTTATTGGTACAATGGGTGAAACAGGGAATGCTTTTGGTGTTCATCTGCATTTTGAACTTCGGCGCTACTTAACACCATATTGTCATGAGGCACTGATTAATCCAAGTACCCGACTAGGGATTGAATGAATAGTACAAGAGTAGCTTGATTTCCGTTATAATATATCAATAAGCAAAAGGAGAAAATTTATGGGCCAAGATTTACAAGCATCTGCTATTCAAAAGTTAGCAGAACATGACGTTCGCATGGAAGATATTGCATTTGGTACAAAAGAATTTTTAACAAATAAGTACCATGATGCTATTAATGACACACAGTTAGAACAAGCTGTGGCACATGTATTACATAAAGATGAAGTAGCAGATATTATTCTAACGGCATTATATTTAGATGAACAGGCAGCAATTATGCCTGATACACAACCACTTAAGGCGCGTCTACGACGTGATGCTAATGGACACAATGTTGATGAGATTTTGGCAATTGGTATCACGCAACAATTCTCAGCTGCTGCAACGGTTCATTACGGTTTATTAGATGATTTGAAGCCAGGGTTGATTGGTGAGATTAACGATAAGACAGACAGCATTAATGTTTATTTGGATGATATATTGGCTGCTTTAATTGCGAGTGCGGCAATGGTATATCTTGAACTAGGCGGCGGAAATACTTATTAATTTTATTTGGGGGAATCATGTTAGAAATCAAAGCAGTTACTAAAAAATTTGGTAACGATATAGCTGTTGATCATTTAAATATGGTACTAGAGCCAGGGCGTGTGATGGGGTTAATTGGTCAAAATGGTGCCGGAAAAACAACAACTTTTCGGATGATTTTGGATTTTATTCAACCTACATCTGGCAGTATTTTATGGAATAATCAACCGATTGACTTGAAAGCTAAGCAACGCATTGGCTTTTTACCTGAAGAACGTGGTCTATATCAAAAAATTACCGTTGAAGAACAAATTTTATATTTCGCTGAATTACATGGCATGCGACGTTCAGATGCTCGTCAAGCACTCATGGAATGGATGAAACGTCTTGATGTTGTTGGTAAAGTGACGGACAAGGTACAAAAGTTATCCAAAGGTAATGCACAAAAAGTGCAATTAATTGCCAGTGTTATTTTTCAGCCGGAATTTGTTATTTTAGATGAACCTTTTTCTGGTTTGGATCCAGTGAATATGAGTATCATGATGTCTGAAATTCAACGTTTACGTGATCAAGGCGCTATGATTATATTTTCTAGTCATGACATGAACAATGTGTCGCATATTTCAGATGATCTAACGATGTTGAAAAAAGGCAAGACGGTATTGCAAGGCGGACTTAAAGAAATCCGGGAACGATACGGTCGAACAAAACTATACATTGAATCACCGTTGACAATGTCACAATTGCGATCAATTCCGGGTGTTACTCAAGTAACAGCGCAAGAAAACGGCTTATTGGTTGAACTTGCTGATGAAAATGTGGGTAAAGTGATTTTTGAAAAAGCCACAGCCAATGGTTATATTCCGGCCTTTTCACAGCAACCACCGACACTTGATGATATTTTCCGTATGGAGGTGGCTGCTGATGTTTAAACCAATTATTTTAGTTGCTAAACAGACTTATCGTTCCCATATTAAGACCAGAGGCTTTTGGTTAATGGTTTTGTCACCATTACTTATGGCTGCTGTATTTATTGGTATTGCCTATGCTGTTGTGAGTATGCAAAGTAATACAACACCCAATCTTGCTGTTGTTGATAGTCCAGATATTTCGCGTATTTTAAAAGCTGATAAGCAAACACTTAAAGTGAATATTAGTGATATTAAGAATGAAGATGATGCTAAAAAAGCATTAAAATCACAAAAAATTGATGGTGCGTTATTAATCACTCATTCAGGCTATCAATTATTGACGCAACCTAAGAGTGAGCAAATTGATACTCAAGTATTGAGTGCGATTTTGAAAAATCAGCAAGTTCAATTAAAAGCACGCAATTTAGGGTTGAATGCTGCTCAAACTGCTGATCTTTTACGTCCAGTTGAAATCAAAACGCAGGTATATCAACCAGGTAAGACATCGGGTAACAATGAAGGTGCTAACTATGGCTTGTCCGTTGGTATTGGCATTGTAACAATGACATTAGTAATGATGTATGTGTCGATGATGGCACAAGAAATTGCTAACGAAAAGAGTTCGCGTATTATGGAAATATTGTTAGCTGCTACAAGTCCAGCGGCACAGTATTTTGGTAAAATACTGGGTATATTTGCACTTGTATTAACGCAAGTGGTCATTTATGTTGTGAGTGGTACAGCTGCGATTCAGGTGCTGAGCGATAATGATATTGTCAAGATGCTACAAAAAACATTAGATGGCGTTACGGTACCATTTGTGAGCTACGCAGTTGTATTTATTTTAAGTGCAGTTTTGCTTTATTTGATTTTAACAGCAATTATTGCAGCTTTAATTAACGATCAATCTCAAGTGCAACAAGCGATTCAACCGATGACGTATTTAGCAATGTTTGGTTATCTTGTGTCATTCTTTTTGACAGCAATGCCAAATAATTTGTTTATCCAGATATCGAGTTTTGTACCATTTGTTGCCCAAAGCACAATGCCAACACGTTTGGCGCTGTCCCAAGTAGATTGGTTGGGTGCAATGATGAGTTTATTGTTGACTTTTGTGGCTATTATCGTACTAGGGTATTTTGGTTTACGCGTATATGCACGAAACGTCTTGTCGTATAGTGATGAAAATATTTTGAAGCAATTGGTCAATAATTTAAAAAAATAGTCCTTTCATTTCTAAAAAAACACGTGCAATGACGTGTTTTTTTGATAAAATGGATTGAATATTGTTTAAATTTAAGGAGATGACACAATGTCAGGACACAGTAAATGGCATAACATCCAGGGCCGTAAGAATGCCCAAGATGCTAAGCGTGGAAAGATTTTCCAAAAGCTAGCGCACGATTTGTATGTTGCTGCAAAGGCTGGCGGTGCAGATCCAGAAATGAACGCTTCACTTCGTTTAGTTGTTGATAAGGCTAAAGCAGCTAACATGCCTAAAGACAACATTCAGCGTGCTTTAGATAAAGCATCTGGTGCTGGTGGCGCAAAGTTTGAAGAAGTGACATATGAAGGTTATGGACCAGCTGGAGTCGCGGTTTTGGTAGAAGCATCTACTGATAATATTAATCGTACAGTTTCTACAGTTCGTAATTCATTCAAGCATTATGGTGGTTCTTTAGGTACCTCTGGTTCAGTTGCCTTTCAGTTTGACCGTAAGGGTTACTTAGCAATTGATCGTACAGCGTTCCCAGAGCTAGATGAAGATACTATTTTAGAGGCGGCATTAGAAGCAGGTGCAGAAGATGTCCAAACTTCAGATGAAGCATTTGAAATTTATACAGAACCTGGAGATTTCCAATCGATAGAATCTGCTTTGACCGAAGCTGGTTATAGTTTTGAAGAATCAGAAGTGACAATGATTGCACAAAATCCGATGACGGATTTGTCAGATGATGATCAAGAGAAACTTGATAAGTTGGTCGACGAATTAGAAGACAATGAAGACGTATTGGCTGTCTACACAACAGCTGATTAATTGCTAATAAAACAGTATTGATGGTGACATCAATGCTGTTTTGTTTATACAAAAGTATATTTGTTATAATGATGATATATGGTTCAGTTAAGTGATAGTATAACGGCATTAGATGGTGTTGGACCCAAACGGGAAGCTGCCTTTAATGCCCTAAATATTTTTACAATTGAAGATTTGGTCAGCTATTATCCCTATCGATATGATGATTTGGGAGCGCGTTTACCTAGTGAAACGCTGGATGGTGAAAAGGCAACCTTTAAGGGTGTTGTTAGTGCGCCGCCGGTTTTAAGTCGCTATGGGTACAAAAAAACACGTTTACTCTTCCGTTTATTGGTTGAACATGACAATATTGGTGTGAGTTTTTTTAATCAGCCTTGGTTAGCAAAACAAATCGATATTGGTCAGGAAGTAGCGGTTTATGGTACTTACGATCGTAATCGGCAGACATTAAATGGTATTAAAATGATTTCTGCTAGTACGGATGAATTGGCGCCAATTTATCCAGCTTCTAAACAGATTAATGCTAAAACAATTCGACATTTGATTGAAGTAGCTTGGGCGGACGTGAGAGAGCATATCCCGTCATTAGTACCGCAACCAATCCGAAAAAATACCATTTATTAACACGTCAAAAGCAAATTGAAGAGATGCATTTTCCAAAGGATGCAGATTGGGCAAAAGCAGCCCGTCGCAGTGCAGCGTTTGAAGAGTTTTACCTTTTTCAAATGCGTTTACAACTTTTAAAGATAGCAGATCAACAATTTTCTGGTGAAAGTATTGATTACGATGTTGTAGCACTCAAAGCATTTACCCAGAAATTACCCTTCACATTGACAGCAGCACAGCAAAAGGTTAGTCGAGAAATTTTGCAAGATCAGAAGCGACCGATACATATGAATCGATTACTTCAAGGTGACGTGGGATCAGGTAAAACAATCGTCGCAGCATTAGCCATGTATGCAGTTGTCACCGCTGGAAGACAAGCGGCCATGATGGCGCCAACTGAAATATTAGCGCGGCAACATGCGATTAACTTGGCCAATCTATTTGAACAAGTTGGCCTTTCGGTTCGCGTTGAATTACTTACTAGTGGCATGAGAGTCGCTGCCCGGCGACATTTGCTTGAAGATCTTGTGAATGGTGATATTGATATATTGGTTGGTACGCATGCTTTGTTACAGCCCGATGTCTTGTTTCATCATCTATCATTGGCAGTGATTGATGAACAGCACCGCTTTGGGGTATCCCAACGTGCCAAACTACGTGAAAATGGTATGAATCCGGACATTTTAGCTATGACGGCAACGCCGATTCCACGGACGCTATCGATTACAGCGTATGGTGAAATGGATGTGTCAATTATCGATCAGTTACCGAATGGGCGTAAACCAATCGAGACCAAACGCTTATCGCACAATCAACTAGATCAAGCTATTGCATTTGTGAAAGAACAAGTTGCCTCGGGTGCACAAGCCTATATCGTGACCCCACTTATTGAAGAATCAGAGGCGCTAGATGTTCAAAATGCGCAAGCTATGTATGAGTCATTGCAGTTGTCATTACCACAATTTAAAATTGGTTTATTACATGGACGCTTAAGTAACGATGAAAAAGCTGAAATGATGGCTAATTTTCAAAAAACACATTGCAGATTTTAGTCGCGACGACGGTTATTGAAGTCGGTGTAGATGTGCCGAATGCAACAGTTATGGTAATATTAGATGCAGATCGATTTGGTTTGGCGCAACTACACCAATTAAGAGGTCGTGTTGGTCGAGGTAAGCGACAATCTTATACAATATTGGTTGCCGATCCAAAAACGGATTATGGTCAGCAACGTTTAGATGCAATGGTGGCCACAACTGATGGGTTTGTTCTAGCACAAAAAGATCTTGAATTGCGTGGACCTGGTGATATTTTGGGTGTTAAGCAATCGGGTGTGCCAGAATTCATGGTTGGTGATCCAATTAAAGATTTGACCATGATGGAGATTGCGCAACAAGAAGCCATTGCAACGGTTGATACACCAAAATGGGATGCGCAAATGGATAACCAGGCACTAGTTGATTATTTGTCGCGTACAATGGCAAACTATCGTTACTTTGACTAGGTGGATTGGTGAATATAAATTAATTGAGGACTTATAATGAAAATAGCAGTTGATGCAATGGGTGGCGACTTTGCCCCACAAGAAATTGTCAAGGGAATTGAGTTAGCGCGTGATCGTTACGAAGATATTGAATTTTACCTTTTTGGTACTGAATCAAAAGTAAAACCCTTAGTTAAAAACTGGGAGCGTATGACTTTAGTTGCGACAACTGAAGTTATTGAAATGGGTGATGAACCCGTTAAAGCAATGCGACGTAAAAAAGATTCATCACTAGTGCGTGCTGCTAATGCTGTTAAATCAGGTGAAGCAGATGCATTATTTAGCGCAGGTAATACGGGTGCGTTGCTATCAAGCGCTATTTTTATTGTTGGGCGTATTAAGGGCGTGGATCGACCAGCACTAGCAACGGCATTGCCTAGTTTTGATGGACCTAATGATCAGTTTGTCTTTATGGATTTGGGTGCCAATGCTGAAAATAAGCCCGTTCATCTTTACCAATATGGTATTTTAGGTAGCTTTTACGCGACACATGTTCTAGGATTTGATAATCCGCGTGTTCGCTTATTAAATAATGGCGCAGAAGAAGACAAGGGGGATGAGACGCATAAAGTTGCGCATCAATTAATGAAATCAACTGCTGCTTTTAATTTCTTAGGTAATATTGAGTCAAGAGAATTATTAGAAGGTACCGCTGATGTCGTTGTTGCGGATGGCTTTTCTGGAAATGCTGCGCTAAAAGCGACAGAAGGTACCGCTTTAATGTTATTAAAGCAAATGAAAAAAGCTATTTTGAATTCTGGCTTAAAAGGCAAAATAGGCGGTGCATTGTTGAAACCAGCCTTTAAAGAAATCCAGAAAAAATTGGACTACAATGAAGCCGGCGGAGCAATTATTTTAGGTGTTAAGGCGCCTGTCGTGAAGACACATGGTTCTGCAAAAGCTAGTGCTGTCGCCAATACTATGGGACAAATTCGAATTATGATTGAGCACAACCTGATTCCTGACATTCAAGATTATGTGTCAAAGCATCATGACGATTTACAATCAGTGAAAGCTGATCTTCAAAATGAGTCAGAAAGTAAATAATTAATAATATGATTTTGGGAGATGAATCATGGCAATGAATAAAGACGAAATTTATAATATGATGGCTGACGAAATTTCAAAACGTTTTAATCTAAAACGCGAAAGTATCACGCCCAACTTGAATTTTTTAACGGATGTTGATGCTGATTCCATCGACTTTGTTGAATTAATTTTAGAGCTAGAGGATATGTTTAATGTTGAAATTCCGGATGAAGATGCCGAAAATTTAATTACATTACAACAAACTGTCGAGTATATTGCGGCACATCAAGAATAATCAAGACAAAAATCAGCTTCGGCTGTTTTTTATTTAGCAAATTATTCATATAAATTTGGTATAATTAACAAAGTACAAAATTAAAAATACGGGAGTTTAATGTGTCAGTAGACAGTTTTAAACAATATTTAAATCAAACTTTTGCCATTTCATTTGATAATGAAACGTTGTTATTAGAGGCATTAACACAGCGTAACTACTTGAATGAACATCCAGATGAAACAGGTCGAGATTATCAAAGATTAGAATTTCTTGGCGATGCAGTCATGCAGGAAACCGTCGCTGAATACTTATTCAGACGTTATCCAAAATGGCATGAAGGCCAATTGACTGAAATGCGTATTGCAATGGTGCAGACGCGTTCATTTGCTCACTTTGCCCGTCAAGTCCGCTTAAATGAAGCGATACGACTTGGTAAAGGTGAAGAGATGAATGGTGCGCGAGACCGAGATTCCTTATTGGAAGATATTTGGGAAGCTTTTATTGGGGCACTTTATCTAGATCAAGGTGCTGATACTGTAAAGCGTTTTTTGGATGCGACTTTATTTGCAGCAGTTGATACGGACTTTTTTGATCACTTTATTGATTTTAAAAGCCGATTGCAAGAAAAATTACAGGCTAATGGTCCTGTAGATATTGACTATAATACAATTAGTGAAACGATTTTGGCGGACAACTCAACTTGTTTTGAGGCAAGTGTATCACTTGATGACCGTGAATTAGCACGTGGCACAGGTAAGTCAATTAAAGATGCCGAGAAAGCTGCGGCTAGAAAAGCTTTAAATTCTTTGGAAGATGATACAACCGAATGAAACTTAAAACGCTAGAAATTAGTGGCTTCAAGTCGTTTGCTGATAAAACAACAATTGAATTTATGCCTGGTATGACAGGCATTGTTGGCCCTAATGGTTCTGGTAAGTCCAATATCATTGAAGCGATAAGATGGGTAATGGGCGAACAACGTGCCAAGGATTTACGCGGTACGAAAATGAGTGATGTTATTTTTGGTGGTACACATATTCGGCATGGATTGAATCGTGCTGAAGTATCCATGACTTTTGATAACGATGACCAGTATTTGAATACGTTATTTAGCGAAGTGACAATTACACGGAAATTATATCGCTCAGGGGAAAGCGTTTATCAGATTAATGGGGTTGATAGCCGTTTACGTGATGTTCAAGATCTCTTTACAGACACTGGTTTAGGTAAGGAAAGTTTTTCCATTATCAGCCAAGGACGTGTAGAGAGTATTTTTAATGCTAAGCCTGAGGAACGTCGTGCCATTATAGAAGAAGTGGCAGGTGTTCATAAATATAAGCAAAATAAAGATAAAGCACAACGCGAACTAGAACAAACGAATGATAATTTGTCTCGTGTGGGTGATATTATCTATGAAATTGAACAACGCTTAGACGGGTTGGCGCAGCAAAGTGCACAAGCAACAGATTATTTATCTCAAAAAGAACGTTATGAATTATTAGATCAATCTCGTTTAGCGTTATTAATTCAACAGTTAAATGATAAGCAGGTGACAACTGAACGAGCTTTGGCAGATCAGCAGACACAAGTTAAGTCAGCAAAGCAAGCAGCAGACGATTTAGAAACCAGATTAGCAGATCAGCGTCAAGAGCAAGCTGATTTGAGTCAACAACAAGAACAGGCGCAACAGCAGGTTGTGACTTTAATACAAAAAAAGAACAACTCATTGGCGCACAAAATTTAAAACAACAGCAATATCAAAATTTAACGAGTGAACTGCATGATACGCAATCTCGTTTAGAAAAGCTAACTGAAACACTAGATGCCAATGCCATATATTTGGAAACATTAGAGCAGCGCAAATTAACTGCAGATCAAAAGTATCAAGAATTGTCACAAACAGTCTCTCAATTAGATCAACAAGCTAGTGAAAACCAGCAAGAAACTTTGCAAGCCAAAATTAACAGTAATCGGGCAGCTTATATTGAAATTATGCAAGCGATTGCTGGGGCACATAATAACAGCCAAACGACGCAAAAAGAAATAAAACGTCTAGAGCAACGCCAAAAAACGTTAGTCGTTAAATATGAGCAAGTACAACATGATTTAGTTGAACATCAGCAAGCATTAAAGACTTATCAAGCTGAACATGGTGAGCTGATTGATATGCAACAATTAACAACAACTGTTACGAAGCATGATCAATTATTAAAGCAACAGCAAAAAGATTATCATGAGCAAGAGCAGGTTTGGTATCAGACATTAAAAACAGTCAGTCGGGTTAAGACAGATCTTCAAGCTAGAACAGCATTGGATGAATACGCTGGCTTTTATCAAGGTGTTCGAACGCTAATGCAGGATAATGTTCGGCAACAATTCAAGGGCATTAAAGGTGTCATTGCAGACTTGATAACGGTTCCAGCTGACTATGCCTATGCAATTGAAATCACTTTAGGTGGTACTTTACAGCACGTGGTGGTTGATTATATTACAACAGCTAAACATGCTATTAAGTATTTATCGCAACATAAGGCTGGCCGTGTAACATTGCTACCAATAGAAGCTATTAAATCACGTCACATTGATACTAGTATGGTAGAACATCTGGAGGGATTTGTTGGTCTTGCTGCAGATCTTGTCAAGATGCCAAAAGATATGACGGCAATTAAATATAATATTTTGGGGACAACGGTCATTGCAAAAGACCTTGAATCAGCGACACAGATTGCCAAAGCAGCTCAATATCATTTTCGAGTAGTTAGCTTGGATGGGCAAATTGTTAATGCCGGCGGTTCTTTGACGGGTGGTATGCAACATAAACAAAGCCATACATTGTTGAGCCGGCAACAAGCTCTCTCAGAATTAGAGAATAAGCTAACTGAATTAAAACATACAGCAGATACTCAAGAAAAAAATTACAAAATCAGCGTGATTTAATCACAGTAACAACACAAGATTTAGATACTGCACAGCAAGCATTACAAGCAGCAAAATCACAATCAAATCAAACTGATTATGAACTGGAAAAATATCAGAGTATCGTTACTGAACATGAACGACAACTTAAGGCATTAGAATATGAACAATCTGATTTGATACAACTGTTGGCTGAAAGACAGCAAGAATATGATACGTCTCAGAGTGAACTGCAACAGTTATCTAAGAAACAGGCTGAGACAGAATTAGCTTATAATGAATTAACACAGCAATCTACGCAATTATCTGAAAATTATCATTCAACACAAGAAAAGCGTGTGACGGCTCGTTCTGAATGGACAAAGTATCAAGCCCAATCACAAAATCTTTCAGAGCAAACTGCGCAGTTAGTGCAACAACAAGTGCAGCAACAAGCAGAAAAAGAGCGTTTGCAAGTACATATTGATACATTGCAAAATAATATGCGTATTTTAACTGAAACCTTAACTGAGGATAAGGTTTCAACGATTAGTCATGAATTACAGACACTGCAAGGTAAGCAAAAAAGATTGCAAGCGACAACAGCGACGTTAGCAGTAACGATACAAAAGATTGAACAGCAGTTAATGATTGCACGAGGCAACGTCAGATTAGCAACAGAAGAACAAGGCGCTATCTTGACGCGACAAGCGAGTTTACAGACTAAAATAGAGCATTTTGAGCAACAACTAATGGCCGAGTATAATGTTAAATACACCCAAGTACCAATTGAGCGGGTCACACAGACTATTTCAGATATTGAAGAACAGCTGACGCTTTTGAAAAAGAGCATTAATGAACTAGGTCATGTTAATATTGGTGCGATTGAAGAGTATGAGCAGGTTAAGCAACGTTATGATTTCTTAACACAACAGCGTGATGACTTGAATACTGCCAAAGATAATTTAATGCAAACCATTGAAGAAATGGACGATGAGGTACAAACGCGTTTCAAAACAACCTTTGATGCTGTTTCCCATCATTTTTCTAAAATATTTTCGCAAATGTTTGGTGGTGGTCGTGCAGAAATTCAGTTAACAGATGCTAAACATTTATTGACAACAGGAATTGATATTATTGCACAGCCACCAGGGAAAAAATTCCAGCAGATGAGCTTGTTGTCCGGTGGTGAAAAAGCACTCACTGCTATCACTTTGTTATTTGCTATTCTGCATGTTCGTCCTGTTCCCTTTGTCGTTTTGGATGAGGCGGAGGCAGCTTTGGATGAAGCAAATGTTGCACGTTTTTCACGTTATTTGCATGATTTTGGTGGACATACCCAATTTATTGTCATTACACACCGTAAAGGGACAATGATGCAGGCTAATCTTTTGTATGGTGTGACAATGCAAGAGGCGGGAGTTTCCAAGATGGTAGCTATTGATTTAGATCACATTGATGCCAGTTAAAGGAGTGAACAATGGGATTATTTGATATTTTTCGTAAAAAGAAAACGGACGAAAAAATGAAGCAACACAAGATAATTTAGAACAGGCTGATAAGCAGCAGAATGTTCAGGAGCAAGCACCAATAACCGATGACACTGATGTATCAGAAGTTACTGATGGGACAGATATCGTTAGCACAACGTCTGAGGAAGAGACAGTCGATGACACTGTAGTATCAGATGACACCGCAACATCAGATGAAAATATAACAAACGAAACAGTAGTGGCTGATGAAACTATTGCTACTACTGCGCCAACGATTGATACCGATGACGCTGATGTGTCAGAAGTTGCTGACAAGGCAGATATTGTTAGCACAACTTCTGATGATGAAGCGCACACATCAACCGATGAGCAAGCTCTTTATAATAAAGGATTAACGAAGAGCCGTGGTGGATTTGCGGAACGGTTTAATCGTTTTTTGGCCAATTTTAGAACAGTTGATGAAGATTTTTTTGACGATTTAGAAGAAACGTTAATTGGTTCTGATGTTGGTTTTGATATGGTGATTCGAATTAGTGATGAGCTTCGTGAAGAAGTGAAGCTTAAGAATGCTAAGCGTAAAGAAGATGTTAGTGATGTTATCATTAAGAAATTAGTTGATATCTACGAAGAAGAAGGTAGTGGCGAAGATAACCAAATGCATTTTGCCCCTACTGGTCAGCCAACAATCATTATGTTTGTTGGCGTTAATGGTGTTGGTAAAACAACAACGATCGGTAAATTAGCAAGTCAGTATCAAAAGGCTGGCAAGCGGGTTTTGTTAGCTGCAGCGGATACATTTAGAGCTGGCGCAACAAAGCAGTTGCAGGAGTGGGGAGCCATTGCGCAAGTACCAGTTGTCGCTGGTAAGGATAAATCTGATCCGGCGAGTGTGGTTTTTGAAGCCGTGAAAAGAGCACGGGATGAAGCGTACGATGTCCTCTTTATTGATACAGCCGGTCGTTTACAGAATAATTTTAACTTAATGCAAGAATTAGAGAAGATGAAGCGCGTTGTTCAGCGTGAAATCCCTGATGCACCGCATGAAGTTTTACTGGTACTGGACGCAACGACTGGACAAAATGCTATTCAACAGGCAAAATTATTCAAGGATTCAACTGATGTCACGGGCATTGTATTAACGAAAATGGACGGTACAGCCAAGGGTGGTATTGTATTTGCTATTCGTAGTGAAATGCATTTACCTGTTAAATGGATTGGCTTTGGTGAAAAAGCAACTGATTTGAGAGTATTTAAACCAGAAGAATTTGTATATGGTCTCTTCAAGGATTTGGTCGAATCATAATTATGGATATTACAAAGAAAAATGATGTCAATGCGCTGTTAGATTTTTATGGTGGCCTACTGACGTTAAAGCAACGTCGGTATTTGGTTGCTTACTTTGCAGACGATCTTTCCATTGTTGAAATTGCTGAAAATGAGCAAGTGAGTCGCCAAGCAGTTTCAGACAATATTCATCGTGGCGTGGATTTACTAAAGCATTATGAAACTATTTTGCATTTGCAACGAGATTACGTGGCACGACGTGGTATGGAACATCAGTTAGAACATTGGATTGACGCGCATTATAATGATGATGCCACACTAAAACAACGATTAAATATGTTAATTAATTATGAAGAGACGGATTAAATGCAATCGGTCTTAACTATAGCATGTCATAAATTTGGAGATAAAAATGGCCTTTGAAAATTTAACCGAACGCCTAAGTAAGGCAATGAAAAATCTGACAGGCCGTGGCCGTGTCAGTGAAGAAGATTTACATGCAACTATGCGTGAAATCCGTTTAGCATTATTGGAAGCTGATGTTAATTATGGTACAGTTAAGCGTTTTGTTGCTAATGTGCGTGGTAAAGCCAGTGGCGCAGACATTCTTGAAGGGCTGGATGCACCACAACAAGTTGTTAAGATTGTTAATGAAGAATTAACCAAGATGATGGGGGATGAAGCTGTTCCCTTGAACAAATCACCACAAATTCCAACGATTATTATGATGGCTGGGCTACAAGGTGCAGGTAAGACAACAACAGTTGCTAAATTAGCCTACAAGTTGAAGCAGGAAAATAAAGCTCGACCTTTGTTAATTGCGGCGGATATTTATCGTCCTGCCGCTATTGACCAATTGGAAATTCTGGGAAAAGATTTGGATATTCCGGTATTTAGCTTGGGGACGGATACTGATCCACGCGATATTGTTAGAGCTGGTTTAGAGGAGGCCAAGCAACATCGTAATGATTATGTCTTTATCGATACGGCTGGTCGTTTGCAAATTGATGAAGTTTTGATGCAAGAATTAAAGGATATTGCAGAGATTGCACATCCTGATGAGATTCTGTTAACGGTTGATGCTATGACAGGTCAAAATGCGACTGAAACGGCTAAGGGATTCTCAGAATCACTTGATCTAACAGGTGTCGTTTTGACGAAATTAGATGGTGATACACGTGGTGGTGCAGCACTCTCAATTCGTGACGTTACCGGTAAACCCATTAAGTTTGTCGGACAAGGAGAAAAGCCAACTGATTTAGATGTCTTTTATCCAGATCGTATGGCTAGCCGTATCCTCGGTATGGGGGATATGTTAACGCTGATTGAAAAAGCGCAAAAGGATTTTGATGAAGCAGCCGCCGAGAAACAACTCGAAAAGCTTCGTGAAAATACGTTTGACTTTAATGATTTCGTGGCACAACTCAAACAAGTCCAAAATATGGGGCCCATGGAAGATATCTTAAAGATGATTCCAGGGATGGCGAATAACCCAGCCCTAGCTAATCTCAATGTAGATGAGAAACAATTTATTCACTTAGAGGCTATTGTGCAATCAATGACACCAGCAGAACGTGAAGATCCAGATTTGATTAACCCATCTCGGAGAAGACGATTGGCTGCTGGTTCCGGTCGCCCCATTGTAGAAGTGAATCGCATGATTAAGCAATTTGACCAAATGCGAAAAATGATGGGTCAAGCGACTAATGGTAACTTTGGTGGTATGGAAAAGATGATGGGTGCTACTGGTATGGATATGAGTAGTATGATGAATGGCATGGGTGGCGGTGGTCTCCCTCAAGGTAATTTTGGACAAAAGGTTCAGAAGTTTGCCATGAAGCAAATGGCGCGTAAGTTACAAAAGGCCAA
The DNA here is from genome assembly GCF_000165675.1 of Leuconostoc fallax KCTC 3537. Taxonomy (GTDB): domain Bacteria; phylum Bacillota; class Bacilli; order Lactobacillales; family Lactobacillaceae; genus Leuconostoc_B; species Leuconostoc_B fallax. The sequence continues at coordinate 4,990 of NZ_AEIZ01000001.1, read as the reverse complement.
AAAGAAGCGTAAGCGTAAGTAATGATGAAACGTTTAGGTATTAGTTTATCCATGCTTGTTTTTATTGTTGTCTTATTATCTAATTTGTTGAATATGCATCATCATCAGCCTATAGATTATATTTGGGCTATTGCAGTAGCTGGATTACTTGGTGGTTTTATCTATTTATTGAGTTACTTATTGTTATGGTATTTTTTAAAAAACAATGTCAAGTGAAAAACCTTGACATTGTTTTTGATAAATGGCATACTGTAGTAGTTAAGTAATTTAGAGTTTAGCATAACTTAAAAAGTTTATTATTTGGAGGAATTTATTATGTCAGTAAAGATCCGTTTGAAGCGCATGGGTGCCAAGAAGCGTCCTTTCTACCGTGTTGTTGTTGCTGATTCACGTTCACCACGTGATGGCCGTTTTATCGAAATCGTGGGAACATACAACCCTGTTACACAACCATCAGAAATCAAGTTGGATGAAGAAAAGATTTTGTCATGGTTAGCTAATGGTGCACAACCATCAGATACAGTACGTAACTTGTTAAGTAATGCTGGTATTATTGCAAAGCATGCTGAAAGCAAGTCAGGTAAGAAAGCTGCTACAACAAAGACAGCTTCTGCAGCTAAGAAGCCAACAGAAAAGAATACTGTTGCTGAAATCAAAGCATATTTGGATGCACAAAGTATTGCATATCCTTCATCAGCAAAGAAGGCAGATTTGTTAGCATTGGTTTAATTCATTTTTTAGGTCATAACAAGTAGTCTTGTTATGACCTTTTCTTTTGACGATTAACCGACTGATTATGGCAACGTATATAAGGGAGTATCATGGAATATTATAAAGTTGGAACTATTGTGAATACGCATGGTATTCGTGGAGAAGTAAAGGTTGCTGCGATAACCGATTTTGCTGAACAGCGTTTTCAAAAGGGCAATACACTTTTTATTCAATTTAACGATGAAAAAATTCCTGTGGTTATTCAAAGTACCAGAGTTCATAAAGGTATGTATTTGTTGACTTTTGAAGCATTTAATAATATTAACGAAGTTGAGAAATATAAGCAGTCTGATTTACTAGTTAGTGCTGAACAAAGAGATACATTGACGGAAGGTCAATATTATTATGATCAAATTATTGGTAGCCAAGTTATCAACATGGCGCATGATGAAATTGGTACAGTAAAAGAAATTATGGTAACAGGTGCCAATGATGTCTGGGTCGTAGCAAGAGACAATAAAAAAGATGCCCTTTTGCCAGTTATTGATGATGTGATTAAAGCTGTTGATATTGAAAATCAAATTATCACGATTGATGAAATGGAAGGGTTATTGGACTAATGAGAATAGATGTTCTAAGCTTATTTCCTGATATGTTTTCACCAATGCGCCAATCCATCATTGGGAAAGCTATTGATCGTGGAGCATTGTCTTTTAATGTAACGGATTTCAGAGATTTTACGAATAATAAGCATAATAATGTTGACGACTATCCTTTTGGTGGTGGTGCAGGTATGCTATTAATGCCTCAGCCAATATTTGATGCTGTGGACCACATTAAAGAAGAGGCTGGAGATAAAGGACATGTTATTCTTTTGGATCCTGCTGGACGCAAATTCAATCATCAAGTAGCACAGGAATTATCTCATTATGATCATCTGACCTTTATTGCAGGACATTATGAAGGGTATGATGAGCGAATTCGTGAGTTAGTAGACGATGAAATTTCTTTGGGGGATTATGTATTAACTGGTGGTGAATTAGGTGCCATGGTCATTATTGATGCGACGGTCCGTTTCTTGCCTGATGTGTTAGGTAATCAAGTGAGTGCAGTCGATGATTCTTTTGAAAATGGTTTGTTAGAAAGCCCACAATACACCCGCCCAGCAAATTTTCGTGATCGAGAAGTGCCACCAGTATTGACCAGTGGTAATCACGCAGAAATAGCTAAGTGGCGTTTAAAAGAATCAATTCGTAGAACGTATCTAAGACGTCCAGATTTAATTCACAGTAAGCAATTGAATGATCAGGAAAAGATGTTTTTACAAGAAGTAATTGAAGAAGAAAAGAATAAAGACTAATTTTTAATTTAGCGTAATATGGCGAATCATTTGCGGATTAATTTGCCAAATGTGATGTGAATCATAAGATTTGACGATGAGATGATTGGTATGTGTTTGGTATATGACACCATGGTAGTTCATCACATACTCACTTATATTGTTTTGATTGAGTTGGATTATAATATTTTCACGAGAATTTATACCATATTCAAGGCGCGTAATAATCTCTTCCGCAGTTAACTGGCTTTGAATGGGATAGTGGTTGAATGGTCGTCTAGAAAATAACTTAGTAAAGTATTGATGTATGACTTGAAATGGATTATTTGGTTGACGGCGCATGATGAAATTCTGCATTTTTTAACCTCTCAATCTAACGGATCTTTCAAATGTAATCATACGAACAAATGTTCAAAAGCGCAAGGTCCAAAATTGTATTTAACATTTTCTTGAACATTTGTTCGTACATTGATTTGATTAATTTCAAAGAGACATCATGTTCAGTTTGAATAATTAGTAGTAACTTGGTATGATAAATTTATTGAATTCATAAAGAGGTTTGCATTGTGACGCAACGTGGTTTATTAATTGTATTATCCGGTCCCTCTGGTGTTGGTAAGGGAACAGTCCGTAAGGCGATTTTTGAAGAAGAAGGTGTAGACTTTCAGTATTCAATTTCAGCGACGACACGCCAACCCCGCCCAGGTGAAGTAGATGGGGTCGATTACTTTTTTATAAGTGAAGAAGAATTTAAGAACAAAATCAACAATGGTGATATGCTTGAGTATGCTCAGTATGTCAATAATTATTATGGTACACCCAAAAGCTTTATTGACCAGACGCTAGACAGTGGGCGTGATGTATTCTTAGAAATTGAAGTTCAAGGTGCATTGCAGGTTAAGTCAAAAATGCCAGAAGGTATTTATATCTTTTTGACACCACCTAATCTAACTAATCTTAGAGAACGTTTAGTGGGTCGTGGTACTGACTCACAAGAAGTAATCAACAAACGTGTTGATGCAGCGCGTGAAGAGCTCAAGATGATGATTAATTATGATTATGCTGTTGAAAATGATGAAGTCAGTAAGGCAGTAGAGCGTATCAAAGCTATTATTACAGCTGAGCGTTTACGTGTAGGCCGTGTTGTAGAAAAAACCTTTTAAGGAGAGAACAATGTTACTATATCCATCAGTTGACAAATTATTAGAAAAGGTTGATTCAAGATATAAGTTGATCGCTTTAGCAGCAAAGCGTGCGCGTGAACTTGATGCTGGCTTACCTGCAACAGAAGAGGTCTTTGAATCTAATAAGTCTGTCGGTAAAGCGCTTGAAGAAATTGAAGAAGGCAACGTCATTATCGATCCTGTTTTTGAAGATAAAGTTTAAGCCAATTATGAGCGCCTCAACAGGCGCTTTTCATTATATTAGGAGAATAAGATGATATATCCACAACTAGATGCTAAAAACTATACAGGACCAGTTGCAACAATTACAACGAATAAGGGTGATGTTCGCATCAAATTATTCGCTGATATTGCACCGAAGACTGTAGAAAATTTTATAACACACGCTAAAAATGGCTATTATAACAACGGTATTTTTCACCGTGTTATCAAAGATTTTATGATTCAAGGTGGTGATCCACTTGGTACTGGTATGGGTGGCGAGAGTATTTGGAACAACAGTTTTGAAGATGAATTTAGTGACCAACTATTTAATTTACGTGGTGCATTGTCAATGGCTAATGCTGGTCCCAATACGAATGGTAGTCAATTTTTCATTGTGCAGGCTGCTAATTTCCCCTCACAGATGGCAAGCGCATTGAAAAATGTACCTGCTGAAATTGCTGAAGCATATCGGAAAGATGGCGGAACACCTTGGCTTGATGGTAAACATACGGTGTTTGGGCAAGTTATTGAAGGATTAGACATTGTAGATGATATTGCTAAGGCAAAGGTGGACATGTACGATCGACCACGTCAGGACATTGTCGTTAAAACAATTACAATTGAAGCTTAGTGAAAAGCAGGCGTTATGCCTGCTTTTTTGATATAATTTAAGATGTAGATATTGGAGGTGAGAAATGAATTATAAGATTGGCCAAAAATTACGAGGAAAAGTTACTGGTATTCAACCATACGGCGCTTTTGTAATGCTTAATAATCATCAACAAGGGTTGATTCATATATCGGAATGTAAATCTGGTGTTGTCAAAAACCTTGCTAATGAATTGGCAGTTGGTAAAGAAGTTGATGTGGTTGTATTAGATATAGAACAATACAATGGAAAAATCAGTTTGTCATTACGTCAGAGCCAAATGCAACGACACGATGATCAACTACCAGTTAAGTATCATAATATACGGAAGCGTTATTGGACGAATTATCATTTAGAATATGGTTTTACATCAATTGCAAATAAGCAAGGTGAATGGATCACTGAAGCTTTGGATAGAATTTAAATTAGATAGAAGGAAATTATGTCATTAGTAGCAGCAACAGCAATAGCCATCAAAGATAGTATGCCTTATTTCTTGGTTGAACCAATTGAAAATGGGTATCGTTTTTATACCACAAAGATGCATAAGCACAAGCAAGATACATCATTAGGTGCAGTTTTAAGAGGATTACAACAAGACGGCGATATTGATTTTGATAATTGGCGTTTAGGTGAACTTAGTACACTAGAAAGTGATCATGAGGGACCTATGTCTTTTTATTCATTTGAGGTTGAACCAGAAAATATGCATTTAATTACAACTGCTTTTCATGAAAAATTGAAGTTTGTACCAGCTAATAAGTTACATACATTACTAGAAACAGTACAAATGTCATCATTTATTGGTTTTGAAGAATAATAAATACACGAACAATAGAGTTATTGATGGTGTTTTTAAATGATAAAAGGCGATTGATGAGTAGCTAGTTAATTCGATTATCG
>NZ_AEIZ01000002.1 GCF_000165675.1 Leuconostoc fallax KCTC 3537 | reverse complement strand
TTATATACTCCCATTACTATCGATTTCATTCGACTAAAAATCATGGTAATAAAAAACAGTGTCATTCGCTAATAGCAAATGACACTGTTTTTGTACGCTTAAGGGAATTTAGGGAATTGATCAAACTCTGGTGAACGCTTTTCTTTGAAGGCATCTCGTCCTTCTTTACCTTCATCTGTAGTGTAATAAAGCATTGTGGCATCCCCAGCAAATTGCTGTAGTCCTGCCAATCCGTCGGTGTCAGCATTCATAGCCGCTTTTATGAAGCGCAATGCCGTTGGTGACTTCATTAACATTTCATCAGCCCATTCTATCGTTGCTACTTCAACTTCAGATAATGGTACAACGCGATTAATCCAATTCATCGCATAGGCTTCTTGTGCACTATAGAAGTGATTTAAAAACCAAACTTCCTTAGCACGCTTATGACCAATGACTCTTGCCAAGTAACCTGAGCCATAACCAGCATCAAAACTACCTACCTTAGGACCTGTTTGACCAAACTTTGCATTGTCAGCTGCAATTGTTAAATCTGCGACTAATTGCAAAACATTGCCACCACCAACTGACCAACCTTTAACCATTGCAATAATCGGTTTTGGAATAATACGCATTAAACGCTGTAAATCTAACACATTAAGACGCGGAATACCATCATCACCGACATAACCACCATTACCGCGAACTTTTTGGTTGCCACCAGAAGAGAAAGCTTCATCACCAGCACCAGTTAAAATAATAACACCGATTTTAGCATTGTCACGTGCTATCGAAAATGCCTCAATCATTTCATTTACCATTCCTGGTGTGAATGCATTATGTGTTTTTGGATCATTCATCGTAATTTTAGCTATTTTGCCAGGATTTGCGCCATCAGCATTCACTTCAAATAAAATCTCGTGATACTGTTTTACCGGTGTCCAAGTTGTTGTCATGCTATACTCTCTTTCAAAGGGGATTAATACTTATGAATATTATAGAACTTTTAGGTATAAACACAAAACAACTCACTCAAAATCAAGTCATCATGACCCTAAATGTCACAGAAAGCATTCAACAGCCATACGGTATTGTACATGGTGGCATTAATGCTTTATTGGCGGAAACTGCTGCTTCAGTTGGGGCAAATGAGAATCTACAAACATCCGGTAGCGTAGCAGTTGGTATTGATATTATGACGCACCACTTAAAACCAGTGACATCGGGTTGTCTGATCGCTACAGCAAAACCTATATCCATTGGTCGCACAATTCAAGTATGGCAAGTCAATATTACTAACACTAATGAACAACTGACCAGTGTTAGTACAGTAACATTAAAGAACCAAGTCCTACCTAAGTAGTGCTGATTTAATCATTAATATATGTGGTATACTATTACTTTGAGATTGTGAATATTTTAATAAGTAAAGGTTACCTCTATGTTTTATTTTTCTGATATTAGTGAGTATCATTGTAACGATCATTGATGCGGTTACATCGCTATTATGGTTTATCACATTACTTGGTCAAAAATCATGGCCAAAAAAATTCTGGTTCATTGCGCTATCTAGTCTTATTGCCGTTCACTTTTTGAGCCCATTAATACCCGAAGGCTACTACACAACAGTAAATAGTTCATGCTATTTTATTATTTTGTTCGGCTTAGCTTGCTATTTTATGCGACATTTGCCAAAACGCATTATCGCACTCTTTAGTTTATTAGCTCACCTGATTGTATATTGGCCAAAGAATCTGTATACGACATTATTCCCATCCCCATCTATTTTATTAACCAACATTCTAGCATTGACAACGCTATCTATTTTATCTTTATTTCTGGTACTTGCTTTTAGAAAATACCATCTCCGTTGGTATTCCACAGACTACTTGTCTAAACATCAAACATTTACCATGGTATTACTATGTACCACAATCGGTATCAGAGTACTGAATGATATGATCGGTTATTGGTTTATTAATCATGTATTTATAGGTGCGATTTGGCTAGATATTTTTATCTTAATGCTTATATGTAGCCTTATCTGTGTTCCGATTATCTGCAATCAATTTTGGCGTTTAAAACTAGATTTACGTAATCATGAAGTCACCATTAAAGAAATCAATAACTATGCACAAGCCTTAGAACAGACCAACATCACACATCACTATTTTCAACATGACTATAAAAACATTCTAGCCAGCCTAGAATGTGCGATTGTTGCTCGGAACTTCGATGATGTTGAAAATATTTACTATACTTTGATTCAACCGACTAAGTCCTTGCTAAAATGCGCAACAATACAAAATCTCCATTTCATTGATTCGGCTAGCTTAAAAGGACTATTAGTTTTAAAACATCATCAAGCCACACAAAAGCGAATTAATTTTACCATCGAAATCACAGAACATATCAATTTTAAGCGATTCAATAATATTTTGGATATATACCGTCCGCTTGCTATTCTTATGGATAATGCCATTGAGGCAGCAACAGCCAGCAAAGATAAAACAGTGCATGTCATTTTTATCGAATACGAGCAACATATTGCAATCCAAGTCAAAAATACTTACCTAACCGCGCCTGATTTAATGCGCATGCATCAATCAGGTTTCTCAACCAAGACAGATCATCAGGGATTTGGTTTAGCCATATTACAGCAATTCATAGAGAAATATCCATTTATGGAGTTATCTAGCGAACTACATGCTACACCCAAGACCTTCCAGCAAAATTTTACTATCCAAAAAAACTTATGAATATCTATTTACTTGAAGACAATTTACAACAACAAAAACGCATCCAATACCTCATTGAACATACTGAGTACGCAGCACCATTGACACTCAATCGTTTTGATAATCCCTCGGCTTTATTAAAGGCGCTAAAAAATGAAGCCAAGCCTACTATTGTTCTGTTAGATTTAGAGATTAAAGATATTGTTCATGCTGGTTTATCCACGGCTAAAGCGATTCGTCAATATGATAGTCAATCCCAGATCATTATTGTCACCACACACCAAGAATTAGCCATTGAAACGTATCGCTATCAAATCGGGGTCCTTGACTTTATTGATAAATCAGGACCTGAAAGCAACTTTAAGCAACAGCTGAACGAAGCCATCAGTGTTGCACTCAATCATCTTGAATTAATGTCACAACGTGAACCAGTTTGGTTACATTTAACACAACATCCACATCTCAAATTCGACCTCAACGACATCCTATACATTGCCAGCATCCCCAATTCACATAATATTGAAATACACACCACAACACGTATTTATCAATTGCGTGCTAATTTGAAAGACTGCTGCCAATTACACGATGATTTATTACGTGTCCACGCTGGCTATATCATTAATAAGTACCATGCTCACTATTACAATACACAAAATAAAACAATGTTGATGTCCAATCAAGATGAGGTACCAGTATCCAGACGTTATACAAAAATGGCTAAAAGTATTTAGTGTGATGCACCGTCACTTCGTATACTAAGACAGTACGAATTAAGGAGGCAACGCATGCACTATTTCGCTATTATTCTAGGACAGATAAAGCATATTTTTATGTTTTAAAAAAGCTTAACGTTATCGTTAAGCTTTTTTGATGCCATATTTTAAACAAAACCACCCGTAGCGTGATTTAGGTCAATAGGCTGCTTTTTTGTAACAATGAGCTGCTTGTTAACGAAAGTATCAATACCATAGTGGCTTAACTCTCGACCATATCCAGAATTCTTAACACCACCAAATGGTAATTCAGGTAAAGTGCCACCAAAACTATTCACGAAGACGCCGCCGGTTTCAATTCGGGCAGCAACTTCTGCACCATGTTCGGGATCGCCCGCAAAGAGCACGCCACTCAAGCCATAATGCGAATCATTTGCAAGTGCAACAGCTTCATCTTCATTCTTTACTTTGTAAATTTGACCAACTGGGCCAAAGAACTCTTGATAATAAGCAGGATTATCTTTGGTAATATTTGTCAAAATAACTGGCTCGAACATAGCCGCTGGCTGATTTTGTTCTAAGCTACCAAATGCAAGCGTTGCGCCAGCTTCAACAGCCGCACGCACTTGCTTTGTCAAATTTTCTTTGGCACGCTTAGTGCTTAATGGCGCTAATGTCGTTTTTCCAGACATTGGATCTCCCAATTTCACTTCACTAAACGCTTCCTTTAGCATCGCTACTAGTTTATCGTAATTTTTTCAGTAACAATAAAACGTTTTGATGATGTACATACTTGGCCAGCGTTGTACAACCGCGCACCAGCAATGATTTTCTTGATTTCTGATAAATCAGCATCATCTAGGATAATAAATGGATCACTACCACCAAGCTCTAGTGAACTCTGCTTCATATTTTTACCCGCTTCAGCAGCAATCAATTGACCCGCACGCTCTGAACCAGTTAACGCAACACCTTGTACACGATCATCTGCAATAATACGATTAACTTGATCGTAATCAACAAATAAATTCGTTAAACTACCGTCGGGTGCCCCCGCTTCTTTTACAACTTTTTCAAAGGCAACGGCAGAGCTTGGTGTATTACTAGCATGCTTCAACAGCATTGGGTTTCCTGCCATATAGTTTGGTGCAAATACACGCATAATTTGATAATAAGGGAAGTTCCAAGGTTCAACCATCAACAAAACACCTGTTGGTCGAGAAATTACCTGTGCCTCACCCATTTCTGATTGAATTGGTTCTGGCTTTAAAAAGTCAGCTGCATGATCAGCATAGTAACGCGCAATTGCTACACATAATGCAACCTCACCTTGTGCCTCAACGAAACGCTTTCCCATATCTACAGTTAATACTTTTGCCAATTCATCAGCACGTGCTTCAAAAATATCAGCAAGCTTATAGAGTAACCCTGCTCGACTTTCAACAGGATCATCACGCCAGCTTTTGTAGAGTTGATGTCCCTTTTCAATCGCCTCTTCAACATACGCATCGTCATGATTGTCGTAGGTTTTGATTATTTCATCTGTATAAGGATTAATTGTTTGATAAGCCATCTTGTTACTTCCTCTCTATGTGTAGCGATTTGTTTTGTAAGCGCTACCTAATTTATAATCTGCCCATAGTATAGTCCTCTTTGTTTTAGAAAAAACATCGTGAATTTTGCAACTTGTGAAATATAAGCATTGTTGGGATAATGTTTTTCACAATCTTATCACTTGATATATTTTACACAATAATAAAAAGCCACACTCATTGTGTAGCTTTTTATTATCGTAATATTTCATTTTCAGTAAATCCACCTGTGGTGAGCTGAATCGCATCATTTAATGCAATTTCCACCATATTTTTGATTGCTAGATTTGTATAAAATGCAATGTGTGGTGTGAGATAAAAATTGTCATACTGCATGAGACGTTGAATATTATCTGGTACATCTTCAGGCGCTTGAATACGATTCATAAAATCATTTTCATTTGGCGCAACGTCAAACGCTGCTGCACTAATATGCCCAGTTGCGAGTGCTTCTTCTAAAACAGCCATATCCACAATTTCGCCACGTGCCATATTTAAGAGCATTGTACCGGGCTTTAATTGCTTAAAGAAATGACTATCTGCCATGTTCCGAGTATCATCATTTAACGGCGTATGAAATGACACAACATCCGCTTGTGCTAATGCCTCATCCAAAGTAGTGTACGTTACAAACGGCTCATTTTGTGCATGATAAACTGGATCAACACCTAGAACCGTGGCACCTAGGGCATGAAGCATCTGAGCAAATGACGTACCAATGCGTCCAACACCGATAATAGCTACTGTTAGTTGATGAATTTCACGTGCTTGTCCACCCGCTGCCCAAGTCCAATCACCCTTTACCGTTGCACGGTCAAAAGCTTTCTGATGACGCATCATGTTGAACAATTGTGTTAATGTAAACTCTGCTATTGCACGAGGGGAGTAAGCAGCCACATTAGACAAGCGTATATGTGATGCAAAGGCACTTGGTAAATCTAAAACATCATAGCCAACTTGGCGCAAACTGACTTGCTTGATACCTAGTTCATACAATGTTTGGTAAACAATTGGTTTGATAGCAATCGTCTGTTGTGTCACAATCGCGTCAAATCCTTTAGCTAATTGAACTGTATTCTCTGATAATGGCTCCTCAATATTTACAATCTGATGACCAGTTTTTTCTGACCAAGCTTGCGCATAAGGTAACTCATCAGCAACCGTTGCATACATTAAAATTTTCATCATCTCACACTCCTATTGTTTATTTAACAATACCTAGGAAATACTTTTTCTTACCACGTCGAACTAAGACATACTGTCCTTCATAATGTGATTGTGGGTCAACTTCAAAAGCTACGTCCGTTACTTTTTCACCATTAATTGTAATTGCCCCATTTTGAACATCTTCACGTGCTTGACGCTTTGATTTTTCCACGCCACCATCAACTAAGAAATCTACAATATTCTTTGCATGGGATTCTGCTTCAAAACTTGGCACACCAGAAAATACGGATTGAATTTGTTTAACACTTAAATCACTGATATTACCACTAAATAGCGCTTGTGATAATTGCTCTGCTTCATCTACAGCAGCTTGTCCATGAACAAATTTTGTTACTTCTTGTGCCAAACGTCGTTGTGCTAGACGTTGTCCAGGATTATCTTTAACTTCTACCTCAAGCTCGTTAATTTCATCAACAGTCAAGAAAGTAAAGAACTTCAAATACTTAACCACATCACGATCATCTTGATTCAACCAGAATTGATAGAATGTGTAAGGTGATGTCTTTTCCGCATCTAACCAAATGGCATTGCCTTCTGACTTGCCAAACTTCGTCCCATCTGAATTCAACATTAATGGAATTGTAACACCGAATGCTGGTGCATCATTACCTTCAAGTGTATGAATCAAATCAATACCTGACGTAATATTGCCCCACTGATCTGATCCACCAATTTGCAGACGTACATTTTCACGGCGCCATAATTCATGAAAATCAATACCTTGTAGTATTTGATATGTGAATTCAGTAAATGAAATACCTGCATCTAGACGAGAAGCCACAACATCCTTTTTAATCATAACGTTAACAGAGAATAACTTACCATAATCACGTAAAAATTCTTGTAATGTTAATTGTCCCAGCCAGTCATTGTTATTAACGATAGAAAAATCATCATCATGTCCAAATAACTTCTGAAATTGCTTTTTTTGCGCTTCAACATTGTCATTAATTTGTTCAAGAGACAATAAAGTGCGTTCATTCTTTTTACCAGAAGGATCACCAATAGCTCCCGTACCGCCACCAGCAATGATCACAGCTTTATGTCCAGCTAATTGGAATCGCTTTAAAACCATCAAAGGAATTAAGTTACCAATATGAATCGAACTAGCTGTTGGATCAACACCAACATAAGCGCCAATCTGCCCATCCTGCATTGCCTTTCGTAATCCCGCTGCGTCTGTTACCTGTTTGAGTGAACCACGCCACTCCAAATCTTCCAAAAAATCCATCATTCTTCCTTCCTACGAAAAAATCGCCCAAATCGAATAACTACGATTAGGACGATTAATACCGTGGTACCACCTAAATTGCTGCGTCATACGGCACAGCCACTCTAAATTATTTAAAATTTTATATCAATACATGACTTGTGTAATTCATAACTGTTGCTAGTTTAGCTCTCATTCCCGCTAACTTTCTGGACAAACACAACAATTACTACTTTCAAGTTAATTTTTAGTTTACGGTAATTATCAAATTCCGTCAAGCACCTAGGATAATAAGTAATGATTCATTTTAGTTATTACTCAATATATTTTTTCACGTGAAACATATACAATCGCTTGATGTCGTGCGTGAAAATACCAATCTTAGCTTGAAAACGATATAATAGAATCAATAAATAATATAACAATTAACTATATGGATTGACTGAAAAGAGGTAGCTCATGAGTCATAAGAAAAGATTAACACGTTCGCGTTCAAATCGTATTCTCGGTGGTGTCCTTGGTGGTATTGCTGAATATTTCGGATGGAACGCAACAGCAACACGTTTGATATTCGTATTACTATCATTTTTCCCCTTCTTACCAGGTATCCTTGTCTATATTGTGGCTTGGGTAATTATCCCAGCTGAACCTTACCAAGACTTTCGTTCTGGTAACCGCAAAGATGTAACACCGGATGAACACGATAGGCCTTAATTCGATGCGCTCTGGTAAGTAGCCACAACACATCTGTTATAAATAAAAAAGCCAGATTAATATCTGGCTTTTTTATTCTTCAGAATGTGTTGATTGTTGATCATCTTGAGCACGTGATAATAATTCTGACGCTTGCTCTGATTGCGTCTCATCAACTGCCTTTGCCTGACTATCTGTTCCTTCTGTATCTAAGGTCTCAGGATCAACCTTAGCCAAGGTTGCCACTTTCGTTTCTTTTTCCAAACGAATCAGACGAACACCCAAAGTAGCTCGACCAGTTTGACTGACAGAATCAGCCGTAAAGCGAATCATCACACCTTGATTGGTTGTCAACATAATGTCTTCATCGCCATCAACAATGGTCATACCAACAAGTGAACCGTTTTTGGCTGTAATATTAGCTGTTTTAATACCTTTACCACCACGACCCTTAATAGGATACTCAGTAGCTGCAGTCTGCTTTCCATAACCATTTTCGGTAATAACAAGTACATTCGCTTTGGGATTTAAAATATCTGCACCAATGACGATATCATCATCGCGCAATCTAATACCACGAACACCTGCTGCAGATCTCCCCATAACACGAACATCTGACTCAGAAAAACTAACAGAATAACCATCATGCGTTGCGATGATAATGTTTTGTTCACCATTCGTAATCATCACATTAAGCACTTCGTCGTCATCATGTAAAGTCAACGCTTTTAGACCATTCGTTCTAATATTTGAAAAGTCTTTCACAGCTGTTCGCTTAACAACACCTAGTTGTGTCACGAAGAAGAGATAACTCTCACTTGCGGCCGTTTGATCACTGACGCTGATGAGGGTTTGAATCTTTTCGTCATTGTCAAAATTCAACAAGTTAACAACTGGAATGCCCTTAGCATGTCGGCCGTACTCAGGAATTTCATACCCCTTCATCCGATAAACTTTACCCTTATTAGTAAAGAATAACAAAGCATTGTGTGTTGAAGTTGATACCATTTGTTCAATGACGTCATCATCATGAACATTCATTCCTTGAACACCACGACCACCACGATTTTGTGCTTTGAATTCAGCGGTTGGTACACGTTTAATGTAGCCATTAGAAGTTAGGGTAACGATAACGTCTTCTTCTTCAATGAGATCTTCATCTTCGATGTTGGTAACGTCACCAACTTGTAATTCAGTCCGACGTTCATCCCCAAATTTTTGTTGAATATCTAATAATTCATTATAGATAATTTTATCAACACGTGCTGAGTGTGCCAAAATATCTTTCAAATCAGTAATTAATGCCTCTAATTTGCGATATTCATCTTCAATTTTATCGCGTTCCAGTCCTGTCAAACGAACAAGTCGCATGTCCAAAATTGCTTGAGCTTGTTTATCTGATAATGAATAACTCTCAATTAATCGACCTTTGGCTTCATCAGAGGTTTTACTTGAGCGAATAATGCTAATAATCGCATCAATATGATCTAACGCAATTCGCAAGCCTTCTAGAATATGCGCACGTGCTTGCGCTTTCTTCAAATCAAAAGCAGTTCTGCGTCGAATAACCTCACGCTGATGTTCCAGATAAGCAACCAGAATTTCTTTTAAATTCAACGTCTTTGGCTTACCATGATCGATAGCTAACATGTTAAAACTAAAGCTCGTTTGCAATAACGTTTGCTTATATAAATTATTTAAAATAACACTTGCCGACGCATCACGACGCACATCAATCGAGACACGTAAGCCTTCACGATCAGATTCATCACGAATACCCGTAATCCCTTCAATACGCTTATCGCGCACTAATTCAGATACACGCTCAATTAAACGCGCCTTGTTGACCATATATGGTAGTTCTGTCACGATAATTTGTTCGCGTCCAGATTTTGTCTGTTCAATATCAACTTTAGCACGAACAGTAACTGTTCCACGACCTGTTTCATAGGCACGACGAATACCAGACTTTCCCATAACAATAGCCCCAGTTGGAAAATCAGGTCCAGGTAATGCCGTCATCAATTCAGATGTTGTCACATCAGGATTGTCCATCAACATGTGTAATGCTGAAATGACTTCACCCAAATTATGTGTTGGAATACTTGTTGCCATTCCAACCGCAATTCCTGATGCACCATTAACTAGTAAGTTTGGGAAACGTGCTGGTAATACTTCTGGCTCTCGTTCTTCACCATCGTAGTTTGGTACAAAATTAACCGTATCTTTATTTAAATCACGAATCATTTCCATCGCAATTTTAGATAATCGTGCTTCAGTATAACGCATTGCAGCAGGAGAATCGCCATCAACAGAACCAAAGTTACCGTGACCATCAATCAACATATGGCGATAAGAAAAATCTTGGGCCATGCGTACCATTGATTCATAAATCGCTGAATCACCGTGCGGATGATATTTACCCATAACATCCCCGACAATACGTGCTGATTTTTTATGTGGCTTATCTGGTGTATTTCCTTGTTCAATCATAGAATACAAAATACGTCGGTGGACCGGCTTCATACCATCACGTACGTCTGGTAAAGCACGTGCCACAATAACGGACATTGCATATGACAGAAAGGATGTTTTCATTTGTTCTGACAAATTGGCATTTTTAATGCGCATGTCATTTCGTTCTGACATAATTTTTACTCCTCATAAATGGTCAACGAACCATTTCACTGAATCGTTTGAATAAGTTGAATCATTAAATATCCAAGTTCTCTACAAAAACAGCATTTTCTTCAATAAATTCACGTCGTGGCGCAACTTCGTTACCCATTAACATATCAATCACACTGTCAGCTGCTTCAGCATCGGTTGGATCAACGCGTAGCAAGCGCCGATTTTGTGGATCCATTGTCGTATCAGCTAGCTGATCGTAATCCATTTCTCCAAGTCCCTTATAACGCTGTACTTTAGGTTTGATGTGTGATGGTAACTGAGTAAGAAACTCATCCAGTTCTTCATCAGAATCAATATAGTGCATTTCTTTATTGTTACCTAAGGAGACACCATACAAAGGCGGCTGGGCAATATAAATATACCCCGCATCCACCAATGGTCTCATATATCGGTAAAATAGCGTCAACAATAACGTTCTAATATGGGCACCATCAACATCCGCATCAGTCATGATGATGACTTTATGATAATGTGCCTTTTCAACGTCAAAGTCCTTGCCAAAACCAGTTCCCATGGCTGTAAACAATGAACGAATTTCTTCGTTAGCTAACACTTTATCCAGTGTTGCTTTACCAACGTTTAAAATCTTACCACGAATTGGCAAAATAGCCTGTGTGACCCGATTTCTACCTTGTTTAGCAGAACCACCGGCAGAGTCACCCTCGACGATAAATAGTTCTGACAAACTTGGATCATTAGAGATGTTATCTGCTAATTTCCCTGGTAAATTACCAATTTCAAGTCCTGATTGTTTACGCGTCATTTCTCGTGCCCGCTTAGCAGCTAAACGTGCGCGTTGCGCTAAAATACCTTTTTCAACAATTTGACGAGCAACAGCAGGATTTTCCATCATGAAACGACTGAATGTTTCACTAAACATGCGATCTGTTGCTTGTCTGGCATCAGAATTGCCTAATTTAGTCTTCGTTTGTCCTTCAAACTGTGGATCTGGATGTTTGATTGAGACAATGGCCGTCATCCCCTCACGCACATCTTCTCCACTTAATGATTCCGCACTTTCCTTCAATTGCCCATTCTTACGCGCATAATCATTAATTACTCGCGTCAAGGCTGTCTTGAATCCAGTTTCATGTGTCCCACCTTCGTAGGTATTAATATTATTTGTAAAAGTACGTAAATTATCACGAACTTCTGTTGTATATTGCAAAGCAACTTCAACAACAATCCCTTTTCTTCACCTTCCACATAGACAGGTTCTGGGAAAATAACGCTTTTATCTTTATTGAGGTACTCAACGTATTCTTTAATACCACCTTCAAAGTGGAACGATTCCTTAACGGCATCTGTTGGCCGCTTATCTTGAACCGAAATACGTAATCCCTTATTTAAGAAGGCCAATTCACGCACACGTGTCAATAAAGTATTGTAGTTGTAGGTAATGGTTTCACGGAAAATATCTGTATCTGGTTTAAAGTGAACAATTGTGCCACGTTCAATAGTAGGTGCTTCATCCAAAATAGTCATTGGCGTGTTAACCCGACCAGTTTTGAAGTCCATGTAATAAACTTTACCCTCACGGACCACTTTAACATCTAATTCAGTTGACAGAGCGTTAACTACGGATGCACCAACACCATGTAGTCCACCAGAAACCTTATATCCGCCACCGCCAAATTTTCCGCCGGCGTGCAAAATAGTAAAGACTGTTTCTAACGCTGGTTTGCCAGTTTTGGTTTGAATATCTACCGGAATCCCTCGACCATCATCTGTTACAGTAATTGAATTATCTGCTTCAATTGTTACAGTAATGTGCTGTGCAAATCCAGCTAAAGCTTCATCAATACCATTATCAACAATTTCCCAAACTAAATGATGTAGTCCTTGAGAAGTCGTTGTCCCGATATACATTCCAGGTCGCTTACGCACCGCTTCCAAGCCCTCTAGTACTTGGATTTGATCAGCATTATATTCAGCTGCTTGCGCTTTCACTGTACTAGCATGCTGTATTTCTTCATCATCTGTGATGATTTCGCTATTTTCAAATTCGTTCAATTGATCTTCTGACATATATTTTTCTCCAGAGAATTGATCTACATTGGTAATCATTATGTATGCTATTCAACAGTTATTTGACCTTGTTTCACGTGAAACACTTTTGGGGCATGAATTAACTGTTTTGCCACATCGCTAAGACTTGGCGCTGTAATAAAGGTCTGTACTTTATCTTGGATGGCCAACAATAGATGCGTTTGACGGCTTGCGTCCAACTCACTCAACACATCATCCAATAGCAAAACAGGGTATTCCCCTGTTTCTTGTTGCATCAGATGAATCTCTGCTAATTTAACAGATAAGGCTGCTGTTCGTTGTTGTCCTTGGGAACCAAATGTCGCAACATCTTTACCATTAACCCAAAATTGGACATCATCTCGATGCGGGCCAAGTGCTGTTGACCCCTGACTTTTCTCACGTTGATACTGTTGCCTTAAACTTTCTAAAAATTGGCTTTTTATCTGATCAATATTAGTATTTTCAGATAAATCAACAGAACTTTGATACTTTAAAGTTAATTTTTCTTGTTGATTTGAAATTTCGGTATGAATAGGTTGTGCTGCTAGTTCTAAATTCTTCAAAAATGCCTGACGCGCCAAAATAACTTGTGAGCCTGTATCAACCAATTGCTCAGTTAAGACATCTAAAAACACCGTATCTTTTGTTTGACCTAATTGCAACCGTTTTAGATAAGCATTACGATTTTTTAAAATTTTCTTATATTGCGCAGAATGATACAAATACAGCGGATTCATTTGCCCAAATTCCATATCAATGAAGCGCCGACGAATTGTAGGCGCACCCTTAACTAATTCTAAATCTTCTGGCGCAAACAAAATGACATTGAGTTGTCCAACATACTGAGAAAGTTTTGATTGTTCTAGATGATTAACACGTGCCTTTTTTCCCTTATTAGAAAAGTTCAAAGATAACGGTAAATCGCCCGTTCGCCGATGAACACGGCCTGAAATAGTGGTTTCTTTTTGCTGCCACTGTATTAAATCTTTATCGTTACTCGTTCTATGTGAACGTGCTAACGCAAGCACATAGATACTCTCTAACAGATTAGTTTTACCTTGTGCGTTTTCACCCAAAAAACATTGACCCCAGAACTAAAAGTTAGGGATAAATCATGATAATTACGATAATTTTGAAGACTCAGCGATGTGAGTTCCATGAACTTGGACCTTTTGATCGCCGTATTTTCTCAAATCGTGCTTCTTTTCTTGCTTTTGCCGCCGCTGCTTTTTGAGACTTAATGCGATCATCTCGAATTGTTCGCTTAGCCGCTAAAGCACGTGCTGCCTTTTTTCTTGCATGATGGGTATTAATTCAGCTGCATTGTCTGCTTGTTTAATCGTATATTCCTGATGATTAATACTAACAAGGTCACCTGCATAAAGTTTCTTACCGCGTCGATTCTCAGGTTCACCATTTAAAAACACTTTGTTATCATCGTCACCCAAAAAATACTTGGCTTGTCCACCACTTGAGATAATGTTCTCTTCTTTCAACAATTGTGTCAAAGTGATGTATTCAGTTGTAATATGTACATCGCTCACTAATTTATTGCGCACCTTTTCATCATAGTTATATAAGTATTATACCGTTTTTTAAACTTAAAAACAAAAAATACGGTCTAAAATCTAATTTAAGCAATTTTAGACCGTACTGGCTTACTTAGGTTCAAATAAGTCCTAACGCGTTATTTGGCTTTTAAATAAAAATAAGCAAAATGCAGTGAATTAAAATGTACGCACTGGTGTAATAAGTTGTAACTGTTTATTATCTGTTTCTCCAGCTGGCGTAATTGTAAATGGTCGTAAATTACTCGTGAATTGTAATTCAACTTCCTTATCGTGAAATACGCGTAATGCATCTCGTACATAATCTGGATTAAATGAAATTTCTAAATCATCCCCTTCAACTTTCTTAGCATCTAGGGCTTCTTTGACTTGTCCAATTTCTTGAGACATACCTGATAGAACAGCAGTATTATCTTTCATTGTTAATTGCACAACATTATTACGACTCTCATGACTCAACAAAGCAGCACGATCAATAGCACCCAATAATGTCATCGCATTAATCATAAGTTCAGTTGTACTTTCAGTTGGAATCAAACGATCTGTTTCTGGATAGTTCCCTTCCAGTAGTCGTGAATAGAATGTCGTGTTCCCTAAATCAAATACAGCTTGATTAGCTGTTAATTTAATGACAACACGGTCCTGTCCTTCCAACATTGCACCCAATTCTTTAAATGATTTTGCTGGTACAATCACATCCGCATTCACTTGTGCATCTGCGCCTGTTAACGTCACAATTCGCTGTGACAAACGATGAGAATCTGTTGTTACTGATTTAACACTATCACCTGTCAGTTGAAAATGAACACCTGTAAGAATTGGCCGACTTTCTTGGGTAGAAGCTGAAATAATTGTTTGCGAAATAATGTCTGTCAATTGAGCTGCAGAAACACTTAAACTCTCTGCGTCTTCAACTTCAGGTAATTGTGGATAGTTTTGGATATCTTGACCATTAATAGTAAAAGATGAAGCACCTGATGTAATGGCAGCGCGTAAGCCTTCTAATTTCAATTCAAAAGTATCTGCTGGTAAACGTTTAATGATGTTACTAAAGAAAGTAGCCGGTAATGTAATACCTCCCGTTTCTTTAATGATTAATTCTGCTGTTGTATCCGAATCAAGAATACGTGTTTGAATTGAAATATCTGCATTGGATCCAGTTAAAGTGAGTTGAGTATCAGATACTTCGATTTTGATATTAGTCAAAATTGGAATTGTTGTCCGTGATGAAATTGCACGAGATACAGCATTTAATGATTTTATAAAATTTTGACGATTGATTGAAAAATGCATGATGGCTCCTTCAAATAGCAGTGCATAGTTATTAAATAATTAGATTAAATAATCTAGTAGTAATAATAAGGGCTGTGAATCTTGTGGGAAAGTACAATGTGAATAACAAACATATAACTTTGACTTGTTCACAAGGCTGTGGAAAAGCAAGCACATGTTTACTGAGTTATAAACAATACGTTTTACTCTCTATTATTATACGCTTTAGTTATTTACCATTCTTAATTTCATCAGTCAAAGCATCCAACATTTCTTTCATCCGTGGATCTGCTTCAGATTTTTCGGTTATTTTATTTGTTGCATGTAATACTGAAGAATGGTCACGGCCACCAAATGAGCGACCAATATCTGGTAATGATTCGTTAGTCAGTGTACGCGTTAAATACATTGCAATATGACGCGCATTAACAAGATCTTTTTTGCGACTACTACTTTTTAAATCATCAATTGTTTGCATATAATAGTCCGCTACAATTTGTTGAATACGTTCCACAGTAATATCAAAACCTTGATTAATATTTAAATCACCTAGTATTTGTTGGGCGGTTTCTTTTGTTGCGGGTTTATTCATAAAGCGTAATGTTGCTTCAAATTTGTGAAAGGCCCCTTCTAGCGAACGTACGTTATTATCAACTTTTTCGGCAATTAATTCCAAAACATCGCGAGGAATATTGAGACCATCAGTTTCTGCTTTATTTTGTAGAATAGCAACACGTGTTGGAAGATCAGGTTTTAAAATATCCATTGAGATACCAGCTTCAAACCGGGTCGTTAAACGCTGTTGTAAATCAGGAATATTTTTTGGTAATTGATCGGACGTCATCACGATTTGACGCCCTGTTTTAGTTAAGGCATTAAATGTATTGAAGAATTCTTCTTGAATTTTGTCTTTACCAGACAAAAATTGAATATCATCAATGAGTAGTAAATCAACAGTGCGGTAGTCACGCTTGAATGTCGCAGTTGCACCTTCACCTGCTCTAAGTGAGTCGGTAAAATCGTTAGTAAAATCTTCGGTAGTGGCGTATTTAATACGTGCTTGGGGATGCGTTTTGGCATATTCGTTGCCGATGGCTTGCATTAAATGAGTCTTACCTAAGCCGACACCACCAAAGATTAAATAAGGATTCCAATTTGTTCCTGGTTCTTCAGCAACAGCACGAGCAATCGCTGTTGCCTGTTCATTACCAGAACCAACAACCCAAGATTCAAAGGTAAAATGTTCATTTAAATCAGATTCTCGTCGGAATGCTGGGTTATCTGGGATTTCTTGTTTTATAGCTTGAGGCTGTGCAATTTTAATTTCTGGTTTAATAAAAGAACCTTCAGTAATTTCAACAGCATATTGGACAAAATTCATGGCAAAAGCTTTATTCCAATTTTCAATGATGTCGGCGCTATCTTCTTCTGGTACCTCAAATACGAAACTAGAATCATCTAATTTAATGGGGTGCAGTGGCTCGATAAACGATTCAAATGAAACTGGGCCAAGTTCTTGATAAAATTTGGCTTTGACTTGAGACCATAATTCTTCTTTTGTAATTGGTTTCGTCACGAAAAATCTCCTTCAAAGCGTGTGAGCAAACACAAAAAAGTGCTTGCAAGCGTGATTCACGGTGTTTTTTTGAAAAACGCTCATGGATGACACGCTAAACTATCCAAACTGAACAGTTAAGCAAAACTTATTATAACAAGGATGAAAACAGTTTTCCACAGGTAAACGACAATAATTGAGAATATCCCCAGTTGTGGGAAACGAAAATCAACAGATGTGCATACTAAGACGAACAAATGTGTGGGTTATCCACAAGCTAACAAGGTTTTCCACTCCTTCTTGTTTGAAAGGACACCTTATGAGGTTGTTATACACATTATCCACAATTAGGGACAAACACCCTGTGGATATGTGGATAACTTGTTAGCATCGATGTTTATAATATTAAATTAAAGTGATCCTATACACATGGCTGTGGGCTCTTTGGGATAATCTTGTGAATAGTTAAGAAAGTCTTAAGGCACCTTAAATTGGGTATATGTTTCATTCCATAACCAAATATTAGGTTATTATTCATAGAAAGTAGACATTCAAACAGATTCGTGGTATTATTAAATCCGAATTGCAAAGTTTTTGCAGGAAAAAATCGCGAATGGAGGTGAATACACATGAAGCGTACATACCAACCAAAGAAGCGTCATCGTGAACGCGTACACGGATTCCGTAAGCGCATGAGCACGAGCAACGGTCGTAAAGTATTGGCTCGCCGTCGTGCAAAGGGCCGTAAGGTATTATCTGC
This sequence comes from Leuconostoc fallax KCTC 3537, assembly GCF_000165675.1. Lineage (GTDB taxonomy): Bacteria > Bacillota > Bacilli > Lactobacillales > Lactobacillaceae > Leuconostoc_B > Leuconostoc_B fallax. The sequence continues at coordinate 136,091 of NZ_AEIZ01000002.1, read as the reverse complement.
CTAAGTTGGTCGCTGCAATGCAGTGGCCTTTTTATTTTAAGTTAATGTGAACTCTGGAGATAGCTATGCGTAAAACATTTCGAATAAAAAAGCCGGAAGAATTCCAGATGGTCTTTAACAAGCATCATTCGGTTGCAAATAAATATTTTATTGTTTATCAATTACATAAACCTGGTCAAAAACATTTTCGGTTGGGTCTATCTGTTAGTAAAAAGATAGGGAAGGCGCATGATCGTGTTTGGGTAAAACGCCGAATACGTCAAAGTCTGCTGGAATTAAAACCACTCATACCAAACGAACTTGATCTATTGGTTATTGCAAGACCTGCAATTGCTCATCAAGATCAACATTTTGTAAAACAACAGATTGTACATGTCTTAAAACTTGCAAATGTATTAGCAAGTGACGCGTAACCGCGTGGTCATAGGGAGAAAATTTGTGAAAAAATTGCAATCTATTTTAAAGAAGATTGGCGTAGTGCCCATTGTTATTGCAGTTATAGCATTGATCATTATGATTATTGCTGCAGTAACCTATGATGGACACATTGCCAGTAATAACATATGGAACGCGTTTGTTGCAGCCTTTACAAGTTCTATACTTGGAATGGCGCATTGGTTTGGGTCTAATTATGGTTGGGGAATTGTTGTTTTCACCATTATGGTCCGGTTATTGATTTTGCCGTTGATGGTATTCTCTATTGGCTCAATGATGAAGATGCAAGTTGTCCAGCCAAAACTAAAAGCATTGCAAGCTAAATATCCGGGTAAAGATACTGAAAGTCGTCAATTGATGATGGCCGAACAGCAAGCCTTATATAAAGAAGCTGGCGTTAATCCATTTGCGTCATTCTTACCATTAATTGTGCAGATGCCGATTTTGATTGCTTTATATCAAGCGATATCAAGTTCTCAAGAATTACGTTCAGGTGAATTTTTATGGTTAGCATTAGGTAATCGTGATCCGTACTTTATTTTGCCAATATTAGCTGCAGTGTTTACTTTTGCTTCATCGTGGTTATCAATGCAATCTAATCCAGATCAAAGTGGCGTTACGAAATTTATGCCGTATATTTTCCCAGTTGTCATATTTTTCTCAGCGCTAGCAGTGCCAAGTGCTTTGTCACTATACTGGGTGGTGTCTAATGCTTTTCAAACAGCACAGACATTGGTTTACCAGAATCCATTTAAGATTAAGCGTGAACGCGAAATTAAGTTAGCAGCCGAAAAGAGGATGCAACGTAAAATTGCGAAAGCTAAGCGTAGTCGTAAAAAATAACAAAATAAAAAATCAGGTACAGTGTGTACCTGATTTTTTATTTCAGAGTATATTTTGAAAAACTGTTATAATTGATACTATGTAAGAGGTGTACACATGAAATTTATTAAAAATTGGGTTATTCCCATAGCAATTGGTTTACTTATTGCATATATTATTCAATTTTGGTTTGTCACAGTAAGAGTTAAGGGACCGTCAATGGAACCTAACTTGGTTAATAATCAATTTGTTATTGAAAGCCGCAAGGCCAATATTAAACGTGGGGATGTGATTGTATTCGATGCAAGACACGAAGATCCTAATAATAAAAGTGATCATAAAGATTATGTGAAGCGCGTTATTGGTGTTAGTGGTGATCGTGTGGAACATAAGGGATCAAATCTCTATGTTAACGGAAAGTTAGTTGATCAAGATTACATCGGTCTGACCGAACGTAGTAGTGGTACATGGGGAGATTGGTCATTAACAACCTTGTCAAAGAGCAATACTTGGCAAGCTAAAGATCGGAATCAAAGTGTTGTGCCTAAGAATAGCTACTTTGTTTTAGGTGATCATCGATCAGTTTCCAATGACAGTCGAACATTTGGCTTCGTTGAAAAGAAACATGTTAATGGTAAAGTGATTGTGCCATTTTGGAATACTGATAAAACGGCAAAGGGCAATGTCAATGAACAATCAAAACGATTTTTCGACAAATAAGCATATTTTATCACACTTAATTTTACGCGCAGTGCAACCAGAAGATTTGGCCGCACTTGCGCGTATTTATTTAGTTAGCCGTCAGTATCATTTTCATTGGCTTAAACAGCCGAGATTAGATGATTTTTATACCGCAATTATTGGAGAAAATATTGAAGTTGCAGAAATTAATCATGAGATTGTCGGCTTTTCATCTTTAAATATAAATGAAAATTTTTTGCATTTATTATTTATTAAAGAGGAGTGGCATGGCCGAGGTATTGGTAAAATGCTTTTAACGTCTGCAAGACAGCGCGTTGAGCAACCACTTGAACTTAAAGTGGTGGTTGCTAATCAACGTGCACAAAAATTTTATGAACGTGAGGGGATGGTACCAGTACGTCATTCAACGTTGGCTGTACCGCCTAACATAACCTATCGTGATCCAATGAAGTAAAAATGTCGTTTAATGGAGTAATATGATTGAAATTTTAAAACAAACAAAAGACTATACTTGGTTTCATATTGTTGGATTGACGCCACATGACCGCCGTCAACTTGTTGATGACTACGAATTAACTGAGGAAATGATTAATTATGCGATTGACCATAATGAAAGCGTTCGTGTCGAGTATGATGTGCAGGCCGACGAGATTTTAATGGTTTTTGACGTTATTACGGATCATACTGATCTCATGCAAGTCGCAACTCAACCGATTGGCATAATGATTATGCCAGAACATCGGTCTATATATACTTTTGCACATGAGCATACAGCACATGTGCGTCAAGCCTTTATCGACGGCAGTGGTGTTGATAAAGAAGATGCTGTTGATTTGATATTTTCTGGCTTGTATCAATTAGTGACAGAGTATATCAATAATATTGTCGAGATTAATCGCAAAAGGCGCATTGTACAAGCGCGTATTAGCGAAAAACATCAAAAATGGGCACGTTTAGAAGAACTTGTACAGTTAAAGACACGACTCATTTATTTACAAAACTCCTTGGCTAATAATGCAGCAATGCTGAAGAATTTTCGTGCCGACTTTAGTACACAAGTGACGGCCAAAACACTTGAGCATATCGATGATGTACTGGTTGAAGTGGATCAAGCTAAAACAATGGCTGATTTAGCAATGGATGTGATTAACTCCGTTAGTGATGCTTATGGTTATTTAAGTAATCAGGAATTGAACTGGACGATGAAAATGCTCACTGTATATTCTATTATTTTAACGATGCCAACAATTGTTGGGGGATTTTACGGTGAAAACGTTGCTTTACCGTGGGCATCTGAACGATATAGCTGGTTAATTACAATTGGTATTACTATTTTCTTGATGGGTGTGACCACATTCATCTTATGGCGCTCAGGCTTTTTTAGAAAATAATCAGCAATCCTTGTTTTAATCATATGCGGCATCTGGATAAGCAGTAAAAAGAGAAAGGTAGTATCGTAACATATGAAATTATTGGAACAGCGTATTCAAAAGGATGGTCGTGTCTTAGGGGATGATATTTTAAAAGTGGATACATTTTTAAATCATCAAGTGGATCCTGAACTCATGCAAGATTTAGGTGAAGCGTTTGCGCAAGCATTTGCTAAATATAAAATTGATAAAGTTGTGACAGTTGAATCGTCTGGTATCGCACCAGCATTGTTTACTGGTTTAGCCTTACATGTACCGGTGATTTTTGCCCGAAAAATAAATCCTTAACCTTACCTGATGACGTGTATACAGCAGATGTGTATTCCTTTACTAAACAGACAACCAATCACATTATGATTGATCATCGTTTTTAAATCGTGGGGAAAATATTTTATTGATAGATGATTTTTTAGCTAATGGGCAAGCAATTTCAGGATTATTGGATATCAGTCATCAAGCTGGTACTTATGTTGTTGGTGTTGGCATTGTTATCGAAAAGGCCTTTCAAAAGGGGCGCGCTATATTAGATGCGCAAGGTATCGATGTTGTATCGCTAGCGCGTATTTCGAATTTTGAAAATGGGCAGGTAGTTTTTGCAACTGAATAGTTTCACGTGAAACATTCATGATATGCCACCGATTTAAATAGCTAGCAATCGGAATGCATACGTATGGTTGGTAGATAAAATAAAAAAGCACTTCGAGGAGTGCTTTTTTGTGTTTACTTATCAAGATGTGAATTTTTAGACGTTTCTAACATTCGTGCGTAAACAATCAAACTAATCAAAATTGCAGCGGATACGTAATAGAAAAATAGATTTTCATGGTTATTATCTTTAAGCCATAGGGCAACATATTCAACGGTACCACCAAAAATTGCGACGGTTAAGCCGTAAGGAAAACCAACACCAAGTGCACGAACTTCAGTTGGAAATAGTTCTGCTTTAACGATGGCATTGATTGATGTATAACCACTTACAATTAATAGCCCGGCTAGCATTAAGAAGAATGACCATAAGGGGCTGGCTAATATTTGAAGGCCCTCAAATATTGGCACAGTGAGTAAGGTGCCCAAAATACCAAACCAATAAAGGAGAGGCTTACGACCAATTTTATCTGATAATAAGCCGAAGACAGGTTGTAGAATCATGAAAATAAATAAGGCAAAGAAGTTAATCCAAGTCACACGTTGAGCGGGGAGATGTAGTGTGTTGATCATGAATTTTTGCATGTATGTTGTGTAAGTATAAAAGGCAATAGTACCACCTAGCGTTAAACCAACAACGGTAATCACTTGTTTAGGATATTTTGCTAATTGATGCAGTGTTCCTTTTTGGCCTTTTTTCTTAGCAGCATTTTCGAATTGTGTGGATTCTGCCATGGACAGCCTAAGGTAAAGAACAATAACCGCACCTAGGGCACCAATAATGAAAGGAATACGCCAAGCCCATTCATGAAGTTGACCATCTGTGAAGGTAAATTGTAAAACAATTTGAACCAGTAGGGCAAGTAATTGACCACTAATTAAAGTGACATACTGGAAGGACGCATAGAAACCGCGACGTTTAGGGCTTGCCATTTCAGAAAGATAGGTAGCTGAAGTACCGTATTCACCACCTAAGGAAATACCTTGAAGGAGGCGCGTGAGAATCAAAATGATTGGGGACCATATACCTATCGTGGCATATGTTGGTGTTAGTGCAATGATTAAGGAACCGCCGGCCATGATGACGACGGATAATGTTAATGCGGCACGTCGACCGCGTTGGTCTGCATATTTACCCATGATAAAGCTACCAAAGGGACGCATTAAGAAACCAACGGCAAATACAGCTGCAGCGCTAAGTAATGTCACTGTTTGATCATGGCTAGGGAAAAAAGCACCAGAAAAATAAACGGAAAAGGAAGCATAGATGTACCAGTCGAACCATTCGACTAAATTACCTAAGGAGCCTTTAATGATATTACCAGCGATCCACTTCTCATTTTTGACCTGCATATTTATTCACACTCCTTTAAGAGAATCTAGTTCTTATCTTAAATACAATGAGAACAAAACACTAGCTTTGATGTTAGAAAAGATTACATGTGTAATTTAATTTTACGGTTTAAAGTGAGACCAAATATCTTGCAAGACAGTGCGGACTGTTTGATCTTCGGTGTGTTGTGGTGAAATGAGATAAAAATCACGTTTAAATTCTTCACTTAACGGTGTAGAGGGAATATTTGATGGTAGTACTTTTTCAGAAATAATAGATTGACCGATGCCTGACTGAAGTAAAGCAATAATTGTATCATTACTAGCGACAGTAATACTGTGCTTTGGTACGATGTTGTGAATTTTAAAGTATTGTTGAGTGTAATGATAGACACCAGATCCCGTTTCACGGATTAACCATAATGCTTGATCAGAATAACCTGCTAACACTAATTGATCATGCATTGCAATTTGGCGCATGACGTTATCAGCTGTAATTGGCTTTTCAATGAGACCAAGATCAATTTTATGTTGGCTGACGTCTTCCAAAACACGTTCGGAATTTTGCATTTCAACATGAATATCTAATGTATCAATTTTTGGCATTAAAAATTTTAATACTTGAGGTAAAAACTAATTGCTGTTGTATGTGATGCAGCAATTCTAAAAATCACACGCTGATTATTGTGTTGCGTAATGGCATGCTGCGCAGCCGCCCATTCATCAATAATTGTAAGTGCTTGGGGATAGAATTGTTTGGCCTGTTCAGTCGGTATGATTTCAGTACGACCATTACGAGTGAATAACGCTGTCCCTAATTCGCTTTCCAATTGATGAATATGAACGCTGACAGTGGGCTGTGAAATAAAAAGTTGGGTCGCTGCTTTGGAAAAATTACGGGTTTCAAAGACAGTGATGAATGTTTCAAGTAGTTTAAACATAATTATTACCTTATTTAATAGAAAGTATTTAAAAAATTTATTTTACAAATGATTATAAACATCTTAAACTAACTTTATCAACTGTGGAGAGTAGAAATGTGATGAAAATTAAATCGAATATGATAAGTGGTATTATTGCGACCTTAATTTTATCGGCAATTGCCAAATTATTATCGCCATTCTTACCATCATTAGGGGCTGAAGCCATTGCAATGTTGTTGGGAATTATATTAGGGAATACTGTACTAAGTCGTGCCTCTTTTGCACCAGGGATGAAGTGGGCTGAAAAATATCCAATCGAAGTTGGTATTGCGCTAATGGGATTGACTGTTACGCTAAAAACAATTGAGAGCCTAGGTATTAATGGTATATTGTTTATTTTGATTCAAATGACATTGACAATCGTAGTCGTACTTTATATGGGTGGTCGTATCTTTAAAGTATCGAACCAAGCAGCCATGTTAATGGGAGCTGGAAATGCTGTTTGTGGTTCAAGTGCAATTGCATCAGTAGCACCTGTTATCGGCGCTACTGATGATCAACGTCGAACAACAGTTGCAACGGTTAGTTTAGCCGGTGTTGTACTTTTGTTAGTTTTGCCTGTATTAGGACCACAAATTTTGGGAAATAATAATCTACTATTGGGTGCTTTGGTCGGTGGTATTGTTCAGTCTGTTGGTCAAGTTGTTGGAACAGCTGCTTTGATTAATCCTACTGTGGTAACCTACGCGACACTGTTCAAAATGTTACGTGTCATTCTTTTGACAGTTGTTGTTTTGGTTTTCGCCCGAACAGCTCAAAAAAGTCAAGAATGGCAGGTACACCTGAAATAACACATAAGCATGGTTTGCAAGTGCCTTGGTTCGTAACATGCTTTATTATCTTTTTGCTCATTAATAGTTTTGTGAGTGTGCCGAGTGTTGTTACTTCCGGTGCTAAAGAAATCGCTGGTTTCTTTGGTGTTGTTAATTTAGCAGGAATTGGTTTGAATCTCAAAATTGATACTATTAAGAAGTCAGGTAGCAAGTTCTTAACGTATGGATTGGTTACCGCTGTATTTCAAGTTATCTTAGCGATTGTGCTGATTAAAGTGTTGTTCTAAATAAAAAAGTAATATAAAAACCTCTTGGATATTATTCAAGAGGTTTTTTATATTGAAATAAATAAATTTTTATTCATTAATTAAAACTAATTTATTTCTCTATTGACATCGAGTGCCAAAAAATGTAATCTTTTTTGTGGCACTAAGTGTCATATAAGGAGGAAGAAATATGAAGATCAAGAAGAAATGGTTGGTGTTGATTTCTTTAACATTAGGTAGTTTAATGATTGGTATTGATGCTACGAGTTTAAATATTGCCTTACCAACCTTAGCCAATAAGTTAGGTGCTAGCAGTTCTCAATTACAATGGTTTGTAGATGGATACAATTTGGTTCTTGCAGTCCTTTTGTTGCCAGCTGGATTAATTGTAGACAGATTTGGGCAGAAAATTTCGATTATTCTATCATTTATGATTTTTGGTGTAGCATCTCTTACGTGTGCATTATCCACTACGCCAGAAATGTTGATTGGTGCTAGATTTATACTAGCAGTTGGTGCAGCGTTAATGACACCAGCTAGTATGTCAATAATTCCTACACTATTTAAAAAAGATGAGCAACAAACAGCCACCACAGTCTTAGTTGCTTCGGCTACAATTGGTTTACCATTAGGCCCAATTTTGGGTGGTTGGTTACTAGAAAATTTTAATTGGAATTCAATTTTTTATATTGCTGTTCCGATTGCTATTTTAGCTATTATTGTAACTATATTCTTAATGCCCAATATTCAAAATAAAACAAAGACCAATATCGATTGGTTGGGTATTATCTTATCTAGTATAGGGTTAGGAGGATTTACCTATGGTGTAATTCGAGCCAGTGAATATTCATGGTCAGACAATGGTGTATTAATTTCATTAATTGGCGGTGTCATTATTATGGTCATTTTTGTTGCTTGGCAACTTAAGGCTAAGTATGCATTAATTGATATGAGTCTATTTAAAGATCGAATTTTTAGCTCTAGCGTTGTATTGATTTTCATGTTCACCTTTATTATGTTTGGTTTAATATTTGTATTACCACAGTTTTTCCAAAATATTGAGGGTGTAGGTCCGCAAGCAACAGGTATTCGACTATTACCATTAATATTGGGATTATTAGTGGCAGCGGTATTAGGCGATAAATTACATTTAAGTGATAGAAATTTAGTTGGCATTGGCTTTGTTTTTGCCGGAATCGCTAGCGGACTTGGCATGTTAATAACAATTCGTTCTGGTTATGGATATGTTGCTCTTGTATCGACCATTGCAGGCTTAGGCATTGGTTTAGCATTACCTAAACTAATGGGGTTGGGATTAAGCCAATTATCTCCCAATAAAGCAGGTATTGGCTCATCAGTACTCAATACATTTAAACAAGTTGGTAGTACGATGGGGGTAGCAATTTTAGGGACAGTGCTGAGCACTACCTATAAGCATCATGTTAAGATTAATGGATTATCACATCATTTAAAGGATGTTATTAACGAGGGGATTACCCAAGGCATAGCAGTGGCTACTAAGATTCAAAAAACAATAATAGTATCTAAACAACAGCTTGAAAATATGTTTAATAATCATCAAATATCAAGTACACTGTATCAAAGTAAACTTCATCAATTAAACAGCATGCAAAATAATGCACGTGATTTATTACATTCTGTTAAAACAAGTTTTATAATGGGAACATCACAAGTATTTTTAATTTGTTTGGTGGTATCTGCTTTTGGCGTATTGGTTACGCTCATTTGTATGCCGAAAAATATAAAAAGTTAGGCATTTTGCAATAATGCTATTTAGCCTGTATACTTCTTACAAAATAGACTTTTAATTTGGGCGGTAGATAATGGCTGAAGAAAATCGCAAACAAAAAATTATTAAGATTGCAAATCAATTATTTACAGAAAAAGGATATACAGAAACAACCATGACAGAAATTGCTGATCGAAGTGGCATCTCTCGTCGTACTTTATTTCGTATTTTTCCAAGAAAACAAGACCTCTTGGTTATTGGATATAATAGTGTACCAATAGATGAGTGGATCAATCAACAACCAGCGGATAAAGAACTGGTTCAAGTACTAACCGACTTATTAAAAGAACAGAACATGATGGGTGGTACGGATTTACAGAAAAATTATCAAAGATGGTTTGAAACTCTAAATGTAGAGCCAGATACACGTTCAGCAATATTGCAAAAAGTGTTGAAACAGATGCCACTAGCGGTTCAATTATTATCTAAAAAATATTCTAATATCAGTGAAGAAGAAATATGGATAACAATTGGATCACTAGTAGGCGTCATTATTGCAGCTTGGGCCAAAGTTTCTGATGATAAAGGCTCTGATCCGTTAGAACAAATTAATCAAAATTTGGAGTTAATCGCAAAAAATTAAGTGATGGTAAATGATAGTATTGACCTCGCATGTGATCATTTTGGCTAGAGTATGATAAAATTTGTTTGGTTTATTTAGCTCATGTTTAGATATTGTACAGAAAAATAAAAACACCCATTAGTATTTTTAAGAGTAAATACTAATGGGTGTTTTTTGTGAGCTATCTGTAAAGATACAGCTGCATGTTTACGGATAATTATTTTGTTGTCATGCCTTCGATAAACGTTACGGGTAGAATAATTGGCTTAACTAGAGATGATTTGGTATTGGGCTTAGACAATTGATATTGGAGCTGTTGCACTGCTATATGAACAATTTTTTCAATCGGTTGGCGAATTGAAGATAACATAGGCTGCTGGCGAGCGTAAATTTTAGCAGCATCAAACCCGATAATTTGAACATCAGCAGGTACGGCAATATGATGTTGTAATAATAGATGCCAGAAATCGCTAGCATATTCATCCGAATCCGAAAAAATACCATCATAGTTAAAACTTTTATAAGTAATATTGCTGTTTATGAATTGTTCGAAGTCATCAATGAACTGAACTGAATCGGAAGCAATAAAGCGATGATAATGGATATGATTTTGCTGACAAAAATCTTTGAAACCTTTTTCACGCAAAGCAGACACACCGACCACCGGGGTTTTAGAAATAAAGAGTAATCGACGCGCACCACGCTGATAAAGTTGCTCAGCAGCGATGAAACCACCTTGATAGTTATCAGAGATAATGAGTGGAAAATTTTGGGTTACACGATTTTCAATTGCAACTAATGGGATATCTGGCGATACGAGATGGCTAATATCTGCATAAGACATGGTAATAATACCCGCGACTTTTTGTGTTTTAGCCATTTCAATGTAGGCCATTTCCTTTGATGCCTGACTGTTTGAATTGCATAAAATCATTTTATAACCAAGAGCATCCAGTGCAATTTGCATATGATAGCTTAGCTCGGAAAAAAAGGGAGAATTAACGGTAGGAATAATCCACACTACATAATTGGAACGATTTGTTTTTAATGCGCGAGCGGTTGCGTTGGGAACATAATTTAATGTTTTGATGGCATTTTCGATTTTGAGTTTTGTATTGGGTCGAACACTGCGCCCGTTAATATAATTTGAAACTGTTCCACGTGAAACACCCGCAACTCTTGAAACATCATTCATATTTGCCAATTGCTTTACCCCGCATTTTTCTATACAAAAAGGCACTCTATTATAAAGCGCCTTTCTAATCTTAAGGTTGAAACCTTCCAGATAACATTTTATCAAATAAATCTGATATTTGCTTTTGTTTCATACTCTCAAGTTGATTTATTTCCAGTTGATTAAAGTCCTTAATGAGATAGTAAGCCTCCAAGTATAACGTCAGTTGGTGTTTAATAAAACGTTGATTGGTTAGATTGGGATCACGTACTGAATGACTAATAATATTCATTGCAAATTCATTAGGATCGATTTTTAAATTATCTTCATTCATCAATAAAGCTCTCCTTATTGTTAATTAATTTGTTTGGTTTTCACGAGCATGCTTTTGAGTTAGAGCGGCCATCATTTCCTTTTCTTTAGCTGGTGTCAAGCTATAGAAGAGAATAAGGATGAGGGATAGAACTAATGCGAGCATTGGCACCCAGACATAGTTGGCTTCAATGGCAAATAATGCAGCTGGTGATTGGCTCTTATTGGGGATGTAGTGTCCCATAGATAAGAGTAATCCAGTGATGGCACCGCCGATACCCATACCAAATTTGGCTGTGAAACTTGAGGCTGACGTGACGATACCTTCAGCACGCACACCGTTTTTCCATTCACCATAGTCAACAGCATCTGCTAATAGTACGGCAATTAAGGCACCGATGAAGCCATTACCGAAGTTACCAACGATAGTACCGACGATGACAATTGGAATATTAAGAATTTGTGCACCAAGACCTAATATGAGTTGGCCTACAATACTAATAGCGAGCCCAGCTAGCAGTGTCTTCTTCTTGCCCAATTTCATGACAACATAAGGCGTTAAGAAAACAGAAACTAAACCAATAGCATTAAATAGTAGGGCAAATGATACTAATTCAGGTCGATCCAAGTTGTATTTAAAGAAATAAATGGTGACTTGTCCTTTGGTTTGCATGCCTAGCCAGTAGACAAAGTTTAAGCCAATAACAATCAACCAAGGCCAGTTTCTTTTTAATGCTTTCAGTGATTTTTTAATAGGGAGTGGCTTTTGTGATTCAAGTGTTTGGACACGTTCGCGCAAATTGGCGAAAACAACAAGATAGATAACAAAGAAGACTAGAGCGGCCATGACAGCAACTAAGAAGAAACCTCTTCTTGGATTATCACCGCCGCCAAATAGCGTGACGAGTGGTAATGCAATAACCGAAATTAGGGTACCACCGAAGTTAGAACAAAGAGAGCGGATCGTTGATAAAAGAACACGTTCATCAGGATTGATCGTCATGCTCGGTAGGATAGAAGTTAGTGGAATGTTAACGGCAGAGTACAAGACGCCGATACCAATATAAGTAACATAGGCCCATACGATTTTCCAATTCATAGGGAGATCAGGCGTTGTAAAACATAGAATCGTAAATATCGTAAACGGGGCATTGAACCATAGTAAGAACGGACGACTACGTCCCCATTTGCTATGGGTATGATCAATCATAATCCCCCAAAAGGGACCATCAAAGGCATCAATTACACGGGCGACAAGCATCAAAGTACCAACTGCCGCAGCGGTGATGCCAAATACATCCGTATAAAAATACATTAAATAAGTACCGATTAAGCTAAAGGTGAAACTACAGGCAAAATCGCTGGCACCATAACTTAAGCGTTCATTCCAAGGCAAAATACCCTTAGAAAGCCGTTTTTTCGACACTTGATTTTGAATTGCTTGCCATAATTTGAACTCCTTTTATTTGAAAGCCTAATAAGCGTAAACTTTTGCTTCAAATGGTCGTAAAGTCTCACCTTGGTCATCTGAATAGTTTTGAATGAGTAATTTATGTTGAGTCGGTAAGGGATAATGACGTGTGAGTGTTTGATCAGTGAAATTAGCAATGATTAAAAGTGTTTGCGTATTATTTTGTCGAGTATAAGCAAATACAGCATTGTCATTTTCATTCTCTGGGACTAAAGCAAAACGGCCATCGGTAATCACCGGTAATTCATGACGTAACTGAATAAGACGCTGATAGAAGTAGAAGATAGAATTGGGATCTTTTAAGGCCGATTCAACGTTAATGTTGTGATAATTATGGTTAACTTTTAACCATGGTGTTGCGGTGCTAAAGCCAGCATGTGCGGAATTGTCCCACTGCATGGGTGTTCTTGCATTGTCACGGGAGCGCGCATGTAGGTAAGACATCATGGTTTCAGGTGCAACCAATTGTGTATCGTCAACAAGTTCGTGATAAGCGTTAATTGATTCAAGATCTTGATAATCGCTGAGATGATCAAAGTTGACATTTGTCATACCAAGTTCTTCACCTTGATAAATGTATGGTGTTCCCTGCATGAAATGTAGAATCGTTGCAAGCATTTTGGCGGAATATACTCGATAAGCAGGGCTATCATTTCCAAAACGTGACACAACACGCGGTTGATCATGGTTGTTCCAATATAGACTATTCCAAGCTGTACCAGACAACGCAGTTTGCCATTTAGTTAAGTTATGGCGTAATGCTTCTAATGTTACAGGTTGGTCATACCACTTGCCTAAAGCCGGATTAGGGTTACCATCTAACCCCATATGTTCAAATTGGAAAACCATATTTAATTCACGGCCATCAAGATTAGCGTACTTTTTAGATTCTTCGACTGTTACCCCAGCTGTTTCACCTACTGTGATCCAATTATAACGACCTAAAACTTTTTGATGCATTTCTTGTAAATAATCGTGGACACGAGGGCCATTGGCAACAACATCTGCAGCGTTACCAAAAGGCGCTTCGGCAGATTGTGGGCCATCAGGGAGTCCAGTTGGCTTGGAAATTAATGAAATGACATCCATTCTAAAACCATCAATACCTTTATTAGCCCACCAATTCATCATGTCAAAGACAGATTGTCGGACATTAGGATTTTCCCAATTCAAATCAGGTTGTTCTTTGGCGAATAAATGGAGATAATATTGGCCAGAATCTTTGTCAAATGTCCAAGCAGGACCTGAAAAGAATGATCCCCAATTATTGGGCGCATGACCATCGACTGGATCATGCCAAATATAATAGTCACGGTAGGGATTATCTTGACGCCCTTGGCGGCTTTTTTGAACCATTCGTGTTCAGAGGAACTGTGGTTGACAACTAAATCCATCATAATTTTGAGACCGAGTTGATGCGCTTTGCTTAATAACGCTTCAAAGTCTGCCATATTACCAAAATCAGGGTTAATGGCTTGATAATCAGAAATATCATAGCCTCCGTCAATATTAGGTGTTTTATAAATTGGATTTAGCCAAATGACATCTACACCTAACTTTTTTACATAGTCTAGACGACTGATAATACCTTTTAAATCACCAATACCATCACCATTGCTGTCCTGGAAACTACGCGGATAAATTTGATAAACGACTGCTTTTTGCCACCATTTTTCTTCTGTCATGGATAGACTCCTTCTTTTTTGGAACGTTCCAAGTTATTTATACACACAATATAAAACGTTTTTATGCAAAATGCAAGCGCTTACAATTAATAATTTAATTGATTTTAAGTGTGCTTTGTTATACTAAAGAAAAGGAGTGATATATTGTTTAAAGATCGAAAATATCAATTTGTCCCAGCTAAGTTACCTGAAACAATCGAGAAAATGCATCTAAACGTGCCATATATGTCTGGAAAGCGGCATCAATTAGATGTGTACTTGCCTCAGGGACCTGGTCCGTTTCCAGTAATATTTGATATTTATGGCGGTGGTTTATTATTTGGGGATAAATCGTCTCTCAAATTAGAGCCAAGCCTACGTTTTTTAGCCGATAAATTTGCTGTTGTGAGTGTCGACTATACACCAAATACTACTGAGCATAATGTTTTTCCAAATCAGATTTCTGAATTAAGATTGGCTTTAATCTATTTAAATAATCATGCCGAACAATATCATTTGAATATGGATGATGTGACGGTAATTGGTGAGTCAAGTGGGGCGCAGCTAGCTGTATTGAGTGCTGCTAGTTTTTCATCCAATGTTATATTGGGTGATGCATTCAATGATTATCGTATCCCAAAGATCAAGCGCGTTATTGCGATGTATGGGCCGTATAAACTGGATCAGTTTAAATCGGAGTTTACGACTTTAGGTTTACAACCTAAATTTTCTGAAACGGGAACAGCAAGTGCTTTTGAAGGCATTATGTTAGGTAATCAAGCACCTAAATTAGTACCCGATTTAGTAGCACAAGCTAATCCTGAAAGTTATTTCACGTATCATATGCCACCATTAATGCTGATTGCTGGTAAGCATGATCATGTTGTCCCTTATTTGCAGAGTGTTGCATTATCAGAGGCTTATCAAGCAAAAGTTTCACCAGATACTATTGAAACAGTGTGGGTTGATCATGGAGATCATGGACCAAAAGATTATAATAACGCTGATATTCATGCAAAAAATTGGTTTTCATCCAAAGAACAAAATAAAAAGCAACGCCTGAAAGGCGTTGCTTTTTATTGACGATGGGTTAATTGCTGATAAACCTTAGTTGCAATGGCATCATTAGTCCACATCCAAATACCATGACCAAGGGCTTCGGATAAGTGTTCTTCCATGGGCTGTTCTTTAGCAGTAGGAATTGTCTTTGTTTTTGGTAATAAAACGAGATGGAAAGCGATCCAGACCGCTAACCCGAAAACAGTACCACCACCTGCAGCAATTTTAGGTTGATATTGCTTTAATGCCGCATACAACGTGGCAAATACAATAGAGAAAGTAAAATGAATAGCATAACTTGTCATTGGTAATTCATGATCAAGATAGCGATAAGTTTGATGTGTCACACTTTTAGGGATACCAAGTTGCGCCAACAATTGTTGTGGTGGATTCGTTTCATCACGTTCTTGCGTTCTTGGTGGGAGAATATTTTCCCACCCAAGTTTGACTAATCCTGAAACAAGACCAGCTGCAATACCGCCAATTAAGACAGCTTTGAAATTAATATTTTTTGTCATGTTTTCCTCCACCTTATCTAAATGATATAGTTATTCTAACGTGAATTGTATTTTTTGCATAATATTAGCTTATAATTAATTGGTCAATAGTATACAAAACACCACTATGATTATTATCATTATGCACGATTTGATAATCTTGTAAGAGGTTTAATTTATGTCGTGTATTTGGCATTAAGTAGGGATGGCCAACAAAATTGAGCATCTCTAGATCATTGCCACCATCACCAAAAGCAGCAATATTTTGTGGCTCAATACTTAAATTTTGAGCTAAAATTTTAAGACCAGATGCTTTATTAACATGGGCGGGAACAATGTCAATACCACCGGTTCCTGTTTCAGTAATATGGACACGATGCCCAAGTGCTTGGTGTGCGGCATGATAAAACAGTGATTCATCATGGTTTTGCCAGTTCATTGTTACTTTAAAAATGGGTTGATCAATTTCATCAACATCATCAAAATATTTCTTTTCATTGAAATACTGAAAGTAGCGCTGATTCATCCCTTTAGGATTACTACGTGGCATGTAGGCTGTATGATCCGTTGCATAGACGAGACCATGATCTGGCCGTGGTTGATAATGATTGAGTAAAATTTGAATATCTTTTAACACATCAAGCGGCAATGCCTTTTCGAATAGTACGGTATTATCACTTCGGATAACACGCGCACCATTGTTCGTGACAAAGTTAATGGGATAATCTTTAAAATGTTTAAAAATCATATCAATTCGTCTTTGGTGAACACCTGTTGCGACAGCAAATTCAATATTTTGTTGTTCTAATTTTTCAAAAACTTTCTGAAAAAGAGGCGCATCAAAAGACTTATCATCTCTTAAAAAAGTACCATCTAAATCAGTTGCAATCAGTTTAATTGACATAAATTCTCCAACATTTGCGGGCTAAGCCTGTGACAAAATATGCTGAGCAATCCAAGCACCTTCACGTAAGATAATAGTATTGACACCAGGTCGAGGAATAACTGTCATAAACCACTTAACGCCCTCAACTGGAATACCATATAAATAGATATTGGGTTGCACTTGACCTTGGGCGTTCAAAATTTCAAATGTCCGTAAGTCAATATTTGCAACATCTAACGTATAAGTACTTTGATCATTACGAGTGTAAGTAGGGGAAACCAGCCAACCTTTTTGTCGCAGATTCTGAATCAAGGGATTTTTAGCAAGCTGTAAATGAATCGCACCTAAATGTGCTTCAACTAACACATTACCAAATGCACTATGCCCGCGTTTATCACGCATGACAAATTTACCATTCTCGGTTGATATGCTAATTTCAGGGGCCATAATTGTTATAATATCAGCTTCAATTAAGGCCTTAAGTTGTTCAATACGATATAAAGGTGGTCCAACAGATAAGCGGACATTTATTGCATTAAAGTCTTCAAGAAAAGTTTCATAGTCTTCATCCGAGAAATAGTGTTTTTCAACTAATAAACGAATTAAATCACGCATATCGCGCAAAGTATCAAATGAACCAGCAAAGGGTGCTACTTTGTTACCTTGGCGAGCATCTAAAATATCATCATTAAGGTAATCAATGATGAATGCTTGATAATCGACATTATCAGCTAAATGTTTCTCCGGATGCATGATTGTCTCAATATCAAAAGGGGTATCAATAAGGCCAAATGATTGGCTCGTCTGTAGTAAATCCGGGCTGGTTAATAAGGCTTGCTTTAATTGCTCGCTCTGAGCATAAGCTAAATTATTTTGGTCACTGTTTAATATGTTAAGTAAGTGTTTATAGGTTAATTCTTTAATTAATAGTGATTTAAAATCATGATATGCTAGTTGACCATGATTAGCGGCTTTTAAGGCATCTAATGCAGGTAACGTAAAGAATTGAGGCTGATAAAGCTCACTCGTGGTTTTCTGATTTTCGCCACGCGCATGAGGTGGAAATCCACTGCGTGATCCAGCAATGATTTTTGGCTCTTTACCAGATGGTATGTAGCGTAAGGTATTATCTACCTGGCGAATAAATTGGCCATCATAACCCTCGGTTAACGCAGCCATATAATCAAAAAAGCTTAATCCTAATCCCCGTAACAAAACGGTATCTTGAGCACTAAAATGTTGTAGTTCTACTTCGGCGGGATGTGCAGGTGGCATATATGACAAATGATACTGATGTGCATAATCTTGGAATTTTAGTTCTTCAGCTGTTAACTCGTTATCAGCGTGCCCTAAAGCCATTACGACCTGATCAGCCAAAAAGCTTGAACCATCATTTAAAGTCAGTTGATATTTATTAGCGAGTTGGCTAATATCCTGAATACTTTGTTGTGTAAATTCTAGCGTGTGATTATTTGCTAGTTTATTGTATTTTTGTAACCATTCATAGAACCAGGCAGCATACACGCCAAATAGGCCACGAGGGACAAACTGATTGGCATCAATATTGTTTAAAATATCATGATAAGCATTGGGAAATTCAGGATGTTGTGCTAAAAAGTCCTGTGCATGGCTTTGACACCATTGGTATAAATTAGGACCGGCTATTGGCGTACCGCCATTAACTATAGAGTCGTCACTGAATAAGGTAATTTGCTCTACGATGGTATTCATTAAGAACTTTTCATTTTGTGGTAGGAATGGATCCCATACACGACCACCAATCGCATAATTGTCGAACAATTGGATATTAATTGATAATTGACTATCCGCAAGATTTAATAAGCGTTCAGCAACAGTGAGACCGCGTGGACCAGCACCAATAATTGCAACTTGCATAGGTTTCCTCTGTTTTTCAAATTAGATTTTATACATAATTGATAGTAATCAGACTTTATTATAAGTGTTTATACTAACCTTTTCAAAGATATGTCCGATGTAAAAATAAAAA
This sequence comes from Leuconostoc fallax KCTC 3537, assembly GCF_000165675.1. Lineage (GTDB taxonomy): Bacteria > Bacillota > Bacilli > Lactobacillales > Lactobacillaceae > Leuconostoc_B > Leuconostoc_B fallax. The sequence continues at coordinate 117,260 of NZ_AEIZ01000002.1, read as the reverse complement.
CAATCCGTAGATTGTTAAATTGAGATGCTAAATTGAAAATCTTCAGGAGCCAGAATACCAATATCTTTAACGACAACGTCGCCGGATAGAAATTTACCATTGCCCTTTGTTAGACCAACTTTATTGAAACTAAAGGTCACAGTCTTTTTTGCTTTGAGTGTGGCGCCACGCACTTCGCCAGTTGTGGCATCGATACCGGTGGGAATATCAACAGCGATGACTGGCTTTTCAATGTGATTGGCCGCTTTAATCATTTTCTGTAGCCCTTCAGGTAGCAGTTTATTAAGTCCTACACCAAAAATGGCATCAATAATAAGAGAAGCATTGTTGAAATCAGATTTTTCTGCACGATGTAAGCCGTATTGTTCAGCGATATGAAGTTGATGCTTCACGCTTTCTTTGGCACGATTAACGTTACCTACAAATTGCAGGGTGACATTAATACCTTGTAAATAAAGTAAACGCGCAATTGCAACCCCGTCAGCACCATTATTACCCAAACCAGCTAATACAAGTACGTGTGTCAAGTCGAAATTACCAGCACCGATGACATCAATGACAGATAAAGCAGCACGTTCAATTAAAACGTCTTGGGATATACCAATCGTTTGAATTGTATAAGTATCTAATTCTTGCATTTCTTTTGCGGTAACTAATTGTGCCATTTTCTCAACCATTCCTACAATTATTGAAGCTTGATTATCTTTCATTATTATATCGGGAAAAGGGCTATGATAAAAGACCCAGTGTCATCTCGTGATGAAATATTGTTAAAATTGACCAATTGTTAGAAAATAGTTGCTAAGCAAGGTTTAATTTGGTATGATTATTATTGCTTTGGAGAAGTACTCAAGCGGCTGAAGAGGCGCCCTTGCTAAGGGTGTAGACGTGTTAAAGCGTGCGAGGGTTCGAATCCCTTCTTCTCCATTTAGCATTTCATGGCGTTGCATAAGGTTTTTAAAACCTTGATGTGGCGCTTTTTTTGTCAAAATAAATATGATAGTTCTACGGCTGTTATGAAAATGACGTCTGAATTGAACCTGTCGATTTTCATTGTAACTTTGAAACTAAATTATCAAAATTATCATATCAAACAACATGCGGCATTTAAAGTTAATCGTTGTAGATGAAGCGTGCTATTTATATTGTATGATGGATACACGTTTTAATATGATATATGAAAAGGAAACACATATGAAAAAATCACTGAATCTCGTTAGACAGGTCATTAGTCAAGTCCAAAATCAGGATGTGACATGTGTAACTTCAGAACCATATAATAGTGAATATGAAAGTTTAACATTTCTGATTAATAACATAAGTGTGCGCAGCCGTTTGGCTAAGAAAACGCCAACAAAGGCAGGCTATTTTGTAGTAGCATGGGAAAAAGATAATCACGATAATAATAAGCCTTTTGACTATCAAGATAGTCCAGATTTACTGATGATTACTGTTATCGATAATGATAAAAAAGGACAATTTATATTTCCAAAAGACATTTTGGAAAATAAAAAATATTAAGATCACCAACATCTAAGGGAAAAATGGCATTTAGAGTTTACCCAACTTGGGTTAATACATTGAATAAAACTGCCCTAAATACGCAACGATGGCAACAAGAATATTTTATAGATTTGTCAACAGATATGGCGATGGATAAGATAAAAAATTATTGTATTTGTACTGATTATTCAACTAAACGAGAGATGCCATTAGACTATTCACGATTAGAAGGAAATAAATGATGCCAATTTTTATTGTGATTCGTGGTAATTCTGCTAGTGGAAAAACAGCATTGGCTAATAAATTGCAACAATATTTTGGCTACAATCATTGTCTTTTATTACATCAGGATACGATTCGTCGCGAAATACTTCATGCAGGTGATGATGTGGGGACACCCGCAGTTGGGATGATTGAAGTGCTCATTAAATATGGCTTTAATCATTGCAAAGTCGTTATACTTGAAGGCATTTTGCGTAAAGATGTATATGGTGAAATGATATTGGATGCCAGTAAACAATTTGCAGAGGCTAATTTTAGATATTATTTGAATGTTTCATTCGAAGATACTATTAAGTACAATGCTTGGAAAGCGCACCCGTTTAGTGTGGAAACTTTGAAAAAATGGTGGCGTAATGAAGATTATTTGAATAAGTCAGATATTATATTAAATGAAAATAGTGTGGATAGTTTATGTCATCGCATTATTTCAGATGTTAGCCGATATATATAGAACGAAATGGTGTCTTTATAAGACTTTAATACAAGCACATAACGATTGCGTGTTATGTGTTTGTCTGGCATCGCATGCTGAATTATTATTCACGGTGAACAGTTCGGTGCATGAGCACACTCTGCTTGTTTAATACGATATGACAAATTTCTTGGGCAAAAAAATCTCGGGAAACTGGGCGGAGTTGTTTAAAGTAATTTATCCAGGTAAGATGTGCCAAAATAATACCAGGAATATAAGAACTTTTACGTGCTTTATCAAAGATAATACCAGGATAAACACTATATGATCGATTTGGTAGGCGCTCTGTCATCTCCTTTTCAACAGCATACTTAGCATTTAAATATGGTTTCATAAAGAAGGGACCACTGTTGGCTGAGATAAACAGGAACTTTGGTTTTGGCTCTCGAATGAGGACATCAATTATATTTTTAGCTGGCTGGTAACTACTATTATGGTAATTTTGCTTTTTGATTGGATTGGGTAATAATATTCCCACAGCATCGATAACCCAGTCAGCATTAGCAGCAATATGTTGCCACTGATCCGGCTGGCTTAAATCAACAGCATGATAGGTGGCATGGTCTATCAATCCTGGTTTAAAGCCATGTCGAGATAAACTGTGTATATCAAATAAATCAGGTGAAAGTGCTTTAATGATACCCTGGCCTACGAATCCCGTACCACCAGCGATAACAATTTTTGTTTTTCTAAATGTTGCATGACGTTACGTCCTTTCACATTTTTATTGATTAATCCGTCGCTGTACTTAGTATACAAATCAGATATTATATTTCACACAGAGATGCTCAATATGCATAAAATATTGTGCTTAAGATGATAATGTCGTTTAATCATTGACAAGCAAGGACCATTTGGTTATATTATCTTCACTATAACTATTTCGAATACAGACAAGGGGTATGCAATGTTTATTATTGATTTGACTTATACTAAACCATTATCAGAGGTGGAAAAATATTTACCAGATCATATTCAATATTTGGAAAAATATTATGAATCTGGGCATTTTATGATGTCAGGTCGTAAAGATCCTCGCGTAGGTGGTGTAATCCTTGCTAAGGGAGAGTCTCTTGAAACTATAACAAGTATTTATCATGAAGATCCTTTTTTATAAATGAAATTGCAACGTATACTGTCACAACATTCATCCCCTCAAAATGGGCAGCAGATTTTCAAAACATCTTGGGCTAATATCAGCCATATTTAGATTATAATGTGAGCTAAAGGAGGTGCTTTACGATGAATGTTATTTTTCATATTGATGAAACTAATCGATGGCAGACAGCGTTAGCTAATATTAAAAATTTTTCTGAATGGCAAAAACAACATGCTGATAAAGGAACAATTGAGTTGTTAATTAATGGTGAGGCTGTTGAGCAGGCTGTTACTGGAGACGCCATTAATCTTGAGCAATTGGTAAATAATGGTATTGATGTTGCTGTGTGTCAGAATGCCATGCGGCAACGTCAGATAACGCATACCGATTTACAACAAGGTGTCAGAATTGTACCTGCTGGTGTTGTCGAGTTGGCTATGAAACAAACAGAGGGCTTTAGCTACATTAAACCTTAACCTGCATCACTATTTTTGTGTACGAGAGAACATTTAAACTGAGTTTAATTTTGTGGGCTTATGCTATAGGTTGTAGGAGGATAGTTATGTCTAAACGTATTGCAATTAGCGTAATATTAGATAATCTAAAAGCCTTATTGGGGGAGTATTTAGGTGTCCAAATTTTTGATAAAGCGATTATGCATTTATCATTATCAGAACCAATTAGTGATGGTGCAATTTCAAGTGAGAATGCATTAAAAATTATGGATTTTGTACGATCTCAAGCACAGATACCAAAAAGCAAACTTATTTTGGTCGACAAATTTAGGCACGCAATTATTGAATCAGCGTAAATTAAAACAAAGAATCCGAAAGGGTTCTTTTTATTATGGTTTGCAAAATTATTTCAAAAAATAATTTTTTGTTAATTTTATTGTCATTTTGTTCTAAATGCGTTAGATTATACCGGAGATTCTTTTTAGGGGGACAGATTTTGTTGGAAAGAAAGCATGTAAATATTATATTCGGTGGTCTAAGCGCAATATTATTTGGTATCAGTGGCATCTTAGCGAGTGTGTTGTTTCAACGTATTAATATGGTGCCTGAATGGTTAGTTGGCATGCGTATGTTTTGGTCTGGTCTATTATTAATCCTTGTTTTAGCGTGTAAATTCGGTGGTTCAATTTTTAGCATATGGTATCGTAAGGCTGATGCTATATTGATTATTTTATTTGGCGTTATCGGTGTTTTATTAGCACAATCGAGTTTTTTCTTATCTGTTTATTTTGGTAATGCAGCGATGGCAACTATTTTACAATCGTTGGGACCCACTATTATTATTATTTTATTGAGTATATTTTATCGAAAATTACCAGTACGAATGGATACTGTATCGATTATTATTGCTTTAATTGGTGTCTTTTTATTGGTGACCAATGGTGATATTGGACATTTAAAAGTGACAACTCAAGCTCTTTTTTGGGGTATTATATCAGCATTTGGTGTAGCAGCATATACTTTAATACCACGACCATTACTTCAGCAACATCACGCATTGCTAGTTGTCGCTTGGGGATTATTAATCGGTGGTATTGCTGAAAATTTGATACAACCGCTGTGGCATATACCAAATAATTTACAAGTGATTGATTGGTCAATGATTGGCTTTATCATCATTGGTGGTACTTTAGTGCCCTATGCTTTATACGTTTTGAGCCTATGTCATCTCGCACCAACAACCGCAAGTTTGCTAGGAATTATTGAGCCGCTCACGGCTACGTTGATTTCTGTTACTTTGCTGGGTGTGCAATTATTACCTGTTCAAATGATTGGTGTGTGCCTCATTCTCTCAACAATTATTTTGATTAGCTTACCGGTGGAACGTATCGTTGAAAAATTTTTAAAACGGCGCGCATAATGTTTCACGTGAAACATTACTCAGAAAAACGCATTACGTTGGCCAGAACACAATTACTAATTTTTAACAATCAAGTTCAATATATCCAAACGCAACATTAGGTACCATTATGATTGAGTACAATTTAACGCCGTAAGCTGTAAAATACCTATAGGGAGTTAATTAAAAAAATGAAAATAAGTATTATTCAGCATGTCGCATTTGAAAAACCAGGTTTAATAGCGGAGTGGGCGCAATTTCATCAGCATGATGTTAATATAATTGAGATTTTTAAACAGCAAAAGTTACCTAGGATTCAGGACTTTGATTTGCTAATTGTTTTAGGTGGACCGATGAGCGCAGATGATGATATATCATGGTTATTTGAAGAACGCCGCTTGATTAAAGAAGTAGTGGATCAAAATAAACCAATGCTGGGTATTTGCTTGGGTGCTCAACAATTAGCAAAAGCTTATGGTGGCCGCATTGTAGCAACACCCAAGGAAGTGGGTTGGGCAAGTGTCACTAGTTCAGCAGCGATACAGCCATTGTTTTCTGAAGCTGTTCATTGTACTGCTTTGCATTGGCATGGTGAAGGTTTCACGTTGCCTGAGGGTGCTCAACGGCTTTTTACCAGTGATTTGTGGGAAAACCAAGGATTCATGTTGAAGAATGCTATTGGCTTACAGTTCCACTTGGAGACGACATTAGAAACACTGCAGAACATCATTAAAAATGATGCTGCATTTGTTGAAAACTCAAAATTAGAACAAAGTGTCGCAGACATATTAGCGACGACGCCATCGGCAATAAACAAAAAATATTATTTCAGATATTAGATTATTTATCTCAAGTAGCGTCATAATATAATGAACGGGGGAAATCAGATGTTATCTAAACAACCAATTGGGGTTTTTGATTCAGGTGTGGGTGGTATTAGTACATTAAGGGTACTGACACAAATGCTTCCTAATGAAGATTTTATATTCTTTGGGGATTCATTACATGCACCATATGGCAGTAAAACAGCAGGACAGGTGGTTGATCTATCACAAAAAGTTGTGGACACGCTTTTGGCGCAAAACGTGAAAGCAATTGTTATTGCTTGTAATACTGCGACAAGTTCTGCCAAACCATGGTTAGTTGACCATTATCCGAATGTACCAATTATTGGGATTGAACCAGCATTAAAAGAAGCGGTTGATGATGGTCATCAGGATATTTTAGTTTTAGGAACAGCCTTGACACTAAGCCTACCAAAGTTCCAAACGCAACTGGACCAATATCAAGAGAATCATCATATTACAGTATTACCCTGCCCTGGATTAGCAGATTTGATTGAGCAAGGTGATAAGCGATTAACCGATATTAAAGCATTACTGATTGATTTATTTAAGGATATTCAAAATAGGTCGTTTAGCGCTGTTGTTTTGGGCTGTACACATTATCCATTTATCCAACCGCTCATTGAAACGTATTTGGCACAGAAAAATAATATTAAGTTCTATACAGGTTATGAGGGAATTGGGCGTCAGTTAATTCGGACACTCGAACAAAAAATTTATTGCGTGAAAACCATGACAAACGTTATATTAAATTTTTAACGAGTAAAAAAGGGCAAGATGAACTTGAATTGTATAAGAAATTATTTAAAAATGGCATTCAATTATAAATGTGTGATTTCATGGTAAAATATTGACCACCTTAATATTATTAGGTACAATTGCTTTACTAGCTTTCTAGGGTTCCGCTATTCATAGGTCTGGTCCAAGAGAAAGCCTACAATATGATTGTATTGTAGCCACGGAAGGATAAAAGCCTGGGAGATATTTCTTAATTGGAGTATGTCTCGGGCTTTTTATATTAGGAGGAAATTATGGAACTTGTTGTATTGGCTGAGCCGTTATCTGTTTTTCAAATTCATGACGTTAAGGACATCGATTTGTCAGTTAGACCTTTGTACCTTGGTTTAACACAAGACGAATTGTCTGTTGTTGCGCCAACAACGGCAGTACCTGAACAGACTGTTAATCGTGAAGATGGATGGCGCGCTTTCAAGATCAGTGGTGTATTAGATTTTAGTTTGGTAGGTATTTTAGCTAAAATATCATCATTATTAGCGGACGAATCAATTAGTATATTTGCCATTTCAACTTATAATACAGATTATGTGCTAGTAAAAGAAGAAAATTATCATAATGCCGTAGCAGCATTACAACATGCGAATTATACAGTAATTACAGCGGATTAAATTATAAAAGAGCAGCCTATTTGGTTGCTCTTTTATAGTTATTTTTATAAAGTGAAATTAAATGTATTGTCGTCAGTGTATGCTACTTTGGAGGAAACACTATGTTGAATTTTGGCGTTATTGGTACAAATTGGATATCAAAGAAATTTATATCCGCCACGCAAACACATCATCATGCACAAACAGTGGCTGTTTTTTCAAGGCGTCAGCAATCAGGGCAGGCGTTTAAAGCGGATATTGGCATAGATTTTACGGTATATGATCAATTGGAAAGCTTTTTGAACCATCCATCAATGAATGTTGTCTATATTGCCTCGCCTAACCATGTTCATTTTGATCAAATTATGATGGCTTTAAAAGCCAACAAACATGTGTTGGTTGAAAAACCAGCAGTTATTTCATCACAAGAATTACAACAAATCCAAGATTATCTACGTGAGCACCCACAATTATACTTTATGGAAGCCGTGAAGCAAACTTTCTTTACTGCATTTCATGCTGTTGAAAAGGCATTACCAGGAATTGGTCACATTATTGGTGCTAATTTAAATTATTTAGCATATGATGAAAATAAAATTCAGTTTGCTAAGCAGGAGCCATTACCAAGTGTTTTATCCGCGGCGTGCAGCCAGAGGTGTCCTGTATGATTTAGGCGTGTATTTGGTGCATAATGCCTTGCGCTGGTTTGGGGAACCATTAGATTATCATTACAAAGCAAGTATTGTAGATCATCCTGATGGCGCGGATTATTTTGGTGTCGGGACACTCATTTATGATGACTATCAGATTAATTTTTCTGTTGGGAATCATACATATAGTGAATTAAAGAGTGAAATTTATGGTGACCATGGGACAGTGATTCTTGAACATCCGACACATTTGGAACATATTAAAGTGATAACTGATGATCAAAATCAGCAAAGCACCTCTTACCCAAAAATGGCCAATACGATGATGCCGGAATTGGATTATTTTATCAATATGGTTCAAGATAATCAGAGTCAGAAAATGTGGCGGCAAATGCATTTCACCGATAAGGCAGTTGAAATATTAGAAAATATGCGACAATCAGCGCATATTACTTTTAATTAAAATCTGAATACACCATCGTATAAATATTCATATACTTATATTTTAGAATATTTATACATTATGAACTATTTGTTTTAATTTGTATAAAAAAGCAGCCTCTGAACTATCGGAGGCTGCTTTTATTTGTATTATTTTTGGTTATCCAGTAATCGACCCATCTTTGGTTACTATAGGATTGGTTAATTTTTGAATCATAATAGCTAGAACGAAACCAATCAGACATGGGACTACCCAGCCAAGCCCGTGATTGGCTAGAGGGAATATTGCATAGTATGTGGTTGTTAACTGCGTCATGCTAGAAGATTGCGTTAAGGGAAGGTGCGTTAGAGCATCCATGATAGCGGGCAGAATTACTGCAGCAATGGTTATTCTATAAACAAGTGCAGAGTGGTTAAAATATTTAGCAGTTAGAGATAATAAGATTAAGGTTAGGACTAATGGATATAAGAACATAAGGACGGGGACGGCCCAGGACACAATGTTGGTGAGTCCAGCATTAGCAGTGATAAAGGAGCCAATTGATGTCACGCGTAACCAGTTAACATAGCTAACTTTCGGGAGTACCCGATGTAAATCTTGTGCAAATGATGAAATGATGCCCATTGCCGTAGTGAATACGGCTAATGTAATGACAATACTTGTTAAAATATTACCGAAGCTACCAGTATAATGTGTGATAATTGCCGCAAAAGTTTCACCGCCATTGGGATAAATTGCGAGTTGACCTAAGCTCATAACGCCCATTAGTACGAGTCCTGTATATAGAATAGCTTCGGCGATAATACTAATTAATCCTGCTTTGGCTAGTGTTTTAGGTAAATGATGATCAGCAAAGCCTAATCCTTTAACGGCATAGACGATGGTGACGGCAAAGGCAAGTAAACCTAAACCATCCATTGTATTATAGCCATCAAGAAAACCTTGAAAGAATGCAGCGTTTTTGTAGGCAGCCTGTACTGGCTGATTTAAGTTACCCATTGGTAAAGTAAAGGTAATCACAAGTACCGTACCAATTAAAATTAGAAATATTGGATTTAAATATTTGCCAATCCAATGTGTAAGATTTGTGCGATGAACCGTTGCAAGATAAGCTAAAACGAAGAAACATAATGAGAAGACAAACATGCCTAAACTCTGGTATTGCGTACCAATTAATTGTGAAATACCCATGGAATAGGCAGTAGCAGCTGTACGTGGGGTTGCAAAGAACGGCCCCAATGTTAAGTGTACGAGAATTAGAAAGGCAGTTGCAAACCATGGGGCAACGGGTTTGGCGATGTCATAAATGCCCTTACTACTGGTTACACCGATTGCCAACATAGCTAAAAATGGCACTAATGTTCCGGTAATTAAGAATCCTAATGTAGCCGGTAACCAATTACTTCCAGCAAGTTGCCCAAGTTGGATGGGAAAGATTAAATTCCCTGCGCCAAAGAACATACCGAAAATTAGGGATGCAACGAGCAATATTTTTTGGCGTTCATTTTTGTGTGTCATGAACAGTCTCCTCAAGATGTTATTAGCAAATAAAAAACCTGATGAACTGTAGAACAGCTGATCAGGTTTAAGTTAATAGTGCTTCACTTACCCATTATTAGCTGCCCATCAAAAATAGAATTGACGGGCAAAACAAAACGACGCCCGTCGTCAATAGACACTGACGACGACGCTAGGTAAAATTTGTTCAGTTGATGTAAATTGAATGGACATCATTAACCTCTTACTATAATTAGCATTATAAATGAAATAATCGAAAGAAGTCAATTTAATTTTTGGATATTTCTGATGAAATAACGCGTTATTTTAATTGCTGATTCATTAACTTTACGAGTTTAATTGCCAGTTTAGCTTCAAAATAGGGTTCATGGGTGTCGTTAATGGCCACTAAGAAAATGTGATCGTCTAATGTGACCTCAACCATACGATTACCTAATATTCTGATAAATAGCGTTGCACTCACTAATTCTAAGACAATCTTACTTTGACTCACTTTGTTAAATGATTTCATATAGGCACCAGATTGCTTTTCAAGCGCCTCTGGCAGGGCATCAAAGTTAATAATCAGTTGATTGTTAGCAGTAAAAATATTTTCAATTCTTTCTGCTAGTTCGTCAGCATTTATGTCCAAATTTTGTATATCATGGGTTATAATCATTTTTAAATCCTCTATTGTTATCTTGCAATAATTCAATTTAATTATAGTTTACTTATATTAAATTAGGATAAAATATGCCGTAAAATCAAGGGGTGCTCAACATTAGATAGGCATAACATTATATGAGAATGTACTGTAAGGAGGCTAATTATGGTCAATAAGGTGACATCTATTGGAGGATCGGATACTAGCGGTGGCGGTGGCATTGAAGCAGATATTCGAACATTTCAACAGTGCGGGCTGTTTGGTTTATCTGTAATTGAAAATATTGTGACAATGACACCACAGGACTGGCACGTGACACGTTACGCAATAGAAAATACTATTTTTAAAGCGCAACTGGATACTTTGAATGGTATTGCATTATCTGGAATTAAAGTTGGCATGATAGCAAATCAAGATAATTTTTGGGATTTGGTGAAATATCTAGATCAAGTACAGACAAAGTATATCCTACTTGATCCTGTATTAATGACCAAATTGGCTGTTTCAGATCATGATAATATTGCCTTGAATACCTATCGGGAGGCATTGCTACCCAAAGTACAGGTGATAACGCCAAATATTTTAGAAGCAGCTCTTTTAACGGGGATGTCATCGATTAATACCATTACAGAAATGCAAGTAGCTGCTCAGAAATTATTTGACCAAGGGCCACAGTATATTATTATTAAAACTGGCAGCCGTTGGCAAGGTGACACGGCGTTAGATTTGCTTTATGATGGCCATCACTTTTATGTATTTGAAATGAAACGCATAGCTGGTCAAGCTAACCATGGGGCAGGGTGTACTTTCTCGGCCGCAATATTAGCAGGTCTAGTATCTGGAAAAGATATTATAACTGCAGTAGCGGATGCTAAGCAATTGACGCATCGGGCAATATATCACGCTGTTAAAATTAATCAATATGTCGGCCATGTGTGGCAAGGAGTAAGTAATGAACAATCAACGAATCAAGAAAATGACGACGTTATCACTGTTAATCGCCTTTAATATTGCATTATCATATATTGTTAAAATTCCAGTACCTGCTACGAATGGCTTTGTTAATTTGGTTGAAGCAGGTATCTTTTTAGCTGCTTTGGGTGGTGGTGCCCGCAGTGGCCTGATTGTCGGCGGTGCCAGCGGGTTGTTACTTGATTTACTCGCCGGATACCCGCAATGGATGATTTTCTCATTGGTTATTCACGGATTGGAGGGATGGCTTGTAGGCTTAATTGGTGCTAAAAAAGGCTATTGGCAACAAGCTATCGCACTTCTGATTGGTGCACTTGTGATGATTGTTGGTTATGTATTGGCTGGGGCGGTGCTTTACAATTGGGCTGCTGGAGTAGCCTCAATTCCTGGTAATATTGCACAAAATGTTATGGGTGTTATTGTGGTTTTGATACTATTACCCATAGTGAAAAGATTACCTATAGTGAACGGCATAATATGAAAGTTGAGCTAGACCGAATTGTCAATAATACGGTCTGGCTTTTTATTTTCTATTGGGTAAGGAATTAAGTTATGGTGTTAACCTTGTTTGATTTGATAGTTGACCAAAAGTGTAGGGCATGCTATTATTTTATAAAATGACACATCTGTCATTTTATAATGTGGATTAGGATTAAAGCGTGATGAGTAGAACTGTAGATGAAAAAGTACATCAAAAAAAGCGACAACATATTTTAAAAGCAGCTAGACAAATTTTATTAAAAAAGGGATATTCAAATACTTCGATGTTGGATGTCGCATCTGCAGCTGGAATTAGTAGAGGTGGTTTGTATTTATATTTTTCATCTGTAGAAGAAATAATGCAAACGATCTTAATTGAAAAAGATCAGCATCGATTTGACCCAATTCGAGCTGCTATCATTGATAAACAAGACTTTTTACAAGTCTTAGATCAGTACTTAACAATTCAAAAGCAGCGGCTATTAAATATTTCAAAATCATTATTAATGTCAGGATATGAATATTATGCCTTTGAAAAGTCAGCGAGTTCGCAAGAATTTTTAACAAAAAGCTTAGCCGATACACGTCGAACAGTATTAGGCTTGTTGATGCTGGGGGTTGATCAAGAAAAAATGCATGATCAACAGATTGAAGACTTAGCTGACTATTGCATTTTAACGATTGAGGGATTGAGTCTCTTTTGTTACTTACATCAGGCAGATGAGAAATACATTAATCGCCAATTGGCATTATTGAAAAAACGATAATGAATAATAAAAGAAATTGAGAAAATAAAAATGAATAATGTCCGTAAAATTACAATTCTTTCGGTTCTTATTGCTTTGAATATTATATTAGGCAAGTTGAGTTTTGGCCCTGAATTTGCCAAGGTGAACTTGGGATTTATTGCATTGATTATCTCAGGTTTTTTATATGGTAGCCGTGCAACATTAGTTGTGGCAGGATTGGCTAATGTTTTAACGTTTACTTTGTTAGGTAATGGAACATTCTCTTTTTGGTTCTTAATACCAGCACTTTTGGCGGGTGCAACTTATGGGTTATTGGACAAGCCAACGTGGATACGCATCATTTTAGTTAACGTTGTTGTTATGGTGGGGATTAGCTTTATTTTAAATACTTGGCTGATTGCGGCTATTTATCATCTTGATTACAGTGCATTGCTAAGTGTGAGAATAATTAAAATGATTGTGAGTTTGTTGTTCCAAATTATTTTGAGTTTTATTCTACTTAGAAATCGAGTATTTCAACAATTTAAAGATAAATTAACGATGAATGTGTGGTAGAAAAGAGGACTTTTAATGTTAGATTAACGTCTATTTAAAGTGTACTTAATCGAGTAAGGACATACTTAATGCATGGACAACAAGCATACATTTCTTAACTCTTACTCATAAATATCTCTTCTCCCACAACGATATATTTCCAGTTGCTGTCCAAAAAATGCTACGATCTCACAAGATAGTAGCACTTTTTAATTGTTATGATTTAACTTTTAATAGCAGCATTAAGATGTTGTATTTCTTTTTTGCAGAATACATAAATACTGTCCATATCAAACAATAGATGATGATGTAAATCACAGTAAAGGAAATAAAGCTGGGTAAATTAATTGGAAACCAGCCACTTAAAATAGCCAGCGGTAGGAATAAACTATAGCAAATAATAAAATGGGTGATGGTCATTTTAGTGATACTCCAGTCAGTCTCTGAAAAATAAGGCTGCTAACAGAAAACACAATACCAATTAGTGACCATAATATAATAGAAATGGCAAAGGCATTTAAAGATGAGGCAAAGTGATGCATAAATCTAGGTGGCGCTGGAAGCAGCGTTGTGGACTGGTAAAAATAGGAAAAGAACAAAGAAAAACATAAGCCAATGAATGTACCACTAAATATACCAAAGCAAGTATGCTGAATTATTTTTTTAATCATAGTAATATTTCCTTAATTTTCTTTAAATAGCGTCGAGATGAATAGGTTTGTTGTTTGTCACTAAAAGTAATTCGTACAAGACCATTTTTACTTAAACTAAAATGATCGATAAAATCTATATTAATGATTTCAGTATGAGATATTCTTAAAAAATTAGTTGGTAATTTCTGTTCTAGTTCGTATAAGCGGTAAGCTGTTATGAATTCTGATTCTGTTGTGCGGACATAAATTTTTTGTCTTTGGAAAAGAATTGTATACAATGCGCGCTTGGTATCATATAATGTTTATCCAAAAATTTACCACGTACTGAAAAATGGTGAAACTCAATATTTTGAATAATCGACATGACCTGAGGGTTTTTTCTTTGGCACCAATGAGTAGCGTATCACGTGCTAGCTCAGCCATTGTTTGATATTGGACTTTCATTTGGTTGCTCCTTATTTGATTAATTTTTATCATATAATATTATTATTATGATAGATATGGCAATCAGCTAGGTGGCTAAATTTCAGAGATAAATGGTCTGCACACAAAAAGTCTAGAAGATATCTTCTAGATTTTTTTATAAAACTGTTATTAATTTTTTCGGAATGTAGCGAATACATCATAGACAACGGGAAGCTTTGTCGTACCATCGCGATCAATAAAATGTTGACCATGTGGCATCAAAATAAATGGAGCATCCAGATCACGTGCTAATTTTTCAGTATGTCGATAAGGTACGATATCATCATCCCGCGCAGATATAACAGTGATTTGATTGATTTTGGGCAATAGTTGCTGTATATCGAGCGGCTGTTGTGTAAATCCATCTAATTCAGGCAAAGTTTCAATTTTGTCATCAAAGCCAGAAACCAAAATTAAATTGACATTCTTGATGGTTTGTTTTTCTAGAAAACGAAGTGCTGTAATGCAACCAAGACTGTGCCCAATCAATGTTATGCCATCAGAACTATCAATATCACGTTCACAAGCACCGAGCCATGCTTCTAAATTAGGATGGTTGGTGTCGGGCATTGTCAGAATATTTAATTCTTGATTCAAATGTATGTTGAGCTGTGTTTTTAACCAGGGAAACCAGTTGGCTGTAGGCGTTGCTGAGTAACCGTGAATGAGATAGTTGTTTTGATCTGTTGTCATGATAACCTCTAATATATTTGAAATTTACTGCTTGATTACCTCGATGATATGTGGAATAAACCACGATAGGAAACCACCGATGGGGAATATGAGCCACCAATAGCTTTCAGCAAACTGCCAAAAATTGGTGGGGTGCTCATTATGTCTGTGATGAGACGAATCATTTAATACAAGTTCATCTAATGAAACATCAAATAGCCGGGATAATTGTACCAATTGACTTAAATTTGGGGTTGCCTCATCATTTTCCCATTGACTGATTGTTTCACGAGATATGAACAATTTATTTGCAATTTCTTCCTGTGAAAGATCTTGATGTCGTCTTATTTTTTAAATTGTTCCGAAAAAGTTGTTGTCATGATATATCTTCTCCTTTTTGTATTTTTTGTTCAGATCTGAACGTATAGTGAATATTGTATGAAAACAATTGTTTTGAAAGCGTTTAAGGTGTTAATTTGACCGTAGATAGTTTACAATTTACCTATATTATAAAGCATATCCTGGCTAGTGACGACTAATTGATAATGTTTCACGTGAAACATTATCATTAACAGCCACGTTACCTGATAAAAGTAGTGTCATCAGACACCATAAATAGAAAAAGTATAATAGAATTGTTGTGAATGAGGAGAGCGTATGAAGCGTGCATATGTCAAATGGTTAATTGCAGTCATGGTGATTATTTTGTTAATTGGCATGGTTTATACACTAGAACACCAAACGATTAATCGCCTAAAGAATCAAACGACAAAGACGAAAAACAGTGGAAATCAGACGACATTAAAGGCTGCGATAACCTCTAATCAGAATACACAGTCTTCAGCAGCAATGAGCAGTCGTTCGACTAGTCATGTAGATAGTCGCCAATCACAGTCAAGTGATGACAAAATGCAGTCAACTAAACTATGGAGTACGACCAAGCTGACTCAACTGGATAATTTCATTGCATCCTGGGGTGTCACTATGGCGCAAAGTTACAAACGTTATTATCCTGAAAACGGCGCTGGCGAAATGAATTATTATGGCGTTAGTTATCCACGAGATTTGGCTAAAAATAATTTTGCTGTTGATGATCACCAGGTGAATATGGGATTGAGTCAGGATGGTAGTGGTCATTATGATTATAATATTGTTGCGATTTATTCTGATTCGGCAGATAAAAATGTTGCGATGAATGCTCATTTGTATTTCTTCACTATTCATGAAGGACGTCCCGTAGTCTTGGTAACACAACAAAATCAAGGTATGCCGGATAATCTCATTCACTTTAAAGAAACAGCGAACGTTGATTTAAAAAGTGAATTTCAGAATTTAGTAAATCCTTAGTATTAGGTAGGGCATTGACATGACAATTTTAGAAACAAACCGTTTAATATTGAGACCTTGGCGCCTAGATGATGCGCCACAACTTTACCAGTATGCTAAAGATAGTCGCGTAGGTCCTGCAGCTGGTTGGCCTGCTCATCACAGTGTTCAAGAAAGTAAAAGTGTGATTGAAAATGTGTTGATGACCACTGGAACATTTGCAATGGCTTTTAAAGAAACACCGAATATGATTATTGGTAGTGCGGGATTGAAATTTACTCACAGTATAGATTATCCAACTTTTATGACTGATAAAAGCGCAGAAATTGGTTATTGGATTGGTGTGCCATTCTGGGGTCAAGGTTTAATGCCAGAGGCTATTAATCGACTGTTACTTTACGGTTTTAATCAACTCGAGTTAGCTGAAATTTGGGCTGGCTATTATGAAGGTAATCAGCAGTCAAGACGGGTTCAGGAAAAGTGTGGTTTAAGCTATCAACTGACGGTTGTCGATAAATATGTACCGTTATTAAAGCTTTATAAAGATGAACATTTTTTACGTATTACACGTGAAGAATGGCAAAATAAATGATATATGAATGCCATTAAGGTTAAAAGTGATGCCTATCTTAAAGGATAGTATCGCTTTTTTATATGGTAAGAAAAGATACTTATTTGCAGATAAGTTACCACATGTTGAGTGATACACAAAGATATTGTTATACTGATTATTGTGTGTTACCAAGGAATTTAAATTTAAATGGAGATGAGAGAAACGTGATGGAAGCTAAGCGGAGATTTAAATTATTTAAAAATGGTAAAAGTTGGTGTGTTGGTGCAGCGACTATCGCAGCATTGGGAGCTAGTGCGATCGTTCATCCTGCATTTGCAGATGATGTTAATCATGACACCCAAACAATGACAGTTGGTATTTCAGATAAACAGCCTGATGAGACGACAATGCATCATGACGACAGTAAGCAAACGACACCAGTAGTAGCGCAACAAAACACAACAGATAGTGTATCCACAGCGGATAGTGTGTCAACAGTCGATAATCAGCAAACTAGTAGTGATGTTAAGATGGCTACTAAAAACGATCAGAACGTTGCGGTAACAGTCGATAAGCAGGATACTACTAACATTGAACAATCAGCGCATGATGAAAAAGTAGTACAAATAGGTGCGAGTGACACAAAAGCACAAGACACAAAAGCACAAAATAATGTTAGTGATAATCAGACAACAACAACGTCGATAGATGTAAAATCAGTACAAGAAACAAGTGTACATATAGAACGTTCAGTAGCTACAAGCGCAGCGCAGCGCGCTGTTCAACAGCAGCCAGTACAAAATCGTGGTTTCGTTACGAACCAAAATAAAACATATTATTACAATGATCAAGGGCAAGTAACGTACGGCCAACAGAAAATAAATCAGAATTGGTATTTATTCAACGCGACAGATGGCGCCATGCAAGTGGGATTTCAAAATATTCCAGAACAAAAGAAAACCGTTTATTATGCGACAGATGGTCAAATGCAATATGGTCAACAGCGCATTCAATCTAAGTGGTATTTATTTGATAAACGAACTGGTGCCATGAAAACTGGTTTTCAAATCATACCAGAGCAACAGAAGACAGTTTATTATGCTAGCAATGGACAGATGCAGTACGGTCAACAGCGTATTCAAAAAATTGGTACTTGTTTAATGCACAAACGGGTGCAATGAAAACAGGATTTCAAAATATAACCAATCAACAGAAGACCGTTTATTATGCAACCGATGGTCGAATGCAATACGGTCAACAACGGATTAATCGTCACTGGTATTTGTTCCAAAAACAAACAGGTGCCATGCAAACGGGCATTCAATATATTCCTGAACAGCATAAGACCGTTTATTATGCAACAGATGGTCAAATGCAGTATGGCCAACAAGTCATTGCTAATGTATGGTATCAGAGTAACAAAATAACAGGTGCATTAATCTATGCACCTAATCAAGCGCACAAGGTAGATATTGTAAAAACTGTTGAGTGGTTTGAGGCGAATAAGAATAAGTTAACATACAGCATGTATGGCTCTCGGAATGGCACTGATGGGACTGCTGACTGTTCTGGTTCCGTAACCGAAGCATTGTATGAAGCAGGTGCAACACAACCAGATTATCTTTATAGTACGGAAGGTCTACATCGTTATTTATTAGCCAATGGGTTCAAATTGGTAGTTGATAATGATCAAAATGGATGGCATTCAAACTATGGGGATGTTGTCATTTGGGGTCAAAAAGGCTACAGTTTAGGTGCCGGTGGTCATGTTGGCTTAATCAGTTCTTCTGACGATGATAATCCAGCATTTATTTCAACATGTTATTATACAGGTGGTCAGAAAAATACTGCCGTTCAGGAGTTGAGTTATAATGATTTTGTTAAACGTGCAAATTATCCATATTATTATGTGTATCGATTAGCTTGATAAAAAAGCAGCCGCAGGGCTGCTTTTTTATTGGGAAAGATGTGGCGCATACAAATTGTATAAAAATGCGTAAATTTATGTTATGAATATTTATACAAAATAATATCTAATGGTGAGTTCATAAATGTTAAAGAAAGATGAGACGAAAGTGAGGAGATTGATTTGAAGGCGTTTACACAAGAAAAAATATAACGATTGTGGCTGTTATAAACAGATGATTTGCAATGCTTCTGATACGTTTGTTAGGGTTTACGTAAAGCAACTTCCTTTCTGGACTATTGAACAGTTTGGGGATTGCATGTTGCATTTAGTGGTAATAACGGAAGGAGGCTTTCATGACAGATCAAAAATATTTTTCAGGGGATTTTGAAAAGCAATCACAGCCTGAGCCGGGTTTACAAAAAAGATGATGCCAGTACCTGATGATGGTGCCACGACGTATCAAGGCGCCCAACGTTTATTACACAAGAAAGCATTGGTTACCGGTGGGGACTCGGGTATAGGACGTGCGGTGGCGATTGCTTATGCCAAAGAGGGTGCAGATATTGTTCTAAATTATTTACCAGATGAGGAAGAAGATGCACAAGACGTGCGCCGGATTATTGAAGCTATTGGTGGCACAGTTATTTTGATTCCGGGTGATTTAAAGTCGGAAGCCTTTAATCAAAATTTAATAACGCGTACGATTAATGAACTCGGTGGCTTGGATATCATGGCGCTTGTAGCTGGTAAGCAGCAGGCCCAAGAAGATGTGGTGCAGTTGTCAACGCAACAATTAGTCGACACGTACACGACGAATGTTTTCAGTTTAATATGGCTTGTCAAAGCTGCAGTGCCACATCTAGCAGCAGGGGCCAGCATCATTACAACTAATTCAATACAAGCTGTACAACCGTCTGAATTTTTGGTTGATTATGCTGGGACGAAAGCGGCTATTCGAAATACAACAATTAGTTTGGCCAAGCAGTTAGCTAGTCAAGGTATTCGTGTGAATAGTGTGGCTCCAGGCCCAATTTGGACACCGCTGCAGGTAGCAGGTGGACAACTGCAAGAGAACTTACCGCATTTTGGTCAACGCACACCCCTTGGTAGAGCGGGTCAACCAGCTGAATTAGCGAGTGCTTATGTTTATTTAGCATCAGATGACGCAAGTTATGTTACTGGAGAATCACTCAACGTGACGGGTGGATTAGTATAATCAAAGGAGAAATGATTTATGACAGATAAGCAAAAAGAATATCAAGAAGCCGATAATAAGAAGCAAAAGACAACAGATGTCAAGCAACCTGAGGCAGATAAAAACACTGAAAGTAATAAAAATGAGGCTAATCCTAAAGTGGCTGATTATAAGAAAGCGGACTAATTAATGAAGAAAAAGCAAAAAATAATCGTTACAGTTGGTGGTCTAAATTTTCGCTGTTTTTAACATTGTTTCAATTAACATGGGCAATATGGCGAGAGATTAAATCATATCGACGACGAGAAAAAACAAATAAATAATGTATTCGTTGGACGAAAAGCATGCAGATTTTTGCATGCTTTTTGCCTGTGAAATTCGAAGAAATATAATTTATTTTTTATCTAAAATATGAGGACGTGTCATAATGTCAAGTGTATTACGTACTATATAATACCAGCTGGAAATAGATGCAATATGCGCTTGAAATTTCTTGTGTGAGTGTAGTATAATAGTAAATTGTGAATGCACAAGAGTGTGCTCACTCCTTGCAGCCAAGGCTGCCAGAGACCAAAAGGAGGAAATAAACATGGCTACATCATACGAATTGACTTATATCGTTCGCCCTGATTTGGAAGCGGATGCTAAAAAGGCGCTTGTTGAGCGTTTTGATGGTATCTTGACTACTGACGGTGCAACGATCACTAAATCAGCTGATTGGGCAACACGTCGTTTCGCTTATGAAATTGATGGTTATCGTGAAGGTACTTATCACGTTATCAACTTCAACGCGGACAACGATGACGCAATCAACGAATTTGACCGTTTGGCAAAGATTTCACAAGATATCTTACGTCACATGGTTGTTAAGCGCGACGCTGAATAATTCATTTTCCACTGGGAAAGGAGCTTTTTAATGATTAATCGAGTTGTATTAGTTGGGCGATTGACCCGTGATGTGGAATTACGTTACACCCAGTCGGGTGTGGCAGTAGGATCATTCTCGTTGGCGGTTAACCGCCAATTTACCAATGCGAGTGGTGAACGTGAAGCTGATTTTATTAATGCTGTTATTTGGCGTAAATCAGCAGAGAATTTTGCAAACTTTACTGGCAAGGGGTCACTTGTGGCTGTTGAAGGTCGTTTGCAAACGAGAAATTACGAAAATAACCAAGGTCAACGTGTTTACGTTACTGAAGTTGTAGTTGATAATTTTTCACTTCTAGAGTCACGTGCTGAAAGTGAGAAACGTCGCGCTACTGGTGGCGGTTCATCTAATAATAATAATAGTGGCTTTTCAGACAACAATGCATTTGGTAATAACAATAATTTTAGTGGTGTTGATCCATTTGCTAATGCAAATGATAATTCTAATAAACAGAATCAAACATCATCACAAAATAATGATGCCCCGAACCCATTTGCGGCCGGTGGTAACGAAATTGATATTTCAGACGATGATTTACCATTTTAAATTTTGAATATAACAAACAAATGAAAGGAGTCTTGTCATGTCAGAAGAAAGAAAGACACAAAACAGTGAGCGTCCATCACGCCCACGCCGTCCTCAAGGTGGCCCACGTCGTCGCCGTAAGGTTGATTTTATTGCAGCTAATCACATTGAGTATATCGATTACAAAAATGTTGAATTGTTGGAACGCTTCATCTCAGAACGCGGTAAGATTTTGCCACGTCGTGTGACTGGAACATCAGCTAAAAATCAACGTAAAGTAACAACTGCTGTTAAGCGTGCTCGTATCATGGGCTTGCTACCATTCGTTACTGAAGACTAATATTAATTTAACTTAATCAGTCAAAAAGTGGTATTAACATACATGTTAATACCACTTTTTTTACCACTATGAATAGCTTGAGTTTATGGTAGCCTTGGTTATTTTGTAAATGTGTTAAAATAGGAAAGATAGTAAATTACGAAACGTCGTTTGAAATTGCCCAAAAGTTAGAGGTTGATTACTTTGAAGAAATTTTTTGATTTTAAAAATCTACCAATATTTTTCCAGAATTCTAAATTAGGAGCAGTTGCATTTCTGCTCCTGGCAGTCAGCGTACTCAGCGTTATTTTTGCAACACTTTATAATTGGATATTTGGTTTACTGTGGTTTGTCATTGTTGTGATAAGTCTTTTTTATAGCACGCGAGCGCTTAGAGAGGTAAATGAAAATACGCAAGCTTATTTATCAGGCCTTGGATATCGTATTTTGCGTAGTGAACAAGAAGCATTAATTCGCATGCCAATTGGTATTATTCTTTTAAATGATGCAGGTAAAATCGATTGGATTAATCCCTATATGCAAATGTATTTTGGCGAACGAGATATTTTAGGCTCAACGTTAAAAGAAGTCGACGAACAATTAGCCAATAGTATTGATAGTTATTCTGATTCAAAGAAGACGAATACGATTACTTGGCAAGATAAGCAGTTCTTAGTATATGTACAACATAATTTGAGAGTTGCTTATCTAACTGATATTAGTGAATATGCAGCAATAGCAGAAGAGTATAAAGATCACCAGATATTTAGTGGGTTGATTTCTGTGGATAACTATGAAGAAGTTACTGACGGTATGAGCGAGTCAGAGGCTTCCGGACTTAGAACATACGTGACACGCGCTTTATCAGATTGGGCATTGGCGAACGATATTTATTTGCGCCGTCTTAATTCTGTACATTATATGATGTTTGGTTATCAAAAAGCATTGCAAGTGGTTGAGGATGATAAATTCAGTGTCTTAAAGGTAATTCGAGAAACAACGGCTCAACAAAATTCTCCACTAACGTTATCCATGGGGATTGCTTATGGCGAACGAGATATTAATCAGTTAGCTAAGTTAGCTCAAACAAACTTAGACCTGGCTTTGGGTCGAGGTGGTGATCAGGTTGTTGTGAAATCCAACAAAGCAGCAGCACGTTTTTATGGTGGTGCTACTAATCCAATGGAAAAAAGAACGCGTGTACGTGCGCGCATGATTAGTCAAACAATCGGCGAACTCGTTGAACAAGCAGATAATGTGATGATTGTTGGACATGCTTCACCAGACTTAGATGCTGTTGGTTCAGGGTTAGGCGTTTGGCGATTGGCGCAAACTAAAAACAAGCCGGCATTTTTGGTGTTAGATGAAAAAACGGTATACAGTGATATCATATTATTATTGAAAGAGTTACGGAAACAACCAAATGATATTGTCGCACCTGGTAGTGAGATTAATGATTCGATTGTAGATGAGGCTCGGGCGCTAAAGCTTGTACGTGAACAAACGCTGATCGTCTTAGTCGATCATGCGCGCGCATCTATTACTAGTGCACCAACATTACTCAAACGATTAGGTAATCGTGTTGTGGTGATTGATCATCATCGTTTATCAGAAGACGGATTATCTGAAAAGCCACTGTTGTCATATATTGAACCCTATGCATCATCCACTTCCGAGTTGGTAGTTGAGCTTTTGCAGTATCAAGATCAAAGTGAAGCCCCAATTACCAAATTAGAAGCCACAGCAATGTTAGGTGGCATTCAAATTGACACGAAAAACTTTACGTTGCGTACTGGTTCGCGAACGTTTGATGCCGCTAGTTACTTGCGTGCCAACGGTGCCGATAATAATTTGATACAATCATTTATGAAAGAGCAATTTAGTGATTTTAAAGCACGGACACATCTTGTGAACATGGTTGAAATATTAGAAGATAATGCCATCGTAACAGGTGAAGATGATAGCATATATTCTGGTATTATTACCGCTCAAGCAGCAGATGAATTATTGCAAGTGAGTGGTGTTGATGCTTCCTTTGTTATTACTAAACGTAATGATGGTCGTGTCGGTATTTCAGCACGATCAACGGGCGAGCGTAACGTTCAAACAATTATGGAAGCAATGGGTGGCGGTGGACATCTGTCTAATGCGGCTACTCAAATAGATGATATAACACCTGAGGAAGTCAAATCACAATTATTAGATGTTATTTCACAGCAATATAGTGAGTAATCACAATAAATTCGGAGGATGATATGAAAGTTATATTTTTAGAAGACGTTAAAGGACGCGGTAAGCGCGGGGAAGTCAAGAATGTTCCGGATGGTTATGCCAATAATTTCTTAATTAAAAATCATAAAGCGTTACCAGCAACACCAGCCAATGTGTCAGCACAAGCTGGTAAAGAAAAATTCGAAGCCAAAACAGCAGCAGCGGTTTTGAATGAGGCAAAGCAACTAAAATCAAAGTTAGAAAATGCAAAAACGGTTGTTGAGTTAACTGGAAAAACAGGTAAAGATGGTCGCCTATTTGGTGCAGTATCAACTAAACAAATTGTTGCGGCGCTATCTGATCAATATAGTATTAAGATTGACAAGCGTAAGATGGATTTAAAGATGCCAATCAGAACATTGGGGTATACTGATGTACCGGTTAAGTTACATCACGAAGTTACGGCTAACCTACGTGTTCATGTTAGCGAGGGATAAGCATGGATAATCCTGCATTAGGGGCTGAGTATCGGCAAGTACCACAAGACATTGATGCTGAAAGAGCGGTTCTTGGTGCGATTTTTTTGATATCAATTCTGATTCTGCTATGGTTGCAGCAAGTGCGATTTTAGATCCTGATGATTTTTATCGGCAAGCACATCAACAAATTTTTAAAGCCATGCAGTTATTGGTAGATGAACAGCGACCTGTCGATATGTTAACCCTTCAAGACAAACTTAACAGTATGCAACAGTTAGATAATGTTGGGGGAGTCGCTTATTTGGCTGAAATATCAGAAGCCAGTGCTTCGGCTGCCAATTTGCGTCACTATGCAAATATTGTACGTGAAAAAGCTGTCTTACGCCGGATTATCGAGACCCTGACCCGTACCATTTCAACGGCGTATGAGGCTTCTGAATCAAGCGATACGGTTTTAGATCAGTTAAGTCGCCAAATCGATAATATAGCTGATAACCGTGGGGATGAAGATTTCAAAACAATTAAAAAAGTTTTGGAAGAATTCAACGAAAATCTTGAAAATGCTGCTAATAATGAAAGTGATGTGACGGGATTAGCTACTGGTTATCCTGAATTGGATCATTATACACATGGTTTCAAAGAAGATGAGCTAATCATTGTTGCTGCCAGACCTGCTGTGGGAAAGACAGCTTTTGTATTGAACCTTGCTAAGAATGTTGCTAAAAATGAAAAAGTACCTGTGGCCATCTTTAGTTTGGAAATGGGTGCGGTTTCATTAGTCAATCGTTTGGTTGCTGCCGAAGGTGCTATTGACTCTAATCATCTGACTACTGGTCAGATGACAAATGATGATTGGCAAGCTTTGACATTAGCTATGCAGTCTTTATCAAATATGCAAATTTATATGGACGATACACCAGGTATTAAAATGAGCCAGATTACGGCTAAGTTGCGTACCTTAGAAAAAGATTTATTAAATCAAATGACCAAGGAACAACGCATTGAAAATCCGCATCCTGTTGGCATGGTGGTCATTGATTACTTGCAATTGATTGAATCAAATAATCATGAGAATCGACAGCAAGAAGTGTCAGATATTTCACGTTCTTTAAAGAAGTTGGCTAAAGAATTACATACGCCTATTTTGGCATTATCACAATTGAGTCGAGGTGTGGAAGCGCGTCAAGATAAGCGTCCGGTATTATCGGATATTCGTGAGTCGGGTTCTATTGAGCAAGATGCAGATATTGTGGCTTTCTTGTATCGTGAAGATTACTATCGAGATAGCGAATCAGATGATGAAGGTGATCCGCGAGACCAAGAGCAGCAGGAGACAGGACCGATTGAAGTTATTATTGAAAAAAATCGGTCGGGTGCTCGAGGCACTGCAACATTGATGTTTAATAAACCAACATTTAAATTTAGTCCAATGGCGCCAATATATCGTGATGATATGGCTGCTGGAGCGCCAGATCCAAAAGTTTGGTAATAAAAAATGAGCTATTAATTTAGCTCATTTTTTTATTCGTTGATATTAATCATCGTTGTGCTCTAATAGGTCAGCAAAGTCGGCTTGCACGAGTGTTGCCATTTGTTGTGGGTTTACTTTATCAGATTGACCAAGTTCACCAGCACTGACAATAATGTAGTCAGCATTTTGTGCGGTCATATCAAAATAAATGGGGAACTTTTTATTTTGCCAAATACCTACTGGATTGTTGGCACCGTGAATATAACCAGTTGTCTTCTCTAATTCTTTCATGGGAATCATTTTGACTTTTTTATTATGAGAAGCGCTTGCCAATTTTTTAGTTGAGAGATGTTGTGTGATTGGTAGAACAGCAACAACCGGCCCTGTTTTGTCACCGTGAGCAGCTAGTGTTTTGTAGATATCTGATTTTTTAACTTGAAAATGATCAAGTAATTGTGTAATTTCTTCATCAGTTTTATCCAAAATATTTAATTCGAGATGTTCATAATTAACCTGATGGGCATCCATAATGTGCTCAGGTAATGTTTTCTTTATTTTTTCTTTGCCATAATATAAATATTTTACCACGATTAGAATTAATTACTGCTGACTATTAATTGGTCTGACCAGTATGCTATACTATTACAGTTATGTTAGAAGCTATTTATATCAAGGTGCAAGCCGACTTAAAACAAAAAATATATCGTGGTGAATTTCCCAGTATGAAGTTACCGGATGAGCGTACATTAGCTGAACAGTATCATGTCTCGCGTTCATCAATTAAAAGAGCACTGAATGTCTTAGCACAGCAGGGTGTTATTTTTAAGAAACGTGGTAGTGGTACTTTTGTGAATCCATTATATCTGAAAAATCAAGATATTTTTAGATATAATGGCTCTAATCTTGGGGTCACCGACTCATTTCGTATTCATGGCGAAACACCTACGATTGAAGTGTTAGATTTTCAGGTCTTACCTGCAACGAAAGAACAGCAATTGGCACTGTTTCTAAATGAAGATGACTTTGTTTATTGGATTAAGCGATTACGTCGATTAGCAGGTAAACCCTTCATGATTGAAAATGGGTATGTGCCGATTCGTGTATTACCTAGTTTAACGCAAAAAGATGTATCAGGATCAGTTTATGAGTATGTTGAACGCACAAAAAAGCGTAGTGTTACTAAATCATTTATGACGATTATGGCAGAACCTAGTAACAACGAAGATCAAACATTGTTAGAGTTGTCTCCAACCGAACCTGTGGGTATTATGGAGGGAATCTTTTTTATGGATGATGGGACGCCATTAGAGTATACAACTATGCGACTTCATTACCAGTATTTACACTATAGCGCTTTTGTAAGCTTGGATGGCGAGTAAATTTTAGCCATTATAACGATTGGGTCGCACCAATGATTTAAAAAGTTGAAACACTTATCTAAAATGCGTTATAATTAATAGTGTAAATAGCGGAGCAATCGATTCGTGGTTTACGATTCTCGCAAAGATTAAAGGAGTAACTAATCTCATGGTAGATTACGATTCAAAAGAGTACTTGGAACTCGTTGATAAGTGGTGGCGTGCAACAAACTATTTGTCAGCTGGGATGATCTTCTTGAAGAGCAACCCATTGTTCTCAGTTACTAACACACCTATTAAGGCTGAAGATGTTAAAGTTAAGCCTATTGGTCACTGGGGTACAATCTCAGGTCAAACATTCTTGTATGCACATGCAAACCGTTTGATCAACAAGTATGATGTTAACATGTTCTACATCGGTGGCCCTGGTCACGGTGGTCAAGTCATGGTTACAAACGCATACTTGGATGGTGAATATACTGATGATTATCCTGAAATTACTCAGGACGTTGAAGGTATGAGCCGTTTGTTCAAGCGTTTCTCATTCCCAGGCGGAATTGGTTCACACATGACTGCTCAAACACCAGGTTCATTGCACGAAGGTGGTGAATTGGGTTATTCATTGAGCCACGCTTTCGGTGCAGTATTTGATAATCCTGATCAAATTGCCTTTGCAGTTGTTGGTGATGGTGAATCTGAAACAGGTCCATCAATGGCCTCATGGCATTCAAACAAGTTCTTGAACCCTAAGAACGATGGTGCCGTATTGCCTATCTTGGATTTGAACGGATTTAAGATTTCAAACCCAACAATCTTCTCACGCATGAGTGATGAAGAAATTACAAAGTTCTTTGAAGGTTTGGGTTACTCACCTCGCTTCATCGAAAACGATGATATCCATGATTACGCAGCTTACCACGAACTTGCTGCTAAGGTTTTGGATCAAGCTATTGAAGATATTCAAGCTATCCAAAAGGATGCACGTGAAAATGGTAAGTACCAAGACGGTACAATTGCTGCATGGCCTGTAATTATCGCACGTTTGCCAAAGGGTTGGGGTGGACCTACTCACGACGCTGATGGTAATCCTATCGAAAATTCATTCCGTGCGCACCAAGTGCCATTGCCTTTGGAACAAGGTGATCTTTCTACATTGCCAAAGTTTGAAGAATGGATGAATTCATACAAGCCAGAAGAATTATTCAATGCTGATGGTTCTTTGAAGGATGAGTTGAAGGCGATTGCACCTAAGGGTGACAAGCGTATGTCAGCTAACCCTATCACAAATGGTGGCTTGGACCGTTCAGACTTGAAGTTGCCTAACTGGAAGGACTTTGCTAACGATATCAACGATGATACACGTGGTAAGGAATTTGCAGATAACAAGCAAAACATGGACATGGCAACATTGTCTAACTACTTGGGTGCCGTTTCAGAATTGAACCCAACACGTTTCCGTTTCTTCGGTCCTGATGAAACAATGTCAAACCGTTTGTGGGGCTTGTTCAAGGTAACACCTCGTCAATGGATGGAAGAAGTTAAGGAACCTAATGACCAACTTGTTTCACCAGAAGGTCGTATTATTGATTCACAGTTGTCAGAGCACCAAGCTGAAGGTTGGCTTGAAGGTTATACTTTGACAGGTCGTGTTGGAATCTTCGCTTCATACGAATCATTCTTGCGCGTTGTGGATTCAATGATTACTCAGCACTTCAAGTGGTTGCGTCATGCATCAGAACAATCATGGCGTCATGATTACCCATCATTGAACTTGATTGCAACTTCAACTGCTTTCCAACAAGATCACAACGGTTATACTCACCAAGATCCAGGTCTATTGACACACTTGGCTGAAAAGAAGAGTAACTTCGTTCGTGAATATTTGCCTGCTGATGGAAACTCATTGTTAGCCGTTCAAGAACGTGCTTTCTCAGAACGTCACAAGGTTAACTTGTTAGTTGCTTCTAAGCAACCACGTCAACAATGGTTTACAGTTGAAGAAGCTGAAGAATTGGCTAACGAAGGTTTGAAGATCATTGATTGGGCTTCTACTGCACCTGAAGGCGATGTAGATATTACATTTGCATCGGCTGGTACAGAACCAACTATCGAAACTTTGGCTGGTTTGTGGTTAGTTAACCAAGCATTCCCAGATGTTAAGTTCCGTTATGTGAACATTGTTGAATTACTTCGTTTGCAAAAGAAGTCAACACCTAAGATGAACGACGAACGTGAATTGACAGATGCTGAATTTGACAAGTTCTTCCAACCTGACACACCAGTTATCTTTGGTTTCCACGGTTTCGAAGACTTAGTCGAAAGTTTCTTCTTCGAGCGTAAGTTCCGCGGCGATGTTTACCCACACGGTTACCGTGAAGATGGTGACATCACAACAACTTACGACATGCGTGTATACTCAGAACTAGATCGTTTCCACCAAGCTAAGCAAGCCGTTGAGGTATTGTCAGCAAATGGTGTTGTTGATCAAGCTAAGGCTGATTTGTTCATCGAACAAATGGATAAGACTTTGGCAAAGCACTTTGATGTTACTCGTAACGAAGGTCGCGATATTGAAGAATTCACTAAGTGGGAATGGAGTCCTTTGAAGTAATCTTATTACTTTGAAGCATTCGAACACTTAAATGATTTCGGATAACTTATAAAAGTTAGTTTTTGGTTAAAACCAAGAGCTAACTTTTTATTTTGAAAAAATGTGATATTTTAGTTTGCTTTTATACGTGCAAACGATAGAATAAAACTATTAATATCATAAGAGGTAATGATTATGCTAAAAAAGATGGCCATACCCATACAAAATGGTCGCATCATGGCTCGAATCAATCACTAGAAGAATATATAGAACGTGCAATTGCTTTAGGATTTGATGAGTATACAGTGAGTGAACATGCGCCGTTGCCTCTTGATTTTTTAAAAAATTCGATTGGTCCTATAGATGATAGTGCGATGCATTGGGAAGAGCTTAATGACTATCAGGCTGAAGTGACCCGCTTGAAGAAAAAATATGCAGCAAAAATCAATATCAAGCAAGGCTTTGAAATTGATTATATTGCTGATTATGAACCACAAATTCGAGCATTTTTACGTGATAATAGTGATTGGATTGATGAAATTGTGCTGTCCGTTCATTTTATGAAAAATCGTGCTGGTCAATTATATGGTATTGATTATTCACCAGAGTTATTAGCCGAAGGTTTTAAGCTAGAGTTAGCAAATCCACAAGAACTTTTCCAACGTTATTATGCAACGTTAGCCCAAAGTGTAGAATTTATTACAGGGTTACCCCAAAATATTAATATTAGAATTGGCCATATGACACTGATTAGAAAGTATCAAAAGTATTTTGATTTACCGGATTTTGATCATAAAATTTATAGCACTATTCGTGATATTTTGGAAATGTTGCATAATCGCCATTATCAACTTGATTTTAATGCGGCTGGTATCAGCAAACCATACAATGGGGAGCCATACCCTAGCTTGGATATCGCAAAAGCTGCACATGAGATGGGCATTACGCTGGTTTATGGATCTGATGCACATCAAGTTCAAGACGTTGGTCAGCATTTTGATATCATCCAACAAGCCATGCAATCTTTTGACAAGATAGTTCATGATGAACAGGCTTGATTGATAAATAGTATTGTGAAATCACGTGAGTAACGTATAATGGAAGTAATTTATTAACTAAAAATAAGGATACTAATTATGGCCGCAGTAAAAGTTATTTCAATTGATATTGATGGCACATTGCTTAATGATGACCGTCAAATTACGACTGATGTTAAACAAGCCATTCAAACAGCGCTAGCACAAGGTATTAAAATTGTGATTACAACTGGAAGACCCTTACCTGGTGTTCGAGATATTTTAGATGAACTTGGCATTTATGGTTCGGACCAGTATGTGATTACTTATAATGGCGGTATGGTTCAAACAGCAGATGGGCGAAAAACATTATTTAGCCTGCCGTTAGATGTCAAAGAATTTCATAAAATTAATCAATTTATGCGTGAACAATCAACATATGTTCAAGTTGAAACACGAGATGCTGCGTATACAACACATCATACAATTCATCGCTGGGCAAGTTTTGAAAATAGTTTAGTTAATTTACCACTATATGTACTTGACCAAGATGCACAGCTAAATGAAATCGACTTCATTAAGGCTATTGCCAATGCTGAGAGTGATGAATTGGATGCCGTTCAAGCAGCCATTCCAGCAGAAATCGCAAATCATGTTAATGTTATTCGTTCAACTGCCAATAATTTGGAATTTATTGATGCCAAAGCCTCTAAGGGTAATGCTTTAGCAGCGTTAGTCGAGGTGTTAGGCATTGATATTTCCGAAACAATGGCCATCGGCGATCAGGAAAATGATTATTCTATGATTGAACGAGCTGGTATTGGTGTTGCAATGGGCAACGCAATTGATAAAATTAAGGCAGTGGCTAATTGTCAAACAGATACGAATAATCGCTCAGGTGTCGCGCGAGTAATTGAACAGTATGCATTGGAGGTGCAACTATGAACGTTACAGTAGAAGGTAAAATCGTTGAATTAGAAGGAACACCAGTAGCAGTTGGCGAAACACTACCACATTTTAAGTTAGAAGATGACAGTGGTAATAAAGTTAAAACCGCTGATTTAATTGGTCAATTAACGTTGATTTCTGTTGTACCAGATTTAAATACGGGGACTTGTACATTACAAACACGTCACTTTAATAAAACCGTTGACCAGTACCCAAATATTCAATTTTTGACGATATCAACCAATACACCAGCCGAACAAAAAGATTGGTGTGCGGCTGAAGGTATTAACAACTTGAAGATGCTATCTGACGAACAAGAGTCATTTGGCTATGCCATGAATCTGTATGTACCTGCACTAGGCTTTGATACGCGTGCTCTTTATATTGTTGATGCATCAGGCACTGTACAATATGCACAAATCGTACCAGAGGTTGCAGATGAACCGGATTATGACGATGCACTAAAAGTGTTGAATCAACTAATGTCTTAAAATTAACCACGATCATGATTGAGATTCGATTAAGCTATAGGCTTAGTCGGATTTTTTTGCTAAAATAGAAGTAGTGTGATTTAGAATATATCGTAAAAAATTATTTGGAGCCAGACATGACAGAACCTAAATTGAAACTGTTTTCATTGAGTTCAAACGAACCACTTGCGCAAAAAATTGCGAACGTTGTTGGTGTTCCGCTAAGTAAAATTTCAGTTAAGCGATTTAGCGATGGTGAAGTACAAATTAACATTGAAGAGAGTATTCGAGGAGACAATGTCTTCGTGATACAATCAACCTCAGCGCCGGTTAATGATAATTTGATGGAATTGTTAATTATGATTGATGCACTTCGTCGTGCGAGTGCCAATCAAATTAATGTTGTCTTGCCTTATTATGGGTATGCGCGTCAAGATCGTAAAGCACGATCACGCGAACCCATTACGGCAAAACTTGTTGCAAACATGTTAGAACGTGCGGGTGCAACACGTGTTTTGGCTTTGGATTTACATGCTGCTCAAATTCAAGGATTCTTTGATATCCCAATGGATCATCTTCAGGGTGCTCCATTATTAGCAGATTATTTAATTGAATCAGGTATTGCGGACAAAGAAAACGCCGTGGTTGTATCACCTGATCATGGTGGCATGACGCGTGCCCGTAATTTGAATAACTTACTCGAATTAGAAGCACCAGTGGCTGTGATCGATAAGCGTCGCCCTAAGCCAAATGTGGCTGAAATTGGTAGTATTGTTGGTGATGTTGATGGTAAAATCGCCATCATGGTTGATGATATGATTGACACTGCCGGTACAATTACACAAGGTGCCGAACTCGTCATGAAGCATGGCGCCAAGGAAGTTTATGTTGTGGCTTCACACGCTGTTTTGTCTGGACCAGCCGTTGAGCGTCTACAAAACTCACCATTTACTAAGGTCATTTTAACGGATTCAATCCAATTACCAAAGGATAAATATTTCGATAAGTTGGAGATTGTAACAGTTGCTGAGTTAATTGGTGAAGCAATTCGTCGTGTCAGCAATAATGAGGCGATTAGTTCATTATTCGTGACGCGTTTTCACAGACTTGATAACTAAGCTAATATCCTGTTTTAAAGCAGCCAAGGGCTGCTTTTTAGTATACAAAGATGATCAATTATGACATAGTCTTTAAAAATGATATACTAAATTAGTAATACTATAATGCATAAGCGTTTTTAAAAAGGAGTACGGCCATGAGTAAAATTTTGGTTGTCGATGATGAAAAACCGATTTCAGATATAATTAAATTTAACCTTACTAAGGAAGGCTATGATGTCATTACTGCTGCAGACGGTAAAGAGGCATTGAGCTTATATAGCGATGAATCACCTGATTTGGTATTATTGGATCAAATGTTACCAGAAGTTGATGGTATTGAGGTCCTCAGACAAATTAGATCAAATGATGATACCCCAGTTATTATGGTGACCGCTAAGGATAGTGAGATTGATAAGGTACTTGGTTTAGAGATGGGTGCTGATGATTATGTCACAAAACCTTTTTCAAATCGGGAATTAGTTGCACGTGTTAAAGCAAACTTACGTCGCCAAAAGGTAACCGTGCAAAATACAGATGCAGTGGTAGATAGCACTGAGGATATTGAGTTAGGGGACTTAACGATTCATCCGCAAGCTTATATGGTTTCAAAAAACGGTGTGGACATTGAATTGACGCATCGAGAATTTGAATTATTGTACTATTTAGCACAACATATTGGCCAAGTCATGACACGTGAACATTTATTACAACAAGTATGGGGTTATGACTATTTCGGTGATGTCCGTACAGTTGATGTGACCGTGCGTCGTTTGCGTGAGAAAATTGAAGATAATCCTAGCCATCCAAATTGGTTAGCTACTCGTCGAGGTGTTGGTTATTATCTACGACCAACTGAAGAGTAAGTTGTCTTTAATAAACGATGTGTGATAATATATGACAAACGTTTAACAAATAACGATTCTTTTAAAAATCAGTAGGAGACATGCAATAGTGAAAAATGTAACTAAATTTTTTCAATCTATTCGTTTTCGCATTGCGCTTGTATTTGTGCTACTGATGATTGTGGCGCTCGAACTTTTGGGTGCCTTTTTTGTACGCCAAATGGAACGGCAGAATTTACAAACATTCCAGCAACAGATCAAGTTACAAAAATACGTGACGGATCAGTTGAATGGGGCATTGCAAAAATCGAATACCAATGATGCGAATCATAGAATTCAAGATATTCTATCTGGATTAAATAATACTGACATTGAAGAAATTCAAGTCATTGATAATACAGGCGTTATTAGAGGTACAATATCTGTCTCAGGTCAACAAACAATTGGCCAAAAAACAACAGATATTAATGCACAAAAAGCGTTATCTGATGACCAGTCCTATCTAAAGTCACAAATGGTCAATGAAAGTGGTGTGCGTAAGCAAATCTTAACCATGCCTTTAACTGTCAATTCTGGCCGAACGAACGATGCTATTGGTGTTGTGGTGATCAAAGCTAGTTTGGCAAAAGTCTATCGTAATATTAACAATGTGATGCGTCTTTTTGTGATTGCCGGTGCTTTAGCGCTATTTGTTAGTATTACCTTAGCGCTATTTTTGGCACGAACTTTAACACGTCCCATTGAAAAAATTAATGAGCAAACAACACGTATTGCTCAAGGTGACTATTCAATGGTGAACCATATTTATGGCGTTGATGAGTTGAGTCAGTTGGCCATATCTGTGAATGAGTTATCAACAAGAGTGGAAGAATCCACGGAAGCCGTTAACTCGGAACGTAATCGGCTTGATTCTGTTTTGACACATATGGCAGATGGTGTTTTGGCAGCAAATCGTCGTGGAGAAATCACAATTATTAACCAAGCTGCAGCTAATTTTGTGGGTAAAACTCCGGAGGAAGCATTGGGTTCCAATGTTATTGATCTATTACATTTACAAGGTAAGCGTAAATTACGAGACATGCTGGAGAATTTAGACGATTTTCTCATTGATTTATCGGATGATAGTCATGACTTGTTGGTGCAAGCTTATGTTTCATTGATTAAACGACAATCTGGTTTTATTTCTGGTCTAGTGGTTGTTTTGCATGATATTACTGAGCAACAACGTATCGACTCGGAAAGAAGAATGTTTGTCTCTAACGTATCACATGAACTACGGACACCATTAACATCAGTGCGTTCATATGTCGATGCTTTAGCTGATGGCGCGATTGACGACCCTGAAATGTCACATAACTTTTTGGGTGTGGTTCAAGATGAAACACAGCGCATGATCCGGATGATTAACGACTTACTAGAGCTTTCTCGTTTGGATCAAGGCACTATGGAAGTGAAGTTAGAGATTGTTAACCTGAATAGTTTATTCAATTTTGTATTGGATCGCTTTGATATGATTTTGGAAAATGATGCCAAAAAAGATAACGGCAATAAACAGTATAAAATTCAACGTGAATTTACAAAACAAGATGTTTGGGTGGAAGTTGATCCAGATAAATTTACCCAAGTTTTAGACAACATTATGAATAATGCGGTTAAATACTCTCCTGATGGTGGCACGATTACAGCAAGACTGATCAAAACCAAGACGCGTGCTATTTTAAGTATTAGCGATGAGGGATTAGGTATTCCACGTAAGGATTTGGACAATATCTTTAATCGTTTCTTCCGAGTTGATAAATCACGGTCACGTGCGCAAGGTGGTACGGGACTAGGATTGGCTATTTCCAAGGAAGTTGTGGAAAAGTTTAAAGGTCGTATTTGGGTAGATTCTGTGGAAAACAGGGGCTCAACTTTCTATATTTCGCTTGCCTATGTTGAGGATGACTTAATCGAGGGGGAAGATTGGGATGCATAATCAAAATGCAAGACTACAAGCTTGGGTTTTAGGTGTCACTTTATCGGTACTTTTACTTGGCAGTTTTGCATTAACGGGTATGATTTTTATGAATTCTGAAAAGAAGGAAAATACTACGCCCGATGCGCCAATTACCCAAACATTAGATATTTTTAGACCAACGCAATATATTTATAGTGATGAACATGCCAAACAGTATCTCATTCAACATCCGCAAACACGGCAATTACGCAGTATTTATCATTTACTGAATAAACTTGAATTTTCGGATGTGGGAACCAAAAAAGCGAGTAATCAAGAAATGTTGACACTGTTAAAGCAGTCCAACACACAAATTTTCCGTTATTCTGATGTGATACCAATGCAATACTTTAATTCTTACTATAATCAAGATATTTCAGCTAAGAAAAATTTTAGTTTTGATTATTTTGTTTTGTCATTAGGCAGTTCTGGTTCTGGATACTTTATTAATACACGAACTCACAGTATTACGACTGTCAAAGTGAGTCATGTGAATGCCGTCCAAACACGAGAGCAGTTGGTTAAATCAACAGAAAAAACGCGGGTAACTTTTGGCAATATTAATCAAAAAATTAGCGTCTTTTATCAAGATAAAATTCATTTGCCGACTTATTCTTATTTGATTAATCGACGTGATCCATCTATTTATGTTTCCGCGCTTCTGGGTACTTTAAACCAAATTGACATTACAACAAAGAATCAGCAACGCACATACGTGAACAAAATCACTGGTCAAAGCTTGGTCTACGATGGCAATGCCAACACTGTACGTTATCGGGATTCAGACAAAACGCGTAATACTGTGACTAAATATAATGAACGTATGGCGATTGCTTTCGCACAGTTGAATTTACTAAAAATTAATTTTTCTGATACACGATTCTACGAGAATTTTGATGATGGGAAAAAGTTGACTTTCCGTACGATTGTAGAAGGCATTCCTGTTTATTATCAGTCCCCGAGTGGTGCAATTACGATTTCCTTCGATAATAAGGGACGTGTCACAAGTACGTATTCATTAAATGAACTCGGTATTCCGGTACCTAATGATGGTGCGGATGTCACATTGGCAGATACTGCAACAGTGCTTAAAGAGCTTGAAGATGCTAAAATTAGCGCCAATGATTATCAGTCTATTACGCCTGGTTATCAGTGGGTATCCAATAATAATTCGAATGCTGCGGTTGACATGAAGCCGACTTGGATGATCGAAACCCATAATCAATGGATGAGTCTAGAACAATTTTTAAAAGAACATGCTAAGTCATAGCCCACAAGTCAGGAGGAACAATGCAATTTAAACGAATTCAAGTTTTGATGATTATATTGTTTATTGCGGTTGATTTGTTCCTGTTTAACTGGTGGCGTAGCGGGCGACAAAGTGATACGCAAGTGACCAACGCATCAAGCAACGTGATCCAAGAAATGCGTCGTCAGAAAATTGACTTACCACAATTTAGTAACAAAAGAGAATATGCGAACTACATTGCAGCTAAGCCAGATTACCAATTTGATGAAACGTATCAATTGTTGCCGACCTATTCTAGTAAAATTAGACAAAATACATTGGAAGTGCAATTTAGTCAGCGCCACAATATACAATTACCTACACAGAAAGTGGCAAAAAAATTGCCAATGCACAAGGCTATCAACATAATGCCTTATTGACACAATTGGCTGATGACCAATCTTATTACTCACAAACTATGGCTGGCTTACCAGTGTTAAGTGTTGGCGGACAGCTGATTTTCTCGTATAATAGGAAACAAGAACTGACTCGTTTTACACAAACTAAAGTCACGCATATTAAACGGCTACGTGATGAACGTGTGACGATTACCGAAAAAGATGCTTTAATCGATTTGTATCAGTTTAATGAACTCAATAGTGGGGATGTTGTTGGCCGTGGTCTTTTGGGCTATGATACGCAATTAACAGTTAATGGTTATGACATTTATTTGCCGGTTTGGATATTTGTTGTGACACATTCTAATGGTAAGCAGCAGTTAGTTAAAATCAATGCTTTTACTGGTGAAAATCTAACAAGCTAGGTTAATTTAAAGTTATTTTAATCCCATATGTTATCCTGTATGTAATTATTGTGAGAAATGAGGGTTGATATGAAAAAGGAAGCGTTAACAAAAATTATTGGAACGGGCATCATAGCTGGTGTCATTGGCGGTGTGTTAACTTTAGGTGGCCAGTACGGCTATAATCAATTGCAAGCCAATCAAAGTAATCAAGCAACGGTAACGTCATCTAAAGAAACAAAGAAGATTTCAACAAGTAAAAATAACGCCACCACAGCATACAATAAAATTGCCAATGCTGTTGTATCTGTTTTGAATTATCAACGTTCGGGCACAAGTAGTACAGGACAGCTATCTACCGCATCAGAAGGTTCTGGCGTCATTTATAAGCAGGCGAATGGTCAAGCTTATATTGCAACGAATAACCATGTTATTGATGGTGCTAGTAAGATTCAGGTCCTATTACATAACGGTAAAAAGCTAGACGCAACCCTCGTTGGTCATGATGCAATGACTGATTTAGCCGTTTTAAAAATTGATGCAGCGAATATTAGTACAGTAGCGAGTTTTGCTGATTCGGATAAATTAAATGTGGGACAGACCGTTCTTGCAATTGGTTCACCGTTAGGTTCGGAGTATGCATCATCAGTGACACAAGGGATTGTGTCCGCAACGAAACGATTAGTTGAAGAGCAGTCTGAGAATGGTCAGAGTTATGGCGGTTCTACTGTTATTCAAACTGATGCAGCGATTAATCCTGGAAATTCGGGCGGTCCATTAATCAACTTGGCCGGTCAGGTTGTCGGGATTAATTCGATGAAATTATCATCGTCATCTTCTGGAACAAATGTTGAGGGGATGGGATTTGCTATTCCGTCTAATCAAGTCGTTGACATTATTAATAAGTTAGTTAAGGATGGTAGTGTTATTCGACCTGCCATCGGTATTGGCCTTGTTAATCTATCTGAAGTACCTGCTGATGTACAGAAGAATACATTGAAGATACCTG
This sequence comes from Leuconostoc fallax KCTC 3537, assembly GCF_000165675.1. Classification (GTDB taxonomy): domain Bacteria; phylum Bacillota; class Bacilli; order Lactobacillales; family Lactobacillaceae; genus Leuconostoc_B; species Leuconostoc_B fallax. The sequence continues at coordinate 77,767 of NZ_AEIZ01000002.1, read as the reverse complement.
ATACTGTAACGGGTGGCGTAGTGATTATGAGTGTAACAGCGAATGGTCCTGCGCAAAAAGCTGGATTACAGAAATACGACGTTATTACCGGTATTGATGGTCAGTCAATTAGTGGTCAAGGTGAGTTACGTGAAGAACTTTATAAGCATAAGTTAGGTGATACGATTAAGGTGACTTATTATCATGGTTCGGACAAGAAGACTGTTAATGTTAAGTTAACGCAAAAATTAGCAAGTTAAAATAAAAGGGCTGTGAACTCAGCCTTTTTTATTTTGCTTAAGAAACATCAAAATTGTGGATAAATACAATAAAATGTTGAAAAGTTATAATAACTTTTAATATTTTTTGGAAAACTTTTGATAAAATGTTGAAAAGTACCTTTATTTATTAAGAAATATTAAAATCGAACAAATTTACGGCTAAAATCAGGGGATGTTAAGCAAAGAGGTATTTTATTTTGTTAATAAAATTATTTGTTCGTAAAAAACCAAATAGTAAGTGATTTTAAATCTAATATTTGGAAAAATGATGTCAAAAACTGAACGAAAAATAGAAACAATTCAGTGATTATAAACCCGAACATGTGTGCTTATCCACAGATGTTCATAAGTATGTGGATAACTGTGGATAAATCATAATAGATTCAACATATTTTGATAAAATCAATAAATAAAACAGTTGAAAAAGTTTTCCACATTTTTTGATAAATAACGGATTATCTGTTGATAACATATAAGACGAACAGATTAAATGCTGATATAATAAGGATTGTTCGTTATCTAAAATTAATTTGTTCGTGTGGATAACTTGTTAAAAACAAGATGCACTACATCGAAACGAGTAGTTAGCGAGAACTGATAAATATTTAAAATATATGAGGGTTTAAAATGAATATTAAGTTAATTACTGTGGGTAAGTTAAAAGAAAAGTATTTGAAAGATGGTATCGCTGAATACGCAAAGCGTCTATCACGTTTTGCACATGTTGAAATCATTGAATTAGCCGATGAAAAAACACCAGAAAAAGCTAGTGCTGCACAAAACCAACAAATTATGCTAAAAGAAGGTGATCGTATTCAAAGTAAAATTGGTGATCGTGACTATGTCATTGCATTAGCAATTGAAGGAAAGCAAGTGCCGTCGGAACAGTTTGCGGACAAGATGGCCAACATTACGTTAGATGGCTTTTCGACAATTACGTTTATCATTGGTGGTTCATTAGGTTTAACGCCAGAAATTAAACAACGCGCTAATTTTAAGATGAGTTTTGGTTTATTAACTTTGCCACATCAATTAATGCGGTTAGTTTTAATTGAACAGATTTATCGCGCCTTTATGATCCAACAAGGTAGTCCGTATCATAAATAAAAAACACGATCCAACGTAAGTTGGGTCGTGTTTTTATGTCATTATTTAGTTACGTTTATTCCAATTAAGTAGTGAATAGCCACCAACTAACATCATGAAGAAAATGATTGTCGCAATGACTGAGATACGGGTTTCTGGGTTGAAGGCGAGGATCACAAGTACACTAGCGAAGAAAGCAATGGTTAGGTAATTGCTGTATGGTGCAAACGGCATTTTAAACGCATGCTCTTTACGGTTAGGTGTTCGACGGTATTTCAAGTGAGCCACAAGTAATAGAATCCAGACGAAGATAAAGCTCATAGTTGCCACACCGGTAATCAAAGTGAAAATCTGTGAGGGATAGAAATAATTTAATAGGACGATAGCTAGAAAGATAGCTGAAGAGACGATTAAACCATTCACCGGTACTTGATGACGTGAAATTTTCCCGAAGAAAGCTGGCGCTTGCTTGTTTTTGGCAAGGACGTACAAGGTACGACTTGTTGAGAAAATAGCCGAGTTGGCAGCTGACAAAGCAGACGTCAAGACAACAAAGTTAACAATTGTAGCAGCAAAGCTAATACCCATACCAGAGAAAACCTGAACGAACGGAGATTGTGCAGCGTTAATATTATTCCAAGGATAAATTGACATGATAACAATCATTGATCCAACATAGAACAAACCGATTCGCATTGGCACTGAGTTAATAGCTTTAGGCAAGTCTTTTTCAGGATTTTCAGTTTCTCCGGCAGTTAACCCAACCATTTCGATACCAGTAAACGCAAAAATGACCATTGGAAAGGCAAATAGGAAACCGTGCCATCCTGTTGCAAAGAAGCCACCGTGGTTCACTAAATTAGTTAAAGAAGCGGTGTTATCACCAGTGTGAAAGCCAGTTGTGATCATACCGGCACCAACAATAATTAAGGCCAAAATGGCAATGATTTTAATTGATGCAAAACCGGATTCTAATTCACCAAACCAGCGCACATTCATTAGATTCATAGCAACCAGTAAAAGGATGACAATGAGTGGTGTAACCCATTGTGGTAACCAAGGGAACCAGTAACGCAAGTAAATTCCTGTGGCAGTTAAATCAGCCATGGCCAAACTTGCCCATGATAACCAGTAAGCCCAACCGATGGCGAATTCCCATTTTTCACCGAGATAGACACGGATAAAATCAATGAATGAACGCATTTTAGTGTTAGAAAGTAATAATTCACCAACTGCACGCATCATCAGATAGGCAAAACCACCGGTAATCATATACGCTAAAATTAATGATGGACCTGCTGATTTAATAGCTGATCCAGATCCAAGGAACAATCCTGTTCCAATAGCACCACCAATGGCAATCATTTGAATGTGGCGCGACTTCAAACTTCGCGATAGTTCGCGAGAATTCTCGTTGTTCATATTAAACCCCTTTTGCATGGGCATATAAAAATCCCCATGCCAAATGTAATTTGACATAGGGACGTCAATTAACGCGGTTCCACCCTATTTCTTGACTCAAGGGTCAAGCAACTTCATATCATGACTTAATTACAATTCTCCAAGAGTTGCCATAACAAGTTAAAAAGTACTTATTTTCACCAATAACATAAGCTCTCTACAACATTTTTAATTTGCTTTTCTCTCTTCATCAAAGTGAACTTAAGATTAGCAATAACTATACTAGGTTAGATCATGGACGTCAAGACATTTTGATAAATTACATTATGTTGTCACAATATTTAAATTCGCATAACATTTACCATTTTTTGTGTACAACGTTGAATATTTAATGTTTAATTAAAATACGGGTTTTACATGGCCCAAAAGTTTGAAAATTTATTTTTTCATATCCATAATGGGAGAGATTAATGAGACAGCAAGAGTCAATCACACGGAAGAAGTTATACAAAGCCGGTAAAAGTTGGGTTGTAGCCGCAACAATGTTCGCCGCAATGGGGACGGCAAGTGTTACAACAGTTGCGCACGCTGACGTACAACAAGATACCGCAGTCGTTGCCACGAATTCTAAGGTGGGAGACGATACCACGAAGTCTGCAGCAGATACAAATACTGTAGACACTAAAGCCGTGGTTGAAACAGCCAAGACGACAACAGCAACTGATAAGGCCACAGATACAAACGCCACTACTGATAAAAAGGTAGAAGATGCTGTTAAGCCAGCAAGTACAGATGTTGCAGACAAGACAGCAACTGATAAGGCCACAGATACAAACGCTACTACTGATAAAAAGGTAGAAGAAGCAGTTAAGCCAGCAAGTACAGACGTTGCAGGCAAGACAGCAACTGATAAGGCCGCAGATACAAAGACATCAACTGATACGTCTAAAAATACTACTAAAAAAGTAGCAGATAAAAAGGCTGTAACAGCTGAAAAGCAAGAAGTTGTTACTGGTGGACATTATGAGGCTAAGGGTGACGGTTTTGTTTATATCTCAAAAGATGGTAAACAATTAACTGGCTTACAAAATATTGATGGTAATGTACAGTATTTCGGTACCGATGGTTTACAAGTCAAGGGACAGTTTGTTGAAGCCAATGGCAAGACCATTTATCTCGATCCTAACAGTGGTAATGCAGTAGCTAATACTCAAAAAGTTAATGGACAACTACAAGGTTATGATGCACAAGGTAATCAAGTAAAAAAGTCCTTTAGTAATGATGCATCCGGTAATACTTACTACTTTGATGATAGTGGTAAAATGCTAACTGGTTTACAATCAATTAATGGTAAAAGCTATTATTTGGATGAGCAAGGGCATCTTAAAAAGAATTATGCCGGTATTTTCAATAAGCAATTTATGTATTTTGATGCTGAGACGGGTGTTGGTAAAACAACAATTGAGTATCAGTTTGAACAAGGATTAACATCACAAAATAACGAAAACACACCACATAACGCTGCAAAGTCTTATGATGCTAAGAGTTTTGAAAATGTTGATGGCTTCTTAACAGCAGATACTTGGTATCGGCCTACAGATATTTTGAAAGATGGCCAAACATGGACCGCATCATCTGATTCTGATTTGCGTCCATTATTGATGACTTGGTGGCCGGATAAAGAGACACAGGTTTCTTACCTTAACTATATGCAAAATGTTGGTCTAAACGACCAACCTAAAGTTTATACTGTCGACGATTCACAAAACACATTGAACGAAGCAGCTATAGGTGTTCAAGCTAATATTGAACGAAAGATTACGCTAACGAATAATACGGCATGGTTGCGATCAGAGATGGAGAAATTTGTTAATAGTCGTCCTGCTTGGAATATTGACAGTGAAAATCCAGATACGAGTACAACGTCGTTAACAAAAGGATTCGTTAAATATTTGAATAATGATGCGACACCAGATCAAAACTCTAAGTACCGTTTATTCCATCGTGTGTTAGCTAATTTGGATGGTAGCAACCCTAGCGCCGGAGGTTTTGAATTACTGCTTGCAAATGATGTAGATAATTCAAACCCTGTTGTGCAAGCTGAACAGCTAAACTGGCTATATTACTTGATGAATTTCGGATCGATTACTGCTAATGATAAGGATGCTAATTTTGATAGTATTCGTATTGATGCTGTTGGAAATGTGGATGCCGATCTACTTAAGATAGCTGGTGATTACTTTAAGCAAGCATATCAGATTGACCAAAGTGATAAGAACGCTAATCAACATATTTCAATTCTGGAAAATTGGGATTTTGATTCAGTAGATAAAAACGCTCAATTGGGTAATAATCAACTAACGATGGATGCTAATCAGCAATTTTCATTAGTGGATAGTTTGACTAATTCTGCAAATAATCGAAAGTCCATGTTAGATTATTTGAATCATGGGTCATTAGTTAGTCGTAAGAATACTGCAGATAATGGCACTATAACACCTAACTATAGTTTTATTCGAGCACATGATAGTAAGGTTCAAGAAAATCTTGCTAGCATTATTTCAATGATGTATCCTGGGACAAATGGTTTCATGGCAACTCAGGAACAAGTTGACGCCGCTTTTAAGAAATATAATGAAGACGAGTTTGGGTCCAACAAAGTTTACACACTTTCCAACTTGCCAAGTGCCTATTCATTGCTATTAACAAATAAAGATACTATTCCTCGTGTGTATTATGGTGATCTATATACTGATAACGGTAAGTATATGGCTGAAAAAACACCATACTTTGAAGCTATTGATGCTTTGATGAAAGCCAGAATTAAGTATGTAGCAGGTGGACAGTCACAACATTCTGGTGATGAGTTTGTGAATGGACATGATGACATTTTGACAAGCGTTCGATATGGTAAAGGTATCGATGATGCTAATACAGTCGTTGACAAAAATGCCGAAGGTGTTCACGAAGGTATCGGCGTTGTTATCAGTAATAACCCTAATTTGAACTTAGCCAATAATGAAAAAGTTATTTTGAATATGGGTAAGTCTCATGCCAATCAAGATTATAGAGCGTTACTTTTGACGACAAAAGACGGACTAAAAGTATATAATACTGACACTGGTGCACCGGTATTACGTACAAATAGTGATGGTCAGCTAATACTTGGTAATGACTTGATTTATGGTGTTGAAAATGTTCAAGTTTCTGGTTATCTCGGCGCATGGGTTCCTGTTGGTGCTGCCTCAGATCAAGATGCTCGTACGCAAAGTACGGATACTGTTACTAATGATGGTTCTAGTTTCCACTCAAATGATAGTTTGGACTCGCAACTGATTTATGAAGGCTTTTCTAATTTCCAAGAGAAACCAACAGATAGTACACCTGCAGATGAATATACTAATGCAATTATTGCAAAACCAGAAAGTTTGGAATTATTTAAGAGCTGGGGAGTTACGAGTTTCCAGTTAGCACCGCAATATCGTTCTAGTCAAGATGGTACTTTTATTGATTCAACGATTGATAATGGTTATGCATTTACTGATCGATATGATTTAGGTTTTGATACACCAACTAAATATGGTAATGTTCAACAATTGCGTGATGCCATTAAAGCGTTGCATTCTATTAATACAATCAATAATACCGGCATTCAAGTTATGGCTGATTGGGTTCCTGATCAACTGTATAATTTCCCTGATTATGAAGTTGTTGCGGTTAATAAAAGTACAGTTAATGGGGATGCGGTTAATGATTCTGAACTGAACGATGTCTTGTATGCTGCTAAGACTAAGGGTGGTGGCAAATATCAAGCACAATATGGTGGAGAATATCTATCACTTCTTCAAAGTTTGTATCCAACACTGTTTAGTGAAATCCAAGCAACAACTGGGGAACCAATTGATCCATCTGTCAAAATAAAGGAATGGTCAGCTAAGTATCTTAATGGTAGTAGCCTACAAGGTCGCGGTGCACATTATGTTTTGAAAGATTGGGCTTCAAATCAATACTTTAACATTGCTAAAACAGATGAAGTTTTCTTACCATTACAATTAATGAATAAGGAATCTAATACAGGCTTTACGAGTGATGCGACAGGTGTTAAGTATTATTCTACTAGCGGTTATCAAGCTAAAGATACATTTATTGAAGATGGTAACGGTAATTGGTATTATTTTGATGACAAGGGATACATGGCACGTTCTCAAGATGGAAAGAGCCCATTGACAGTTATCAGTACTAATACTGATACAAAGAATGGTACTTACTACTTCATGCCAAACGGTGTTGAGTTGAGAGATGGATTTGGTCAAGATGATAGTGGGAATACTTATTACTTTGATAAATTAGGTAAAATGGTAACAAACCAGTATATCTTTGATAAGGCAAATAACACTTATCATGTCAACTCGGATGGTACGATGTCACGTGGCTTGGTTTGGATTGATAATAATTTACAATACTTTGCTGCTAACGGTGTTCAGTTAAAGGGTGTATATGCCAAAGACACTGATAATAAGTTATATTATTTCGATGCGAATACCGGAAATAATGATTCTGATTTTGCTAATAAAAGTTGGCAAAGTAATTGGACAACAAATGACTATATTGCCATTGAGCGTGATGCTGTTAATACAATAGGTGTTCGTACGGATTACACAGCATATATTTCAAGTGCTATACGTCAAGATGGTATTTATAAAGATGCGCCTTTGGGTACTAGTGTGAAGGACCAGAATAACCAAACTGTGTCGGCATCATTAGTAGGCAATACGTCAGAGTATAACCACCAGAAAGTACAAGTCAGCCGCCAGTACACAGATAGTCAGGGTGTTGTTTGGAATTTGATCAACTTTGAGAATAAGACTTGGTGGGTTGATAGTAATGCACTCGTAACGGTTAACTTTACATCACAAAAGCCAACTAAGCATTTTGTTCAATTCGGTATGCGTCAAGGTAAGTATGATGGCTTCTATCTTAGTGCACCATATAAGCAAACTGAGTCAAAGTGGGTTGCTTCTACACGAACACACCAAGGACAGTTATTGGAAGTTGTTGGTCAATATACAACAGGGTCAGGTAGTCGTAAGGTAACTTGGTACTTGGTTGGCCTTGATGGTAAGCAAGTTTGGGTAGACAGTCGAGCTGTCGGTACTAATTTCAGTCATAAGACAAATATTAATTTGTTGATTAATAGTGCCACACGCAATGATGGTATGTACTTGAATGCACCGTATGGTCAGAAGGGTTATAAGCGAGAAACATCAAGTCGCTTCTATAATGAAAAGCTCGTAACAGTTAGTCAACAATATTACGATAATAAGGGTGTTATTTGGAACCTTATTACTTTGAATGGTAAACAGCTTTGGGTAGATAGTCGTGCATTTGCGTCAACTATTGAGAAAAGCATTAATCAAAAAATGTTTATTGATAGTAGTCAACGTAACGATGGTATGTATTTGAATGCACCATATCGTGCACAAGGTGCCAAGCGTTCAGCTTCGACTAAGACATATAACGGTCAGTTGGTTCAAGTTACAAAGCAGCGTAAAGATAGTCATGGCGTAACCTGGTATTTGGCGACTGTGAACAATCAAACACTTTGGGTAGATAGCCGAGCATTTGCAACAGTTATTGATAAGAAAGTTAACCAAAACTTGTATATCAATAGTCGTAATGATGGTATGTACTTGAATGCACCATATCGTGCACAAGGTGCTAAACGATATGCTTCAACGAAGACATATACAGGGCAACGTGTGCAAGTGACATTACAACGTAAAGATACTCACGGTGTAACTTGGTATCTCACTAAGGTAGATGGTAAGCAGTTGTGGGTAGACAGCCATGCATTTGCACCAACCTTCACACGTAATGTGTCGCTCAATGTTAAAGTGAACAGTTCAAAACGTAATGATGGGATTTACTTAAACGCACCATATGGCAATAAAAAAGCCAAGCGTATTGCATCAACAAAGGCATACAATGGTAAGCGTGTAAAAGCTAGTAAAGAATATAAAGATGCTAAGGGAGTAACTTGGTATTTGGTAAACCTTAATAATAAACAAGTGTGGATTGACAAGCGTGCATTTTAATTAATGTGCGGTACATTCTGCATACGTAATCAATAAAAAGCATGACAGTCTAAGACTGCCATGCTTTTTTATTTATTAAGATTAAATTACAAAAAATATAAATTGTGTACAACGTTTGATATTTAATGTTTAATTAACATAAGAATGTAATAGAAAAGTAAGGTATTTACTAACTCATCTATTTTTTCATATCCATAATGGGAGAGATCAATGAAACAGCAAGAGTCAATCACACGGAAGAAATTGTACAAAGCCGGTAAAAGTTGGGTTGTAGCCGCGACGTTATTTGCCGCGACGTTATTTGCCGCAATGGGTGCAGCCGGTGCCACAACTGTAGCAAGTGCTGATGTACAAAAGGATACAGTAGTTGTTACTGCAGATAAAAATACTACTGATAAGGACAAAGAACCGATTAAGACAGCGGGAGCAAATGTTGTTGATAAGGGAGTTGCCCAGACAACGGACACAAATACTACTGATAAAAAGACGATAGAAGTAGGTAAGTCAGTAGACATGAGTGCTACTGATAAGAAAGTGACAGAAACAGTTAAATCAGTGGACACGAGTGCTACTGATAAAAAGACAACAGAAGCTGTTAAACCAGTAGATACGAATGCTACTGATAAGAAAGCAACAGAAGCAGTTAAGCCAGTAGATACGAATGCTACTGATAAGAAGACGACAGAAGCAGTTAAGCCAGTAGACACAAATACTACTGATAAGAAAGTAACAGAAGCAATTAAGCCAGTAAACACAAATGCTGATGATAAGACAGCAGAGCCTGTTAAGACAATATCAGCAACCAAAGATACCGTTAAAACCATAGCTAATAAGCAAAAGGGGGCAACTGAAGAGCAAGCAGTTATTACTGAAGGGCATTACGAAGCCCAAGGTGATGGTTTTGTTTATATTACTAAAGATGGTAAACAATTAACGGGATTACAGAATATTAATGGTAATACTCAATACTTTGATCCTGCAACAGGACAACAGCTGAAGGGCGATATTAAAGCAGTTGCAGGCACAGTCTATTACTTTGATAAAAATAGCGGTAATGCACGCGTATACCAAAAAGTAGCAGATGGTACTTATTCAGAGAATAATGAGCATTGGCAATATATCAGTAAAGTAGATAATAAGCCGGTTGAGGGCTTATATAATGTACAAGGTAACCTACAATACTTTGATATGTCCACTGGAAATCAAGTAAAAAATGATATTCGCTCTGTGGACGGCGTCACTTACTATTTTGACAAAGATAGTGGTAATGGATCAGCATTTAATGCATTATCAGCTGGTGAATACGTTGAAAAGAAGGAGACGGACGCACAAGGCAATCAGAACTCATATTGGACATATAGTGGATTAGATGGTAATCCGGTTAAAGGATTGTATGATATTAACGGTTCACTACAATATTTTGATGAAAAGAATGGTGCACAGTTAAAAGGTGGAACAGCCACAGTCAATGGCGTAACATATTATTTTGAACAAGATAAGGGTAACCTGATTAGTGTTGTTAATAGTGTTGAGAGTGGTCAATATAAAATTGATAATGACAACGTTTATTATATTGACAATCAAGGTAACACGTTAAAAGGTCTATATGCTATTAATGGACAATTAAATTATTTTGACATGAGCACTGGTGTTCAACTAAAAGGTGCTAGTGAGAATGCTAATGGTGTCGGTTATTACTTCGATAAAGATAAGGGTAATGGTCAGTATCAATATAGTTTGATTACTTCGACACTTGCTAATGCATTTTCAAAACATAATGCAGCTAATGATTACACTCAGAGTAGTTTTACTCATACTGTTGATGGCTTTTTGACAGCTGATACGTGGTACCGACCAACAGAGATACTCAAAAATGGAACGACATGGGTTGCTTCAACATCACAGGATTTGAGACCAATGATTACTGTTTGGTGGCCTAATAAAAATGTACAGCTTAACTATCTTAAACTTATGCAAACAGAAGGGTTGTTGGATAGTGGCCAAGTATATGATTTGAATAGCGATCAAGCACTGCTCAATCAAGCAGCACAAACGGTGCAAGTGAACATTGAAAAAAGGATAACTAAAGCAGGAAATTCTGATTGGCTTAATGATTTGCTATATAACAGTCACGGTGAAACACCTTCGTTTGTTAAGCAGCAGGCTATTTGGAATGCTGATTCTGAATATCATGGCGGTTGGTTCCAGGGTGGATATTTAGCATATCGGAATAGTGATTTAACACCATATGCGAATTCATCATACAGACATTACACCGGAATGGAATTTTTGTTGGCTAATGATGTTGATAATTCCAATCCAATTGTACAAGCTGAAGACCTTAACTGGTTATACTATCTAATGAATTTTGGAACGGAAACAGGCAATGATCCGCAAGCCAATTTTGATAGTATCCGTATTGATGCTATTAGCTTTGTCGACAAACAAGTGGCTAAGAAAGCTTATGAATTACTTCATGATATGTATGGCTTATCAGCTAGTGACGCTGTAGCAAATAAGCATGTTTCTATTGTAGAAGCAAGTGCCGATCAGACACCAGTTACGACAGAAAATCATGATGCATTAATTGAGTCTTACTGGCGTGACACTATGAAAAATTCATTGTCCAAAGATGCGTCAATTGATTCATCTGCTGGATCGTTATCTGCAATGATAAATGATGGAAATGTTGATCGTGCTAACGATAGTACTACAGAAAGTTCAATATTCCCAAACTATACAATTGTTCATGCGCATGATAAAGATATACAAGATGCTGTAAGCAATGTTATGAAAATTGTAAATAATGATCCATCCATTTCACTAGATGGTTTTACAATGGAACAGTTAGAGAAGGGATTGTCAGCATTTTATGCTGATCAGAGATCTGCTGTTAAGCAATATAATCAATATAATATTCCAAGTGCTTATGCGGTTATGTTAACTAACAAAGATACTGTGCCACGTACATTTTATGGTGATATGTATCAAGATGATGGTCAATATATGGCTAATAAGTCACTATACTATGATGCTATTGATACAATGATGAAGGCTCGCCTGAAATATGTTTCCGGTGGTCAAACTATGTCTGTTACAAAAATCAATAATGCAAATAGTCAGAAATCTGGAGAAGTATTAACAAGCGTTCGTTTTGGAAAAGGTGTTATGGATGCTACAGATGCCGGAAGTGCTGAAAGTAGAACACAAGGCATTGGTGTGGTTGTGTCTAATAGTAGCGGTCTTCAATTGAACGATAATGATAAAATTGTGTTACATATGGGTGCGGCGCATAAAAACCAAGAATACCGTGCATTAATGTTAACAACTAATGATGGTATTAAATCCTTTAATAACGATGAAGCACCAATTAATTATACTGATGATAATGGTGATTTAATTTTTGATGGACACAATATTGATGGTCAAGAGAATACAGCAATCAGAGGTTATCTTAATCCGCAAGTTGCTGGATATTTAGCGGTATGGGTACCAACTGGTGCTAAAGATGATCAAGATGCTAGAACACAACCTTCCAATGAAAAATCTACTGATGGCAAAGTATTACACACAAATGCTGCTTTGGATTCTGAATTGATTTATGAAGGATTTTCTAACTTCCAACCCATGCCAACAACTAAAGATGAATATACGAATGTGATGATTGCTAAAAATATTGATCTCTTTAAGTCATGGGGTATCACTAATTTTGAATTAGCACCACAATATCGATCAAGCGATGGCAAAAATATTAATGATCGTTTTATTGATTCACTTGTTCAGAATGGTTATGGTTTGAGCGACCGATACGATCTTGGGTTTGAGACGCCAACTAAATATGGTACAGATCAAGATTTGAGAACAGCGATTAAAACATTACACCAAGCCGGTATGACTGTCATGGCTGACTATGTTGCTAACCAAATTTATGGATTGAATACAAGTCAAGAAGTGGTTGATGCGCAACGAGTTAATTCGGATAATAATGCAGTCGAAGTTCGCTACGGTCAGCATTTGAATGTTGTAAACTCAATTGGGGGCGGTGAATATCAGAATTTGTATGGTGGAAAATACCTAGAAATTTTGAATAAACTTTATCCTGATCTGCTGGTCGATGAGAATGGTAATAAAATAGATATTGATACCAAAATCAAACAATGGTCTGCTAAATATCTTAACGGCAGTAATGTAACCGGACTCGGTATGGGGTATGTTCTAAAAGATTGGTCAAATGGACAATACTTTAATATTTCTAATACTGATGGCAAAGTTATGTTGCCAGAACAGTTAGTTAAACATATGCCTGCCGTAGAAATTGGTACGCAAACGAATTATACGGCGTATATTTCAAGTACAATTCGTCGTGATGGTCTTTATAACAATATGCCATGGGGTGTCACTGCTACAGGACAAGATGGCAACGAGATAAAGTGGGAACGTCAAGGTAGTACGTCTGATTATAATCACCAGAAGGTACAAGTAAACCGACAGTATGTTGATAAGCAAGGTGTTGTTTGGAACTTAATTAATTTTGATGATAAAGATCTATGGGTTGATAGTAATGCACTCGTAACGGTTAACTTTACATCACAAAAGCCAACTAAGCATTTTGTCCAATTCGGTATGCGTCAAGGTAAGTATGATGGCTTCTATCTTAGTGCACCATATAAGCAAACTGAGTCAAAGTGGGTTGCTTCTACACGAACACATCAAGGACAATTATTGGAAGTTGTCGGTCAATATACAACAGGGTCAGGTAGTCGTAAGGTAACTTGGTACTTGGTTGGTCTTGATGGTAAGCAAGTATGGGTAGACAGTCGAGCTGTTGGTACTAATTTCAGTCATAAGACAAATATTAATTTGTTGATTAATAGTGCCACACGCAATGATGGTATGTACTTGAATGCACCGTATGGTCAGAAGGGTTATAAGCGAGAAACATCAAGTCGCTTCTATAATGAAAAGCTCGTAACAGTTAGTCAACAATATTACGATAATAAGGGTGTTATTTGGAACCTTATTACTTTGAATGGTAAAAAGCTTTGGGTAGATAGCCGAGCATTTGCAACAGTTATTGATAAGAAAGTGAACCAAAGCTTGTATATCAATAGTCGTAATGATGGTATGTACTTGAATGCACCATATCGTGCACAAGGTGCTAAACGATATGCTTCAACGAAGACATATACAGGGCAACGTGTGCAAGTGACATTACAACGTAAAGATACTCACGGTGTAACTTGGTATCTCACTAAGGTAGATAGTAAGCAGTTGTGGGTAGACAGCCATGCATTTGCACCAACCTTCACGCGTAATGTGTCGCTCAATGTTAAAGTGAACAGTTCAAAACGTAATGATGGGATTTACTTAAACGCACCATATGGCAATAAAAAAGCCAAGCGTATTGCATCAACAAAGGCATACAATGGTAAGCGTGTAAAAGCTAGTAAAGAATATAAAGATGCTAAGGGAGTAACTTGGTATTTGGTAAACCTTAATAATAAACAAGTGTGGATTGACAAACGTGCATTTTAATTAATGTGCGGTATATTCTGCATAGGTGATCAATAAAAAGCATGACAGTCTAAGACTGCCATGCTTTTTTATTGATCTTTATGATTTTAACAAACGTGCATTTTGCCAACAATATGTTGTCAAAACATAACTTACAATCATGACGACAATCAACCAAATAACAGATTGGACTATATCATGCCATGTAGCCGTTTCGGCTAGAAAACTATCGGTGGCGATAAAAGCGAGATAATCACCAACACCATGAATCATCATAACTAAAATGATATTACCGCTCCATGCATAAATTTGGCCCATTATAATACCAAAAGTTATGGCAAAGATGACTTGACCAATAACGCCACTTATTGGTGCGCCAGCAAGAATGTTGGAGGTGTGCCACAGCCCAAATAGCAGTGATTGGCTCCAAATCGCCCATAATATGCGGTGTTTACTTTGTTTTAAGACACGATAGATGAGAATGAGTATGAAAAATCTAAAGATTAATTCTTCACCAACACCTGCCCTGAAGGCAAGTGAGAAAAAGCTTGGATGCCACGTTATCGCTTTTAATCCTGTAGCATTACTGCCCCAAAACATCATGATCACCAACAAAATTAACAAGCTTCCCCACCAATGACGATATAAATGAGCCCAATTTGGTCGAGGCAATACCACATTTGCAAGAGATAGACGTGTCGCCAACCATATAAATAGTAGTGGTAGAGCAATGACCCCATTCACTACAAACGCTTGTAACACATTATTTGAGAAATCATTGTTTAAGATCAACACGGATGGATAACTTGTATAACTGTCAAAAACAATGAGAATTAACCAAAAAATCTCGATAATGGTGCTACGACGTGAACTGGGTAAAGGCAAAGCAATAGTTGTAACGACTGGTAGTAATAATAGCCATGAAGCCAAAATGAGTAAGATACCCATGATATCGGATATGTGCTGAGAAAATCCCATGAGTAATTGTATTTGCACACACAATTTTTGCAAAGCAAGCGGTACAAGTTGAAGGTATAACGGTAGTGCAATCCAACTATAGATGGTCTGGCCAATTTGCGAATGAAAAGATTGTGTTAGTCGCTTAAGTGGTCCGCTGTTAAATAAATCAAATTTAGCACCAAAAAAGACGAGTACTAGACTAAAGACGATAAACCAAGTCATATCAACAATATGATGTACTTGCAGAATACAAGTCAGTAACATAACACTAATAGTTATTATGAACAGAATTGATCTAATGCGATGATGATAAAATTTTTGTAACAATGTAGACACAGTATAAATCCCCCTAAAAATCACCTTTTACTGATGTATAACATTCAAATTTTAGCGTAATACTGGTCGTAATGTACTAGAGTTTTCAATATTTATGAAAATATTAACTGAAAGTTTACAAATCAATTTGCTTTTCAATCCAACCGTGTCTATAATATATCCATAGATAATTAATATACACGAATATAGTATGAGGTAAGAAGAATGAGGTTGTGGAGAAGTGCGGAATGGCAGCGCGTACGATCAAGGCGTGGTTTGTCTATTTTATTAGTCGGGATTATGTTAATTCCAAGTTTATATGCTGTAATATTTTTATCGTCGCTTTGGGATACATACGGTCAATTGGATAAATTACCAGTCGCAATTGTGAATCAAGATAGAGCAGCAGTGGTTAACAATCAACAGTTAACATTAGGCGATGATTTAACGCAAAATTTGCTAAAAAAGAAGCCACTTAAATTAACAGAAACAACGGCTGCTAAAGCTAAAAAAGGCTTACATGATGGTAAATATTATATGACAATTACCATCCCCGAGGATTTTTCAAAAAATTCAGGGACACTATTAAATAGTCAACCGAAAGTATCACAAATCAAAATTGCTCAAAATGGTGGCCAAAGTTTTATTGCCGAAAAGATGACGGCTTCAGCGGCACAAAAAATTCACAGTAAAGTTGAAAGTTCACTACAGCAAGTCTATAGCGAAAACTTGTTAAGTGCATTGCAATCATCAAAAGATGGCTTCAAGAATGGAGCTAAAGGCGCTGATAAATTGCATAGTGGTCTCACGCAACTACAAGGTGGTAGTGCTAAGCTAGCAAGTGGTACGGATCAACTAGCAAGCGGTGGTCAATCACTTGCCAACGGCGTCCAAACATATACGCAAGGTGTTTCTCGAGCTCAAAGTGGCAGTCAAACTTTAACGAATGGTATTGGTCAATTACAATCACAATTACCAACACTTTCAACAGGTGTGAATCAATTAGCTACTGGTGCATCACGTTTGAGTACTGGTATTCAGCAATACACACAGGGCGTCAACAAAGCCTATGATGGTAGTACACAATTGTCTGCTGGTTTGAGTAAAATGCAAAATGCATTAAACAGTCAAGATACTGCACAATTACTGTCTGGTATCAAAACTTTTCAAAGTAGTTTGGACAAATTAGAATCTGGCCTATCCGCCACCAATTCGAGTGAGAGTGAACAGGCAAAAATTACCGCCTCCGTCACAAATCTGGCAACTCAAATTAAATCTCTTGCTAGTATTCAAAGTAAGTTAGCAAGTACGGCTAAAGCACAAAATTTAACGTCGCAACAAACACAGGCGTTGGAACAAGCTATTTTACCGACGGTATCTACCACGACACAAGCAATGGCATCTGATTTAGGCACCCTTACAACAGAGCTAAATACCATGAAATCAGGAACGCAGTCATTAACAACGTTGAAAGATAGTGTGGCGCAGTTGAATAACGGCTTTGGTGGGATTGCTTCAGGTGTAACGACGCTTGTCACCACGTCAAAATCAGGCGTGGCAACCTTAAATACAGGTGCAACATCACTCAATAGTGGTTTAGCAACCTTAAATACAAATGCGACTTCATTAACGAGTGGTGCTAATCAGTTGGCAGGCGGTTTAAATACCTTGAATCAAAAAATACCAACATTGAGTTCTGGTGTATCACAATTAGCATCAGGTAGCCAATCACTAAGCAGTGGATTAGGCCAATTGACCGCAAATAATACTTCATTAACAAATGGTGCTGACCAGCTGTCTAGTGGTGCTGCAGCATTGAATTCTGGTGCTAAGCGCTCGCAACAAGCTGTTACACAAGTGACGGATGGGACGAATACACTGGCACAGAAGTTAGCAGATGGTGCTATCGAACTCGATGTTATTAAGACAAACCGTGCTAACGCTAAGGCATTAGCTAACCCAGTGCATCAGAAGACAACCAATTTGTCTAGTATCAAGAACAATGGGACGGGTATGACACCTTACATGATGTCCGTTGGTTTATTTGTTGGTATGCTGACAATGACAATGATTTATGACTTCATGGTAGTCGCCAAAAAGCCCCGTAATGGCTTTAGATGGTGGTTAGACAAGCAAACCGTTATTGGCCCAGTTGTTTTAGCTCAAGCAGTTGTGATGTTAGTTTTGTTAATGTTAGTCGATCAATTAAATCCTGTAAATGTTGCTGGTACCTTCATAGTGGCAATTATTATGGCCTTTTCATTCAACCAATTGGTTGTCTTATTCAATGTCGCTTTCGGAAAATTAGGTTCTGGTCTCATGTTAGTATTGATGGTACTACAGTTGAGTGCCAGTGCCGGTACGTATCCAATTCAATTATCCAATCGTTTCTTTGAGGCGATTAATCCCTATATGCCAATGACGTATAGCGTACGTGCACTACGCGAAACAATTTCACTAGGTGGCAGTTACGCCAGTGAAATCTTGATTTTGTTGGTCATTGGTTTAACCAGTATGGTTCTAACATGGGTTGTTTATCAAATGAAGTTGAAGCACAACCAGTTGGCTTTTGCTGATTAGGCTTGTGATAAGATAGAGAGTACAAAGGGAGGATGGCGTTATGAAGATGTCGCAAGCAGTTGAACAAAGCTTAGTGGTTTTAATTATGCTAGCTGTTCAACAAGACAATGCACCAGTAAAAAGTCATATTTTAAGTAGTCGTCTAGAAGTATCTGAGTCTTATTTTAAAAAGACGATGCGCAAGTTACGTATTGCTGGCATTGTGACGGCGATTGCCAGCAAAGAGGGTGGCTTTAAATTAGCGCGACCACTTCATCAAATTACATTATTAGATGTTTACGAAGCCATTGAAGGTGAAGACAGTTTTATTCACTCTACTCAATTAGCAGACCGTATTTTTAAAGGTAGTGATGAATTGGTTAAGAGCGGTACTAAAGAGGTACTGGCTATTATCTATGATGCTGAACAAGCTTTTAAACAAAAGCTTGCAGACTACACGATTGCTGATATATTAAGCCATATCGGTGAAGAGTCTATTGAAGCGATTGACTGGCGTGAATAAATTGTGTTTCACGTGAAACATTTAAAAGTATTAAGATTTTTAATCTTATTTTAATCTCATCAAGATAAGATATAAATATCAACATGAATTGATATAACGAAACCCCGTTGAGATAACGGAAACTCTCTCTCAAACATTTCTCTCAAATCTCTCTCATAAAAATCCCCGTATCTCTTTGATACGGGGTTTCGTTTTGTAT
Source organism: Leuconostoc fallax KCTC 3537 (assembly GCF_000165675.1). GTDB lineage: Bacteria > Bacillota > Bacilli > Lactobacillales > Lactobacillaceae > Leuconostoc_B > Leuconostoc_B fallax. The sequence goes on along the minus strand of NZ_AEIZ01000002.1, from coordinate 58,855 downwards.
TCAGTAAAATATTGACAAAATAAAGTGTACTGTGTATCATAGTACACGTAATACAGTGGGGAAAATAATGAAACTCTGTAATAAAGGAAGGACGCAATGATGATGGCTAAGATACAACATAATCAGCCGCTATATGAGCAGCTCATGTGGCGCATCAAAGCTCAGGTTGCGACCAGTGTTTTAAAAGTTGGTGATAAGTTACCTTCAGTTAGAGAGATGGCATTAATCGAAGGTCTAAATCCCAATACTGTTGCCAAAGCATACAAAGCTTTGGAGGGGCAACAAGTTATTGAGACTGTGGCTGGTAAAGGGACTTTTGTCAGACAAGTAGACACTGTTGTTGATGAAAAAGCGATTAACGAATTGCGTAATGATTTCAATAACATGATGATTGAAGCCAAACGGCTACAAGTAACACCAGAACAATTACATCAATGGATCGATGAATTTTATTTGGAGGGCCAACAATGACCTTAACAATTGCTAATATTTCAAAAAAGTTGAATAAAAAGCCGGTCATTGAGAATGCTAGTTTTCAAATAAATGAGGGCGAAATTGTTGGACTAGTTGGTCGAAATGGTGCGGGAAAAACGACTTTGTTTCGTATTATAAGTGGTGAGATATTACCAGACTTTGGCAGTGTTGGTTTAGATGACCAAGATTACCATCGAATGGTGGCTTTACATGATCAACTCTTCTATGTTGATATGCCCAATAATTGGATGACCAATTTTAATTCACAGCAAGTTAAACGTATCGTGCAAGCCTCTTATGAGAATTTCGATACCAGTTGGTATGACCAACAGATTACGCGATTCAAATTAGACGGTCGCCAAAAATTGAAGCAATACTCAAAGGGAATGCGCGCATTATTTACATTAATCGTGAGCTTTGCTAGTAATGCACAATACGTTTTATTGGATGAACCGCTAGACGGTTTAGATGTATTAGTACGTGATGAAGTGAAGCGTCTCATTGTTGAACGTGTGACGAATCAAAACACATCAGTATTGATTGCTTCTCATAATTTAGTGGAATTGGATACATTAACAGATCGTATCTTATTACTGAAGAATGGCACGATTATACGTTCATTTGAGGTCGATGGCGAACAAGATATTAAGAAATACCAAGTTGCCTATCGTTCAGAGACACTACCGGCCTTTTTGTCGGAACGTGGGATGGTCATTGCACATACTGGTCATGTTGCGACTGTTATATTTGATCATTTTGATGAGGCATTGGCAATTAAGTTAGCAGGCCCAACATTTCAATTTATTGAAGAATTGCCAATTAATTCGGAAGATATTTTCCGCGCGAGTTTCTCTAAAGATGGTTACGCTTGGGAGAGAGAGACGGAGATTGGTAAATGAGACAAGCAATTAAATTATATTATCAAATTAATCGGCGACAAATATGGTCCCAATGGCTAATTGTCTTATCCTTCATTATTCTTGGTATGGCGAATGATTATATTCAAGCACCGCATCATTTGAACTTTACGTCATCAGGGGTAACGGGAAGCCTATTGGGAATACTGTTCTTTATCTCAGCAGCGTGCATATTGAGAGATAAATGGACCCATATTAATACTTGGCTATTTACGCAGAATATTTCACGTGGACAGCTTTTCTTAGCAAAAGTGATATGGATGATGTGTTTGCCGATTGTTGTCGTCGTTGTCATTGGGCTAGGCGTAGCATTAATCACACATCCCCATAGTTTAATGAATGAAGTTGTTGATATTATTTCGACAGTGTTAACCAACACCGTTTCATTAGTGGTCTTTTTATTGATTATTAGTATTATTGGCATCACATGGCAGCGGATTGTTGGTTATGTATTTGTGATGATTACCTTTAGTTCGGCACTGGCTGTTGAGCGAGGCAATAAGTTAGCGTGGGTCAAACTATTGACTGATTTAAATACAACATATACGAATTTACTAATGCTATGTTTAATCGTTGTTTTATTGGGCTTTACTTATTACTTTTATAAGCAGATGGGTACAGATACAGATGAAGAAGCGGTTCGGATTCCAATGCTCAAATGGCCGATTGTGATTTTTGTTTTTGTGATGACAATCGTTGGTCTTTGGACAGGTTATTCGTATGATATAGAAGACAATTGGAGTATGTTTGTTTTAGCAGCTGTATTAAGTGGTACGACATACTACTTTGTATTTAAACCAACGATACAGTTACCAAAAATTTTCAGACGTAAGATGTAAGACACAGTGTTTTAATTTGGAGGGGAAAATGGCACTTTTAGAAGTTAAAAATGTGACAAAACAATATGGACATAAGAAAGTGATGGATAGCGTGACTTTCAATGTTGAAGCGGGGCATATCGTGGGATTAATCGGTCCTAATGGCGCTGGAAAATCAACAACAATGCGTGCGATTACAGGATTAATGAGTTACACATCAGGAAATATCCAGTTTGATGGACAACCGATTACATTTGAACAGCATACAGCATTAGATAAAGTAGGAAATCTCATTGAATATCCTGCTATTTATCCTAATTTAACGGCATTGGATCATCTTAAGTTGTACGCTATGGATACGCCGTCACCCGCAAATTTTGATGACTTGATGCGTCGTACTCAAATTGATGGTGAAAATTTTGGTAAGCGCAAAGCTAAGAAATTCTCGTTGGGGATGAAGCAACGTTTGGGCATCGCTATTGCTTTGATTCGAAATCCCAAAATGGTAATTCTGGATGAGCCAATGAATGGTTTAGATCCACAATCTGTCCATGACTTACGTGAATTGATTCGCTCATTGGCTGACGAAGGCGTTGCATTCTTGATTTCAAGTCATTTATTGGATGAGCTACAAAAATTAGTAGATGATGTGGTCATTATTAATGACGGTAAGATTATCAAGACCAGTCCGATTGCTGCAGTATTTGAACATGATCAGGTACATTATCAGTTAGTGACAAATGATAATATTTTGGCAATGCCAATTTTGGTAGATCAAGGTTGGCAAGTAGAAGATGAAAATGGCCAACTGTTAATTACTGGCCCAACTGGACCACAAGATATCATTACTGTATTGAATCAACATAACTTAACAATTGAAGGGCTAAATACTGTTCAAGCTAACTTGGAACAATCACTATTAGAATTGTTAAGTACTAACGATACGGAGGGGAAGTAATGTTAACTTTATTAAAACAAGAACTCTTTAAAGCACATAAGCAAAACCGGTTATGGATATGGTTATTACTAGCATTTATATTTCCAATTGCCGTATTAGCGGTCTTCAAAGGTACACGTAATGTTGAACGGCTTGTTGGATTTGGTGGTGGGATACCATATATTTACTTAGCAGCTATTATTTATAGTGCCTTATCGATTTCACAAGAATTTACTTTTGGTACTATTCGGCCACTGTTATCACGTCGATTCAACCGATTGAGTATCTTTATAAGTAAGATAGTATTGAATTTCATTGTCTACATTGGTCTTGTTGTGTCTGCCTTTATTGGTACAATCATCGCTAAGTTAATCTTTGTACCTAAAGCTGACTTTGGCAAGCAAATGACCGACACATTGACTGCTGGACAATTGTGGGGAATAGATACGATTCATCTTTTCTTAGAAATTATATTTATATCGGCATTAGTCATTATGATTACCAACATTGTTAAAAGCTCTGGTGCAGCTATTGGTTTGGGTGTTGTTTTGAGTATCGGAACACCCATTATATCTTCAATTTCGCTCAGCTTGATACAATTAGCACCCATCTTAAAATGGAATCCGCTGACAATTCTTATTGGATCAAGTATGCTTGGTATAACGCCTGATACGACATTAAATGCTATTTTCCATTTAAATAGTATGTCAATCATCATTGCTTACATTGTTTATATTGTTTTGTTCTACGGCATTGCTTATTATATTTTCCGTAAGCGTAGTGTATAAACTGATTTTCAAACGGCCTTGGGCCGTTTTTTGTTGTATGATTATACTTGAGGTTTTATAACAATGGAAAATTGGTTACATAAGCGTGTGATGTTAACACCACACCGAGTTGCTGTAGAATATCAACAACAGACATTAACATTTTCAGAAGTAGAGCAAAAGGCGATTGCGTTGGCACATAAAATTGCCAGCATAGCAGAAAATGAATTGCGAATTGGGCTTATTACGACAAATAACATCAATGGATACCTGATGATTATGGCGCTGCAGCAATTAGGAAAACAGATTGTTTTTATTAATCGACGATTATCTGTTCGAGAAGTTAATGATCAAATAACTGATGCTGATTTGCATGTGATATTAGTAGATGATGGTTATTCACAACAACTCGATATTGATGATCAAATATCATTTCAGCAGCTTCAACAATGTGAAGCAACAGCAAAAAGTGTGATTGCTACTGAATTCCCAGATGATTTTGTAACGAGCATTATGTATACTTCGGGTACTACGGGTAAGGCCAAGGGTGTGATGCAGACTTATGGCAATCATTTTTATTCTGCCGTTGGTAGTGCGCTGAACTTAGGATTAACAGCAGAAGATGAATGGCTAACCGTAACGCCGATATTTCATATTAGTGGCTTTTCTATTTTGATGCGTGCGTTATTATATGGTATGCGCGTGGTACTCGTTGAAAAATTCAATGCGCATGATATTAATCAACAGTTAAAATGTCAATCTATTTCGGCAATTTCTGTAGTGCCGACAATGTTAAAAGCGTTACTCGCTGATTTATCAACAGCAGAACGTTACAATGCACATTTTAGGACGATGTTGTTAGGCGGTGGGCCAATTGATCGTGCAACGTTGGATAAGGCACGAGAACATGGTATACCCGTTATTCAATCTTATGGGATGACAGAAACCGCCTCGCAAGTCGTTGCGCTTAATATGCAGGATGCGACACGTAAAATTGGTTCAGCAGGGAAGCCATTATTTCCTGTTAGTTTAAAGATTGCTAATCAGATGGGACAACCAGTAGAAAAAGGATTAGTTTGGTTGAAAACACCGACACTAACCGTTGGCTATCTCAATCGTCCGTATCAATTAGAACAAAATGTACGTGATGGTTGGTTTAATACGGAAGATTTTGGTTATCTTGATAGCGATGGCTTTTTGTATATTGAGGGGCGTGAAGGGGATATGATTAGTTCTGGCGGTGAAAATATTTTCCCAGATGAAGTTGAAAAAACTTATCTCGCTTTACCCGATTTAGAAGACATTGTCGTATTAGGTATTCCAGATAATAAATGGGGACAGGTGCCTGTTGCGTTTGTCAAAGGCGAAGTAACAGGCCAACAATTGTATACATTTGGTCAAGCACAGCTTGCGCACTATAAGGTGCCAACGAAATTTTATCAGTTATCGCACTGGCCCCGAACGGCGAGTGGTAAAATACAACGTAAGCAAATGCAAACGATGATTAATCAAGCAACAGAATTGGAGATATAATGACACAACAACCGAAATCGCCAAAGAATACAAATGTGCAGGCGTTGTTTGACAAGATTGCCCCTGAATATGACCGTATGAATAACATTATTAGCCTCGGTGCACATCAAAAATGGCGCAAAAAATTAATGCAACAAATGACGATACCAGCAGGTGCCAATATTTTAGATGTTGCAACAGGTACGGCAGATTGGGCGATTGCCTTAGCCAAAGAAAGTGACGCTGCATCTCAAGTGGTCGGCTTAGATTTCAGTTCGGAAATGTTAGCAGTAGGTCAAAAGAAAGTGAATTTGACCGCTTATGCTGAGTGTATCACCTTAGTGCAGGGGGATGCGATGGCGATGGCTTTTCCAGATAATACATTTGATATTGTGACTATTGGTTTTGGATTGCGTAATTTACCTGATCCAATGCTAGGCCTTGAGGAAATGTTTCGTGTATTGAAACCAGGTGGTCAGTTAGTTATCTTAGAGACCTCCCAGCCAGATAATCCACTGATTAAGCCGTTTTGGCAATTATATGTTGGTAAAGTAATGCCGACTTTTGGTAAAGTGTTTGCGCGTGGTAAGTATAATGAATATAAATATTTAGATGAAACAACCGAACATTTTATGGACTATATGTCATTAGGAAAGCTGATGTTAACGATTGGCTTCCAAAAAGTTAGAATTTCACGTTTTAACTTAGGCGCCATTGCTGTACATTATGGCACGAAATAAAAACGACTAACGATAAACGGTTAGTCGTTTTTATATTGTTGTAAAATATGGTGTATTTTTTCAATACCAGTTTTCATTTCAGCAGGTGTCAGTGTTAGTGGCGGTAGTAAACGTAAAGTATTTTGACCAGCACTAAGTGTGATGACATGTTCTTCAAATAATAATTTCTCTACAACTTCAGCTACTGGTACATCTGGATGAAGTGCAATACCAATGATCATACCAAGACCACGAATATCTATTACAGAATCGAGGGACTGGAGTAATTTGAGGTGAGACCACATTTGCTTGACTTTGTCGGGTAATTCAGGCAATAAAGTGTCCAATACAGATAAGGTTGCGATAGCTGAACGCATTACCAGTGGATTTCCACCAAATGTTGAACCATGTACACCGTAACTAAAGGCATCTGCAATGTTATTCTTGGCTAACATTGCCCCAACTGGTAGACCATTGGCTAGACTTTTTGCACTAGTGATAATGTCTGGTTCAATAGCGTATTGTTCATAAGCAAATTTAGTACCAGTACGACCAATACCGGTTTGTACTTCATCAATGATTAACAAAATATGATGTTGATGTGCTAATTGTGCTAAATCTTTGATAAATGTTTGATCCGCAGGTATCACACCACCTTCACCTTGTACCAATTCAAACATAATTGCGGCAACATTATCATCAATAATCGCTTCAACACTTTGAATGTCATTAAAAGTAGCATATTTAAAACCAGCAGCCATTGGCATACCATGATGGATTGTATCTTGACCGGTTGCTGCCATAGCAGCGTAAGTACGACCATGAAAAGAATTTTTGAAAGTGATGATCGTTGCCTTTTTGGTGGCAATACGGGCCAATTTAATCGCAGCTTCGTTTGCTTCAGCACCTGAATTAGCAAAGTAGGCAGCATAATTTTGTCCACCTAATTGTTCAGCTACTTTTTCTTGTAGTGCATTATCATATAGATTGGGTAAATGCCAGAGTTGCTGGGCTTGATCAATTAAGGCAGCTTCAACTTCGGGATGGCGGGCCCCAATATTATAGACCCCAATACCACTTGATAAATCAAGATATTGCTGTTGATGGTCATCTTCCCAAATTGTATTTTGAGCTTTAACAAATTGAACGGGTAAACGATGATAGTTTTGAAGTAGTGTCATATGTTTTTATCCTTATGCGGTAACAAGTGTGCCATGTGTATTGACATGATCAGTAATATGAACGGTTGTCACACCTTGTGCAACAGCAGTTAAAGCATTATTAACTTTTGGAATCATGCCACCAGTGATAATGGATTGCATCTCTAATTCTTGTGCTAAAGTGGGTGTAATATGGTGCAAGATATTGCCTGCTACTTTGATGCCAGATACATCTGTCAGAAGATATAGATGATCAGCGCGGAGATGTTTAGCAATAGCCGTTGCGGCTTGATCAGCATTGACATTTAACCATTGCCCATCATTAGTAATAGCGAGTGGTGAAATAACGGGTATATAACCATTGTGAAGCTCTGTTTTAATGATCTTGACGTTCACTTGATCAATTTTACCGACTAAGCCGTAACAGGCTTGATTTAAAAATGACCCGGTTAAGAGTTGCGCGCTACCTGCATTTAAACCAATAGCATTGAGATTATTTTGGCGTAATTGATCTAAAATTTGTGGTTGAACTTGACCAATTAGTGCCATTTTTGTTAATTCGATACTCGTACTATTTGTCACACGAATACCATCTTTTTTAATAACGGGTTCGTTGAACTGCGCCATCAAATTAGAAATCATCGTACCACCGCCATGAACGATGACAACATATTTGCCCTGCTGTTGCCACTGCTTAATGGTTTCAAAAAACGTGGGTGTAAGTTGTGTGGCAGCATTGCCACCGATTTTAATGACGATTGTATGCATATGATGACCTCCTATGTCTGATGATGGGTGTGATAATTCAAGTTGTGTATAAAGCGTTGATTTTGACGTATTCGTAAGTTAAATCACAACCCCAAGCTTTTCCGATTGCATTGCCGCTATGCAAATCAATATCAATTGTGATTTCATCTTGTTCCAATTCTTGTGCTAACATCTGTTCATCATAGCTTACAGGTTGGCTAGCTAAGAGAACAGCAATGTTATTGATTTTGATATCAATATTTTGGGGGTTGATGATGACTGATGTTGCGCCGATGGCAGCGATGATACGTCCCCAGTTAGGATCCTTACCAAAAATCGCTGCTTTTACCAATGAGGAGCCGACAACTTTTTTAGCAATCATACGTGCATCATTCATTTCTTTAGCCCCATTGGTATGAACGCTAATGAGTTTAGTTGCGCCTTCGCCGTCTTTGGCCATATGAATCGCAAGATATTCGGTCACATAATGTAGCATTTGAGTAAATTGCGCATATGCTACTGTGTCTGCTAATATTTCTGGATTATTTGCTTGACCGTTTGCCATCACTAATACAGTATCATTGGTTGAAGTATCACCATCTATCGTGATTTGGTTAAAACTGGTCTCAACATCATCGGATAAGCTCTTTTGTAGTAGATCACTATTGATATTGGCATCGGTGGTAATGAAAGCGAGCATTGTAGCCATATTCGGATGAAGCATACCGGAACCTTTAGCAACCCCACTCATTGTGATGGTTGTACCTGAAATTTCCGCTGAAATCGTGACATGTTTTTCTAACGTATCGGTTGTCATAATTGCTTGAGCAAATGCGGGCGCATTGCCAGTAGCTTTTAATTGATGAATACCATGTGTGACTTTCTCAATTGGTAATACTTGGCCAATGATACCAGTTGAGGCTACTGCAACTAAATCTGTTGGTAGATTAAGAACATCGGCAGTGACTTGTTGCATTTCTTTTGCGTGTTGTAAGCCAATTGGTCCGGTTACGGCGTTAGCATTACCTGAATTGACAATAATGGCCTGTAATTGGCCTGATTGAATCGTATATTTGGTTAATTGCACCGGTGCGGCCTGAATTTGATTGGTGGTAAATACACCGGCAACACTGGCCGGTACATCAGAAATAATCCAACCAAGATCTTTTGACTTATGTTTTAAGCCAACATGTTGGCCATCTGCGTGAAAACCAAGTGGTGTGGCAATGTGCCCGTCTTCTATAATATTAATATTTAGGTCTGTCATCATATTATGTCCTTTAAGATTAGGCATAGGCTGCAATTAAGGATAGACCAGTTGTGTCTGGCAACCCAGCTAACAGATTTAAATTCTGAATGGCTTGTCCAGCAGCGCCTTTAATCATGTTGTCAATAACACTTACAATGGTAAGGTATCGTGTTTGGGGGTTGTAACTTAAACCGATATCAGTGAAGTTAGTGCCAACGACTGATTTGATATTGGGTAATTCATTCAATGCTTGAACACGAATGAAGGATTTATTGGCGTATGTTGTGGTATAAAGTTTGTGAATGGCTTCTGGCGTTATATCTTGGGTTAACTTAACATATGCGCTAATAAAAATACCGCGATTAATAGGTAGTAAAGAGGTCGTAAACTGTATCGTTTTGATACTGTTTTGCCACTTGTGGAGCTGTTGTACGATTTCAGGAATATGTTGATGTTCGTTTGGCTTATACATACTGAAATTCTCGTTGACGTTAATGAAATGGCTTGCAGTGCTGAGTGATTTACCGGCACCAGAAAGGCCACTTTTGGCATCTATAATCATATTGTCTGGGTCTAATAGGTCATGTTGTGCCAGTGGTGCCAGAGCGAGTAGGGTAGCTGTAGCATAGCAACCGGGATTAGCAATGTAGGTTGCATTGATCCCATCATCAGTTGGAAAATCAGCCAATCCATATTCAGCCTGCTGAAGTAATGTGGGATCGGCAGGTTGCTTATGATACCAGTGTTGATAGTCTGATGCGGTTAATCTAAAATCACCGGATAAATCAATCACTGGAAATTTTGCTTCAATAAATGGTTGCGCTAAGTCCTTGCTCACACCACTTGATGTGGCGAAGAATACGGCATCATTATTTTGCATAATTAAACGGCTATCAAATGAAGATAATGTTAAATTATACATACCTTTTAAATGGGGGAATACGCTGTCAATTGTGGGATTGTCTGCGCTAGTATTATAAACGGCTGTCACATTGAATTGTGGGTGTTGATGTAATAAACGGAGTAGTTCTAGACCACCATAGCCTGTTGCACCAACGATTGCTATTTTTTGAATATGTTGCATAAGGCTATCTCCTGTTCTTTTGATCATGATATATTGTGTCGCTATCTGATTTCTATAGACTAAATATTAATCTTTAGTGCATAAAATTGCAATTAATATACATTTTAGAGATGAATATATATAAAAAAACGTATAAAAAAGCATTTAACATTGTAATCAATGTTAAATGCTTTTAGGTATTAATGACTACGCGCTGGTAATTCTAGTGTTGCGCTTGCCAATATATGTGCCGCGCTTTGGGTACGTAAATCATTTAAGAAGAAACCATTTTGCAGAGGCAAGTTGGTATCTAGCGCACAAACTCGCAGTGTATAAAGGTGCGTTTTATCTGGTGGCATGGGCCCAATGTATGCTTGATTAATTTCGGGATTTTCTGGGGCCTGATTCATTTTAACATCATGCCAAGTGGAATTTGTACCATAAATAACATTTTTGAGCTGATGCGCTTTTAAATGCTCAGGAATGTTAGTAACGGGTAAGTTAGCGGCTAACCAATGAATCCAAGGAAAACCACCAACAGGCACAGCATCATAATCAATGAGGCTGACAGATAAGCTCTGGGCATTTTTCGGTATATCAGTGATTATCACGGGAAAGTTGACTGTCGGCATACCATCATATCGATAGTTATCAGGTGCAAATTTTGCGTATTGATCTGGAATAAAACCATTATGATCGAGCGTCACTTTTAATTTCATGTGTTTTCCTCCTCTAAACGATGAATGAGCTGACGCTTTTCTTGCGCCAAGAATGTCCGACTATCAATAGACATTTGCTGATTAAATTGTCGTAAGGCAGTGAAGCGTTTGACGACCAGATTAACTTTATTATCTATTGTTTGCACGTTTTGGGTCTCTTGATAGACTTGTTGGACAAAACGTGAAATAAAAGCTTTTTGATTTTCTACAGTATTTGCATTGTCATCGATAAAGAAAATCGTCGGATTTGCTGTTGTTTGCCATGAACTATCGTCGAACGTCATTGTTGCGGTGTGATTTTTATTTTTTTAGATTTGAACCAATTGCTAAATATAGACATCAGAAATACCTCTCTCTTTATTTTACCGAACAAACGTTTTATTTGGTACAATAAAAACAACATTTAGGATTGGGGAAAATTATGTCAGCACATAAAACAGTATTCAACGATAAGCAGCGTATTTTACGGCTATATTCTGCAATGATTAGTAACCGAGAATTATCGATTGAAGAAATTGAGGATATGTTTTTCATTGGTAGAAAAACCGTGCAACGTGATATTTCAGAGTTGCGGACTTTTTTGCATGATTTACAGGTGGGGGAACCAATTAAATCAGAAATTATTTTCGATCGTCATTCAAAAAAGTATCGTCTGACTGAAGTAGATAATTTGTTTAATGTCTTTGATAAAATTAACGGTCTTGATGAAGAATAAAAAAGCTACTGCTCATATCACGAAGCAGTAGCTTTTTTATTCATTTGTTAATTGATCAAAATCATCAACCATATCTTTTGGCCCAACAACAGATACGATATCGTTAGGTTGTACGCGATATTTTCCTTCTGGTGCGACAACGATTTCACCCTCGTGACGGACAGCGATAACGTTAAGACCAAAGCGCTTTCGAATATTAAGATCACTGATTGTGCGGCCAGTAAAAGTGGGGTTAACAATTTGGACTTCAGCCATCGAATAGTCATCAGATAACTCAATGAAGTTGAGCATATTTGGTGCTAATAACTTACGGGCAATGCGTTCTCCCATTTCACGTTCTGGCTGTACCACAGTATCAGCACCAATTTTAGTGAGTACACGTAGATGCGTACGATTTTCAGCTTTTGCAATAACGTGCTTAGCGCCAAGATCTTTAGCATTAATCGTGGCTAAGATACTCGCTTGCATATTATGACCAATGGCAATGATAACATGATCAAAGCTTGCAATATCTAGTTTACGTAACACGTCTTCTTCTTGCGCATCTGCAATAATGACTTGTGTTGCGATATCACGATAATCATTGACGTTTTCTTCGTTGATATCAATTCCCAAGACATCTTGACCGTTAGCGATAAGTGTTTGTAGTAAAGCACCACCAAAACGTCCCAAACCAATAATGGCATATGTTTTCTTCATAGCTGCTACTCCTTATAGTAAGTTTAACCAATAATGACAGATTCTTCAGGATAACGATACTGTGCAGCCTCTTCATGAACATTCAGAATGGAGAACATAACAGTATAAATACCGACTCGACCAATGAACATCGCTAGCATAATAATGAGCTGACCGAACGTTGACAAATGGGGCGTGAGACCAAGTGACAAGCCAGCTGTTGCAAAAGCGCTGACAACTTCAAAAATAATATATTCTAAACCATATGTCTCTGATTTACCTTCACTTATCAGTAGTAAGAAAGACAATGTAGCTAAGAAAACTAATGATACAAAGACTAATAGCAATGCACGCACAATATTTTCATGTGGGAGACGACGGTGGGCAAAAGTAACATCCTTTTTACCACGTAAAGCGGCATTAGTTTGTAGAATCAAAACACCTAGGGTAGTTGTTTTGATCCCACCGGCAGTTGAGCCGGGTGTCCCACCAATGTACATTAATATAATAGTAAGTAAGATGGTAGCGGGCGCCATTTGGTCGAAACTAAATTCGGTAAAACCAGCGGTACGATAAGAAATTGACATGAATAAGGTATCAAAGGCGCTTTTTACTGGTGATAATTCATGAGCAAAAGCCAAGTTGGATTCAGTGATTTCAAATAATATAAAACCACCAAAAAATCAAACTACCGGTCATGAGTAAGGCAAGCTTGGAATGTAATGTTAAGCGTCTAGTGCGATAGTACCAGAGTAAGTCACGCCAAACTAAGAAGCCAAGTGAACCGGCTACGATTAATAAAGCAAGAATGAATAAAACAATAGGTTGGTTAATATAATCGCTTGTACCATTGGGTAAAATAGAAAATCCTGAGTTTCCAAAGGCTGAAATAGCATGAAAAACGGCAAAGAAAAGACCGCGTTGCCAACCGAAATCATGAATCATAAATGGTGCTAATAAAGCAGCACCGACAATTTGGATAATGACTGATAATTTAATGACATAACCAAAAACAGATTGCGTATCGTACAATGTTTGTAGGTTATAAACTTCCTGTACCATTAATTTACTTCTTAAATCCATGCGCCGTTTTGTCGCTGTGAAGAGCAGTACTGAAAAGGACATGAAACCAAGGGCACCAATTTCAACTAGCATAATAATGACGCATTGCCCAAAAACTGTCCAATGTGTTGCGGTGTCCACGACGGTTAACCCTGTCACAGAAGCAGCACTCGTGGCAGTGAACAGCGCGTTCATAAAGTGGTGAGGATTATCAGTATGATAACTAATGGGTAAGAGTAGTAGCAATGTACCAACAGTGATAACACTCAAAAAACCTAAAGTTAATCTTTGTGGCATTGAGATACTCGACCAAAAGGATAGCCTCTGGAGATGATGCAGTTTATTCATTTCTTTTTGTGTGGGTAAATCAATTTTTCTAGACATATGTATTGTTATGATCTACTTTCTGAAAATAAAATATTCAGTGACATGATGTGGCTTTATTGCGATGGCATAAGAATTCTCTAACGATTTAAACTTGAGGTTTTTTGGCGGGGTGCCTCTTGTGAGGCTTTTTAATTAGAGACAGGTTGAAAAGACATACAGCATTTGCAGTGAATTGTTACTATGTCAACTTTTTACCGTGCGAAGTGCTTTGTTTCTGTTGCTAACTTTCATGATGATATCCAAAAGTCATGCTCTAATAAGTATGATATAACAAAATTTGGATGAGTCCAACATACTACCATAAATTGTGTTAGAAATCATTAAAAATTAACCATCATTTAATTAGCGACATGGAGTTTATAAAATAGATATTATGATAATGCATCATAAGGGGGGATAAATGATGAAAAAGAATATTTTTTGCCACTTAAGTGAGGCCGACATGGCAAAAATTAGTGGTGGGGGATCAGAAGATATTGCTAATAATATCAAACAAATCCGTTTGAAATTGGGATACAAGAGAGTGGATGTGGCGGAACAATTAAATATCAGCGTATCAACGATAGCAAAGTATGAAACTGGGTCAAGAATACCTGATATTGATACTATCATTCAATTATCCGAAGTATTGCATACTAATGTAAATAATTTAATTTTTAAATGAAATGATATTGAACGAGAAAGTTAGTTGTATGGACAAAACGTCCCAATTTTTATGGATATGATTTTATATAATATGAATATATTACGAAAGGGGGATAACTGTTTATGGAAAAGTTATCAGAACAGGAATTAGCAAAAGCTTCGGGGGGATGTCCACTATTGCCAATTGTAGTGACAGTTGCTGCTAGTGGCGCACATTTTGTTGCAAAAGATGGATGGAACCATTTGGATCAAATTCGGTCAGGATGGAGAAAATCAGGTAATAGCAAGTGGTAAAAAATATGTGTATAGCGGATTAAGCATTATGCTTGGTGTTTTTCTAGCACGTATTGGGTTAAACTTTGTCTCAGAAGAAAGTTTTTTCTACGGATGGTACGATGCAGTGCAGTCTGCTACTGTAATATTTTTGTTCTACATTTTGTATTTTTATTTAAGGAGAAGTAAAAAATGGATTTCAAAACACAACCGAATGTACTGAGCTTGGAAAAGTTAATGATGATTAGTGGAGGCTCAACGGATGGTTCTTGGGAGGATTTTGGTGCAGGGTTGCATAAAACAGTGAATACAGTTATTTATGCTGGAACAACTGTGGCAAGAGCTCATACTAGAAGTCATCAACGATGCTTTACTGGAAACAAGTGGTAATTTTATCTCAATGAAAAACTACATAAGCTTGGTTTTTAGAGAAATATCATAACATATGGAAGTTTACTTTAATATTTAACAATTTGAATGTTTTTGACACCATAAAAGACCGTGCCAATGGAAACTATTATGTTATATATCCCTGGGGCTCTTGTCATCTATTTAATTTTTTAGATTTATCCAAAATGTGTGCATAGCTAAATTAGTGGACAAGATATGCTCCCTGTTATCTAAAATGAGACCGCAGTAATAACTGAACTAATTATTGAAAGGGTAATCAATGATATTTAATCGTGCAATAACTGTCATATCAAAAAAGGCAGGACAACTTATTGAATTAGTTTTATTGACAATATTAATTGATATTATTTTAGGCGTGCCGCCGTTCTTTGCATTTATAGATATGTTTAACGTGTGGTTCGTGTTATTATCGATTATACTTGGGGGCGTTATTTCATATTTGGGCTATCGTTACTTAGCCGCAAAGACGAATGCTATTTTTGAGAGAATTAATCTGAAAAAATAGGATTTGTTATTATGATGCTATGCCTAACAATGTTTCTGATGGATTTGATAATACCGGCTATATTTGGACAAAATCAAGATAGTAGTTCAAATCAAAAAATGATTGAAACCATGCTTCATCAAGGTGGAATCATTGCATTATTATTTAAATTGAATGTTGTTATTATTGCACCAATAATTGAAGAAATTGCTTTTCGTGGTATTATATTTGAAGAGGCTCGGCCTCTAGGGAAAGTTGTACAGCTTGTTTGGCCAACATTTGTTTTTGCAGCAGTCCACTGGCCATCCACACCGGAACAATGGACTGTTTATTTAACCGCTAGTACACTGTTGATGATTGTTCGCCTAGTGACCAAAAAGTTACAATATTCAGTAATGTTTCATATGATACATAATTTACTGGCCATATTTAGCTTGTAGAATAAAGAAAAGTAATGAGGATAGGTGGGGACACCTCAATTTGCTCTAATCAATAGGTAAAATGATTGCAACATACGTGTTTAGAGAACATGGTATAATATTATTTAAGGGAAATTCCGCGTACAGTATTTGTCCGCGGAATTTTTACAATTTATACTATATAGAAAGAATCAGAGAGCATATGACCGAATTAACACCAGTCATTGAGATGCAACATATTACCAAAAAATTCGGTAGTTTTGCGGCCAATGATGATATCAATTTGAAAGTCCAACAAGGTGAAATTCACGCGTTACTTGGTGAAAACGGTGCTGGTAAATCGACATTAATGAATATTCTAACGGGGTTACTACAACCTACTAGCGGTAATATTCTTATTAACGGTCAACCCGTAACAGTGGATTCACCAACTAAAGCGAACCAATTAGGTATTGGTATGGTTCACCAGCATTTTATGCTTGTGGATGCCTTTACTGTGACTGAAAATATCGTTTTGGGTTCCGAAATTACGCGTGGCTTGAGTCTTGACACTAAGACAGCGGTTAAAAGAATTCAAGCTTTATCTGATCAATATGGATTAGCCGTTGACCCGACAGCAAAAATAGCGGATATATCTGTTGGACAACAACAACGTGTTGAGATTCTGAAGACACTATATCGTGGTGCAGATATTCTGATTTTTGATGAGCCGACAGCTGTGTTGACACCACAAGAAATCGAAGAATTGATTACGATTATGCATAATTTAGCCAAAGAAGGGAAATCAATTATCTTGATTACCCACAAGTTGGATGAAATCAAGGCTGCGGCTGATACAGTGACAGTCATTAGAGCGGGAAAGTCGATTGATGCTTTCCCTGTCGCTGGGGTTTCTTCTCAACAGTTGGCTGATTTAATGGTTGGTCGTGAAGTTAGTTTTAAGACGGAAAAGCAATCTGCTCAACCCAAAGAGACGGTATTAAAACTGGACAATTTAACAGTTAAGGATGCACGCGGTGTGGCAGCAGTTAAGGATTTATCCTTAGAAGTTAAATCAGGCGAAATTGTTGGTATTGCTGGTATAGATGGTAACGGACAAACTGAATTAGTTCAAGCGATAACGGGCCTAACGCCAGTTCAAAGTGGGCAAGTCATGCTTAATCAAAAGGATATGACGAATAAGAGTCCTCGAAAGATAATCGAGAGTGGTGTCGGGCATATACCGGAAGATCGTTTGCGTTTTGGCATGCAAACGCATATGACGTTGGTCGAAAATATGATGCTACAGACGTATTATCAGGCGCCTATTTCTCATTATGGTGTGATCAATCCGGAAGCTGAAGACAAGATGGCTAATCGCCTGTCACAAAAATTTGATGTGCGTGCTTCAGGTATTCACATTGTGGCCGGATCAATGTCTGGCGGTAATCAGCAAAAGGCAGTTATTGCGCGTGAATTAGATCGTGATAATGATTTGATTATTGCAGCACAGCCGACACGCGGATTGGATGTTGGTGCCATTGAATATATTCATCAATGCTTGATTGATCAACGCGATGCTGGCAAGGCAGTGTTGGTGGTCAGCTTTGAATTAGATGAGATTCTTAATTTGTCTGACCGAATTGCTGTTATTAATAACGGAAAGATTGTTGGTATTGTTGACGCACAATCAACGAATAAACAAGAATTAGGCCTTTTGATGACGGGGATGAATTTGGATGAAGTTAAGGCTACTTTAAATGAACCAACAGAGGTAAACACACTATGAACTCAACTATGAAACAAACATCATTCTCTGTTGCTGCTTTTTCCGTTATATTTGGTTTACTTGTTGGTGCATTGATTATGCTGGTTTTTGGTTACAATCCAATATCTGGCTATATTGCCCTAATGAGTTCGGCTGTCGGATCAATGCAAAACATTGGTGGTGTTCTCACACAAATGACACCTCTCATCTTGACAGCTCTTGGCTTTACAGTAGCAAGTTCTGCTGGATTCTTTAACATCGGGTTATCTGGTCAAGCACTTGCTGGTTGGGTTGGCGCAGTATGGTATGCATTGAGCTTTCCCAACTTACCTGCTTACGTTATGATTCCTAGTGCCTTGATTTTGGGAACAGTCTTGGGTGGGATTGCTGGTGCTATTCCAGGTTGGTTACGTGCGCAGTTTGGCGCGAGCGAAGTGATTGTAACGATCATGATGAACTATATCTTGTTATATACAGGAAATAATATTTTGCAAAATGTCATGGCACATGGCATTAAAGAATCAGCACAAACGACCAAACAGATTGGTGCCAATGCTACGTTACAGATGCCATGGCTAACGCAATTAACACAAGGTTCTAGCGTATCTGCTGGTATTGTCTTAGCGCTGGTTATGATTGTTGTCATATGGTTCGTTATGAAAAAGACAACATTAGGATTTGAAATCAGGGCGGTAGGCTTGAATCCCGATTCAGCAAGATATGCTGGTATGCCATCTAAGCGTACAGCTGTTGTTGCTATGGCAATATCAGGTGGTTTAGCTGGTTTGGCTGGTACGATTGAAGGATTAGGTAACTATCAATATTTCTTTACACAAAACAGTTCGCCCTCAATTGGTTTTGATGGTATGGCCGTGGCGTTGTTGGGAAATGGTTCGTATCTGGGTGTTTTAGCAGCCGCGATTTTGTTCTCAGTACTCAAAATCGGTGGATTGGGTATGCCAATGAGTACAGGTGTTCCTTTTGAATTAGTGGATATTGTAATTGCTTCGATTATTTTCTTCGTTGGTGCTAATTATTTGATACGAATCATTCAAAAGCGGATTCATGAAATGGATGCCAAGGCTGAAGTGACGGCTGAGCATAAAAAGCAGCAAAAGAGCGGGGGACAATAAGATGTCATTGATGAGTATTTTAACATTAGTTATTTCAAGTACTTTGGTTTACTCCGCACCACTTATTTTTACCTCTATTGGTGGTACCTTTTCTGAACGTGGTGGTGTTGTTAACGTTGGGTTAGAGGGTATCATGGGTATTGGTGCTTTTGCTGCAGTTGTCTTTAATCTAACTTTTGCAGATCAGTTTGGCGCCTTGACACCTTGGCTAGGCTTGCTAGCTGGTGCGATTATCGGTTTGTTATTCTCACTTTTGCATGCAGTGGCAACAGTCACACTACGAGCCGATCATATTATTTCTGGTACGGTGATTAATCTGATGGCACCAGCATTAGGTGTTTTCCTGATCAAAGTGATTTATGGCAAAGGTCAGACTGAACCCATTTCGCGTGATTTTGGTTATACTAGTTTGCCATTATTAAAAGATATTCCGGTTATTGGTGATTTGTTTTTTGCCAAAACATCAGGGCCTGCTTGGTTAGCGATTATTATTGCAGTCTTATCATGGTATCTTATTTTTAAAACAAAGTTTGGTTTGCGTTTGCGTTCGGTGGGTGAAAATCCACAAGCAGCAGACACATTGGGCTTAAATGTTGCACGTTTGCGTTATGCAGGCGTTATGTTGTCCGGTATTCTAGGCGGTATTGGTGGTGCTGTTGTGGCACAATCTATTTCATTGAATTACAGTGCTGGGACAATTGTTGGGCAAGGATTCGTTGCTATGGCAGCCATGATCTTTGGCCGTTGGAATCCTTTGGGCGCTATGGCGGCATCGCTTTTCTTTGGCTTGTCACAGTCACTGGCTGTGGTTGGTGCTCAATTACCAGTGATTCAAAATATTCCCTCAATTTACTTGCAAATTGCACCTTACGTCTTAACAATTGTGGTACTGGTCTTCTTCTTTGGTAAGACACGTGCACCGAAAGCAGACGGCGTGAATTATATTAAAGCAACATAAAAAAGTAGCCCAGCTGGGCTACTTTTTTTATATGAGATGTTGTGTTTTTTGTTGAATCGCTTTGGCACTAGCTAAAAGTTTTTCTTTCTCATCATCGTGTAATGGCAGGTTAAATTCAGCGACAATGCCTTCGCGACCAATAACGGCTGGAGACGAAATGTAGCTACCTAATTCTATATTAAAATGAGAAACAATACTCTCTCGATGGGCATCTGATAGAATGAGTTCTAGGAGAGAAACAGCAGCGTGAGCAATTGCAAAGTTTGTGTAGCCTTTCCCAGAAAAAACAGTGAAACCGCCAATACGAGCTGCTTGTTCAATTTGCGTGAGATTGAGATCGTAATGCTGAGCGAGTGTGTCAATGTTTTCACCGAGAACATTGACGGTTGACCAAGCAGCAAACTGAGAATCGCCATGTTCGCCTAACACGTATCCATTAATACTACGTGGATCTAGATGTAGAATATCAGCTAAACTGCGCTTTAATCTAGCCGTATCGAGATAGGTACCAGTACCGATGACTTGATTATGTGGTAATCCTGTGGCTTTTTGATAGATACCGGTAATCACATCAACAGGGTTTGAGATAACTAAGAGTACACCATGAAAACCAACATGTTGAAGATCAGCGCCAACTTGTCGTGCTTCAGGGGCATTAGCTCTGAGCTCTTCAAAACGATCACCACCTTCGGTGATGAGATCGATATGACCCAAAGCGCTAATCACGACTTCTGCATCTGCTAGATCATTATAGTTACCCGCATGAATGAATATATGCTTATCTAGTAGACTTGCACTATCGCGTAAATCTAACTCCTCACTGGCTAATTTAGCAGTATTATGGTCAATTAAGACCAATTCATCTGCTAATCCTTGTGACACAATAATATGGGCAACAGTCACACCGACGTGGCCAATACCAACGATACCAACTTTTCTCATAACTTATGACCTCATTTAATCTTCTTTATCTTTATATTATAATAATAACATTAAATTACTATTAGAATAGGCACATTTGACATCTTGGGTCTAAATTACTAGAATTTTATTACGTCAGTATGGTGATGACAGCCAAATAATTGTGATATTAATATGGTATTTTAATAAAATATTTGGTTTTTACGCAAAAATATGATTTCTGCGGTATGATAAGCCGTGTGAAGTTTTCATCATTCAACATTATATACTTATATGAAAGAAGGCATACTCATGCGAAAGAAAAAAGGGTTGTCCGTTAGATCAGTTGTCGCAACGGGTATTGGCGCAGCTTTATTCTTTGTGCTAATGAAATATTTAGCGATTCCAACCGGTATTTCGAATACAAATATTAATGTAGCGGAAGGTTTGCTTGCTTTAATGGCTGGTTTATTTGGCCCGGTTGTTGGTTTTTTGATTGGCTTTATTGGTCATGCGCTAAATGACGCCGTTACTTATGGTTCACCTTGGTGGTCATGGGTGTTTGCGGATGCTGTTTTTGGTCTATTGATTGGTTTAAGTAGAAGGTTTTTAGCATTAGAATATGGTCAATTAGGTGCTAAAAAACTGATTCAATTCAATATTTGGCAGATTATTGCTAATGCGATTGCTTGGTTAGTTGTAGCGCCAATCGGTGATATTTTACTTTATAAAGAGCCGGCTGCTAAAGTCTTTTTGCAAGGAATTGTGACAACAGTTGCTAACTCATTATCTGTCGCTATTATCGGCTCACTATTTTTGGTAGCTTATGTAAAATCACGACCACGTAAGAGTTCATTGCGTTCAGAATAAGGTAATAAAGAGCATCATAATGATTGCTCGTACATAGAGGTTGAATAATGGTAGAACCAGTTATTGATTGTCAGCATGTTACATTTAAATATATGGCGCAAGCTAAACCCACATTACATGATATCAACTTGAAAATTTATCCGGGCGAAAAAATTCTTATCGCTGGTGCTTCTGGATCAGGGAAAACAACGTTATTGCGTCTATTTAATGGTATTATTCCACAGGCTTATCCAGGAGATATCACTGGACAATTAACAGTTAACGGGCAAA
The DNA here is from genome assembly GCF_000165675.1 of Leuconostoc fallax KCTC 3537. Lineage (GTDB taxonomy): Bacteria > Bacillota > Bacilli > Lactobacillales > Lactobacillaceae > Leuconostoc_B > Leuconostoc_B fallax. Next base: position 36,821 of record NZ_AEIZ01000002.1, on the reverse strand, counting down.
ATATATTAACGCAATCGATTTTTGATTTATCATTACAAACCGGAACGGTATTACAAGATACTGATGCACAGTTTGTTGGCTTGACAGTGGCTGAAGATATTGCTTTTGCTATGGAGAATGATCGTCAAGAAGTGATGACAATCAAAAAAAGGTGAAACACTGGGCGCAGAAGGTCAATTTAACACAACGATTGCATCTTAGCCCGCAGGCATTGTCAGGTGGTCAAAAACAACGGACAGCTTTGGCAGGGGTATTGGTTGATAATAGTCGTTTACTATTATTAGATGAACCGTTAGCCAGTTTAGATCCGGCAGCTGGTGAAGCAACGATGGCAATGGTCAGCCAAATACACGCTGAAAATAACATGACAGTTATCATTATTGAGCACCGTATTGAAGAGGTGTTGCGTTCTGGAATTGATCGTATCGTTTTGATGAAACAAGGTCGAATTGTAGCAGATGATACACCTGAAAATATTTTGAAAGCCAATATTTTATCAGAATGTGGTTTGGATGAACCGTTATATTTACAGTTAATGCGACATACACCAGCACCGGTTATGCAATTAAACCATATCGAGGATGTGAACAAAATAGCTGTTGATCAGTATAAGGCGGATATTGAAGCGCTGGCAAAGCCGATTCGTCCTAATCATGCGGTAAAAGAACGACAGTTGGCCATAAAAAATTTATCGTTTGGATATGACCAAGAATTAATTTTCAATGACTTCAGTGCTAACATATGGCGTGGTGAAATTTTAGGTATTGTCGGTAAAAATGGTTCAGGTAAAACGACGCTATCACACTTATTAACAGGATTCTTGACACCGACAAGTGGCGATGTCATTTTGAATCAACATTCATTATTACATGATTCAATCAAGGAACGTGCCGAACATATTGGATATGTTTTGCAAAATCCAAACCATATGATTACAAAAGCTAGTGTTTTCGAAGAAGTAGCCAGTGGTTTAAAGTTACGCCATGTGGATGAAGTAGACATTCAACAACGGGTAACGGATATATTGAAAATGGTTGATTTGTATTCGATGCGCAATTGGCCCATTTCTGCATTGAGTTTTGGTCAAAAGAAACGACTAACGATTGCAGCTGTGTTGGTTCTGAAGCCGGAAATTTTGATATTAGATGAGCCAACTGCAGGGCAAGATGCGGTGCATACAAATCGTATTATTAGCTTTTTACAGAAGATTAATCAATCGCATGAAACAACAATTGTGATTATTACGCATGATATGCATCTGTTAGCTCATTTTGTACAACGAACGTTGGTTATTGTTGATGGGAAGCTCTTAGCAGACACTTCACCAGCTGCATTATTAGCTAATGAAACACTTGTTCAACAAGCCAATTTGAAAACAACGAGTATTTATGAATTAGCGAAGCGCTTGGGCATTGCGCATCCAGAAAATTTGAACACAATATTGGGGCAATAAAACTTATGGCAGTCAACTCATTATTTGGATATAAAGCACGCGATACATGGTTGAATCAGATAACTGGAACGGTTAAATTAGTGGGGTTTTTAGCACTAACCACGATGGGGATGATTTCATATGATACACGTTTTTTGCTGTTTTTAGTGCTACTATCCTTTTTTCTTATCCAAACAGCCCATATTAAGTATCATGAATATGCTTTGTTACTAAAATTAGCCATTGTTTTTGCTATTTTAAATTTAGTGATGATTACTGTTTTGGCACCACAATATGGTGTGGCATTATATGGTACTCGGCATGTTTTATTTGGTAGTGGTTATTTTACAATCACACAAGAACAGGTCTTTTATGAATTTAATTTATTTTTGAAATATTTATTTTCCTTGCCACTATCGATTGTTCTACTGTTCACCACTAATCCCAGTGAATTTGCAGCAGGACTCAATAAAATTGGGATTCCTTACAAAATTGCGTATGCTTTTGCCATCACACTACGCTACATTCCTGATGTTCAAAGTGATTATCAGACGATTAGTTTTGCTCAGCAAGCACGAGGATACGAAATTTCTAAAAAAGCAACACTTTGGCAACGTGCTAAAGGCGGGACGCAGATTATTCTTCCTTTAGTATTTTCTAGTTTAAATCGCATTGATACCATTAGCCAAGCAATGGAACTACGGCGATTTGGCCGTTATGGTCAGCGATCATGGTATCAAAGTCAAAAGATGGCTTTCAGAGATATTATGGTATTAGTTGGTGCCATCATTGTTGTCTTAATGGGTTTTGGACTACTATTTTTAAATAATGGTCGTTTATATAATCCGTTTAGATGATAGAATATAGCTATGGCAAAAAGAAGATATTCAACGAAAAAAAGTAAAAAAGTACAATTACCGAAATGGCTTAGCCTAGTTATTGGCTTAGCCATTTTAATTGGTGGCGGTTTTCAGACTTATCAGTCAACTTATAGTACAAATCGCGCGATTACACAAAATCAATCCAAACAGAAATTAGTACCTAAAAATGTTGGTAGTGTTGCTGATAATAAATTGGCACAAATGGATTATGCTGGCACGGCAATTATTCAGGTTAATGGTAGCAAGCCTGATTTTTCTAAGTCAGATTTATCAACGTCACACAGTGAGTGGGCAACATATACGAATTTAGACGCTTTAGGTCGTGTTGGTCAAGCCAATGCGATGCTCGGTGTGAGTTTACTACCAAAAGAACCTCGTGAGCGCTTGTATACACGCCCTACAGGCTGGTCTAGTGTCCGTTTGAATAACCAAAATGTTTATAATCGTTCTCACTTGATTGCCTTTTCATTGGCCGGAGAGCAAGATAATCCCAAAAATTTAATGACTGGTACCCGTCAATTAAACGACCCAGGAATGGCTTATTATGAAAGTCGTGTCTTACGTTATATTAGAGAAACATCGCATCATGTGAGGTATCAGGTAACACCAATATTTAGAAGTAACGAACTCGTTGCACGTGGTGTTCATATGCAAGCAGCGAGTGTTGAAGATAATGCGGTGAGCTTTAATATTTATATTTTTAATGTCGAACCAGGAACAAGTATTAACTACCAGACAGGTTATGTCACCATTAATTGATAAACAGGTCAGTGGGGAATACCTATGATGAAAAAGCCACACAACGTCGTATGAGGTTGTGTGGCTTTTTATTGTAAATTAAGGTGTGATTATTGATGTTGCTGGACCAAACGTCGGAGCGGCAAGGCAATGAGTGGCACTAATATGGTTGCAGCAATTGCTTCTGGTACGCCATTAGATGCCACAATACCTAGCAAAATAGGAAGAAGTTGATCAACGGATACCTTATAAATCGCTGACATACCGTTAGCATAGAAAACATAAGCTAATCCCAATACCATAATTGTGTTCAGTAGTGCAGTTAGAAATCCGGTAATACCTGCACTCACTACTGGTGATAGTCGTTGTGCAAGCTTGTTAAACACTAAGCCAGCAATGAGTCCCACGAGTAGACGTGGGACAAGTGCAATCACTGGATTCGTGAATATTAAAGCTGCAACAGGACTACTAGGTGCTGTTAAAGCGGTAATGAACGACGTTAATCCCCATGTCAGCCCAATCATTGTACCAATCTTAGGTCCCAAGACAATAGCACTGATTGCAACGGTAACGTGGATTAAGGTGATGCGTAGTACACCAATGTTGAGACCACCTAAAATAGGTATCATGTTTTGTAGCAAAACAATTGCAATAAATATACTGGATAGGGCAATTAATTTTGTTTTAGATGACATCTTTTTTCCTCTAATTTTAAATTATTTAAATCATATCATATGCATGAATACTTTTGTAAAATAGTCATATAATATGAAAAAGGTGACGTGATGATTTACGAAAATAAACAGATTATAGTCATAGTAACTGGCGGTATTGCGGCATATAAAGCAGCCTATTTTGTGCGTGAACTGGTTAAGCAAGGTGCAGTAGTTCGAGTGGTAATGACATCATCAGCACAACAGTTTATCACACCATTTACTTTTGAAGTTCTAACGCAACAATCGGTTATGACAGATATGTTTCATCCGATTAAGACGGGTAGTGTACAACATATTGAATGGGCACAATGGGCGGACTTGATTTTTGTCGTACCAGCAACGGCTAATTTGATTGCTAAAATGGCTCAGGGAATTGCTGATGATGCAGCATTGACCATTATACTGGCTAGCCAAGCACAAAAGGTGGTAGCACCTGCTATGAATGATCAGATGTGGGAAAACCCAGCTACTCAGCGTAATATTCAACAACTTCATCATGATAATATATTGGTTATTATGCCAACGACGGGATTTCTTGCCGAAGGGTATGAGGGCAAGGGGCGCTTACCAGAACCAGTTGATATTCTCGCACAGACTGAAATACGCTTGCTTGCTCAAAATGGCGCATTAAAAAATCAACGGGTATTAATTACAGCTGGTGGGACACGAGAAGCATTAGATCCCGTACGGTTTTTAACTAATCGCTCATCAGGTAAAATGGGTTATGCATTAGCACAGGCCGCTGCTGAAGCAGGTGCTAGCGTTCAGCTCATTACCACAATTAATCGTAATGTTGCTTACAGCGTAAAGACAATAATGGTTGAAAGTACGCAAGAGATGTATGACCAAGTCATGTCGCATGTCCCCGATAGTGATATTTTTATATCGGCTGCAGCCGTGGCTGATTATCGACCGGCACAAAAAGCAGATCAGAAAATTAAGAAAACAGATGACAATAACATGACGATTAATCTTGTTAAAAATCCAGATATTTTAGCTGAAGTTGGACGTCACAAACGCCAACAGTATGTGGTTGGTTTTGCTGCTGAAACACAAGATCTGCTAGCATATGCTGACGCTAAATTAAAAACTAAGGGTGCTGACATGTTAGTTGCGAATGATGTGAGTCGTTCAGATATCGGTTTTTCCAGTGATGATAATCAAGTTGTCGTGTTAACTGCAAGTCATGAACCACAATATCTACCCGTTCAAAGTAAATTGGATACAGCTAGAGCAATCATTCAATTGATTGCAAAAGAATATAATTAAAAAGCCTAATATTGGGAAAATTCTCAACATTAGGCTTTTTAATTTATAGAACACGGAATTACTTTACGATTTCACAGAATTCAACGATAACTGCATCAGGTCCTTCAATATTGAAGAAACGAATACCCTTATCCCAGAATGGTAATGATTGAACTTCACTGTCAATAAGCTTGAAGCCTTCGGCCTTAGCAGCCTTAAATGCTTCATCAGCACTAGAAGTATTCATTGAAATGTGGTTAATTGCACCAGGCTTACCAGCAACTTCGTCTTGTTGCCATGTTTCAATTACCAAGTGGTTGCGCTTCATGAAAATAACATTTCCAACTGGGAAGTCACCAGTTTTTGTGAAACCAAGACTTGTCCAGAATTCTTCAGCTACTTTTAAGTCTGAAGTTGGAATACCAATGTGTTGTACATCGTCAAAATAATCTGTAAATGCCATGATTCTTACCTCCTCAGGTACAATGCATTAATTTTAGAATAATTTATGAAAAAATGAGTTGTGAAACGTTAAAGGTAACATTCACAACTCATCTCATTTATTTACCGACATCAACGGCTTGATGCTTCAAATTAGGGAAAATTAGACGGTCTGCAAAACCGGTAATATTTCCTTGGAACAAGAAAGCAAACAAGGTTCCTAAACCAAAGTTTTCTAAGTTGTGTGTCATAATAACTGCGATGATACCCATAAGCGTAGGTGGAATATATGATACCCACATAGCTATTGCGGCTTTACCATTAAAGTATTTGAAACGCAAGATTTGCATCAAATCATCAGCTGGGTGCAACACAAGGTTAACACGCTGATAAATAGAAATGGCAGTAGCGATAAAGGCAACACCGACGAAGTTAATAATAACGAACAATATAATCATTGGTAGTGAGGTAGCATGATAGCCACCTAACATATTATTGAATATATTAGCGAACCATTGAATGAAGAGAGAGAATGGTAGCATGAAGGCAAAATTGCCTAATACACGACCCCAATCTAACTTTCCCATTAAAATGGCGTTTAAGAATGAAATTAACATTCCCAAAACTAAGAATGCCCAGAACAACGCAGTACTACTACCTCGGCCTAATATAGCATAACCTAAGTTAGTTTGTGCAGCTGTCCAGTAAGCTGATCCTAAGAAAGCGGGCAAAATGTGAGCAGATGTCACAATCGTTAGCACATTACCAAGCGCATTTAACACAAGTGAAAATGCGAAGTAAGCCAGCGACGCACTCATCGAAATGGATCGATTAGCAGCTTTCTTAGATAACTTTGATTTGTTGTTTGGCTTTTGCGCCGTTTTCTGCGCCATATTTATGCCTCTTCACCACCGACTTTGACAACAGCCTTAGATACGACACCCAACTTACCATTAACGAAATCATCAACAGTCTTGTAGTCCAATTCATGTGACATCAATGGCAATACATCCAACTTACCTGATGAAAGCAATGCTAATGAATCTTCGAATGCGTTAGGGTTAATGAATGATCCTTGAACTGTTAGTTGCTTTTGGAAGACTTCATATGTGTTCATTTCAAAGTGAGCATCAGGACCACCGACACCAAACATCAAAACTTGACCACCACGTGCTGATGATTCGATAGCTGATTCTTGTGTTTGTGGCAAACCAACAGCTTCAATCACAACATCATATTCGTCAGCAGGGATCTTGTCACCCTTCATTGTGTTGTATGTGTTAACTGCGCCGAACTTTTCTTTGTTCATAGCAAGCTTTTCATCAACAATACCAGCTAGGTCAACTTGGTGAACACCATAAGCTTGAAGAAGTTGTACGAACAATTCACCCATGAAGCCATCACCAATAACCAAAGCCTTTTGGTAAGGTGTTAACTTCAACAATTGAACACCGTGAACAGCACATGAAATTGGTTCTGTAACAGCGGCAGCCTTCAATGAAACGTTATCAGGAACATTGTAAACAACTGATGAAGGTGCTGTGAAGTATTCTTCGAAACCACCATCACGTGTTACACCAACGGCTGACAAGTTTTCGCACAATTCTGGACGTGCTGTACGGCAGAACTTGCACTGGCCACAGTAGATGTTAGGATCAACTGTAACACGGTCACCAACTTTAACGTTTGTTACGTCAGATCCAACTTCTGTAACAACACCTGAGTTTTCGTGACCAAGAACAATTGGTGGCACAGCATCAGCTGAACCAGGCAAACCTGCGTACAATGCGTGGTCAGTACCACAGATACCCGCAAAGGCAGTGTGAATTAACACTTCGTTAGGCTTTACTTCTGGCTTTTGAATGTCTTTGACTTCTAATTTCTTAGTGTCAGTTAAAACTAATGCTTCCATTATGAATTCTCCTCATATTTGTGATTCAAGTAACTTACACGCATATTGTTGCACAATTGTGGCCTTGTGTCAAACAAATTTTGCGTGTTTTCATGAATTTTATTTGAAATATTAGGGGGATAAACGTTGTCAGAATAGAGATTATGAAGTTTTCAGTACATAAAGTAAGTAAAAATATCTTTCCAGTAAATTTACATTAAAATCATTAATAATTTTCACAATATTATGAAAATATCAGGATAATTGTGAAAAATAAACTTTTTAAAAGTAAGTAGAAAAATATAGGTTCAGCCGCTTCAACGTGAGTATAGCAATTAGTGCGGGTCATGAAAATATGACAATAAAACTCAAAAAGAGGTCATTAATTATTTAAGTCAGTAACATATAATTTTCTGAAACAATGCTGTGAGCATGAAACCAGACTGAAAGTGATGTGTGAGGTAAAATATTACTTATTATTAGCGAGACAGTTGTGGAGGATAATATGCAACATTTAGATTATAGTGAGCAGGATTGCTGGATTGGTGAAACGAATTGGCAATCACCGATTGACATTGTAGCTAATGACGCCAAAAAAATCGATTGGCAAAAGCAACCGTTGATTGTTGACTTTACGAGTCATGATTTAACGATTGGAGATGATCGAGAGATTGGCGAGCAATTTTTAGCTTCGGGTCAGTTAACATTGGGTGAGCAAGTGTATCGTATGGAACGCCTGCATTTTCATGATGGCAGTGAGCATTTCATTGATGGCAAACAAGCTGACTTAGAAATTCATTTTGTCTTTCATAACGAACAGGGTGCAACACTAGTACTTGCCGTCTTAGGGACAATCGATGATGCCTCTAAAAATAGAAGGCATCACCACAATCTTTAATCAGGGTATCCAGACAGCTCATTTACAACAGTGGCTACCTCAACCTTTGTCTTATTATCAATACACAGGCTCTTTAACAACGCCACCGTTGGGGAAGGATATTACGTGGCTTGTCTTGGCTAATGCTATTCAAGTGACGCAAGCTGATTGGCAAGCCATCCATGATAATTATCCATATAATCATCGACATATACAGCCGTTAAACGGTCGAACAGTACTGTACTATCAATAATTAACCGGTATAAACATGATATAATGAAAACTGTTTGCAAAAAATTAGAATTGGAAATAGTTGGATGGTTGTATTTTTTGATAGTCTTCAAGGCGTTTTAGTCATTTTAGTTATGATTGTTATTGGGTATATATTGGCGCGTAGTCGTTGGTTTTCACCTAGTAGTAGTCAAATTATTGCGCGTATCGTGACGCAAATTGCTTTACCAATGTATATGATTGATACCATTACAAAGGATTTTACGAAACAACAATTAGCGCAATTATTACCTAATTTGAAATATCCTGTGATATCGATGATGATTTTATTTGGATTATCAGTGGCGATTGCCCGACTATTGCATGTCCGTAAAAATCGTCGTGGCTTATTTCAATCAATGTTTTTAATTCAAATACTGTTTTTGTGGGCTTACCCATTAATATGGCTTTATTTGGTCCTAGCAGTTTACCATATGTTTTGGTTTATTATATGGCCAACACGACATTCTTTTGGACATTGGGAACCTACCTCATTCAAAGAGATGGTGAAGGTACCTGGAAATTTGATATCTTCACAACTTTAAAAAAGGTTTTTTCACCACCTCTATTTGGTTTTATGATTGGTGTGGTCCTCGTATTATTAGATGTTAAAATACCAACCTTCATTGCTAGCGATTTGCACTATATGGGCGCTTTGACGATTCCACTATCAATGATTTTTATTGGTATTGCAATTGAAAAAGCTGGATTACGTAACATCAAATTATCACGATATAGTTTAGGTGTGCTAGCCGGCCGATTTATCTTAGCGCCAATTCTGATGTCATTATTACTTTGGCGAGCTGATGTACCACAGTTAATGAAGCAAGTATTTATTTTACAATCAGCGATGCCAGTTATGACCAATGCGCCGGTTGTTGCTAAACTGTATGGTGCAGATGCTGATTATGCTGCTATTATGGTTACTGAGTCAACTATTTTAAGCTTAATTGCCGTACCAATATTAATGACACTATTACAGAAATAATATCATGACCATCACGCAACATCTGATTTAAATACAACACATATCAAAATTTTTAATATATTAAAAAAAGACACGCTATTTTCTAATAGTGTGTCTTTTTTATACTATGATTTTGTGGTAATTAAGCGATAAAAATTTTAGCAAGTGTTTTCTCAAAAATAAATTTAGCGTTATATATTTTAATTATAAAAAATTGGAATTGTGGTAGTATTTTAACTAAATTAACCAGGTTGATGAAATAACAGCAGGAAAATTGAGGGCAAAAATGAAAGTAGAACGCATCGTTGCTAGAAGAAAGCAACTTAAATTGTCACAAATTGCGCTTTCAGATGGTATTTGTACACAAGCCACACTATCTAAATTAGAAAATGGTTTACAGATTCCATCGATTGATATTTTGGTATCGCTGTGTGAGAAACTGGGGTTAACATTGAATGACATTTTTCCAATGCATACTAAGCAAGCACTGACAAATGATGAAGTTTATTTAAATCAGGCTATTCAAGCACAAATCCATCAAAATGTTACAAAGTATCGGATGATTTTTAAAAAGATTGAACTCAAGTCATTGCGGGAAGAAAAACGAGCAGTCTATCATTTGTCACATTACTTAGCGGCTTTGTTCTTTGATAACGATGTTGTTTCAGCCAAAAGGTGGCGGGATCGTATTAACACAAACGAATTAGTCGATGACCAACAATTACTCCTTATGGCGGGTGAAGCTTATCAATGTTACATGGTAGGGCATAGTGACCGTGCACAAAGTTTATTTGCAAAAATATGGCAGCAACAGAATTTCTCGGCACGCTCAGTGCAAGAAAATGCGAGTGTAGCTAACATTGTGACATTGTATCTGAGTGCTCGATTTGAATTAGCTTGTGGCCGTTATAAAAATACTGTGTTTCTAGCTTCATATGGGATTAATTTATTGAGCGATACAGATCACAGTTATTTTTTAGAGAACTTTTTCTTGTTAATGGTACAGGCTGACAAACAGTTGCAAGGTCAACGTTTTGTGCATAATGAAATGTTAAAGAATGCGCGTACTTTGGCAAAATTACATCAAAATGAATTAATACTACAGCAAATTGGCACATTGTTTTAATCTGAAGGCTAGTTATGCTGATATAAATGGGGGAATAATGACAACATTAGAAGTGAAAGATTTACATGTTGCAATTGATAATCAAGAGATACTTAAAGGTGTTAATTTGGTTATGAAAACAGGTGAAGTACATGCCATCATGGGGCCAAATGGCACGGGGAAATCAACATTGTCCCAGGTTATTATGGGGCATCCAGCTTATCGCATTACGTCTGGAGAAATATATTTTGATGGGCAAAATTTAGCAGATATGGCTGTTGATGCACGAGCAAGAGCAGGCCTTTTCTTAGCCATGCAATATCCAGCTGAAATACAGGGTGTTACGAATATTGAGTTTATGCGGGCTGCAATCAATGCGCGCCGTCCTGAGGATGATCCGATTAGTGTCATGGATTTTATTAAGAAGTTAGACGAAAAGAGTGCCATATTATCGATGCCAGAGGAAATGTCTGCTCGCTATTTGAATGAAGGGTTTTCTGGTGGTGAAAAAAAGCGTAATGAAATTTTGCAATTATTGATGATTGAACCCAAAATTGCGATTTTAGATGAAATTGATTCGGGTCTTGATATTGATGCTTTAAAAGTTGTGGCTCGAGGTGTGAATGAAATGAAATCACCCGATTTTGGTGTTTTGATGATTACACATTATCAACGTTTATTAGATTATATTGTGCCAGATTTTGTGCATGTCATGATGGATGGTCGCATCGTGAAAACGGGTGGTCCTCAGTTGGCTAAAAAGTTAGAAGCTGAAGGGTATGCTGGTTTACGTGATGAACTTGGTTTAGATATTGTACTAACGGATGAAAATGTTGATGCAGGGTTATGAGGTAAACACACATGACTAAATATCAAAAGCAAGACATCTCTCTTACGGCTGCACAACAATTACCATTGCCCAATTTTCCAAAAGTAAAATACGCGAGTTGGCACTTAGATCAGCTTATGCCTGTTCAAAAAGCGATATCAAACGCACACTTCTTGACAGCAGAAGATGTAGGAATTGAAATATTGGGGACACAAGCCGGTCATCAGTATTTACCGCAAGAATTAATCAATGCTGGTGTTTTAGTCATGTCCATACAAGCAGCGAAAAAGGATTATCCACAATTGGTACAACGCTACCTATCATCCGTGATTCCAGCAGATCAAGATCGTCTTAGCGCTCAAAATTTATTGCAGTATAATGCTGGTATTTTTGTTTACATTCCCGACAATGTGGTGATTCAATCGTTGTTGCAGCTTGTTTTGGTACAAAATGCGACAACAACTGGCGACGCGGTGCAACGCATACTCATTTATGTCGGTAAAAATGCACAATGTACAATCTTGCAACAGCTACGTACCATGGGAGAAGCAACTATTAAAAGCTCCACGGTGATTGAAGTCTTTTTGGATGCTGGCGCAAATGTTCAATACAGTGCGATTGATGCCCTATCAGCAAACACAAGTGGTTATCTAAATCGCAGTGCCTTATTAGCTGATAATGCGCAATTAAATTGGGCACAAGCTGAATTCAATCGTGGCAATATGGTCATGCATTTAGACACGATGTTGAGTGGACAAGGCGCGCAAACGCATGCTAACGTCATGGCTATGGTATCCCAAAAACAAGTCCAAGGGATCAATACTCGTGTTAGTAATCGTGGCCGGCATACTATCGGCCACATTTTACAGCGCGGTGTCATTTTAGATCATGCTGCTCTCGTGTTTAATGGTGTTGGGAATATTATTAAAGGTGCAAAAGGTGCTGATGCACAGCAAGAATCGCGTATTTTGATGTTGTCTAAAAAGGCACGGGGGGATGCTAATCCGTTGCTTTTGATTGATGAAAGCGATGTTACTGCAGGGCATGCTGCTTCTGTTGGTCGTATGAATGCAGCACAACTTTATTATCTAATGAGTCGTGGCTTATGTGAAAAGGTTGCACGACGCTTGGTGATTCGTGGCTTTATGGGGCCCATCTTAGCCCAAATACCACATCAGGTCGTTCGAGAATCGATTATTGAAGATATTGAAAGGCAGTTAAAAGATGCACATCAATAAAAATGATTTTCCAATCCTTCAGCAACAAATGCATCAACACGATATGGTTTATCTTGATAATGCTGCGACTTCACAAAAACCACAAGTCGTCATTGATGCCATTACCAAATATTACCAATTGAGTAACGCTAACGTTCATCGTGGTATTTATGAACTATCACAGCATGCTACTGAGGCTTATGAACAAGCGCGCGATAAAGTGACAGCATTTCTTCACGCACAGCAACGTGAAGAAGTGTTATTTACTCGTGGCACAACTGAATCTCTCAATTGGATAGCGTGTACTTATGGGATAGCAAATGTTCATGATGGTGATGAAATTGTGTTGTCATATATGGAACATCATGCCAATATTGTGCCGTGGCAACAGCTCGCCAAAAAAGTAAATGCCAAGTTAAAATATATTGCGCTGAATGAAGATGGTACTTTGAATATGGCAGATGCACAAAAACAAATCACATCTCGTACTAAAATCGTAGCCGTAGCGCATGCTTCCAATGTTTTGGGTGTTGTTAACCCGATAAAAAAGCTAGCAGACTTAGCACATCAACAGGGTGCGGTTATTGTTGTTGATGGTGCGCAATCAACACCACATATGCCCGTTGATGTTCAGCAGATTCAGGCTGACTTCTTTGCTTTTTCAGGCCATAAAATGCTGGGACCGATGGGGATTGGTGTATTGTATGGCAAACGACAGCTACTAGAGGCCATGCCACCAGCACAATTTGGTGGAGAGATGATTGAACGTGTTGGCTTGCTGGATGCAACGTTTCAACCATTACCGTGGAAATTCGAAGCTGGTACACCGAATGTTGCGGGTGCGATTGGCTTAGGTGTAGCAATTGATTATCTTAACCAGATTGGGATGGATAATGTGCAACAACATGAGAAAGATTTGGTGAATTATATTTTACCCAAATTATCAGAAATTGATGGCGTGCGCGTTTACGGGCCACAAGCTGCTAACCATTCTGGTGTAATTGCTTTTAACGTTGATCAGTTGCATCCGCATGATTTGGCCACTGCATTGGACCAACAGGGGGTGGCGATTCGAGCAGGACACCACTGTGCCCAACCTTTAATGCATTATTTGAACGCTTCTGCTACAGCGCGTGCTAGTTTTTACATATATAATACGATGGCTGATGCGGATAAGTTAGTTGACAGTATTATGGCTACGAAGGAGTATTTTAATCATGGGATTAGATCATTTGGATGATTTGTATCGTCAAGTTATTATGACACATGCTGCACATCCCCATCATTATGGTGAATGTGAAGATCCAAGTGTCAGGATGACACGCTATAATCCTTCTTGTGGGGATGTTATTTACTTATCATTAGTTCTATCCACAGACCATAAAATTAAAGCCATTGCATTTAAGGGTGAAGGATGTGCCATTTCTAAAGCATCAGCTTCGATGATGACAGATTTGGTGATGAACCAGCCAATTGTCAAAGCAAGGCAACTGATACAATCTTTTTCTAAGATGTTGATGGGGGAAAAATCAGAAGTAGGTGACTTGAAAGATGCGCAATTATTAGCTGGAGTCCAGCAATTCCCGGCAAGAATTAAATGTGCCAAGTTACCTTGGCAGGCCTTAGAAGATGCGTTAGCAGAACAAGGGGGAAGTTAATGGAAATTGATCGTCAGAATGCTATTGAAAAACAAAGCAAGCAATTCAACAGAAAACACAGAGTAATGCAGATTTTCAAGATCATCATAAGCCGGTTTTTTCAACAGGAAAAGGATTAAATGAAAAGATTATCCGTCAAATTTCAGCCAAAAAAATGAGCCTGAATGGATGTTGGATTATCGTCTGCGCGCTTTTGCGGCTTATCAGCAGATGCCCATGCAAACGTGGGGGCCAGATTTGAGTGCGATTGATTTTGATGAAATTTATTACTACAATAAACCGACAGATCAGCAATATCGCGATTGGGATGATGTGCCAATAGAATTAAAAGAAACGTTTGAACGTTTAGGTGTCCCAGAATCAGAGCGTAAATGGTTAGCTGGGTCATCTGCACAATATGAATCCGAAGTGGTTTATCATCGGATGAAAGCAGAATTTGAAAAAACAGGCATTATTTTCACTGACACGGATACTGCCGTACAAAAATATCCCGATTTATTGCGGGAATATTTTGGCAAAATAGTGAAACCAACAGATAATAAATTGGCAGCTTTGAACGCAGCAGCATGGTCTGGTGGTACGTTTATTTATGTACCAAAAGGCGTTCATGTCACAACACCAATTCAGTCATATTTTCGTATTAATACGGAAAATGAAGGGCAATTTGAACGGACGTTAATTATTGTTGATGAAGGGGCACATGTGGATTATGTTGAAGGGTGTTCAGCACCAACATACTCTGGTGACGCATTACACGCAGCAGTCGTTGAGGTTATTGTTAAAAGAGATGGTTATTGCCGTTATACAACAATTCAAAATTGGTCAAATAATGTTTACTCTTTGGAAACGAAGCGTGCGTATGCATTAGACAATGCCACTATGGAATGGGTAGACGGTAATTTTGGTTCTAAAACGACAATGAAATATCCTGCTGTATATTTGAATGGCGAAGGGGCACGCGGCACAATGTTATCTATTGCTGTGGCGGGTCAGGGTGTGCATTTGGATTCAGGTGCCAAAATGATTCATAATGCTAAAAATACGTCGTCGTCAATTATTTCAAAGTCAATTGCACACGATGGAGGCGCAACAGATTATCGTGGTACGGTTAAATTTGGCCGTGAAGCGAGTGGTGCTTTTGCACATGTGGAGTGCGATACGATTATTGTTGATGATGAATCATCAGCAGATACCATTCCATATAATGAAATTTTAAATGGGGATGTGGCTTTAGAGCATGAAGCTAAAGTATCACGCGTATCAGAAGAACAATTATATTATCTGATGACACGTGGTATTTCCGCTAAAAAAGCAACCGAAATGATTATTATGGGGTTTGTTGAGCCGTTCACTAAAGAATTACCAATGGAGTATGCGGTTGAATTAAATCGGCTTATGAAATTTGAGATGGTGGGTTCAGTAGGATAAATAGGGAGAGAGCATGTCAGAGACGATAGAAACTGATATTTTAGAAGCATTACAGACAGTCATTGATCCAGAATTGAGAATTGATATTGTTAATCTTGGCTTGATTTACCATGTTGATTTCATTGAAGATACTGGAACAGCAAATGTTGAGATGACACTTACAACAATGGGCTGTCCATTAGTGGAAGTTTTAGAAGATATGATTCGCCAGGCATTAATGGCTTTACCAGAAATTAAAGCTGTCAATATTAACCTGGTTTGGGAACCGGCCTGGAATATTGATAAAATGAGCCGCTATGCACGGATTTCACTTGGACTTTACTAATTTAATAGACATTATAAAAATAAAATTAGCAATATAATACTCATCGTATTATAATTTTAAGTAACGCGTGCCAAGCTAACGTTGGGCACGGACACTTAAGATTTGGGAGTCGACTATGGAGAAGAAGACATACATTATGACGGTAGTTTTAGTTGCTTTTTTGCAGCTATGACTGCATTGGGAACAAGTATTAGAGTGCCTATGCCGGCAGCTATTGGGAGCCCATTTGTGCATGTAGGGAATACTGTTGCCATCCTTTCAGTTTTACTCATGGGATATCGTCACGGTGCCTTAGCTGCGGGAATAGGGTTTGCTATTTTTGATATTTTGAGTGGCTATGCGGTTGAAGCGCCATATTATTTCATAGAAATATTTATTGTGGGTGCTGCAGCCATTGGTACTTGGCGTTTAGTTGATTTTTCAACACATAAGACATTTACTCGGCTCATGATGATTTTATTGATAGCAAGTATTGCTAAATTGATAATGACCTTGTTACATAATTTTGTGAAAGCACTCATTATTGGTACCAATGCACCTACCGCTGTTTCGTTGTCTTTAGCATCTGTTTTTCCAACGGTCATTAATTGTGTCACAACGATTGTTTTGGCAGGTATACTTTATTGGCCCCTTGAAAAGATTTTGAATAAGATGATTTTAAATAAAGGTTATTGATTATTTATCCATATAAAAAAGCGCCGCATCTTTGATGCGAGCGCTTTTTTATATGCGTATTTGTGAAATTAATTGGAAGCGTTGATCCTGAAGTAGTGAATTCGGATTGTTGCCTAATTTACCATTGGGAATTGGTAAATGTAACAGCGCATAGTATCGCTTCCAATCAGGTAACACTGTATTTCTTGGTCCAAACTGCATGGGAATAAGATTAAAAAAATGTTCAGGTTTAAAAATTTCATAAATAAAACTCGAGCAATAGTAACCTGGTTCATCGGGATCAAAACTAGTATTGTAAGGTGAGCCTAATAATGCTTTTGCTCGGTTTATAATCGTGTCATAATTTAACTTTTTCTGACAGAGACGATAAACATCGACATTAGTATCTTGGTCATGCAAAAAATCAGTTAATTTTTGTCGTATACAACCTTTATTATGGGTCGCATGCATCACAAAAAATTGTCGTGAGATTTTTCCAATATCGCAACATGTGTATAGTTCACGTTTACTGTGGTCTGATTTTGTGTGCTTTGGGCAATCATTTGTGACAGTGGTTGTTGGGAAGCTTGGACAAATAATAAATCACCATTGTGATAGCTTGATATCGACATAGGGACCCTCTTTTTTGATTTTGTTATTCATTAGCATATCGAATATGATTCATGCATGCAAGATGCTAAAACTGTGTCAATTGCTCATGAGATTTTTGTACATCGTAGTGATTTGGTGTTATTCTAAGGGAAAGGAGGATTACTAATGACACATAATGATGAATTGGAATTAAAGGATTATGGTCCTTTACCATTTGCAGAGAATTTGCATGATGCAGCATTAGCCAATGATAATTATCGGACAACATTATGGACTGGGGAACATGTTCAGATTACATTGATGGCGATACCAGCTGGTGGCGGTGATATTGGTATGGAAAAGCATCATGATAATGATCAGATTATTTACATGGTTTCAGGTGTTGGTCGTGTGAAAATGGGTAAAGATAAGAACAAATTAACGGTGGATAAAGAAGTACACGCCGGTGATGTTGTGATTATTCCTGACGATACGTGGCACAATGTAATTAATGCTGGTGATGAAACCATGAAGGTCTTTTCAGTTTATTCACCTGTTAAGCATGCCAAAGGAACGAACGAAACAACTAAAGCAGATGCAATCGATAAGGAAGGCCCATTAGAAGGAACGCAAAATTGAGATTGTATTTTCGATGAAAAACATGCCAATGCTGAGCAGTATTTGGTGTGTTTTTATTTGTTTATTTTAAAATGGACTATAAGCAACCAATGCAATCAATGAAAGGAGTATCATGTATGCAAAAAATAGTAATTGGTAACAGTGATATTAAAACCGGTAAACTAGGGTTAGGCACTAATAAAGTGGGTGGACATAATCTTTTCTCAGGTTTAAATGATCGAGCAGGTGCGGACGTGATTACAACTGCCCTGGACTCAGGCATCCAAATGCTAGATACGGCATACATGTATGGGCTAGGACAATCTGAAACGATTATTGGAGATGTTTTACGACAGTATAATCGTTCTGATATTATTTTAGCTACAAAGGCAGCGCAAGATCCTGATCATGATTTAACATTTAATAATGACCCAGAATTTCTAAGACGCGCTGTTGACCAGGCATTGGAACGTTTAAAAACAGATTATATTGATATTTTTTATATTCATTTTCCAGATGATAATACACCAAAAGATAAAGCTGTTGCGGCTCTGTCTGAACTTAAAGCACAAGGTAAAATCAGAGCCATTGGGCTTTCTAACTTTACATTAGATCAAATTAAAGAAGCTAATGTCAATCATGATATCGATATTGTTGAAGACCATTATAGCTTGGTACATCGTGATGCTGAGCAATCCTTATGGCCATATTTGAAAGCGCATCATATTACATTTGTGCCTTATTTTCCGCTAGCCCAAGGCCTATTAACGGGCAGATACCGACAGGAAGATCAGCCAAAGTTTAAGCAATATCCAGTGGCAAAATATCAGCACATCATGTCAGCGTTAGAAGATCTTAAAACAATAGCTAATCAACATGCGGCAACTATTGCACAAGTTGTTTTGGCTTGGTATATGACTAATCCAGATATTGGTGTTGTTATTCCAGGGGCAAGAGATGCGCAGCAAGTACAAGACAACGCTAAAGCAGCACTATTGACATTAACATCTGATGAATATGATGACATTGATCGATTATTCCAAGGATTCTAATAGAAATAAAAAACTGATAAACAAATCTGTTTACCAGTTTTTATTTTGAATAAGGGAAAAATAAAGCTCGTGATTAGCGTACGTTGCCAAATAAATATCTGTAATCGTATAATCGTGTTGTTTCAGATAGTCGGTAAGCCAAGCTTCATCATGGCCAGTGGCGGTGAGTACAGCAGGATTGAGTTGTCCATCGGTGATTATTGGATAACGAATCGCTTCATCATCCGTCGTCATTACAGTAAGTTGCCCGTTTTGTTCTAATACGGCTAAACTGACATCCGTTAAACTCGCAACACCGCTACTTCTTAATTTCAAACTCAAATCATTGGCGCTTAAACCGTGTTTTAGGGCTGAATCAACATCTAGTTGGCCGTTTGTGATAATGATTTGTGGTTGCCCATCTATAAATTTTTTAATGTAACGATTATGATTGGTGGTAAAACGCAAAATAAGCACTAAGAGTGTCCAAATTAATAAGACTAAGAAATATTGCAAAATAGTAATTGCTGAACTATAAATCATCCCACCCACAATGGCACCAAGTACATAATTTTGTACTTGATCTAACGCACTAACTGGGGCTAAATTACTTTTCCCAGAAAGGTTAATTTGGATAATAATGGTTAATAAACCTAAAGCAAGTTTAATTGTGACTTCCCAATATGATCCCATTATTATTTCACCTCATTGATATATTCTATTTTTTGATTAATGGTAATGGCTGGTGTCAGTGTAATGGATTGACCATCATCTGAAAGATTAACCTGATAAAATTTAGTATCGATTTTGACTAACATCCCATTTGTAGCAGTACGAGTATTAGTCCAGACTCGTGATAATGGTTGATGTTGATCATGTGCTACACGTTTTAAAATTTGTGTGGTCTGACTCTGTTGGGATGAGGTTGATTTCATCGTTTGCCATTCGCTGATCTGCATACCCACGAGTAAAATGAATGCGAGAATACCGATAATAAATAAATCACGATATTTTAGGTCTGAGCGGTGTCGGTACCATAGCAAAGCACTAATGCCTACGCTCACAATAATTAAAATTAAAAATGACATCTGAATCAATGTATACTGTGTCGATTGCTTAATTAAATAATGATATGAATAGAATGTCATTGTGAATGTTCTCCAGTTTTAAAAAATAACATATTGCATTTATTATAGCGAATTTGATAGGATTACGAACATTCAGATTTTATGTATATTAGTGTGATTTTAGAAAACAAAATAATTGGAAAATTAGAAAAATATAAAGGCCATTAACCGTCATTCTCATACAAGCTATTTTCAGTGTTGAAGGCTGGTTGATATAATACAGGCAATATATTAGCATAGTAAAGGTGCATTTGTGATTATGATGCACGACCCGAATCTTATAAATAAAGGGGCAGTTACTATGCATTTACATCAAGCAACAGAAAAAGAACGTCAACTAATTTTTAATATTATCTTAGACGGTAAACAGCAATTGTCTGATGCAGGCATTGATCAATGGCAAACTGAATATCCTAAGATGTCAGTTATTGATCAAGATATTGCTAAGGGACAAGCCTTTATTTTTGATAGTGAAGATCATGAAACAGTCGGAACAGCAGCGATTATAAAAGCGCCTGATGAAGCTTATGATGCGATGACCGGTGAATGGTCAGACACGACAGCACAATACATGAGCATTCATCGTGTTGCAATTTATTCTCATCATAAGGGCAAGGGATATGCTTCGCGTTTGTTTGAAGCGTTATTCAATTATATTGAGCAGCACCATCCAGAAATAACTAGTATTCGTATTGATACGCATCAAGACAATGACAAAATGCAATATCTTATTAAAAAAGTTGGGTTTGAAGAAGTTGGTAAGATGCATGGCTTTTACCATCCAAATGATGTGAGCTATGTGTATGAAAAACTTATCGGCGCTAAAATCAAAGTTGCCAGCACAAATTAATATCGTTAAAAATGGTAAGTCGTTGACTTGCCATTTTTTATTGACAAAATAATGAAAGATTAATATACTATTTTTGAACATATATTATATGTCGTATAGTATTGGAGAAAATAAGTATGGCAATTCAAATGAGTTCAGAATTATTGGATGGCTGTGTTCTAGCCGTATTAGACCAAGAAGACTATTATGGTTACGCGCTTACACAAAGAATACAGGCAACAATCTCTGTTTCGGAGTCCACGTTATATCCTGTATTAAGGCGATTAAAAAATAATCAATTCGTCACAACTTATGACCAACCTTATCAAGGTCGAAATCGGCGTTACTATCAAATTACCGCACAGGGTCGTGATGAATTGACACGCATACGTCAGGATTGGGTAATATTCCAAGCAAATATTGACGCACTATTGAAAGAGAGATAAGCAGATGGAGAATTATTTAGCTGAATTAGAGCAACTATTGCATCAGTTGCGGCCGTCAGATAAAGATGAAGCGATGGATTTTTATCGTGAATATTTGATGGATGCTGATTTGACAACATATCAACAATGCATTGATGAATTAGGCACACCAAAACAATTATCACGGAAAATTTTAGCCGACTATTCGATTAAGGCAGATGAGACATCAACTAATTATTCGGATAATAAAAATTCACGCTCAAATATCAGGTTAATTTGGTGGATTGCCTTGGCACTATTAGCTTCACCATTAGCTTTACCTGTATTTATTGCTCTGGTAACAGGCGCTGCTGTTGCCTTTGCATTAGTCGTCACTTTGTTTGTGGTTATTGCGACTTTTGGTATAACAAGTCTTGTATTAGTGATTGCCGGTATTGGCATCTTGTTACAGTCAATTTGGACGGGATTATATTATATTGGCGGTGGATTATTGATTTTAGGTATTATGTTAGTCGTCATACCAGTTACGATGAGTTTACTGAAGTGGCTAATCGCTAAAATAGCGCAACTTAGTAAAGCACTTTATCGTCGTTTTACCGATAGCAAGCATATGCATTAGGAAGGAAATAACATGAAACGAAGTATTAAAATTGGATTGAGTTTAATGATTATTGGTGCTGTGCTATCCTTGTTTGGATTCCTTTTTGGTGGTGCTTCTAGTACGATTACTTGGCATGACGGCCTTAAAGTGATTGATCGCAAAACACGAAAAGAAAAAATGTTACAACAATCATATACTTATGACACTGTCAAAAATATTGAGGTATCAACGGCTCTACCTGTACGAATTATTAAGGGTGATGTTGATAAGGTTACGGTTAAAGCAACGGCTTATCATGAATTACCAGAGGTTAACCACACAAAAAATGATTTAAAAGTTATTGATAAACAGACAAGTGGTGCAAATCAAAGCAAGGGTGAATTCCATATCAGTGGTTTCTCTTGGCATTATAATAATTGGGATAGCCTAGGGGGAGTCACCATTACTCTGCCACAATCACAGCATTTATCTGATATTCAAATCACAGGGCAAAATAACGGTGATGTTCTTCTAACTGATATCCAATCGGATAAAATAGCCATTCAACATGTGGCTGATATCAATCTCAAAAATATAAAAGTGACGCATGATCTAACGCTTAATGATATTGTAGATGGCCATTTAAGTGATGTAACCGCATCAACGGCGACGATTCAAAGTGATGATGGTGATTTAGCCATGCAAAATTCACAAATTAATAATCGTTTGACAATTCAGCTTGGCGATGGCGACTTGAGTATGCATCAAAATGATCTTCATTCTGGTGAAGTACACACAGCAGATGGTGATATTAGTTTACTGGGTAATCGCTTGACTGATCGATTGGCCGTCACAACACAAGATGGTGATATTTCGGCTTCTATTGGTACAAGTAGTGTTACTGCTAAAACATTAGATGGTGACTTATCAGCGTTTAATCAGCATGGTGATGATCAAACAAGTTACACACATAAAGGAAAGGCTGGATCATATGTCATTACCACGGATAGTGGTGATGTGGCAATTAAGCGATAAATATATTATTTGTTAGATGTTAAGATATATTGACAAAATATTATGATAATGTTTTAATTGAATTATTATTTAATAAGAAAAAGGTAACAAATGTACACAAGTAACGTCGTAACTGAATTAGTGATTATCAGCGCCATTATTATTATCTAATCATAATGGGCTGATATTTAGTGTTGCGCATTATGATTCACATCAATAATGCGCAGCTGACTGATTAATTTATAAGTGATACTTGTAACTCGATTAGCTGTAGTCATACAGTTAATCGAGTTTTTTGTTATTTGAAGGAGAAGAGAGAATATGACACAACAACATCATTGGCGAAAGACGATTTTAGTCGCTTCTTTAATATTTGGTATGTTTTTTGGTGCGGGAAACTTAATTTTTCCAGTACAGCTCGGTCAATTGGCCGGCGCGAATTGGTTACCAGCTACCCTAGGATTTTTAGTTACTGGAACATTGGTGCCATTTTTGGCAATGTTGGCAGTCAGCGTGACAAGGAGTCGTGGTGTGTATGATATTGCCAAACCAGTAGCACCGTGGTTTGGTACATTATTTTTAGTCATGCTACATTTAACGATTGGTCCATTTTTTGGGACACCACGGACAGCTGCTACAGCATTCTCAATGGGTGTGGCACCGTTTTTACCGGGTTCACTTCAGACCGGTGGCATGTTTATTTTTCTGCTCTGTTTTTTGGCTTAGCATATGTGCTGAGTGTGAAACAATCTAATCTTGTATCATGGATTGGTAAATATCTTAATCCGCTATTCTTAATTTTATTAGTTGGCATTTTGTGTATTGCATTACTTGTACCGATGGGTAACTTGCAACAAACGGTCAATACAGCTTATCAACAAAATGCGGTATTTCAAGGATTTTTAGATGGCTATAATACAATGGATGGTATCGCTTTATTGGCATTAGCGGTGACCGTCGTTTACGCTGTTAAAGGTCTAGGTTATCATGATGATGAGGTACCTAAAATGGTAGCTAAAGCTGGTATGCTGAGCATTGTCGTTGAAGCTGCATTTTATACAGCGCTCGTATTGCTGGGGACATCAAGTTTAGGTGCTTTTAAGGTTTCGGCTAATGGTGGCGATACTTTTGCACAGATTGTTGGGCATTACGCTGGTAATTTTGGTACTTTATTCACAGGTGTTGTGGTAACTTTAGCTGTTTTTACAACAGCTATGGGATTATTTGCATCATTTGCACAAGATATGCACAAAGCATTTCCGAAAGTGAGTTATTTGAACTGGTTGCGGGTTATCGCTGCTGGATCGTTTATCACGGCAAATGCTGGATTAACCAACATTGTTGCTTGGGCAGTGCCGGTCTTGATGTTGATGTATCCATTTGCACTTTCTTTGATTGCTTTATCATTACTAGCAAAATTTTTCAATCGATCAGCGATTGTTTATCAAATGGTGATGGTTTTTGTGATAGGTCCTGCATGTTTAGATGCTTTATCTAATTCACCAGTATCAGTAGTAGGGTGGGTATCTCAAATTGTGACAACTTATCATCAGGTTGTGCCGTTAGCGGCGCAGGGGATGGGCTGGGTTGTTCCCGGAATGGTAGGTCTCATGTTAGGATATGCGGTGTATCGTGTTCAGACGCTTAATGCTAAAAAATAGACATACGTGATACTACTTTGTCGGAGTAGTCATTGTAATTGTAAGCGTTTGCGTAAAACGTATGACATACGTTACACTAAGGGTAAGCATCCACATGATGCAAGCATATATCGAATAATATGATGTTGAAACTGACAAGGAGGGTATTGTTATGCAAAACACGTTGACGCAACAATTGTCTGAGGCTTTTAATACCAATGAATCTGAGGTTTTTATTTCGATTTATTTACGAATTCGTAAAGCAACCAAAGGGTTAGAGTGGCAGAAACTTCATTTTAAGCAGTTGGTTGAACAAGCAGAAAAAAATTTAAGCAACAGTTTACGGATAAAGAGTGGCAGTTATTTAACGATGAATTTCAAGAGGTGCTATCGGATAGTACTTTTTGGGATCAGCACTTAGGTCAGTCTGTTGGTATCTTTACTAATAGTCAAAAACTGGTTGTTGTGGATTTAAAGCATATTGAAATTGAACAAGTTCACGTTTCTGATTTACCGGCTATTTTACCGTTAGTTGCGGATGAACAAGTGTATCCAACAGTTGATATATTAGCTTTACAGAATAAAACATTCGCTTATTATAAAGTGCGCGATGGTATCATAACAGAAATGGCCTTCCCAGATAACGCACCCACAACCCTTACAAAGGCATTGGGAAGTGAAAAGACTGATAGAATGGTTAACTTTAATGCAAGTCCTTCAGGCGGTAGTCGTAATCATGGTGCAACATTCCATGGCCACAGTAGTGCAGATGATGAGCGTGAAGTGGATCAAACCAACTTCTTTAGAGCTGTTTCAAAATATTTACAACAACATGAAGATATCGATCAAAATATACCAGTCGTTTTGTTCGCTGAGCCACGCCAACAAGCGGTTTATCGTGAAGTTAGTAAGTCACAACGCATTAGTGAGGCGCTAAGCATTGATAAGTCACCAGCAAAGCTAACATTAGCCGAAGTTCGTGATGCAGTATCTGTTATTCAAACACAGTGGCAAGCACTTCGCACGCAATCATTGACAGCACAATATGATAAGGCAGTGGGACAACAATTAGTATTAGATCGGATTGATACAATGATTGAACCAGCCACAAACGGTCAAATTAGAACTTTATATGTTTCGCCTGATAGCCGTTTTGAGGGGTATTTCACCGCTGACCAAGAAGGTCAATTTACCATTGTTGATCAATTACAAGATGACATTATAGAAAAAATTAGTGATATTGTTTGGCAGCAGGGTGGTGACATTGAAGTGGTTGCTTTACAGGCCATTCAGAGCCAATCTCCGGCTGTTGCGATATTACGCTATTAATAAAAAATTAATAAAAAAGAACCCGAGAGGGTTCTTTTTTATGCATACTTATGTGCAATTTTAGCAGCTACGGCCGTTGCGAGGGCACCAACGATGTCATCAATGAAAGTGTTAACATGACCGGATTTATCTTCATCAAGTTGCTTAATAATGCCATGCTTGACTTTATCTGTGTAACCATAGTTGGTTACGCCAATCGTACCGTAAATATTAGCAATACTGAGTGCTAAACCTTCATCGACGCCAAATACCGAGGAATCATTTGTAATGATATCTTGCAATGGCTGTTTCAGCAAACCTTCTGTTGCCAAACGATCGAGTTCCAAGGCAACCATAGCGTTGCTAAGTACTTCGCGTTTTTTCATAACATTTTGGGTTTCTTGTTCAAATTCTGATAGTGGAATGTCTGGTAAGTATTGTTTTTGTAGGTCATAAGTAATTTTAGCAATCTCATGATAAGTAACACCTTTGGTAGCCAATGCGGCTGTGACGTATTCATAGGCAGCTTTATCGGGATAGCGAAAATTTGAATTGTACATATTGTTAAAAATCTCCCTTAATTATAAATAATTTATCTTAGCTTAACATATCCGGCGATCAATCGCGGTTGTTTCATCGATTACTTTCCGGAAAAACTAAAAGCTGTTGTGGTGACAAGAAACGGCTTTTGAGTAGAATATCAGCAACAATTTGAGGGCTTTCGGGATTGGGTTTGCGCAACCAATGTGTAACGGTATTGATGAGACTGCTTAAAATAATTTCTTTTGTGTAATCGAGGGGCATAATATCAGAATAATCACCATGCCGCTTATGCAGACCTTCTGTCATTTCAAGATCAATGAGTGTTTTAATTTGATTAATAAAATTTTGATCACCATTATCAGATAAAATGGCTTGAAATGTTTCACGCTCACTATCGATATAGCCTAAAGCTTGGATAAAAACATTGTATGGTGAAGATAGAATATTTTGAATTTCATCATGTGACCACGATGAATAGGCCGTCAGCTCTTCATGCATGGCTTGCTGAATATTGTGATACAAATGATTTTCAATACTCGATAATAAATCATATTTGTCTACATAGTGTGTGTAGAAAGTACCACGGTTAATTTCAGCGATCCTTGTAATATCCGATACAGTTAGAGCAGTCATCCCTTTTTCATGGATTAATTGTATGAAGGCCTTTTTTATTTTAATTTTAGTTTGTTCAACTTGCTTCGCGTGTTCCAAATTTAAAACCCCTCAATTTTTGATTTCATAATACATTATTCAACAAGTTGTTGATTAATTCAACATAAACGCGAAAATTGTTTATTGTAATTCTTATACTTTTTAATTAATATAGTCAAAGATATTTAATGAACACCGTGTTGAATAAAAAGGAGATAAGATGTTATTTTCTGAGTGGAAAAATCTTTTGAAAAATAAATTTTTAATTATTGTCTTAGTTGCAATATTGGCTATTCCGTCAATATATGCTGTCACATTTCTAGTTTCTGTTTGGGATACATATGGGAAAGTGGATAATTTGCCAGTTGCTGTGGTTAATCATGATCAAGCTGTCAAGTATCATGGGAAAACAATCAATATTGGCGATGATTTGGAAAAGAATTTGAAGGATTCTAGTGCTTTGGATTTTAGATTTCCAAGTCAAAAAGCAGCAGATGATGGTTTGAAAAACGGTAAATATTATATGGTATTAGAAATGCCAAATAATATGTCAAAGAGTGCTACAACCGTGATGGATAAGCACCCGCAGAAGATGACGATAACCTACAAAACAAGTTCCGGACATAGCTTTATTGCTAGTAAAATGACGGGTAGCGCTGCCGAGAAAATAACACAAAAAATATCTGACAATGTCTCAAAATTATATGCCAAAACATTATTGAATCAAATGCAACAAATGGGAATGGGTATGAGTACTGCAGCAACAGCTAACGGTAAGTTGTCTAATGGGACAAAAAGTATTCAGTCAGGGACTGATCAAATTGCGCATAATCTTGATAAACTATCACGTAGCAGCTTAGTATTTAAAGATGGTGCGAATACTTTGGAAAAAGGATTGAGTCAATATACAGTAGGTACGCAAAAATTATCACAAGGGAGTCAACGTTTATCAGCTGGTCTTGGCAAGATGGACACGCAAGTACCCAAATTATCACAAGGCATGCAACAACTTAGTCAGGGATCTAATATATTAACAACCGGAATCGCTGCTTATACTAATGGTGTATCTAGTGTCGACTCAGGCGCACAAAAATTAAATCAAGGTATGGGTCAACTTTCTCAAAATACCAGTCAATTAGGTCAGGCTGTATACCAATTGAATGCGGGTGCAAGTCAATTGGTTAGTGGTGTTCAAGGCTATACAGGTGGTACAAATAAGGCCTTCGAGAGTAGTAAGCAATTATCGGATGCTTTAGAACAACTCAACCAAACACTTAATCATCAAACACCCTCAACTCAAAGCGCCGCATTGTCACGAAACCTATCAGATTTTCAAAACGGCCTTTCACAATTGGAAAAGCAATTAGATGAATCGAGTCAAAGCCAAAAGTCGTCATCAAACATAACGACAACGTTAACAGCGATTAGCCATGATTTAACAACCTTGAGCAATCAAGCACAACAACCAGCTAAGCAATCTGATAGTGCGGCTATTGCATCAAAAATAGACCAAGTTGCTAAAACACAGCATCTAACAGCAGAACAAGTTACGGCTTTGAAATCTACTTTAAGCAGCAATGAAAATGCGCCAACACAACAAAGCACGAGCACAGAGGCTGCGATTGCGGATGCTAAGCAGCAAATTTCAGTGCTCACAAGCGAACTGAATAAGTCTGAAAATACGACACCATCAACCGCCGTTAAAGTGACGATAAAAGATTTAAATGCTAAATTTGGTAGTGCTAATGATGCGAATACATTATATGGCGGAATTTATCAGGCCTTAGAAAATCAAGGTAGTTTAAGTGACAAAGTATCGCAACTATCAGTGGGTGCGAATCATTTATCTCAGGGCTTAGCACAACTTAGCCAGCGCTCAGAAACTTTAAACAATGGGGCGACACGAATTGCTGGTAGTCTAGCTGTCCTTGATGGTAAGATGCCAGAGTTAGTACAGGGTGCTCGTACCTTGTCTAATGGTAGTCAATCCTTGGCACAAGGGACACAACAGTTGAACAGTAAGGGCGCTAAGCTTCAAAGTGGCTCTGCTAAGGTCAATACTGGTCTAAATCAAGTCAATCATCAGTTGCCTGCACTGTCTACGGGTGTCCATCAGCTCACAACGGGTAGCCAACAATTGACTAATGGATTAGGACAATTGGTTGATAATGGACCAAAACTGACGTCCGGTGCTACAAAATTAGCCACTGGCGCTGATAAATTGAGTCAAGGATCCGGGCAATTAGCTTCTGGTGCTCAAAAAGTAACAACAGCAGTTGGTAAGGTACATGACGGCAATCAAACGCTACATGATAAATTAAGTCGAGCAGGTCATGCCGTTCAACAACTCAATCATGGTAATCAAAATGATCAACAGATTGCGCAACCTGCTAAAACAAAACATGTTGAAACCGATACAGTCAAGAATAACGGGACTGCAATGGCACCTTATATGATGTCTGTTTCATTATTTGTTGGTGCCGTTTCATTGAACTTAATGTTTGATATGTATACACCAAAACAGTATCCAAAGAATGCGCGACAATGGTTTTTGAGTAAAATGATGATTTTATATCCATTTGCCTGGGCACAAGCAACATTGGAGTATATATTAATGGTTAAATGTGTTGGTTTGGAAGCTGTGAGTTACACCAATACGTACTGGATGTTAGTTGCTATTTCCTTTGCTCTAACGACATTGGTTACAAGTTTAAATGTTTTATTTGGTAAGATTGGCTCCTTCTTTGCGATGATTTTAATGGTGCTACAGTTGGGTGGTTCAGGTGGAACCTATCCACTAGAACTGACTAATTCATTTTTTACAACTATCAGTCCTTATCTGCCATTAACATACGCTGTTAATGGGTTGCGGCAAACCTTAATGATTGGTAATGGTATGTCACCTAATATTGAAATATTGTTACTCATATTTATTGTCTTTAGCTTATTGCTGTGGTTATTCTTTAGATTACAATACAAAAAATTGCGGCCTGTTTCTTTTGAATCAGCCTCATAAAACAAAAAATTAATATTAATTTGCATTAAAAGTTTGACATTTTTATCATTTCACTGTATTGTTATGTCAACAAGTAAATCGTCCGAAACAAACCGTTGATATGGAGATCAAACCAATGATGCGCGCAAAGAGAGTTCAGGGGGCTGAGAGCTGAACCGAAATGCAAATTGGCAAATGGACCATTGAGGGTCAGATGAAAGATTAGTATCTAATCAAGTACTTCTGAACGTGCGACATACGTCAGTTGTCAACACTTTGTTAGAAGTGTGTGGAGGAGTGAAAACTGTGTTCTTTTGTGAACGCTGTTTTCAAACTAAGGTGGCACCGCGGGAAACCGTCCTTAACTATCCATGAGGTAGTTTTGGGCGGTTTTTATTGTGGACAAAAATACTTAGGAGAAATAAATGATGATACCCAAAGGTTATTACGGCGAATACGGTGGCAGTTATATTCCAGAATTATTAGTTCCAGCTGTTCAAGAAGTAGGTGCTGCTTATGAAAAGTATCGCGACGATCCAGATTTTAATGCAGAATTTGAAACATTATTGCGCGACTATGCGGGTCGCCCCTCAATGTTATATGATGCACAAAACTTAACGAATACACTAGGTGGTGCACACATCTATTTGAAGCGTGAAGATCTCAATCATACGGGTGCACACAAAATTAATAATGTTTTGGGTCAAGCATTGCTCGCAAAAAAATGGGCAAGACACGTTTAATTGCAGAAACTGGCGCTGGACAGCATGGTGTTGCAACAGCTACAGTTGCAGCGTTGTTCGGTATGGAAGCTGAAATCTTTATGGGAGAGGAAGATACAGAACGTCAAAAGTTGAATGTTTATCGTATGGAACTATTGGGTGCCAAAGTGAATGCCGTAAAAACGGGGACACGAACATTAAAGGATGCGGTCAACGCAGCATTTCAGAATTGGACCCAACGTATTGATGATACTTTTTATTTGATTGGTTCAGCAGTAGGGCCCTACCCATTTCCTGAAATGGTTAAGCATTTCCAAAGTGTGATTAGTCGCGAAGCGCGTGAACAATTATTGAGCGAGACAGGACGATTACCTGATGCTGTGATTGCTGCAGTTGGTGGTGGCTCTAATGCAATTGGTGCTTTTGCACATTTCATTGATGATCCAGAAGTTCGCTTGATTGGTGTTGAAGCAGCGGGTAAAGGTGTCGATACTGCTTTGCATGCTGCTACAATGGCGAAAGGATCTACTGGTATTTTCCACGGTATGAAGTCACGTTTTGTGCAAAGTGATGATGGACAAATTACACCAGTATATAGTATTTCAGCGGGGCTGGACTATCCAGGAATTGGCCCAGAACACGTTGCTTTAATGGATCGTGGCCGTGCGGAATATGTACCAATTACTGATGAGGAAGCTGTAGCTGCATTTGAACTGATTGCCAAAACAGAAGGCATTATCGCGGCGATTGAAAGTTGCCACGCCTTAGCGTATGCAGCTAAGTTAGCACCTACAATGGCGAAGGACCAAATTTTGATGGTCAATGTTTCAGGGCGTGGTGATAAAGATGTAGCCGCAATTGCACGTTACCGTGGGGTAGATATTCATGATTGAAACCGCATTAGAACTCCTTACAAATAACCAAGATTTAGATAGCAAAATGGCACAAGCAGTCATCGATGAAATGATGACTGGACAGACATCGGATATTCAAATTGCTGCTTATTTAGCTGCTTTAAGTACAAAAGGCGAAAGCATTGCAGAAATTACAGGATCTGCTCGTGCCATGAGACAACATGCTTTGCCAATTACAACACATCGACCAGTAATGGATATTGTTGGTACTGGTGGTGATCAATCGGGTACCTTTAATATTTCAACGACGACATCATTTGTTGTGACTGCCGCTGGCGTTCCAGTAGCCAAGCATGGGAATAACGCCGCTACTTCAAAGTCAGGTGCTGCTGACGTTCTCAGTGCACTCGGGGCCAAGATTGATTTACAACCGGAGCAAGTGGAAAAGTTACTTCATCAGACAGATCAAGCCTTCCTTTATGCCAGAACCTATCACCAAGCGATGAAATATGTGGCACCAGTTCGTCACAGTTTAGGTATTAAAACGATTTTTAATATTTTGGGTCCATTAACCAATCCAGCTAATCCGCAAACAATGCTGCTGGGTGCGTATGATAAGGCTTTGTTAGTTCCGTTGGCAAGGGTATTACATAACTTGGGTGTACAACATGCATTATTGGTACATGGTCAAGATGGTTTAGATGAAGTAAGTTTAAGCGCTGATACCGATATTGTTGAACTAAAAGATGGTCAAATAACAGAGATGACATTAGTACCCGAAGATTATGGTTTTGCTAAAGTACCATTAAGTGATTTAAAAGGTGGTACACCAAGCGAAAATGCCGGAATAACACGTGAAATTCTAAATGGCAATTGTCAAGATGCGAAGCGCCAAATTGTTATTTTGAATGCTGGTTGTGCACTATATGCTGCTAACTATGTTGACGATATTTCAGCAGGTATTCAATTGGCTCAAGAAACAATTGATGACGGCCGTGCTTTTGAACAGTTAACGCAGTTTATTCAGGCAACTCAGGAGGTTTAGGTATGATTTTAGATGATTTGGTGAGTGTAACCTTAACCAATATGGCACAACGACAACGTTTGATTAGTCCAGAAGATATGTACCATTTAGCGAACCAAAATATCGATACCTCATTGCGTGGACAACAATTCATGGAAAAGTTGCACCAACCAGAAATTACAATTATTGGTGAAATCAAACAAGCATCACCTTCTAAAGGGCAGATTGTGACAACGTTTAATTACGAAGATATTGCACGAGATTATCAAACAGGTGGCGTGGACATGATTTCAGTGCTAACTGAAACAGACTATTTTAAAGGTAGCCTGGATATTCTGCGCGATGTTAGAGCAATAGTGGATGTGCCTATTTTACGAAAAGACTTTACAGTTGATGCGTATATGATTGATGAGGCGCGTGTTAACGGTGCGCAAGTTGTCTTGTTAATCGTCGCGATTTTATCCGATGAACAACTGGTTAAATTTTTGAAACGGACGCATGAATTAGGAATGGTTGCCATTGTTGAAACACATGATCAAGAAGAAATTCAACGCGCTATTCAAGCTGGTGCGCAAATTATTGGTGTGAACAACCGTAATTTAAAGGACTTTTCAGTTAATATTCATCATACTTTAGCATTGCGTCAATCAATACCTGAACATATTGCGTTAATTGCTGAAAGTGGTATTCGTTCAGCTGAGGAAATACATGACATGTCAGTTGCTGGCGTTAATGGTTTTCTTATCGGTGAAACCTTAATGCGTGCATCTGATAAAGCACAGCAAATCAAAACTTTCAAGGCAGCATATGATGACTAAAATTAAGCTGTGCGGTAATTATCGTATGGAAGATGTGGCTTATATTAATACCGTCATGCCAGACTTTATGGGTGTTATTTTTGTACCAAATCGCCGGCGGAGTATCGATGCAACACAGGCTCTTAAAATGCGACAAGTATTAAACCCCACTATTCCGATGATTGGTGTTTTTCAAAATCAATCAATGGATGAGATTTTAAAGTTATATCATCAGGGAATTATTCAAGGTGCACAGCTACATGGGCAAGAAACTGAACATGAAGTACAAGTTTTGAAACAAGCGGGCATGCTTGTGATTAATGTTGTAGCAATTACACAATTAACGCAAAAAAGTACTGCGGATTATATTTTAGTTGATCATGCTGATGGTGGTCGGGGCCAAACAGTAGACTGGTACTCAATTCCTCAAAAGCGGACAAGACCACTGATTTTAGCAGGTGGATTAACAACAGAAAATATACAGCAAGCAATACAAATCGTCCAGCCAACCGTTGTCGATATTTCCAGTGGTAGCGAACGAGATGGTATGAAAAATCTACAATTAATGCGACAGTTAGTGGCATTAACGAGAAATGAGGATAAGTAAGTGGAGAAAAAATAGTCGATATCTTTCAGCAACAAAAAGCACTCATTACATTCGTTGTTGCAGGTGACCCAGATTTTGATACAACAGTTGAAAATATTGTAGCATTGGCCGAAAGTGGTGCTGATTTAGTGGAAGTCGGTATTCCATTTAGTGATCCAGTTGCTGATGGTCCAGTGATTATGGCAGGCGATTTGCGTGCTTTTGAAGCGGGGTCAACGACAGTTAAAATTTTTGAAATGCTACGTCGAGTGCGTCAAAGGACAAATGTACCAATTGTTTTGTTAACATATATTAACCCTGTATTTAAGTTTGGGTATGATGCGTTTTTCAAAGAAATGGCACAAACAGAGATTCAAGGTATTATTGTACCTGATGTACCTTTGGAAGAACAAGGTGATTTACAAAAGGCAGCTGATCAATATCAACGTGATTTGATTCAACTCATTGCCCCAACTTCAATGGCACGTTTACCAAAGTTAGTTGAAAATGCGAGTGGCTTCTTGTACGTTGTGTCTTCCTTAGGAACAACCGGTCAGCGCGCAGACTTCAATAACGAAAGATTACAAGATGAAATCAAGCAAATTCGTCGAGTGACTCACTTACCAATTGCTATTGGTTTTGGTATTCATACGCCTGAACAAGTAGCAAAATTAGCACCATTAGCAGATGGTATTATTATTGGTTCAGGTGTTGTCGACGTCATTGCACAACATGGCACGTCAGCACCACAGTATTTACGTGAGTACGCCACAGCATTAAAGGCAGGGCTTCACGATGTATAAAACGAAAACGATTAATGCCGATACTATAACAGTTATTAGTGCTTATTTAAGATTGTCTGGACAAAATAAATTCTTGCTAGAGTCTGTCCCTAATGAAAAGGCGCAGGCACGTTATTCTATCATTGCCCGTAATCCCGTCAAAACAATTAAAGCGTATGGTCATGATTTTTATGTGAACGGATCCAAAAGACAAGTATTAGATCCACTCAAAGCACTACAAGATGAGGTGGTAACTGAAGATGTTGTGATACCTGGATTTCCTTTTCAAGGTGGTGCGATTGGGTACGTTGGTTTTGATACGTTTGGTTTATATGAACAGGTTGGTAAAGTACCGAAAGATGACCTTGGCCTACCAGATATTTATTTTTGCTTGTATGAATCCTTTATTATTTTTGATCACCAAAAAGAAACAATTACAATAGTAGAAATGAACAGTTATTCTCAACGTTTGGTAGTCGATATGGTAACAGCACTTCAGCAAACGATTGATGAATTATGGACACCAACATCATCCGAACATCATCCCATTCACCTAGGCGATTTTCATTATCAGTCTAATTTCACACAGGATGAATTTGAAACAGTTGTGAAAAAGGCAAAGCAATACATTGTTGAAGGGGATATGTTTCAGATGGTGCCTTCCCAACGACTAAGTGGTCAAGCCAATTTTGAACCATTTGATTATTATCGGAAGTTACGCATTACGAATCCGTCACCTTATCTTTACTTTATGGATTTTGGTCAGACACAAGTCATTGGGGCATCTCCGGAAAGTTTGGTGGCAGTACGTGATGGTCATGTTACGACAAATCCGATTGCGGGTACTAGAAGACGAGGTGCAACGAAGCAAGAAGATGAGCGATTAGCACATGAGCTGATGACAGACGAAAAAGAGATTGCCGAGCATAAAATGTTAGTTGATTTAGGTCGTAATGATTTAGGTCGTGTGGCAGAAATCGGCAGTGTCAATGTAACAAGTCTCATGAAAATTCAACGTTACCGTTATGTCATGCATCTTGCTAGTGAGGTAATGGGTCGTTTAAATTCACAGAAATCAGCTATAGATACTTTAAAAGCAACATTACCAGCTGGTACAGTGTCTGGTGCGCCTAAAATTCGAGCAATTCAACGTATTTATGAATTAGAACCAACGAAGCGTGGTGTTTATGCTGGTGCAGTTGGTTACTTATCTCAAAATGATCAAGCTGATTTTGCTATTGCCATTAGAACAATGGTTGTGCATAAAGGATATGCACATGTTCAGGCCGGTGCCGGTGTTGTTTATGATTCAGTTCCAACGAACGAATATCAAGAAACATTACAAAAGGCAAAAGCATTATTAAATGTGTTTGATTCGGCAATCTTAGATGAGAGGACAAGCAACGATGATACTATTAGTTGATAATTATGATTCCTTCACGTATAACTTAGTACAATTGGTTGGGACTTATAGTGATGTGATTGTGCGACGTAACGACGCAGATGATTTATATGATTTAGCCCAACAAAGCGATGGCATTATTTTTTCACCAGGACCTGGTAAACCAAGCGAAGCTGGTGAAATGGAAGCTTTAATTCAACGATTTAAGACTGAAAAACCAATGCTAGGTATTTGCTTAGGACACCAAGCTTTGGCCGAGGTTTTTGGTAGTCAGATTATTAAAGCAGTAACAGTTCGGCATGGTAAAACATCGTCTATTTGTCAAAGCGCAGAGAATATCATGTTTGCAGATTTATCGCAAGATTTTACAGTAATGCGATATCATTCATTAACGATTGATGAGGCAACAATACCAAGTGAATTACAGGTAACGGCACATGCGGATGATGACGGTGAGATTATGGCTATTCAACATCAAGAATTACCATTATACGGGTTGCAGTTTCATCCGGAATCTATTGGGACGCCAGAAGGCCAAGTGATGATTAAAAACTTCCTAATGCGTACAACAGCTAAAAATAAAAAANAANANAANATATTATTATTATTATTATATATATATATA
>NZ_AEIZ01000003.1 GCF_000165675.1 Leuconostoc fallax KCTC 3537 | reverse complement strand
GATTATGCTTTATGCCACCGTTGACCTTGTGCAGTATCTTCAACAATAATATCTTGCAATTTTAAGATATCTCGAATGCGATCACTTTCAGAAAAGTCCTTATTTTGGCGTGCAATAACGCGTTGCTCTAATAATGATTGTTGTTCTACTGTCAATTGTTCAACTGGCATTAACGTTTCAATACCAAATACCTGCATCAAAGCTGTCATCGTCTCCAAAAGCAGCATTGCTGTATCACGTTGAATGATGGCAGCTTCACTATACGTATTCGCTAACGCAATTAACTCAAAAATGGCTGCTAAAGCATTTTGTGTATTAAAATCATCGTCCATTGCTGCAATGAATTGTTTTTTATATTCATTAATGTCAGATTCAACAGCTTCATTACGGCCATCTTTTGAATCCTTCATTCTAAAATGCAAATTACGATAAGCGGTACGAATACGATCTAACTCAACACGCGCTTGCGTTAGAGTATCTTCTGAATAATTAATTGGGCGTCGATACTGCGTCGTTGATAATAAATATCTGATCGTCATTGGGTCGTCATAACGTTCTAACATATCATGCAACGTGATGAAATTGCCCAAGGACTTACTCATCTTCTCATCATTAATATTAACAAAACCATTGTGTAACCAATAATGAACAAATGTCTGCCCTGTACGCGCCTCAGATTGAGCGATTTCATTCGTATGGTGTGGAAAGGCCAAATCAATGCCACCACCGTGAACATCGATGGTGTTGCCAAGATACTTTTGCGCCATCACTGAGCATTCTATATGCCAACCTGGACGGCCATTGCCCCAAGGTGAGTCCCATGAAATCACACCTGGTCGATTTTCTGACTTCCAAACCGCAAAGTCCAACGCGTCTTCTTTCTTTGCTAATTCTTCTGGGTCTAATCTTCCCGACGCACCCGCTTCTAATTCATTCAAATCTTGATGCGCTAAAATACCATAACCTTTAAACTGACGCGCACGGAAATAAACATCCCCATCAGCTTCATATGCATAGCCTTTAGCAATTAACTCTGACACAAATGAAATGATGTCAGGAATCACTTCAGTGGCCTTAGATCTTACTGTTGCCGGCTTAATATTTAATGGCAATGTATCATTTTCAAAAGCCTGCGCATACTTTTCAGTTATTGTGGCTTCAGAAACACCTTCTTCATGCGCACGATTGATAATTTTGTCATCAACATCTGTAAAGTTGGATACATAATTCACTTCGTAACCACGGAATTCAAAATAACGTCTAATGGTATCAAATGCAATGGCTGAACGTGCATTCCCAATATGAATATAGTTATAAATAGTAGGACCACAAACATACATGGTAATTAAATTAGGCTGAATCGATTTAAAAATTTCTTTTTGGTGGGTCAATGTATTATATACATGAATCATGGTGGTTGCCTCCTAGTAAATAATTAAATTGTACCCTGAAATAGCGGGTATTCAAAATATTTATCCAAAATAAAAAGCAATGCTCAAATCATCGCTTTTTATATTGATTAACAACGCATCACATTAAAATGCTCGTTTTCAACTGTGTATGGCGCAACCTGTCAAAAATCAAAATGGCAATAACCGTCTTGATAATATCACCTGGTACAAAAATAAGATTAGCAATCAACGCTTCTTTTAATGGTAAATGTGTACTGTAACTCATCCACAAAATACCAATACCTGTCACGATAACTAATGACACGATTAATAAACACAACCATACTTGCCATATCTTTTTAGCAGACACAACCTGAATTAGTAATGATACACATATTGGCGTTAATAAGTAGCCAAGTAAATAGCCACCCGTCGGTCCTGTTAAAACAGCCATACCACCTCGTCCGCCTGGTAGTACAGGTAACCCTAAAGCGGCTAGTATGAGGAATATGGCAACACTAATTGTGCCATATTTTTTCCCTAATATAAGCGCAATCATCATGATACCAAGATTCTGTAACACAATCGGTGCAGGTATAAAGCCTAATGGAATCGGTGGTATCAAACCCAAAACAATTAATACCGCCGTCATCAATGCCACCATCGTTATTTCTTTTGTCTTCACAATACACTCCAACTCCAGCGCTGTGCAATATTTTAGATACTACACTGCGTTTCTCATTTTTAAAGGTTGTTAATTGTTACCTTTATTATTAATATAGGGTAACATATAAAAAGATACCTTGCAAAATAAAAAAGATTAGCTTGCGCTAATCTTCTATCATACTTTTAATCTAAATATTTTGCCTTAACATCTGCCATAGTTTGAAGTACATTTTGTTTGTCTAACAATACTAACATTTCTGGTAAATTAGGACCTTGAACTTCATGTGTTGTTGCAATACGAATTGGATTCCAAAGATTACGGCCTTTGATTTCTAATTCATTTTGAATGCCTCGAATAGCGCCCATATAATCCGCTGCTGTTGCCGTTAATGGTAAGGCTTCATAAGCCGTTTGCCATGCTGCGAACACTTTGCGCCCTTCTTCTGACGTTAAATATTCAATCATTTCATCGGTCAAAGGCTCACGTAATTCAAAGAATGGTCGGCGTGTAATATCAACAATTTCTTGTGTATAAGCAATCCCATCTACACCAGCAACATCAATCACTGATTTTAACCATTCTACTTTTTGATCGGCATCCTGTTGTGAAATCAAATCAGCTTTCACCAATTCGCCAATCAACTGTGGCATCACTTTATCCTTGTCACGACGCATCCATTGGTTGTTAATCCATTCCAACTTCTTTTGGTCAAACTTAGCATTCGCCTTGCTCAAACGTGTTTCATCGAACATCTGGATAAATTCTTCAACTGAGAAAATCTCATCTTCGCCCTTTGGTGACCAACCAAGCAAGCCAATAAAATTAAACATTGCTTGCGGTAAATAACCCAGTTCACGATATTGCTCAACAAACTGTAAGACATCTTCATCACGCTTTGATAACTTCTTACCTGTAGCGCCGTTAATAATCAATGCCATATGACCGAATTTTGGAATTGCCCATCCCAAAGCTTCATAAATCATCATTTGCTTAGGTGTATTAGAAACATGATCATCCCCACGTAATACATGTGATATTGCCATTAAATGATCATCCACAACTACGGCAAAGTTATACGTTGGCATACCATCTGCTTTTTGAATGACCCAATCACCACCAACTTCTTTGGCACCAATTTCAATGTGTCCTTTAACGATATCATCCCAAGCATAAACTTTATCTTCAGGTACACGGAAACGAACAACTGGCTTTAGCCCTTGAGCTTCAAAGTCAGCATATTTTGCTTCGCGTTCAGCATTGCTTAAGCCTTCGTATTCGTAAACATAGTGTGGTGCCTGTTTGGCTGCTTGTTGTGCTTCGCGCTCTGCAGCCAGTTGTTCTGATGTTTTATATGACTTGTAAGCTAAGCCCTTTTCTAATAAGGCTTCAATATATTCTTGATAAATCCCCTGTTCGTTACGTTCAGATTGACGATAAGGACCGTATTCACCAGAAAAGTCAGGTGCTTCATCCCAGTCAAGACCTAACCATTTCAAGTTATCTAACTGTGATGTTTCACCATCAGCGATATTACGCTTTTGATCGGTATCTTCAATACGGATAATAAACTTACCGTTATAGTGGCGGGCAAATAACCAGTTAAAGATTGCTGTACGGGCGTTTCCAATGTGTAAATGTCCAGTTGGAGAAGGTGCATAACGCACACGAATTTCTTCTGTCATGATGTTATAAACTCCTAAATTTTAGTCTGTCATGATTTGCAATTAAGATGCAGAATCAATCCTATGACATAATGTCAATCAACAACCAGTATACAACAAAAGTATGATGATTCCCTTTAGAAATCGTGTTTAATTAATGGCTAATTGCAAGGCCTCGTTAATCGTTGTGACGCCAACCACATTTAACCCGTCTGGTAAAGTAACACCTGTTAAATTATTTTTGGGAACAATAGCACGCTTGAAGCCTAATTTATGCGCCTCTTTTAGCCGTCCTTCGATATCTGTAACGCTACGTACTTCGCCAGTTAACCCAATTTCCCCAATAAATATATCACTTGGTTGAGATTCTTTATCATGATATGAACTGGCAATCGCAATCGCAATCGCCAAATCAATGGCTGGTTCATCCAGCTTCACACCACCAGCAGCTTTCAAATACGCATCTTGATTTTGCAATAATAAATTAGCTCGCTTCTCTAAAACTGCCATAATCAACGATACACGATTACGATCTAGACCAGCAGCTGTTCGTTGTGCATTACCAAAAACCGTTGGTGTAACTAAAGCCTGTAATTCCACCAAAATAGGACGTGACCCTTCTAAGGCCACTACAATAGCGGAACCGGTTGCACCGGCTAGACGTTCTTCCAAAAAATTTCCGATGGGTTTTTAACTTCTTGTAAACCACCATTACGCATTTCGAAAATGCCTAATTCGTTAGTCGCCCCAAATCGATTTTTAACCGCTCGAAGAATACGGTATTTATAGTTACTGTCACCTTCAAAATAAAGTACTGTATCGACCATATGTTCTAAAATTTTAGGTCCTGCAATCGCACCTTCTTTTGTCACATGTCCCACAATAAAGACTGTAATATTATTGGTTTTGGCGATTTGTAACAAATCTGCCGTTACTTCTCGAATTTGCGATACTGATCCAATTGCGGACTGAACATCTGGTTCTTGCATTGTTTGTACTGAATCAATGACAACAAAGTCAGGAGATAGTTCATCAATTTGTTTTTTGATAGCCACCATATCAGTTTCTGGATATAAATAAAACTCATCGTTACCAACCCCTAACCGATCCGCACGCAACTTCACTTGCTGCGCACTCTCTTCGCCGGTAACGTACAGAACACGACCTTGATGTGCCAATTGACCTGATACTTGAAGTAACAGGGTAGATTTTCCAATGCCTGGATCACCACCGATCAATACCATCGATCCAGGGACAACGCCACCACCCAAAACACGGTTAAGTTCTTGTAGTTTTGTCGCGACACGCGGTGTTGATTCAGACGTTACCTCATTGATTTTTTCCACTTTTGCTGAGCGACCGTCTAAACTAACACGACTTTTGCGATCATTTGTATCCGGTTGGATTTTTTCTTCAACAAAAGTTCCCCACTCACCACAATTAGAACAACGTCCCAGGTAACGCGCAGATACAAATCCACAATTAGAACAGATAAATTGCGTTTTTACTTTTGCCATTTTGCCTCCCAAAATATCGTCAATTAGTGTTTAATTCGTTGACCCAAATCCACCGACACGGACTGTTTTGTCATCATTAGCATCGCTATCTGCTAGTAAATAAGGTAGAAAGAT
The DNA here is from genome assembly GCF_000165675.1 of Leuconostoc fallax KCTC 3537. Classification (GTDB taxonomy): domain Bacteria; phylum Bacillota; class Bacilli; order Lactobacillales; family Lactobacillaceae; genus Leuconostoc_B; species Leuconostoc_B fallax. The sequence goes on along the minus strand of NZ_AEIZ01000003.1, from coordinate 23,136 downwards.
ACCTTGTCCGATACGTTCACCCTTTTTGATATGTACATCACGGATACCAAAGTTAATAAACTGGAAAAAGATTTCCCCTTCGTTGTTATCATTATTATAATAATCAGCATCCACAATACCCACAGCATTTGGCATCATAATACGTTTTTTAATTGGTCCAGAAGAACGTGATACCAACTGTAGATATTCGCCTTCTTGCATATATGCTTTGATACCTGTTGGCACAAGTACTGGCTTCAATAATTGTTGTAAATCCTCATTATCACTCACATTTTTTAACTTACCAAGTGAAAAAATATTTAATCCTCTAAAAAATGGATTACTTAAAACGCTAGGTAACGTTATATCTTCTGATGCTTCAAAATCATATCCTGCTGCTTGCTGTGTTGCGCGTTTAGGTAGGTTTACCTGAGCATCTTGATAACGGCTCACTACTTCAAATCCACGAATTGTCATAAAATATTAGTTCCTTACTTAAGTTAGTTATCTATCTATTATACGATAAATGATTTGAAACCTTCAGAGATTTAAAGGATAATAAAAGAAAAAAGGCGGTATTGATTATGGAAAATATCCAACGTGATACACATCGTTATTTCATTGCTGATGCTAGCGGTCGTATTCTGGCTGAACTCGACTACGCATACATCAATCATGACATGACCTACACTGTAGACAGTATCTTTGTTTCTCCTGAATTACGTGGCCAAGGCATTGCCAGTCAGTTACTTGATGCGATTGTCACTGATGCTAAGTCAGAAGACAAAACAATTAAAGCCGTGTGTCCCTATGCCAAGGCAGCCTTTCAACGTTATCCAGAAAAATACCAGGAGATTGAATACAAGCCATGAGTCAAGATACCCAAAAAGCTATCGCTGGTAAGCGCGCCGCTCAGTTTGTTGAAAACGATATGATAGTCGGAATTGGTTCAGGTTCAACTATCGCCCACGTCATTACTGAATTAGGTCGTCGTGTGGCTGAAGAAAATTTAAAGATTGTGGGTGTTCCCACTTCTGAACGTACACGTCGCACAGCTGCTAAACTTGGTATTCCCATGTACAATGTCGATGATGTGGACCAAATCGATTTAACAATTGATGGTGCCGACCAAATTGATGATTCATTTGCAGCAATTAAAGGTGGTGGTGCCGCACTGCTATGGGAAAAAATTGTTGCGGTAAACTCAAAACGTAACATATGGGTAATTGATGAAAGCAAGCGTGTTGAAAAATTAACCCAATACCTACCTGTAGAGGTTATTCCATACGGATCAGACCAACTATTTCGTCGTTTAGAAAACGATGGACTACAACCAACTTGGCGTCTTGATCAAAATGGCAATCCAGTCCGAACTGATTCTGCTAATTTTTTGATTGATTTACACTTACCCGCCATTGAAAGTCCACAAGATCTCAGCCATTTGTTATCTGAAATGGTAGGTGTCGTTGAAGACGGTCTCTTCTTAAATATCGTGAATCAAGTTGTTATCGGTACAGATACTGACTCTAAAATTATTGACGTCAAATAGCAGTGTGATACTGCTATTTTTTTATGTCAAAAATGCTAACACGTTTTACTTAGTCTATCTGCTTTAACGTTAAAATAATAAAAACTAAAAAGGCTAGGTTCATCATGCGCAACGAAGTTGATTCAATTGGTTCATTGTCTCTACCATCTGACGTTTATTACGGTATTCATACACAACGAGCATTAGATAATTTTCCGATTACGACTCAAGTTACCCATCCCGAGTTGATTCGTGCTTTTCTCCAGATTAAACAAGCTGCTGCTCAAACTAATGCAACGTCTGGTAGTTTACCACGACCATTAGCTAAACATATTGTTGCTGCGGTTAAAGTGTTACTATCACGTCCCATTGATTTAAAGCAGTTTCCAATTAGTGCAATTCAAGGGGGCGCAGGCACCAGTACAAATATGAATGTCAATGAAGTTATTGCTAACACTGCTTTAGAGATGGTGGGCCGTGAACGCGGTGATTATCAGTACATTCATCCTAACGACCATGTCAATATGGGGCAAAGTACCAATGACACTTATCCAAGTGCTGGAAAAATTGCCTTAATCCGACTTTTAGCACCGCTATTTACTGAGCTAGATGCACTTATCAACAGCCTATCTTATAAGGCAGAATCGTTTAAATCTATTTACAAAATGGGGCGAACACAACTCCAAGATGCAGTACCGACAACACTGGGCAATAGTTTTCACGCTTTCTTAAAGCCGTTACAAAGAGATTATCAACGCCTACAAGCTGCCGAAAAAGCATTACACAGTATCAATCTTGGTGGGTCAGCTATTGGTTCTGGTATTAATGTCAGCTATCATTACCAAGTTCATGTTGTGGATAATTTAGCAAGTATCACGCACTTATCCCTTGAACAGACTAGTGATTTATTTGATGGTACCCAAAATGCGGACGCTTTCGTCATGCTCTCTAGTCAATTGAAAACATTAGCTGTTAACCTATCAAAGATGGCTAATGATTTACGTTTATTAAGTTCTGGACCACGATCTGGATTTTTAGAAATTAATCTACCCGCTAAACAGGCCGGATCATCAATTATGCCAGGTAAAGTGAACCCCGTCATTCCTGAAGTCGTCAATCAAGTTGCTTTTGAAGTTTTTGGTTTTGACGCAACAGTCACTGCAGCTGCAGAGGCCGGTCAACTGGAATTGAATGCCTTTGAACCCATTATGTTCAAAAGTCTTTTTGCTAGTATTGAACATCTCACTCACGCGATGACAACTCTACGACTAAACGCTATCGATGGGATTAGCGCTAATCGTCAACGTCTCGCGCAAGATATTGATCTCTCTACGAGTTTTGCAACGGCTATGTCACCTATCATAGGTTACAATGCTGCATCTAAACTCACTAAATCTGCCTTAAAAACAGGTAAAACCTTACGGCAAATCGCCACGCAACAAGACTTGTTTACCGACCAACAATTAGAACATATTTTCCGTGTAGAAGAGCTCGTTATCAACGCACGAACCCCAGAACACGGTTTAGTGTTCCAAGCACCTAAGGATGAGAATTAATTAACCATTGTAAGCGTTTTCTGTAATAAGTCAATTATGCTATAATAATTATGGTTTAGCTTTGAGTTGTTTTGTACTAAAGTCGCTATAATTATTTGAATAGGAGTTAGCTTATGCTATTGTTGGTTAATATCATCGGCATATTCGTTTTTTTGGGTATTGCCTATGTCTTTTCAAACAACAAAAAAGCCATTGATTGGCGTGCTGTTATCACCATTGTTGGTTTGGAAGTTGTCCTTGCTTGGTTCTTTATGAAGTTCAGTTTGGGGCGTGATGTTGTTATTGGCGCTGCCAACGGTTTCAACTGGTTAATGAAAGTAGCCAATGAAGGTATTGCCTTTGCTGTACCCGACTGGCTACAACCTACTACTGGTAGCCCTAACTTTGTTACCAGCGTATTGTTACCAATTTTATTGGTCGTCCCATTATTTGATATTCTAACCTACTTGGGTATCTTACCTTGGATTGTGAAGTGGATTGGTCGCGGCCTATCATTTATCACACGTCAGCCCAAGTTCGAATCGTTCTTTGCCATTGAAATGATGTTCTTAGGCAATACAGAAGTACTGGCCGTTTCACGCGCGCAATTGCAACAGATGAGCGTTAAACGAAATTATACCTTAGCGTTGATGTCAATGAGTTGTGTGACTTCTGCCATCATCGGTGCTTATACGCAAATGGTGCCTGGTGCCTATGTTTTGACAGCTATCCCACTGAACATTCTGGGTTCTATCGTTATTGCTGCTATTTTAAACCCAGTTCAAATCACACCAGAAGAAGATATCGTGGCCACTATTCACACTGCAGGAGAAAAGAAAGAACCTTTCTTCTCTTTCTTAGGTGATTCAATTCTTGGTGCTGGTAAATTAATTTTGATTATTGCGGCAACAGTTATCTCATTCGTTTCTTTAGCTGCCTTGATCGATCAATTATTTAGCTTGACTGGTTTCAAATGGTTATCACTTGAAAATATATTTGGTACGATTCTCTTCCCATTTGCTTGGCTTTTAGGCTTCAACGTTCAAGATGCTTTCAAACTTGCACAGTTCATGGGCACTAAGTTAGTGACTAATGAATTCGTCGTTATGGGAAAAGTTACCAAGGATATGTTAGCGAGTCGTGGTGTCTTTGCCAATGAACATGCGCGTGTTGTCCTGACTGTCTTCTTAACAAGCTTTGCCAACTTCGGTACGTTAGGTATGATTATCGGCGCATTTAAAAGTTTGGTTTCCAAAGAAAAAACAGATTTCATCTCTTCACGTGTACCACAGTTAATGTTGTCTGGTGTCTTAGTATCATTGTTATCATCTGCAACAGCCGGTTTGTTCGCTTGGTAAAAGCATAATAAAAAAGCGCTTAATTAAGCGCTTTTTTATTGAGCATTACTTCTCAAGAATTTTCTTATTTGTAACGTTCAAGTCTGTATCCAAATCATAGACAACTGGTTCACCAGTAGCCATTTCAAGATTCAAGATATCTTCATCTGAAATGTTTTCCAAATACTTTGTTAAAGCACGCAATGAATTACCGTGAGCAGCAATAATAACATTTTTACCTTCACGCAACTTTGGTGCAATTTCATCTTGCCAGAATGGTAGAACACGTTCCAAAGTAATCTTCAAATTTTCAGCATTTGGAACAGTCTTTGGATCCAAGTCAGCATAACGACGCTCACCAGCAATTGAAAATTCTGCATCTTCAGGTTGTGCTGGAGGCAAAACATCGTATGAACGACGCCAGATATGCACTTGTTCGTCGCCCCACTTTTCAGCAGCAGCAGCTTTATTTTGTCCCTGCAAGTCGCCATAGTGACGTTCGTTTAGACGCCATGACTTTTGTTCAGGAATCCATAACTGGTCTGATTCTTCCAAAGCAAAATGCAAAGTCTTAATGGCACGTGTCAAAACTGATGTGTAGGCTTGATCAAATTCCAAACCTTCAGCCTTCAACTTGCGTCCAGCTTCCTTAGCTTCTTCAACACCTTGTTCACTCAAGTTGACATCAACCCAACCTGTAAACAAGTTCTTCAAATTCCATTCACTCTGACCGTGACGGATTAATACTAACTTAGCCATGATATAACTCCTTAGTTTGTGTTTGATTTAACTATTTCATTATACCGCAACCGCCACGCTCGCGAAACGTATCTCATGTAAAATTTAATGCCATAATTGGTGCCAAGTCTTTACAAACCAATTCGTAGGGGATGCTGACGTCTTAGCAGATAGGTTTAATTGACCATGTTCAGCTGGCTTAACATTCAAAAAATGTGCACCTTTTAAGTTAACTTTAGCAGTAGCCACAGGTTGATTTTTTTGACTGATTTAAGATGTGGTTGCCAATCTGAAGTTGTCGCCTGAGTAGTCAAATTATCTTTATCACTTGTCCAAAATACTTTTGTCTTAGCCACTTGAACTGGTAATGTAAATTGCTTAGTAGCCGGTAACTTAATAGCAGCTGGATTAGTTAGATTTTGACCGGATTTAAACGTATGTGGATACCGTTGATCTAATACTAAAGCAACCGCATTAATCGCTTCTTGGTAGCGCAATGGTTTGTTTTGATAATCGCCCGCACCATTAATAATGGATAGAAAACGATGTCCTGATTTATCTTCTAAAATACCAGTAAAACTACCACCTGCTTCTGGTGTGGAGCCAGTTTTTCCACCTAATATATTAATTTTCTTGGGATTACTATAATTAGGCATTTGATTCATCACTTCGTACCAGTGTTCTATCTTTTCTTGGACAACATAACCGCCAGACATCGTATAAGAAATATTTGGTAATTGATCCAATTCAATAATTCGTGAATTCATATTTAAGAGATGCCACATCATCATTCCCAATTGCCTAGCGCTGGCTGTATTTTCAGCTGTGTCCGGTACATTGGCTAATTGATTCGCAAAGGCATCACTATTTTTTGACCTGCTGCGTTATACCATTTAGATCCTTTTAAATTCAGTTCACTCGCCAAATCTTGTAAGGTTGTTTGAACTTTTTGCCCTTTAGGTGTGATGTATTCAGCTAGGGCAAAAGCAGCATCGTTAGCAGAAAGCGTCATCATAACATTATACAAATCACGCAATAGTATTTTGTCACCCGTCTTCATTGCAATATGACTAAATAACTTAGCATCTTGATCGTGTAAATCCGAATACTTTGTAATTGGTACTTTATCTGTCCATTTAATTTTGCCGGCTTGTATTTGTTTTAAAACGCCATACGCCACTAGCATTTTACTCTGTGAGGCAATCGGTACTTGTTCATCCGCATTCTTCTCACCAATAATTTGGCCACTAGTCAAATCAATAACCATTGCCGAACGCACATTCATTTTATCCAATGATATTGGTGCGGCAGTTGTCGTTTCTGCAGCAAAAGCTGTCGTTGGTATTAATGACAAGACAATACCGATTGTAATCATGGTTTTTATAATTCTCATACAGTCCTCCGCTGTGTCAATGGCAAGGTCATAACAAATGACGTAATTTCATCATTTGACTGTGCATAAATTGAACCAGCATGTTGTTCAATGATACCTTTCACAATTGCTAGTCCTAAGCCAGTACCGCCAGTTTTACTACTCCGTGAACTTTCAACACGATAAAAGCGGTCAAAGATATCTTTGAGATCTTTTTGCGGAATTGGTACACCATTGTTGCTGACTCTAATCTCAACTTGGTCCCCTCTCACTTGAGCGGTCAACTTGATAAAGGTTGCCCCTTCACCATATTTTAACGCATTGATAATCAAATTCATTAATGCTCGTGCTAACTTATCAGAATCGCCCTCCATAATAATCAAATTAGGTTCGGTTAATTGCATGAGCTCGATATTTTTATCCCGTGCATCAATTTCATAACTCGCTAATAATTGCGCAAATAAGTCACTCAAACTCAGCTGATTAATATTTAAAACCGCATCTGAAGTTTGTGTTTTAGAAAATTCAAACAAATCTTCCACCAAAGACTTCATTTGATTGGATTTATCATAAGCTGTGTGAATATACTTACGTCTATCAGCTTCACTTAACCTATCACCCATTTCAACTAGCCCCAAATAACCAATTATCGCAGTTAATGGTGTTCTTAAATCATGAGAAATATTTGTAATCATTTCATCTTTAGATTGCTCACTGGCACGTTCCTCAGCCCTAAGGTGTGCTGTCGTCTCAGCAATCCGATTAGAAACATTAATTAACGCTTGCGTTCGCGGTGCAAACGGTGCATTCCAATCAACCGCGATATCGGGCCCCTCATCAGCAATTTTAGTTAAATCTTCTATGAGACGATCTAAGCTTACAGTTCTTCTATAAATTCTCACCTGCCATATTATAATAAGCGCGTTGCCAATAACTAAGCCAATCCATGTGAGCCAATGAAGTGGCACCAAATAAAACCACATCAATTCACGCCGTGGCATCATTACAATCGCATTAACCGAAATAAGTGCCCAACTAAAAAGCAAGCCTAACACAAAGGTTACGCTGCCATAATAAATCTTTGTTTGCTGTTGTTTAAAAAATGCTTGATTGTCATGATTAATTGACTTCTATCTTATAACCAACGCCCCAAACAGTCTGAATCACTTGATCGCCGCTAGTTGCTTCTTCAATCTTATCGCGCAAATGCGATACATGAACCATTACCGTTTTAGCTGAAACAACACTTTCTTGTTGCCAAACTTTTTCAAAAATATCATCTGCTGAAAATACACGATTTGGATGTGATGCTAGTAAATATAAAATGCCAAACTCTAATGCCGTTAGATTAACCAAATCACCTGCTACTGTTTTCACTTCATGACTATCTTTATTAATAATTAAAGACCCAATATCTAAAACATCTGGTGCCTTATCTTGAACAGCATTTTCCGCGCGACGTAATAACGAGCGTACACGTGCCATAACTTCTAACGGGTTGAAAGGCTTAGTAACATAGTCATCAGCACCTGTAATAAGTCCTTGAATCTTATCCATATCACCAGACTTAGCTGACAACATCAAGATAGGAATACGACTGTCCTTACGAACGGTCTTCACAACATCTAAACCATTCATATTGGGCATCATAACGTCCAGAATCATTAAACTCGTATCAGGATTGGTATTGAGTTTTGATAAAGCCTCTTTACCATCTGAAGCCATCACTGGTTCATAACCTTCATTTTTCAAGTAAATTTCAAGCAGTTCGGCAATTTCATTATCGTCATCAACAACTAGAATTTTCATAACAAAACCTCACCTTACTTCTGATTATTTTTTGTTGTGCTTCAAAACGAGATTGGTTTGATAGCTGCCCAATAGCAAAGAAGCCATTGCCTTTCAAGCCATTCTTTTGACGATTATAGTAAAAGCCGCCATAGGCTAATGCGCCTAAAATAATGTAAGCGATTGGTGGTAATGTTGGGTTAATGATTGGTGGCATGATACCAACAATAACAAATCCAAGCAACCACACAACAATTGCACCAGCAAGGAATAACCAACGTTTTCCCTTATTAACCGTGGGTTTTTGTTCGTCTGGATTCGGTGTTAATTTAAGCAAGGCGTATGTGTAAACTGTACCACCCAAAATTGCAATTGTTAACAAGGACAAAATACCCGCACCAGCATTGTTTTCTTTCGAGAAGAACAAAGTCACCCCAAAGACGAAAGCAAATAACATAAAAATAACTAATATGGTATCAATGGCTAATGGCAGAAATCCAAAATCGTGTAACTTTTTCGCATGACGTTTTGGATCAAGATACTTTTGTACTGCTAAGGTTGGTGTGCCATATAGTTGTTGTGCTGTACGCCCTGTATGTTGCGTCGCAAGTAATTCGTCTTCTACCTCAACCACTACTTTTTCTATTTGTTCAGCATCCAACTTGCCACTTTTCGCTAAGTGTTTTTGAATTGAAAAATGAATTCTTCATTTTTCTTAGTAAGTTGGCGCTTTTCTTTTTCTCTGACATAACGTCCTCCAAATATGTACGGTGTCTTATTGACACACGATTATGACACCTTGTAAATCAATATCGCAACACCGTGATTGGTGCTTTTTAAACGTTGAAACGGAATTCAATAATATCACCGTCTTGTACAGTATATTCCTTACCTTCCGAGCGTAAACGGCCTGCTTCACGTACTGCTTTCACTGAACCGTACTGATCCAAATCATCAAAACTAATCGTCTCGGCACGAATAAAGCCACGTTCAAAGTCAGAATGAATCACACCTGCCACTTGCGGTGCTTTCATACCTGCTTTAAATGTCCAGGCACGTGTTTCTTTACCACCTGCTGTAAAGAAAGTTCTTAAGTCTAGCAAATGATAAGCTGCACGAATTAATTTGTTCAAGCCAGGTTCTTCGATACCTGCTAATTCCAAATAATCACCTTTTTCATCGTCATCTAATTGTGCAATTTCTTCTTCAGCACTCGCAGATAACCCAATGACATCCGCACCCTCAGTTGCTGCAAATTCCTGAATTGTTTTGAAGTAATCAGAAGCTTCCGGATTACTCATATCATCTTCACTGATATTAGCAACGTACAAAACTGGCTTTGATGTTAATAAGAACAATCCCTTAACAATGAGTAGTTCCTCTTCGTTAAATGTCAATGTTCGGACAGATTTACCAGATTCTAACGTTGGCTTAATCTTTTCAAGCACTGCTAATTCAGCAATGGCATCTTTATCTTTGGCATTCTTAGCCTGCTTTTCAACACGTGAAAAGCGCTTATCAATCGTTTCTAAATCGGCCAAAATTAATTCTGTGTTGATTGTGTCGATATCATCCAACGGGTTCACAACACCATTAACATGAATAATTTCATCATTATCGAACGCACGGACAACATGAACAATGGCATTCACTTGACGAATATTATCTAAGAATTTATTACCTAAACCTTCACCTTGAGAGGCCCCTTTTACAATACCGGCAATATCTGTAAATTCAAATGTCGTCGGAATGATTTTATCGGCTGGTACCATCTCTTGAATACGTGCCAAACGTGCATCTGGTACTTCAACCATCCCCACGTTAGGTTCAATAGTGGCAAACGGATAGTTCGCCATTTCAGCGCCTGCTTTAGTAATTGCATTAAATAAGGTTGATTTCCCAACGTTTGGTAAACCAACAATGCCAGCTGTTAATGCCATGATTATTGCTCTCTTTCTTCTACCGACTTCAAAATTTTCTTAATTCGCTTATTAAAATCAAAGCGCCCAATCATCACGACACGGCCACAATTTGTACACTTAATTTTAACATCTGCACCGACACGTATAATTTCCCAAGCATTCGCACCACACGCATGCGGCTTTTTCATTTCAACAATGTCATGTAATTTATATTCAATGGGTGTCATATTCCACCTACTTATTAATTGATATCAATATTCAATACATCTAAAATACGATTCAAATCATCATGTGACATGTAAGCAATCTCAATCTTACCTTTGCCGTTGTTATGTGCATCTATCTTAACTTTAGTACCAAATTTTTCTTCTAATTCAGAAGTTAGTGCTACTGTAAACGGAGAAGGCACTTTAGATGTTACTGTCTTAGGTTCAGTATTCAACTGATTAACCATTGCTTCGACTTGTCGCACATTGAAGCCACGTTTGATAATTTCATTTGCTGCAGGTTCAATCTGGCTCTTTTCTTTAATCCGAGCAAGGCACGGGCATGCCCCATTGTTAATTGTCCTTCTTGAACGAAATCTTGTACCAATACAGGTAACTTCAAAAGTCTAACGGCATTCGCTACAGCACTACGGTCTTTACCAATCTTTTCAGCCACCTGTGCTTGTGTATAATTTAATTGCGTCATCAAAGCTTGAAAAGCTTGCGCTTCTTCAATGGCATCTAAATCATCACGCTGCAAATTTTCAATGATGGCCATTTCCATCATGTCTGCATCTTCAAGTGAACGCACAATAGCAGGAATATTTTCTTGCTCGGCTAAACGAGAAGCCCTTACACGACGCTCTCCTGCAATGATTTCATATTCTTGTCCATTTTGACGGACAACAATTGGACTCAAAACACCACTTTGTTTGATGGAACGAGCCAAATCTTCTAACTTATCCTGATCAAATCGTTGCCGTGGTTGAAATGGATTGGGTCGAATAACTTTTAAATCAAGTAAAACAACATTTTCATTGTTAGCAGTTGCATCATCTTTATGCTCCACAACCGCCTTCATGTTTTTGTTAAATAGGCTACCCATGCCTTTGCCCAAACCACTTTTTTGTTATTTATCGCCATATTGTGCAATAACCTCCTGCGCAAGTTGTGTATAGACTTTTGCGCCAACTGAACGAGGATCAAAATCAATAATTGCCTGTCCATATGATGGTGCTTCACTTAAGCGAACATTACGCGGAATCATTGTATCGTAGACCTTATCACTGAAGTAACTGCGCACTTCTTGTGCCACTTGCTTTGCAAGATTTGTACGACCATCATACATTGTGAGCAAAATACCCGCGACATCTAATTCTGGATTAAACTGTTGTCGCACTAATTCAATCGTATTTAATAATTGACCAAGGCCTTCTAATGCATAAAATTCCGTTTGCACTGGAATAAGCACTGCATCTGCTGCCGTAAAAGCATTCACTGTTAGTAAACCTAATGCTGGTGGATTATCAATCAAGATAAAGTCATAATTATCACGCACCGTGTTGAGAGCTTGTTTTAGACGATCTTCACGTGCATCTTGATTAGCTAATTCAATTTCTGCACCAGAAAGTTGGATCGTTGAAGGGACTAAATCATAATTGTCAGTCGCAATGATTGCCTCTTGAATGGGTAATTGATCCACAATAACATCATAAATATCATGCTCAACTTCTGACTTATCGACACCTAACCCACTCGTTGCATTACCCTGGGCATCTATATCCACTAACAAAACACGCTTGCCTGCTTGGGCGAGCGCTGCTCCTAAATTAATACTTGTCGTTGTTTTGCCGACACCACCTTTTTGGTTAGCCAGCGCGATTATTTGATTCGTCATAATTACTCCAAAAGTTGAATTGTTGGCACCCTATCATTATTGAATTGGCTTTTTATTGGGTGTTCCAGCCTGGCGCGGATATTTTTTAGGTGTCTTTTGTACTTTATCAATGATTTGAATAAAGCGTTTATCACCATTTGGTAGCTGAAAATCAAACGCTTCTTTGAACCGGCCACCTAATGTATGTAAGGCTTTTTCACCATCTCCTAATTCTTGCTGTGCATTTGCACCCTTCATCACCAATAACTGACCACCAATCTTGACAAATGGTAGTGTATATTCAGCTAAAACACTGGTTCTAGCAACCGCACGGGCTGTTGCATAATCAAATTGCTCGCGAAAACGTTGCTCTTGGCCGATGTCTTCCGCACGACCATGCACGATTGTCACATGATCCAAACCTAATGCTTCAACGACCGTTTTTAAGAAACGCACGCGTTTCTGTAGAGCGTCAACTAATGTTACCCGTAATTGTGGAAAAGCAATTTTAAGGGGTAATGCAGGAAAGCCCGCTCCGGTACCCACATCAATAAGCGTTTGATTCGTGGTTTGTAGTGATGTCACATATTGTGCCACCGTTAATGAATCAAAAAAATGTTTTAGATAAACTTCATGCTGTTCTGTAATCGCTGTTAAGTTAACATGTTCATTTGTCTCAACTAAAAGTTCATAATATTGATGAAATTGTTTAACTTGTGTTTCTGTTAAAAGAATACCGGCTTTTTTCAATGCCGCAACAAACGCTTCAACCGTCATGTTTTACCTCAATTTTTGGTTTTTGCGCACAATAAAAAAGCGCTAGATATAACTAATACTAGAATACCCAAAAAGCGCTTATATTTCAACTTTTCCCATATTTATTTGTTCGTCGGAAATCTGACCAATTGCTGCAATAAACCATTGTTCAAATGCAGGGCGGTCAACTCCGAGTGCCACATGAACATTATGTTTATCATGATAAGCATGACGTATATCAGCAACTGTTCCCCCAATTGCCGGTCCATCTGTTACCACATCAACCCAATAATCTACGAGTTGATAGCTCTCAGGATGTAGCAAATAATATAGCGTGTTCACATCATGCATCGGCTTACCAGTCTCTTCGTTATCACCATAAAAAGCCATCATCGCTGTGAGCATGCGTCCCGTTTCGTTGGCGCCTTGCAATTTTGCAACTGTGTCACCGCTGATAAGTGCTTTTAATGTGACATCTAAGCCAATCATCGTAATATCTAAACCACTATTAAATACAATTTTAGCGGCATCTGGATCAGTAAAGACGTTGAATTCAGCTACTGATGTCATATTGCCGCCCGATAAACTACCACCCATTACAACAAGACGTTCAATTTTTGAAATCACTTCTGGATGTTGGGTTATCAAATTAGCAATATTGGTAAAAGCACCCACTGCAACGACTGTTACTTTTTCTGGACTGCTTTGTAATACTTCAACCATCGCATCTACTGCTGATAGATCAAGAATAGTTGTCTGTACTTCACCGAAATCATAGCCTGGCATACCGGATTCACCATGAATATGGCTCGCATCTTCAAATTTTTTAACGAGTGGCTTTTCAGCACCTCTAGCAACCTTAATATCTTGACGATTAAAAAATGGGCTAACTTCAAAATATTAGTAGTTGTCTTATCAACAGTCACATTACCAGCGACACTCGTCATGAGTTTCACATCAAATGCAGGATTTGTTAATAAAATTGAAATAGCTGCTGCATCATCAATACCAGGATCTGTATCAAAAATAATAGGTGTCTTATGCATCTGTCCGTCTCCAATTCATTGTTTTCTTCTATATATATTGTATCTTAAACGAATTGAAAACGCTTTACCAATCTATTAAACACATAAAAAGTAAAACAACTTTGACATTTTTAGTCAAACATGTTTTACTTATTTTATGAAAAATAATATAAAAACTTTGAGAAAGGCACAGAAATTTTCTCAAGATGAACTAGCACAAGCAGCTGGCGTTACTCGTCAAACAATCAATGCTATTGAAAATGATAAGTACGATCCTTCCTTAGAGTTGGCATTTAAATTAGCTAGTATTTTATTAGTTCGTGTTGATGAACTCTTTTTGTGGCACAAGGAGAATCTATGAATACATCACGTCATGATACCTGGCATTATTTGTTATTACGAAATATCGTACCACTCAACTTCGCTCTGTTTTTAACATTAGTTGGTACTAGCTTAATAATTATTGAAATATCATATTTACCCCATCCAAAAATCTGGAATATAACTATTTTGACAATATTGTGTATTATATTTTTATCTAATATGCTTTTCTTGCCTTTTTATCTCAAACACAAATGGCAATTATATGGTAACAAAGAATATCTGATTGATGACGAAAGTAAATTAAGCAATAACGGTATAGTATTTGCAGATGAACGTGAGTACAATATGATGTTGCGTGCCAAGTCCTACGCATTTAACCTTCTATGGCCACTAGTAATGAGTATTGCCATTTTAGAAAGTACTATTGTTGGTCCACTTCTTAAAATAAGCAGTTCTCACTTTATATATTCAGGTTACTTTGCACTATCAATGGGGCTGATTATTCTCATTTCTCACTTGGAAATGTTATTAAAATTCAGAAAATTATTAGGAAACTAGCTCATGACCACGCCAAAAATTATTTTTTACGAATATCTGACTGCTATATTTAGCTTTGGTCTCTTTTTCATCGTTATGCTAGGGTTGAAAAATCATTCGACGGCCAATCAATTACGTATCGAAAGCTACATTCCTCTGTGGGTAGTGACTATTTTGTTATTATCTTTACTTTTAATCACTACTATTAATAATTCACAGCAGAAAAAGCATCACATTAGCTTCTATAAAAAATTTTCTTCACTGGATCGTTTTCAAGATGAACGTGAAAACATAGCTAACTTAAAAAGTATTCGACTTATGCTAATTATCACTTTCGTTTTAATTGGTATGACGTTCATTGCACTCTTTCTCTTTTTAATCTTCATACTCGGTGTCCCCTTCACAATGAACTGGCCGACACATTTCCCAATAAATCATCAAATTATGATCATTAAAGGACTTATTCTGTATGTCGGCAGCATACTGTTTATTAGTCAATCAGCCTACACCTTTAGTATGCTGTATCAGTTACGTCACGTATAAATTGACAAAATAAGTCGTACATTAGATAATATAGTCAATCTAGGAAAGGGGGTCGATTCTATTGAGTAATTCTAACGGAAAACGCTCAATCGAATTGGCCGCTTAACAGGAAAAGCGGTCAATTTGATCGGGCAAATGCGATGCAAGTATGCTTTAGATTCTGCATCGCATTTTTTAATGCAAAAAAAGAGGTTACCTTTCGGTAACCTCTTTTAATTATGCCGTCGGTGGGAGTCGAACCCACACGGTGTTGCCACCACTGGATTTTGAGTCCAGCGCGTCTGCCAATTCCGCCACAACGGCAATGTTATTCTATAACTATAATAGAATAACAAGAACCAGACATAGTGTCAATATATTTCACGATAAATTTGACTATGGCTTGTATTTATTAATTTGCTCAACATTTTTTGTGAGTTGGTGTAATTTCAAAGCATATTTCACAATTTCTCTAATTACAGCATAAACCGGTACAATCAAGATCATTCCGACAATGCCCCATAAATTACCAGCAACCATCAATAGAATCATAATTGTCAATGGATGAATCTTCAAACTTTTACCAATGACATTTGGATAAATAAAGTTACCATCAATCTGCTGTACAATGGTCATTACAATAATTACAAAAATCACCTGCTGCATTGATTGTGTTGATGCCACTACCAATGCTGGTATCACACCTAACCAAGGGCCGATATATGGCACAATATTCGTAATTCCTGCAATTACCGCTAATAGCCAAGCGTATGGTTGACCAATAATTAAGTAACCAATAGCCATTGCGATCCCAACAAATAACATTTCAATCGCTTGTCCTGATATATAGCGTTCAATCGTGCGATCCATC
Source organism: Leuconostoc fallax KCTC 3537 (assembly GCF_000165675.1). Classification (GTDB taxonomy): domain Bacteria; phylum Bacillota; class Bacilli; order Lactobacillales; family Lactobacillaceae; genus Leuconostoc_B; species Leuconostoc_B fallax. The sequence continues at coordinate 7,039 of NZ_AEIZ01000003.1, read as the reverse complement.
TTATCTGTCAATTCTTCAATATTATCCGCATGACGACTGGCAAAATTTTTCTTCAGTGTTGGTACTAATTTATCACCATCGTTCAACATATAAAACAATACGATTGGAATCGTGACGATGTTGATTGTAACTGATGTCACGGTTGAGATGACAACTCCTAAAGTACTAGCTGTCCCCGTTAATACGGATGCAGCATATTTGCTAACAGTCCCTTTAATCTGATCTACATTAACATTTAAATCCAACGCTCTAAACCAACGTTCTGCTGTCAGTTCATTCACAAATTTTTGCAAGTCATTCACAAACGCTGGCAATGCTGTAATCAAATTACTGATTTCTTTAACCAGTGTTGGCACTAGCAAAGCTAAGGCTAACACAATAACACCAATGAATAGCAGGAAAGTCATGATTACAGCCAATCGATGTGGTATGGCTTTCCCCTTAATTTTAATTTTTTCGATTAATCCAAGGATTGGTTTTAAAACATAATACAAAAAGCCAGCAGACACAATTGGTACAAACACCGTTGATATAAATACAGAAATAGGTCGCATTAGAAAATCAAAAACGCGATACAACATATACCAATATTGCGATAGCTAATAGTTCAATTGTCCAAAAGAACAGTCGTTTATGGCGCTCATTTGTAAACATTATTTTCCTCCAAGCTTTTCAATAGCTTATGTTGTACAGTAGGTAGGCTTAATTGCTGCCACTCTTCTGAGGTTAAAAAACGCTGATTAGATTGTTTTTCAGGCAGATGTTCTCGCTTTACCAACCAAATTTCCCATCGTCTATGTGTAAAAATATGAGTAATCGGTTTAATATTCAACAATTCGCCTTGTGTAATATCGCTCACATCAAAATCATCATGTTGCTGTAATAACGGAAACGTCCAAAAATTAGCTAACAAACCGCTATCAGGACGCTTTTCAAATAAAATCGCGCCATTTTCTTCATATATATATGCCAAAAATTTTTGCCTAATGGCTTTAACCTTTTTAGACTTCACCGGATAGTTCATTTCAACATCATCTAAATAAGCTTGGTTAAAGTCTTTAACTGGTGAATGCTCACTATCTGGATTTTTAGCTGTCATATAGCTGGATCCCAAATCCATAATTGCCTGATTAAAATCACCGGGTCGCACAGGATCAACGATTGGTAGAATTGCATCATAAAAAACTTGTCGCGTCTTGGGTCGTGCAATATCATCATCTATCTTTAATAGGCGGCTAAACACCCGAAACATATTACCATCAACTGCGGGTACCACCTCATTAAAACTAATACTTGCAATCGCTGCTGCAGTATAAGGCCCCACGCCAGGTAATTGTTGTAAATCTTTAGCTGTTGTTGGCCAGACACCATTGCATTCATACGTCAAAAATTGTGCCGCCTTCTGTAAATGACGCGCGCGTGAATAGTATCCTAGTCCTTCCCATAATTTTAAAACCACGTCTTCATCTGCATCAGCTAAATCTTTAACTGTTGGCAATGTCGACATAAAGCGTTCAAAATAAGGTAGTACTGTATCCACTTGAGTCTGCTGTAACATAATTTCAGAAACAAGTACGCGATAAGGTTCATGATTTTTACGCCAAGGTAAATTAGCGCGTCCTTGAGTATCATACCAATTGAGTAGTTGTTGACGAAATAATTCAATTTTTTATTTGACCATTTTTCCATAAAACTATTGTAACACTTGTTTTTTACAATACTGTAGCGTATAATGATTATTTGTATGAAAAACATTTAAAAAGGAGCACACCTCATGGCACTAAAGAAGCCGCTTAATTCATTTGCACGTGCCCGCAAGGTTGGGCATAGCAGCGCTAAAAAACAACGCCAAGCAGCTATTGCAAAGTTGCAACAATGGGCAAAGGGCAAATCTGAAGAGATCCCTTCAACAAAGTAATCATTAAAACAAAAAGCCAGTTTAATACTGGTTTTTTTATTGGTTATTTTTAAGATATGAACATATAAATTGAATTCGAGTTATTTGTGATTCTATTTTAGTCAGTGTAGACTAGATTTGAGTACTAGATAACTGCAATTAGATGGAGAATACTAATGAAATATGGATTTATTGGTGCTGGTAACATGGCACAAGCAATGATTAAAGGTTTAATCAAAAACGGCGTTGCGACACATGATATTATTGTGTCTTCACCAAGTAGTGCAACAAAACTATCAAATGATTTGGACATCGTGGCTGCTGATTTAACAACAACCATTGAGCAAAGTGACCTTGTCGTCCTTGCCTTTTTACCCAAGCAATTAGCCACAATCCTAACCGATCATGTTGCACATTTTAAAGACAAATTAACGATTTCCGTATTAGCTGGTGTTACTTTAACACAATTACACCAGGTACTCCCTGATGCCCAACTTGTACGTTCACTACCTAATGTCAATTCAACAATCAATCAAGGCTGCACAGCGATTGCCTTCAGTCACAATGTCACTGTGGATAATCAGCAAAAAACTACCCAATTTTACACAAAGTTAGGCACTGTTAACGTACTACCTGAAGAACAATTCCTTACTTTTTCAGCAATTGCCGGTTCTGGCCCAGCTTATGTTTTTAATTTTATTGATGCTTTAATTGCGGCTGGTGTGGCAAATGGATTAGATGCACAAACAGCCCAAAACATCACACTTCAAACTTTACTCGGATCAAGTCAGATGTTGCAGCAATCCCAACGTTCACCACAAGAATGGATGAATATCGTAGCTTCTCCAGGTGGCTCAACACGTGCTGGGCTTGACAGTTTAACGGCACAACACTTTAATAATGTGATTAAACAAGCAATTGATGTCACTGTTAATCATAAACATGCATAATGTGAGCTTACAATAACTCACATTATTTTTGTATCTGCACGCGTCATTCTACTTTAATCTACAACATCATTGTTATAAAATTAAAGTAACGCTAAATTGCTTTCTAGTGAGGACACTTCATGACGATTCACATTCTAACGCATTGGCCGATTGATGATGCCGAAACACTTTCTTTTGACACTTCAATTAACGAGACACAACTTCTGTTATCTCAAGGACATGATATTTCATTAATTATTCAAGCATACGTCCCCAAACTACGCGCATTACTACATGAAAATGACAGTGCACGCGCCCATTATTGGTCTGCCTTTGACACCATTCAACAAATCAAACTAACACAGCCACAGCCACTGTCGTTAAGTGATTTCTCTTGGCCACCTTATGCACAATTTACTTATCTGCGCGATCGTATTTTAATCGATGTCAATGATGAACATTATGCTACAGCATGGCTAACTAGTCCCAACTTGTCAGAATTAGACTACATTGATCTTTTTGTTAATCAGGAACTGAATCAACAAATTATGATTGATGATCGTGGTTTTATTTCGCGTATCAATCATTATAATAGTTATCAAGTTAAGCGTACTGATTTTCTAACGCCAAGCGGACAAATCGCTATGCAAATAACTTATGATAATAATCAACTGCAGGATATTCATACTGCTCAGGAATGGGAAAACCAGCAACACTTCAGTGATTTAGATACGCTACTGAACATTGTCACACGTCAATACTTAGCGCATTTATCATCAGAAGATACCGTCATTGTGACTCAAAGTAACCACAATGATCAGCTCATCCCCTACTTATCACAACACAATATTATCTATACGTTACACACTGTCCCAGACCAATTACCCGATAATGTACAGCAGTTCATCACGCATGATACCAACGTTTATAATACATTAGATAAGTCTACTAACAAAAGATTAACCTATATTCCACTGTATGCGACCCAATTTCATTTAAGCCAACAAGCTAAATTTAAAACTATCTACTGGTTAAATGAAGACCTGTCTTTTGAAGAACAAGAACTAGTGCTCGTGCAGCTTATGGCATTAGCTTATCAACACTTAGATTTAACTGTAATTATTGAATCACCGTTACCCGCTAAAATGATAACAGATATGATTTTGCACGTTAATCAACAAGTGAGTGATGACGATAGTCAGCGGCAAGATTATCTTAACCGCTTTTTAGTGTTACCCAAACAACGCCGTACCCAACGCCAACATTTCATGCGTTCGGCCTACTTACTTTTAGATTTAGGTCAAACACCTAACGAATTCTTACAAGTAACCGCCTTGGATGATCATATTCCTCAAATTGTGCGACAAACAACCCCCTATCTTTCACCAGATAAAAACGGGAAAGTCATTGACAATCTTCAGGATGTATCGGCCGCTGTAACCTTCTATCTCGATAATATGGATAACTGGCAGTTTGCCACGGCTCAATCTGACAGGATAAGCGATATTTACAACACAACAAAATTGGGACAACAATGGCAAACGCTACTCAATACACGACATAATGAGGAACATGATGCAAAATAAAATTTCCATCCTCCAAATTGGTTCTGACAATTGGTCCAATCAACTGAATAATCGTTTCGATTGGCATTACACCACAATTAGTAATCTCCCTGATTTCTTAATCAAGCAAACAGATCCTTATCGTCTTGAACAGGATTATGTACTGCTAACTGATGCGCACATCGACAGTACTTTATTGACTGAACAGATTCGGGATTGGCCAGCCTATCGCGTCATTTACTTAACGCAAGACATTTCAACTGCACTAAAGGATATTTTGACAGAACGACGTGCTTTTTATTTTGAAGACACAAAACCCGATGCTATTGCTACGCGCATCATATGTGATTTATATCTAGGTCAACAAAGTTTCAATACAACATTTAGTGAAAGTCAATTCATCCCGCGCTATCAGCCGACAATCCATTTTCAACGGCAAGGCCGCTTTTCAGCTCAATTTAGTGGTGATTTAGGAGAGCAATGGCAACAACTTGGTACCCTCCTGACTTTCCCCACAGATTTTACACCACATCAAGATAATGTTACGTGGTTAGAATACGAGGCAACAGACACAGCTACCGTCGCCCTCAAGTTTTTGTTTTTCGATGCCAATGATACTTTAATTGACACACAAATGATCAGTGGCGCTGATTTGAGAACACTGTCAACAGTTGGTGGCCTCGCCGATTATCATCATTATCAAATTCTCGTCCTTGGTATGGGTAATGGTACACTAGACCTCAATGTTTTACATCAGTATCGCTCTCGTCACGGCTTAGGTCACCTATTGCCAGGCAGTGACTGGCAATTAACATCTGAAAATGAAGAAATTTTAAGTTATTTCAATCCGGGCGATCGTCAAAAGCCCCTTGTTGTCTATTTTTCTGATATGGATCGTCATGCCATACACTTTGATATGGTCTCGCAACTTAATGAATTGGGAATGCCTTACTTAATTTTTACTGATTCACGTTTACAAGGTGGCGCTTTTCACATTGGTTCAGCTGAGTATGAGAAAACAATACTCGCCATCATTAAGAGCAAAATGTTGGACCTTGGCTTAACGAATAAAGATATTATTCTGAGTGGCTGTGGTATGGGTAGTTATCCTGCAATTTATTATGCTAGTGACATCAATCCAGCTGCCTTAATCATTGCTAAACCAATAGTCAATTTGGGTACATTAAGCGAAGACAAAGAATTCCCACATCAGTTCAACCAAGACTGGACACTAGATCTACGCCGTTATTTGGCTGGGCAAATGTCAAAAGGTGATACTGCTGCTATTAATAATAAACTTTGGCATCACATCATTGACGCGCCATGGTCAACGATACCCATCGCATTATTTTCAATGGATCAAGATGATTACGATGGTAAAAGTTTACCTGAATTGCTACATTTCTTAACCGAACAACATACGCCATTGAAACATGTTGTGCAACACGGCGGGCATACCGAAAAAATACCAGAAATGCTTCAGTTTATGAGTAGCATGCTAGTTTTGATGCGTGATCAATTACGTCATTAATCGTTTGGAGAAATTATATGCAATATCATATTTATTGGACAGCACAAACGCAACTATTAGAATTACAAGGCGCAACAGTGAATTTTCAAGGTATTGACCATGTTTACTATGAAAACAACTTTTTACCAAGTGGTCGTCCAATTGCCATTTGGCATTCACAACATGTTTTTTCAACAGCCCATCGTATTTCTGATTTACCGCCTTTAATGCGGCATACCGAATACGAAATTGAACGTCATCTCGAAAGTGGTTCACATATTTTTGCTTATCTTGTCATTGCTTTTTATGATGATAATGGTCAAGAGTTAGCTAATTTTAGCCAAAATAGTGATACTGTCACCTTTACGGTTCCTGAAGACTATAATTATTACACAATTAGTTTAGTTTCAGCAGGAACTGGTTCATTTGTCTTTCATGATTTCTTATTGAGACCTAAACAGCAAGGCTATCTTCGTGCCAATGATCAACTCATTGGCAATCAACTCTATACTCAGTTAGCTCTACCTGACACAATCACAAGTAAAACACTGCGCGTCATTTTCACCGAACCAGAATTTTCAAATACAGATTATCCTGATCAATGGATCAAAACGACACAGCAAGCCGTGATGTATCTGGCAAGCAGTTTACCATTTGCTGGTTTCTTCCGTGAAAATCAATCAGTGATTATCAATCAAATCAACGATAATCGCAAAAAGGCTAATGCCCGGCATGTCGAATTTGTCGGTTATGGCCCAATTTCAAGTTATGCTGCCCTTTACTATCAACAGCAGTTTAAAAGGAGTCGTGCTATCATTAGTCGTGATGTTATTTTAGACCCCCAAAAATTTCTTTCACAACAAGATGCTGATTGGACACATCGGATACAAATTAATGACGACTGGGCAATTGAACAACCAGAAGATTATATTACAGAACTACCTGATGCCAAAAATATCGCAGATACAACACCAGCACTATTGATTGCACGACCACATTGGCAACGCCTGACATATTTAACTTATGCCACGCCAACACCAGAAGAAGTTAGGCAACAACAGGAACAAGCATTAGCAACAGGTAAAAAAGATAACTTAATTGGTAAGTTATTTGGTAAATAATAATAAATAAAAANANA
>NZ_AEIZ01000004.1 GCF_000165675.1 Leuconostoc fallax KCTC 3537 | reverse complement strand
TTGCTATGTACGGCATCGCATCGTCCTATCCTCGCAGGAAGCGATCCTCCAACTACTTTTGGCGCTATAGAGCTTAACTTCTGTGTTCGGAATGGGTACAGGTGTATCCTCTATGCTATCAATACGACACCTTGAGTGATCAACACTCAAAACTAAATAGTAACTTATTCTTTTCTCTTTCTTGAACCACTCATTGGACTTTGCTTTGGTTAAGTCCTCGACCTATTAGTACTAGTCCGCTTCACACTTCACAGCGCTGCCACTTCTAGCCTATCTACCTCATCTTCTCTAAGGGGTCTTACTTCTTTCGAATGGGAAATCTCATCTCGAGGCGAGTTTCACACTTAGATGCTTTCAGCGTTTATCTCATCCATACGTAGCTACCCAGCTATGCCCTTGGCAGAACAACTGGTACACCAGCGGTATGTCCATCCCGGTCCTCTCGTACTAAGGACAGCTCCTCTCAAATTTCCTGCGCCCGCGACGGATAGGGACCGAACTGTCTCACGACGTTCTGAACCCAGCTCGCGTACCGCTTTAATGGGCGAACAGCCCAACCCTTGGGACCGACTACAGCCCCAGGATGCGATGAGCCGACATCGAGGTGCCAAACCTCCCCGTCGATGTGGACTCTTGGGGGAGATGAGCCTGTTATCCCCAGGGTAGCTTTTATCCGTTGAGCGATGGCCCTTCCATGCGGAACCACCGGATCACTAAGTCCTACTTTCGTACCTGCTCGAGTTGTAGCTCTCGCAGTCAAGCTTGCTTGTGCCTTTACACGCTACGAATGATTTCCAACCATTCTGAGCAAACCTTTGAGCGCCTCCGTTACCTTTTAGGAGGCGACCGCCCCAGTCAAACTGCCCGCCAGACACTGTCTTCGACCACGATTAGTGGCCAGAGTTAGAGTGGTCATACAACGAGGGTAGTATCCCATCTTTTGACTCCACCGAAACTAGCGTTCCGGTTTCTACGTCTCCTACCTATTCTGTACAAGCAGCACAAACACTCAATATCAAGCTACAGTAAAGCTCCATGGGGTCTTTCCGTCCTGTCGCGGGTAACCCGCATCTTCACGGGTATTTAAATTTCACCGAGTCCCTCGTTGAGACAGTGCCCAGATCGTTACGCCTTTCGTGCGGGTCGGAACTTACCCGACAAGGAATTTCGCTACCTTAGGACCGTTATAGTTACGGCCGCCGTTTACTGGGGCTTCAATTCGCACCTTCGCCGAAGCTAAGCACTCCTTTTAACCTTCCAGCACCGGGCAGGCGTCAGCCCCTATACTTCATCTTACGATTTTGCAGAAACCTGTGTTTTTGATAAACAGTCGCCTGGGCCTATTCACTGCGGCTGACCGAAGTCAGCACCCCTTCTCCCGAAGTTACGGGGTCATTTTGCCGAGTTCCTTAACGAGGGTTCTCTCGCTCACCTTAGTATTCTCTACTCGACTACCTGTGTCGGTTTGCGGTACGGGCAACCTAATACTCCCTAGAAGCTTTTCTCGGCAGTGTGACATCACAGACTTCTCTACTTTATTTCGATCCGCATCATAGCTTGTCCTAACAGTCAAAAGCATTTCACTCTTCACTAGACTTACTATTTACACGCACTTTTCCAACCGTGCGCTTCTGTTAGCCTCCTGCGTCCCTCCATCGGTGATAACGCATTAGCATTGGTACAGGAATCTCAACCTGTTATCCATCGACTACGCCTCTCGGCCTCGCCTTAGGTCCCGACTAACCCTGGGTGGACGAGCCTTCCCCAGGAAACCTTAGTCATTCGGTGGACAGGATTCTCACCTGTCTTTCGCTACTCATACCGGCATTCTCACTTGTATACGCTCCAGCAGTCCTCACGGTCTACCTTCATTGCCTATACAACGCTCTCCTATCGCGTACTTTAAAGTACACCCGCAGTTTCGGTAATATGTTTAGCCCCGGTACATTTTCCGCGCAAAGGCACTCGACTAGTGAGCTATTACGCACTCTTTAAATGGTGGCTGCTTCTAAGCCAACATCCTAGTTGTCTATGCACTTTCACATCGTTTTCCACTTAACATATATTTAGGGACCTTAACTGGCGATCTGGGCTGTTCCCCTTTCGACGATGGATCTTATCACTCACCGTCTGACTCCCATACATACATATCTGGCATTCGGAGTTTATCAAACTTTGGTAACCCGAGATGGGCCCCTAGGCTTAACAGTGCTCTACCTCCAGTATGCTTATTATGAGGCTAGCCCTAAAGCTATTTCGGAGAGAACCAGCTATCTCCAGGTTCGTTTGGAATTTCACCGCTACCCACAGTTCATCCGAGCATTTTTTAACATGCACCGGTTCGGACCTCCAGTAAGTTTTACCTCACCTTCATCCTGACCATGGGTAGGTCACCTGGTTTCGGGTCTACAGCATCGTACTATTCGCGCTATTCACACTCGCTTTCGCTGCGGCTCCGGTCTTTCCACCTTAACCTCGCACGATACCGTAACTCGCCGGTTCATTCTACAAAAGGCACGCCATCACTCATTAACGAGCTCTGACTTCTTGTAGGCGTCATGGTTTCAGGAACTATTTCACTCCCCTTCCGGGGTGCTTTTCACCTTTCCCTCACGGTACTGGTTCACTATCGGTCACTAGGGAGTATTTAGCCTTGGGAGATGGTCCTCCCGGATTCCGACCGGATTTCACGTGTCCGGCCGTACTCAGGATCCTGTCTAGAGGTAATCATATTTCGGTTACGGGATTATCACCCTCTTTGATCAAGCTTCCCAACTTGTTCACCTATATCATTACTTGGTAACTCAACGACAGTCCTACAACCCCAACATGCAAGCATGCTGGTTTGGGCTCTTCCCACTTCGCTCGCCGCTACTATGGGAATCGATTTTTCTTTCTGCTCCTGCTGCTAATGAGATGTTTCAGTTCACAGCGTATTCCTCTAATACACTATGTATTCATGTATTAGTAACATCCTAAGATGTTAGGTTTCCCCATTCGGAAATCTCCGGATCATAGCGTACTTACCGCTCCCCGAAGCTTATCGTAGTTAGTCACGTCCTTCATCGGCTCCTAGTGCCAAGGCATCCACCATGCGCCCTTATTAACTTAACCGGATAACACCTCACAGTGCTATCGATCAGTTTATGAGTTGGTTGCTTTAACACAACCTGCGATTAAACCGTTCTTTATTAAAGAACTTGATGTTGTTTCTCGGTTCAATTTTTTTGATATCTTTCGATATCTTTCAAAAAAGAATTTGTTACTATTCAGTTTTCAATGTTCATCACGCCAACATCTTACGACATCGGCTATGGAGAATAGCGGGATCGAACCGCTGACCCCCTGCTTGCAAAGCAGGTGCTCTCCCAGCTGAGCTAATTCCCCATAGGCATTCTTGACTATGATACCTATTTAAAAGTACCACACTCAAAACTAAACAAAACTTTTGATTACAAATTTGACATTTAAGTCAGCGTCGGTTTCCGTTTATCCTTAGAAAGGAGGTGATCCAGCCGCAGGTTCTCCTACGGCTACCTTGTTACGACTTCACCCTAATCATCTGTCCCACCTTAGACGGCTACCTCCCGAAGGTTAGCCCACCGGCTTTGGGTGTTACAAACTCTCATGGTGTGACGGGCGGTGTGTACAAGACCCGGGAACGTATTCACCGCGGCATGCTGATCCGCGATTACTAGCGATTCCGACTTCATGTAGTCGAGTTGCAGACTACAATCCGAACTGAGACGTACTTTAAGAGATTAGCTTACCGTCGCCGGTTCGCAACTCGTTGTATACGCCATTGTAGCACGTGTGTAGCCCAGGTCATAAGGGGCATGATGATCTGACGTCATCCCCGCCTTCCTCCGGTTTGTCACCGGCAGTCTGTCTAGAGTGCCCAACTAAATGCTGGCAACTAAACATAAGGGTTGCGCTCGTTGCGGGACTTAACCCAACATCTCACGACACGAGCTGACGACGACCATGCACCACCTGTCACTTTGTCTCCGAAGAGAACAATATTATCTCTAACATCTTCAAAGGATGTCAAGACCTGGTAAGGTTCTTCGCGTTGCTTCGAATTAAACCACATGCTCCACCGCTTGTGCGGGTCCCCGTCAATTCCTTTGAGTTTCAACCTTGCGGTCGTACTCCCCAGGCGGAGTGCTTAATGCGTTAGCTCCGGCACTAAGAGGCGGAAACCTCCTAACACCTAGCACTCATCGTTTACGGTGTGGACTACCAGGGTATCTAATCCTGTTTGCTACCCACACTTTCGAGCCTCAACGTCAGTTACAGTCCAGCAAGCCGCCTTCGCCACTGGTGTTCTTCCATATATCTACGCATTCCACCGCTACACATGGAGTTCCACTTGCCTCTACTGCACTCAAGTTCGCCAGTTTCCAAAGCCATTCCACAGTTGAGCTGTGGGCTTTCACTTCAGACTTAACGAACCGTCTGCGCTCGCTTTACGCCCAATAAATCCGGATAACGCTCGGGACATACGTATTACCGCGGCTGCTGGCACGTATTTAGCCGTCCCTTTCTGGTATGGTACCGTCACATTAACATCATTTCCTACATTAACTATTCTTCCCATACAACAGTGCTTTACGACCCGAAAGCCTTCATCACACACGCGGCGTTGCTCCATCAGGCTTGCGCCCATTGTGGAAGATTCCCTACTGCAGCCTCCCGTAGGAGTTTGGGCCGTGTCTCAGTCCCAATGTGGCCGATCAGTCTCTCAACTCGGCTATGCATCATCGTCTTGGTAAGCCTTTACCTCACCAACTAACTAATGCACCGCGGATCCATCTCTAAGTGAGGCCGAAGCCCCTTTTAAACACACTTCATGCGAAATGCGTTGTTATACGGTATTAGCATCTGTTTCCAAATGTTATCCCCTGCTTAGAGGCAGGTTGTCCACGTGTTACTCACCCGTTCGCCACTCTAGCCATATGCTTTACGTCTCACCGAAGTGATCAGGTCCGCGACTAGCGTTCGACTTGCATGTATTAGGCACGCCGCCAGCGTTCATCCTGAGCCAGGATCAAACTCTCATTTTAAAAGTTTGAAGATTGCTCTTCAATGTTAACTGACTTGCTATATTGCTATAGCGTATCCGTTTATTGTTTGTTACGAATTGACTTCGCAAATTGTTTCTTTACACTATTTCGTAAAATAGTGACCCGACACATTTGTTTATCAAAGTTTTGTTCAGTTTTCAATGTGCTACCTGACATCTTGCGATGTCGTTGTTTCCTTACGAAACAACTTTTATATCTTACCATCTAATCAAACGCTTGTCAACACCTTTTTGAAATGTTTTTGCATTTCTTGGTGCGCCCTAGTCGCTCAATCCGTTGGCCTGCTTGACGTTTCCGCCAAACAACATATATTACTATACCAACCCTGTGCGCTACCGTCAACACCTTTTTTCCCTTTTTTCGCCCTTTTTACCCCCTTTTCTTTTTTACTT
>NZ_AEIZ01000005.1 GCF_000165675.1 Leuconostoc fallax KCTC 3537 | reverse complement strand
CATTATAAAACAAAAAGAAGGGAAAGAAAAAGAGAGTTACAAGAACTCTCTTCTTTATCATGGGCCTGACGGGACTCGAACCTGTGACCCCTGCGTTATCAACACAGTGCTCTAACCAACTGAGCTACAGGCCCATAAGCGAATGACGGGAATCGAACCCGCATAGCCAGCTTGGAAGGCTGGAATTCTACCATTGAACTACATTCGCAGGCTTACCTTGTCGCTTCAGTCAATCTCTTGACCTATGGCGCGGGACGGAATCGAACCGCCGACACATGCAGCTTCAATGCATTGCTCTACCAACTGAGCTACCGAGCCATCTAAGTATCTTCATACTTAAACGGTCACAACGGGGTTCGAACCCGTGATCTCCTGCGTGACAGGCAGGCGTCCTAACCAGCTAGACCATGCGACCAATTGCGGGAGCTGGATTTGAACCAACGACCTTCGGGTTATGGGCCCGACGAGCTACCAGACTGCTCCATCCCGCGATAATATTATGTCTTACCCTCTATATTTAAGGGTTAAGGAGGATGGGGGATTCGAACCCCCGCGCCGGTTTCCCGACCTGACGGTTTTCAAGACCGTTCCCTTCAGCCAGACTTGGGTAATCCTCCACTATCTCTGAAGGCCCTCTCAATGGACCTTGTTGGACTCGAACCAACGACCGGACGGTTATGAGCCGTCTGCTCTAACCAACTGAGCTAAAGGTCCTTTATCGACCTATCGCGGCGGGGGAATCGAACCCTCGACCTCTCGGGTATGAACCGAACGCTCTAGCCAGCTGAGCTACACCGCGATCGTGCTAAACCATATCACATACGATTTAATCGGGACGACAGGATTCGAACCTGCGACCCCCTGGTCCCAAACCAGGTGCTCTACCAAGCTGAGCTACATCCCGATAGTTTCTCGAGAGCTTCAGCTCCTCAAAAACTTAAAAAGAGATTAAATTACTCTAACCTCTATGCACCTAGCAGGAGTCGAACCTGCAACCTCCTGATTCGTAGTCAGACGCTCTATCCAATTGCGCTATAGGTGCATATATGCCGGCGACCGGGATCGAACCGGTACGATATCTCTATCGCAGGATTTTAAGTCCTGTGCGTCTGCCTATTCCGCCACGCCGGCATATTAAGCGGACAACGGGATTCGAACCCGCGACCCCCACCATGGCAAGGTGATGTTCTACCTCTGAACTATATCCGCATGTTCATGCCGACTAAAGGACTCGAACCTTCGACCCCCGCTTTACAAGAGCGGTGCTCTACCAACTGAGCTAAGTCGGCGCTACGTTTCCCGTTCGCCAGTATCTTCAGCCTTTTCCGGCT
>NZ_AEIZ01000006.1 GCF_000165675.1 Leuconostoc fallax KCTC 3537 | reverse complement strand
CAAAATAAAAAACGCTTAACGCGTTTTTTATTTATGATTTAATTTGGAATGCCGGATACCATAATTAAAGTACCAGATGGTACCAATGATTAACCATATTCCAAACATATACAGTGTTTCTGATGATAATTGTGTTAAGAAGAATAAACTAAGGGCACCACCTATAAAAGGAAACACAGGGTACCCAGGCATTTTAAAACCATCATTAGGTAAATCTTTACGATGACGCAGTATAATAATGCCAAAATTAACAAGCATAAAGGCCAATAATGTACCGGCATTAATCAGACTAGTTAATGTGTTTAACGGTACAACACCTGCGAAAACAACTTCAACCACAATTGCTACGATTAACGCATTGACAGGTAGTTGAGATTTTATCGATATTTTACCTAATGATTTTGGTAATAGTCCATCACGTCCGAAGGAATAAGCCAAACGAGAAGAGGCATAAATTAAAGCTAGAATAGCTGTGAACATACCAATCAACGCACCAACTGTAATGACAACTGAGAATTGGGTTTGATGAATTGTTTGTAGGGCAAAGGCTGCAGGATCGTCTACACCAAGTTGCTTATAATTAACAATCCCAGTTAGGACAACGGAGAAAAGTGTATACAATACAGCGGATACTAAGACAGTCCCTAATATACCGCGTGCCATCGTTTTCTTAGGATTTTTCACTTCAGCAGCATGAGCTGCAACTGTGTCATAACCTAAAAATGCGAAGATGATACTAGCCGTTGCGGCCCAAATACCACCTAGTCCACCGAAACCTCTGCGAAATTCTTCGGGATAAAATGGCACATAGTTACTTGTTTTAATGAAGAAAGAACCACCAATAATAAATAATCCAAGAATAGCAACTTTGATAATAACGGCTGAATTTTCAATCTTTTTAGATGTATGTAGGCCACGAGATAAGATAGCCGCAACAATAAGAATAATCAGCACCGCGAATAAATTAATAACACCGCCCTCCATTGGGCCGGCTAACAAACTTTTAGGTGTGTGAATCCCAAAGATAGTGAGCAAATTAGCAAAATAGGCTGAGAATCCAGTTGCAATGGCTGAAACAGCCAAGAAGTATTCTAGAATGAGCGACCAGCCTAGGAGCCAACCAATAATTTCACCGTAAATAACACTACCAAAAGAATACGCAGAACCTGCTACTGGCATGGCTGACGTAAATTCCGCAAAGGCCATACCTGATAATCCAGAAAAGAAGGCAGCAATTAGAAATGCAATTGAGACAGCAGGACCGGCATTTTGGGCAGCTTCATGGCCTGGCAGAATAAAAATTCCGGTACCAATTACTGTACCAACACCTAATCCAACCAAATCTAGTGTTGATAGCTCCCGTTTCATATGAGCATCAGCTTGTAGATAGCGATCTACAGATTCGCGCTTGAATGCGCGTGATAATATTGACATTAAAATCTCCAATCAATTTGACATATAACATCAATTTTATCAGTCAAAACAGAGTGTAGCAAGATTTACCATCTCAAGCGAAACTTACGATACAATATAACTAACAAAAGGGCATGGAGATGAGGAAAAGTATGATGAAAAATAAGAAAGTCTTCGTCATAACAGGTGCTACAGGTGTTGGTAAAACAACGATTGCACGTTATTTACAAGAAAATTATCATATGCCACGTATTATAACGCACACAACGCGACCACCACGAAATCGCGAAAAACAAAATATTGATTATTATTTTGAAACACCAGCTTCGTTTGAAGAAAAACATTATTTAGAACGAGTGGCATATGCAGGTTTTCAGTATGGTTCTTCATATGAGGGACTTAATCATGCGTGGGAAAAAAGTGATTACACAACAATTGTTTTAGATACGGCTGGAGCCGTTACTTATGCACGTGAATTAGGCAATCAAGCCGTCATTCTATTTATTACGGTGGCTCATCCAGATACATTAATTGAGCGTGTCCAGGTAAGAGGCGATAATCCAGATTTGGTAACACGGCGAATTACGTCTCCAGAGTTTTTACGTGATGTTAAGTTACCAGAAGCCTTAGAAAATACAGCATATGTTATCAAAAACGATGATTGGGCGATTACCAAAACGAACATCGATTTAATTGTTCAAGATGTGATGCAGGGGAGAGCGTTACCGCACAAATTAAAGTTAAAAGAATAGTGAAAATATTATGAGATTATTGACAATCAAAAATTATACTAATATAATAGTGACATCAAACAATTAAGAAGGTTCTCAATACATGTCACAAGCAGCGATTAAAATTACATCATTTTATTACTTTTGGTATTTTGCGTAGAACGTATACCAAAAGTAATTTGTGTTGGTATACGGAAGCGACATAGCGACCAGATATCACACAAGTTCGTAATGCATGGACATGTGAACCCCGTCTGGTTAATTGTAATCAGACGGGGTTTTGTTTTGAGAAAATGGAGAGAGAATATGCCCGAAGTAAAACAAAGTATTTTGTCATCACTCAACAAGCGTTTGGACTTGGTTAAGCCAGGTGCTATTCGTGCTTTTGATAATGAAATCAGTAGTATCCCTGATATTTTAAAATTAACTTTGGGAGAGCCTGATTTTAATGTGCCAGATCATATTAAGCAGGCCGCCATTGATTCGATTAATAATGATGATTCTCATTATGCAGCGTCTAATGGAAAAATAGAATTACGTCAAGCAGCTGCAAATTTCTTAAAAGATCGCTATGACTTAGACTATGACGCGCAAGAAGAAATCATTGCCACAGTTGGTGCGACCGAAGCAATTTATACGGTGTTGACTTCAATTTTAAATGAAGGTGATAAAGTACTATTGCCAACACCAATTTTCCCGCTGTATATTCCAATTACGATCATTGATGGTGCAGAACCAGTATTTATGGATACATCTGCTAATGGTTTTGTTTTGAGTCCTGAAATGTTGAAAGCAGCGATTGAAGAGCATGGTGATAAGATTAAAGCAATCGTTTTGAACTTCCCTTCAAACCCAACAGGTGTTACTTATACAGCTGAGGAAGTGCAAGCTTTGGCTGATGTCCTACGTGACACAAATATTATTGTGATTTCAGATGAAATATATTCAGAATTAACTTATGATGCAAAGCATGCTTCAATGGCAAAGTATTTACCAGAACAAACAATTTTGTTAAATGGTGTGTCAAAATCACATGCGATGACCGGATACCGTATTGGTTTCCTAGCAGCACCTGCACCATTAGTTGCACGTCTCGGCCTCATTCACCAGTTTACAATTACAACAGCGACTAATTCAGCTATGGTTGCCGCAACAGAGGCCTTGAGTACGGCAGCAGGTAAACAAGACACATTAGATATGAAAGCTGAGTACCAAAAGCGTCGTGATTATGTGTATGATCAAATGACACAACTTGGCTTTACTGTACCTAAACCAAACGGTGCATTTTATATTTTCGCCAAAATTCCAGCTGAATTAAGCCAAGATGATGTTGCATTTGCACGTGATCTTGCTTACAAAAATAAGCTAGCCTTGATTCCTGGATCAGCTTTTGGACCTGGTGGTGAAGGCTATGTTCGTATCAGTTACGCTGCTTCAATGACAACCCTACAAGAAGCAATGAAGCGTCTTGGTGAATATATTGAGGAAAGCGCCCAAGCATAATGACTAAAATTTTGATGACCAGTGTCCGGGATGATGAACAATCAGCGATTGATGATTTTGCTAAAGCACATCATATCGATATTATGGTAACCACGAAAGAATGTCATCCAGGAACTTTACCTGATTTAACAGACATCGATGGTCTGGTTATCCAGCAAACATCAAAAATAGGCGGTGATGTGGCTTTTTATCATCAACTAAAAGATGCTGGTTTAAAACAAATAGCAACGCGGACCGCTGGATATGACATGATTGAGGTGGACCTAGCTAAAAAAGCAGGATTGGCTGTGACGAATGTACCAGCATATTCACCACGTTCAGTAGCTGAGATGGCGTTGATGCAGATTTTTAGACTGCTGCGTCAAACTTTGGCTTTTGACCAACGCATAGCGAATCAAGATTTTCGTTGGGCGGGGCTTCAGTCAAAAGAAATACACTCCGTCACTGTTGGGATTATTGGTGCTGGACGAATCGGTGGCACACTAGCAAAACTGTTACATGCTTTAGGTGCTAAAGTATTGGCTCACGATGTGCAGCAACGTGAGGACTTACAAGGTATTGTGACCTATGTTTCTAAAGCACAATTACTGCGCGAAAGCGATGTCATCAGTTTGCATGTTGATCTCAATCCAACATCAGTTGGCCTTTTGACCGCAAAAGATTTTGCACAGATGAAACCAGAAAGTTATTTGGTTAATGCTTCTAGAGGACCCGTTATTAATACAGATGATTTGATTGTCGCTTTAGAGAATGGACCAATAGCTGCCGTAGCATTAGACACAGTAGAAGGTGAATCAGCTGTTTTCAATCATAACTTGAGTACGACGGGCATACCAGATTCAAGAATTGCCAAATTATTAGCAATGCCAAATGTATTGATAACACCACATGTTGCTTTCTTTACCAATATTGCAGTCAAGAATATGGTAGATATTGCATTGCAGGATACTTTGACAATATTAACAAATCAAACGTCAGAGCACGAAATTTAATAGGATACTTTATGACGACTCAAAAAACCATGACCAATACCACATCATGGCAAACAATCAAGAAATTTATCATTAATGTTTTAAATGGCACGAGCTTAGGAATCGTCATAACATTGATACCTAGTGCGTTAGTCAATCAACTGTTACCATTATTTTCAGGTAATGCTTTCGCACAACAAATCGGCTTTATGACAACACTCTCACAGTGTGCTTTGCCAATCGTTTCGGGCTTTGCTGTCGGTCAAATTTTGAAATTATCAACGATTGATGCTGGTTCAATTGCTTTAGCTACCTTTGTATCAGCAGGAGTTGTGACGCCTTCTCCAAAAGGGATGACGATTGCTGGTACCGGTGTTATTTTGAACATCATTTTAGTCGCCTTCCTGTCGACCATTATTGTTCAATTAACTAAGCAACGACTAGGGCATCTCAAAATGCTCTTGCAACCACTATTAACATTGATTATTGCAGGTGGTATTGGCCTAGCGACACTGGAACCATTAAGAAACGTCCAAACGTATGTTGGTGAATTGGTTGCTTATGCAACTGATTTAACACCTATCTTGATGGGCGCTTTATTAGGCATGATATTTGCTTTCTTAATTGTGTCACCACTTTCATCTGTTGGCATTGGTATGGCCATTGGTTTAGCAGGTGTTGGATCGGGTGCAGCTAATGCTGGCATTACGGTAGCGAGTTTTACTTTAGCTGCCATGGGCAGTAGCGTGAATCCATTAGGTGGTACATTGGCACATTTCGTTGGTTCCCCTAAAATCCAAATGGCCAATATGTTGACCAAGCCAAAACTATTTATTCCAACTTCAATTGGTGCGGGTATCATGGGCGCTATTGCGACACTATTAAATATAAAAGGGACGGCTTTCTCTGCTGGCTTTGGTTTCTCTGGTTTGATTGGGCCTTTAACAGCATATAGCCAATCGGATAAAAGTATACTGGCGATTATATTTGTATTATTAGTTTTCGTTATTTTACCAGTCTTACTAGCACTGTTACTAAAATATATTTTTATTCAACATTTTGGTTGGATAAAAGCAGAAGATTTAAAACTAACACTACAATAGTAGATAAAATGCGACGTATGTCGCATTTTTTATTTTCAATTAAGCCGAAAAGGGTAGAATAGAAATAGTAAAATGCTGGATAGGTGGAGAGAATCATGACAAAAGCAATTAAAATTTTATTAATCGAAGATGATGTGAACTTAGCAGATAGTATTGTTGGCTTTTTGCAAGATTTTTCAGATGTTAAAGTCGTCGAGGATGGTTTAGACGGAGAATTTGAAGCACAAGAAGTACCATATGATTTGGTGATTAGCGATTTAATGTTACCAGGACAAGATGGTCTAACAATTATCAAAAATCTACGTGAGAAAGAAATTGAAACGCCGGTCTTGATTCTGACTGCTAAAAGTTCTCTTGATGATAAAATTGAAGGTTTTAATGTCGGCGCAGATGATTATTTAACAAAGCCTTTTTATCGCGAGGAGTTGCTTGTACGCGTTAAAGCGTTATTGCGCCGTAGTGGTGTTTTCTCGGAAGACAATACCATTGAGGTTGGGGATGTCTTAATTAATCTCGAAAATCGTGGGGTACAAGTGCATGGACAACCTGTTAAATTAGTTGGTAAAGAGTTTGATATTTTGACTTATTTAGCACAAAACAAAAATATTATTATTACACGTGAGCAAATATTTGATCGTGTTTGGGGCATTGATTCCGATACAACCATTAATGTTGTGAATATCTATTTAAATAATTTACGTCGTAAATTAGAAGCAGTGGGTCAAGATAATTTGATCAAGACATTACGAAACATTGGATTTATCTTAGAAGTAGGTGAATAATGCCGAATATTATCAATAAGCGGCAACAAATTTCCGGATTTTTATGGCAATTTGGTGCTTTCTTTGTTATTTTTACGTTTCTGGGTTTGCTTATTTATTGGACGTACACACGCTCAATTTATCAAAGTTCAGATATGGCGATTAATCAACAAGTGCGGGTATGGGAGCAACAAAAATACTTAGCAGATGATACAACCACAAAAAGAATACCGTCAACATCGATACCAAATACAAGAACAGAAGTTATTTTATTTGATAAAAAATCTAAAGTTGTTGTGGATCAACTCGCAGCCAATGTATATCGTTCAGAAGTGTTAGCGGGCATTCATTTTCAAAAATCAGGCGTAAGTCGACCAATTACAACCATTGAAGTCAACGGTAATCATTATCGGATGGCGAGTGTTGCATTTAAAAACAATGTGACTTTCGAAGACACCAAAGTAAAATATGCCATGGTGCTTGTTAATGTTACAGATACAATGTTTAATTTACAGCGCTTTAAGCAAGTGATTTTTTGGTCATTTGGTACGTTCGGGTTACTAGCATTAGCAATCAGTTATGTGATTAGTCGCCGAAACATGATTCCAATTTTGAAATCATGGCAACGACAGCAAGATTTCGTTGATACAGCAGCACATGAATTACGTACACCCTTGGCAGTTATTCAGGGTAAGTTAGAAACAATGCTAACACACCCCGAAGATACAATTAGGAATCAGTCGAGTCAAATTATTTTATCTTTGTCTGAAATTCGCCGTCTAAATGCCTTAACAAGTAATATGTTGACTTTGGCTAAAGCAGGATCGAATATGACGAAGTTAGAAAAAGAAGCAACTGATATTGCTGAATTTTTGACAGAGATTACAGCGCCTTATCAAGAGATGGCGCAATTTGATGAGAAAGAAGTGACCTTAGCAACTGACGTACCACAACAGGTTTCGATTGATCGTAAGAGAATTCATCAATTACTTGTTTTGTTACTAGATAATGCATTAAAATATTCTTCTTCTGGTGCCAAAATCGCAGTATCGGCTACAGTTGAACGTAAAAAATTAGTATTGAGTGTCGCAGATACTGGTAGTGGTATTAGTGATGAAGCCAAAAAACATATTTTTGATCGCTTTTATCGAGAGGATAAGACAGGTAACCGAGAGACGGGTGGTACAGGACTTGGCTTATCGATTGCTGAATGGATTGTTTTAGCCCATAATGGTAAAATTGTTGTTTATGATAATAAGCCACAAGGTACCGTGTTTAAGGTAACATTACCAATGTAAATCTGACTTAATCTTAATGGGTCATATAATATTGAATTAAAAGTGAGGATTAACGATGACAAAAAAAGCCTTTTTATTAGTAGCACTTGTTGCTGCAGTGATTGGTGGACTAGTCGTTTATACAGGACTACAGCCTAATTCATGGTTCCAAAAATCGTTTGTATCAAATAAAGCAAGTAATCATACAGGAGTTACGAAAGTTTCGACTGTCTCTTATACAAGCGAGGACAATGCGACAACAGCCTACAATAAAGTGAAAAATGCTGTAGTCACTGTACAGAATTTGCAGCAAAAGCAATCCGCTCAATGGGGCCTAACAGTGGGTAATGCAAGCGATGATAGTAGCAACTTAACCACTGCTTCTGAAGGTTCTGGTGTTGTCTATAAGATTAAAGGTGATACCGCTTATATTATTACCAACCGCCATGTTGTGGCTAGTTCGGCTAAGCTTCAGTTAATATCTGCTGCGGGGAAGAAAGCCACGGCAACCATCGTTGGTACAGATACCACTAAGGATTTAGCTGTACTACGGACAAGCGCCAAGCACTTTAAAACAGCTGCGACTTTTGCAGATGTTAAAAAGCTCCAATCTGGACAACAAGTATTAGCGATTGGTTCACCGCTAGGTTCTGAATATGCAACATCATTAACGAGTGGGATTATTTCGGCTACACGACGTCAACTGGTCGTTAATAGTCAAGGCACTAAGGCCACCGTTATTCAAACGGATGCTGCGATTAATTCAGGAAATTCTGGCGGGCCTTTGATTAATTTAAAGGGTGAGGTAGTCGGTATTAATTCGATGAAATTAGCCAACTCAACAGATGGTACAAGTGTTGAGGGGATGGGTTTCTCTATTCCCGCTGACATTGTCCAAACCTTCATTAATAAAACTGAAAAGTAAAAATAAGAAAGTTGGTTCGCCAACTTTCTTATTTATTTTGTAATTTTGAAAAAATTCGTTACAATAGGTAAAGTATTTAAAACTAAAGAGGGAAGATTATGCCCGGAACTAAAATAATTGCCAGTGCACATTATGTCCCTGAAAACGTTGTGACAAATGATGATTTGGTAAAAATCATGGATACGAGTGATGCTTGGATTCAAGCACATACTGGGATTAAAACACGCCATATGTCCTTGCAGGGTGAAGATACCAGCGATTTAGCGACTGCGGCTGCTAAAAAAGCATTAGCACAAACACATCTAGACGCAAGTGATATCGATGCGATTATTGTGACGACATTTACACCAGATGGTTTATCCCCATCCACTGCTGCATTGGTACAACGCAACCTTAATGCTGAAGGTGCTTGGGCTTATGACTTAGCAACAGCTTGTTCAGGATTCATTTTTGGGTTAAGTACTGCTGATAAATTTATTCGCTCAGGTAGTTATCGTAATATATTATTGATCTCTGCTGAAGTAAATTCTAAAATGATGGACTTTTCTGATCGAACTTCCACCGTTTTTTTGGTGACGCAGCTGCTGCCTATATCTTAACATCAGCAGAAGAAGGGATTATTATAGATGAAGAAATGCACACTATTGGTAATTCCGAGGTCGTACATTCAGGACGGGTCGCGCCCTTAACTCAATTGTCTGTTGATAACTACCCAAAAATGGACGCTTTTGCACAAGTGGGTCGTGATGTTTTCAGTGAAGTAACGACATTGATTCCACAACATATTGTTAAATTTTTGGCGCAAAATGATTTAACACCACATGATATTGATTACTTTATCCCGCATCAAGCGAATTTGAGACTGATTGAATTTATTGCCGATGCACTGCAACAGCCAATCACTAAATTTTCTACTAATATTACGAAATATGGTAATACATCGTCTGCTGGTATTGCAATTGGTTTAGATGAATTACGACAGCAACAGCAGTTAACAGGTAAAAAGTATTATTAACAGGCTTTGGTGCTGGTTTTACTTATGGCAGCATTTTATTATCCTTTTAAATTCTAAATTTTTTATTAAGGCATTAAGATTTATGCAATGATGATGAAATAGTGTGAAATCACACTATTTTTTATTGAAAAAATTACATTTTGACGGATAAACGCGATCACAGCGCATTATTAGCTCATGAAATAATTTTGTAACATTGTTATTTAATAGCAAAGATTGAACAATATTGATGTTATAAAAAATAGGTATACTAGTTCATGTTGTTAAGATTTGTTTAAGAACAAGTCTAAAAATTAATAATCTTACTAAATACTTTATAAACTGGAGATACCCCCTTATGAGCAAGATAATCAAAAATGCATTGTTAGCGACTGCTGGTGCCGCTGCAGCCTTCACTGGCGCACAAGCGACTGTATCAGCAGATACAGTAACTGTACAATCAGGTGACACTTTATCAAAAATTGCTACTGAACATAACACAACTGTTGATGCCTTAGCAAAAACTAACAATATTTCACAATCAGATTTGATTGTAGCTGGTAGTACAATTAACATTTCAACTGATCAAAATGTTAAAGGTTTAAGTGCCGATAAAGCAACTTATACAGTACAATCAGGCGATACACTAACAAAAATTGCTGAAAAGACGGGTGTTAGTGCGCAAGTATTAGCTCAAAATAACGATATTTCCAATACTGATTTGGTTGTAACGGATGCTGTTTTGAAGTTATCTACAGCACAAACAACAGCAACGGTCGAAACAAAGACTGTTGCACAAACTGTACCTGCCAATGTTGAGTATATTGCTGCAGCTGACGCAAATCATGATAATTACATGACAGCCGCAGAATATACAACTTATCAAGCTAATGGTGGTTCAGCACAACAAGCAACTGAGGCAAAGTCAACACAAACAGCATCAGCAGAAACAGTACCTGCTAATGTTGAATACGTTGCTGCAGCTGATGCAAACCATGATAATTACATGACAGCTTCAGAATATTTAGCTTACAAGGCTAATGGCGGTTCAGCACAACAAACAACAACTGAAGCAAAGCCAACACAAACAGCTACTACATCTACAGAAACAGTACCTGCTAATGTTGAATACGTTGCTGCAGCTGATGCAAACCATGATAATTACATGACAGCCGCAGAATATTCAGCTTACAAAGCTAATGGCGGTTCAGCAGCACAAACAACACAAGCAGCCACACAACAAGCGCAAACAACACAAACAAAAAGTAGCGCACAACTTGTTCAAACAAGTAATGAAACAACATCAAATACTTCATCTGTTGCAACATCATCTGCTGATGCAACAATTAATGCTTGGAATGCAATGCGTGCCAAGATGGGATTGAAGCCTGTTACAATTAGTGCTTCATTGTCAGCGCATGCACAACAACGTGCACAATTGATGGGTTCATCATCTAATTGGTTTGGGGCGCACGTTAGTTCTAATACGCCAGAAGTTGTAGCCAATGGTTTTGGCGCTGGTTCATCAGTTATTAATGCTTGGTACTATGAAACTGGCATGGTAAATGGTGGTCATACTGAATTTATCGTTAATCCTAACTTCACTCAAGCTGGTGTGGGTTATTATAATGGATGGATTGTGGTCAATGCACAATAGTCCAATACTAGAAAAGCAATCGGGTTCAAGTATCCAGGTTGCTTTTAACCTTATCAATACATCTTATAGCCAATTAAATAGTGGTGAATGGGTTGCGGCTGTATTAAATCATTCAGATTACAAACCAAAAATCATTACAAGTGGTCAAATGAAATCAGCACGCAAGTTAATCAAATACATCAAATGATTGGTGTACTCCAAGCAACACCAGGCGACTTATTATTTTGGGGAATTCCAGCAAACCCTTATCATGTCGGTATTTATATTGGTGGTAATCAATTTATTGCAGCTAAATTAGGTCAAGAAACAGCTAAAGTTCAAGTGCTTTCTAAAGATTGGTATCCTAATTTTGCCGGTAAGACAGTGTAATATTGTAATCTTTTTGTAATGAATGACACGCAACCTTATCAATGAAAGCATTCTGAAAAATTCAAATTATGTTAATGACATAGTACATTGTTATACTGGACACTGTTGAGTTAAGAAAAACAGAATAATTTTAAACATCATATCGTATAGAGTTTAAGTCAGTATAAAAAGAATTTTTCAAAAAGAGGTATTTATGAAACCATCAACTATTGCTAAATCAATCGCAGCCACAGCCGGTGCTTTCGCCGTTGCAGGTGCATCACAAGTTTCAGCTGACACAATTAACATCAAGTCAGGGGACACACTTTACAGCTTGGCATCTCGTTACAACACAACTGTTGACGCACTTGCTAAGGCTAACAATATCTCAAATGTTAATTTGATTATTGCGGGTCAAAAGTTAGAAACTTCAACTACTAAGACAGCAACAGCTAAAGCTGTACAACCACAAACTGCTAAAGTTTCTGGTACTTATACAGTAGTTGCTGGTGACACACTTCGCGCCATTGCTGCTGCACATAATGTTTCAGTAGAAACACTCGCTGCTGCTAACAATATTTCAAACGTTGATTTAATTCTTGTTGGTCAGTCATTGAAGTTGTCAGGAAACGCAGCCACTACTAAGGTTGCGCCTACAACACAAGCACCTGCTGCTTCATCACAATCATCATCATCACAAAGCAGTGCAGTGTCATCAACACAAGCACCTGCATCTTCTGTAGCAGCACCTGCACAGTCATCCGTAGCACAAAGTTCAGCAACTTCAACTCAAAACACTGCTACTGCACCAAGTGCATCAACACAAGCACCAGTATCATCTGTAGCAACATCTGAACAATCATCACAAAGTTCAGTAACACCTGCTAAGACAACAGTAGCATCACAAGCAGCACCTGCATCTTCTGCAGAATCCTCATCACAAAGCAGTGCAGAATCATCAACACAAGCACCTGCATCTTCTACAGAATCAGCAACACAAAATAATGCAGTATCATCAACACAAGCATCTACTTCTTCTGTAACAGCACCAGTTGCTTCATCACAAGCATCTTCTGCAGCATCATCACAAACACCTGCTGCACCTAAGGCTGCTGAGCCCAAGGCAACAGCACCTGTACAAAAGCAAGAGCAAGCCTTGTCATATATTGCTGATGCCGATGCAAACGGCGATAACTACATGACACAAGCTGAATATGATGCTTATAAGGCAAACGGTAGTGTAAGTACGTCTAAGAAGACAACTACACAAGCAACACAAAATACAGCTCAAGCTTCAACAACGACATCAACACAAACTCAAGCTGCAACTGTTGAAAAGACATCAACATCATCTGCAACATCTACATCAACAGTATCTTCAACTAGTGCTGATGCAACAATTAATGCATGGAACGCTAAGCGTGCCCAACTTGGTTTGAAGCCAGTATCATTGAATGCTTCATTATCAGCTAAAGCACAAGCGCGTGCACAACAAATGGCATCTAACTCAAACTGGTTCAGTTTGCATGAAGGTTCAAATACACCTGAAGTTGTTGCCAATGGCTTCGGTGCCGGTGCAGCAGTTATCGATGCTTGGTATAATGAAACAGGTATGGTTAACGGTGGACATACTGAATTTATCATTAACCCTAATCTTTCTTCAGCCGGTGTTGGATACTACAACGGTTGGATCGTGGTTGACGCACAATAAATTTATGAAAAAAGTAGGGGTACCCCCTACTTTTTTTATGTTTTCATGTATAGTGAATTACAGAGGATTTTTTACTTATGACTTATCAGTTTACTGAACTTACTAATGAAGAATTTGATCAATTTGAAAAGCAACACCAATTAGGTACTTTTCTACAATCTCAATCTCAGGCTGAATTACTAAAAAAGCGTGGGTATAAAATTTGGTTGGTCGGTGTAAAAGAAACCAAAAATAATGAAGTGGTAGCTACAGCGCTAGTGTTGCGCGAAACTGTTCGACTGGGTTATGTGATGTCACTTGATCGTGGCCCATTACTTGATTTTGATAACCAAGAGTTAGTAGCGTACTTTTTTGCAGCTTTCAAGATGTTTGCTAAGGCGCATAATGGTTTGTATATTGAGGTACGGCCTAATGTAACATTCCAATTAACAGACAATCACGGTGAAACAATTGGTGACAAGAATACATCATTCTTTGACCAAATGTCACGTTTGGGATTTGTGCATCAACCATTCTCGGATGGCTTTACAACGGTTGCTTCACCAGAGTGGGAGTACATTAAAGATCTATCAGAATTAAGTGATGAGAAGTCAGTTCATCAATCTTACACTAAGAATGCAGTATATTATCTGAAAAAAATAAGCAGTTCGGTATTAAATTACGTCAGTTAAAAAATCAGATTTAGCCGATTTTAAAGCTTTAACACAAAAGACAGCTGATCGTCTACATTATCATGATAAGGATCTCAATTTTTATGAGACTGTTTATGATGTTTATGGTGATCGTGCGACATTTTTATTTGCTGAATTGAATTTTAATAACTATATTCAAGAAGAACAGCAAAAAGTGAGTGCATTAACTGCTAAATTGGATAAAATTAATCAAAAAATTGAAAAGTATCCCGCTAACGATAAATTTAAACGTCAGTATGCGGAATTTGACGATCAGCGTCAGCAGCATAAAAAGCGTATTAACAAAGCTGAAGAACAACATCAACAAGCTGGTGTTGATGAAGTCGTTGTTGCTTGTGCTTTATTTATTCAACAACCACAAGAAATGAATTACTTATTCTCTGGTACTGATGAGACGTATATGGACTATTATGGTCCTTACCAAATCCAAGATGTAATGATTAATCAAGCTGTTCAAGCCGGTATAAAGCGTTATAATTTCTATGGTATTGCTGGCCGCTTTGATGGCACTGATGGCGTTTTGGGCTTTAAAACTGCCTTTAATGGTTCTGCACGTCAACTCGTGGGAAACTTCATGATGCCAGTTCAGCCCCTTAAATATAAAATCTATCGGCTACTCAAAAAATTAATGGGTCGCGGTTAATAGATGCAATTTAGCTTGTCCATTACTTAATGGACAAGCTTTTTTCAAGCACTTTCCTAGACCTTAAAGTTGGTATTCAGTAGAATATTAGTAAGGAGTCAAACGGTTACATTTCAGAAAATTAGACAAGCACTAGGAAATGAGGCGTGTACATGAAAAAAGGTGTTTTAATTGGTATTATTTCTTCTTTGGTCACATTAGTAGTCTGTGGTATAGCGTTTTATACTTATAGCGAATTACAAGACGATCGTGATGATCGAACAGATACACCACAAGAACAGTCTACCAGTACCTCTTATTCGCAGTCAGGTAGTGGTGGTAGTAGCACGACAAGTAGTAGCAGTAGCAGCAGTATGCCTGGTGGTTATAATTTACCCAGTCAAGATAAAGTGAATGAACGCTTGAATTCAGATTTGGACAAGTTTGTTCAAAATAATAGTACCGATATTCATAATGGTAAATCTAATGACGAATTGTATGATATGTTTGAAGATCAATATGTTGATGCATATGAAAATGAATTAGAACGTAAGCACGGCGAGTCACAAGATGATGCAATTGAGAAATTATTGGATCAAGGTGTAGCCAATCTGAACTTTAACGAACGGATTACTGCTGCTAAGCAATAAAATCAAAATAAAAAGGTAAGATACATTGTATCTTACCTTTTTTATTTTGGCTTTATTTTTTAATTGCCATTCATCTTCGAATTGATGTACGAAATCTAACATAAATTGATGACGCCCAGCCCCAATTTTTTTAGCTGTATCGGTGTTGAGATAATCTTTAAGTAGAAAGAGTTTTTCATAAAAATGATTAATGGCAGTAGAACTTCCCTTTCGATATTCTTTTTTGTCCATGTGATGACGTGGCTTGATGTTAGGATCATAAAGTGCATGATGTGCATGAACACCATATTCAATTGTTCGAGCGACTGCAATAGCACCAATAGCTTCTAATCGATCCGCATCCTGAACAATTTGTCCATTAATATCTAATGGAGCAGCACCATCTAGTGATTTAGACCAAGACATATTGTCAATGATATAGAAAATAGCAGTCTGTTGTGCCTTCGTTACATCAATACTATTAAGAAAATCAGCTACACGTTGTTTGGCTGCGACAACATCACTGAATAATTTATCATCATAGGTATCATGTAATAGCGCTGCAGCGCGTACGATAAAAGGATCAGCACTTGGCTCATGTTCTAAAATTGTATTAGATAAAGCTAGAACGCGCTCAATATGGTCAGTGCCATGTCCTGTTTCATCATTACCCAAAACTTGCTGCATGAATTGCTGAATTTGATCTAATTGTGTCATTTTCCCCTCCAAACTGTTAACCTTATGGTATCAAAACACCTTAGAATATGCTACGTGAAAGAATAAATTACATGCCAATTTTGAGTGTGTCTATATTGATAAGATAAAAAATGTTAGGAGAAAGTTAAAGTGATTATTGATAATTTTGCAAAAAATACTATTGCCAACGAGCAGGTCGACCTTGATGCTAATGCACTGTTAGCACATCATTTATTAATCACTGGTGCTACTGGTAGTGGTAAATCAACATCTCTACTAAAATTGGTAGAAAGTCTACAATCAAAACAACAGGCAACCATCATACTTGATCCAACAGGCGAGTATCATGATTTAGCGCATTCAGTGCAGTATAAGTTAGGGCAAAATGCTAATTTAGATTTTAGTCATTTTTCGGCAAAAGAAATTGCGGATTTGTTAGGTGATGCTAAAGGGACTTTAGTCAAGCAAATTGACGCTGCTATGACATCACTTAAAATACAAAAGAACGTCATCCAACAACCGGGATTGTACCAAAAAGTTAATCAATCACAAGAAGTATTTCAACAACAACAGACGGCTTTAAAAATGTTTGGAACAGATTATGATGCTAACCTGTTGCTTGATCAAGTTATTCAGGAATTTGTTGTGCCGTTGAGTGATGATCGAGCGGATTATAGCTTATTAGGACAAGTACTCGATTATCATAACATCAAAGCGCATTGGTTGACTTTGTTGGCAATGAAACAAGCATTGCAATCACCAAATTTACAGTATATTTTCAATAGGCATGATCATCATGTGGCGAAACAAACACAGACAGACTTGTTTTACATTTTAAAATTATTTTCTGAACATCAAGGCCAATTAACGTTGGTCATTGATATTAGTGCGTTAATGGTACAAGGCTCACAAAGCCGCTTAGTTTTATCTATTTTATTAAGACATCTTTTAGTGTTAAGAGCGACAAGTGCATATCGTTTTCCCATCACACTTTTTTTGGATGAATCCCATCGCTTTATCCCGGCAGAGCATGAAAATCTGACGGAATCTGGTTTATTTAAGTTGATTCGGGAAGGCAGAAAGTATGGTTTATACGTTGCATTGTCGACACAATCGCCACTTGACTTACCAGCCCAATTGCGGGGACAATTTGGTAGCATATTAATTCACCAGTTGAATGATTCAGAGGAACTCAATTGTTTGGTAACGCCAAAAGTTGACGATTTATTACAATATCAAAGATTGCAGCCGGGACAATGTATGTTGCAGTTAAATGGGAAACACGATATGTTACATGTCAATATTATGCAACCCAAGGCTTATCATGCGACAGCTTCACCGCTTTTCAAAAAACAGTATACGTATGAGAATTAAGTAGCTGCCTGCTCATTTATACACATTTGATTGGGAGATGTTATCTATACAAAGCAGCGGCGGCGGTATCAAAATAGCTTAAAATTCGCTATAATAAATTTATATTACCTCATACGGTAAAAGGAAAGAGGACTCATATGTCAGAACCAAATAATGTCTTATTTAACACTGGAAATCTAACAGATAGTGCTGTTATTTATGATAAGTTTTCTAAGGCAGAGCAACAATTTGCAAAGCGTGAAGATAATACATTTTATATTACAACACCAATTTATTACCCATCAGGGAAATTACAGTTAGGCAATACCTATACCACGGTTTTGGCTGATGCTGCAGCGCGCTATCATCGCCTGTTAGGTCAAGATGTTTATTTTTGACTGGGACTGATGAACATGGGCTCAAAATCCAACAAAAAGCACAAGCAGCTGGACAATCTGAAATTCAATATTTGGATGGTATGGCGAAACAAATTAAAGAATTATGGTCATTAATGGATATTTCATATGATCAATTTATTCGAACAACTGAACCACAGCATGAAGCAGCAGTTCAGAATATTTTTAAACAATTGCTAGATCAAGGTGATATTTATAAAGGCGAATACGAGGGATGGTATTCAGTATCTGACGAAGAATACTTTACGGAATCACAATTAGCCGAAGTGTATCATGATGATAATGGTAAGGTAATTGGCGGTAAAGCACCATCAGGACACGAAGTTGAGCTAGTCAAAGAAGAAGCTTACTTCTTTAAGATGAGTAAGTATGCTGACTGGTTATTGGACTACTATAAATTGCATCCTAATTTTATTCAGCCTGAGGCACGAATGAATGAAATGATCAGTAACTTTATAGCGCCTGGCTTGGAAGATCTTGCCATGACAAGAACCAGTTTTGATTGGGGTGTTAAGGTACCTGGTGATGAAAAGCATGTCATTTATGTGTGGATCGATGCCTTGGCCAACTATATTACTGCCTTGGGTTATGGTAGTGCTGATGATACATTATTCCAACGCTATTGGCCAGCTAATGCACAATTAGTTGGTAAAGAAATTGTGCGTTTCCATACGATTTATTGGCCAATTATTTTACATGCACTAGGCTTACCACTACCAAAATCAGTGATTGGGCACGGTTGGTTAGTGATGAAAGACGGTAAAATGTCTAAATCAAAGGGTAACGTTATTTACCCTGAAGTATTAGAACAACGTTATGGTCTTGATGCAGTACGTTACTATCTATTACGAGCAATGCCATTTGGTAATGATGGTGTCTTTACACCTGAGGACTTTGTGAGTCGTGTTAATTTTGATTTGGCAAACGACCTTGGTAATTTACTTAATCGGACAATTGCCATGATTAATAAGTACGAAGAGGGCATTATTCCAAAGTTAGCAACCGGTAAAACGTCATTTGATGAAGATTTAATTCGGATTATTAACGAAAGTATGGTAACGTATCATCAGCATTTCAACAAATTACGGACAGCAGATGCTTTGGAGTCAATATGGACGATTATTCGTCGTGCCAATAAATATATTGATGAAACACAACCTTGGGTTTTGGCAAAAGATGAAGCGCGTGCAGATGAGTTGTCAAGTGTCATGGCACATTTGGCGGCTTCGCTAAGAGTTACTGCTGTACTATTGCAACCTGTACTGACACAAGCACCTGCCAAAATATTTGAACAACTTGGATTAGATTATCCCAAAGAGGGTGTGCGTATTGCTAATCTATCTTTTGGTGGCTTACCAACAGGTGGAAAAGTTGTGAAGAAGGGACAACCAATCTTCCCACGTCAAAATTTTGAAGAGGAAGTAACCTTTATTGCAGGTTTGGTTTCTAAAGATACTAAAGGTAAGGGACGTGCAGCTAAAGAAGAAGCCAAACAAAAAGCACAAACCGAAGCAGTAGTAGAAAAAGCACCAATTGCTTATGATGATTTTGACAAGGTACAAATTCTTGCAGCTAAAATCACAGCTGGTGAAATTGTGGCAAAATCAGAAAAACTTCTTAAGTTTACATTGGATGATGGTTCTGGTAAACCAAGACAAATCCTTTCAGGTATTCGTAAATGGTATCCAGAGCCAACAGCTCTGATCGGAAAAACGGTGGCTATCGTTGCTAATATGAAACCACGCAAAATGGCAGGTGAGATGAGTGAAGGTATGATTCTCTCTGCTGAAAAGAATGGTAAAGTAACAGTGACCATTTTGCCAGATAGTATTGAGGCAGGATCAGGTATCGAATAATTGTTAATTGAAAAAGCCAAAAACCATATATATG
>NZ_AEIZ01000007.1 GCF_000165675.1 Leuconostoc fallax KCTC 3537 | reverse complement strand
AATCAAATACATGGATTGATTTACGAGTAAAGTTTTATTAATTTAACATTTTTTAAAGGCGATATAACTATTAAGTTATATCGCCTTTTTAAGTGAATTACTTTTAGTAATATTAATTATAACTTTTTGATGTCCGAAGGTTACTATAAGAGATCATGTACTAAGTGTAGTATTTCTTCACTATGTGAGAATACAGAAACGTGTCGAATGAAGTTATCGTCTAATGGTTTCATAGTAAGAGTATTAATGTTTTGAGTCACTTTATTAATAGCTAATGATTTAGGAAGAATAGTAACAAAGTCAGATTTAGAAATCATTGCTATAGTTGACTCACTATAATCAATCTCCACAATTTCTGGTAATGGAATATTTAATTGCTCATATATTTGAATGACTCTTTGATGAATTGGGCAGTACTTCGGATACATAATTATTCTTAAATGATGTAGGTCGGTCGCCTTTATACTAGAAAATTCAGAGAATAATTTCATAGTCGCATTATGTTGTGAATAAACTAGGTAATAAGGTTCCTCAAATAACTGTAATTTCTTTACATTTCCAGTAAAATCTTTTTCAAATTCAGAATCAATTAAAATTAAATCTAATTTTTTTCGTTAAAAGGTTGAATTAAATCAAAAATTTTATTTGTAATGGTAATTTTTTTAATTCGGAGAAGAAGTCTACAAAGAATGAAGGATACATATAGGATGAAATACTGTCTAAAGACCCCAATCTAATATCAGTAATATTTATGGAATTTTGAGATATTAAAGCATTCATCTTCTCAAATTCAGAAATAAAATTTTGAGATTTTTTGTAAAGATTGTGGCCCACTAATGTAAGCTCCATACCTTGTGGTGTTCTAATAAAGAGCTGTTTATCGTAATAATTTTCTAGTTGCTTAATCTTTTTACTAATTGCAGGTTGTGTCATTGACAAGTAATCACTACTTTTATTTATGCTCTTTAGTTCACATACTTTGACAAAAACATATAGCAGTTCGATATTAAATGAATTATCAATCACTGTCATTATGTATCTCCTAAATATTGATATATTCAATTACGTTATAACACCTTATTATAAACTGTTTATTCCTTGACACAATAAAAGCATGTTACTATTTCAACATTAAAGGAGGTAATGTTGAATGAAAAAATAATGGTGTACCTCTAACAAAGCAAATACCGAAATATTCTGATGAATCGAGTAGTTCATTTCATGTGCTACCGCTAACAAATTGAAATCATAGGGGATAAAATGTCTAAAAAATATTTATATGGATTAATTCTGTGTTTAGTTTCAGTACTATCTTGGGGTGGCATGTTTCCCATAATGACCCCAGCGCTTAAAATTATGGATCCTTTTTACTTCACATTGTTAAGGTATGGAAGTGTTGCAATTATTTTTGCAGTTATTTTGTTTTTTGTTGAAGGTATTAACGCGTTCAGAACAGAAGGGCACGTTATAAGATTATGGTTGTTCGGTACATCTGCTTTTGCAGGATTTAGTTTCTTAGTTTTTCTTGGTCAGCAAATTGCAGGACAATCGGGATCAATAATCGCCTCAGTCATGATGG
This sequence comes from Leuconostoc fallax KCTC 3537, assembly GCF_000165675.1. GTDB lineage: Bacteria > Bacillota > Bacilli > Lactobacillales > Lactobacillaceae > Leuconostoc_B > Leuconostoc_B fallax. Next base: position 35,629 of record NZ_AEIZ01000007.1, on the reverse strand, counting down.
CGATTCAACCCTTACTCGGCGTGCTTGTAGGTTGGGTTTACCGTGGGAAAAAGCCAACGATAGTTGCCTTATTTTCTATGATTATTGCTGCAGTAGGTGTCTTTATGGTTGTGACAAAAGGGCATATCAGTATCTTGCTTTCAGGTCATAACACTGTTTTGGCAGTAATATTTATTTTACTTGGTGCACTATGTTGGGTAATTTATACAGCTGGCGGCGCTGACTTTCCAGAATGGTCAATTTTACGTTACTCCACCTTAACATCAATCTTAGGTGTATGTTCAGTTATTATTGTATTAACGATAGCTACAATTTTTGGTTGGTTACAAATACCGACATTTTCACAAGTAGCCGGCGTTCAAAATGCACTTGTTTATATGATTACGTTAGCAGGAGTAATTGCAGTATTTGCTTGGAACATGGGAAATCGTATTATTGGACCAATAAATGGTATCTTATTCATGAACTTAGTGCCCATTACTTCGTTTGTTATAACAATTATAAATGGTTACAAAGTTTCTACTTTCGAAATTTTGGGATGCCTAATTACAATTAGCGCACTAGTAGGAAATAATATTTATAATCGTTACGCCACTAAATTAAAAGGAATCAGAGCAAAATAATAAAAGCCATCGATTGTCCTCTTTACTATAGTAGGTTTTATATAATTAATTTATTGAGACTAGAAAATGACACGCTATGATTATGCTTGAGTTTCAACAGTAGGACAATCTTTTAATAAACAAAATCACAGCTTGAAAAATGTTAACATTGACATTCTTTGCTAATAAAATTATAATCTTATTATTATATAACGATGAAGAGATAAGTATATTTCATCATGAGTGAAGAGAGCTAATGTTTGGTGAAAGTTAGTCTTATGATGATTCAGAAAATGGTCTTGGAGTTAAAATGATATGAGCTTGAACGAGTAAATGTCATTCGGGTACACCCGTTATAGTGTCATAGTATCGATTGTTAATTCAATTCGTACTGGGTAAGTGTATTTATGGTGACATAATACAAAAAACGGGTGGTAACGCGTACATGAAAACGCCCCGTAGTATCTTTTGATATTACGGGGCGTTTTTTATTACCCACTATTTAGTCAGAATTATATTGTTGATAAATGGTAATTAGAAGAAGGAGTAAGGAAATGAGTGATTGGACTAACATTATTAATGCAGCAACAACAAATGATCCACTTTCAGGTGCCATCAATACCCCGATTCAATTGAGCTCAACATTTAATCAGAAATCTTTTGATGAATTTGGTGAATATGATTATGCACGGTCTGGTAATCCTACACGTGACGCTGGTGAAAAAGCAATTGCGCGACTAGAGTATGGTCATTATGGCTATTTGTTTAGTACGGGAATGGCAGCAATCAGTAGTGTATTGTTTACATTATCGGCTGGAGATCACATTATTGTGAGCAAACATGTTTATGGTGGCACTTTCCGGATTTTGGAAGATGTATTACCTCGTTGGGGAATTATGCATACTTTTGTTGATTTTAGTGACGTGGCTACTATTGAAGCTGCTATCATACCTGAAACGAAAGCAATATATATTGAAACGCCGTCTAATCCAGTCTTAAATATTACAGATATTCGTGCTGTAGTGGCACTGGCAAAACAATATCATGTGTGTACGATTGCTGACAACACATTTTTATCCCCGTTTTTACAAAAGCCACTCGACTTGGGCGTTGATATTGTAGTTCATTCAGCAACAAAATTTTTAGCTGGACATTCTGATATTCTGGCTGGTGCGGTAGTAGTCAATGACAAAAATTGGCCGATCAAATTTATTTTATCCAAAATGCCGTTGGTGCAACGCTAGGCGTCTTCGATACCTGGTTATTACTGCGTGGTATCAAAACGTTAGGCGTTCGAATGACACAGTCAAGTACATCAGCGCAAAAAATCGCGGCATATTTGGATGCACATCCCAAAGTTTTAAAAGTCTTGTATCCTGGATTATTGTCACACAAGGGTTATGACATTCATATGTCGCAAGCTAAAAATGGTGGGGCTGTTTTGAGCTTTGACGTAGGTAGTCAAGAAAATGCACGCACTGTGGTAGAAGCTTTGGATATTCCTGTTTTCTCAGTGAGTCTGGGCGCAGTCGAAACAATTATCAGTTATCCACCGAAAATGAGTCATGCTGAATTAGATAATGATGCATTGGCTAATGCAGGAATTACGCCTGGACTACTACGCTTTTCTGTCGGATTAGAAGATGCTGATGACTTAATTGCTGACTTGGATACAGCACTGGCACAAATATAAATGAATATGTTATTTATCATGGAGGTTAAAATATGTCTAAAAAAGTATGGCTTGCTATTGCAGCAAGTACTTTGATTATTATTGGTGCTTTTAGTTATACCACTAACAACAATCGGCCCAAAGCAAACGTCATTACAATCGGATCTGTTACTAGTGATGCGGATATTTGGCGTCATTTAGCAAAAAGTGATACGGCTAAAAAGTTAGATTTGCACATTGAAGTTAAAGAATTTACTGATGGCTTGAGTTTAAACAAGGCTACTGCAGAAGGACAAGTTGATGTTAACGCGTTTCAATCCTATGGTTATTTTCAAGCATTTAACAAAGAATCAAAAGACGGCAAATTAGTCGCGTTAGGCACAACGTATTTGGAACCATTAGGTGTTTATTCTGATAAATATAAAAGCGTTAAGGATATACCAAATGGCGCTACTATTGCTATTGCGAAAGATTTAGCAGATGAATCTCGCGGGCTAAAATTATTGGCAGATGCAGGATTAATTACATTGGACAAACCTTTTGGTGCATTAGATGGTTTGGAGAAAATAAAAGCCAATCCACATCAGTTTAAATTTAAAGAAATTGATGATACAACAGGTGGGCGCTTATTGCATGATAACAGTATTGATGCCGTACTGATATCCAATTCTGTTTCACAAGCTGCAGGATTAAATGTGTTAAAAGATGCCATTTATTATGAGCATGTTAATCGTCACACTCGAGCAAATGTCAATATCATAGCCACTGCGACCAAAAACGAAACTAACAAAACGTATAAAAATTACTGACACTATACCGATCAAAGACGGCACAAAAATATATTAATCAGAAGTATCATGGTACCAAAACTGAAGTTGTGAAACCAATATCCTATCTTGAAGGAGAATAGATGGGTAGTATTATTCTCTTATTATGATAAAAAGGTTGACGAATTATGATAATATGATATGATTATTTTAACAAAGAAGAGATAAGTAGTGCTTTAGCGTTAGCAAGAGAGTTTACATTTGGTGAAAGTAGACAACGCGAACACATGAAAATGGTCTTGGAGTTACTGTTATTGTGAACATACGCTGATTCATTTATCAAAACGAAGCAAGCAATAACCGGGAGAGCCCGATATAGCGACATCAATTCTCGATACTGTGTACAGACATTTTCGAAGCAGAGTGGAGACGATTGATATTGAGATGTGTTGGTGCTTTTCGATAACACATAAACACCGGGTGGTAACACGATAAGTCGTCCCGCAGTCTAATATTTAGACTGCGGGTTTTTTATTGCTATGAAGTTACCCTGAGCATTTAGAAAACATAGGAGAATAAGATTATGACAACAGCGACAGCAACGACATTAGGATTCCAACATGTTGGTTCATTTTTACGGCCAGCAGCATTAAAGCAGGCACGACAAGATTTTGAACAGGGTAAGTTAACACAAAAAGAATTAGAAGAAGTAGAAAATACTGCCATTAAAAAGCTAATCGATCAGCAAGTGGCTGTAGGCATAAGTACCGTAACAGATGGTGAATTCCGTCGATCATATTGGCACCTAGATAATTTTTGGGGATTTGGTGGCGTTGAGCGTATTAATTATGGTGAAGGGTATTTATTTGCACATGAAGAAACCCGTGATGATTCAGCACGATTATCTGGGAGATTAAGTTTTGATGCAACAACACATCCTTTTATTCAACATTTTAAATTTGTTAAAGCGTTAGCGGATAAAGCAGGGGTTGAGGCGAAAATTACAATTCCAGCACCGGCACAATTCTATGCAGAATTAGTGCGTGGTACAAATGCTGATGTTGTGTCGACATATTACGATTCAAGTACTGCATTATTTGCAGATATCAAACGTGTTTATCGTGAAGAAATTCTGGCATTATATGATGCTGGTGCACGAACAGTGCAACTTGACGATTGTACTTGGGGGATGCTAGTTGATCCTGACTTTTGGGAAAAAATGGCAGGCGCTGGTTTTGATATTCAAGATCTGAAAAATTTGTATCTTGATCTTAACAACGGTGCTATTGCGAATCTACCAGAAGACTTAATTATTAATACACATATCTGTCGTGGTAATTATCATTCAGACTGGGCAACTTCTGGTGGGTATGATGCTGTAGCTGACGAATTATTCGGACAAGAAAATGTTTCGAGTTATTTCTTAGAATATGATTCGGCGCGTGCAGGTAGTTTTGAACCTTTAGCTAAAGTATCGGGAGATAAAAAGGTAGTGCTTGGCCTGATTACGAGTAAAACAGGTGAGTTGGAAAACAAAGAAGCGATTATTCAACGTATTCATGAAGCGGAGAAATATTTACCATTAGAACGCCTGTGGTTGTCAACACAATGTGGCTTTGCATCTACTGAAGAAGGTAATGTTTTGACAGAAGAACAGCAATGGGCCAAGTTGGCACTTGTCAAAGAAATATTGGATGAGGTATGGGGTTAAGGTCATCAGTGAGGTGTGATAATGTCGGAATTGATGATTTAATTGTTGTTAGTACAATCAAGTGCAATATTCGAACAAAATAAAATGTCTCAAAGGCTTTGATATACTTTCAAAGTTTTTTGAGACATTTTTTATTAATTAATTGTTTTTATTATCTTCTTTACTGATACTAAAAAATGTTATTGCAGTGGAGAAAAAATAAAGGCAATCATACCATTTGTGAAATCATGTGAATGATAAGCAACAATGCTGAGTATAATAGCCGCTAGCAAAAAACATAAAGATGCTAATCGATATAAAGCGTATCTAGACAAATGCAGATCTCCTTTGTGTTCATCAATGAATTGAGATGCTAAAATCATGAATTATTTTGAACGATGGCGTGATGACAATATCAACTGCTTACGCTTCTCCCAAAATAGGGAAACGGTGTATACAATGTTAATCGCAATTAGCGTGAAAATTGTAGCACGATCAAAAGAAAATAATGATGTAAACAGCGTTGATAATATGTAGCTAATCGTTAGCGTTATGATGAATGCTAAGATTGATCGTTGGATAATGTGGCGCATGATAATTAACCTTTTCATCTTTAATATAATATGTAAACAGTACACTAGATTTTCATTATACATTAAATTGAGTTTATGTTAAACGTTTGACTTTATAATAGGCTTTTATTCTAATATTAATTATTATTGAACATAAATATTAATAATGTTAAACTTTATTAAACAATATTAAAGGATGGGGCGAACATATGGAATGGTTTTTCCGTTTGGAACCAGAAGAACAAGTATTTATTAAACGATTTCTCTTATCGTCTGGTTCATTAAAACAATTGGCCCGCGAGTATGATGTGAGCTATCCGACAGTTCGATTACGTTTGGATCGACTTATCGAAAAATTAAATTTTCTGACGTAAATAAGGACTCATTCGAATTAGAAATCATGCAGATGGTTATTAATGAACGATTAACGTTAGCGATGGCCAAAGAAATTATTCAAAAACATAAGGAGAGTATTGATGGATAGATTATTAGAAATCTTGATATTTGCGGGGATTATCGCATTTCAAACATTCGCAGGTTATATTGATAATAAATATATGGGAGTGATTTTACCGGTTATTTTCACTGGTATTGTCGGTTTCTTAGCAATAGCGGGTCAGTTATCTTTCTCAATGAGAGATGTTACAATGCCGATTTTAGGTTTATTCACTCTGCTGGGAATCTATGCAAGTGGCAAAGAATCCAAGAAGAAAAAATTCAAAAAGAGTTGGACAAAATGAAGGCTCAAGACATTATCAAAGGTTAGTATAAAGAGATAAGGTTGGTTCAATATCTTAAAGTAAAAATGATTTTAATCGTTGAGACATTATAGAAAAAATATGAGCGTGTTTCAATACAACTTTTCCCTAACATTCAAACGATCAAAATGTTTCAAAACATAGATAAGTACTATTGTTTGCAAAAAATCAAGATAATACTTCTAGCCAAACGTGCAACCATTAGCGGTTCCCAAGACATATGGTAAATTTGAGCCACTAATAACGTGTTGAGTATTAGACTGATCGGAATCAATATTAAAAAATTAAGTATTGCTATGCTGACGGAATTGCGATTTTTATTGTGTAAAAATATGCCACATAACATGCCACCAAGAAATGCTGGAATGAGAAAAGAGAATGCAAAATTGCCACTGCCAAATAAAGTAAAATTAAGGAAGTCAGACAACATTTCTAGTGCACCAGCTAACCAGGGCCCCAAAAAGTAGCCCAAGAGCGCTGTGCTAATAAAACCCATATTTAAAGAGAAATAACTTGGGCCAATGCTAATTTTGTAACATAGTATATCTAATGCTAATAGTAGACCAGATATAGTGAGTGTTTTTGTATTGAGCTTGGGACTTGTAAATGATAGATATTTCATAATAAGCGGTTTCCTTAGTGTGTGATTTAAGATATGAATTTAATAAAAGTAAAATCTACTTTTATTAAATCCTGAGGTAAGTTTATAATAATTTTGCTTTATTATCAATTGTATATAAAAAGTCGGTAACTTAAATTTAAGTTACCGACTAGCTAATCAAGGGGACACTATTAAATTAGTATATTTATTGATTCACAGTCAATAATGCGTATCTATTACTATATTCAGGTATAAAAATAAAAAAGCTAATCCTACGCTAAAATACGTAAGAACAGCTTAATCCAAATACTTATCGGTTGGTATGCGTATCCAATATCTTTCATTTCATGTTAACAGCGTGTACATTTGCTTAGAAATCAAAATAACGTTAATGAAATACCTTTGGCAAAGTTATCTTGATCCCAGCTCCGACCTAACGCTACAATGAGCGTATTGACTGTTTCTGACGTTTTACCGAGGTTGAGTAGGGCATAGATATGCAGGTCATGACCTAATGCGCTAATAACGGATCGATTAATTGCGGTATGATTCATTTTTGGCTGATATTTCGTCAATATGTCCGCTATCCCAGGAAATGCCATTGCGGCAGGATCATTGTATGCATTGTTGAATGCTTCTAATACAGCATCCATTCTTTTATTTTTCATCAGTTACCACCTCTCTAAATCGACATAGTCAACTCGCCTATATTATAGTCCTTTAAATCAAAAGTGATTGATCAATTATGACTTTCTTTATTCATGACAAAGTTATATAATGATTTCTATTAAGAAATGATTTCCTTTTGGAAACTATAATGATGGTGGAGAATCGTAATGACAGACAAACTACAAGAAATTTTAATGGACTTGCAGTGTGAGCTAGTGGCTGAGCGTAATTTGGTTAATCCCGATCAATTGACATGGGTACAATACGATATTTTAAATACGCTACGCTCTGGAACAGCAAAACCAAGTTTATTAAGTCAACAATTAGGTATCACAAGGACGAAGTTATCGAAAAGTTTGGTTGCTTTACGTGAAATGAACTATGTTGAGCAGTCGCCTAATATTAGTGATAGACGGGAAATGGATACAAAATTAACTGATAATGGACGGCAATTCTTAGCATCTGTTTCCAAAAAACACACTGAACTATTGGCGCGCGCGCAACAAGTGTGGAATTTAGATGAACAACAACATTTTATAGAATCAGCAGATAAATTAATTCGTTTACTAAGAGAGGAGCGCCAAAAAATGCGGAATGAGTACATTAAAATTCAAGGTGCTCGAACGAATAATTTAAAAATATTACAGTGAATATACCCAAACATCAAATTACTGTTGCGACTGGTGTATCAGGATCTGGAAAATCATCGCTTATTTTTCTACTTTGGCTGCGACATCTCAAAGACAAGTGAATAAAACTTACAGTGCCTATGTTCAGCAATTGTTACCACAATATCCTGTCCCTGATGTTGATCGTATCGAAAATTTACCTTTTTCAATTGTTGTCACGCAAAGGGCAATTAGTGGCAATATCCGCTCTACGGTTGGGACATTCACGGACATCTACACGGCACTACGGTTACTATTTTCTCGTATGGCAAAACCATTTATCGGTTATTCAATGGTGTATTCCTTTAACAATACTGAAGGCATGTGTCCAAGATGTGAAGGCTTAGGGATTGTCACAAGTATTAAAGCAGCTGCTTTATTGAATAAAAATAAATCTTTAAATGGTGGTGCTATCCAGTTTCCGACATTTCAACCAGGTGGTTGGCGTTTATCAAGATATACGGAATCTGGATTTTTTGATAATGATCTACCATTAAAGGATTGGGATGATAAAGCAATTCATTTATTACTAAATGGTGAACCACAAAAACCGCAAAGACCTACGCCAAAATGGCCTAAAACAGCTAAATATTTGGGATTGATACCACGCATTGAGGATGCATTTATTAAACAAGATGCTAATAAATATCAAAGTGATATAAAAAGAATTACCGAAACTGAGCGATGCCCAGCATGTGAAGGCACACGCCTGAATCAGAAAGTGTTATTGGCAAAAATTAATGGTAAAAATATTGCAGACTGTAGTGCTATGAGTATGACAGTGCTTAAACAATGGTTAGCAACAATCAATATAGCATCTCTGCAGCCGATATTGAGTGAACTGGATACTAAGATATCTCATTTAATGACAGTTGGACTAGATTATTTAAGTTTAAATCGGACAACATCAAGCCTTTCAGGTGGTGAATCACAACGCTTAAAATTAGCTAATTACTTAAATAGTGAACTCAACGATATTTTGTATATTTTTGATGAACCTAGTGTTGGCTTGCATCCCCACGATCTAATTGGCATTAATAAAATTTTTAAATTATTGAAAGAAAAAGGGAATACTTTAGTTATTGTTGATCATGATCCACAAATAATTGAAACTGCTGATTATATTATTAATTTGGGTGAACGTGCGGGCAACCAAGGTGGGTACGTTACCTTTCAGGGGAATTATCATGATCTGGTTAAAAGCGATACGCTAACAGGAAAGGCACTACGTGATTCAGGAGAAATAACTACTGCGCACGGTTCTGTATCAGATTTTTACGCATTAGAACATGTGTCAAAAAATAATCTGAACGATATTAGTGTGAAAATACCTCGACAACGTTTAAGTGTTATAAGCGGTGTCGCCGGATCAGGCAAGAGTACCCTCATTCAATGTTTCAAAGACAAATTTAAGCAAACGACGATATTGGATCAAAAGCAAGTGCATGCTAGCGAAAGATCCAATATGTTGACCTACCTCGGGTTGTTTGATGATTTACGTCAAATTTTTGCCAATGCAACGCATCAATCAATGAGCTTATTTTCTTTCAATAGCAAAGGCGCGTGTCCTATCTGTAAAGGAAAGGGTGTCATCAAATTGGATTTGGCTTATATGGGCGATACCGTCACTATTTGTGATGCCTGCAACGGACAACGCTATTCTCCTGAAGTGAGAGAATTAAAGTATAGAGGATTTAGTATTGCAGAAGTGCTACAACTGACGCCTGCAAGTATTGCGGAAACTTATCCTGAACTCAAACAGCCTATGATGATGTTAATCCAGCTAGAGCTAGGCTATCTGCAAGTAGGACAATCACTTAATACATTGTCAGGTGGAGAGTTGCAACGCTTGAAATTGGCTAAATTTTTATTTAACAGATCAAGCGAGCATGATTTATTGATTTTAGATGAACCGACGAGTGGTTTACATGAAAGCAACATACAACATTTAATTCATTTGTTAAAACAGCTAACCAACGAAGCTGGGTTAACGGTTATTGTCGTTGAGCATAACTTGCGCTTAATAGGTCAGGCTGACTGGTTAATTGATATTGGACCCTTTGCCGGCATGAATGGTGGCAACATTATGTTTGAAGGTACACCGGAGAAGTTAATTAAAGCTGGTGATACTTTAACAGCCAAAGCCATGAGAAAGTATTTTAAAGTATAGCAAGTAGAGTCTTTGGCATTAAGCATTACAATAACCACTTCAGTATATGTGTAAATAATCCAGTGTCAATCATGACAAAAAGGCCAATCAAAATATAAATGATACGGGTAGCATGTTCTCCCCAGCGTTGGAAAAACTTTTGGATAAAGGAAAGTTTGCCGAAGTAGTAGGCTAATGTAATGGAAATAATGGTTAAAATGATAAAATAGATAGCAGTGATAATGACAGCGTGTAGAGACATTGTTGCTAAGACCGGGACGTAAACTGCAATATTGTCAGCACCGCAACTGGCAATGTATATGAATAAAACGGATAGTATCCCTTTGTATTGATGATTTGCTTGCACTTCATCATCGTCTTCACCCTTGATACCCATATATATTGGAATCAAGCCGAGGAGGCCAATCGCCCATTCAGGGACAAACGTTTGAATGGTTTGGCCCAATAGGCTACTGATGAAAAACACACTGAGCATGCCTAAAATGTAACCCACTAAAGTATCTTTAAAACGGTATTTTTGTAATAAGAATAGTAAAATAACGAAAAAATCTAAGTTAACGCCAACGAATAACATCGTCACAAGTGGTAAATTTAGCATACGGTTCTCCTATACATCTAATATATGTTATTAATAACATATGTATTTGATTATATATGTTATCATTTGAATATGAAATGCGCAAGAGGTTTGAATTATGGAAAAAATTAAAGCAATCTATCAAACAGAAATGGAGCGTGTCTTCAAATTATTAAGCAATCCGACACGGCTCAATATTTTATACCTATTAGAGCAACAAGAATTAAGCGTCAATGAATTGGTTGATTATCTTGATTTGCCTCAACCACAGATTTCACATAATCTGGCAATCTTAAAAGCCCATCAGCTCGTGACATACCGCAGAGAGGGAAAAAAGAACCTCTATAAACTCGATGATCCGCATATATTAGACGTCATTGACTCGACCAAAAAGCACGCTGTACACGTTGTTGAGGGGCGTGCGCATCGTGATGAGGCATAAGCGTTTTTAATACATAAAATTTACATTCTTGACGATTCTTCGTTCGCTCAACATTGAGCGTTGTGCTATAATAAGGATGTTGATTAAATTCAAAAAATTTTGGAGGATCTAAAACACATGACTGTTAAGATCGGTATTAACGGATTTGGACGTATTGGTCGTTTGGCCTTCCGTCGTATTCTTGAGTTGTCAGATAAGGCTTCAGATATTGAAGTTGTTGCGATTAACGATTTGACAAGCCCTGACATGTTGGCATACTTGCTTAAGTATGATTCAATTCATGGTACTTTGAACGCTGAAGTTTCATCAGACGACACAGGTATTGTTGTTAATGGTAAGCACTACGCTGTTTACTCAGAACGTAACGCTGCTGACTTGAAGTGGGTTGCTAACGATGGTGTTGATTACGTATTGGAAGCTACTGGTTTCTATACTTCAGCAGAAAAGTCACAAGCTCACTTGGATGCAGGTGCCAAGAAGGTATTGGTTTCAGCTCCAGCCGGCGCAGTTCCTACAGTTGTCTACGGTGTTAACCAAGACATCTTGAAGCCAGAAGATAAGATTGTTTCAGCTGGTTCATGTACGACACAATCATTAGCTCCAATTGCTAACGTATTGGAAACAGAATTCGGTGTTAAGACTGGATTGATGTTGACAGTGCACGCTTACACAGCTTCACAAAGCTTGCAAGATGGTCCTAAGTCAGCTAAGTTTGCAAAGCGTCAAGCTAACCGTGACGCAGCTTCAAACTCATTGCCACATTCATCTGGTGCCGCTAAGGCTATCGGAATGGTTGTACCTTCATTGGATGGTAAGTTGACTGGTTCAGCTATCCGTGTTCCTGTTCCTGATGGTTCAATCACTGAATTGACTGCTGTCTTGAAGAAGGATGTTACAGTTGAAGAAGTTAACGCAGCTATGAAGAAGTACGAATCAGATTCATTTGGTTACAATGGTGATGGTTTGGTATCTACTGATATTATCAATGATACACACGGTACTGTCTTCGATCCTACACAAACAGAAGTTGTTTCTGGTGAAGGACAACAATTGGTTAAGGTTGCTGCTTGGTACGACAACGAATACGGTTTCACTTCAAACATGATCCGTACATTGTTGCACTTTGCTGAATTAGCTTAATTCATCCAAATAAAAAGCGTGATTCGATTGAATCATGCTTTTTTGCGCACTTGATTTAAGTTAGTATTGCTAATTGAGATAGAACCCTATAGAATATTCTCAATATTGTTTTGGAGAAAATGCACTATGAAAAATAAGGCGTTACGTGGTGTGGTATTTGGTATTTTAGGGGCAGCAGCGTATGGATTGAATCCATTATTCGCAGTCCCTCTAATGAATCTTAACTTTACAGTGGATTCAATGGTGTTTTATCGTTATTTCTTTGCGGTGATCTTGCTTGGTTGCTTAATGCTGGCCAAACGACAGAGCTTTAAACTTCAGCGTGATGAGATTATCCCAGTCATTGCGGTTGGCTTGCTCATGGCACTAGCGTCATTGTTCCTGTATGGCAGTTATGAATACATGGATGTCGGCTTGGCGTCCATTCTGCTGTTCGCTTACCCAGTGATTGTCGCTTTGATTATGGCCATCTTCTTTAAAGAACGCTTATCACTGCTCACTATTGGGGCAATTAGTCTAGTCGTCCTTGGCATTGCGCTACTCAATAATAGCGGGCAAAAGAGCTTGAATCCCTTGGGCTTGTTGATTATCTTGCTTGCTTCCATGAGTTATGCACTTTATATTGTCGGTGTACGACAAACGACAGCCCATGCCGTGCCATCACTTAAGTTGACTTTCTATGGCTTGTCGGCAGGATTGGTACTATTCTTGATTAAGGGGATGCTCAATCATGGTATCCAACCGCTGACAACACCATTAGAGTATGGCAATGCCATTGGTTCAGCAATATTCCCAACGATTATCGCTTTATCATTAACGAACTTAGCCATCACCCACATCGGCTCAACCAACACGTCGATTGTTGGCGCATTGGAACCATTGACCGGTCTCTTCGTTGGGGTCGTTGTCTTCAATGAAATCATCACGGTACAAAATATGGTAGGCGTGATGTTGATTATTCTAGCTGTCACTTCAGTGGTTGCGAGCCAATATATTATTGCTTGGTGTCAGGCGCACTTACTTTACCGCCATCGGCATCATTAAAAGACGAACTTCGGTTCGCCTTTTTTATTGATTTCATATCATAAGTCAAACGTTGTACATATTACAGTCACATCTCATTGTTGCGATATTTAATCAAAACGTTATAACTTACTGTTCCATAGTAATATAAATGTAAATTATCTTATGATAAACTCAAATATATATCGTGTAAATTAGTGAAAATTATTACACTTACTTTACATAAGTATTAAAAGGAAGATTGAGACGAAAATGGATAACGTTTTGGAATTATCCCAACTATGGGACATTATTCGCAAGCGCTTTTTGCTAATTGTGGCATTAGTGATTGTATTTGCTGGGGTTGCATTCGGTATAGCACAGTTCGCTATTGCACCGAAATACTCATCATCAACACAATTACTGGTTAATCGAAAGCAAGACGCTAATAATACTGGTGCGCAGTTCAATAACCAACAAGCTGACGTCCAAATTATTAACACATATAAAGACTTGATTACCAATCCTGTTATCTTGGACGATGTTGTGGATAACTTGACTAAGGATCAACGTGTCCTGGTGAAAAAGGCGCAACCTGCTCAATATGAGACACAACCTGATGGCACACGTATTCGGACACGCCGTGCTCAATCTGCCGAATATAAAACTGAAAAAGCCCAATATGCTAATCTCACAGCTGATGAAGTGAAGCAGATGATTAGTGTCACTAACCAACAGAACTCTCAAGTCTTCGCCGTTAATGTCAAATCAACGAATGCTAAAAAATCAGCTGTTATTGCTAATGAAATTGCTAGCGTCTTCAAAGATAAAGTCGTGAAGTTGATGAGTATTAGTAACGTCACGATTGTATCGGAAGCACAAGCCAATAAAGAACCGGTTTCACCAAACAAAAAGCTCATCACATTAGCTGGTGCTGTATTGGGTGCTGTTGTTGCCTTTGGTTATGGCTTAGTTCGTGAATTGACTGATAAGACATTGAAGAATATTGACTACCTGACTGAAGATCTTGACTTAACTGATCTGGGTATCATTAACTATATCGGTAAAGTGAAGACAGCTAAAGAATTGGCTGCTTCACACCACAATTACAACGATGATGAGAACGGCGATACGAGCAAGCGTTCACGCCGCCGTGTCTGATTGGAGGACAACATGGGATTATTCGATCAAAAACCTAAAGCTGTGAAAGACAATGAAACACAGAAAAAAGGGGCACGCTTAATTACAGTGGCTGAACCCAAGCACGTTATCTCAGAACAGTTCCGTACATTGCGTACTAATATTGAATTCGCTTCGATTGGCACTGATCAGTTGAAGACGGTCATGTTCACATCACCGGAAGTATCTGATGGTAAGTCAACCGTATCTGCTAACGCAGCGGTGACTTGGGCACAAGATGGTAAAAAAGTCTTGGTAATTGATGCGGACTTGCGTCGTTCAACCGTTCATACGACTTTTGGTGTGTCTAATCGTGCTGGCTTAACGACTTTATTAGCAAGTCACGAACCACATATGGAAAGCGAATTGATTCAAGAAACATTCGTGCCGAATCTTTATGTCTTGACAAGTGGGCCAACGCCACCTAATCCAGCTGAACTGTTAAATTCTAATCGCATGGCACAATTGATGGCACAACTACGTGAACACTTCGATATCGTCGTCGTTGACGTACCACCAGTGTTAGCCGTAACGGATGCACAGGTATTATTGCCACAGATTGATGGTGTTGTCTTGGTTGTCACAATGGAGAAGACTTACAAGGTTAACATTAAGCGGACGGTTGATACTTTGAAGCTTGGCGGTGCCAGAATTCTTGGCTTCGTGACGCGTGATAAGAGTAAGGGTGCGCACGGTTACGGCTATGGCTACGGTTATGGTTACGGCTATGGGAATACAAAATCAAAATAGGCTGAGAGAGATTAGATAATGGGAGAAACTAAGAAATTGGATGGTACAGTTAATTCACAACAAATTGTAGTTCGTCGCAACACACCTTATCTTTTCGCTAAAAGAGTACTTGACTATATTGGCAGTGGCATTGGTATTATTCTTTTCTCACCAATATTATTAATTATTGCCATTGTAATTAAGTTAGAGGATGGCGGACCAATTATTTTTAAACAAGAGCGCATTGGTCACAATGGCCGTCACTTTAATATCTACAAGTTTCGGTCAATGCGTATTGACGCTGAAGAACTAAAGGCAAAACTCTTAGACCAAAATGAGGTTGAGGGGGCAATGTTCAAGATGAAGGACGACCCACGTGTAACACGCTTTGGTAAGTTCATTCGTAAGCATTCTTTGGATGAATTACCACAGTTTTTTAATGTGTTCTTAGGTGATATGAGTCTTGTCGGTCCCAGACCGCCATTAGTTGACGAAGTGGCTAAATATACTGCTTATGAAAAGCAGCGACTATTAGTACGTCCTGGATTATCTGGATTGTGGCAAATTAGTGGTCGTAATAATCTATCTTTCGCTGATATGGTTGAACTAGACTTGGAGTATATTCAAACCAGAAGTATCTGGTTAGATATTAAAATTATCTTTAAGACTGCCTGTGATATGGTTGCGATTAGGAAGAATGGGGCGTTTTAGAATGAAAGTAGCTTTAGTAGGTTCAAGTGGTGGTCACTTAACGCACCTTTATTTATTAAAAAAATTCTGGGAAAAAGAGGACCGATTTTGGGTTACTTTTGATAAAGAAGATGCTCGTAGCATTTTAAAGAATGAACGTAAATACAACGCTTATTTTCCAACTAATCGTAATATTATAAATCTTGTTAGAAATACTTTTTTAGCAATTAAGATACTTTTTAAAGAAAGGCCTGATGTGATTATTTCTTCAGGTGCAGCAGTTGCAGTTCCATTTTTCTATTTAGGAAAATTATTTGGGGCTAAAAACTGTTTATATAGAAGTATTTGATCGAATTGATAAGCCCACTTTAACAGGAAAGTTAGTTTATCCAGTGACGAACAAATTTATTGTACAGTGGCCGGAGATGAAAAGAGTATATCCTAAAGCAATTGATTTGGGAGGTATTTTTTAATATGATTTTTGTTACTGTGGGGACACACGAACAACCATTTGATAGATTGTTAAAGAAAATAGACGGTTTAATTGAAAGTGGGGACATCACCGAATCTGTTTTTATACAAACTGGTTATTCTGACTATGTTCCTAAATTTGCTAAATCCAAACAATTTCTAAGCAATATAGAAATGGAAAAAAATATTGATGAGGCAAGAATAGTTATTACTCATGGGGGACCTGCCAGCTTTTTGAGCGTACTTTCTAAAGGAAAGATACCAATAGTTGTTCCTAGGCTACTTAAGTTCAATGAACATGTTAACAATCATCAGGTTGTGTTTGCTGAAAAAGTAGTTAATAAGGGATATCCAATTAAGCTTGTGACTAATATAGATGATATTTTAAGTTTTATAGAAGAATATAAAGAAAATGATATGGAGAGACAGTATAATTCGCACAATGAAAAATTTGTTGCTGATTTTTCACATATTATTGTAAACATGGTGAGATAGCAATGAAAATAGAATTTTTTACAGATGATGAGGATATGATGGAAATGAGCTTGTCTAGCAATAAAAAATATAAAAACGCAAGATAATTTTGTTTATCAGTTGCTTTGTTTTTTGGCATTAGCTATCTCTTTGATGTCTACAATAAATGCACTTGGCTTATTGAATTCTAACGTTTTAAGCGCTATTCAAGCTATGGTTGTAGTAACAATTTATTCTTTAGTAATTATATTGCGAAAAAAATTAGAATAATAAGTCTCATTCTAATTATTATGTCTTATATTACTTTAGTTTTAAATAATGCTCCGTACATGATTTCAGTAACAATGTTAATCATGATAACTGATATTATAGGGTATTTTCCTAACATAGATTACAAAAAATTTTAGGGATTTTTTTACGAGCTCGTTATTATTATTTTGCAGTATTGTTGTGCTGTATTATTTATTTAATTTCAACAATCATGACGTAGAAATGTGGCGTATTGATAAGATAATACATCGAAAGTCTTTGGGATTCATTCATCCAAATATTGCCTCAATGATATGGGTGAGTATATTTTTTGCATACTGTGGTTTGGTGGGCCAAAAATATAGTAGATTTAAATATTTACTCATAGCATTTTTATCATTAGTTATTTTAAATCAAACACAATCTAGAACATCCATGTATGTTTTGATAACTATTAGTTTTATCTATATTGTTCTAGGTAAAAATATAGATAAAGCCATGTCAAAAAATTTTTCATGGATAATATATTTTATTCCAATCTTATTAACCGTTCTATCCATATATGTTCTATTCACACCTATAAATAATGTTTTGAATGAGCTGCTATCTGGAAGAATTCAACTTTACCAGTCTTTCTATCAAGAATATGGTATTCATTTATTAAAAACCAGTGAACTCGAATCAGCAATGTTCGACAATGGGTACCTTCAGGCATTACTTGCTAAGGGGATTTTGTTTCTTATAGAATTGTTGATTGTATATTTGTATATTCTAAAATCTTATTCTGTATATACAGTAAAGCAGTGGATACTATTTATTGGCTACTTCGCTATGGGCTTCACAGAAACAGCCTTGCAACATTTTGAATTGATTTTACCCATTCTTATGATAACTGCAATAAATGACGAGACATTAAGTAATCACAAATAAATTAAATGGATAAGAAAAGCATGATACCTAAAGTAATTCATTATATTTGGTTTGGAGGAAAAGCTAAACCAAATAAAATTGTACAGCAGATTGAACAATGGCGAAGCATATTACCTGATTACCAAATAAAAGAATGGAATGAAACCAATTACGACATAAAAAATATAAATGTAAAATATGTTCAAGAAGCATTACAAGAGAATATGTGGGCATTCGTCAGTGATTATGTTCGACTAGATATTCTAAATAGAGAAGGTGGAATTTATCTCGATACAGATGTAGAAATTTTAAAATCGTTTGATGAATTATTAAAGAACAAAGCGTTTATAGGGCGAGAATCTAAGTATGCTTTTAGTACAGCAGTAATTGCTAGCGAACCTAAGCAAAGGTGGCTTCAACAGCTGTTAGAAGATTATTCTAGAAGGACATTTTTAATCGATAAAAATGTTTATGATAAAACACCTAATTCTAAATATATATTATCTTTTTTATTAAGAATTATAATTTTAATAATTTAGAGAATCAACAGCTTGTTAATGGTGTAATGATATATCCATCTACATATTTTTCTCCAATAAATTTTGCTACTCATAAAACTAATATTAGTAAGGAAACATTGACAATTCACCATTATTCGGGGACGTGGAAGTCTAATAGTGCAAAATTAAAGGATATGATATTAATAGCGCTGACTCGGTTGTTTGGAGAAGCTATTATTGAAAGAATAAAAAATCAAGAAGTATTTTTAATATTTTAAAGCCATCTACATGATAAGGAAAATATTATGCCTAGAATATCTGTTATTATTCCTATATATAATACAGAAGAGTATATTTATGAATGTTTAGAATCACTAAGGAAACAAACCTTTACTGATTTTGAAGCTATCATTGTAAATGATGGTTCGACGGACAGATCTTTAAATATAATTCAAAATTTTATAACGATGGATGCTCGGTTTCAATGTATAACCATTGTTAATTCAGGACAATTACTTGCGCGAAAAACTGGTATTGAACTTTCTAAAGGAGAATATATTACATTTCTGGACGGAGACGATTTTGTATCGAAAGAGTGGTTGGATACACTCTTGGTTAATATAGAACGTGAAAAATCAGATATCTCGATTATTGGATATAATCTATATTTTGATAATGGCAATAAGTATATTAGAATGTCTAATCCAAAATTATCTTTTACAAGTGCCGGAGATGAAATTTTAGAAGAATGGATATCAGCTAAGCACTTTGAAGGATTTTTAAACGATAAAATGTTTAAAAAGAATTTATTTTCTCATATTATATGGCCAAAGAATATCAGGTATTTAGAAGATATTGCTCTCCTAAATCAAATAATAGTAAAGGCAAAAAAATAACATATTGTGGATATAATTTATATCAATATCGTCAAAGGGAAAACAGTATTGTACATAGTACTTTTAATTCTGCTGAATTTAAATCATTAGTTTATATTGAAGACATGATAGTCATGTCTAAGGGGAATTATTATTTGGAGAATCTTGCCTATAGTCGATATGCTAAAATATCCCTTTCTATATTTGGTCAAATGGATAGAAATAGTATAAAAGAGCATAGTGAGATAGTAGCCGACGTCTTAGATAAAATACATCATATGAAGAGTATTGGTAAAATTCAAATGCGTAACAGTATTGAAGAGATTATTCTAACTGGAATGTTAGTTACAAAACGTGTATATATATTATCTCGTATTGAAAATCAATTAATCAAAATTAAACATTACATGAAAAAAGATAAGAGGTCTAAAATTAAAGTGCTAATATCTATAATTGTGCCAGTATATAATGTAGAAAAGTATATAGCAGATTGTCTAGAAAGTATTGCTAAACAATCTTATCAGAATATTGAAGTAATAATTGTAAATGATGGTTCAACAGATAACTCAATACAGATATGTAAAGACTATGCAGAAAAAGATAAACGTTTTAAAATCATAACACAAAAAACCAGGGATTGTCAGCTGCAAGAAATACAGGTATGAATTATGTCAATGGTGAGTATACTATTTTTATAGATAGTGATGATAAAATAAGTATACATTTAGTGGATAAATGCGTGAACATTATTCATAATTTTACCGATATTAGTATGGTCTTTTTTCTCATTACATACACACTAATGACAAAATTATTACGGACTCCTATTATGAAGGTATCGATAGTGGAACTTATAGTCCGGAAGATATGGTGGATAATTTATTAAAAGAAAAAGTTCAAATTAATGCGTGGAGTTATATGTTTAATTCTTCTCTTATGAAAAAGAATTTTTTTGAATTTCCAGAGGGATTATTATACGAAGATATGGTTCCTATTGTAACCCTTATTCATAATTCTAAAAAATTTATTATTTAAACGAACCGCTATATATATATTCAATAAGAAAAGGTTCAATAACATCTGCTACGTCTATAAAAGCTCGGGTGGATCACATAACTAATCTTGATAATTTTTCACATTTTATTACTAATAATTATCCAAATTTAATAAATCAATTAAAACATTTTCAAATAAAAATTTATATTCAATTACTGGGTGAAATATGTGAAGAAAATATAATAATGGGAAATACTAGTAGTGTGAAAAAATCAGAAAAAGTTCATTTGATGAATCGAGTAAAGAAAATTTTAAATGAAAAGACTATTCGTATTAGCAAGAAATTATATTTAAAATATATTAGTCATAGGATCAATATTTTTCGTTTTTAAATATCTGAAAATCTATATAAGACGTAATTAATTTTTATATAGAAAAATTAATTCATGAAAGAGGGATATAGTGAATAAAGAATCAATATCTGTGATTATAACGACCTATGAACGTTCAGAAATGTTTAAACCTGATAACTTTCTTATAAAAAGAGCTATTCAAAGTGTTTTGGACCAAACTCTCAAAAGTGAAGAAATTATTATTATAGTAGATGGTAAATCTCGGTATATTACATCTATCGTTGAAGAATTTAATAGGGAAGACATTATTAAAATTGTACAGACCCAAGATAAGGTTGGCGGGAATGAAGCTAGAAATATTGGGATTAGAGCTGCAACAGGGGATATAATAGCCCTACTAGATGATGATGATGAGTGGCTACCGGAGAAATTAAATAAGCAAATTTTGTTATATAAAAGTATTTCTGAAGAGCAAAAGATAATATTTTCACCCATGTACTTTGGGGAAAGTAAGGATAATGTTTCTCAAATTAGTCCGTATGAAGTTAATGAAAATATAGCTAATTATGTTTTAGAACGTAAAGGAGCGATTCAAACTTCTACTTTGTTAGCACCAAAAAATTATTTTTAGATTATCCGTTTACGAAAAATCTAGTTAAACATCAAGATTGGGATTTAATATTTAGATTAGCATTTTCTACTACTACTAAATTTTATCAAACGTCAGACCCTTTAATTTATTGCCATTTAGATGCAGTGAAAGGACTATCAGTTAGTCGTAAAGTTCATCCCGTATTTTCCCTTAATTGGATAAATCAGTATAGGAATCAGATCTCTAAAGAGGGGTACAGGGACTTTGTATGGGCAAATGTAGTAAGTTGTTTATTTAAAAGTAAAGTAGATTCACAAACTAAAAATAAAATAATTAAAATACTGGGCTTTCATAATGTACTAATGATTGTTTTATTTAAGATAAAACAAAAAATATTAAGGACAAAAACTTTTTAGTATAGTGTTAGGATTATTAAAAATACTGATAAGATTTTTGAAGGGAACTCTGTATTTGAAAAATAGTCATTTTTCCACGAATTAAATACTATTGAATTAGTATATGGATCTTTTTTGGTAGCGGGCACCATTATAATAGATAAATTATGGAAACATTCTTTAGTTTCATCAGTATTATATTAAATATATTTAGTTTTTAAAAATTTTTACAAGTGCGTAATTAATTTTTTGTTCACTATCTAGATTATGAATTATAAAGAAAGAAGAAATATAAAATGAAGATCGCAGTTGCAGGTACAGGATATGTTGGTTTGTCGTTAGCTACTTTGTTGGCACAGCACAATGAAGTAACTGCTGTGGATATTATTCCAGAGAAAGTAGATTTAATTAATCAAGGGATTTCTCCCATACAAGATAAAGAAATATCTGACTTTTTGGCAAATAAACAGTTAAATTTAAAAGCAACAACTAATGGTAAAGATGCCTACAGTAACGCTGAGTTTATTGTTATTGCGACACCTACAAATTATGATACTGAAACGAATCATTTCGATACGAGTGCTGTTGAATCTGTCATTAAAGAGGTATTAGAATTCAATCCAGAAGCATTGATGATTGTAAAATCAACAATTCCAGTTGGCTTTACAGCATCAGTTAAAGAAAAATATAATACAAACAATATTATCTTCTCTCCTGAATTCTTACGTGAAGGTAAGGCGCTTTACGATAATCTTCACCCTTCAAGAATTATTATTGGAGAAGATTCTGACAGAGCACGCCAATTCGCAGAACTATTGAAAAATGGTGCTTATGATGAAGATACACCAGAATTATTTGTAGATAGTGCGGAAGCTGAAGCGATTAAGCTTTTTGCTAATACTTATCTTGCAATGAGAGTGGCGTACTTTAACGAATTAGATACTTATGCTGAAGTACGTGGACTCAAATCACAGAATATTATTGACGGTGTTGGCTTAGATCCTAGAATTGGTAAGCATTACAATAATCCTTCATTTGGTTATGGTGGTTACTGCTTGCCAAAGGATACAAAGCAACTATTAGCTAACTTTGAGAATGTACCGAATAACATTATTAAAGGCATTGTAGATTCTAATACAACACGCAAAGATTTCATTGCTGATCAAATCATTAAAAAGAACCCTAATAAGGTCGGAATCTATCGCTTAACAATGAAAGAAGGTAGTGATAATTTCCGTGCCTCATCAATTCAAGGTGTAATGAAGCGTATCAAGGCTAAGGGAATTGAAGTAGTCGTTTATGAACCAACACTAAAGGAAGATGAGTTCTTTAGGTCTGCTGTAATTCATGACTTTGATACTTTCAAAAAGGAATCAGATGTCATCGTGGCAAATCGTTGGGATGATAGCTTACGTGACGTAGAAGATAAAGTATACACACGAGATTTGTATAAGAGAGATTGATATTGGAATAACAATGAATAAAGTCGGGAAGAATCTATTATATCAGTCTAGTTACCAAGTTTTAAAAATATTGATGCCATTAGTCACAGTGCCTATTGTTGCCCATTCATTGGGAGCTGGAGGCGTTGGAAAATATGCTTTCGCAAATTCTATTGCACAGTATTTTGTCTTAGTAACAGCCTTAGGGTTACCATTATATGGTACGCGTGAAATAGCCAAAGTGGTTGATGACAAAACGTTATTAAGTAAAAAGTTTTGGACGCTAGAGGGTTTTAGTCTCTTATTAACTGCAGTTATATTAATTTGTTATTTTATAACGGGTTTAATATTTAACTTAGGAACTGTATATTTTATACAATCATTATTAGTTGTAGCGGCTGGGCTTGATGTTTCTTGGTTCTTTATGGGAATAGAGGACTTTCAAAAAATCACAATTGTCAACTTCTTATTGCAATTGACGTCATTTTTCCTAATTGTGACGCAGATTAATTCTGCCGATGATTTGATTAAGTACACGGTAATATTGACGCTTGTCGCATTTTTTAATCCGCTCACACTATGGTTCTTTTTGAGAGAGCAAATTCATTTTGTTAAACCTATTTTCTCAGAGATGTGGTTAGCACTAAAGGAATCAGCAGTTTTGTTTATTCCTCAGGTGGCAATTATTTTATACACGAATCTGAACAAAACAATGCTTGGCACGTTAGGCAGTAAATCATTTGTTGGTATATTTTCTAACGCTTTACTGGTTACTACTATTTTTATTACATTAATTTCGTCTATTGATACAGTATTAATGCCACATGCTACTCGTCTTTTCAGTAAAAATGAATATGATAAAGGCTATTTGATGATTCAAAGAGTGTTGAATTTTGAAGCTTACTTTACTATTGCCATATCGGCAGGAATCATTGCGATAGCGGACAAACTTATTCCTTGGTTTTTTGGGTCAACATTTTCTAGTATGAATTTGGTATTACCTATATTAGGATTACTGGTTATTGCGATTCCCGGTGGGATGACCATTTCTAGACAATATTTGATACCACAGGGACGAATTAAAGAATATAATACGTCAGTTTATATTGGGGCTATTTTAAGCATTGGTTTGAATTTTATATTAATTCCTATATTGGGAGCTATTGGAGCTGCCATTGTATCTGTAGTTGTTGAGATTTTGATTTGGGTAATTCGACTTTGGGATTTTTGGAAGAGAACCCATTTAAGCTATTCAAGATGGCAAGTATTGATGAACGTTTTATCCGCTATGGCTATGATTTTTGTTATTAAATTATTTACGATGAACATGACTGCAAATTTATTAACAACAATTATTCAGGCTATCTTAGGCGTTATTGTCTATGTCACGCTAACAACAGTATTAAATGCTAATCCCGTTCTGCCTTTGTATAGAGAATTTAGAAATAAGAAATCTTAAAGTAATTGCAATAATCACAAGCGTTTTTTAATCTTTTTTATATCTAGCGCCATATAATAGACATATAGACTATTAAATAAGCAAGTATATAAGAAACTTAATGGAGAGTAAATCATCATGCATGCACCTAAAGTCAGAAAAGCAATCATCCCCGCAGCGGGACTTGGCACACGTTTTCTACCAGCTACCAAGGCATTAGCTAAAGAGATGCTACCGATCGTTGATACACCAACGATTCAATACATTGTTGAAGAAGCAATTGCTTCTGGTATCGAAGATATCGTCATTGTTGACGGTAAGTCAAAGCGTTCAATTGAAGACCACTTTGATTCTAACCCTGAATTAGAAAACAACTTAAAAGAAAAGGGTAAGGATAAGATGTTGGAGTTGGTCCAACAGACAACCGACATTAACCTTTACTTTATCCGTCAATCTCATCCCCAAGGATTGGGTGATGCGGTTTTGACAGCTAAGTCATTTATCGGTAACGAACCTTTCGTTGTCTTGCTAGGTGATGACTTGACGCAAGACGAAGAACCACTAACGAAGCAATTGATTGATCGTTATAATCAGACGGGTGAATCAACATTAGCCGTTATGCGTGTACCGCATGACCAAGTATCTGAATATGGTGTCATTGATCCCGCTGCCAAGGTGAGCGAAGATGGCTTGTACCGTGTGAAGAACTTCGTTGAGAAGCCTAAGCCAGAAGACGCACCATCTGATTTGGCGATTATTGGACGTTACTTATTAACACCTGAGATTTTCGAAGAATTAGAGAATACGGCACCTGGTAAGGGGAATGAAGTGCAATTGACCGATGCGATTGATTCATTGAACAATCGCCAGCATGTTTATGCACATGAATTCAAGGGTAGTCGTTATGACATTGGTTCTAAGATTGGTTTCTTGGAGACGAATATTGAATTTGGCTTGAAGCATCCCCAGACGAAGGATGATTTGAAAGCTTATATTAAAGACTTAGCGCAACGCTTAGATTAAGCTGTGGAGAACTCGCATGATAGCGAGTTCTTTTTATTTAGCTTGAGAACCACTTTGTGCTAGGATAAAGAAAAAGGACGACAAGACAGATAATCGCAACCGAATATAAGGAGGCATTATGGCAAAGGTCTTAGAAGTACAACAGTTGAACAAGTATTTTGGTCAATTTCAAGCGTTAAAGAATGTATCTTTTGATATTGAGAAAGGCGAGGTATTTGGCTTTCTGGGGCCGAATGGTTCGGGGAAGTCAACGACAATTCGCGCTATTTTGGGATTAATTAAGCATGATAGTGGTGACATTAAGCTACTCGGTATGGATACAGCGCAGCACATGATGGCAGCACATCAACGCATTGCTTATGTACCCGATGATGTGTATTTATGGCCGAACCTTACTGGTGGCGAGGTGATTGACTTATTATTACGGATGAGTGGTCATGAGCATACGTCACGAACGGATGCGTTAATTAAGAAGTTCGAGTTGAACACTAAGAAGAAGTCGCGCACATATTCCACTGGGAATCGGCAGAAAGTGCCATTAATTGTCGCATTTAGCTTAGATGTTGATTTATATATTTTTGATGAACCAACGAGTGGCTTAGATCCCTTACAAGCGCGCAATTTTCAAGAGGAAGTATTAGCCTTAAAGCAAGCAGGCAAGACGGTATTATTGAGCTCACACATTTTGTCAGAAGTTGAAAAGATGATTGATAAGCTAGCTATCATTCGTAATGGTGAGATTATTGAATCTGGAACATTATCAAGTATGCAAAACCTGGCCGAATTGAATGTAAAGGCAACGCTACCAGATTACGAGACTGTTTTACGCTTTAGTCATCGGCACAAGTTCGCCAGCATTCACAACACAGCGTCATTTGCCATTCGGCGTGATGAACTGGCAACCGTTTTGCGTGAATTAAGCGAAGCTGACGTACAAGATTTACAGATTACGCCACCAACACTCGAAGACCTCTTCATTCAATACTATGATGTAGGAGGCGCGCAATGAAGCAAACGAATCATTTAGGGTTATTGCTACGTTTGAATGTGAAGCGTGACCTGAAGTACATTGTCATTTGGCTGGCAGTGATTATGTTCATGATGATATCGGGGCTGATTAAGCTAACCGATGTTTATGGTGACACGAACAGTATCCAACAATTGGTATCGATGATGAGTACACCGATTATGACGACAATGTTTGGTAAGGTGCCGGAGATTAATCATTACAACACTGCCATTTTATTTGGTGCGATTATGATACCGATGATGGGTGTACTAATGGGGATGATGAACATCCAAATTGCGGTTAACGGCGCACGACGAGAAGAAGCGGAAGGCGCAACGGAACTCATTCGCGCGACCTCGGTTAAGACCGAGACACCCTTACTATTGGTGATGGTGGAACTATTGGTGCTGAATATTGTCACCACGTTATTGATATACGGGTCATTATTAATACTGCCAATGCAGGGGGCTAACGCAGGTACTTCGTTACTTTTGGCTGGTATATTAGGGATGATTGGTTTATTCTTTGGCAGTGTGACACTGGTTATCGCCCAATTATTTGCGGACGCACGTACCGTATCTATGGTTAGCTTTGCAATTTTGGGGTTAAGCTATGTTTTGCGCATGATAATTGATGCGCGGGGATTATATGACTTTGTCTGGCTATCGCCCTTTAACTGGTTGGAATCAACACAAGTCTATTTTGGCAATCATTTGCGTTACATGATTTTACCATTAATTTTAATTGCCGTTTTCTCGATTTTAGCCGTTATATTGGTACAACGGCGCGGCTTAAATGCCGGTATTATCCAGACAGCGGATCAAGGGCGTGCACGAGCGGGCATGACCTTACGTGGCTTTGTGAGTGTATTGAGTCGTTTAGAGCTTAAGGGCGTTATCGGTTGGCAGCTGGGTATTGCGTTTATGGCTATGATTTATGGGAGTTTATTCAATGAAGTCGCCGATATGGTAGCTAGTAATCAAAACTTAGTCAAAGTCCTTGGCTTGCAGAAGGTTCAGGGTATGCAAGATGAGTTATTTGCACGCTATATGGTGATGATTAGTTTACTATTGGCTTTACTGGCGATCATGGCTGGCTTTAGTGTGATTCAGCGTCAGCATAAAGATGCGCAAATTGGTGTTTTTGATTTGTTAGGTTCACAACCCATATCGCGAACAAAATATTTCTTAACTTACACTGTTGGTGGCCAGCTGGTCGGTATCATATCCTGGATTATCGGATATCTGGTGCTATGGGTAACGGCTAGTCTAACAGTTGAGCGCAAGTTACCAATTGATCTATTTATGACTGCTTTTTGGGGATATTTACCAATGATTCTATTATCATTAGCGATTGGTGCCGTGTTCATTGGTTGGTTACCACGTTGGTTTTACGGTCTCTATATTTATTTTGGCGTGATGTTCTTATTAACGTACATGAAGCATTTGTTAGAATTACCAGATTGGTTCCTACGGCTATCGGCATTTGGCTGGACTGAAGACATTCCGGCAGTGAGCGTTTCCCAAGTGACACTGTGGGGGATGGTGATTATCAGTGCTATCTTAATGGCCATCGGCTGGCTTGGATTTAGGCGCCGTGACTTAGTGTGATGAGGCGATGCGCCTCTTTTTTGTGCCATTTAATGTTCATCGTTACACAAAGTTTCAAAAAGTTATTGACAAATGTAAAAAACTGTGAAAAGGCTTTACATTGTTTTTTAAAAGTGTAAAATAATCGGTAATTATAGCACAAACGTTTACATTAGTATAGGAGAAGGACTTGTAAAATGGTAGGAGAGAGATGTTAAAAGAAGTAAGTTATGATGATGCTGTGAATAATCGCATCTTTAGTGATAATGTGACACAACGTATGATTGCAGTAATACCAGCCCATAATGAAGAGGATATTATCGCCAATACGCTCAAAAGTCTCACCGAGCAAGTTGTACCCGATGATTTAGTACTCGATGTCTTTATTGCTTTGGATAATTGTACGGACAACACTGAAGGAGAAATTCAACAGTACGCTGACCAGCTTAACTTGTACATATTAAAAACAGTTGATAATAAGCAACGTAAGGTGGGCGCTTTGAATCAACTGTATCGGTTATTTTTAGGTGATAATTCTAAGCACGCACAACCGCTTAGCGAATCCCACATGAAAGCAGTGAAAAATATTATTGCGATTGTTGGCTTGGATGCCGATGTGTATTTAGCGAAGAATTGCCTAAGTACAATTTATACAGAATTATATTCTGATTATCGTATTGCTGCAGTAAGCGCTAACTATACGTGCTTGTTACCAGAATCTAAGCATCGCATTCCAAGAAATTTACCCAATCGGGAAGAACTTATTGCAAGAGGTAAGTTCGGCGGACCACTATCACGCTTTTTGGCAGTACAGCAGAACCGTTCATTTGCCCAATGGACCATCGAACAAAAAGCGAATGGCTATGTCGCTGAAATTGCGGGTGGACAATGCTCGATTTTTAAGCCCGAAGCATTGATTGAAGTGAATGAACGTTACAAGCTCAATGGCGTTTACGATAATTCGACTGATACAGAAGATTTATTACTCACACAGCAATTACGCTCGCTCGGCTGGCAATGTGTGATTAGTGATACGGCACGCTGTTATGTGGATAGCATGGTGACAGTATCAAGTTATTACAACCAACAGTTAAAGTGGGCATCTGGTAAGTTGGAATATATGCAAAAAGCGCTTTTATCAACGGCATATGCTCGAAAATTATGGTTTGAGGAAGGCATATTGTTCTTGAACACCATCATTCGCTTGTTATTGGTGATTCTGATACCAGTATCTTTGTATATTGGTGATTTTGAGTGGAATTGGATTTGGGCATTTCCGTTAGTTGTGTCTTCAATTCTGGGCGTTGTGGTGACGCTTAAGACACCGAATCATCGTTTTATTGACTTGCTACTGTCATTAACGGGGATTATAACGGAAGCTGCTATGATTTTTGATATCAAGATTCATTCTAGAGCTTGGTTGAATTCATTACGTATTGAGAAAGTTGATGGTTGGCATGTGCAGTACATGGCCGAAAAAGGACAGCTGAACCGCAATTATTTGCCATATTTATTTGGCGCGCTAACAGTTGGTGTATTATTATTGCTAGAATATACGGATATTATTAGTTGGTATAGTGCATTGGCGACAGTACGGCCATATATTGATTTTTGCTTTGATCTATTAACCTTACTGACGGTGGTGACATTTTTGCTCATGCTTGGCAAGCTCTTTAAATTACGTGGTCGCCATCGCGCATAGCATAATTTATTTTAATTTATGAAACCGCTTGCAAAACGAACAATAATCAGGTATACTATATGTATAGATTAGAAGAAGTTCTAATAACATTTAGTTGTTGAAGCTATCCAGCGCAGGTAGTGTGAATGGACTTCTGCTAGTCCGAGGCAACTCAATCGCAGTTGATATGATGAAGTGGCATGAGTGACGCGAACTGATGTGATGGATTGATATTAACGAGACAATGGTATCTGGATGCTAGGTGAGAGCCCTAGAGGGTATTATTGGAGATTGGGTTGCTTTTGTGTGTAAAATACTATTTTTTGATTAAGGGAGTAATCGAAAATGAGTAAGACATTGAAATGGTTAGGCAGTATCTTTATTCTTGGCCTATTGTGTTATGTATTTTTTCTTTTTGGTAGTAGCCATGCGCAACAAAGTCAAAAGATTGATAAAAAAGCCAGCAGTAAAAGTTCAAAAGTATCGTCTACTGCGCATAGCACATCTTCATCACAGGAAAGTGATAGTGCAAGTAGTGTGACGACCTCATCTAGTGTCAGTGTTAAGAAACTGTCTACTGATGAAATGGAACAAATTGCACTGGATTTTGTTAAGTCACATTCGACATCACCAGCAACAGTTCATGTCGCAAAGGCAACGTCTAGTCCACGATCAGAGTGGAAAGATGAGACAACGTATGATGTTGTTGTATTTGATACACCACAACACTTTATGGAAGTTGAGGTGAATGCCTATACGGGTAAGCCTTATAATTACGCACTATCTGAAGCAGCCACGGCTGTAACTGATGATCAGTTCCTGTCACGCGAAACAGATATATTAAGTCAGCTTAATGCTGCAACGGATGATGCTTATCGTCGAGGCGGACAGGCTGCCAATTCTATGGAACAGACAGATGATACCGATTATTACCCAATGTACTTCACTCGAAAGGGTGCCAATACAGGTGCATCCGGTCCTGGAGCTAAAGTCCCAGAATCTAGACCAGATGACCAAATTTGTTTTCAATTAGACAAGAAAACATTAAAGATATTGAATCAAAGCGAATTACCTAGTTTTACTCAAAATATAGAATAGTGAAGAGGTCTTGAATAGACCTCTTTTTATTTTTACTAAATACTTTAACATGATTACGTACTTTTAATAAGTTAACATAATTTTAATTTTGAACCTGTATAATCATTCCTACGAAGTAACGTACCGACACGGAGGGAGAAGAGGTGAAATTTTCAAGAATAGTTAAGTTAGTGATTGTTGTTGTGGCAATTATTTTTGTCGTACAGAATCCTGATAAAGTAGCAACCGGTAAGGCATGGGTAACGAATCAGGTACAGCAACTGGCTACATTACTCAATACACAAGGTGGCCAAAATACACCAACCAGTAACATATCAAGTCGTCAATCAACCACAAGTCATACAGATGCAACAGCTTTAAATGGCGCGATATGGCCTAAGCGGACTTTGAAAGTTTATTTTGATGTGTCACTGAATAGTAAG
Organism: Leuconostoc fallax KCTC 3537; assembly: GCF_000165675.1. GTDB lineage: Bacteria > Bacillota > Bacilli > Lactobacillales > Lactobacillaceae > Leuconostoc_B > Leuconostoc_B fallax. Next base: position 4,185 of record NZ_AEIZ01000007.1, on the reverse strand, counting down.
CCAGCCTATGCAACCGCATGGCAACGTGCCTTTGACAATTGGAATGCGGCAAAAGTGTTAACCCTGACCAAGGTTGATAATAAGAATCAGGCCGATATCGTGCTAACGACTGAAAATCGGGATGATACGATGCAAGCCGGTGTAGCAGAAACACAATTTCTATTGAACCCAATCACAGGAAAGAAATCAATCACGCATGTTACCGCAAAATTGAACGAACATTATTTAGATGACTATTCGGCTGTGCGCAAAATGAACACCGCCGAGCATGAACTAGGGCATGCCTTGGGACTAGACCACGTCTCTGATCATGCGTCAGTCATGCAACCGCAGGGTTCTGAATATGGTATTCAGACTGCCGATATTAATCAATTAAAAGCCTTGTATCAAAATTAGAAATAAATTATGAAACCGCTTGCAAAACTAGCGGTAATCGGGTATACTATATGTATAGATTAGATGAGGTTCTAATAACATTCAGTTGTTGAAGCTATCCAGCGTAGATAGTGCGAATGGACTTCTCTAGTCCGGGCAACTCAATCGCAGTTGACATCACAAAGTGACAAAAGTTACGCGAACTTGCGTTATGGACTGATGTTAACGAGACAATGGTATCTGGCGTTAGGTGAAAGTCCTAGGGGATATCGTTGGAGATTGGGTTGTTTTTATTTGGATAAAATGATTAAAAAGGGCAAGTCTTAACGACTTGCCCTTTTGAGTATTAGGAGAGATGGTATGGTTATCGTTTACGACGAATAGGGACGACACGATAAGCAACCTGAGGCCTTGTGAGGGTGGAAAGTAATTCAGCTAACTGACGAACATATTTCTGTACTTGAGTGATTAGCATATTTTAATTCTCCTTTGAATTCAATTCTGTGAGAGACAATGATTATAAACGGTTACTGCTGATAATCGAATTGGTTCTGTATTTGAATGATTCACGAAGAACTACCTCCATTCTTTTAAACACAACGGGCTCTAGCTAAATAGTACTGCGGTGAGCGATGATTTACAAATGTTATGCTTTTAAACGCATTTATTTTTTGTCTGAAACGTAAACGACCGTGAAAACCTCGCAAATACATGGGATTTGTTCATGAAATGTCTGATTCATAGCTTGATATGCTGCTTGAAAGAACTTACGATGTTCAGCGCGCCAATAAGCCAAGCTTCGATCACCTTCGCCTTCATGATAGGCATGTTCAGCGCTAACTTGATTAAAGTTAATTGTCTCGACAACTTTAGTTTGCGTGATACAAGCAGAGTGACCTGAACCATCTAATACAATATTATACGTACCAACCTTTGGTTTCTTTTCGTTAGGTTCATATAATTCGAGTGCAGACGTCGTTGCAGTTTTGATACCCTTGACAATCAAATCAGCCAATTCATCGCCTATTTTCTGACCATCCCCATATTGCTCGGCAGTGTAATAATCATCAGTGATATGCTGGTCAGCTTGAAACTGTTGCCAATAGTGTTGAATTTCTTCTGAATTTACCATGAACGATCTCCTTAATGTTATCGATATTTTAGCATAATTATGGCATACTGATACAATTTTTGACGACAAAAGTGATGATATACAGTATGATTATAATACATGAGTTTAAGGGGGATATGATGGAAATTAGAGTGATTACAGCAATGACAGTTTCAGGATTTGAAAAGAAGGTTAACGAGTATATTGAAGAACTACGCCAGCAAGGTATTCGAGACATCGACATACAGTATGGTCCGATAAATAGTGTGCATTCAGCGATGATTGTCATTAAAGATCAAATGTGACCATATTTGTTGAAACCGCTTGCAAAGTTAGCAATAATCGGGTATACTATATGTATAGATTAGATGAGGTTCTAATAACATTCAGTTGTTGAAGCTATCCCACGCAGATAGTGCGAAAGGACTTCTCTAGTCCGGGCAACTCAATCGCAGTTGACATCACAAAGTGACAAAAGTTACGCGAACTTGCGTTATGGACTGATGTTAACGGGACAATGGTATCTGACGCTAGGCGATAGGCTTAGGGGATGTCATTGGAGATTGGGTTGCTTTTTTATTTGGCATAGATCATTCTTTCAGATATACTAAGGTAAAACTAGCACTTTGCTGGTTTTATTTTTAGTATACGCGATAAAATTATTTTTTATAAAGGGACAAATAGTCATGTGGACGACAATACTGGACATTGGAACGCTATCGACAATGTGTATCGGACTTGGGTTATCTTTACTCACAATCCTACACTTTCATGATGCGACGCAACTAAAAGAGTGGTATTTTGTTCCAGTCATCATTTTCTTGCCATTACTTTATAGTCTATTATCGGTGTCTAAGCTTGTTTTTGGGTATGTGTGTCTTTATTTCTTACTGGCGATTCTTGTTTATCACTATATGAATAGGAAATTTGGCCGCTTATATTTTTTGCTCAGTGTCGGCGTTATTATTGGTTATTTATCCATTGTTGAGCGCCAGATATCGATGAGCCTAGTGCTACTCATTTGTGTTAATGGTATTTTGGTTTATTTAGCCACAATGGCTGTTGATCATTTCAACATCAGTAAATTATTGAAAACGGCACTATCTGCGATTGTGATGCTGGGACTCGAACGTTTATCAGGGTATTTTGTCCCGCGTCATACGCCATTTACATTCAAGGCAACGATGATTTCAGCCATTGCGTTATTGATTGTTTTGGCTGTTATTCATTATTTCTATGTTTATTTGACCAAGCGACAGGCCATGATTGATGAGTTGACTCATAAAGCAAATGTAGATGAATTAACAGAATTGTACAACTTATACCATTTGCATCAAGATTTTAGTTTGGAACAGATTAATAAGACAATGCTATTTATTGCGGTATTAGATCTTGATCACTTCAAGCAAGTCAATGATACCTACGGACATACAATGGGCAATAAAGTTTTAAAGGTATTTGCTGAGCAGATTCATCAGTATTTTATTCGAGAATTGGGCAAGAATAACTTCACTTTATATCGTTATGGTGGTGAAGAATTTGTGGTCGCTATTAAGCAACTCAAAGGCACCCCAATCCGTGAATTATTTGCCCAACTCCAAGTCGAGATCAATCAAATTAATATTGATGACTTGGTTGAACAACTTAGCTTTTCTGCAGGGGTTGCCTGTTTGAAGGCTTATCATCATGATCCTTTAAAGGCTTTTGAAGCAGCGGATAGGCTATTATATGCTGCCAAGAAAGCGGGGCGACATCAAACGATTGTTGAACAAATCTGTTAATATAGCCGGCGGATCATGGCATAATTTAAGAATCATTAATATGGTGCGGCATGAAAGTAGATGATATACTACTTAAGGGCATATACTATATGTGCATGTTAACTGGGTTAACGGCGCATGACATTTTGGGATTTGGAGAAGGTGAATGAGCGAATTAAATACTCATCCGTCTGCTACGTGGGTGGAATCATTGTACTTTGTCGTACAGCCGGTGATGGCCGTTGAGGCAGCACCAAAGCAGGCTTCAGTAGCATTTTATGAACTACTATTAAGAAACAAAGAAACGCAGCGTTTTCCAAATTACTTTTTGGATAAGATTCAAGAGCGTCATGGTAATGCGGAATTTCTTTATTTTGCCGAAACGCAACTCATGGCATTATTCAAGCAGTATCCCGGCGTTAAATTTTCTTTGAATTTTGAAAGCTGTCAATGGCAATTCCCAGAAACAGCCGTCTTTTTTGATAATATGAAGGCTTACAATGATCTATTAATGATTGAATTAACTGAGCGCATTTATAATATGGATGATTTTGACCACTTGGAAGAAGCATTCAGCATGATGCATGATTTGCAATACCAAGTCTTGTTGGATGATATTTCAACCGGGCAAAATAATATTCAGGTACTTTTCAAGCATATTCATGAATTATGTGGCGTTAAGTTTTCAAAGCATCCGTTTTTAAATATAGCAGATGATGTCATGATGCCGTTTTTGGAAGCTTATGTGAACGTCTGTTCTAAGGCGAATTTAATGTTTGTCATTGAAGAAATTGAAAATTGTAAAGCAGCCAAAGTATTTTTGGACAAGGGGATGTTTTTCCAACAAGGTTGGTACTGGTCTAAACCAATGCATCTTAGTCAAATTAGCAGTTGAAACGTTGATTTTACTGAATAAAAAAGTTTGCGATATTAGTATAA
>NZ_AEIZ01000008.1 GCF_000165675.1 Leuconostoc fallax KCTC 3537 | reverse complement strand
AAATAAAACAAAAAGACAAGCATTATTGAGTCTTGCTTTTTTTGTTGATATTTGACATCATTTAAATGATAATGTTTTTACGTTTAAGATTATCAAGACAAGCATGGTAATATTGTGTATTATGTTCAGGATAAATAGGTGCTGTAATATCAACTTGAGCTAATACTGGATAGGCTGTCATATATTGACCGCGATAACATGGGTCAAACCATTTCATATCTGGATGATAACCGCGTTTAATCATTTCTGCCATAACGAGATAATGATACTGAAATAATTTATATGGGGAGTAGTTAAATACATAGTTAACCGTTTGGTGCGGGCGTTGCCAACCTTTGCCGCGCAATGCGCAACATTCACGATGCTGACCGAGTAACTGCTGACGCGGTAGACGAGCAATCAGCTTTTGGTGCCATAATCTCATGTATCCTCCAGTTTATAATTTTTCTATCTTAACAGCTGTACCATACGCTGCAACAGATTCTCCCAATTGTCCTGATGTTGTATCAAAACGAAACATGACAATAGCGTCGGCACCCAATTGTTCTGCAGTATCACGCATACGATTAACGGCTTCTTGTCGCGCATCATATTGTAGACGAGTATAACCCTTTATTTCACCACCAACAATTGATTTTAACCCTTGGCCAATATCCGAAATAATATTACGCGAACGGGTAGTTTGCCCGAAAACGTTACCCAGTGTTTCAGTTATCTTATAGCCAGCAATATGTTCTGATGTGATGACTATCATATCTGACATAAAAAATCCTCAATTCAATTTAATTTGTAACAATATACTTTTCATTTTAAACAGAAATAGATCATGATACAAACAAACTGATTGAGAAACATTTGATTAAATAACTAAGGAGTCGATGATGATCAAAATTATGATTGTAGAAGATGATAAAGATTTGCTATTGGCATTGAGTCAGGGACTTAGCAAATGGCAGTACGATATTATCCAAGTGCAAGATTGGCAACATGTTGCTCAAGAATGTTGGCAGGCAACACCAGCGCTTATTTTGATGGACATTAATTTACCTACTTATGATGGCTTTTATTGGACAGAGTGTATTCGTACAAAATCCAAAGTGCCAATTATTTTTATTTCAGCTTCTGCTATGGATCCTAATTTAGTCATTGCTATCAAGACTGGCGCTGATGACTACATTGTGAAACCCTTTAGCATGAATGTTCTGTTAGCTAAGATGCAGGCTTTGCTACGGCGAACAGTTGATTATTCAACGATACCGCAAGGTATTCAATTTGGGGACTATCAACTTAATGCAATGACAAATATATTGGGTAATGCGTCCCAGCAGGTAAAGTTAACAGCCACGGAAAGTATGATATTAAAATTGTTGATTATTAATATGCCACAAACTGTTTCAAAACAGCAACTATTAGAATTAATTTGGCAAAATGGCGCGTTTATAGATCAAAATATTTTGATGGTCAATATGAGTCGCTTGCGTGATAAATTAGCTCAGCTTGGATTAAGAGAAAATATCGTCACAGAACGTGGGAAGGGCTATCGTTTAGTAAATGACATTTAAACAAAAATATTTATACATTGCGCGTTTATTTTGGGATCAACGGTTATTTATTATTTTTTATATTGCCTTATTATTGTTGATTGCATTATTGTGCGCATTGTACGCACTACCCATGCAATTGTGCTGGGACTTAACACGTTTGACATGGTTACCAGTTATAGTGCTAGTCTTATACCGTGTTTATCAGGAGCATCAACAAATTAAGCAATGTCAATCTTATTTATCTGGTGTATCTCCAGATATTTATCATGCCAATAATATGGTAGAAAACAGTTATATTGATGTTATACATCAGTTTAAAGATAAAAGTGATACGACAAAAAACGATGCGTATCAAAGTATTCGAGAACATCAAGATTACTTAATGACGTGGAGTCATGCCATAAAAACGCCATTAACAGCTTTAAAAATACAAGCCGATTCACAAATGTTGTTATCAAATCATGCGGTTCGACAACAAGTCCTACTCATTGAACGACAATTAGAATTGTTATTAAATTATGAGCGCCTATCTGACTTTAATCATGACCTTGAGTTTGGATGGTTCGATTTGAAACGTATTGTTAATGACGTCGTGCAACGTTATGCGACATTTTTATTGCCAAAAATATATCGGTAAACGTTAAAATAGCTTCAGTTCAAATTTTGACGGATGAAAAGTGGTTAACATTCGTTTTGGACCAAATCATCTTTAATGCAATTAAATATTCTAAAAATGATAGTGAAATAACAATAAGTTGGCAAGTTAAGACGCTTAAAGTGATCGATACTGGTGTGGGGATTGCGGCAGCTGATTTACCACGAATATTTGAATCGGGATTTACCGGTCATAATGGTCGTCAATATAAAAAGGCAACGGGGATGGGTTTATATATGGCGCGTAAAGTTAGCGGGTATTTACAGCAGAACATTTCTATTACATCAATAGAACATGAAGGAACAATAGCGGCAATCCAATTTAGTACGCAACATATACGTTGAATATAACAAACTGTAAGGTTTCTAGCATTTCTGTAACTAGTGAAGTGTGAGGAAACCTTTTATAGTTAAGTTATGAATTGAAGGGGATGAATGAATATGACAATTTTAAGCTTACAGCATATACAAAAGCAGTACGATATATCGCAACAGAATGGCTTTTTAGCTTTACGAGATGTTTCCTTTAATGTGGATGAAGGCGAATACGTCGCTATTATGGGAGAATCAGGGGCCGGCAAAACAACATTGCTGAATATTATTGCGACTTTAGATAACGCAACAGGTGGCGAAATTATACTTAACAATCAGAATTTAAAGCAACTGAGTGAGAAGCATGCAGCACAATTTCGTCGCGAACATCTGGGCTTTGTTTTTCAAAATTTTAATTTATTAGATACCTTTAATAATGAAGAAAATATTTTATTGCCACTTGTCTTAGATAAAAAATCAGTTCCTGATATGAAAATGCGCCTAGCTACCTTGGCTAAGCAACTAGAAATTGAGGGCATTTTAAAACGTTTTCCTTATGAAATATCCGGTGGTCAAAAGCAACGTATTGCTGCGGCTAGGGCGCTGATTACACAACCAGATTTACTATTGGCTGATGAGCCAACTGGTGCGCTCGATTCACACAACACTGAGCGTTTATTAACAATATTTGAATCTGTCAATCAACAAGGACAAACTATACTAATGGTCACGCATAGTGCAAAGGCAGCGAGTCATGCTAAACGCACATTATTTATTAAAGACGGTAAAATTTTTCATGAAATATATCGTGGTGATCAATCAAGAACTGCATATATGAGTAAAATTAATGCCAGTTTAGAAGCGCTGAGTAATGACGATGAGGAGATGATGCAATCATGATTCATATTCGATTAGCTTGGCATGGTATCATACATCATCGCCAACAGTTTGGGCCTTTTTTACTAGCTAGTACTGTATTAATGGCAGTTAATTTTACATTTTTCGCTGTTCTAAATAACACAGGTTTAAAAACGATAGAGATGGGTGAAGCTATTCGGTCAGTGACCACTATTGGCACGGTATTTACAATTATCTTATCTGCTATTTTTATGTTATATGCCAATAATTTTTTGAATAAGCAGCGAAATCAAGATTTATCGATTTATAGTATGTTGGGCTTACGACTGCATGATTTACGGTTCATTGTAATCATTGAACAGATGATACTGTGGCTCTTAACAATAGTTATGGGTATTATTGCTGGGACAACATTTTTTAGATTATCTTTTCTTTTATTAAAGCACTTACTTGGATCCAATACCTTAGTGGAACAGTTACCAGTACGTGCTATCGTGAGTTGTTGTATTCTTTTTAGTGTGATATTTTGTTGCCTGATTATTTATAATATTTATCAATTGTATCAAGTTAAGCCGATTCAGTTAATGCGACAATCACAGGCTACTGAGAAAGCACCCAAGAATCGTTGGCTGATGAGTTGGTTTGGATTAGCCTTATTGGGTACTGGTTATGCCATATCTGTTATGACTAAACCAAATTTGAGTGCCATATTGCAGTTTATGCTTGCGGTGGTTTTAGTGACGGTGGGGACCTATATTCTGTTTATTATGGGTAGTATTACATTGCTCAAATATCTTAAAAGTCGACCTCATTTTTATTACCGCCCCAATCATTTTATTGCCGTATCGGGGATGTTATTTCGTATGAAGCAAAATGGGGCTAGTCTAGCTTCTATTTGCTTACTATGCGCTTCTATCTTAGTGACGATGGTTGCCTCTGTTAGTTTATTTGTTGGTGAAGGTCAATTGATTAAGCAGTGGAATCCGTTAGATATTATGACACTATCTCAATCAGATACACTGTTGCAACATGAGCAACAAATTGTACATTTAGGGCGTCAACATGATATTAAAATTGGTAACATCTATCAGGCAAGTATGACGACGCCGATAATTGGTGATTTTAGTGGTAATCAGTATATCAGTCATACCAATATATCGAAAGGTGTGTCACAGCTTTCGACAATGACGCTAGCAGATTATAATCAAATACAAGGGACGAAGCTTAAACTAAAAGATGATGAGGTATTGGTTTATACACAAGCTGATGATTTTCATCAGCAGACACTTAAAATTAATGGGCATACTTACCATAGCCAAACAATTGCTCACTTCAAATTAGCAGCTAACTACGGTCATAGCATCTTTAAGCCAATTTTCATTATTACAGCGAATCAGCAAGTAGCACAAACGATTAATCCACAAAAAATGGTTGCGCGTTAATGGCTTTAATCTGTATGGTGGTACCCAAAAGCAACGTTATCAGTTCGCTCAACAATTACAAACGCAACTTAAGTTGGATAACGCTAGTTATACAGCAAGTCCAATTTTAAGCTATACTTTTCATGCCATATTTGGTGGTTTAATTTTTGTTGGTGTATTAGTCAGTATGACAATGGCAATTGCAACAGCGTTGATGATTTACTATAAGCAGATTTCTGAAGGCTATGCTGATCGCTGGCGTTTTAAGACATTACAACAAGTGGGCTTGAGTTCAGATGAAACAAAGCAGGTCATCCATAGCCAAGTGCTATTGGTCTTTATGCTACCAATATTGGGTGCTACAATTCATCTGGGGTTTGCACTGCCTGCGCTTAAAAGTGTTTTGTCACTATTCTCAATGTATAATTTATCGTTATTACTAACCGTTAGTGGTGTCACGATTATATTATTAGTGGTCGGATACTTGATTATTTATGCGTTAACAACTAAAGCATATCAACGTATTGTCATACATCGTTAATCTGAATGGATACGGTATCTTGTTATCTAAGACTATCAATGCTAGACTATTCTATGTAAAATTTAGCTGATATAGTATCGAATAATGGTCGATTGTTTCTAGCCAGCACCCATGCTGGAACTATCATAAATGTTTTTATTTGATCGATAGCCATTTGTGCGTCGATTTTTTATTTGCCATAGTATTGAGATATCAATAAGCTAATACGTTACAGTATTGCATTGTATAGGAGAAAATAATGGAAAAATTATTTCAATTAAAGGAAAATAAGACCACCATTCGGCGTGAAATTATTGCCGGTATTACGACATTTGTATCCATGGCTTATATCTTCTTTTTAAACCCTCAAATTTTGGGCCAGGCTGGCGTGCCAACACAAGCGGTATTTTTAGCTGCTATTCTGGTTGCGGTTTTTGGTACATTGTTTATGGGCTTCTTTGCCAATGTGCCTTTTGCTTTAGCACCAGGTATTGGTATGCAAGCCTACTTTACCTACACCATTGTATTTGGCTTTGGTTTTACCTGGCAGCAAGCTTTAGCCATTGTCTTTTTGGTGGGTGTTGTCGATATTGTCATTACTTTAACACATGGTCGTCGTGCGATTGTTAAAGGGATTCCATCTGAGTTAAAAGCCGCTATTGGCGGTGGTATTGGATTATTTGTAACCTACATTGGTTTAAAAAATGCAGGTTTTATCAATTTTATTGTTGATCCAGGTAATATTGTGACATTGAACGGTAAGCCTTTTACTGGTGAAGCGCATGGGACACTTAATAGTATTTTAGCAAATGGCGGCGTAACACCAGAATTAACAAAATTTAATCATCCAAGTGCGCTGTTAGCACTTATTGGATTTATTATTTTGGTTGTATTAGTTATGCGTCGGGTACCAGGTGCTTTCCTAATATCATTGATTGTGACAACGCTAATCGGTATTCCAATGGGCGTTACGAATACGCATATTGGGGCAGGTACCTCTGTTGGTCACGCATTTAGTGAGTTGGGGCAGGTTTTTGGCCAATCACTGGGTGCACAAGGAATGGGTAGCTTATTCGATAGTTGGCATCATGCGTCGTTAGCATTAGTGACCATTTTTGCTATGGGATTGACAGGATTATTTGATGCAATTGGTACTTTGATTGGTATTGGTAATCAGACAGGGATTTTTTCAAAGCAAGATCAAAAGGCATTTGATTCAAGTACTGGTTTTAATTCTAAGATGGATCGTGCACTATTGGTTGATACATTTACGACAGCCTTTGCCGGTATTGTTGGCACATCAAATACGACGACGTTTATTGAATCAGCGTCTGGTGTTGCGGCTGGAGCAAGAACAGGATTGGCAAATATTGTGACTGCTATTGGGTTTGCCTTAATGATTTTATTTGCACCTTTTGTTGGTGTTGTACCAACAGCAGCCACTTCACCATTACTTATTCTAGTTGGGATTATGATGATGGGTGAGTTCAAGAAAATTTCTTGGGAATCGTTGGAAGTCGCTTTGCCAGCATTCTTTACATCCGTATTTATGGCATTTAGTTACTCTATTTCGTATGGTATTGCAGCTGGATTTATTTTCTTTATTATTGTGAAGTTTACCTTAGGAAAGTTTAAAGAAGTGTCACCTGTTTTATTGATTGTATCTGCTTTCTTTTTGGTTAATTTTGTGGTTCTGGCATTTATGTAAATAAAATGAAAACGCCTATTGTGGCGTTTTTTGATACAATTAAAATATGAAAATAGGAAAAGTAAAAATTTGGCAACAAGATCGTGGTTATGGTTATATCACACCTGATGAGGGTGGCGATGATATATTTGTACATTTTAATGGCATTGATATGCCGGGATTTAAATCACTGCATCAAGGTGAAGCAGTCACCTATGTTTTGGTTCAAGGCTACAAGGGCCTTCAAGCAGCTCAAGTGAGACCTGTTGATTCACAAGGAGCCTCATATTAATGGCTGAAAAAGAAACACTGATTGATGCTAAAGTATTATATGAGGGGCCAATCTTTGATATTGAAACACAAGCAGTTCAATTGGCCAGTGGCCAAACGGCTAAGAGAGATATTGTCCGGCATGTTCCAGCAATCGCGGTTTTAGCGTTTCAAGATAGTGATCATATTATTCTAGAGCGACAATGGCGAGCAACAATTGGTGATTTTATTTTAGAAATACCTGCTGGAAAGCTTGACCAACGTGATATTAATGATCCAATCCATGCTGTGAGACGCGAACTTAATGAAGAATTGAGAATGCATACTGATGATATCCATCAAGTGATGGGATTTTATGAAACGGTTGGCTTTTCAGATGCTTATATGCATTTGTATACGGCACATGATTTGCAACCTGTCCCAGAAGATGAACAATTACCGCGTGATGTTGGTGAAACAATGGATTTGGTAACTGTCAGTTATGATGAGATGCTTGCTATGTTTCAACGCGGTGAACTCAATGATCAAAAAACGATTACTGCATTTTTGTATTGGGCATTTATTAGAGGCAATTAAATGACAGATGAAGAAATGAGTCGTAGCGCACGGCATAGTGACCGTCTGAGCAAAAGGCAACGTGAAAAACAACGTGTTGCTGTTGAGCGAGAATATGCTAAAAGTCATCCCACAAAAGTAACAACTGTAACGCCAGAAACGCGGGAAGAAATGCGCTTGACGCGTAAAGGGCGTTATGAGTTGGGGAGTGATGGTAAATTAACAACTAAAGGTAAAGAAACAAGATTAAAGCATCGATACAATGTACTGATTATGTTTTTAATTATCTTGATTGTTTTATCGTATCTTTACTTCTTTTTTATCAATTAATGAATATGGAAAGGATCGTCTAGCAATATAATGCTAGACGTATTAATTATGAAAATTGGTATTATTACGCCTATGGCTGAAGAAAAAGGGTCTTTAGTTGCGGCTCTAGAAAATATTACTGTTAGGCAGTATGGCGGTTCAGAAATCATTGAAGGAACATATAAAAATCATGATGTTGTTTTGACTGAATCGGGTATTGGAAAGGTAGCTGCTGGTGCTGCTACTGCCATGCTTCTCAATAATTATGCACCCGATTTATTAGTGAATACAGGATCAGCCGGCGCTCTAGATGAAAACCTGGTGATTGGGGATGAGGTAATCGGGACACATTTAGCTTATCATGATGTTGATGTGACGGCATTTGGCTATGAATACGGTCAGTTACCTGCACAGCCATTGTATTTTGAATCAGATGCACAGGTTGTGACAGAGTTTACAGCGTTGACGACAACCCGTACTGGTCTGATTGTATCTGGTGACCAATTTATTCAACAAAGTCAAAAGGACAAAATTAAGGCAGCGTTCCCAACGGCACTATTAGCTGAAATGGAGTCGGCTGCAGTTGCACAGGTTGCAACACGCTTTGGTACGCCGTTTATCGTGTTACGTAGTGTTTCTGACTTAGCTGATGGGCACTCTGATGTGACATTTGATGAGTTCGTTGTTGAAGCAGGCCGTCGCTCAGCAGCGTTATTGCTACGCTATTTGGATAGTAAAACAGCATAAAGTTGCATAATATATTGAAATTAGTTATAATTATTATAGTTAATTTGCATATTATGTGAATGGGCGGGTCCATGGGGGACCGGCTCATTTTTTATGAAAATATGGCGTTGAATTAATGAAAGGAGTGAAATATGGCAAGTAAAGTCGAACAAACAGTAGCTCAACTAGTTAAACCGGTAATCGATGAGCATGGTGATATACTATGGGATTTGACTTTCGGTAACGAAGGTGGACAACGCGTCCTTAGAATTTTGATTGATAAAGCTGATCATGAATTTATTACCATGAATGATCTAACAAAATTAACAGAAGAAATTAATGAACTTCTAGACAATAGTGAACCGGATCCTATTCCAGGAACCTATATGTTGGATATTAGTTCACCTGGTGCAGATCGCCCGTTAAAAGCATTATGGCATTATCAATGGGCTCAAGAAGCAGATGAAAATATTTTGGTTTCCCTTTTTGTCGCAAAAAATGGACGTAAAAAATGGCAAGGCAAGATCAGTGAGATTAATGATGATGCTATCGTTTTGATAACTGACGATGAGACATTAACGCTTGCATTTTCTGAAATTGCAAAAGCATCGTTAGATGTACAATTTTAATTGATGAGGTTAATCTAATGAGTAAAGAATTAGTTGATGCACTAGATGCATTAGAAAACGAACGTGGCATTGATCGTCAAATCGTTGTGGATGCCTTAGAGCTAGCTTTAGCAGCAGCTTATAAGAAACAGTTTAACGCCACACAAAGTAATGTCGATGTCACATTCAATGATCGTAATGGTAGTATTACCATTAAGCAAATCAAGACAGTCGTGCTTGATGAAGATTTCGAAGATGAAGTGATTGAAATCCCATTATCTGAGGCATTGGCCATTAACCGTGCTTATGAAGCTGGTGATGAAATTCGCTTTGATGTGACACCAAAGAATTTTGGTAGAATCGCAGCTCAAACAGCTAAGCAAGTTATTATGCAAAAGCTTCGTGAAGCAGGTCGAGAAGCGATTTATAAGAAGTTCTCCGAATATCAAGACGAAATCATTACTGGAGAAGTTGAACGACAAGATGCGCGTTTCTTGTATGTTATGTTACCTGGTAATCAAGAAGCTGTTATGGCACAAAACGATCAAATGCCAAATGAACATTATCGGATGCATGATCGTATTAAGGTCTTGGTTTCAAAAGTTGAGAATAGTCCTAAGGGACCTCAGATTTTTGTATCAAGAGCAGCCGAAGATTTGGTAAAACGCTTATTTGAACAAGAAGTCCCTGAAGTTTATGATGGTACTGTTGAGATTATGAGTATTGCACGTGAAGCAGGAGACCGTTCTAAGATTGCGGTTTATACACATGATTCTGATTTAGATCCAGTCGGTGCCTTAGTGGGACAACGCGGTACGCGTGTACAGGCGGTGGTCAATGAGCTTGGTGGCGAAAATATGGACATCGTTGAATGGGTTGAAGACGAAGCACAATATATTGCTAATGCTTTGAATCCATCTGAAGTTGTTGATGTCATCTTTGATCCTGAAAATAATCATGCGGTGACAGTTATCGTTCCTGATAATCAATTATCTTTGGCAATTGGTAAAAAGGGGCAGAATGCACGTTTAGCCGCACGGTTAACAGGATTTAAAATTGATATTAAATCTGAAAGCGAAGCCGCAGATTTTCTAGCAAAAGTAGCCGAGCGTGAAGATACCAGTCAACCAGAAGAAAAGAACCAAAATTCTGATATGGATATGTAATAAGGAGGACTATATATGAAACCTCGTAAAATTCCAATGCGTAAAGATGTTGTAACAAGTGAAATGTTTCCTAAAAAAGATCTTGTTAGAGTAGTTAAAAATAAAGATGGTGAAATTAGCTTAGATCCAACGAGTAAAGCGAATGGTAGAGGCGCTTATATTAGTCTGAATGTTGACAATGCTAAAATGGCGAAAAGTAAAAAGGTACTTGATAAGGCATTTAGTATGAAAGTGAGCGATGAATTCTACGATGAACTTATTGCTTATGTTGATCACCAACAAGCACGTCGGGAACTTTTTGCTAATGATTCAGAATAATGATCAGAAAATATTGAATCTTTTAGGATTGGCAATGCGTGCTAATAAATTAGTATTGGGTACAGAACCAACACTAAGTGCAATCAAGTTGCAAAAAGTCGGCGTCGCTTTTTTCCCAAGTGATGGCGGTAAAAGCCAGGGAAAAAATTAGCTGATAAATCAAATACTTATGGTGTGACGCTAATTCAAAATTTCTCTCGCGAACAGTTGGTTCACGCAATTGGAGTTAATCGTTCTGTCTTTGCAATAGCAGATCGTGGATTTAGTCGGAAAATAAAAGCATTAATTTTAGAAAAGGAGCGGAACTAAATGGCAGAAGATAAAAATAAACTTACTAGCTCAAATCGTCCCGTAAGAAAGCAAGCAGTTCCAGAAAGAAAGGAATTACCTGCTTCACAACGTCGCCATGCGGCAAAGTTAGCAGATGGTTCGAAGCCTGTTAATAATCAAGCACGCCCAGCGCGTTCTGGTCGCCCAAATAATAGTAACAATAGTCAAGGACGTCCAAATACTAGTCGTCCAAATAATGGTGCAAATGCATCGTCAAAATCACAAACACGTGGTGGCGCTACGCGTCAACAAGGTCAAGGAGGACAGCAACGCAATAACAACAATGCTCGTCCAGGATCACGTGTAGCTCCCGCTCAGGGGCGTCCGGCAGTTCGCGAGAAGCGTTCATGGTCAACGAAGCCACGTGAGGGTCAAATCGATTACTCTGCAAAGCCTGATAACAGCCTTAAGCAGTATCGTGAAGAAAATGAAAAGAAGCGTGCGGCACAAAAGCCAGCACCAAAGAAGAAGCCAGCAACGCCTACAGCTGCTACAAAACCAGCTACAACAGCTAAACCTGAAGGTACTACTGCCAATGGTGCGGGTCGTTTTGGTGGTGCGTTGTCATCTGGCAATAACTCAGCACGTAATAACTCGCGTAAGCGTAATACGACAGGTACAGGCCAGCAAACACCACGTCGTAACGACCGTCCACGTGGTTCTAAAAAATCACGCCGTATTGCTGCTAAGCGCCGTTCAACAGCCCCAGTTACAGAACGTAAAGAGCAACCATTGCCACAGGTTCTTGAATACCGCGTTGGTATGAACGTTCAGGACCTATCTAAGTTGCTTCATCGTGATACAGCAGAAATTATCAAGAAATTATTCTTATTAGGTATTGTAACGAACCAAAACCAGAGCTTAGATCAGGATACGATTGAAATTTTGGCTGCTGATTATGGTATTGAATCTAAAGAAAAGATTCAAGAAGACGTTGCTGATATTGATAAATTCTTTGAAGATACGCATTTAGATGAATCAAAGATGGTACCTCGTCCACCAGTTGTAACAATTATGGGACACGTTGATCACGGTAAAACAACATTGTTGGATTACTTACGTCAATCGCATGTTACTGAAGGTGAAGCAGGTGGTATCACACAGCATATTGGTGCTTATCAGGCGCGTTTGAATGATCGCTTAATTACATTCTTAGACACACCAGGACACGCGGCCTTTACTGAAATGCGTGCACGTGGTGCAAATATTACTGATATTACAATTTTGGTTGTTGCCGCTGATGATGGTGTGATGCCTCAAACAATTGAAGCGATTAATCATGCTAAGGCAGCTGGGACACCAATTATCGTTGCTGTTAACAAGATCGATAAGCCCGGTGCGAACCCTGATGATGTGATGAACCAATTAATGGCCTATGATCTTGTACCAGAAGAATATGGTGGTGATACGATATTCGTTAAGATCTCTGCTAAGTTTGGTCAAAACGTTGATGCACTTTTGGAAATGGTCTTACTTCAAGCAGATGTTTTGGAGCTTAAGGCTGATCCACACACACGTGCGCGTGGTTCTGTGGTTGAAGCTCGTCTTGATAAAGGACGTGGCCCAGTGGCTACAGTATTGGTTCAACAAGGTACGATGCGTGTTGGAGATCCAATTGTTGTTGGTAATACTTATGGTCGTGTTCGTACAATGACAAATGAACGTGGTCAAGATGTTGCTGAGGCAACACCTGCAACACCTGTTCAGATTACTGGTTTGAATGATGTGCCACAAGCTGGCGATCGTTTCATTGTAATGGAAGATGAAAAGACGGCACGTGCAGCCGGTGAAGAACGTGCAAAACGTGCGCAAGAAGAAGAACGTCATTCTGGTTCTGTTGTAACATTGGATACATTGTTTAATAAGATGGCTGAAAATGCGATGAAGACGGTTCCTGTTATTGTTAAGGCCGATGTGCAAGGATCTGTTGAGGCTTTGACGGGCTCATTGAAGAAGATTGAAGTTGACGGTGTTCGTGTTGATATTATTCACACTGCTGCTGGTGCAATTAACGAATCCGATGTTACATTAGCTGAAGCTTCAGGTGCTATCATTATTGGATTTAATGTGCGTCCTACGCCATTGGCAAAATCACAAGCTGATAACGAAGCAGTTGATATTCGTCTATACAATGTTATCTATAATGCGATTGATGATGTTGAAGCAGCAATGAAGGGTCAACTTGAACCTGTATATGAAGAGAAGGTTATTGGTCAAGCCGAAATTCGTGAGTTGTTCAAGTTCTCTAAGGTTGGAACAATTGCAGGTTCTATTGTCACTGAAGGTAAAATTACAAATGATGCCAAAGTGAGATTGTTACGTAACAATGTTGTTGTTTACGATGGTGAACTTGGTTCATTGCAACGTGGTAAAGATTCAGTTAAGGAAGTGAAGTTTGGCTTCGAATTCGGATTCACAATTGCAAAGTATGATGATGTTAAGGTTGGCGACACAATCGAAGCTTATATTATGCAGGAAGTAAAGCCTAAGTAATTTTTTGAGGCGTTATCATCATAAAGTTTGGGAGGTACAAAGATGGCTAATCCACAACGTGCAGGACGTTTGAGTCAGGAAATTCAGCGTGATGTAACGGATTTACTGCTCAAAAGAGTGCGTGATCCACGTGTTCAGGATGTTACGATTACAAGTGTTGATGTTACGGGTGATTTGCAAGGTGCAACAATTTACTATTCTATTTTGTCTGATTTAGCAAGTGATGCTAAGAAGGCACAAGATGGTTTAGAGGCTGCAACTGGTTTAATTCGTAAAGAATTAGGTAGCCGTTTGACTGTATACAAAATCCCCGAACTTAAATTTGTTCGTGATACATCTGTGCAATATGGTAATCATATTGAAGAACTGATTAAGAAATTGCATAAAGAAAATTAATTCAAAAGCGATAATCAAGAGATTATCGCTTTTGTGTTAGAATAGTAACAAGTCATTAAATTAAAGGATGGAACTATGACAGAATTTACGCCATTACTTAACTCTAATATTACTGCCATGGCACCTGATAAATTATTAGGTTTTCAAGAAAAAGTACGTGATATTCCTGATTTGGTTCGCTTAACCTTAGGAGAGCCTGGGTTTGATGTTGATGAACGCATTAAGAAAGCTGCAATTAATGCAGTAGAACAGAACCGTTCGCATTATTCCGAAAGTCAAGGAGAGCGTGTTTTAAGGGAAGCTGCCGTTACTTATTTTAATAACACTTATCATTTAAATTATACAGATGAACGTAATGTTATTGTCACTTCTGGTGTAAGTGAAGCGATTAACGTGGTGTTTAATACATTGCTCAATGCCGGAGATGGTATTTTAATTCCGGAACCTGCATATGGTCCGTATTTTTCTTCTATTAAGTTAGCACGTGGTGAACGAATCACCATTGATACTGCCACAAACAATTTCAAATTAACACCGCAAATGATTATTGAAGCTGTCAAAAATGCAACAGTCCCAGTACGTGCTATTTTGATGAACTATCCCACTAATCCAACCGGCGTTACATATTCTCGTGAAGAGTTAGAAGCGTTAATAACAGTGTTCAAGCAAGAAAACCTATGGGTTATTTCTGATGAAATTTATTCAGTGCTAACCTATAACCAAGAGCATGTGTCATTAGCAGAATTATTACCGGAACAGACGATCTATATTAATGGTCTCTCTAAGTCGCATGCGATGACTGGTTACCGTATTGGGTTTATTCTGGCGCAAGCTGATGTCATCCAACAAATGCAAAAAGTACACGGTGCTTTAGTTTTTGCTGTGCCAACGGTAATTCAAGATGCTGCGCTCGTTGCATTACGTGATGTTCAAGACACGCCGTTAGCAATGCGCGATATCTACCAACATCGACGTGATTTTATTGTGGCACAGCTTGAAGCATTAGATTTTGATGTTGTTAATCCAGAGGGTGCCTTCTATGTATTTGCTAAGTTACCAGCTGATCTAGGCGAAGATGGTGATGCGTTTGCCTTGAAATTAGCCAATGAAGGTAAGGTAGCAGTGATTCCTGGTTCTGGTTTTAGTGATAGCGCCAAAGCCTACATTCGTATTTCTTATGCTGCCTCGGATGATGTCCTTAAAGAAGGTATGGCACGATTGAAAAAATATGTTGATAAATTACGGGAGAGATAAACATGGATTGGTGGCGTAAGCTTAGGCGTTTGCGAAAATCAAAATTAGTGACAATTAGTCGGCACCACAGTGATATGCAACCTTTGCGTATGGCAAAAACCGCGCACGACATCGCATTAGTTGCTCCGGCTACAGGCCAAATGCAACCACTGATAAATAGTAATTTAGAGCTATTTCGCAATAAAATGATGGGTGATGGTGTTATGATTTGGCCAATTGGCGGTAATATCATTGCGCCTGTATCAGGAATTGTTACAAATTCCTCTAGTGAACAATTGAATATTAAAACTGCCGATGATAAGGAAGTGATTTTGACGTTTGGCGGTGAAAATATTGGTATTGCGCATTTGGCACGATATCTAGCAGGACAACAACTTCATGCTGGAGATACAATAGGTACTTTAAATCAAAATATGTTAGCTGCTTATCCAAAGGGTATTGACATATATGTTATCTGGACAAATAATAATGTTCCGAGCATGACGTACGGATCGGTATATGCTGGACAGAATATCTGGAAAATCAACGGAGATAGTGATTATGAAGCCGCAACAGACGACTGATGGCATACTGGTAGTTAACAAACCAAAAGGTATGACATCTTTTGACGTTGTTGCTAAAATCAGAAAGAAGTTTAGCCAAAAAAGGTGGGACATGCTGGGACTTTAGATCCTAGTGTAGAAGGTGTTTTAGTCATTGCATTAGGTAAGGCAACAAAACTTATTGATGAATTGCAAACTCGACCTAAAACATATATTGGCGAAATATCTTTAGGGTTTTCTACGGAAACAGAAGATTTAGACGGTGATATTGTCGAAAAAGTACGCATTACACAACCGTTTACTGAGCAGCAAATTGATGACGCTATGGCAAGCTTAAATGGTAATATTATTCAAGTGCCACCTATGTATTCCGCGGTAAAGGTGGCTGGTAGAAGGCTTTACGAGTATGCACGTTCAGGTGAGCGTGTTGAACGCCCGCAACGTGATGCGACGATATATGATTATCATCGTACGTCGGCGACGACACTTGAGGATGATGTTCAGAAATTCAGCTTTGTAGCGCAGGTTTCCAAGGGAACGTATATTCGAACGCTGGCTGTAGATACTGGCAATGTCTTACAAATACCAGCTACAATGTCATATTTAAAAAGAGTGAGCGGTAGCGGTTTTGGTATTGACCAATCACACGATTTGGCGGACATTATTGCAACATCTGATACTGAATTACGCCAATTAGTCGTCCCAATTTCAGACGTGCTTACATGGTCACAACATAATCTATCTCAGGATGAATGGTTCAAAGTAAAAAATGGCCAAAAAATTTCGATTGATGATTGGCCTGCTAATGAAGAACCGAAGATGTTGTATTTTAACAGTGAGTTAAAGGCGGTTTATGTATTTGATCATGATAAATTGTTGTGGCGTTCACGATATGTATTTTCAAACGAGTAATGATGACAGAACTAATTAATTTACATTATCCAATTAAACAAGACATTGAACCCATGCCCCAAGTTGTGGCAATGGGATTTTTTGATGGTATACATTTGGGGCATCAAGCAGTATTGCAACAAGCCAAATCTGAAGCTGATGCACTTGGTATACCCAGTGCAATACTGACGTACGCGCCACATCCGGCGGTTGTATTCCAAAAATTTGATCAACCCATGCAATATTTGACACCATTGTCGGAAAAGCTAAGACTATTACAAGAAATTGGCATTGATTACATGTATGTGATGAACTTTACTTCACAATTGGCTAGAGTGAAGCCGCAAGCCTTTGTCGATGATGTTTTGATGCGTTTGAATCCAGTGACTGTTGTAGCCGGTTTTGATCACTTATATGGTCCTAAAAATAGCCAGGCGGACATGCAACATTTATCGAGTTATGCTCAGAATAGGTTTAACACGATTGTTGTTAATAAAGTTGATCATGATACAGAAAAAGTTGGTTCCCGACAGATTCGTCATCTTTTAAACAACGGACATGTAGATGAAGCGAATCAGCAGCTTGGCCGTATTTATGAAACAGCAGGATTGGTTGTTCATGGTGAAGCAAGAGGGCGAGAGCTAGGTTTTCCAACAGCTAATATTGAAACGACAATTCAACAGTTAGTGCCGGGTATTGGTATTTATGCGGTTGAAATTTTAGTCGCTGGATATTGGCGTTATGGCATGGCTTCAATTGGCCGAAATGTAACTTTTGGTGCAAAACGACCGATTACAATTGAAATCAACATTCTTGATTTTAATGAAGAAATATATGGTGAATTTGTTCGCGTTCGTTGGCACCATTATTTGCGTGGTGAAGTCAAGTTTGATAATGTTGAGACACTCATCCAACAGCTTCAACAAGATGAAATTGTTACACGAACATACTTTAAAAAGATTAAGCAAGAGATGGCTTAATCTTTTTTAGCATTCTAATAAAAGAGTGCTAAAAAGGGTTGCAATTTTTCTAGAATAGTGTATCATAATATTTGTTAGCAGTTAGAACTTAAGAGTGCTAAAAAGGTGTGTGGAATGTTAACAGAACGACAAAAATTAATATTAAATGCGATCATTTATGAATACACACAAACTGCACATGCTGTTGGATCGAAAACCTTGCAAAGTCAACTCAATATGAAAGTGAGCTCTGCAACGATTCGTAATGAAATGGCGGTACTAGAGTCAGAAAGTCTCATTAAAAAAGCGCATACATCTTCTGGACGTATGCCTTCGCATATTGGGTATCGCTACTACTTAGATCATTTAATGGTGAGACGTTATGCGACTGAGCAAGATGTCAATGCTGTGATTCAGTCGTTTCGTGGCAATTTCCATGAAATGGATGATTTATTGGATGAATGTGCACGTACTTTATCAACCTTGACTGATAGCACAGCAATCATCTTAAAACCGCAGCGACATGATTTGAAAGTTTCTGGCTTTCGTTTGGTACCATTAGAGGGACATCAGTTAATTGCTGTTCTTGTAACGAATGATGGCAAGGTAACAAGCCAAACATTTAAGTTGCCGCGTGAGCTATCGATATCGTCTTTGGATGATATGGTGTATTACATTAATAATCAAATTGTTGGACAACCAGTACACTATGTCTTGAAATTAATGCAATCCGATGAATTACCAACACAATTGTCGCGATTAATTCAAACACCGGCTGCTTTTCTACAGTTATTTGGAGATGTACTGGCACGTTCAGTAGTTGATCATGTCCATATTGGTGGCCGATTAAATGTCTTGGATTTTAGCGAACACGCTGACTCTAAAGATATTAAGCGTCTTTTGGAATTTTTAAGCGATCCATCATCAATTAGACGTATCGCAAATACATCTGGAGATAATGTAACGATTAAAATTAGCCAAGAAATAGGCGAACCATTATTAGCACCATTTACCTTATTGACGAGACGTTATACTATGCCAAATAATTCTCATGGCTTAATTGCCCTTTTGGGACCTATTCGTATGCCATATGCACGTAATATTTTATTGATGGATACATTTGGTGAAGCGCTTAGTCAGAAAATGATTGAATATATATAGGAGGTCACTTGCTGTGACGCAAAAACAAGAAGACATTCAAAAAGAAAATCAAAAAGACGAAGAAATCATTGAAGAAACATCATCTGTTGATGAAGTTAAAAATGAATCTGAAGAAACATCTGAAGTAGATCCATTACAAGAGAAGATAACTGAACTTGAAAAAGCAAACAAAAATCTTGAAGATAAAGAATTACGTTTGCAAGCTGAGATACAAAATATTCAGCAACGGAACGCACGTGAAACACAGGCATTACTTAAATACGACGGTCAAAAATTAGCAGCGGCTATTTTACCTGCCGTTGATAATCTGGAGCGTGCTTTAGATGTTAACGCTGAAGATGAAGTTGCACAACAAATTAAGAAAGGCGTAGAAATTACGCTAAATACTTTGAAACAAGCATTGAAGGATCGTGGTATTGAAGCGATTGGTACTGTTGGTGAATCGTTTGATCCAACAAAACATCAAGCCATTCAAAGTGTTGAATCTGACTTAGAGTCAGATAAAATTGCACAAGTTCTGCAGAAGGGCTATATGTTACACGACCGAGTTTTGAGACCAGCAATGGTTGCAGTTAGTCAGTAAGTATTAAGTATCTTGAGATTCAACGTTATTAACGTACCACTCATTAAAAAGCAAAATTGATTAAACTATTTAGAAAAGGAAGTATCAACATGTCAAAAATTATTGGTATTGATTTAGGAACAACCAATTCAGCTGTTGCCGTATTGGAAGGTGGTAGCCCAAAGATTATTACAAACCCAGATGGTGGCCGTACAACACCTTCTGTGGTTTCATTTAAGAATGGCGAAAGTCAAGTTGGTGATGTAGCTAAGCGTCAAGCAATCACAAACCCAGACACAATTATTTCAATCAAATCTCATATGGGTGAAGCTGGTTATAAGGTTAATGCCAATGGTAAAGACTATACACCGCAAGAAATTTCAGCGATGATTTTGCAATATATCAAAGGATATGCTGAAGATTACTTGGGCGAAAAAGTTGACAAGGCAGTTATCACAGTTCCTGCGTACTTCAATGACGCGCAACGTCAAGCAACTAAGGATGCAGGTAAGATTGCTGGGTTAGAAGTAGAACGTATTATTAACGAACCTACTGCTGCAGCCTTGGCATATGGTTTAGACAAAATTGACAAAGATGAAAAAATCTTAGTTTATGATTTGGGTGGTGGAACATTTGATGTTTCAATTCTTGAATTAGGAGATGGCGTTTTCGAAGTTTTGTCAACAAACGGTGACACACATCTTGGTGGTGACGATTTCGATGATAAGGTTATTGATTATTTGGCTAGCCAATTCAAGTCAGAAAATGGTATTGACTTGAAGGATGATAAGTTGGCATTACAGCGTTTGAAAGATGCTGCAGAGTCTGCCAAGAAGACTTTGTCATCTGCTAACGAAGCGCAAATCGATCTACCATTTATTGCCTCTGGTGCTAATGGGCCATTGCACTTGCAAACATCATTAACACGTGCTAAGTTTAATGAACTAACAGCAGATTTGATCAAGCGTGCTGAAGAACCTGTTAAGAACGCTTTGAAAGATGCTGGCTTGACAATGAACGATATTGATCAAGTGATTTTGAATGGTGGTTCAACACGTATTCCTGCTGTTCAAGAATCTGTTAAGAAGTTAACAGGTAAAGAACCAAATCATTCAATTAACCCTGATGAAGCCGTTGCGCTTGGTGCTGCTGTTCAAGGTGGTGTCATTACTGGTGACGTTAAGGATGTCGTATTGCTTGATGTGACACCATTATCATTAGGTATTGAAACAATGGGTGGCGTGTTTACTAAGTTAATTGATCGTAACACAACAATTCCAACATCTAAGTCACAAGTGTTCTCAACAGCTGCTGATAATCAACCGGCTGTTGATATCCATGTGCTACAAGGTGAGCGTTCAATGGCTACCGATAATAAGACATTGGGACGTTTCCAATTAGCAGATATTCCTGCTGCACCTCGTGGTGTACCACAAATTGAAGTGACATTTGATATTGACCGTAATGGTATTGTTAATGTATCAGCCAAAGACTTAGGCACACAAAAAGAACAAAAATTACAATTCAAGCAGCTGGTGGTTTGTCAGATGAAGAAATTGAAAAGATGATGAACGATGCTAAGGCAAACGAAGAAGCGGATGCTAAGAAGAAGGAAGCTGTTGATACACGTAATAAAGCTGATCAACTTATTTTCCAAACAGAAAAGACTTTGGAAGAAGTTGGTGACAAGTTGGGTGATGACGAAAAGAAGCCAACACAAGAAGCTTTGGATGCTTTGAAGAAGGCTAAGGAAGCTGCAACTGCTGAAGACGCTGATTTGACAGATTTGAAGGCGAAGTCAGAAGAATTAACAAAGGTAGCAGGCGAATTAGCTATGAAGCTATATCAACAGAATGCACCACAATCTGATGATGCTGATGCTGACAAAAAAGATGACAATACAGTAGATGGTGACTTCGAAGAAGTTAATCCAGATGACAAAAAGTAATTTTTAGAATTAATAAGTGCATTGCGTAAAATAACGCGATGCACGTACATATTAAAAAGGAGTTGGGGACGTGAATAACACTGAATATTATGATCGCTTGGGTATTGGCAAAGATGCTAGCCAAGATGAAATCAAAAAGGCTTATCGGAAGCTATCGAAAAAATACCATCCTGACTTAAATCACGAGCCTGGAGCCGAAGAGAAGTATAAAGAGATACAAGAGGCCTATGAAACATTAGGTGACGAGCAAAAACGTGCTCAATATGATCAATTTGGACCGGCAGGAGCTGCTGGCCAAGGTGGTTTTGGTGGTGGATTCCAGCAAGGTGGCTTTGGTGACTTTTCTGATTTGGGTGACATTTTTAGTCAAATGTTTGGCGGTGGCTTTGATCCAAATCGACCACGAAAAGGTCAAGATTTGCAATATCGTATGCACTTAACGTTTGAAGAAGCTATTTTTGGTAAAAAACAACCATTAAGTACTCTCGGACAGAAAATGGACAAACAAAGCAACATGAAGTATCTGTAACGGTGCCAGCAGGTGTTGAAACTGGTCAACAAATGCGTCTGGCTGGGCAGGGTGAAGCAGGTATCAATGGTGGACCACAAGGTGATTTGTTCGTTGTTTTCCAGGTAGATGCTTCGAAAGATGGTTTTGAAAGAGATGGTGCAGACGTCTATCTAGAGGTACCGATTAGTTTTGTCAGCGCAACATTGGGTGA
The DNA here is from genome assembly GCF_000165675.1 of Leuconostoc fallax KCTC 3537. Taxonomy (GTDB): domain Bacteria; phylum Bacillota; class Bacilli; order Lactobacillales; family Lactobacillaceae; genus Leuconostoc_B; species Leuconostoc_B fallax. The sequence continues at coordinate 64,863 of NZ_AEIZ01000008.1, read as the reverse complement.
CGAAATTAATGTTAAAACGGTCCATGGCGATGTTAAGTTGAAAATACCTTCAGGTACACAAACCGGTACGGATTTCCGTTTGCGTGGTAAAGGAGCACCTCGATTGCGTGGTAACGGTAATGGTGATCAGTTTATTCGTGTCAAGGTTGAAGTGCCAACTAAATTAAATAAAGAGCAGAAAAAGGCGCTTGAAGAATTTCAATCAGCTACTAAAAGTAAAAAACGTGGATTTTTTGGTTAAGAAGTAAAGGCATGTGAAAACATGTCTTTTTGCATTTCATTTTAAGGTATACTGTAATGTATACAAAATTTTAACGGAGAATAACTTATGAATAAAGCGGTTGTTACTGTCGTAGGTCAAGATAAACCTGGTATTATTGCAGGTGTTGCAGCTAATTTAGCACAACACCAAGTTAATATTCTAGATGTTTCACAAACAATTATGGATGATATCTTTACGATGAGTATGTTAGTGAATTTAACACAATTGGATAAGCAATTTAACTTACTGCAAGATGATCTTAATGCTTTAGGCGAGAAACTTGGTGTAGAGATTCATACACAACGTGAAGAGATTTTTAAGGCAATGCAACAAGTCTAATAGTAAAAACTAAAACCACAATTTCTGGAGAAAACATGGATACAAGTCAGATCAAAGAAACCATTAATATGGTAGCTGAAGAACATCTCGATATTCGGACGATTACAATGGGTATTTCATTATTGGATACGATAGATTCAGATCCTAAAATGGCCGCCAAGAAGATTTATAACAAGATAACGCATTACGCGAAAGATTTGGTGCAAGTTGCTGATCAGATTGAGCGTGAATATGGCATACCCATCACTAATAAGCGTATTAGTGTGACACCCATTGCATTAATTGCTGGTAATACATCTGCGGAAGATATGTTGTACTACGCGCATGCACTTGATGATGCGGCTAAGGCAGTTGGTGTTGACTTTATTGGTGGCTATTCGGCACTAGTTCAAAAGGGCTTTAATAATGGTGATTTAGCACTTATTCATTCTATTCCAAAAGCCTTGACAGAAACAGATTTAGTCATGTCGTCCATTAATATTGGCTCAACTAAAGCAGGTATTAATTTAGATGCCATTAAATTAATGGGTGAAACAATAACGGAAGTATCAACTTTATCGAATACTGCAACGGCTAAGTTGGTTGTTTTTGCCAACGCTGTGGAAGACAATCCATTTATGGCGGGTGCTTTTCATGGTGTTAGTGAGCCAGATGTTGTGATTAATGTTGGTGTTTCTGGTCCTGGTGTTGTGAAACGCACTTTAGAAAAGGTGAAGCAACAACCCATTCATATCGTCTCTGAAACAATTAAGAAGACAGCTTTCAAAATTACTCGTGTTGGTCAAATGGTTGGTGCACTAGCAGCAGAGCGTCTCGGTGTTGAATTTGGTATTGTAGACCTTAGTTTGGCACCAACACCTGCGCGTGGTGACTCGGTTGCTGAAGTGTTGGAAGAAATCGGCCTTGAACAGGTCGGCACGCATGGGACAACTGCTGCTTTGATGCTTTTGAATGACGCTGTGAAAAAGGGCGGCGTTATGGCATCACAACGAGTGGGTGGCTTATCTGGTGCATTTATTCCGTTATCCGAAGATGCTGGTATGATTGATGCAGCACAAGAAGGCACATTATCATTATCTAAATTGGAGGCGATGACTTCTGTTTGCTCAGTTGGTTTAGATATGATTGCAATTCCAGGTGATACACCAGCAACTACAATTAGTGCTATGATTGCTGATGAAGCAGCAATTGGTGTTCAAAATAATAAAACGACGGCTGTACGTATTTTACCAGCGGTTGGTAAAAGCGTTGGGGAAATGGTTGATTATGGTGGCTTGCTAGGAACGTCTCCAGTAATGCCAGTCATAAACAAATCAAGTGCTGATTTTGTTAACCGTGGCGGACACATTCCGGCACCAATTCATTCTTTTAAAAACTAAACATGTGAAGAACCGTAAAGTATATTTTGCGGTTCTTTTTATTGAGGTGGCATGTTGTGAGCGAGTTAATTGACAGTCAAAATGGATAAATGATAAGGTAAACATAGTGAAAGCGTTCTATTGGTTTGATTTAGAAAGGAGTAGTAAATGACATTTACAACACCAGCATTACCTTACGAGGCGAATGCGTTAGAACCTTATATTGATGCCAAAACGATGACAGTACACCATGATAGGCATCATCAGACTTATGTGAATAACCTGAATAATGCTTTGAAAGACTATCCTGAATTCTCGGAATGGTCTTTGGAAAAGCTATTAACAAAAATTCACGAACTTCCAGAAGCATTACAAACGCCAGTACGTAATCAAGGCGGTGGTCATGCCAACCACAGTTTGTTTTGGGAGTTGCTAACACCTGATTTTGACCAAAAAATTCCAACGGACTTAGCTCAGGCTATTGATCAAAAATGGGGAGATTTTAACCAATTCAAATCAGAATTTACCCAGAAGGCAACGGGCGTGTTTGGTTCTGGATGGGCATGGTTGGTTAAAAATCAAGAGAATGAGTTGGAAATTATGACAACAGCGAACCAAGATTCACCTATTATGTCTGGCAAGAAACCATTGCTTGGGTTGGATGTTTGGGAACATGCCTATTACTTGAAGTATCAAAATCGACGACCTGAATATATTGAGGCATTTTGGCATATTGTTAATTGGCAAAAAGTAGATGAGTGTTTCAATCATTAGAATAAAAAGCAACCACAACTTTCGGACTACAGATTTGTGGTTGTTTTGTTATGCTAAAGATATCATGATCTAAAGGATGAATTATTTTGAGTCTAGATGAACAAGGTATTGGTAACTTTTTATTAGAAAGCGGTGATAGCTATTCGCATGAACAAGAACAAGTTATACAGCGCATAATGGATTTTATACAGAAAAATATTAATCGACAGCATGCTATTTTAACGATTAAGGGTGATGCCGGGACAGGCAAAAGCGTTGTGCTGTTTGAAGCTTTTTTGCAATTACAAGCATTTGCGTTAAATTCTTCAAAATCAGACTTGTTTAGAACAGAAAATCGCTTATTAGTAAACCATGCAGAGATGCTTAAGATATATCGTAAACTATCAGAGACATCAGCTATTCTAAAGAAAAAATACTTTATGAAGCCAACGCCGTTTATTAACCAAATGGATAAGTTGGACCAACTATGCGATGTTGTATTCATTGATGAAGCGCATTTATTGCTAACTGAATCGGATAATTACAATCAATTTCATCAGGAAAATCAGTTAATTGAAATTATTAAACATGCTAAAATTGTAATTTTGATTTTTGATAGTCATCAAGTTTTAAAGTTTAAAAGTCAGTGGTATGATGAGGACTTGAATCATATTTTATCGCAGTATACGCATGAAACGATGACGTTAAAAAAGCAGTATCGAATACAAGATAAGTACCAGGATGTTACGTCTTGGATTAACACATTAACAATGAATCGCATGATAGTCCCACATGTTCAAACAGACACATTTGATTTTCGGATTTATAATAGTGCGGCAAAACTTTATGAAGCAATTCAAAGACGAAATACTAGTAATGGCCTATCCAGAATGTTGGCGACAACTGATTATTCCTATACAGTTGGTAAGGGTAAATGGTATGTTTCGACTGCTGATTTTAAGTTACCATGGGATCAACTCAATGTCGGAACAGAGCCATGGGCTTTAAGACCGGAAACTATTCACGAAGTGGGATCAATTTATACCATTCAAGGATTTGATTTGAATTATGCGGGAGTCATTATCGGTCCAGGGATAACCTATGATAAAAATAAGCAAAAGATTATCGTTACATCGGATAGGTATCAAGATAAGGCGGCGTTTAGGGTAACCAAAGGGCACTGCTTTAATGAAAAGGATAAGCAACGCATTATGTTAAATGCCTTGAACGTTCTGCTAAAACGAGGACGGAAAGGGCTGTATATCTATGCTCATGATCAAGCGTTACGTGAGGCATTTAACAACATTAAGATTGATAAAGCTGTATAATTTACTATTAGTAAGTGATGAAAAAAGTATAAATTGAGGTGTAAGCTTATGACAGAAAAACAGCAATTTTTGCCGGTGGATGCTTTTGGTGTATGGTAGAGCCTTTTGATTCATTACCAGGCATTTTGAAAGTGAGATCTGGTTATACAGGTGGTCATACGGTTAATCCAACCTATGAAGCGGTTAGTTCACATACAACCGGTCATACAGAAGCTGTAAAAATTTGGTTTGATGATGCGTATATTTCCTATCAGGAATTAGTATCACTTTATTGGATGGTTGCTGATCCGACCGATGCCATGGGGCAATTTGCAGATCGTGGTGATAATTATCGACCTGTAATATTCGTAGCCGACGAATACCAAAAAAGCATTGCGGAACAATCGAAATTGGCGCTTGAAGCATCGAAGCGATTTGAAGATCCAATCGTTACTCAGATTGAACCAGCACAACCTTTCTATGAAGCTGAAGAATATCATCAAGATTTTTATAAGAAAGATCCAATTCGTGAGGCTGCTATGATGCGACCAAGAAAAGCCTATCAAAAGAAGTATTGGGCTGACAAGAAAGTGTGATAATGTGGCAAAATATGATAAAGAAACATTGCGAGACGAATTAAGTGCAGAAGCTTATGCAGTTACGCAAGAAGGTGCTACTGAACGACCTTTTACTGGCATGTATGATAATTGGTGGGAAGATGGTATTTTTGTAGATGTGGTTAGTGGTGAGCCATTATTTAGTTCCACGGATAAATATGATGCAGGTTGTGGCTGGCCATCATTTACACAGCCAATTAGCGCGCACCATATAAAAGAAAATGAAGATACCAGCTTTGGCATGGTTCGTACAGAAGTTAAATCAACAGAAGCACAATCTCATTTGGGGCATGTCTTTGATGATGGGCCAAAAGATAAAGGCGGCTTGAGATATTGTATCAATTCAGCAGCTTTAAAATTTATTCCAAAAGATCAGTTGGCTACTGAAGGATATGCGAGTTATTTAGCATTATTTAACTAAATTAGCATCAACGCTGACTGTATACGCCGCAGTTAAACGATATAGAAAGTAAATATATGCCGATGCTTAAGAAAAAACTAAAAATTCAAAATTAAAAACGAGTTTGTTTTGGTTATCAATTATTTTGTTACTCGTACTATCATTGGTACTTATTTTCAACCGACAAATTGCTTACTTTACAGTAAAGCATTATCAACCGCAGTTAACCACGAAATCAGTAGCCACTGCTAAAAAAGAAAAAACGAAACAAAAGAACTTTAATTGGTCAAAAGTGCATGCTTTAACACCACAACAGATTTTAGCAGCACGTACCAGCGCTAAGGATACACAATATATTGGCCTAGTAGCTGTTCCTGAAATTGGTGTGAATTTACCGATAGCTAAAGGTACAACAGATCGTAATTTGTCGTTAGGTGCGGGTACCTTATATCAAAATCAAAAAATGGGTAGTGGTAATTATGCTTTGGCTAGTCATTTTGTGCAAGGCAAAAGCTATAAAGATTTGTTATTTTCTCCCATTTACTATAAAGGTAAAGTTGGCCAAAAGATTTATTTGACGGACTTAAGTCACGTGTATACTTATTGTTGCACAACAGTCAAGACGGTTCAACCAACTGATGTTGCGGTAACGTATCCAGTTAGCGGGAAAAAATAGTGACACTCATTACTTGTGATTATACAGCAGAACGCGGTAGAGTAATCATGCAAGGTGAGCTCATTAAAACGACGACATGGCAACAAACGTCAAAACAGATTCAACAACAACTATCTGCAAAACAAAAGACACTATCTGAGTAGTGCCTTTTTATCTCTATATTTAATGGCGTAAGCATCATACAATACACAACGTCAGTACTATGTGTATTTTGGGAGTATAAAATGGAAAATGAAACCTTAAATATATTAAAACAACATATGTCAATCAGAGCTTTTACTGATCAAGTCATTACAGATGAACAAATAGCAACAATTCTGTCAGCTGCTGTTGCTGGTCCCAACATGGGTAATTTTCAACCTGTTACTTTTATTGAAATAACACAACAATCACTGAAACAAGCGATTACGGATGCTGTTAAAATGCATTATATTGCAACGGCAAAGCGTTTTTTCGTCGTTGTCATTGATTATAATAAAATATTAATAGGATTGAATGCAGAAGAAAGACAAAAAGCTGAAGATAAATTGAGTTATTATTCAATGCTAGAAGGTGCAATTATTAGTGCTGGTATTGCCCTAGGTCGAGCACAGGTTGCTGCAGAATCAATGGGGATTGGAACCGTGACGATGGCCGGTACTAATCGTGCACTTGAACTTTATCAGGCACATTTAAATTTGCCACGCTATGTTAAACCGGTAATGGGCTTTTCATTGGGTTACCCTGATCAAAATCCTGGCATTAAACCTAAGCTACCATTATCTGGTTTTTGGATGAAAGATACGTATCAACAAGTACAATTGGAAAAACAGTTGCGTTATATAACGAAACGATGAAAGATTATTATAAGAAACGCGAATTAGAACGGACCTGGACTAGTAACAATAGGGCATCGTTATTAGCTGATCAAAATTTAGCTGATTTTACGACATATGCCAAGCAACAAGGATTTAATTTAAAGTAACAATAAAAGCATGATTATCGATGTGTTGACCGGTAAACATGCTTTTTATTGTTATTATGAGCAATTCTTTTGAAAAAGTAGATGAAACAGATTAAAACATAGGTAACAATTAATGCGGTTAATGCATATAAATGAGGAGGTAAAAATAATGCCATGGACAAAAGATGATTTTCCACCATCACTTAAAAATCTGAAACCAGTTGTAAGAAACAAAGCAATTGAAATTGCGAATGCTTTGAAAGAAGATGGCTATAATGATCAGCGTTCAATTTCAATTGCAACACATCAAGCCGAAGAATGGTTCAAAAAACGACACCAAGATGAATCGGTTTATGATCAACGACGGCGAGATGATTAAATAGTGATTATTTATTCAAAAAGACAGTTAGCAGTTACAGTGATTTTCTTATTGGAATAGATTATGACTATGACGATTCAGTTAATGGATAGCTTACTTTTTATCTGTATATTTCAATACATGAGAGGGATCATTCGGTAATGTTACCGAATGATCTCTTTTTAATTATAATATTTCACAAAAGTATGTACATTTTAACTGTAACTATTTATGATGATAGAAGTGTTTATATGCATAGTACAATCAGAAAAGTAGGGGATATCAATGAATCAGTTAGTTTGGGATAATGTGTTTAAAAATGGTAGATTGCGATGGTGATTAGCACATTATATGTCGTCATATTTTCAATTCTATCAGCGCTATCGCGAGGTATTATCACCGTTATTGATCGTTATCAGATGGGATATCGTAAAAGTTCAGTGTTCACCGTCAACTTTTTCAATAATTTATTAAGTATGTTATTAGTAACTGTTGTTTTGATAATCATGACGATGCAACATCGTTTGGCTTTAAACATAACACCGTGGTTATTAGTGCGTATCATTATTTATGCTAGTCTCGTTCAAGCTGTGGCATTTGGCTATAGTGCCTTGTTTAGGCAAGTAACAGTTATGGATTCCGTGCTATTAAGCAAGTTGACAGACTTTGTGATTCCAATCGCTATCTTTATTACAACGTGTTATTTTAATTGGCATTCATATTTTATTTCCGTTGTGTCTACAATATTGGTTATCGGACTGTTTTTGTTACCAGCGAGGACAAATAATAGCAGTACTAAAATTTTGATTAAAAATTTTTGGCTAATTGGTCCGTTTTTAATTCTTCAGGCCGCATTATCGCCAGTGTTGGTTGCGGATATCAAAACGCCAGAGGCGTTGATTACTTTTACGATTTTAACGATTTATTTGCGATTTTTAATAACACTCACAGCTTTTTTGCGCCAACGTCATCAAGCCAATATGATACGGGAACAGGTGGGGAGCCGAGTTATGATGTTATATGGTACACGTGCAGTATTGACACTAGTAGCCCAACTAACTTTTACGTTAGCAACCTCTAGTCAAACATCAAGTATTGCATGGGTATTTCTCAACATGACATCGTTATTTAGCATTATATTATCGGGATTCTTTTTACGGGAAAAGGTGGATCTCAAATCGTTTGGTGTGATATTAACTATTATTGTATTAGGCATTGTTAGCAATTTTGTTTAAGATGGTATGAATGAAAAAACCAGTACATTAAGTACTGGTTTTTTGTATTTCTAACTGTACGGTATTGCACTTTGGAATAGCGTGTGGCTTAAATAAAACGAGCTTCCGTAATGTTAATTCGAGAGGAAATAATGAATTCCTAAAATAGTCAAAGACATATACAGTACTCTAATTATTTAATAAAAAATTGATGATTAAAAACTAATGTAAAATTAATAATAAATCCATTCATATATTATTTACAAAAATTGTTATCTCCTGATAATTTTGAGTAAAATTAAATTATTAATGAAAATATGATGAAATGTTATGCTTTGAACAAGATCATGGGGTATACTATCTAAGTGGACTAGACCACAAATACTATGAGGAGAGTCATATATGTCATTTGGAGAGAGAGTTTTACGCAAGAAACTTTACAAAGCTGGTAAGAGTTGGGTTATTGGTGGAAGTGCCGCGATGGTCATGGCACTAGCGATGGCGAGTGTACCTTTGCAGAGTGCATTCGCTGATGATGCAACAGTAACACCTAGTATCAGTGTAAAAGCAAATCAAGAACAAGATAACACAGTGTCAGATAAAGCTGTAAATGTTACAACAGAGAAAACAGATACTGCTGAACCGGTCACGACACCTAAGGGTGAAGAAAAAACTCAAACAAATGATTCGAATCAAGTAACAAAGAAAGATGTGTCACAATTAGAAAAGGCAACACAAAACGCTATTGTGTCACCAGCACAAGATACGAGCGATAAGCAAGTATCCGATGCTGATAAGCAAAACGCAGCATCCCCAGTCGCAAAAGATAGTGTCACTGATAAAGAACAGGCTGTGACGTCAGAGTCAAAAACAGCGAATATAGTTTCAGACAATCAAGTTCAGACTAAAACCACTAACGGTAAATATGTCGAAAATGATGGTCAATGGTCTTATGCATTTAGTAATGGTGAAAATGCTAAAGGTTTAACAAAAATTGATAATCATACGCAATATTTTGATAACAACGGCGTACAAGTTAAGGGGAAACTTGTCACAGTTGCAGGCAAGAATTATTATCTTGATCCAGATTCAGGTGATGCTGTCACTGGTGTTCAGCGTATTGATAATCAAGTTGCGGTTTTCAATACCACAGGTGAACAAGTAACAGATCAATTCTATCAAGACACCAATGGTGCCACTTACTATCTAGATGAAACAGGTAAGGCAGCCATTGGTTTGAAAACTATTGACGGTCACAATTACTATTTTGATAGCCTTGGTCAAATTAAGAAAGGCTTTTCAGGTGTATTTGACGGTAAAGTACTGTACTTTGATAAGGCTACTGGGCAAGAAGTTTCAGCAAATACTTCACAAATAAAAGAGGGCCTAGTGTCACAAAATACTGATTATACACAGCACAATGCTGCGCATAGTACAGATAAAGCAGATTTTGAAAATGTTGATGGTTACTTAACGGCCACATCATGGTACCGTCCCACTGATATTTTACGTGATGGGACACATTGGGAAGCATCTAAAGCAGATGATTTCCGACCAATTCTATCCGTTTGGTGGCCGGATAAACAAACACAAGTTAACTATTTGAATTATATGTCAGACATGAAATTGGTTAGTAATGATAACCAATTTAAGACAACAGATGATCAAGTTTCATTAAATGAAGCTGCAAATTATGTTCAGAAATCAATCGAAACTAAGATTAGTTTGAAAAAGAGTGTCGACTGGTTAAAAGAAGCAATCTCAGCTTTTGTTGTGACGCAACCACAATGGAATCAAAGCAGTGAAGATCCTAAGAATGACCATTTGCAAAATGGTGCATTGACATATGTGAATAGCCCATTAACACCAGATGCTAATTCTAATTTTAGATTGCTTAATCGTACACCAACAAATCAGACAGGCACACAAGCCTATAATTTAGATAATTCTAAAGGTGGCTTCGAGCTATTGTTAGCTAACGATGTTGATAATTCTAATCCTGTTGTTCAAGCAGAACAATTGAATTGGTTACACTACTTAATGAACTTTGGCTCAATAACAGCCAATGACGATACAGCTAATTTTGACGGTATCCGAGTAGATGCAGTGGATAATGTTGATGCTGATTTACTCCAAATTGCTGCTGACTATTTTAAGTTAGCTTATGGCGTAGATAAAAATGATGCAACAGCTAATCAACATCTTTCTATTTTAGAAGACTGGAGTCACAATGACCCATTGTATGTTTCCGATAAGGGAAACAATCAGTTAACAATGGATGATTATTTGCATACACAACTGATTTGGTCGCTAACAAAGTCATCTGATATTCGTGGCACGATGCAACGCTTTGTTGATTATTATATGGTTAATCGTAAGGATGATCATACTGAAAATGAGGCGATACCAAATTATAGTTTTGTACGAGCACATGATAGTGAGGTGCAGACAGTTATTGCGCAAATCGTTTCTGATTTGTATCCTGATGTTAAAAATAGCTTAGCACCAACTGAAGAGCAACTCGCTGCAGCTTTCAAGATTTATAATGAAGATCAAAAACTAGCTGATAAAAAGTATACACAATATAACATGGCTAGTGCCTATGCTATGTTATTAACGAATAAAGATACTGTACCACGTGTTTATTATGGTGATTTATATACCGATGATGGTCAGTACATGGCAACAAAGTCGCCATATTTTGATGCGATTAATACGTTACTTAAAGCGCGCGTTAAATATGTTGCAGGTGGTCAGTCAATGTCGGTTGATCAGCATGATATTCTAACAAGTGTTCGCTACGGCAAAGGCGCAATGACTAGCGCTGATAATGGTACTTCAGAGACACGCAATGAGGGTATCGGTACAATTGTTAGCAATAATAAAGATGTGAAACTTAATACTGGTGAAAATGTGATTTTGCATATGGGTGCAGCGCATAAGAATCAAGCGTATCGCGCCTTGCTTTCTACCACTGAATCTGGCTTGAATTACTATGATACCGATAATGGTGCACCAATACGTTATACCGATGGCAACGGTGATTTGATTTTTGGATCCCGAGATGTTTACGGTGTACAGAATCCGCAAGTTTCAGGATTCTTATCTGTATGGGTGCCTTTAGGAGCTGATGCCAATCAAGATGCTCGTACAGCATCAGATCAAACAGCAAGCACTGATGGTAAAGTATTCCATTCCAATGCCGGCTTGGACTCACAAGTGATTTACGAAGGATTTTCTAATTTCCAAGCATTTGCCACACAGGAAAATGAGTTTACAAACGCTGTGATTGCACAGAATGGTGACTTGTTTAAACAGTGGGGTATCACAAGTTTCCAATTAGCACCACAATACCGTTCAAGCACGGATACGAGTTTCTTAGATTCAATCATTCAAAATGGCTATGCGTTTACTGACCGTTATGATGTAGGTTATAAAACGCCAACTAAGTATGGTACTGATGAGCAATTACGTGATGCTATTAAAGCGTTGCATACAAGTGGCATTCAAGCTATTGCTGATTGGGTTCCAGATCAAATTTATAATTTGCCTGAACAAGAATTAGCGACAGTAACGCGGACAAATTCCTTCGGGGATGATGATGCGAACTCAGATATAGATAATGCCCTATATGTTGTCCAAAGCCGTGGTGGTGGTGAGTATCAAGCCCGTTATGGTGGTGCTTTCTTAGATCAACTACGAACACTTTATCCATCATTATTTAAAACAGCACAGATTTCAACAGGCGTACCAATTGATCCAACTGTTAAAATCAAAGAATGGTCAGCTAAATACTTTAATGGTTCTAATATTCAAGGTAAGGGTGAAGGCTACGTCTTGAAAGATAGTGGTTCTAATGCATATTACAAGGTAACATCTAATGATAGTAGTGGTAACTTTTTGCCTAAACAATTAACAGATGATCTATCATCAACAGGATTTACGCATGACAATAAAGGCATTATCTATTACACATTAAGCGGTTATAGAGCGCAAAATGCCTTTGTACAAGATGATAATGGTAATTATTATTACTTTGATAATACTGGACACCTAGTTACAGGCTTACAAAATATTAAGAATCATAATTACTTCTTTTTACCAAACGGTATTGAATTGGTTCAGAGTTTCTTACAAAAAGAAGATGGATCAACGATTTATTTTGGTAAGAATGGGCAACAAGTATTTAGTCAATATATTGTTGATCAAGATGGCATTGCCTACTATTTTGATGATGCTGGTAATATGCTAGATGACGGTTTTGCTACCATTGATGGGCATAAGCAATATTTCGATCAAAATGGCGTACAAGTTAAAGGCGAAATGATTAGTGATGATAAAGGACGTGCTTATTATCTACAATCAGGTAATGGTAATCTTGTAACACAGCGCTATATGCAAAATGAGGACGGCCAATGGTTCTATTTTGACGCTAATGGTGTTGCCGTAACTGGTATGAGAACGATTGATGGCATGAATAAGTATTTTTATCAAGATGGTCATCAGAGTAAAGGCAACTTCCTCAATATTGATGGACAGACATTGTACACTGATCCTACTGATGGGCATATTGTAACTGGTGTACAAACGATTGATGGTGAAGTTTATACTTTCGGTAATGATGGTGTGATGCTACGTAACCAATATCAGAGAAAGTCTAATGGTCAATGGTTATATCTTGATGATAATGGAAAAGCGGTTAAAGGCTTTATCACGCAAAATAATCAATTAAAGTATTTTGATGCGAATGGTGAACAAGTTAAAGATGGTATTGTCACTGATCCAAATACTCAGCTATCTTATTATTTTAATGGTACTGAAGGTGCAGCTGTAAAAAATGATTATTACTACTACCAAGATAACTGGTACTATGCTGATAAGAATTATCAAAGTGTGAAAGGATTTATTTCAATTGATGGTTATTTGCAACATTTTGATGAAGTAACGGGTATTCAAACAAAACAATCTAACTTAGATGGTAGTCATGGCACGAATTATTCATTTGATGATAAAGGAAATGCTGTACGAATTTAATGAATAAAGGATCCTGAATAAGTCATAATTTAGTGGATTCATAAAAATCTTGAGATTGACATGGTGTGATGATGCGCACTGGGCCAACTCAAGATTTTTTGTTTACTGTAAAAGGCTACTCAAATTAATAATTTGGAAAGCCTTTTTAAATTGTTATCGTATTATTTAAGAAATATATACACTAGAATTTGAGTTGACAAAATATATTCCATCAATTAATATAAACATTATTAATATTAATGATGTTTATATTAAAAGGGGAAGAAATGAAAAAATTGACATTACCGATAATATTTATTTTGGGTATATTCATTTGTATGTTGGATACAACAATTATGAATGTTAGTTTACCGAATATAAGTATTCATTTAAAATCGGGGTTAGATTCACTATCCTGGGCTTTGAACATATATCTTATTTTATTTGCTTCATTGACGATACCTTTAACGAGATTTGCTGAATTATATGGTATTCACAAATGGTTTTTAATCGGCGTATCTTTGTTTGCAATTGGGTCTCTCACATCAGCGTGCGCTAGTGGGTTACATATATTATTAATTGGTCGTGCCATTCAAAGTATAGGTGCGGCATTTGTGTTCCCTCTGTCTATGACATTGGGCATTAATTTAGTAGATGTAAGTAGCAGAACGAAAATGATAGCTATTTTGGGTATCACACAGGGACTAGCTGCAGCTTTGGGGCCAACGATTGGTGGTATCGTGACACAATTTTTGGGCTGGCGCTGGATTTTTTTGATTAATGTACCAATAACAATTGTGATTATTATTTTAGGTATCGCTAAGTTAACTTTTGATAAAGAAACGAATGCCAAACAGTCGATGGATGGTTTGGGTGCGGTGCTGAGTTTAGTATTTTTGTTTAGTCTTTCTTTAGGTATGATACAAGGGAGAAATTGGGGCTGGTTATCTTGGCCAACAGTGTTGTGCTTTATAATTAGTTTGGGTGGTTTTATTCTGTTTTTGATAACAGAAAAAACAAGTAAAAATCCTATGATACCATTACAACTTTTTGCTAATCCTTCATTTAGTCTTTCTGCAGTTATTATTATTTTGAGTAATTTATTTTTGGTTGCAACAACTGTTATTTTGCCTAGTTATTTTACAAATATTGAAAACTTTGATTCACTACATGCTTCTCTTTTGATTGCACCGATATCTATTTCTATTTTTATATTTTCACCAATATCTGGTTTTATGAGACAGAATATAAGTTCTAAATGGTTGCTAGCTGCTGGATTTTTAATAATGGTTTTGGGCTATTTTTGGTTGTCAAATGGGGCATTACGTCATCAAAATGATACGATAGTAGCCGGTATTGCAGTGGGAATGGGTTATGGTATGATTACAGGCTCTATTTTAATTATTTCAGCAGGTCACTTTACAGGTAGATTGTTAACGGCATCGCAAAGTGTTACCAGTGTTTTGCGTCAAGTTGGTGCAATGTTGGCTGTGGCTATTTTTATTACAGGATTATATAGCAATTTGAATACTGCTCGAGAGCATTCTATCTCATATGCTCAACAAAGCATTAAATCATTAAATATATCAGAAAAAAATCAAGATAATATATTAAAAACGATTAATATGAAAATGACTCAAACTGTTTTTCTACCCACGGATACATCACATTTACCTAAAACATTATCAACGTATATTTTGGAGACGGAGCAATATGCTAAGAACCAATTAACAAAAGCCTTTGAAAAATTGTACTTATTATCCATTCCATTTTTGTTGTTAGGTGTGTTGATCAGTTTATTTTTAAAAAATAAGTACTTATAATATTGTTTCATTGTTTAAAGTTACATTCCCATATCTAGCGGGGTATGGGTCCATTAATAGTAGTGTATAATGGCTAGTGACTTAAAAATGGAAGGTGTATTGATGACAATGAAAGGTAAAGAGATTATCTTAGGTATTCTAAAGGATAGCTCGCATACTGGCTATGAAATTAATGATATTTTACAAGAACGTTTAAACCACTTCTTTGATGGTACTTTTGGTATGATTTATCCAACTTTAAAAAAGTTAGAGCACGATGGCTTAGTAACAAAACAACAAATAACACAACATGATAAGCCCAACAAAAATGTGTATGCGATAACAAAGCAAGGGGAAAATGTTTTTTTGGAGGCATTGATAAAACCTACTACAGATGATGTGTTAAAATCGGACTTTTTAATGCGTATGTATTTTAGTGATTACTTAGATGCTCAAACGATAAAGCAATTTATCGAAGAAGAAATAGCACGAAAGCAATCTAAGCTGAGTAAATTAGAGTCTCAGTTGGATGGGTGGCGTAAGCAAGGAATGTCAGATACCAAAAAATAACCGTTGATTATGGCATAGCTCATTACTCAGCTACGTTGCAAATATTACGTAAAGCGTTAGAAGAATACGAATAATGATATATCAAAAATTACCTTTGCTTTGACATAGTAAAGGTAATTTTTTATTAGCTTTAAAAATGAATACAGGCGTAATAATGATATGATAAAAGTAATTTATAGATGTCATTGGAGTTGTTTATGAATCGAATCAAACAATATCGTCAAAAGAAAAAATTGTCGCAATACGAATTATCACAACGTATTGGTGTTGCTAGGCAGACCATTAATTTAATTGAAAATGATAAATATAATCCTTCATTGGCATTGTGCCTGAAACTAGCATATGCACTAGAAACCGATCTGAATACATTGTTTTGGGAAGTAGATGCATCATCAGCAGAATCATCACAGTAAGATCCTGATGTCTTTACATAAAACCTTGTTTACAAATGGTTCAGCGTCTTATTTACTGTTAAAATATAAGTACCAGAATTTTTAAATAACAAGATACTGGTTATCATTTAGAAAAGGTTAAATAAATATTTAATATGGAAAATTTTACATTTAAAAATGCAACAGACATCCGTTTCGGCGCGAATCGGATAGATAGTGAACTTCGTGATGCCGTGTCGCAATTCGGACAGAATATTTTGCTTGCGTATGGGGGCGGATCAATTAAAAAGTCAGGCTTATATGACCGTGTTATTAAAGCATTAGACGGCTTAAATGTTGTTGAATTGTCTGGTATTGAACCAAATCCCAAAATTGAGTCAGTACGAGATGGTCAACAGCTTGCTAAAGACAATGATATTGATGTTATTTTGGCCGTTGGCGGTGGCTCTGTTATTGACGCTGTAAAACTCATTGCCTCATCAAAATTTTATGCATCAGATCCGTGGGACTTAGTATTAGATTCAAGCAAGCGATTTGAAATGCCACAGGTACCAGTGGTTGATATTTTGACACTCTCAGCGACGGGAACTGAAATGAATGCAGGTTCGGTTATTTCAAATCCTGATACCAACCAAAAGTTAGATACTTTTGGTCCTAATACCCCCGCAGTATCATTCTTAGACCCGACTTTAACATATTCAGTTTCAAAATGGCAAACAGCTGCCGGTGCTATTGATATTTTCAGCCATTTAGCCGAACAGTATTTTGATACTGCCCAAAATAATGACGTGAAATCCGGTATGATTGAAGGTTTGATGCGGACAGTCATTAAATGGGCGCCAGTTGCTTTGAAAGATCCCAATAACTATGATGCACGAGCTAATTTAATGTGGGCATCAACGTTGGGATTAAATGGCCTTGTAGGAACAGGTAATGCGAATGAATGGACAGTTCATCCGATTGAGCACGAGCTATCCGCTTACTATGATATTACGCATGGTGTGGGTTTGGGGATTTTGACGCCACATTGGATGCGTTTTGCATTAAATGCGGATACTCAGTCATTGTTTGCTAATTTTGGTCGTCATGTCTGGCAACTTGATGGCGATAATGCCACGATAGCTCAGGCAGCCATTGATACTACCGCAGAATGGATTTCTAGTTTAGAGGTACCGATGACATTGACAGGTGTTGGCATTGAGAATAATGAACACTTTGAAGCAATGGCTACAAGCGCAGTGAGTGTGGGCCATTTGGATCATGGTTTTGTCCCAATGGCTGTTGCTGATGTTGTGGCTCTTTATGAAGCTTCAATATAATCATTAGATAAGCAGTGATAGAAGCATAATTGAATGACTGCTTGTTATTTTGACATGATTATTGATTTGACAAATATTTTTTAAATGCTAAATTTTTAAGTGTTAAATAATTAATCTTCGGGGCAGGGTGTAATTCCCGACCGACGGTAATGGTACAATGCTACCTTAGTCCGTGACCTACATATTGAATATGTAGTTGACACAGTGAAATTCTGTGACCGACAGTTAAAGTCTGGATGGGAGAAGATTTAAAATTATCTAGTTTTTAGTGTCGCGTTTAGTGGCTTTTTTGACTAGTTTTTTAAATTAATCTGATAATGAAACCCGATGTGATTAACACATCGGGTTTTTTGCTCCAAAAAAGGAGGAAAACAGATGAATGATTTAACACTCATGGCTTTGGCTGGAAAAACAGCAGCTCAAGCCAATAAAGATTTAACTTTTGAAAATCCCAGAGTAGGTGCGGTTATTGTGAAAGATAATGTTGTTTTGGCGACAGGTTATCATCATCAATTTGGCCAAGAACATGCAGAAATGAATACCTTTCATCAGCTGAAAGATCCTGCACAGGTTATTGATGCAACCATGTATGTGACATTAGAACCTTGTTCGACACACGGAAAAGTTGGTTCTTGTGCACAATCAATGGCGAAGTGGGGATTGAGGCGTGTTGTGATTGGCAGTATTGACCCAAACCCATCGACAAATGGTCATGGGGTAGCCATTTTGAAACAGGCAGGTATTCAAGTTGATGTACTCAACACAGAACATAGTCGTCGACTTAATCCTGAATTTCACTATTACTTTGAGCATCGGCTGCCCTATGTACAACTTAAATTAGCGACGTCTAAGAATGGTATTGTGTCGGACAATGCTAAGACACGTATCAAATTAACGAACCACAAAGCTGATATTGATGTGCATCAAGAGCGCGCAAGTAAAAGCGCCATTCTAATTGGTAGCCAGACTTTTCTCACTGATTGGCCGAGTTTAACCGTGCGATATCTAGCATTACATCATCCCCAACCATTACGCATTGTGTTAGATAGGCGTGGTAGATTACAAAACATTAAGTTTGATTTTTCAAATCGTTGGTTGATTTATACTGAAAATCACGCATTTGCCGAAAAGCATGCGTACGTTAAAGAAAGCCATAATGGCTTAATTGGTGTGCTTAATGACCTCGCGCAACAACAGCAGATTCAATCAATAATGGTTGAAGGCGGCCCCAGCTTGATTCAATCTTTTATTGCACAAGATTTATGGAACGAATATTTGATATATCGAACCGATAAATTATTATTGGACAGCGGCTTAGCAAGCGTGACATTGCAACAAAATCCAGATGAGATGCTAACTATTGGTAATGCGGTTAAGTTACGTTATTTTAATCACTTAGAAAAAGGGGTGTCATGATGTTTACTGGGATTACACAACAAATTGGACAAATTGATCATATCGAACATCGTCATGATCATACTTTACGAATAGGCATTACTACTAATCAGGATTATTTTAGTGATAGTCAGGTCGGTGCAAGTGTCATGGTAGACGGCATTTGCTTGACCATTACTTCATTTGAGCCACACCATGCATTCTTTAACATTATGATACCCACTTTTAAAGCGACAATTGTTAACCACTACCAGATTGGCGAAAGTGTTAATCTTGAAAAATCAATCTTAGCAACAGAACGTTTTGATGGCCATTTTGTCTTGGGGCATGTCGACACAACAGCACGGGTTATACAAAAGAAAAGATTAGAAGAAACAGTCTACTTTACTTTTCTTGTGGCGGACACGACTTTAATGTCGCAGATAGTGCCTAAAGGTTCGATTGCTATTTCTGGTGTGAGTTTAACCGTCATTAACACATCAAAGGACACTTTCCAAATAGGGCTTATTCCGCATACGGTGACTCATACGCATTTAGGAACGTTAGAAATTAATGACCTAGTGAATATTGAAACCGATATTTTAGCTAAATATCTAACAAAAGGGGATGCATGATGACGACAGAAGAGAGTATTGAAAAAGTAAAGATAGCAGTTAATGCATTAAAGCAGGGGGAACTCATTATTCTGACTGATGATCAGGATCGTGAACATGAAGGTGATTTGGTTGGTTTAGCTTCTTTTGTAACACCGGAAGCGATTAATCGAGCTTTAAGTATTGCGCGTGGCGTGTTAGCTGTTCCAATGACCAGAGCACGCGCTGAACAATTAGCCTTAGCACAAATGACGTCACACAATTCAGAAAAATTTGGTACAAAGTTTACAGTTAGTGTGGATCACATGAGTAGTACAACTGGGGTTTCTGCATATGAGCGAGCACATACAATTAAACAATTAGCTAATTTAAGTACGACAGCTGCTGATTTTGAAACACCTGGACACATTTTTCCATTAGTGGCCGAAGACGGTGGTGTTCTAAAACGCCAAGGACATACAGAAGGGGCTGTAGAATTAGCTAAAATTGCCGGTGTACCGCCAATTGCCTATATTATCGAAATTTTAGCTCAAGATGGCACAATGGCGAGAGAACAAGCATTATCTGATTTAGCACAAACACAGCATTTAACACAGTTGTCAATTCAGGATTTAATAATTTATCGCCAGGTCGCATCACAATATACAGTTAAACAGGAGACAACTGTACATTTACCAAGTACTTATGGGGATTTTAATTTAACGGAATACCGAGGAAAAGATGGTAAGCCACATTTACTGATGCAAAGCCGTCAATTGAGCACTGGGATACCATTAGTCCGTGTTCATTCTGAATGTCTGACCGGTGAAATATTTGGTTCATTACGTTGCGAATGCGGCCCACAATTACACAAAGCATTGGAGATAATCAATCAAGAGGGTGGCGCTGTTGTTTATCTACGTCAAGAAGGTCGTGGGATTGGTTTGCATGAAAAGTTAAAAGCATATGTTTTGCAAGAAAATCAATATGATACCTATGATGCTAATGTTGCTTTAGGCCATCAACCAGATGCACGTGATTATCGCCAAGCAGCAGAAATATTAAAGGCAGCGGGGATGAGCAAAATACGTTTATTAACCAATAATCCACAAAAAATGAAAGCCTTGATAGCATATGGTATTGAAGTCGTTGAGTGTGTGCCACTTATCACAGGAATCAATGATACAAACCAACAATACATGGCGACTAAGAAAATAAGTTCAAACACATGCTGTAATAATAAAGAAAGTAGAGTAATCAGATGATTTATAAAGGTAACCTAACACAACATGAAAACAGACATATTGCAATCATTGCAAGTCGATTTAATACTTTAATTGTGGAACAATTAATTCAAGGGGCAACAGAAGCTCTTACCATGCACGGTTTACAACAAGAAAATATTGATGTTATCTGGGTACCAGGTGCTTTTGAATTACCTATGATGGCTAACAAAGTAGCACAAATGCAAAAGTATGATGGGATTATCACACTGGGGGCAGTGATTAAAGGTGATACGGATCATTATGATTTAGTGATTAATGGTGCAGCAAATGGCATCTTACAAGTTGGGCTCAATACGATGCAGCCCGTGGTTTTCGGTGTGTTAACGACTGACACATTGGTACAAGCACAACACCGATCTGGCGCAAAGGCAGGTAATAAGGGAGCAGAGGTCGCACTATCTCTCTTGGAATTGATTGATGTTGATGAGCAAATCACAGTGTAAAATATTGTATGAAATATCATCTTAAGCTAGAATAATATGAATGATGTAATGAATATTATCGATGAGGAGTTGGAATTTATGACAGAACATCTTTATCAACAAGCAGAAGCTTTTCACCAAGTTTTTGATGACCGGCAACCCGAGCAACCAACGGCTTTAAATCAGGAAGAATTAATGAATCGTGTTGGTTTTATTTTAGAAGAACTAACAGAATTAGCCGT
Source organism: Leuconostoc fallax KCTC 3537 (assembly GCF_000165675.1). GTDB lineage: Bacteria > Bacillota > Bacilli > Lactobacillales > Lactobacillaceae > Leuconostoc_B > Leuconostoc_B fallax. The sequence continues at coordinate 43,623 of NZ_AEIZ01000008.1, read as the reverse complement.
TAGTCATTGTCAAACAGAACAATCAATAAATCAAGTTTTTACTGAGATGACAGAGCGTCTCAATTCTGCTAAACAAAAGTTATTGAATAAAGCAGATAATACTAACTTACCTATTGTGCAACAGGTTGATTCATTGGGAGATATCATTTATTTAGCTTTTGGTAGTTATGTATTAATGGACGTTGAGCCAACGCATACGTTATCAGCAATCCATTCGGCTAATATGCATAAGTTATTTCCTGATGGTCAGCCACATCGCGACCCAATCACCAACAAAGTGCTCAAACCACAAGAATGGGAGGCAAAATATAAGCCAGAACCTAAAATTTCAGCTGATATTGAACAACAGGTTAAATATTCGCAGTTGTGAGTGGACATTATATAATAAGCGAGGTATCTTATGAAGCAATTGAATACATTGATTGGGCAACAATTAAATGCACTGTTGGAAAATGAAACCAATTCAGTATCAAATTTATCCAATGCAGCTGCATTAATTTTCCATAATTATGGGGATGTTAATTGGGCTGGCTTTTATATCTATAATGCAGACACTAAAACGTTAGATTTAGGACCTTTTCAAGGTAAAGTAGCATGTATGCATATTCAACCTGAATCAGGCGTTGTTGGTAGTGCGTTTTCACAGCGCAAGAGTCTTGTAGTGCCTGATGTGCATGCATTTGCTGGGCATATTGCCTGTGATGCTGATAGCAATTCAGAGTTAGTGGTTCCAATATATCGGAATGGTGAACCTTATGGTGTAATTGATATTGACTCACCTATTTTAAATCGATTTGGAGCAGTTGAAAAAGAAGAAGTGGAAGAATTAGCCGACGTTTTAAGCCGACATATTTAAGTTGGATGAAATAGTCATCTGATGTACGAATATAATATTTCAGTTGGGGATCTAGGTGTGTTGATATGGGGAATGTTATCCGATAGATATGGTAGAAAACCAAGTATGTTAATTGGTATTTTCCTAGGTATTAATATTGCATTACCTGTTATTTTAAAAAGTTCACTTTATGCTTACACAGATGTTATTGTCTTAGCAAGTGGAATATTCGGATTAATGTATTATTGTTTGATTAGTATGCTAACATTTATAATGAGTTTGCTTCATAACGGGCGCATACTTGTGTTTCCGCTATATACGGTAACGCTTATTTTAATATTTTTGATATTGTTATTAATAAATAAAAACATATATAGACAAGCGGACTAACGCATAGCAAAAAGCCAATTATTAGCATAATTGGCTTTTTTATTTTTAGAGTTTTTTGGCGTACACTTTTATTTTATTTAAGAAATTAGCACGTCGTTTTAGACTACTTTTTCTAACATTGGGAAACGATATTAAGGCGTTTACTCTAATGCCACACATATTTTCAAGAATTTGCTTTTTGAGTATTTTCCCATAATCTTTTTGTATATACTTAGCGATAAATTGTGGCGTATCATGCGTTACGATAATACTAGCTGTTTTTCCGTGTAATAGTTTGTGAGGTATTATTTTATTCGAATCATAAGAATAGGCAAAATTTTGTGCAAATACCTTATCTATGAAGCCTTTTAAAATTGCAGGCATGCTACTCCACCAAATAGGGAAGATAAAAATAAGGTGATTACTCCAAGAAATAGCTTCTCTATACTTTTTAGTTTCAGTAGATAAAAACAAATCACGACGCTTATTATTTTTATCGAAATTTAATACGGGGTTGAAATGCTCTTGATAAAGATCAATAATTTTAACATCGTGTTCGTTATTTAAGTTTTGTATAACAGCATCAAAAATTGCACCGTTAAGACTATTGTGATGAGGATAGGTATATATGATTAGTATTTTCATAACTATAATATATAGCATATGAGTGATATAACAATGAACAAAAGAAATGATAATGTTGATTTATGAAGATAAAAGAAAAACAAAAGATAAGCTGATATTTGCTTTGTATGAATTAACCAAAATAAAATCACTGGATAAAATATCAGTATCAGAATTAACAATAAAAGCAGGATTAAACAGAGGTACTTTTTATTTGAATTATGATGATTTTAATGACTTCATTATTTCCGTTGAAAGGGAACTGTTAGCTGAACTTGATAAATTATTGATTTCGGATCTAGTAGCCTGCGGTTTAGGTAAAGGTATTCCCAAAATATTTGAATTTATATTTAATCATATGCAATCTTTTAAGATAGTAAGTTTAGATGATGTCTTTTTGAAGCAATTTGAGAAACTGATTAGTGACTTCATCCAAACCAATAATGAGTTTAATATAACAATTCCTCAAAAGTATGCGCAAACACTGTTATTAAATTCAACAATTTCAATCATAAAAATTTGGGTTTTTGAACAATATCCGAGAAGTGTCGAGGAGATTACTGATATTTATTATAAAACCAGAACGCTTTCACCTATTGAACTGGTAATGCATGAGACTAACTAAATCTTTTGGCAAAGTAAAAAGACCTTTATATTAGATCTTTTTCTGCATTTTTATATCTGTAATGCCAAAGCCACTTTTTTGATATACATGTATCGCCTTATCATTATTACCAAAAACATGTAGTCCAATCGTATCAAATCCCATTTTCTTGGCTTCATTTGAAACGAGTTTTAGTGCTTGTGATCCGAAACCATTATTTTGGTAATCGTGATAGATTTCAAAATCAAAAATAAATGCCCTGGATTGATTCTCATTGTCAGCCCCAAACCAAATATAACCAACTATAACTGTGTCATCGTAAATAGAGTATAAAAAATGATGAGGCGTGTTAAGTCCTTTAGGTAATAAGCGGTCATAGGTCATTTGAGCATTTTGTTGAGCCTGTTTGGTTGACCATGACCCGACTTCAATTTTCTCTTTGGCATATTCATTAACTGCAAATGATATATACTCTTGAAACGCTTTAGGTTTCATTGGACTGAGTTTTAATATGATGCTTCTCCTTTAGAAATAGTGAGTTAAATAAGTTTATCACAGATATGCGACACATATAGAATATCGCATAAAAAGTTATCTGATGATGGACTCGAATTTTATTATTTACTGTATTTATTGATAAAATAAAACAATTCGCTCGAATGAAATTTGATATATCAACTATGCCGTTAAGGCGGAAAAATGTTACTAGAGCATAGGCAGGACATTTTGGAATAAGAAGAATAGTTACATCAATCTATTAGAATGATTGATAAAAATTGATGAAATATGATTGTGTTAGTCAAGAAGTAGAATAAATTAGGTTCCATAAAAAGTGCCAACCAGTCATTAGGACAACCTGCTAATCCTAAATGTGTTTTGCTTTTTGTTGACGAATCGGGACGACGTAAATGGTGTTCTATTCAGATATGTGGCAATAGACATAAGGTACAAAACATACTAAAGAAAATAAATAGAAGTATGTATAATGGTATTAAAAATAGATTTGGAGATTGATGATGATTAAATTGTTGCGTAATGTTAAAGGTTCTGATTTAGACAAAATATTGAATTTATGGTTAGAAGGGAATATTGATGGGCATGATTTTATTCCCCAGAAGTATTGGCAGAGTAAAATAGCAGTTGTGGCAAAGCTACTGCCACAAAGTAACATCTATGCATACTATGATAATTCTGAAAATATAGTTGGCTTTTTGGGTGAAGTGGATGGCTATATTGCAGGACTATTTGTAGACAGAAAATTTCAAAGATTAGGTATTGGTAGACAGCTGGTTGATTATATTAAGCAAGTAAATAACGAGTTGACATTATCTGTCTATGAAAACAACGCTAGAGCATTGCATTTTTATGAAAAGAATGGTTTTGTAGTTAATACAAAACAAATTGATACAGAGACGGGTGAGCTTGAATTTTCTATGTACTGGTCTCAATCAAATTTATAAATTTATAATTTCTCGATTTCAGTTTAAATTTGGTACGCCAAATTTACAAACAACGTTAAACGTATCCATATAATTACAAGTGTAAACATACGGAGATATACTTGAGAAAGCTATTAATAATTAGTAATCGAAAATGATGAAGTTGTTCATCGATTGCAAGAATCAAACTCTTAGACTATTTGATACGATTATTCATTAAGAAAGCATTAACATTAAAAAGTAGCACAAAAAAACACAACTAGATTTACTAGCTGTGCTTTTTACAATGAGGTGAATAATTTCAACGAAATTGATATGGATAAAAATTATTCATAAACAATAATATAAAAGGTTTTACACGATTAAACTCACAAACTATTACATGATATAATGACGACATCTAAACATAATATTATTTGTGAGGGAATAAAAATGTCAGCTGTACCATATATTATAGAGAATTTAAAAGGGGTTCTAAATCAATTTGGAAGCAAATATCGCACTGACATTGGAGACTGGGATCGAGATAAAATAATTAATCATCTAGAACTTTATACACCAGAATTAATTACAAAGTTACTACAGAATAGTGAAATATATGATAAGTTTGTTAACAAAGTTGATGAAGTAGATATATTAAAACTGAACGAACTTGTTGAGTTATTCAAAAATGATAATTTTTGGGAAGCAAGTGATGACATACCTGGAAACATTATTTTTGACAATACACTTTTGTTTGGACATGAAATCGATGATGCCTATGTACTATTAAACGGGATGTTTGCAACTCAATTACCACCATTGCTTAATCAGATAATATCTGCTGAATCTTCATCAGCATTGATTGAAGAATTGGCTCAGTATCCGAAAGAGAATTTGTTTAAAATTGATCCAAAAACAAATTTACTAACTAGATTTGTTAAAGGAGTTAAATCACCGGAAAATATTTTTGGAGGTAATTGGGCAACAGAGGAGATTACTTTTTATACTTTAAAAATTGATGAATCATGGCGTCCAATGGCTATTCCTAATATTAAACATGGTGTTATGTTTGCCTACAACAATTTACTTGTTGCAAAGTCAACATTCAATCAAATGTACGATAAAGAGAATCGACTTCAAGGTGTAACTAAACACTCTGAATCACCAATTATTGGTCGAGATGGATTTTTTCAAGAATGCTGTATGAAGAAATTGAACCATTATTATTTGACGATATTGATGAAGGACACATGGATTCAGTCGGCTTTATAGGCTACAATAATCAAAATAAATTTTTAAAGAAAGCAAATTACAACGTTACAGAATAGAAGCAACTTACCCTTATATACTTCACTTAGATATCAGCAAATACTTTGAGAATATTTATACACATCTACTTGCTCAAATTAAACCTCAAACCCTTATTTCACAAAAAATATAATAGTATTTTCAACTTATTTAAAGTGGTTAGACGAATATAACCAAAAAATTAATAATAATCACACAAAAAGCATAATTCAAGGTCCCATATCATCAAAAATATCTGCTGAACTTTTACAATTATCATTAGATCAGAAGCTCGAAAAAGCAATTTCAGAATTAAAATTAGATGTTAGTTTTACTAGATATGTTGATGACTATCGATTTTTCGGCAGAAATATAAAAGATTTAGAATTACTGAAAAATACTCTTATTAAGATATTTAGACAGCATGAACTATCTTTTAATGAAAGTAAAATTCAACTTTATAAAGGATTTGAACAGCAAAAGCAAGCGCATTTAGATCACTATCCTAGACTTATTAGAATAACTGGAGGTAAAAATATTCAACTTACTTTCGATGACTATTTGTTATTTCGTGAAATTTTGTCACAAGCAATACGTGAACAGGATGTACCAACCACAAAGTCTATTTTGACCATATTAGCTAAAAAATTAAAAATAAGCAAATAAAAATTAAAGATAGTTCACTAATCACTTCTTTAATTGAATTTTTAATAAAAACTACTTATGTTTGTCCAATAATTAATATGCAAATATATAAATTAATGAATGAGATTTGTAATGTTTTGAGTTCTAAATATCGAAATAAAGTCTGGAATATACTATTCAGAGAAATAGAATTAGTCGTTGCTAATTATTCTGATACTGATTTAGAATCTTGGTATTTTTATACTTTAGCCAATTGCGGAACCGCACATGAAACATATAAAGTAGTTAACAAATACCTGAAAAGTGTTGGAGAAAATTCTAGTGTAATTGTATTATCTGTTTTGCTAAAAAATAAAAGCTCACAAGCAAATAGGAAAATACAAGATTATATAGTAAAACAGATTAATAATTGGCAAACAGTATCCCAATCTAAATGGTGGTTGCCTCTCTCTAAATTATGGTTAGTAAAGGGCAACTTAGATTTAAATAAAAAATAAAAAGTTTATTTATATCAAATAATCGTTCGAGTTTACAGTGGGATAAACTTGGAATAATTGAATATTTAAGACAAAAATCTGTTAACTAATTTTTATTTATTATTTAGTTTAAATTTAATACATGTAGTTGAGCGCATCAATGTAAAATCAGACAAAAAAGTGGCTTAAATAAAATTGAAGAACAATTATATCACGATAAAAGACAACTACGTGAAGCTGGTAGTTAACAAATTACTTTGAGCTTAAACAATAGTGATTGTAATTTTTTTCAATAAATCCGTATACTAATCAGAACAAAGTTACAATCGAAGTAATATTGAATGGAGACAAATAATAATGGTTGACGTACATGTTGTAAGTGCTTTTAGTAAAGATAATGCTGGCGGTAATAAATCTGGTCTTGTTTTTGATAGACCCGATTTAACTTCTGTTCAAAAAATGGCAATTGCCAAAGAATTGGGATATGCTGAAACGGCTTTTATAACCGAATCAAAATTAGCAGACTTTCGTTTAGAGTATTTCACACCTACGGAAGAAGTGCCGCTTTGTGGACATGCTACCATTGCAACATTCGCTTTTCTGAACTTGACAAATAAATTATCGAAAAGTGACTATACAATAGAAACAAAATCGGGTATTTTGTCCATGAAAATTGACACAGACGGCATTGTATTTATGGAACAAAATGTTCCTACTTATTCTAATACGCTTACATCAGATTCATTTAATAAATGTTTAGATACAAATTCAATTGACTCAAAACTACCAATTCAGATTGTATCAACAGGATTGCGGGATATTCTTTTACCAGTAAGTTCAAGTAAAACACTTCAAGAATTAAAACCTGATTTCAAAGCTATGACTGCCTTGAGTAAAGAGCAAAATGTGGTTGGTGTTCATGCATTTTCACTTGAAGAGAGCGAGAGCAAAATTACTGCAATTTGTAGAAATTTTGCACCTCTTTATGATATTGATGAAGAGTCGGCAACAGGTACATCTAACTGTGCTTTGGCCTGCTATTTATTTAAATATGTGGAAAAGAAGTCACAATATATTTTTGAGCAGGGGTACAATCTTAATAATCCATCAAGAATTGTTGTTAATTTAACAACTCATGATGATGTTATTGATGGCGTATTTGTAGGTGGGTATGGTTATTTAGTAGAAGATAAATTAGTATTGGTTTAAATTATTAATTAATAGCAATAGACAAAAAGCACAGACGCAGACTTATGCGATGTGCTTTTTTAAGTAATTAGCATCTAATGCCTATGTTGCTTACAGTTTAGAAGGGGCATTGGTGTAGCAACTCAATTAATTAGAAAGTTAGAGTTGCAGGCTTATTTAGGTGGCTATAAAAAAACACTTGTGGAGACAGATAAAAATAACAGCGATACCGTTGGACTTTATCTAACCATGAGCATCAGAAGTTGTGCTTATTGGCTTTCGTTATGTAGCTCTAAAGAGACTATGCTTTTCTTGATTGGCAGTCAAGAATATAGCTATTTTGCAGAACCGTTTTCATGTTCAGACGAAAACACCGTTGCATAAAATCAATGTTCAATGTTAAAAAGATTAAAAAATGCCATAAAGTAGGTTTGTTTTTTAAGTTGAAAGTATCTTGAAAAAGTTTCCTTTAATATTTATTTAGTTACATCAAAGTTCTGAAAATCGTTTCGTCCTCATAACCATTAATTTGATTTAAGTTATTATTAAGAAGTATCTTTATAAAAGAAATCAAAAAATCTGTAAGTATGGTTTTGTATGTCGAAGCCAGTTCAAACTCCATTACTTCATTTTCAGTATTTACAAAATTAATTGTAATTGTTTTTTAATGAATGTAGGGACAAGCGAACTAGTCCGTCATCATCATAAAGTAATACCCCGTTATCTTCAGGGTGTACTAAAAGTTTGTTCCTGATAATTTTAAAAGTTTTAATTGAATCAGAGATACTTGATAATTCCTTCGTACCGTTCCATTTTTGTTGCATTATTATTTTTTCATCGAGTTATGCAGGACGTATAAATTAGAGTAACAACCAGTTATATATGTCATGTAATCGTCGAACGGCTTTTTTATAAACACTTTATGAGGTTGAACAGGCTGTTGTTCATCGTCGAAAAAATCGTCAACTATCAAATCTTCTTGTTTTTCAATGTTTTCTATATTGTTTAACGAGTATATAGTTAAAAGAATATAGTCAGTTATTGTTTCGATTGTATTGTTTAACTTAGACGATATGTTCAGACTAAAATTTGCATCTAATAAGTCGATGAGTAAAACTGCCAGATCTGACGGAGTATTGTATGTAATTGTTTTTTCAGATGTCGTTATTGCTAAACTGTTTTTATTTTCTGTAAAAGAAATTATTTTCATGTTTGAACTCCAGAAGATTAAAAAAATAGAAATACTAAGATAGATTAATACTAATATATTTTGGTGTGGTAAAAATGAGCAATTATTTCTAAAACTTTTGAGCGATATCTACAGAGGTGTTGCTGGAAAGCTTGTCATAATTAATTAAAAACTCATTTGCGGATAATGAAAAAAGCACATATTCATATAGAATTAGGACATATGATTGGAAAAGTGACGGTAATTAGGAGATAATACAAGTTTTTTGTAGCAACTTAAAGTATAAACTTATAAGCATAAGGTGTGAAACAGGAGTTGAAATACTTCTGTAACATTCCTTGTGCTTATTCTTTTTGTCAAATACGAGTATTCATTAAGAAAGTATTAACATTAAAAATCAGCACAAAAAACACAACTAGATTTACTAGCTGTGTTTCAGTACATTGAAAACTAAATATACTCTTGATTGATAAAATAATGCCTTCGACAACGTTATTAATAAGAATCAAAATTTAAAGTTATTTTCAATAACCTAATTTTATATGATTATCAACGATCAATCAAGCGCAGGTACAGAGAGAAAAGTCTGGTACTGTGTTGAAGAAAATCATAAGACCGATGAGATGAGCACTTATAGTGGCATATAAGTTGCGCCTAAGGCTTATGTCGCGACATATTGGATGTGAAAATTCTATAAAGTAAGTGAAAAATCAAGATATGCAGTGAGCCATAAGTATTACCTAAAAATTTACTTGTTTACAGAACTTTTCAGGAACATAATAAAGATAATCACTATTATTGAATTGAGGGAACAGTTTTGATAGATACTATAAAAATTTACGGAGTAGCTTCTTATAAGAAACAAGTGAATATTAATGCAAAAAATTAAATTTTATTTTTGGGAGTAATGGAAGCGGAAAAACAACATTATCTAATATTTTAGGAGGCCATTTAAAATCTGATGGGTGTACTTTTTCAGAAGTCGAAAATGATCAAATTTTAGTTTACAATAAAAAATTTGTGGAGAAAAACTTTAGCTCTGATGTGCCGGGAATCTTTACATTAGGCGAAGAATCTGTAGAAACCAAAAAGAAACTTTCGGAGTTAAAATCTCAAATTAAGGATAAACAAACCGAGGTACAAAAAAGAATAGTACAATATCAAAATTATATGAGAAGATGTCAATTCAGAAAACTGAAGCCAAGGATGTGTGCTGGAGTTTGCAACAAACATTTGGTAATCAGTTTTCCAAAGCTTTAGTTGGTTTTAGGAATAATAAAGAAACGTTTTTTAATGGGCTACTTTCAGCATGGGAAAAACAAAAGGGAATCAGCAAACATTGAGTCTAGACACTTTATTTGAAAGCTATTCCTTATTATTTCAAGATGATTCTAGCGTTTATGAAACATTTAGTAAAATTAATCTACACAATGTTATCAGTTTCAATAATAATGTTATTTTACAAAAACATATTAGTGGTAGTTCCGAATCTCAAATCGGCATTTTTATTGATTATTTACAAAACAGCGATTGGGTTAGGGCCGGGAAAGATTATATAGATGGCGATAGGAACGAATGTCCTTTTTGTCAACAAAGTTTACCTACCAATTTCCGTAAGCAATTGGAAGAATATTTTGATGAAACATTTCAAGAAGATGTTCATACATTGAATACTTTCATTTCAAGCTATAATTCATTCGTAAAAAATTAATTTGGAAACTTACAGAATTTACTAACAAAAATATTCCATTTTTGAAATTCAACAAATTGATAGTTGAAATCACTAATATTGAAACATTATTTAAATTAAATATGGAAAAACTATCGTATAAAAGTGAACATCCTAATGAGTTAGTAGAATTGGAGTCACTAATACCTGTTTGTGAACATGTTAATGAAATTATTGACAATATGAATAGCTTAATCGAGAGAAAAAATCTTGCAGTACGAAATCAAAAAGAAGAACGAAATGAATTTAAAAACAATTATGGACATTTTTGGCGGTACGAGCAAAAATAACTTTAGAGTCTTATAAAAAATGTAGATGGTACTCAAAAGGGTATTGATTCTATTTCTGAAAATATTGCAATTATTTCATCGGACACTAAAAATTAATTCAAGATACAGAAAAATTAGAGAGAACACTGACTTCTGTTACTCCTACAATTGAAATTATCAATAGATTACTGAATAATTTTGGATTTCAGGGATTTAAATTGACAACTAATACAACGGAATCATCAAGTTACAAAATTGTCCGTTCAGATGGAAGTGATGCTAAAAAGACATTAAGTGAGGGTGAATATAATTTTATTACTTTCCTGTATTTTTATTACTTAATATATGGAAGTCAATCACCAGTTTCAGATTTGCAAAATAAAGTAATCGTTATAGATGATCCAATCTCAAGTTTGGATAGTGGGGTATTGTTCATTGTTAGCTCTTTGGTTAAGAAAATTATTAATGACTGTCGTAATAATAAAGATATTAGCCAAGTTTTCGTTTTAACGCATAATCTTTATTTTTATAAAGAAGCAACGTTTTTGGGTAGTCGAGCAAAGTATAAGGACGATGAAGTTTTATATGGACGTTTAATAAAAAATGATGAGCAAACAGCTCTTATTACTTATGCAGAGAATCCTGTACAAAGTAGTTATGAGCTTCTTTGGAAAGATATTAAAGACGAGAATAGCTCTAGTGCAACTTGTTTTAATAGTATGCGTCGTGTACTAGAACATTATTTTAAAGTCATGGGTGGGGTTGATTACGAAAAATGTATTGATGAATTTGAAGGTGTTGAAAAGATATGTTGTAAATCTTTGATTTCAGTTATTAATGATGGATCGCATTTTATTTCCGATAATTTTGTGATTCAATTTGATGCTGAAAATATAAACAGATATAAAACTGTTTTCAAAAAATTTTCATATGCTTAAATCAAGAAAATCATTATCTGATGATGATGAAGTAAAATTTTAGGCGATGTCGCATAACATCATACATTAAAAATATAGAGATAGTAACTAAAATACAATATAATAAGTTTAATTTTATTTTTAAAATAACAGTTCGGAGAAACTTTTTTAATGAATAAATGCATTCTTTGTAAATTAGATTTGAATAAGCAAAACAAAAGTGTCGAGCATATTACATTAAAAGCATTAGGGGGTAAACAAAAACTAAAAATGCTTTTTGCAAGGATTGTAACAATAAATTAGATCAATATTTAGATGATCCTTTTAGGCAATCATGGACTAACATAAATAACTTTTTTTCCAACAAAGAAGGTCAAATTAGACTTAAAGAATCCGTGAGTGGAAAATATTATAATCTTACTTTTGACGCTTTTCAAAGAATGAAAGAAATAAAATTAGCTGATGATTCTTTTTTGGATAAAGAAAATGGTGACGTTGAGGGGATTTTTTTATCAAAATCTGATGCTAAAGCAGCGTATGAAAAAAATTCAAACTGATCCTACTCGTCAATGGACAATTAAAGAAACAACATCTTTCAATAATGAATATCAACAATATATAGAATTTGATGAGTATTTTTATGTTGAACTTTTTAAAATACAATTAGGATATATATTGGGGATTAAAAACTATTCTTGGGACAATATGAATTTTGCGATAAAATTATTCAGTAAATTACGAATTGAAGATACCAATAGTAGTCAAAGTAGTCTATTAAAAAACGTATAAAAAATGAGTGATTCACTAATTATACTATTTGGAAATAATTTTAAGTTCAATGAAGGACAATTTCAATTTAAAAATCAACCATTATCAGTTGTTCATAGAGGTCAATCTGAAGTAGTTGGAATAAAAAAATTGATGAATATGAATTTATGCAACTTAATTTATTTGGCTGTATTCCAATTATATATCCGATACTCTCGAATAATTATGTGACGCAGAGAATACGCGAACTTTTTATTTCAGATTCAGATGTTTATGACATCGAAAGTTTAAACGATTTATTTAATTAATACAAAATCTAATATTTAAGCGATTACAGTTGTGAAATTATTAAATTACATTATCCATAGAAATATAGTTAAATTTTATGCCTAAAAATAAAGATACCGAATACCGTTATATCAAGACTCAAGTCCGACTCATTATTAAATCTATCATTCAAACACTAAAAAAGATTTGGAATCAGTGGATTTAGAACAACAAGTGTATCTATTATATGTACCACAGCAACTTATCTCTAGCACAAGCAAGTTTTTATTAGAACAATTCGAACAGAATATTCAACAAGCTGGATATACAACACATATTGTTGATCAGTCATCACGTTTTGAGCAAGAAAATACCATAGTAGTTAAACTAGCAATTCCATGGAAGAATCATAATCATAAAAAGTTGGTGCAGTATTTAATTAACGAAAATGCGTATGTAGACAGCACGAGCTTTAAAGATTTAGAGCATGTACGAATTAAAGCAGATCAAAAATATCACGGAATCTAAAAAAATACAGATTATCAAATGTAAAAATTTGAAGTATCTGTATTTTTTTAGCAATTTAGTTGCGGAATCAAGATGTTATAAAGTATTGAATTAAAGACTAGAAACCGTGGACAGTAATTTAGCATTAGTGTATGACATTGCTACAATAGAATAAGAAGTGTCTTACAAATAAAAAATCAACCAGCGAAATTACAAAAATATTTCCGTAATTTTACCAATTGATTAAACATCTGGTAAATGACTTGCACTTAAAGTATAAACTTATAAGCATAAGGTGTGAAACAGGAGTTGAAATACTTCTGTAACATTCCTTGTGCTTATTCTTTTTGTCAAATACGAATGTTTATTAAGAAAGTATTAACATTAAAAATCAGCACAAAAAACACAACTAGATTTACTAGCTGTGTTTCAGTACATTGAAAACTAAATATACTCTTGATTGATAAAATAATGCCTTCGACAACGTTATTAATGAGAATCAAAATTTAAAGTTATTTTCAATAACCTAATTTTATATGATTATCAGCGATCAATCAAGCGCAGGTACAGAGAGAAAAGTCTGGTACTGTGTTGAAGAAAATCATAAGACCGATGAGATGAGCACTTATAGTGGCATATAAGTTGCGCCTAAGGCTTATGTCATTTTATCTAGAATAAATTGTGAAATGCTGACCTAACTAGCTGAAAGAGATGGTGAGTTTTAAATAGTCTAAATAATATGAGCTATCTACTTTTAGAAGATGCATTAAGAACAGGAACTTCTCCTATTTCTTTTAAAAAGAATTCAGGTGTTAAGTTATACTGAACTAGATTTGATTGAATGAATGACTCATCTATAGACTTGAGATTTATTTTACTGAATTCATTAATAAATTGAGTCAATGATTTTCTAATTTTTTAAGACCTTGTTTTCTTATAATTAAAACAGGATTTGCAAATCCTGCACCAGATTGTAAATATTTCACTGGTATTACCATAAAATAGTGTATTTCTGTATTTTTATAATTTTCGTTCATCCATGCTTGAGAGTTATTCATCTGACCAGTTTCCGATTTGTATATTTCATTTCTAGTAGTAGACACTTCACTTTTGTCCTCAATTGCAAAGTATTTACCTTTATCAATTGCCCACACATGATCTGGACCTTTTTTCTGATATTCATCAGGCCTATCAGTAACAAACCCTAATAACTTTCCTAAATCATCGACAGCGGTTTCAAAATCATCCTTCTTCACACCAAACTGCAAGTTATTGATGACATCGTCTGTATAGTTTCTCAATTTTTCAAACGTGTCAAACTGAGCTAAAGTAATAGAGATATTTTTTAAACGTTGTTGACGGATTGGACCTTCAATTAGTTTACTTTGTTGGTTGACAGGGGGAAGTAAAAGTTTTTTGTTTAAGTTATATGCTTGTAATTGGAATTCGAAAGATTTTTGAGTAGAAAACTGATAGTTTACTGTTGCTAAAAACTGTAGGTACCATGCTTGTTCTTCATCAGTAATTTCATGATTATCTGAAACAAATTTCAAAAATTGTTGATTGTATTCCTGAATATCAATTGTAGGATTTATTCCTCTTTTGAAAAGATTATTTTCCTGTTGAAGTCGTTCGAGATTGGTGAATTGTGGCTTTGAATAATCTATATTATCCATTTCCATTCTATAGTATGTTTTCCAACTTTCATTTCGGTTGTAGCTGTTACTAATAAGATCAACTAGTGCTTTTTTGCGGTTATTTCAGTATCATTATTGTAAATTTCATCTTGTGTTTCGCTAGATACTTCCATACCAATTTGAATTTGTTTTCTAGCCTGTGCGCTTAATACTTGTTCAGCATCATTACGTATAAATTTTATTAAATCCGAACCTATAAGAAGAATGACGGAGTAATCTGTGTCTGCTCTAACACTTCTTCCCATAGCCTGTTCAATTTTTTGTGTAATACGAATTTTATATTCAGTACTATTTTTCGTAATTTTATCAATATATTTATCATAAAGTGTTTGTGCACGTGGTAACCCATCAATAATTAAAATTCTACATCTATCATCAGGAAGATCAATTCCGTCGTAACGATTAACTAAAACGAGCGGATCAGTCTTAATCGGAGCATTTAACATTTGTAAATCTTTCTCCAAGCTGTCTTTAGTTGCAATTTTAGCTCCATAAGCCTTCCAATCTTCTGTATTGAAATAAGAAGGGGATATTGCAACAATGCCAAACCTTGAATTTTTTTGGAACCAAAATACTGAACTATATTAAATCTTTGTAGATTATTTGGTGAAATTAAGGAAGGAATTACGACTAATTTTTCTCCTGACCATCTCTCATTTTTATATATAAGCGGGTTTTTAATAGCACTTTTCTTAACTTGTAGATCTTTTATAAGAGTGGTGTCAGTAGAAGTTGTTGCAGACATAAATATTCTTTGATTCGCTGTATAATAGGATTCAAACATTTCAATGGGATAAACAAATGGGACAATTTCAATTCCAGTAGGTGATATTACACATGTACAAAATTTTAAGGTATCACGTAAAATCGGCCATACAAATGTTATTTCATTTGTATTTGATGCATATTTGGATAAAATAGATGTAATGCTATCCAATTTTTTTGCCAATCCCAATAAGGTACAGGTAAAAATGGTTCAGGTGACTTTTGTTTGATGTCATAGTTTATAATATCAAAGTAAGTCCCATTTCCTTGGCTTTGTATACTTTCATCAAACAATTCGAATATTTCATTATAAAGTTGTTGATGCTTGGATCGAGTAATATGTATTTGCATATTGCTTTTTATTATTTCGGTACTTGTGTGTGCATCGTCAAGCACAAGACCGTCAATTTTAATAGACTTGTTTTCAATTCCAAATATAGATTTACCGTTAAATAACTTATTTACAGTGGTAATTAAAATTTTTCTTCCTAGGCTTGCATCAGATGGTATTACGTTCGATGGACTTTCTATTACACAATATTTGATACCAAACTCCTCGGCCTGCCGAATTGTTTGTAAAACGAGATTTACAGTATTACACAAGTACACTTGCATTTTATTATTTTTTAGACGCCTCGACTCTAGCATGAGTAATCCAGTAATAGTTTTTCCGGATCCAGTATTCATTTTAAGAATAACGTCAGAATCGTTTTGCCTGCTATCAAACCAATCTTTTAAGACTGACTCTTGAGCCGGTCGAAGATTTCCGCTTTTTTCCGATTTTCTATCTAGCTTATCATAAATGCTAATAGGATTAGTGTCTACTGGTGCATTAATAGAATCAATTTTATTTTTAAAATTCACCATATATTCTCATTCTTTCTTTATATTTGTAACTTTAATATACACCTCATATTTTAATAAATATAGTATTAGTTATTTATATGGAAATACCAAGTAATATGTGCCTGAATTTTCAGTATACGAGTAAAATACAATATTACCGACTTGCATATTATTGATTCATTTTCAAACTAATTGTTTTTATAATTAATTGGTATTTTAATATGTATTGGGAAGTTAAAAGTAATGGGTCTAGTTAACCTCTTATGATAAAGTAATACACGGTGTACAATGAGTTTATTAATTAAACTCAAAGGAGAAACTATCAATGGCTCAAAGTGGAGACGTTTACAACATTGAAATCAAAGAAGTTCATATGAATTGGGGGACGAAACGTCAGACTCAAAATAGAGAATCCGTAGCAGGTGAAGGTTACATACCTATACCGGCACAAAAAGCAAAGTTATTCGACATTTTTAACTCCAATGCTCTTAAAAGTACTAATCCTAAAACCAGTGAGAAGCTTGGTGTTAATTTATTTGATTGTTATGACCAAAATGGTTTTGTAGGAAAAGTAAAAGCAACCGGGACATCACAAGCTGGCGATGTTTATGCTAAACAATTTAGCGGGTCTGGAAATCTCAAACTAATTGGTACTTGGTTCCAAAAAATAATATTTCTGCTGGTGACTGGATAGAAGTGAGCTGGATTAATGCAACTCAAATATTCATCAAAAAATTTGATAAATATTTTTCTCGGTGTTTCTTTTGATTAAAATGTGTATTCAAATTTTTCTACAATCTCTTTCATTTTGACAAAGCAGTGAGACTTGTTATAACTCAATATATATTATTAAATGCACGACAATCAAAGTAGCAAGCTTTGCTACTTTTTTTGTGAAATGTAGTAAAATTAATACTTGTTGTAAAACAAAAAATTAAAAAGGAGGATTTGGCATGAAAAATGACATCGTTAGCTTTTTCGCCGGAGTCGGTGGAATTGATTTAGGGTTTGAAGATGCAGGCGAGTATCGTACAGTCTATGCAAATGAGTTTGATAAAAATGCGCAACATACTTTTGAGACAAACTTCAAAAGCCGTGGAACATATCTTGATCGACGAGATATTAAGCAAGTTGATGCAAAAGAAGTCAAAGCAAAAGCACCAAATGCTAGTGTACTACTCGCTGGTTTCCCTTGCCAGCCGTTCAGTATTGCAGGTTATCGTCATGGATTTGAGGATAATCGTGGAGATTTATTTTTTGAAACACATCGTATCATAAGATTTTTACAACCTAAGGTTATCTTTTTAGAAAACGTAAAAAATCTTGTGACACATGATCATGGTAATACGTTTAAAGTTATTCGTGAATTTCTGGTTCATTCGGGTTACTATATTAAATGGAAAGTTCTTAATGCTAAAGAATACGGTAATATTCCACAGAATAGAGAACGTATTTATGTTGTTGGCTTTAAAGACAAAAAGGCATTTGATAATTTTAGTTTTCCAGAAAAAATTGATTTAACAACTAAGCTATCAGATATTATTGATTTTGATGCAAAAATTGGTGAAATCACAAAATTTGGAGATTTTTTGGAAGACAGGTTCTTCTATAAAGAAGATAAGCAAACTTTTTATCCTCAATTAGTAGAGGCTATGAAGAGTTCAGAGACTGTTTATCAATGGCGACGTCAGTATGTTCGTGAAAATAAATCAGGTGTTATTCCTACATTAACAGCTAATATGGGTACTGGTGGCCATAATGTGCCATTAATTCGTACTCACAATGGTGATATTAGAAAGCTCACTCCTAGAGAAGCCTTTAATGCACAAGGTTATCCTGAAAATTATCAGTTGCCAGTTGATGAATCAATGGGAGCATTGTATAAGCAAGCCGGAAACTCTGTTGTTGTTCCTGTGATTACTCGTTTAGCTAAGAGTATCAATAGAGCTATAGAATCACTGACAACAGATGTTAAATTGCCAAAAACTGATGACAAAGTAGCTTTAGTTTACACTAAGATGGATGGCCGTATGGCGGGTGAATCATTCACCGTTGATTGGTATGACGATCAGGCGACTGCCATTGAAGATGATGGTCACCTAAATAGACAAAAAGAGTTACCAATATTTGAAAATGACGACTTCTTCAATGCCATAAAGCGTGGTGGAAATTATGAGTTTTATTCGGTAGTTGGTTAATATATATCAGTAAGCACTTTTCATTAGAATTGTGCTTTTTTGTATATTCAGATATATTATAAAAAAGCTAAAAAAGAATCATTGTAATTTGTAAAAATATTTTATGATTTGTTTGCCTATGTAATTTTTGAATAGTAATATGATAAAATTACTTATATTTAGTTTTAATAGATAAATATAGATAAATAACATTCAAAATGTTAAATAAAATACGGATAGCAATTAATAATGAACAAAGAACCAGAAATAATTGAAATCAAAAATCAATTGGGAGATACAATAGAGCTAAGACAGCCAACAGATTTGTCTCAAGCAACAATTAAAAAATATAAAGAAGTATTTATTACTAATGCTTCCTTAGTTGCGGGAAATATCACTCAGATAGGAGCTCAAGTAGCTAACTCTAAATTAACATTAGCGCAACTTTTATCTCAAGCACCTAATGGTTTATTTTCTGCCACTACTAATCCAAGTAACCTTTCTAAATTTGCAAATGGGACCACAAGCACTATGTTAAAAACTCTTCAGGGCAAATTATGGAACATGCTGGATTTACTAACGTAAGTTTAAATAGCGCATTAAACCCAGCTATGGTATTGCAAGGTGGTATGCAAGTTATGTCAATGGTATCAGGCACTTACTATTTGCATCAATTAAATAACCAAATAAAGGAGATAGATCAAAAATTAGAAGAACTTATTAATATACATCATGATAGCAACATTGGAAAATTGATAGCTTCGGGAAAAGGCTTATCAGAAATTTCGAATCGCAAACATGTGGATTTAGCAGATATCTCAGCAATCAGAGAGTTTAAAAAACAGCTAGAGAAATATTTGAAGAATATAAGTTTAGCTACAAAAGAAAGAGTAGTGACCTAATTAATGAGGAAAACAAAAAAAGGAAGAAGAACTTTTAAATGACATCAATTTTAATACGTCAATAGCATTTGAAGCTAGTAAACTTTTTTGTTTGCTGAAACAATTGAAATTGGATCTAGAATGAAACTTAATAATCAAATTGAGATCATTCGAGAACTAACTGCACAATTACAAAAGAATTATGAAGATAGTTTTTATTCTAACTTTGAATATGAAATTTCTAGTTTGTACGCGACTAAGCAAAAACAAACTCAAGCGGAAATAATTGAAAACCAACATCGTTTTGACTCTGCAGTAGAGAGCTTATTTAAACCCAAAATTATACACCCTTGGGGAATACTTGGAGAATATATATACAAAACAACCAAAACAGCAAAAAATTATCATGATGTTCAAAAATCTAAAAAAAGATTTTCAATTGAAAACCTGAGAATGGAACAAATTATTGATCAAATATCCCAAAAGAAACAGTTAAATAGCTTAGATGAAGTGGTTATGCAAATTGTAGAGGTACCAAATATTCAAGCCGAGCTGATTTATTTGCCAGCAGACAATCAAGCAGATCAAAGAGTATTTATTCCGGCCGTTTCTTAAACTTAAGATTTTTATCAATATATATTGAAAGCACTTTTCATTAGAATTGTGCTTTTTTAATACACATAGGTATAATAGACATAACTTGTAAATATGTTATGGAGTTTTCTATGTGGAAATTACTAGATGAGAGTAATAAAAATCAATACAAACTATTAATCACTAATTTTGCTTCTTTAAGCGAAGCTTTTGCTCAGAAAAGTAGTGATGATAACATCATTATAGCGCCGATTATCAACTCAAAGTTTCAAGAGGCATCTTTTAAAAAATCATTTAATGCAACTATTGAAGACATTGGTAACTCATCATATGATGCTTCTGTTAAATTAGCAAACGGATCAAAATATATTATTGGTATTAAATCATTTGGTGTTAAATCAGGATTTCAAAAAATAGCTCAATTCAAGAAAGATAGCCAACAAGATGAATGGGGATCTATTATTGAAAGAATTAAAAAAAGGCAACAAGATGGTTCAAACGATGAAGACTTTGATGACTATTTAGAATTAGCAAAGAAAATAGCTGTTTTAAGAAACAAACGAATTTCATCATCTAAAAGCCAGTTGCAGGGATTTGATTTTGATAGCCAAGTTGAAGCTGTTTATCATGTCTTAATGCCATCAGGTTCGGTTAACAAAAATAAGCATAATGATGAGCCATATATATTAGTTGGTGAAACTTCGTACAGCAGTATTGATCTTAAACATTTGCAAATAATTGGTCCTACCAAGTCCAATATGTTGCAAAATTTTCAATTTACAGATGGTCAACATCTTTATCAATATAATTCGGCAGATAGTCAATTATTAATGTCATTTAAGGGTCATAATGGAAATGGCATGAGCAATGAAGATATTGGTGTTGAAAAATGGCCAGTAACTTATATTGAAGATCCTTTTAAATTGTTTGCTAATTTAAATTCTGAAACCACCAAGCCGGTAGATGATCACATCAGTCAGTCCGTGACATTCATGATAAAAATTGAGCGTAGATCAGGATTTAATGCATGGTATGGTTCTCCTAAAACCAAACTAGATAAAAATGATTCACGATATCACAGAATAGTGAGTTTATCACAACAGGATACAAGTTTGCCTAGCGACTGGCTTAGTAAATTTAATAGAGTTGCGTTTGATGTTTTTCATCAAATAAAGAAAAGATAGAGCGGGAGAAGTTGCGTTTTGAATTAACAAATTGTTTATCCAATGGCACTGAATTATTTGACCTCACCACAACTGTTTTATGGCGCAATTACAAAAATCCTTATGAAGTTTATATTCCACTTCCTAATTCAAAGAAATTTCATACAAAATATCCAGATTTTTTTGTAAAAAATGGGGGACTGTTGCGTGGTAATAAATTAGTTAGTGACAGGCCAAACCGAAGCTTTGAACTGGAACTTTTGCCGTCTGAGGAAAAAATGACGATGTTTATTAATCAAGATAACGGCAAAGGCATACAAAGTTTGTCCTCACAATTTATTTTTGGAGAATGGGTTTTGAAAAACATTTTCCAGCTCAAAGATCGTGAGTTGCTCACAACAGATACTCTCGAAGATGTAGGTATTAATGCTATTACATTTACAAAGTACGATGACAATCGTCCAGTATCAATGAATTTTACTTATGTAGATTCAGAAAATCCACCCGAAGATTTGTGGAATTAAATATTATTGCAAAGAATGTCTTTTTTAGGCGTTCTTTTATTTTGTATAAAAATATCAAAGGAGAAAAATTATGGTTAACAAATTTAATAAATTATCACTACAAGGCAAGAGCCTAGGAAAATTGACCTATGTAGGTCGTAATAAAGTTGGGACAAATGGCGACATTTCAGTCGCTGTGTTAAATATCAATGACACTCTAAATACCGAGAACATTACACCGCAAGCCGGATTTGATTTTGCTAAACCTTTTGGTACTGAATTGAAGTTAATCAATGCTTCAATAATTGGCGGTGAAGCACGTAGCAATCGACGTGGTGGGGCAAGAGTTGCCACAAAGTCTGGCATATTATTGCCAATGTCTGATTCACAAACCGATGACATACCAGAGGCAGAATATGATGCTGTATTTGTTTCTGGAAAAGATAAAACACCAGTTGGACGAGTTCGTTCTGCTGATGCTTTTGATAGTCATGATTTAATTTTATTTAGTGTGTCCCCAAACTATCAAACTGATAATCAAAACAATCCAGCTCGTGATGATAATGGTGAACCAATCATTTCAAATTATCAATTCAATTTTATGCAACAAAGCAAGTCGGGAGAAATTGACGATGATGATACGTTTATTCGTATTTTAATTGATCCAACCGAAAGTGAGAGATTACAAGTTGATTTGAAGCCTGGTGCAAAGTTAGTACCACAAGGATTGAAGTTTGCCTTTGTTGGTAATAATGCTACTGATTGGACAGTGTATGCTGATACACTAGTACCATTAACACCAAAAGAACCAAAATCTACGGAGAAAGTAAACACAGGTAAACCTGAGACTAAATAATGATTAATCATGAGATTAAGAAAGGAGTATGAATGGTCAATATTCCAAAACTCAAAATTAACTTTGAGTACGAAAAAAGAAAAAGAAAAATCCATCAAAATTCCTAAAGCACATACGTTAAACTTAGGCCGGGTTCGTTCGATTGTCCTATTAATTCTAATAGGGCTTTTTATTTACTTTAGTTATGTGCTGGTTTTAGCCAATGCGACTGCGCATAAGAATAAAAGATTACAACAAACAGTCGCTACTTTGAATCATCGTATTAATCAAGAAAATGCAGGCACAATAAGTTACAATCCATTAGTTGATCAGTACATGACTCAGTTTTTAAAAGTTTATTATTCACCAGCAAGTGATGATTCAGATGGTCGAACAAAACAGCTTACCCAATATTTGGCAAGCAATTTAACTTTGCCGAGTACCGATAAAAATACTGATTTAAAGCTGGTTTCATCAACATTGAATGGTATTTTCACCGTAGACACAGTCAAGACAGCGCAATACAGTTTAACGGTCGAAGCCAGTAACAAACAAAGTCATTTAACAGTCGATATTCCTTACCAACAGGATAACGAAAAGCTAACTATTACTGGCTTGCCGTACGTTGCCAATTCCATTAATAGTATCAGTCATGTGGGACAAGCTCGATTAACCAACACTGGGAAAACACTGAATAGTGAGCAAACCACAACAAAAGTTGACAAGTTTACCAAACAATTTGCCCAAAAATATGTCTCTTCATCAACGAAAGATATGGCTTTTTTGATGGCGGATCCTGTTGGCTTAGATGGCGCAGTTGATTTTGTTTCCCTTGATGACAGTACCATTAAGGTAGCTGGAACAATTAAACACCCAATAGTAACAGCGACTATGACCGTCAAAATTCATGATTCAGATATTACTCAAGTACAAACGATTCGCCTGTATTTGAAACAACAAGCTTCAACTTATTTCGTCACTAAATTTATCCAAGCATAGAGAGGAGAACTAATGGATATTTATAATGCTTTAAAACCTGTGTTACTAGGACTAGTTGTTATCATAGCAGGTGGTCGCGCTATTCAGCACTATGGTAAAAATGAAAACAAAGATATGTGGGTCACCATTTTAATTGGTGGTTTAATTTATTTCTTTGTCAATGGGCCAGCCAACACTTTAAATGCCTTTTCAGGATTAATGAATTCCGTCTTGAACTTTATTCAAGGATTAGGAGGGTAAAAATGTATAACTATCGTCGGGTGTATACGAACTCCGCCAAGTTTCGCACGATTTATGGCGATTTGAAATTGCCAGTCTTTATTGATTCAAGAGTGGCTGGGTTATTAACGATTACCACAGTAATTGATGTAGCAATTATCTTTATTTTTCAATTGTATCAAATTCAAAATGGCCGACTAACCTTTGGCTTTGCCTTACTCATTGTCTCATTATTTACCGTTTATAAACTCGATAAGGTTTTAAAAATTGATGATTTGCCCTTTGAAACAACCCTTAAATATGCGGTCTTACATTATTGGCGTTATTGGTTTCAGAAGAAACAACTTTATCAAGATCAACATTTAAACAGCAATCAGAAAAAGTATCAAATAATGTAATCGAAGAGCATGTGTAAGCATGCTTTTTATCTTGTCATCGTCAATTCTTAGAATAGGACAGGTTGGGGCAGTTCCAACCAGATGACACCGTTAATTAAAAAATTACTCTCGAAAGGAGTATCACGATGAAAAAAGTTCAATTTGAACGAAAATTAAAAACTTAACCAAACAGTTGACCAGAAAAAGTTCATCTTATTTATTGCTGGTTTCTTAATGATTGTTTTGATATGTCTACTGCTATTTGTATTTCACAATAAACAATCATCAGTATCGCATTCAGAAATTAGTCAATCTTCATCACAAGTCACTAATCAACCTAAGGAGGGAAAAGATTACACAGTTCAATATAGCAATTTATCGTTAATTAAACGAACAACTTTAAATTCAGCACTAAAAAAAGCTAGTTTGTTTGATTTCAAGTATTTATTAAATACTAGTGACGATGGTGGAAACGATGCTAAAATTTTAGTTTACTACAATCAAGCCAACCAACAATTGGTTTTTAAGTTCTATCAAAATGGCTATCAATCAGAGAATGATTATCAAATTGGTGGTTATGATCTCCAAAAGCAAACAGCTATTCACGGCTTACAAGCGTCAGCTTTTAATGGGCTACCACTAGTTTATACTTGGGAGAATTTACAAACTAAATAATGGAAAGGAGGAAAACATGAAAAGAATATTATTAACCTTAGCGGTGTTATTAGGCACGGCTTTTTTGTACCACAAAGTTTAGTGTTTGCAGATGGCACAATTGGTTCAGCCAATGCGAATAGCAGTGTCATTGGCAAGAGTAACAAAAGTAGTTTGAAAACCGATACCACTAAACAAACTAATAGTCTCAGTAATGATGGCTCGCCAGCGAATCAAAGTGAAAGTACCATCAGAGACAAACTCGGTGAAACTACTGGTTCACCGGATATGAATTGGGTAACGAGCAACATCTTAGCCAATTACAAACTGTATCACGAAGATGGATCAATCACTGATTTTGCCTTAGGGGCTTCGCATATTGTCACTGATTTATTTACGGCGATTAATTTAAATATTGTTTATCCCTTGTTTGACCAATCTTTAACCACGATGTTTGATCTCACTAACATTACCAATGGCGTAAACAATATCTTAACCGATGTCGGGCAATACACGAAAAATTCTTGGCAGAGTCAAGCTTTTAAAGGCTTACTTTATTTAGCCTTTGGCGTTGGTCTTGTTTGGGTGTTTGCCAAAACCTTTAATCATGGTGGTGGGTTGAAATCCATCTTAACTGTTTTAGTGATTGCCATTATTGGTACCGCTTGGGTTGGCTCAGGCAGTAAAGTTTTACAAACCATTAATACCTTAACTTCGCAAGCGCAAACACAAGTCTTTACGGCTACGAGTAATATCAACCAGACAAGTTTTTCTGACACCGGTGATAGTTTTCAAAATGCTTTACGCTATGTCTACTTTCAAAAAGCGGTGGCACGACCGTTTGCTTTAGGTAACTTTGGTCAAGCTGATGTCGCTAGTGCTTATCAAAATAAGGAGAAACAGGGGAATCCCTATCGTTTAATTGGGGGCAATGTCGATGATAAAGTGATTGCGAGTTTTGCTAGTAAAAATCATTACATCTCTAAAGATGGTGGCCTTGAATGGTATCAGTCAGCGATTGCCTTTATGTCACCCGTGATGTCCGTTGCTTATGGTGTGCCTTTACTAATGATTGGGTTAGCGAATTTACTAGTACAGTTAGGTGCTGTCTTGTTGTATTACTTAGCGCCATTTACAATTTTGATTTCACTGTTACCAAAATTTGCCAATAGTGCCTTAAAAACAGCCATGGGGGCACTGGGCTTACTCTTTGCAAAAGTTGGCTTGTTATTTGGTATTATGTTTGTTTCTTGGGTAGGTAATGTGACTGATGTGGTTGTGCCGGTTAAAGGCAGTGCCAGTGCGATGTTAAACTCGATTGTCTACATTACTTTAATGATTTTACTGTGGAAGAATAAAAGTTGGTTAGTACAAACGATTACTGGTTCGAGTGTTGCGAATAATGCCATGAATAAAATCAGTATGACCAAAGCTGGTCGTAAGGCCTTAAATGCCACTGGTGAAATGAAGAATCGGGCGAATCAACTATACAGTGGGGCTAGAAGTGGGTTAAATCAAGGCAAACAATGGCGTGATAACTATCAAACGAAACATAATTCAGAATTTGATGACAACGCTTTACGTGATGAATTGCGATCCGAACAACAAGCCCAACGCAAAAAAGATCGCAAAGAATACTTGGCCAAAGATATGCAAAAGCACGCTCGGAAGATTCGTAAACAACGTGCTGAACGTTTAAACAAAATGAAACAGCAAAAACATCAAACAAATGAGCCAAAACATGAACCTGATAATACACCGCGTTATCAACGGTCTAAAAAGCTTAAAGCAGACCAGGTACCTGTACAAGAATATGTGGCTCAAGAGGGTAGTCCAGAAAAGAATACTGCACCAAGAACTAGGTCACGTTATATTGTCAGAAGTACCTCAAATTCCATCACTCATCAACCATACTTACGTGCCAAAAGATTGAAAAAGCGATCACCCAACGATTTCAATCAGAAATTACAACAAAATATTGACCAACGCCAACAAAGAAAAGAACGACTTGAGCAGGAATTAAAATGAAAAAACTGCTTAAAGGTTATTTAATAGCAATTCTTGGTTTGGTGTTTTTAATTGTTTTAATCTTAGGTATGTTTGCGGGCAACAGTAACCAATGTCAATCAACAGATACGTCTGTGACTGTGACAACTAGTGCCGACAAGGAGGCAGTAGCGCAATCTATTCACGATAATCTGAAAAAAGTTTCTGGTGTCACTGAAGCTGGCATTGCTGGTTATTTGGGAAATATGGAAGTTGAAAGTGGGTTCAACCCGAAAAGTATTGAATCCAGTGCCACTTATGATGAAAGCAAAGCCATGAATCAAAGTTTAAGTGGTTACGCTTTTGGTCTCAATCAATGGGATAGTGCGAGGCGGGTTGCTTTATTAACTTATGCCAAAAGCCAAAATAAGCAGTGGTCAGATCCTAGTTTACAATTAGATTTTGCTTTAAATCATGACGGTACTAATTCTGATTTGTTAAAACAAGGGTTGAAAATGACTGATGTCAATCAAGCCACTGAATTTTTAAGAGCCAAATGGGAACGCGGGGGTCAAGGCACAACCACTAAACGGCAAGCTTTTGCCTGTAATTGGTATGCGGAATTTTCAAATGGCACCTCAAATACAGCCATTGATACCGCAACTGATGGTACCGAAACGACACAAAATACGGATAACACAACCAATAATTCTAGTGGTTGTGCAACCAATATTACACAGGGTATGGGCACGAGTGGGGCACCGGTAAAAGAAATACCTAGTGCTTATAAAAATAAAATCAAGGATACGAACTTTACCACTACATCGTCCACGAACACCTATACTTTTGGCCAATGTACTTGGTATGTCTATAACCGTATGCAAGAGTTAGGAACACCAGTTGAGAATGGTTTAGGAAATGGCGCTGATTGGGGCAAAAATGCCAAAGCAAAAGGGTACAAAACAGATAGTCAGCCACATGTGGGTTGGGCGGTTAGTTTCTCACAAGGTGCAGACGGAGCAGATGCCACTTATGGTCACGTAGCCGTTGTTGAAGCAATCAGTGATGATAAAAAACATTTCTTAGTCAGTGAGTGCAATGTCGTTAGTAGTGGGTCTGGTACAGTGAGTTTTCGTGAGTTAACGGCTGGAACAGGAGTCACTTTTATTCAAGGTAAATAAGAGAAAGGGGTAAGCATGAAAAATAGTCGTTTAATCATTTTTGCTAGTCTAGTGCTAGTTGGTATTTTAATCACGCAGTTGAATCAAATACCGAATCTGAATAAACAATTACTGCAAGCTAAAGCAACTTTAAAACAAGTAAAAACTAATCAAAAGCAATCGAAAACCATTATCTCTAGCCCACAAGCACAACAAGACAATGTATCCGGCAGTACAAAAAAGTTACTTCGTTTGTAAAAACCTTTAGCAATCAACCGACTTCAAGTTATTCCGATACTTTGAAAGGCATGGCATCACAAAAAGTAATTAATGAACTAACCCAGACCTTTGCGCCTAGTGTGAATTTTAGTGATAAGGCACATTATGAAGTGCCAGTAATCGCTATTAAAAATGCTTGGGGGTCTGATTTAGAATATTTAGTTATTGCTAAGAGTGATGCACAAAATGTGGCATACACAATCACTTATAATACTGATGATAAATTAGTCACTGATATGTCACGACTAAACTTGAAAGGGGCATTCGATAATGAAAAATAAAGTTCTGTTTAGCGTTATGGGTTTGCTTTTGGTTGGTCTTGGTATCATGATGTCAATTACAAATGGCAAAAGAGCAGAAATACAGCAAATTAGAAAGGAAGTGTCGCAAGTGAATAAACAACAAAAACAGGTCACGACACAAATTAAATGTTTACAGACCACTTATAATGGCAACGATGAGCAAGCGAAAAATGCCTTACTAGTCTTTGCAAAAACCTATTATACTTTTAGTAATCAATCAGATTATGACAAACGTTTTAGTAAAGTGTCCAGCATTTTAGCACTATCTAAAGACCAGCAAAACAACTTATTTGATAGCGGACTAGATGCCACTGGTGGCTCACGTATTGATAATTTGGGTCTAACTAGTCAATATCAAACAGCGACTAGTTATACTAGTGATTTAGATAATCAAACAATTGAAGCCCTAGCAACCGTTGTTGTCAAAACGAGTGGTACTGGTCAGAAAGCAATTAACCAAACAATTCTATTACATGGCTGGTTTGATACTCAAACACAGAAACTAACGTCCATTAAAATTAATCAGATTCAGTAAATGATTTTCGAACAGATAGTGGTAGTTTATTGAAAACTAGTTGATAAGAATTTTCAATCATTTTATCAATTTCCTGATCAGAAATTTCAGAAGTTATGAGTTTAATTGAATTCCAATGACGTTTATTCACATGGTAGCCAAACGTTACATCAGAGTACATTTCACGTAATGAAATATTTGATTCTGGTTCACCTTTTAAGGTAATAATTGAATTTTCCGAAATAGTTGATGACATAAGCCCAAACATTTTACCTTGTAAGTCAAAATAGTACACATCCCAATCGTTTCTATAATATACTTTCGCATGCGGTAAACTGTTTCCAAACTGCTGAAAGTGTTTTATTCTGGCTTTAATTTGTGGCTCAAACATAGTTCATCATCTTTCTAAACAAATATAGTTACTTGTATTATATCAATCAAACAAAGTAAAGGAGAAAATCTATGAAAAAGCGTCTTAGAGATCTTGATAAAAATAAACCATCAAGATCGCTGACAAAAATAGTCATCATCAAAGTATTACCAGTCATTGCATTTCTAGTGGCTGGTTTTTTGTTGGTTCCGTATGGGTCGATGTATTTTCAAAACAATAAAGTGGCTAATGTTAACACAAAAGCAGAAGCAATACTTTTCTACAATGCCAATTGTCCACATTGTCAAAAGGTCTATCCTAAAATATTTTGGCATAATGTTTTGAACTTTAACAATGAATCGAAGCAGATCCAAACGATTAATGTACAAAATACCAATAACAAGCATTATCTTGCTGACTTTGCTATTCAAGCCACACCAACTTTTATGAAGACAACCAATATCAATCAACGGTTAGTTTCTACTAACAGCCAACAAATTAAACAATTCATTCAAACGAGAGGTCATTAATTTATGGGTAAAAAAGTAAACATCAAATATGAAAATCCAGTTGTGCAGTATCAAGATAACTTGCTATTAACTACGGTCGGTGATGTGTGGGCTTATTATCAATTGAAGCCATTTCAAATCAATGTTGCCAACGCCCAAGACAAACAAAGCTTTAAGGAGAGTTTTATAGATGTCTTTGAACGCTTGCAAAAATATGATGATGTTGATTTAAAACTCATTCCCGCTGACATGGATTTAGCCGGACGTATTCAAGGCACTAGTCCTGATTGGGCTAAAGATATTGCCGAAGTTGCGCAATATTACATGGGACAAGAAGAAGTCAATATTTTAGAAAGTGAGTTTCAACCAGCTATTCGTGATGAATTTTATATTGGCGTGAAACTCAAAAATACTAATGTGGGAGATGATTTAAAAGATAAGTTTCAATTTGCCACGGATCTTATTTTAAGACGACTAGCTGAAACCATGCGCTACCAAGTAAAGTTTGATACGCAATTCTTTGAACGATTTACGACCATGAATGATGATGTACTCGGTATTTTAAGACCATTAGATGCCACTAAAATGAATGAAACCAAACTAATCAATTTACTAGGCACAAGTTACCATCATCAAAACACAAAAGACTTTGCCAACATGTGGGACACGACTTTTGATTTAGCCAAAATGGGCATTATAAAACGAGAAACCAAAGAAACAACCGATTATATGAGTCATTTGGTACTCAATTTACCAGACCGTTTGGATAATCTAGCTCTGATTCCGGAAATACAATCCTTTAAGTTTCCTGTTGAAGTTCATATCAAAGTCAACTTCCCCCAACGTGATGGCTTTAAAGGTATGAAACAAGAAACTAGGAGTTCAAAAGGAAAGTACAAAGATGAACTGCGTGATGCCTTAATTAGTGATGATGACAGTTCGCAACGGTCTAAAACTAATTATGCTTTGGCACAAGAATTAGCTGATGTAATGGATCGTAAAGATGCCTTTATGCAGTGGTTATTAGTATTAGTCATTCGTGATGATGATTTAAAACAATTAAAGCAAAAAATTCGTATGGTCAAAACGAGACTTTCGACTTTTAATCGTGCTATTGAGGTGTTTCAACCAAGTTTTAATCAAGAAATGTTGTTATATCAAAATCTACCCGCAACGAATTTAGGCGTGTTTAAACGTTGGCGACAATTCACGACTGCGCCTGCTTTAGCACAACTCATGTTTGGCACCAGTCATGAATTAGGTTCAAGGACTGGTTTTTATATTGGCCGAGTATTAGACACTAACCGTTATTTTAGTATTGATAGTGCAGTTGCCTCTTCAAGAACGCTACTGCTAATCAACCCAGTGATTGCTAATAAAGGAATTATTGGAGCTAAAACCGATAGTCCTCACATTGCCATTACTGGTGATACGGGACAAGGAAAATCGTTCTTGGTTAAAATTTTGTTGCTTTACTTAGCCATGTTTGATGTAAAGTTACTTTACGTGGATCCAAAACAAGAAGTTAGGCGTTGGTTTAAGGCATCACTTGAAAATAACGATAATCCGTTCTTTACCGAGCTGATGAATGCTTTTCATTATGTAACACTCAATGCTAATGATAACTCAAACGTGGGCGTGTTAGATCCGATGTTAACACTCAATAGTCAAAGTACGATTGATGAAATTCCGAGTGTCTTGACTTTGGTTAAAGAGATGTTAGTCCAGGTACGTGCTATCTCACAAGATATGGAGTTAGATACAGCGCTAACTAATGCCATTAAGCAAGTTTGTAATCAACGGTTGGCAGGTGAACAAGTCGGCACCATGGCGATTATTGATATTTTGAAACACGGTTCTGAAAAATCTAAACAATTGGCCAATTACTATGAGAGTGTCATTCCCGACAGTATGTTAAAACTAGCCTTTAGTGATGGTCATACCGATAGCATTGAGTTCAATAAGCAACGGACAATTTTAGAAGTTACTGGTTTAGATTTACCACATGCCGACCAGAAGTCAAGCAGTTATACGGAAACACAAAAATATTCGGTCTCGATTATGTTGGCGTTAGGTAAGTATTTGGAAAAATTTGGCCGGGAAGATACAACGCATTTTAGTGCCGAAATTATTGATGAAGCGTGGATATTTAATGCTTCACCAGCCGGACGGAAAGTGCTAGATGGCATTAAACGATTGGGGCGTTCGGAAAATAATATGTTGATTTATTCCACGCAAAGAGTTGGTGATGTCAATGATGAAAAGAGTAATGGGCAGTATGGCCAGATATTTGCCTTTGATAGTGCCGATGAAAGAGAGCGAGAAAACATTCTCAATCATTTTGGTTTACCAGTTACCAAAGCCAATCTAGAAATGCTCAAAGATTTGAAAAAGGGGCAATGCCTGTTTCGTGATATTTATGGACGTGTGGGTAAGGTGGTGATTCATTCGTTATTTGAAGAATGGACTAAAGCCTTTAAGACCGTTGATAAAAATGCTGGTGCGGAATTAGAAGCCAAGTATGGCTCGTAATCTTTCATCAATGACCTCTATGTTTTTCTGATTTCTTTTTTGCGATAGTAAGTAACGTTGCTCTTTTATCTCTTGATTTCTTAATGATTTATGTTTCCTTTTTCAAGTTTTTTGGCAGTTTGTGCTAGTTTAACAGCTTCTTGTGCTTTAGTACTAAGACCTGATTTCAAAGCCTTTTTGGCTAGGCGTTGCATTCTTTTCGGGTTGACCTTTTTTTGAATTTGCTCATTATTCGCTATATTCACTGTGTTGAAGCGAACATGATGCCAGTTTTCAATTAATAGTTCATAAATCAAACTGTCACGAGGTTCTGAAGTACCCAAATTTATTTTTGAAACCTCATAAACATCACCAGTTTTGCGTTCAAAAAATTCCAACATAAAAAGGTTGATCAAAAATAATGGTCAACGACAAAGAGTTATTATTTTGGTGCATATCTTTTCTCCTTAAATTACCGATAGAAAGATGGACAACCAAGGAGGAGGTTTACTGAAAACTATTACATTTATGTCCGGACTACCAACCGCACAGTGTTTTTACTTTCTGGTTGTTATTATAACACCAAGGATAGTTCCGTTTTATGTTCTTATTAAAAAAACTAATTGTTCAACAGACAAGGAGATTAATAATGACACAAAAATTTACAATACAAAACTTATTACAGTATTACCCAAAATATGAGGAGGGCATGGATTTAAACAAAGATATTGTGCGAAATATCCAAAAATGCTCTGATGACTTTCATGCTTTGCTGATGGAAAATAAAACGTTACATCAAATGACGTGTTTACGTGACTTAGATATTAGCTTACAGTGTTTTTATGAAAATGCTCAGGGATTACTGCAAGAAGGACGAACTGATAGTTTAGATATCTTTGGTTGGTATTTGACTATCAATGATGACTTTCGTTATGCCAAGGACAAATTACGAGGCAAAACAATTTATGTTTAGAAAAATTAAATATAGTGATCAATATCTAGCAAAGACTTTGTTTAAAAGGTTTTTGCTTTTTGTTTTTTGTTAGTATCGGTTTGTTTTGGATTTTGGTACTGGAATATTTTTCAAGCAATGATGCATGGGCAATTTAATTGGTGGGATATGTTACCAATTGGATTAAGTATTCTTGTGACCGTAGTTTTCGGTTGGAGTTTATATTGGTTTTATAAACATTATGCACCAAAACATACTGATATTTTTTCTCGCTACTTAAAGCGGATTGAACTTCGGCAGATGATTAGTCTACTAGTTGTTTCTAAAGGATTTTTTGATATAGAAACGACTGACAATAATACTTATTTAACCTACTATCCAAAACTAAAAATTAAAGTAAAGCATACCACTGGTCAACTATTGATTGAAGAGCCGATTGATGGTGAAAAGTATATGGCTCAATTTGCAGGTGGAGACTTTGATCAAAGTGTTGAAACAGCTTTATTAGCTGACCGACAAACAACTGAATTTATGAAAAATAAAATGATTAGTACATTTGCGTTTGAACCGATTAAGTTTAGACGGCAGTTATTGGCATTACAGCCACAAAAAGGTCGCTTACAACTTGCTAAAGGGATTGATTGGAAATATGACACATTTTACAATGCGTTGATTTCTGGAAATGTGGGTACTGGTAAATCATATACAATTTTTGCTATCTTAGGGCAATTACTGCAATTAACAAAGTACGTTGATATTATTGACCCCAAGCGTTCTGACCTAGCTAGCTTGAAATATATTGATGCCTTAAAAAGCAGAGTACACAGTACACCAACTGAAATCAATCAAGCGGTGATTAAGTATTATCAAAATATGATGGCACGTGCAGAAAAGATGGAAAAGATTAAAGCGACCGGAAAAATTGGGACTTATAAGGACTATCATTTTGAGCCATGCTTTTTAGTGTTTGACGAATTTGGTGCTTATCGAGAAATGAATGACCGGCTAACATTTAGTGATCCCGCCTATGAAGCCTATCAAATAGCTATGTCTAATCTCAATGAAATTGCTATGCTCGGTCGTGAATTGGGATTTTATCTTATTATTGGCATGCAACGACCTAGTGCCGATAGTCTACCAATGGCCATTCGTGGACAATTAAATTTACGAATTAACATGGGCGTACCAACACCAGAAATTGAAAAAATGGTCTTTCCAGACAATGACAAACAACTTCGCCCATTATCTTCACAACTAAAGGGGTGGGGCTTTATCAAAGTAGGTGATAGTCAAGTACGTGCTTTCTTTGCGCCAGAAGTGCCCAAAGAATTTAACTTGCATCAATGGTTAAGTGAGCAGATTAGAAAACGAGGACAGGTATGAACTCACAAGAAAAAAAGTAACGCAAAAGTTAATTGAAATCGTGAGCTAATAAAATTGGTCTAAAAAGTAGTAGTTTGTGAAAATTACTACTTTAACGACTTTGTGAAACTAAAAGATAACGTTTTGAGTGGCTTGTGAATTTTGCTATTTCACAAACAAAAAACAGGCTCTTGAAAGCCTGTCTCTACGTTACTTTGTATAGCAATGGTTATGTAAACTTATATTGGTCTAGTTAGGATTACCAGTAATTGCAAGCAAGACAAGTAAAATGATGACCACAGTAATTAAAATAATCGTACTCTTGACACTAATAAATGCAAAACGTTGTTCTGGGTGAAGTGTTGATTCAACTGGATTATTATCTTTGTTGGTCTGTTTTTTAGTCATTAATAATACCTCATAAGTTTATTTTATTACACCATATTTGATTTGATATAGCAATTAAGTACGGAAAAGGAAGACATTATTCATGAAATATTTAGCACGTAGTCCAACATAATTTTAAGTTCAATTTTATATGTTGCAAATCTTCAAAAAGAAAAGAGGAAATTATGGCTTTTGACGTTAAAAAAGTACAATCACTATCAGAACAATCGATTGCTGATTTAAAAACAATTGAGAAATTAGGAGATTTGGAACATCTCTCACAGCTTAGTGATGAATTGAAAAAATACTTGCTGATGGTAATTTGGAAGAAATTAGTCCGATGTTGCCACCATATATTACGGAAATTCGGAAAAACATTGGGTTCTTATTGGGTAACTATAAGTCAATTCGGACGCATGCGATCAATCGTGATAAAGAGTTGAATTCATTGTTGGATCAACTCTCACGAATCAAGTAAATAGGTAACGTAAACAAGTTGATGGTCTAATTCCTAGATAGTCAACTTGTTTTTTGTACATAGTGCTTGCTGGAGTAGAGTGGTTCGACCGACCGGGAGAGCCAGTGCCACGCCCTGCCCTTAGCGGAGCGTAAGAGGGCAGGGTGCGTGGTCGTGGTTAAACACGAATGACCATGAGTGTCAGCGACTGGCACGCACTCTGCTCAAGCAACCACAAAAAAACTTTAACCCCCAGTTACTAACAGGGGGGTTAAACCGGTAAAAACGCTGAAAGCGTCAACCCAATATGGGGAACAAATGCCGGTGTGAGGCGATTTAAATTGAAAAGCAAAAATGTTACATCAAAACCCCGAAATGTAACATTTTAAGAAAGGAAAGCCGACATGATCACGATTAACCACGAGCCAAAAGCTTACACACCTATTTTTCTAGGAACAACCCAACATGGCATACGGTTATCGTTGGAAATACTTATCATGGTCGGTATGGAATTAAACGATGAAATTATTGAGACTTATAACGTGACCGTCTCGGCTATTGTGTTAAGACAATTACCTCATATCGGTAGCGAAATTGCCATTAGGGAAATAACCGGTAATGAGTTAACAGGCTTTAAAGCAAAAATACGTAAGTCTGATAAACAACTAACAAATACTACATTAACCGAATTAGAAAAATTAGTTGATATTAAAAATGTTGGTCTGTACCAACTACTGAAAGGACAAAGTAATATGGCACAAGAAATTAATATCCCAAAATTTGATGCAAATAATTTAAAATACATCCGTCAAATATTGAATGAAAGTCAGGAGAGTTTAGCACAAAAATTAAAAATAACACGTCAAACTGTTAACCGTTTTGAAACTGGTGAACATAAAATATCCGATAGGTTTATTAATCGACTGTTAGCAGTTTATAAAGATTTAGCTGAAAGCATTGAAGTGCAATTTGATTGGATTTCTTTGACATTCCCGGATCTAACTTCAAAGCAAGTGATTAGAGATGTCCTCAATGTTCAACCTGATTTATTTTTGGAACGTCCAACATCACAAAATTTCTATACCCGTGAAATGGCCTTTGCTGGTGAAAAGAACATTTATATACAAGACTTTGCACCGATTAAAAACCCTGAAACACAGGCCATTGAACAAAAGTATGGGACGACGTTGTATTTAACTGGTAAAGGCACACGGTTATTTGAAAAAGCTTTGCTAGAACAAAATATCACTTGGCATGATTTTTTCAAAAAGCGAGACAGTATCGAGGACATTTAACTCGGTTAGATATTGCCATTAACGATAAATGGGGACTTCTAGATATGAATGACCTTGTAAAAGCCGTGCAAGAAAAACGTTTTTGGAGTAAATCAAAATCCTACGCAGTTCATGGCAACGTTGATGATGGTTGGACAGTAAACTTCGGGAAATCACCGTTTGTTATTCGTGCTTACGATAAGCGCAAAGAACAAGCCAGCAAAGGCTTTGACACAGACGTACAAAACCGTGTGGAATTAGAATTACATCAAGATAAAGCAGAATATGTCATTGATGAGTGGTTTGATCAACATAACAATAAAACATTAACCGAAATTACCTTTGATATTTTGTATACGTATCTTTGGTTTACTGATAAACCAATTGAGGAAAAGTTACTAAAAGCTGATAAAGTGCGTGATACGATTGAATCTTCCGTTGAACCAATGCCAGCTTGGTCATTACTAACCGCTTTAGGTCATAAAATGAAATTTGTTCGTCAACCCAAAGAACAGAGCATTGAACGGATTGAGAAGTGGGTTCTAGAGTCAGTGGTGCCTAGTTTAGCAGTCTTAAAGAAAACTGGTCATTGGGCAGAAGTGATTGAAGCTATGAATAGTGCTGAATTATCCTCTGAACAACAAAAATTGGTCAAAGCCACGATGATTAATGCAATTACACAAGCTAATCAAAAATTAACTATTAATTTTGAAAAACCCAAAAAGCGTTATCAAGAAATTTAAAAAGGAGAAAATAATGTCACAAAAAATATGGTTACAACCAGACCAACTAGAAAACTACGTTGATCAACTTCAAGGATTCAGAAACACGTATCAATCATTATTGACCGTTTTAGCATCTGATCGCCAGAATTTTGAGTTTAAACCTGGGGCACCAAACTTCCAAAACACACTTCAGATGTCAATGAAGTTACATCGTTACATTCAATCAGTGCAGTCACAAACCTTTGGTGATGTCCTGCTTTTCGGTAAAGAACTGGATAAGCAAGTACAAACTTTAGTTGAAACCAGTATTGCTTTAACCTTTGAATACCGTGACTTAACGAACTTATTAAATGGTCACGATGTTAATAGTGAAAATGGTATAAATCTGATTGAAGCCAAGTTAAAACAAGCGAAAAAACAGCTTTATGAAGCCTCACGCTAGGTAATATTAGGCTATTAATTTTTAAAACGTTTATCATCTTGATGTTATATATGTTTGTTAGTCTGAAATTGTACATTATTGAGCAAAGGAGAATGAAAAATTAAATGACAGCAGAACAATCAAAGAAAAGGAAACGACAACCACGATTGAATGAGAATCAGCGGTACCTAATCGAACATTTGTGGAATAATGAACAACTCTCACAAACTGATATTGGTCGTCAATTAGGTTATGATCCATCAGTGATTAGTCGTGAATTAGAGCGTGGCAATGTACTGGATTTTTCAAATTTAGATCGTCACACCTTATTAAGAATGAACATTCATGCGCGAATCAAGTATTCGGCGCAACGTGGTCAATATATCGCTACTAAAAAACGCTTTCGTATGGGACAAGGACTTTTACTAACACCAGAACTAAAAGAACTCATTGAACACTGGATTAATGTGGAACATTGGACGCCCGAACAGATTGCTGGCAACGTGCAAGATGTGGAAGTATCATCTTCAACCATTAGAGATTGGTCAAAAAGAGGTCTAATTAATATTCGTACCCACAAATATCATCGTCAAGATGGCTCACCTAAACAACGTGAGTTAGCCAAAAACCAAAGGGCAAGACAGCGAGAGATTGCACGGCTACGAGAAAACTTGCAAAAGAGTGGTGAGTTAGTTCGCCATTCCATCTATGATCGTTCACCGGTGGTGGCTAAGCGTAAACAATTTGGTCATTGGGAAATTGATTTAGTGTTACCAATGAAACAAAACAACGGTCAATATCAAGACCACTCCGCTATTATGACGGTCGTTGAACGAAAGACAAGATTTTACGCCTTGATCAAAGTCAAAAGTAAACAATCGAAAGACATGATTGAAGCGTTTAAACTGTTTTATGAACGTTATGGTAAAGCAGTAAGAACGATTACCGCTGATAACGGCTCTGAATTTATCTCTTGGGATTTCTTAGAATTTGTTCAAAAAGAACTTAAAATAAAACTCTACTACTGCACACCATCATCACCACATCAACGTGGATCAAATGAAAACCGTAACGGTAAACTACGTGATTGGTTCCCTAAAGGCACAAGTTTTAAGCCAGTGAAGCAACGACAACTAGATGAAGTCGCAGATAAGATGAACACCATGCCCATGCGAATAGCATTACAAGGTAAGAGTCCCATTGAGTTGTTTGATAAAGAATATAAAACGATGCAAAGATATCGCCGTGCTTATGAAAAACGGAAAATGAATAAGAAATAATTTATGTTTATTTTTTACAAAACTCATACATCATAAATAATCTTTTTACTGTAATGTATCTAAAAAACCAGGTAAAAACTGATTAAACATTTTACTGTTTAATTTCACATATTTATTTTTACCAGTCTTGGTCATTATTGTTAAACCAACGTCTCTTAAGTTTTTAAAATGATAAGAAGCAGTGGAATTACTGATATCTAATGTTTTCGCCAATTTCACCACAACTCATTTCACGATTTGCATCGTATAACATTTTTATAATAGTCAGCCTAATTGGATCGGAGAGTGCTTTAAATATTTGTACAAGTATTTCTTTTTGGGCTGACGTTATCAAGAGTCGGAACAGCAATGATTGCGATTGGTGCTGGTAATTTAATTGGTTCATTATTTGTCATCGTATCGTTACTCGGATAGGACTTTCAAAAGCATTTTTTAGAATTAATAATTTTGATTATATTATATCTTCTCATGTAAAAAATTTAAACAAAACAACGCACAGAAAAATGGCTTGTGCGTTGTTTTGTTTTATAAAGTTACAAACAATTATCAATCTACCTAACACAAAGATTTATAACTGCATGTTGGTTTTAGTTTTCTTACTAAAACAATTTTCACTTAATAACATTTTTTAAGAACCGTTTTGTTGTATGATAAGAATATGCTTCAGCAAATACTATGTACAAATTATCACGCAACACATTTGTTGATAATTTCATAGAAATATAAGGTGAAACAAATTTAATAAGTATTGAGTGGATAATCATAAAATGACACTTGTATTAAAGTTTAGTGAACAAAAGTATGTAGATGAGATTATAAAAGAAAAACCCAATATCATAACAGCTTATAATGTAGCTAATCATAAAGATAAAATAAAAATTGGTACTCCCTTTATTATTTTAACAGGTGGTGATGAACGATATTGGTCATCTGGTACTAGACGACCAACCCCAGGAATCGTTGGTTTCGGAAAAGTGAGTACCGAACTATATGACGTTGATAAAAAAGGATCAAAAATTAAGTCTTTCAAATTTGATATTGATATGAATCAAGGGATTTGGCTTGAATCAGCAGTAGATGCAAATTTTTTATCACTTATCCCCAGACATACAATGCATACAGTATTGGTCCAACAACTAAAAATCCGCCTAATCAAGCTTTAGTTGAAATTGATAATTCAAAAGCTTATGCTATTTTGCGCGCTCTTTTAGATAACCAGATTATGACTGAGAATGACATTTTAAAATGTTTCGGTAAAGAGTTTCAACAGTCTGTGCTTAATTTTAATATTGAACATTTGGTTCCAGAAAATATTCAGAAAATTGTTGAAAATGCTTTAGCGCAAGAATATCTTGATTATATGATGGTTAAGAGTAAAATGACTAAAAGTTCTGCTAAAACCTATGTAAGTATGATTGCTATGATTCCAAAAAGAATGGAATCATCAACCCACGAAATAGTGGATTCACCGTTTGATTCACCAGAACTAGTAACTGATGGTCAATCAATGACCCACATTTCTAGTGTGTTAAGTAATTACTATGCTGATTTAAAACAAAATCACTCAAAATTATTTGATTTAAACAAAACCATTTCTTCAATGAAAAAATTCACCGAATTTATGAACTGGAAAGATAATAAAGAAAGTTTAGAAGAAGACTTCGTACCTAGTTTTGATACTAGACTATCTTTGAAAGATAGACAAATTATTTACTTTGGTGCACCGGGAACTGGGAAAAGTTATTTTTTAAACAAAGAAAAAGAGGAGTTATTCGCTAAAGAAAATATTGAGCGTGTTACTTTTCATCCAAACATGACCTATGGACAATTTGTAGGTGTATTTAAACCATTTCCTGATGGTAATAATATTACTTACAGATATACACCCGGTCCATTGACACAACAGTTAGTAAAAGCATTACTGCATCCAGATTCTGCTTATTTACTAATAATAGAAGAATTAAATCGGGCAAATGTAGCATTTGTATTTGGAGAAATATTTCAGCTTTTGGATAGAGACATTAATTTTGAAAGTGAATATCCTATTCATATAGGGCAAGATATTCAATATTATTTTGATAACTACGTATATAATCAGCCTCAACTACAAAGCTATGTTAGCAATATGAAAGAAAAAATTAGTGAAAAAAGTGGTTTAGTTTTACCAGCTAATTTATTTATTTGGGCCACAATGAATAGTTCCGATCAAGGAATTACTCCTATGGATACAGCTTTTAAACGCAGATGGAATCAGCAATATTTTGGAGTAGACCAATCGTATAATCGAAATGATTTTGATAAATATTCTAAAATTAAAGTATCAAAGTCTAGTATTGACGGGCATGATGGTTTGATATCTTGGAATGATCTACGTCAATTTATTAACTCACAGCTAACTCTGCTTAATGTTCCTGAAGATAAGCTTTTAGGACCGTATTTTTTGTCAAAAAATGTACTTTCGTCAAATGAAAATATTCTTACTAAGGCTTTCATGAATAAAGTATTAATGTATCTCTTTGATGATGCCGCTAGACAACATCGTAGTAAATTATTTGAGCTGAAACAAATGCGCTTTTCTGAATTATTAGACTCTTTCGAGGCAAAAGGAATTAAAGTGTTTAAAAATTTTGATAGCAATGATTCTGAATTAACAACGCTGGTTCAACCAATTTAGGGAGTAGTCAAAATGCGCATTTTGAGATTTCAAGAATTAAAACATATTTCCTATGACGATCTAAAGTATGCATTTAAGTATTCAAATATTGAAAATTTTGATGAAATTATCAATAAACTGCAAATAGCCAATGTTCTGAAGCATATTTTCCCAAAACCAAGACTAGATGACCTAAATGTAGCTGAAAATATTACTATTAATTTAAGACAAGATGGCTATTTTACTTTTAAGTTTGTTGGTTTAATAACTATTGGAAACTATTGCTTAATAGTATACCCAAAATATATTAAGAATATAGATAATGATTTCCTGAATGAAAAGAAAAAATCAAACAAATTATTCAAGTGATTGACAAATATCAGTCTATAAACAGCATATATTTAGATTCAAATAATCAAGCCTATAGTAGTATGTTGCCGTTAATGATTAAAATTTTGTCCAGTTACTTTCATTATGGTCTGTATTGGACAAATCAGTCCATTATAGAAGAAAATGGTGAAGGGAATATTCTTTGGGAACAAACGATTAATCAATCAACAGCTTACATAATAAAAAATAGACCATATTATTTAAACTTATATACAAATAACCAGAAGATTAACGAAATGGATATTATAAGACGTATTCACGCGGTTGTTATAACTGATATTTGTAGCAAGTTACATGATGTACTAAATATTTTTGATTTAAGTGAATCAATTTTAACAACTGAAGTAATATCTGATTTTGGTGATGAAGATTACATTGAATACTTGTTGAATAAAGAGCTTAATAATCAGTTTATTACATATAAAAAATCTGTCCTTAATGATATTTTGCAGTACATAAAATATTTACAGAAAATGAATAGTGACATTCAACCTTTATTTTATGGTACTACTTCTTTCAATTTAGTATGGGAAAAAGTTTGTCAAACATTATATCACGACGATTTGTCGAGGAACATCAATGAATTGCATTTGAAATTAAGAGATGACGACGAAAAAATTAATTATGAGGGTGCGCGCACTTTGAAAGATATTGTAGAAAAGCCTATTTGGTCACAAGAGGACCTAGAGGTTTATGCAACTAAAACTCTCGAATTAGATGCACTAAGAGTTAATCACTCAGAAAAATGCTTCGAAATATATGATGGCAAATATTACCAAATTGAAATTAATGATAACAAGGTGAGTGGACAACCTGGAATTGAAGATATTACCAAACAGTACCTTTATCAACTAGCATTTTCAAAACTAGCAAAAATAAATAACTTTGTTTTTCAAATTCTTTTGTTATCCCAGTAGATGAGTTGCTGGAAGATAGCGGATTGGGTGTTCCATACGCTATGGCTAGTTTAGATATGTTAAATGAATTGAAGCTAAATAAAATTAAAGTGATTGCTAGAGACGCACAAAAATCATTTGCTGACTACCTACAAAGTATAAACTGAAAGGCTAATTGAACCAAAATTTTGGCTATAGTAGAAATTTTTATGCACTAGACTAAAAATAGCTTCAAAAGCATGTTGCATGTTAAATTGACTTTCTAGCAGGTAAAAAACAATTAGTATCATTTTAGGTCAGCTATTTTGCTAAATATTTCTATGCTTTTGATTAATTAAAGTCTCTGCAGCTTTTTTATGCAAGGTGTTCGGTTTAATTTTACAATCTGCC
>NZ_AEIZ01000009.1 GCF_000165675.1 Leuconostoc fallax KCTC 3537 | reverse complement strand
ACTATTTGAGTACATGCTTTTTTATAATGATTAGTTATTAGAACCAACACTAGCTGATCCAGAGCTGATACCAGCTTCAGCCGGTGTTTCACCAGATTGAGAAATTGAATTTACGGTTGGTAAACCGCCATTGCTCCAAGAAGCATCTTTAACTTCATATTCAACAATATTTCCTTTGACAACCGGTGTGACAGTGTCGGGAGCGACCCAATCTTTATTTTCTTTATCAGACATCGCATATGACATGACGTGCTGATAAATTTGAGCAGGTAAGTCTTGTGATTCCCATGGAATATAATTTTCTTTAGGTTGGTCATATCCTGTCCAAACGGATAGGGCGTAGGAGCGTGTATAACCAGTAAACCAAGAATCTTGAATAGCTCGATCAGGCATCCCCGCATCTTCTGCATAAGATACTAATCCAGATTTACCGGCCTGATGCAGACCGGTAATTTCAGCGTCGGCAGCAGAGGCATTTGGTTTGATGACACCTTTCATCATATCCGTTAACATAAAGGCAGTGCTGGACTTCATAGCACGTTTACCTGATGTATTGAAATTATGTGTTGTACCATCTGCTGTGGTGATTTTCTTAACATAGCTTGGTTTATAGTATGTGCCACCGTTGGCAACAGCACCAAAGGCTGCAGCTGCTTGTTCAGAAGAGAAAT
Source organism: Leuconostoc fallax KCTC 3537 (assembly GCF_000165675.1). Taxonomy (GTDB): domain Bacteria; phylum Bacillota; class Bacilli; order Lactobacillales; family Lactobacillaceae; genus Leuconostoc_B; species Leuconostoc_B fallax. The sequence continues at coordinate 39,077 of NZ_AEIZ01000009.1, read as the reverse complement.
CGATACCGATAGCAGCAGAGCCTCCAGGCGTTTCTGAAGTGGGGATACCAAGACTATTAACAAATTCACCAGCGCGGGTACCACCAACTTCTTCAAGTGTTCGTGCGGCAGGGGTATTTCGAGATTGGGTAAGGGCTGTTCGCATTGTGATGTTACCCATGAACTTACCATCCCAGTTATTCAATGAAATATTTGTTCCAGTGTATTTGTAAGCCTTATCTACAACGGTACGGTTAGTAGGCCAATTTAGATATTCAATAGCTGGACCATAATCTAACAATGGCTTGATTGATGAACCAGAAGAACGTGTTGTTTGTGTGGCACGATTAAGTGCTAAGGTTGTGGAAACATTTCGGCCACCAATTTGTGCGACTACGCGACCATTTTCAGGATTAGTCATTGTAGCACCTACTTGTGTTTGGTCACTAGGGAAAGCAACGCTTGTACCGTTCACTGTATCATACAAGTTTTGTTGTAGATTAGAATCCATATTGGTGTAAATCTTTAGGCCAGACTTAGTTGTGTCATAACCTAATTTTTTAACTTCAGAAAGTGTGGAAGAAACGTAGGCGTCCACAACTTTGCGATTAGCATTGGCTAACTCAGCCTTCGAATCTAGACTTTTTAGACCCTCAGTAACGGATACCTTTTTAGCTTCATTAGCTTGCTTTTGTGTAATGATGTTATTCGTTGCCATTGACTGTAAAACTAAATTACGACGTGCTTTAGCAGCAGAAGTATCACTGCTATAGGGATCATAGTTAGTTGGAGACTGTGGCAAGCCAGCTAATAATGCTAATTGTGCCAATGAAAGTTGCGTCAGAGGTTTGTCATAAAAATATTCTGAGGCAGTTTTCATGCCATACACACCATGACCCATATAAACCTTATTGATATAGAAGTTTAGAATTTGATTTTTACTAAAATTCTTTTCAACACGCATAGCCAACCAAGCTTCTTGTGCTTTACGTTTTAATGTCTGGTCAGAAGACGAGGTACTAAAAACAGATAGTTTAACGAGTTGTTGCGTTAAGGTTGAGCCACCTTGCATACCCAGTGAAGAGCCTTTGAAGTTAGCAAGTGCTGCGCCTAATATACGGATAGGGTCAACACCATTGTGCTTATAAAAACGACGGTCTTCTATAGACGTTATGGCTTGTTTAAGTTGTTTTGGAATGTCACTGTTAGAAGCGTAGTCACGCTGCTGCGTTGACATGGTCCAAATGACTTTACCTTGATTATCTAAAATTTCGCTAGAATTTTCTGAGGCTAAATCAGCTTCCGTAATATTTGGTGCATCATTTGCGTAAGTAAAGAAAACTGCTGCGCCGGCTAAAGAACCAATGAATCCAAGTATAAACAGCCATACGAGGATAATTAACCACCATTTTCGACGCTTTTTACGTGGCTTTCGATTTTTTTCTTGGAAGGATGTTGATCATACAGTTTTTGGTTCCGATTAACACGTGAACCATTTGTACTGTTCTCGTTCATATTTTTAAGCTCCTCATATTTTGAAAACATTCACCTTATTTATTGATATGGGCTAACCATTCATCAAGCGCAACTAAGTAATCCAACGAAGGTGTTAGACTTTCTGGAATACGATAGCTATGCGTCACAATAGTTTCATAAGAGATGGACTGTTTACCTTTATGTAATTGCCATTCATATATGAGATGACTTGCGGGATAGACATAGTTTTCATTTAAACTTGTAAATTTAATGATAACAAATCCGAGTCCGCCTTGCGATAAGACATTGGCTAGATGATCGATTTGATGTTGATGGAAATTCTTTAAAGGAAAAGAGGTTTTATTTTTCGTTTCCTTAGCATCAAAATCAATGTAATGGCCCTGATAGACACCGTTATAGTCGGTTGTAGAAGCTTGTTTAAAGTAAGCTTCGGTAATCTTAGCTGCTGATCTTGCAGGGTAATCAACGTTAACGATGGTAATCGGTGTCGGTTTTTTATGGATAACGGCCAGCCGGTTAGCAAGATAAAAATCATTTGCAACGTTAATTTCTTCCTCTAATCCCATACCTCGGCGACTGAATGTCAGAGCCTTTTTAGTTGTTTTTCCGGTGCGCATCATATTAGTAACCTGTGATGTATGATGCATGCCTTTTGGATAATGAATAGTCATAATATTCCTATCAATGAAGTGGTATCCTATATATTATAACAAAGTTCAAAATTTAGGATAGAAAAATATGTCACGGGTTTGGATAACGGGCTATCGTAGCTATGAATTAGGCGTGTTTAGTGGTAAAGATGCTAAAATAAAGATTCTAAAGTTTGCTTTAAAGCGTCTATTAAAAGAACAATTAGAAATGGGCTTGGAATGGCTTATTACTGGCGGACAATTAGGTGTAGAACAGTGGAGTGTTGAGGTCGCTCAAGAATTAAAGCAGGAATATCCTGACTTTAAAATTGCGGTGATGCTACCATTCAAAGCGTTTGGCAGCCAATGGAATGAAGATAATCAGGCACAATTAGCACAAATCATTGGTCAAAGTGATTTTTCCGATAGTGTTTCTAGTCAACCGTATAACAGTCCTGGACAACTCATTAATTACCAGAATTTTATGTTGTCACATACGGATAGTTGTTTGCTGATTTATGATGAAGAATTTGAAGGTAAAACACAATACGACTTTAAAGCCATTAAACAGTTTCAAAATCGTTCACCTTATCCTATGCAGCAAGTGACCATGGCAGATTTGCAGGACTATGCTACAGAATATGATGCATTGCAACAAGACAATTTTTAGAGATATCTTGTACAATATTTTTGTGTTTTTGATAAAAATTTGGTATTATATATAGAGTAAATTGAAATGTGAGGTGTGCCTTTTGGAACAAGTGAAGTACACACAGAAGGATATTCTTGATCGTGTTTTCAAGCAAAAGCGCATGGGCGTAGGATATGATCCTGCGGATGTCGACAGCTTTTTAGATGATATTATCAAGGATTACGGTGCGTTTAGTAATCGAATTGATCAGTTACAAAGCGAAGTTTCGAAGCTACAAAGCGCTTTGAAGCAAGCACAGGATCAGTTAACAGTTGCAAAAAGTCAAGCGACTAATGTAACATCAAGTCAAGTGAGTGCAGAACCATCATTTGATGCAGCACCAACACAGTCAGAAACAGTACAACCTGTTACTAACTTAGACTTGATTAAGCGTGTTGCTAATTTAGAACGTGCAGTTTTTGGTAGAGATCACGACACCATCATATCTGATTTAAAATAAGAGTTTTAATACATTACAAGCATTGGGTAATTGCGCGTGATAATTCTCACGTGAGGAAGGTCCATGCTCGCACCAGCTGTGATGCTGGTAGTGTTTGTGCCGAGATAAAAAATAAGCTCGGGCGCGTTTAGCTTAGACTAAATGTGACGGCGGTTGAAATTGCTAAGGTCTTGTACTATGCAATAGTAAACTTGAAGGTGCCACAGAGACGATATGCTAATGAAAATTAGTATTTGGAACGCGGTAAACCCCACAAGCGGGCAACCCAAACTTTTGGTAGGGGCGGCTAACCTAGTGAATTCGAAACGATGGTTGGTATGGCGTTATACGCTTAGATAGATGATTACCGAAGGTAATAGTACCCGCTATTACTGGAACAAAACATGGCCTACAGATGCTTGTCTGGGTGAGTCCGCTTAATTGCGGGCTTTTTTATTGTTCGGATTATCTTGTAGAAACGGATAATCTTTAATATAATAAATTAACAGTATAACGACAGCGATAAAGAACAAAATTGTTGCACAAAGTTTGATATTTATATTTTCCAATCATTAAATGAAAGGAAATATTATATTGGTTCGTATTGGCAACAGATAGTTTACTAATATAATAGTGTGAAGAAGCTTATGGCAAAACAAAAAATATATACAGCACAAGAAGTACTCGACCTAGTTAAAGATTATATGTCGCAGCAAGATGCTGCTTCTGTTAAAGCGGCTTATGAATGGGCAGCGGATTTACATAAAGAACAACTCCGTAAATCGGGCGAACCTTATATTATTCATCCAATACAAGTTGCAGGTATTCTAGCTGATTTAAAAATGGATACGGCGACAGTAGTTGCAGGCTATTTACATGATGTCGTTGAGGATACACCAGCCACCTTAGAAGATGTTGAGGACAAGTTTGGGGATACAGTGGCGCGTATCATTGATGGCGTGACAAAAATCAGTAAAATTAAATATAAAAGTTCCCAAGAACAACTTGCCGAAAATCATCGTAAGTTATTATTAGCGATGTCACAAGATATTCGAGTTATCATCGTTAAGTTGGCTGATCGTTTACATAATATGCGGACGCTTGGTGCGTTACGTCCCGACAAGCAACAACGAATTGCGAATGAAACGTTGGATATCTATGCACCGTTGGCTGATCGTTTGGGTATTAGTGCAATGAAATGGGAATTAGAAGACTTATCATTAAGTTATTTGAATCCCGAAGAATATCATCATATTGCATCTTTGATGAATATGCGACGTGAAGAACGTATTCATTATGTGGATGATGCCGTCAATGAGATTGAAAATGCTATTCAGGATTTAAAGTTAGAAAATACTAAAGTGTATGGTCGACCAAAACATATTTATTCCATATACCGTAAAATGGTCGATAAAAATAAGAATTTTGAAGAAATTTATGATTTATCAGCTGTTCGTATATTAACTAATACGATACCGGATACTTATGCTATTTTAGGTGCCATTCACTCGAAATGGACACCAATTCCGGGTCGCTTCAAAGATTATATTGCGTTACCAAAAGCCAATGGTTATCAAAGTTTACATACAACAGTTATTGGTCCTGGAGGCCGCCCTCTAGAAGTTCAAATTAGAACACATGACATGCATGAAATCGCTGAATTTGGTGTAGCAGCACATTGGGCATATAAAAAGAACAAAGGGTCTGATCAAGAAGCTAAGATTAAAGATCAAACTGAGCAAAAACTCAATGTTATTCAAGGTATCTTGGAATTACAACAAGGTGCCAAGGATGCTGAAGATTTTATGGATAGTGTGCAAGGTGATCTATTTAGTGATCGTGTATACGCTTTTACTCCACGTGGTGATGTTTTTGAATTATCCAAAGGAGCACAGCCATTGGATATGGCTTTCTCGATTCACACAAACGTCGGGATTAAAACTACCGGTGCAAAGGTCAATGGTCGTATTGTACCGTTAGATTATAAAATTAAAACAGGCGATATTGTTGAAATTATTACAAGTGCGACGGCAAAACCAAGTCCAGATTGGTTGAATCTTGTTGCGACAAGACGTGCACGAAATAAAATTAAACAGTATTTCAAGCAACTTGATCGTGCAGATAATATTATTGCTGCTAAAGATTTACTAGCGCATCATTTACGTGAAAATGGCTTTAATTCGGATGAATTATTAACAACTGAAAACTTAGCTAAAGGTGCAGAAAGGTTACATTATCACTCGGCTGATGATATGTTAGCAGCTATTGGTTTTGGTGATGTTCAAGTACCAGGAGTAGCTAATAAATTAACAGAAGATATCCGAGAAGCACGTGAAAAGCAGGCCAACGAGAACCTACAGCGTGAGCTATTAGAAGAAGGCCATGCAATTGAACGTAATGAAGTAGCACTTTCTCAGCGCCGGCGTAGTGGTACAGATGATATTGTTATTGCTGGTGTTGATAATTTGTTAATACGATTAGGCCGCTGTTGCACGCCAGTACCAGGGGATGAGGTAAAAGGATACATTACAAAAGGGCGTGGTATTTCTGTCCATCGTATCGGGTGTCCTAATATTCGAGCAGCTGAAGCACAAGGGCAACGATTGGTTGATGTCCAGTGGGAAGATGAAAACGGCTTGAAGCCTAATTATGATGCAGATGTGACAGTGAGTGGTGAGAATCGTACAGGTTTATTAAATGATGTCTTAAGAACGGTGAATGCCAGAACAAAGTACGTTAATTCGGTAAATGGTCGTGTAATCAAAAATGGTATGGCACAAGTTTCTCTATCATTGGGTGTTAAAAATAGACAACAGTTGGAAGCTATTTTAGATGCGTTGAATAATTTGCCAGCTGTTTATGATGTGGAACGAGCATTCCACTAAATGGTACTTGAATGAATTGGGGTATGTATGAAAATTGTATTGCAACGTGTATCTGATGCAATGGTTACCATCGACGGTACCGTTACTGGCCAAATTGGACAGGGATATGTTTTGTTAGTTGCTGTTAATGATCAAGATACAGTAGCAGATATTGACTATTTAGTGAATAAAATTTCAAAATTACGTGTTTTTGAAGATAATCAGCACAAAATGAATCTTAGTTTATTAGATATCGGTGGTAGTATTTTGTCGATATCACAATTTACTTTATATGCTAATACTAAGAAAGGTAATCGTCCAAGCTTCACGGATGCTGGGCAACCAGATTTTGCTAAGCAAATGTACAATGCATTTAACCAAGCGTTACGTACAGCTGGTATTACCGTTGCAACAGGTGAATTTGGTGCTGATATGCAAGTTTCACTTACAAATGATGGACCAGTGACGATTATATTTGATACACAAAATAAATAAAAGCATGCCTTATAGGTATGCTTTTTTCATCTTAATCAGCTATTTGTTTGCGAATGTAATTGTCTATACCGGAAGTAATACGCTGAGCAATTTTTTGTTGATAATCTTGACTTCGAATATATTGGAAATCATCATCATTATTGATAAAACCCATCTCAAGTAGAACTGCTGGACGTGAATTATTTTTAATCACGATGTAACCCGCCGTATCTACGCCGCGATTATGTAAGGGTAAATCATTGAATTTTTGACTTAAGGACTCTGCTAATTGTTTAGAACCATTAGACTGATGATAATAGTATTGAGAAATACCACTTGCTGTATTGTCTTCAGAAGATGAATCATAGTGTATTGAAATAAAAGCATCGGCCTGTTGTTTTTGTGCTGGTGTGGGAATATGCAGCAAAGGGACAAGCGTATCATCTTTACGAGTTAAAATAACACGCGCACCTTGTTGGACTAATTGTTGTTGGATTTTCTTAACTGTACTTAAAGTGTAGGTCTTTTCATAATGATTGTTATCATTACTAAGTGCACCAGTATCATTACCGCCATGACCAGCATCCAATACAATAGTTGATTCAGAAAGCGGTGTTATTTTTTGAAGTGACTGATTTTCTGGTAACCAACCCGCAATCCAACCAACTTTTTCGTTATCACTACATCTTACTTTATACCAGCCGTGACGTTTGCTTAAAATATGTAACTTTGTGTGTCGCTTAAGTTTTTCTTTCTGTGAATAGGCTATACCTGGGCCAGTACGCAGTGGGATATTTTGCGGTTCGGTAATGATTTCATTGCGGTGTAAGAGTGAGTATAAAAGACCAAAAGTGAAAATTAATATGACAACTGACATAATGATGCCAATGAGATTGCTGAGTAACCATTTTTTTATCATGTTTATGACCATCAAATCAAATTTTTTATCTTAAAATTATACCATATTCTAACATTTATATAGTTGACTTTAGTTTACTGTGTGCTAAACTAATAGTATATTTTGACCGATGAATTGGCGAAGTTAGGTAATGGACACCTCAGAGATTTTGTGTAGGCTGAAAGCAAAACAAAAACCTAGCTTCAGACACCTTGGAGGTAACTAGTAAAATAGTTCGTGTGTTGCGCGTTAAGCAATTGAGCATGTCTGATTTTTAAAAATGTAGGCATATCTAAGGTGGTACCGTGCCAAAAGCACCCTTAGCGAGATTTTCTCGTAAGGGTGCTTTTTTATTAGGCAATGTCAAAATATGTTTGATGAATATAATAATATTAGGAGGAAAGATATAAGATATGTTTTAACGTATTTTATATTTTGATATTATGGCAAAGCCTATTTTTCAACGTCCCAAAGGAACAGCAGACTTATTACCACAGCAAACTGAACAGTGGCAGCATGTTGAGGGAATTGCGCGTTTACTTTTTGGCGACTATGGTTTTAAAGAAATTAGAACCCCACATTTTGAAAACTTTGACGTATTTAGTCGTTCAGCGGGTGATACAAGTGACGTTGTAACTAAAGAAATGTATGATTTTTATGATAAGGGTGATCGTCATATGGCATTGCGTCCGGAAGGGACAGCCGGTATTGTACGTGCTTACGTCGAAAATAAATTATACGGCCCAGAATTTGATAAACCATATAAGGCATTTTATATTGGTCCAATGTTTCGTTATGAACGACCTCAAGCAGGTCGCTTCCGTCAATTCCATCAAATCGGTGCTGAAGCTTTTGGCGCAGTATCCCCAGCATTGGATGTTGAAATTATTGCTATGGCAGTTGATTTCTTTAAAACACTAGGCTTAAAGAATTTAAAAGTGGCTATTAATACTTTAGGAGATAAAACATCGCGTGATGCTTATCGGCAGGCGCTTATTGATTATCTTAAACCACATTTTGATGAATTGAGTCATGATTCACAAGAAAGATTAGAAAAGAACCCATTACGTGTTCTGGATTCTAAGGATCCCAAAGATCAAATTTTCGTTGCAGATGCACCATCTATTTTGGATTATTTGACACCGGAATCTCAAAACCATTGGCAACGTGTACAAGAATTACTAACGGCACTAGATTTGGATTTTGAAGTGGATACCAGCATGGTGCGTGGCTTGGATTATTACAATGATACTATTTTTGAAATTATGACAGCAGACGAAAGTCTTAAGGGGTCAGCCACGATTGCCGGAGGTGGCCGTTATTCTGGATTAGTTGAACAGTTTGGTGGTCCAGAAACACCTGGCGTTGGTTTTGGTATTGGTGTTGAACGTTTGATTGGCTTACTAGAAGCACAACATGTGACATTTAAAAATGATAATGATTTAGATTTTTATGTTGTGAACATTGGTGATGACACAGATACGATTGCGACACAAATTGTACAAGCTATCCGCAGTTATGGTTATATGGCTGAACGTGATTATCTTGCACGCTCACCCAAAGCACAGTTTAAATCTGCTGATAGAGGGCATGCTAAGTTTGTGGTGACTATCGGTGAGCAAGAATTGGCCAACCATTCTGCTAAATTAAAGAATATGCTAACAGGGCAACAATTGGATGTTAAATTGGCTGATTTGTATACTGATTTACCAACAATAATTACAACGGAAGCGGAGGAAGAATAAAGTGAAACGAACAACTTATGCTGGATTAGTGGATGAACAATATCTTGATCAAACGGTTACTTTGACTGGCTGGGTGCAAAAGCGCCGTGATTTTGGTGGCTTGATTTTCGTCGATTTACGTGATCGTGAGGGTATTGTACAACTTACCTTTAACGAAACCAATGCAGCGGCACTTAAAGTTGCTGAAGAAATGCGTAGTGAATATGTCATTGAAGTCACTGGTGTTGTTCATTTGCGTAGTGAAGGTCAAGAAAATAACAACATCAAGACTGGTAAAATCGAAATCGAAGTCACTGATGCTGAAATTCTAGCTTCAGCTAAGACCACACCTTTTTACATTGAAGATAATGTTAATGCTAATGAAGAGCTCAAACTTCAATATCGTTATTTGGATTTGCGCCGTCCAGAAATGCAGAAGAATTTACGTATTCGTTCAAAAATCATGTCTAGTGCCATGCACTTCATGACGACACATGATTTTATTAATATCGAAACACCAATTTTAGCAAAATCAACACCAGAAGGTGCACGTGATTATCTTGTGCCTTCGCGTATTTTCCCTGGATCATTTTATGCTTTACCACAATCACCACAATTGTTTAAGCAATTATTAATGGGTGCTGGTTTCGATCGTTATTTCCAAATTGCGCGTGCTTTCCGTGATGAGGATTTGCGCGGTGATCGTCAACCTGAATTTACACAAATGGACGTTGAAACAAGTTTTATGTCAGCGGACGAAATTCGTCATCTTGTTAACGAATGGGTTAAAGTGATGATGAAAGAAGTTGTCGACTTTGACTTAGACACACAATCAATTCCAACATTAACTTGGCAAGAATCGATGGATCGTTTTGGTACTGATAAGCCAGATTTGCGCATTGCATATGAAATTCAAGATTTATCCGCAACAGTTGCACAAAGTGAATTTGGTGTTTTTGCTAATGCTGTTAAAGATGGTGGTGTTGTTAAAGCTATTAGCGTGCCTGGTGGTGCAGACCATTATTCACGAAAAGATATTGATAAAATGGCGCAATATATCGAACGCTTTGGTGCTAAGGGGTTAGCTTGGTTAAAGGTAACCTCAGAAGGTGTTAGTGGACCTATTGCGAAGTTCTTCGCTGAGGATGCACAGCAGGTGATTGATGCAGCTGGAGCCCAAGTTGGTGACTTGATTTTGTTTGGTGCTGGTCGTTTTGATGTTGTATCGGCAACATTAGATTATTTGCGTCGTCAAACAGCTAAAGATTTGAATTTGGTAGATAATACTAATCCATGGGCATTCGCTTGGATTGTGGATTGGCCATTATTTGAATATTCTGAAGACTTTGATCGTTGGATTTCAGCACACCATCCCTTCACGATGCCTAATGAAGAAGATTTGCATTATTTGGATGAGGGTGAAGATCCACACAAAGCTCATGCGCAAAGTTATGACCTCGTTTTGAATGGCTTTGAATTAGGATCTGGTTCAATTCGTATCCATCGTATGGATATTCAAGAGAAAATGTTAAAAGCATTAGGATTCTCAAAAGAAAAAGCGCATGAAGCATTTGGCTTCTTGCTAGAAGCGATGGAATATGGTTTCCCACCAATGGGCGGAATTGCGCTTGGATTAGACCGTTTAGCCATGCTATTAGCTGGTCAAGAAAATATTCGTGAAGTGATTGCTTTCCCTAAAAATTCACGGGCAACAGAACCGATGACGAAAGCACCAAGTCGTGTTGAACAAAAGCAATTGTTGGAACTTGGCTTGTTTACATCAGAAGATATGGCTGACTAAGTTTAGCAGCAGTAGATGAGAATATCACGACATTCAGTGTTGTTATATAATTACCCACAATTGATTTTGCTATTTTAAAGGAATTAACATGCAAAAAGCTTTCCATAATTTCATGAAGAATCAGTATGCAAGTCGCCTAGGGGGTGCCGTATTTTATGCCATTATTGTGGCATTTGCGATGAATTATTTCTGGCGACCTGGGCACATCTATTCATCTGGCTTTACCGGACTAGCTCAGTTGATTGATACGCTTTCTGGAGGTAAAATATCTGTTCCTCTGGCTCTGGCACTGATTAACTTACCAATGTTGATTTTGGCTTGGATAAAGTTATCTTGGCGCTTTACGTTATTTACGAGTGTTGCGGTACTATTAGGCGCGCTTTTGATGCCCATTTTGCAAACCAAAACATTTTTGACAACCGACCCATTGGTTAATGCCATGTTTGGTGGTGCTTTAAATGGTATGGGCGTCGGTATTGCTTTACGTTATGGGGTTGGAACAGGTGGCCTAGACATTGTTGGTATGTTGGCACGAAAAAAATTTGGCTTCAAGATGGGTCCTGTCAATCTCGGATTTAATGCATGTTTGATGATTGGAGCAGGCGTAGCTTATGGTTGGAAATATGCTTTGTATTCAATCGTTGGTATTGTTATTAGTTCCAGAATGATCGATATTTTCTTTACGCGTCAACAACAGATGCAAGTTATGATTATTACAACTAAACCTGATGAAATGGTTCATGCAATTTATCGTCGCTTAAGACGTGGTGTTACGATAGTTGATCAAGCCAAAGGTGGTTACACAGGGAATCAACGTGCTGTATTGTTAACAGTGATTACGCAGCAAGAACGTTTTGACCTGCGAGAAGCAATGCATGAAGCTGATGAACATGCATTTTCTAGTACATGGAAAATAGAACATACCGTTGGTCGATTTTATGAACCGGAATTATAAGAACTCATTAGAGTTCTTTTTATTTTAGTAAAAAGTACACGTTTTAAAAAACGTGTACTTTATTGTTTTAGTAATAGAGCAAGGCGGATGTCTGCTAAGACATCTGGCATTGTAATATCAACTTGCAGTAGTTTAGAAATACTTTTAAGCCGATAATTAATCGTATTACGGTGGACATATAATAGGTGAGCAACTTCAGAAATGTTCTGTTTGGACAGGATATAAGTGGATAATGTTTTGAGCAATTCTTCATCTTCCAAAATCGGCCCCAATGTATTTTTGATAAACTTGTCAGATTCTGAAGATGGTAGCAATTGTAGCAATTCTTTTGCATTTTTAGGGTGAAATTGCATGATAGGGTGTGATGGACTAGTGACTTGTAAAGCGTCATTTGCTTGGTTGTACATATCAGCGAGTTCTTTAATGGGAAGTGCATTTTTGGAAAAGCCAGTGGTCAGTGTATGCCCCTGCTTGGCCATGAATTGATATAGCCGGTGTAAAAATTCATGGATAGAGACACGTTGACTTTGTATTAAAAGGATGAACTGACGTTGGTAAGCAAATAGCAATACCGGATAATGATATTCTTCAATAAACCAGCGGATAACTTGTTGTCGCTTATCAAATAAATGGTCATTGGGATCAAATGCTTTTTGCTGAAAGTTTAGAATGGCAACAGTATAGGTCGTTTTGGGATCTATTTGTGTAGCAGTTAAATACTGATTGATCGCTTTTTCAGTTAAGTTACCTTGTACAACATTTAGAAAAAAGTCTGATTGATTTCTAAAAGCAGTTTCATTAAATAAATCAGTACGTGCATTAACGAGTCCTAGGGCATTGAGCACTTGCTGACGTTTTAAAATATCAAATGCATTCAATTGTTTTTGATGCGGTATGATACCAACAAAAGCCTTATTTTCATTGAAAGGCGAAAATATCGGGAAGATATGAATTTCTGATTGATTAAAATTAATTTTGACTGTATCCGTTAAGTTAAGGTAATCAATATCTGCATCTTTTCGAAGATATTCGGTCATTAGTTCTCGGCGAGATAAAATTTGAGAACTCGCATAATGCACTTTAAAATGGGAATCTAGAAAAATAATGGCGGCGTCTAAAATATCAGCGCTGGTATCTAGTAAATGCTGATAAGTTGCGTTGTGATTGACCATATTCGTTAAATTTTGGGATATATTAATTAATTCTTGTAATTTTTCTTCCATGAATCACCAGCCTCCTAGTTATGATGATGCTCTTTATAAGAGTTTACAACATTTAATTGAAATCGTTTTATAAGAATGCTAATATTAAGCTAATTTAACTAAATATATACTTTAGAAATATAAAGGAATTGTATGAAATATAAAGAACAAGACTTATTGGATAGTTTAAAGGAAGAAACCATACTTGAACAGCTCTCAGCATTATCCGGTTGGGATGCGTTGACGGGGATGCCTCAGGATAGTGGTCATTTTCGATCTGAAGTTGATGCTTATTTAGCTGAGAAGCAATTTTTAGTTGCAACCCAGACAAAACGGCGGGATATGCTAGCTTATTTTGATGATCGTTTAAATGAGTTATCTGATTTGGGACGTGAAATTTTTCCGAAAGTAAAAAAGCGTATGAACGTTTCGCGGTATTACCGCAAAAAGATTATGTTGATTTTAATAAAACAATGTCTCTGGCACAAAATTATTGGGCACAGGCACGTCAAGAAAATCAATATGCCATCTTTGAGCCGTATCTCAAGCAATTGATTCAATACGAAAAACAATTTATCCCGCTTTGGCAAAAAGATGAAAAAACGCCTTATGATGTCTTATTGAACCAATATGAACCTGGGCTAACCGTTGAAAAATTAGACCAAGTATTTGACACTTTGAAAAAAGGTATCATGACGTTGCGTAAGAAAATTATGACATCGGATGTTGAAATTGATGTTAGTTTTTTGCAACGACATATTACTAAAAAAGATCAAAAGCAATATGCACTAAATGCTGTACAACGGCTCGGTTATAATTTGGATAAGGGACGTTTGGATGACACGATTCACCCATTTATGGAAGCCTTGAATCGTGATGATGCTAGAATTACAACGCGATGGGCAGAGAATCAAGCACAAATGGCGATATTAGGCATTTTCCATGAAGCTGGGCATGGTTTATTTGAACAAAATGTGAATTCAAAATATGATTGGGTACGTGCAGTTTTACCAATTTCAATGAGCATTCATGAAAGCCAATCTCTTTTTAATGAAGTGATGATTGGGCGAACGCGTGCTTTTTGGCGAATAGAATACCCAAAAATTCAAAAAGATTTTCATGGTATTTGGGATGATATTACATTTGATCAATTCTATGCAGCTTGGATGAAAACAGAGGCAACGTTAATTCGAACAGAAGCTGACCCATTAACTTATCCATTACATATTATTATTCGTTATGAAATAGAAAAAGCCATTTTCAATGATCATCTTGATGTCAAAAAAATTCCTGAGTTGTGGCGCGAAAAATATCAAGAGTACCTTGGTTTAGAGGTGCCAGATGATCTAACTGGTGTATTGCAAGATATCCATTGGGCTGGAGGTTCTTTTGGTTATTTCCCCAGCTACGCACTAGGCCATTTGTATGCTGCACAATTTTATCATGCGATGTCACAACAAATGGATTTTCAAGCCATTTTTGAAAGTGGAGATTATGAACCTATCTTTTCGTGGCGTGCGCAACATATTTGGCAATTCGGTGGCGCTAAGGATCCAGCTGATATTTTGAAAGAGGCGACTGGTGAGCAACTGAATCCACAATATTGGTTGGACTTTATGAATAAAATTTATACAGATATCTATCAAATAGGAGATAACTAAACGATGAAGGTAGCACTAGCACAAATTGATATTCAATTAGCAGATGTAGATAAGAATGAACAACGTATCATGCAAGCTGTTGCACAAGCAGCGGACCAAGAAGCTGATGTTGTGGTGTTACCTGAAATGTGGAATAGTGGTTATGCTTTACAACGTCTAAAGGAAGTTGCGGACGTTGGAGGTACTCGAACGAAACAATTGCTCCAATCATTATCAAAAGAATATGATATTAACATTGTTGGTGGCTCAGTAGCGACGTTAAAAGGACAAGAATTTTATAATACGATGTATGTTGTGAGCAATGATGGTCAATGCCTTAGTGAGTATGATAAAGTTCACTTAATTGGGCTGATGCATGAAGATCGCTATATGACGGCGGGTAGCCATCTTAATACTTTTGAATTAGCAGGTACACCAAGTGCGGGTGTGATTTGCTATGATATCCGTTTTCCTGAATGGGTACGAACTAATATGGCACAAATTCCAGCTAAAGTACTGTATGTTGTTGCTCAGTGGCCAATTCAACGTATCGAGCAATGGCAAGTGATGTTACAGTCGCGCGCTATTGAAAATCAAGCTTATGTTGTTGCTGTTAATCGCGTTGGTGCCGACGATGATAATACTTTTGGTGGCCGCTCATTAGTCATTGATCCTTTGGGACATATTATGATTAAAGGTTCAGCTGAAAAAGAGGAAATATACGTTACAGATATCGATTTTGCCCAGATTGATAATATTCGTGGTCAAATGCCTATTTTTTGGATAGGAAACCACATTTATATCGTTAAAATAAGGAGTATGTATATGGCATTTGAAAAATCAGAATTACTACAAAACTTACCTGATCAATTTTTTGCGCATCTTGTTCAAAAGGTGAACGCCAAAATAGCAGCGGGACATGATGTTATAAATTTGGGACAAGGTAATCCAGATCAACCAACACCGGATTATATTTTAGAAGCGATGCATAATAGTATATCCGATCCACAAAGCCATAAATATGCTCAATTTCGCGGCTTACCAGAACTCAAAAGCGCTATTGCGGATTTTTATCAAGATGAATATGGAGTCACACTAGATCCTGAAACAGAAGTAGCTATTTTGGGTGGCTCTAAAATAGGACTGGTTGAATTGATTTTTTCATTAACAAATCCAAAAGATACTGTCCTTTTACCTAATCCTGGATATCCTGATTACTTGTCCGGAGCGGCTTTAGGACAAGTGAAAGTTGTTGACTTACCTTTAAAAGCAGAAAATAATTTCTTACCAGATTACTGTCAAATCAATCAACAAGACAAGAACAATGCAAAGTTGATGTATCTTAATTATCCAAATAATCCAACGGGGGCTATAGCTACACCGGCATTTTATGAAGAAACAGTTAGTTTTGCCAAACAGTATCATATTGGTGTAGTATCTGATTTGGCTTACGGCGCTATTGGATTTGACCAACAAAAACCACTTAGTTTTTTACAAACGCCACATGCAAAGGACGTAGGCATTGAATTTTACACTTTTTCAAAGACATTCAATATGGCGGGGTGGCGAATTGGTTTTGCGGTTGGTAATGCAGATATGATTGAGGCAATTAATTTAATCCAAGATCACCTTTTTGTATCGGTATTTCCAGCAATTCAACATGCTGCAACCGTTGCTTTAAATAACAAGAGTGAACGAAAAATTGCAATAAGCAAGCTACAGAATCTTTATCAAGAGCGTCGTGATCAATTTATTGCAGCTGTGCGTGAATTTGGTTGGGAACCCATTGTACCAAAGGGGGCATTTTATATTTTGATGCCTGTACCAGCAGGTTATACTAGTGCTTCATTCACTGATTTGCTGTTAAATGAGGCTGATGTTGCGGTTGCTGATGCCAATGGTTTTGGTAGTTTGGGTGAAGGCTATGTCCGTATTGGTTTAACGGTTGAAGTTAAGCGTTTGCTTGAGGCAGCTAAACGTATTCGTCAATTAGATGTTTTCAATGAGATAATAAAAAAGAGATAGTCAACGCTATCTCTTTTTTTATAGACGATTTTGTAAACCATAAATGGTATCTTTCACACGCTGAGCGTTCTGAACATTTTTTAAAATAATTTGTTCGTCACCACTTTGAATATCTAATAATTGCCAACCAAATATTTTGCCCATTAAAGTATCTTTAATTTGAATATCATTAATATTGCGAAGGGATACTGTTGGATGTGTGTGAAGAATTAAACCGTATCGCAATTCAATGCTCGCTTCTCGAACCCAAGCTTTTTCAGTAATTGCACGGCGTGGACCTGATGCAAAACCTAAAGTGAAAACAAAGCCAACGAAGGACCAGAAACGGGCGAATTTATTAATCAAAACAGGCATTACTATTTGATTATCTGCTACATGACTACGTTGTCGTGACATCATACACCTCCTAGGTATATTATATCAAATGTCTGACTTGAACTTAATGATTGTGTCTCTAACGAAATATATTGACGCATGGGTGCTAGTCTGGTAGAATGTATAAGTATTTAACTGCATGTCGATTATCGAAATAAAATGCGAGAAAGGAGGGAATCGAAATGGCAAAGGTTATCGTACGTAAGAACGAATCTTTGGATGATGCATTGCGTCGTTTTAAGCGTGGTGTTTCTAAGGACGGGACTCTCCAAGAATACCGTAAGCGTGAATATTACATCAAGCCATCTGTACAACGTAAGTTGAAGTCAGAAGCTGCCCGTAAGCGCAACAAAAAGAAGAGCCGTTAATTGGTTATTCGCAACGTCACCTTGGTGGCGTTTTTATTTTATCCTAATAATGTTAAAATAAGACTATTGGTTATCGAAAGGGAAAAGATGAGTTTATTAGAGCAATTAAACGCAGATATGAAGCAAGCGATGAAAGATAAAAATAAGGATGCACTCTCGGTGATTCGTATGGTTAAGTCTAGCGCTATGAATGAACAAATTAATTTGGGACATGATTTAACAGAAGAAGAAGAATTGACAGTCCTGTCACGTGAAGTCAAGCAGCGTAATGAATCACTATCAGAGTATGAAAAAGGTGATCGTGAAGATTTAGCTGCAGGTATCCGTCTGGAACTTGAAATTCTAAATAATTATTTACCTCAGCAATTATCAGATGAAGAAGTCGAAGCAATTGTTAAGACTGCTATTGAACAAACAGGTGCAACGACACCACGCGATATGGGAAAAGTCATGGGCGTTGTAACACCACAAGTTAAAGGTAAGGCTGATGGTAAAACAGTTGCTGATAAAGTTAAAAATATGCTAAATCAGTAAATACTATGTAAAAGAGAGGCGCTCGATAATCAGAGCACCTCTCTTTTTATTACTGTCGATATTCGTCACGAATATTCGTTACGTACTGTTTAATTTCGTCACGTATTTCACGAAATGCAGCGACTTTTTGTTTTCACTACCGGTTGCCATGGCTGGATCATTGAGTGGCCAATGAACTGCTTGGACAGAGGTAGGGAGTGCTAAAGTTTTACTTTTTGCATCTCGACTTAAACTCACCACTACATCACTATTTGTTAAGATTGTATCGTCAATACTTTGAGAGGGTTCTTCGGCGATATCAATACCAACTTCAGACATCACTTGGATTGCATAGGGACTAATTTTATCCGCTGAAACACCAGCGCTTTTAATAATCCAAGAAGTAGGTAGAATGACTTTAGCAAAACCTTCAGCCATTTTGCTGCGAGATGAATCGTTGGTTGAAATAAAATAAATTTGCATATGAAACTACCTTTCTGGTACTTTTTATTACTGAATTATATACACAGTTAATGTAACATACATTGGTCATTAAATCTGGAATAAATGCTTTGAATATTGAGACGTTTGTGCACTTTTTCCTTTGTAGAATAGAAGTTGGCGTTTTGAACATGATATAATGAGCTTGAATTATATTTTTGGAGAAAAAATGGCTTTTAATCAAGTAGTAACAATCTCAAATGATGGGACTTACCAATTAAGTTCAAATATCAAAAAGTATACATTGGGAGATTTAGGATTCATTCAAAATAATGCGGGTGGTTATGTTTTGCATCGCGCTTTAGAACCCGATAAGGCACTGAACAACGCCATTCAGCTCAAAGTCACAATTAACAAAACACTGGATGGTTTTAAGTTGAGTACAGTGTCAGCGGGTGATGTCACTCGAGTCGATATTTTTAAACATCAAAAAGCAGATGCGTTAATCACACAATATCATTTTTTATTGATGAACTCATACAACGTGGTGTTTTAGAAAAATTGCAGTGATAGCTACGTTGCATTTATTTTTATTTAAATTTTTTAATTAGGAAAAGTGGACAATGACAGATTTTTATTTTGTACGACATGGGCAAACTGAGTGGAATCTTGAAAGACGTTTTCAAGGTGGTAGTGGGGATTCAGCGTTACTGCCGTCAAGTTATGATGATATGGCACGGTTGGGTCGCTATTTAGCACCTGTTCATTTTGATCACATCTATTCATCCCCTTTGAAACGTGCTTTAGTAACAGCTAATCGCGTATCTAAATATTTAAAGCCAATTCAAAATGTGTCGGTGCGCTCTGCTTTAAGTGAAGTTGGTTTAGGGCAATGGGAAGGTATGCTTGTGCGTGATGTCCAACAAAAATACCCTGAAGCTTATGATACATACCGGCATGATTTAGATCACTTTGAGGGACAAGGGTTCGATGGTGAAGGGTACACACATACTGCGCAGCGTTTTGCGCGTTTTATTAATGGTTTGGCAGCACAATACCCTAATGATAAGATTTTGATCGTTTCACATGGTATGGCTTTATCATTTGGTATCAATGCGTTACTACAACAGCCACGAATGAGTATTCGTGAACGTGGTGGCCTCAGTAACACATCAACAACAATTCTAACAACTTCAGATGCCCAGCATTATACAGTAAAAAAATGGAATGATATTAGCTACCTCAATAAGGTTGCGGATGAAACAACAACAATTTAAGGACGAGAATTCTTGATAAATGACGCGTTACAATTAGATAAAGTGACAGGTACTTTGCAGACCGTTATTTTTGCTAGTTCAGATAGTTACTTTAAAATATTGCTGATTAATATTGAAGAGTCGACATTAGATAATTGGGATGCATCAGAAATTATTGTTACCGGTACGTTTGCTGATGTTCAAGACGGGAGTGTGTATTCTTTTTACGGTCACGTTGTCAAACACCCTCGGTATGGTAAGCAATTCCAAGTTGAACGTTATGAGAATGACTTACCGCCTGATGAAGCTGGACTAATCAAATATTTTGCGAGTGGTCAATTTTCTGGTATTGGTAAAAAACAGCAGAAAAGATTGTTCAAAATTTGGGTACAAACGCCGTCGATTTAATATTGGATAATGCTAAAATACTTGAAAGTATTGGTTTAAAACCAAAGCAAGCTCAGAAATTAGCCAGAACTCTACAGCTTAATTTAGGTTTGGAACGTTTATTTCAAATTGGTAATCAATTCGGCATTGGGGCTGATATAGCTGGTCGTCTATACGATCAATATGGTAATGAAGCACAGGATATTTTGACACAAGACCCATACCGTTTAGTTTTTGAGTTTGAAGGGATTAGTTTTAAAAAGGCAGATACGATTGGTCAACAAAATGGTGTTTTGCCTTTGGATGAGCGACGGCTACAAGCAGCAGTTTATTCGGCAATCATGAATGTTACCTTCCAATCGGGGCATACTTTTTTAACCAAATCTCAATTATTACAAGCTGTTGGGCATAATCTAAAAGATGCCAGTGGCATGTTGACAGCAGAGATAACGCAGGCAACAGATACGCTACTCAATGACGGTATATTAGTCGCTGATGATGATCGTATTTATCCTAAATCACTATACGAAGCCGAAGTACAGGTTGCTCAAGACGTTAAAAGGTTACTGCATAGCCCATCACCCTTAGATGTAGGTCATGATGATATTGAAAAAGCCTACACAGCACCCGGCAAGATTGATTTAGATGATAACCAAATTCAGGCAGTTAAGTCAGCGTTACAGGCTCAATTTTTCTTACTTACGGGTGGCCCTGGTACTGGCAAAACCACCATTATTCGAAGTATTGTGGCAAGTTGGAAGCAATTAGTTCAAAAGCGATCACAATTTGTTGAAGGTGATAAACAGGATTTTTTAAAACAGTATACAGTCAGAATGGCCTCACCAACTGGCCGGGCAGCCAAAAGGATGACCGAGGTTACCGGGTATGAAGCAACGACCATACACCGTCTTTTAGGAATCGCTGATTTAGACGAAGCTGAGTTTAATGCTGATAATCCACTGCGTGGTGGATTATTAATTGTTGATGAAGCATCGATGCTAGATGTTGAGTTAACAGCTAAACTACTGCAAGCAATACCTAATGGTATGAAATTAATTTTTGTTGGTGATTCAGACCAATTACCATCTGTTGGTCCGGGCAATATTTTAGCTGATTTTGTGAATAGCGGTGTTGTGGATCATGTTGCTTTAGAGATTATCTATCGGCAAGGCCGAGGTAGCAGTATCACAACTTTAGCAAACAATATTAAACATGGTGATTTGCCAGAGAGTTTCTTAGAAAATCAACCAGACCGATCGACATTCATGATACCACCTGATAAAGTACCTGATGCTATTGAGCAAGTTGTTAACGCAGCTATGAAAAAGGGCTATACACAAGATGATTTACAAATTTTGACGCCAATGTACAAAACGCCAGCAGGCGTCAATCGTCTCAACCAAATGGCACAAGCACTTTTTAATCCGATTAAAGCAAAGCAAAAAGCCATTCAGTTTGGCAATATTATTTATCGTCGTGGCGATAAAGTTTTGCAATTGGAAAATGATGGCGAGCGCGATGTTTATAATGGGGATATGGGTAAAATTATTGCTGTTCAGTATAAGAATGATCCCAGTAATGATGATAATGAAGACCGCTTAATCGTTGCTTTTGATGATAAGGAGCTCTCATATCCCAAAAAGAATTTAAATCAATTAACATTAGCTTATGCGACAACTGTTCATAAAGCACAGGGCAATGAATTTAGGCTTGTCTTAATGGTTTTAACCTCTAGCTTTGGTATTATGCTTAATCGTAATTTATTATATACAGGTGTGACGCGAGCTAAAGAAGCATTGATTTTAATTGGTGAACATAGTGCTTTTAAAAGAGCAGCACAGACAGCGGTACCATTACGTGCGACACATTTACTAGAACGATTACAATCTGATGATAAGATAAGTACTAATCATCAAAAGATAGTAGCAAATGCTGATGTAAAAGATGAATTATCCGATTTAACGGCTGCCTATCACTCATCAATTGATCATTTTGTTTTAACAGGGGAACTTATCAGTCATCAAGATATTGACCCCATGATTGGTATGGATGATTTAAAACCAATTGATTTTGAATATCAAGAGAAGTTATAAAATTTCAATGAGAGTGACGGATAGTTTTACTTTCTTGATATAATAGAGTTGCTATATGTAAATGCTATGTTAATTTGAAGAGGAATTATATGGAATCTCCAGCTTACCAATTGTTTAATCTAGGCAGTAATGATCAACTTGCTCATGAAGTTGCCGAGACGTTAAACGTCCCACTATCCAATATTATTATGAATCAATTCGCAGACGGTGAAATTTACGAACGTATTGAACATACGGTGCGTGGTCGTGATGTGTATGTTATTCAAGGTATCAGTAATCCTGTTAACGATAATTTTATGCGCTTGATGATTTTTATTGATGCTGCACGTCGTGCTTCTGCCAATAGTGTCAATGTTGTCATCCCGTATTTTGGTTATGCTCGTTCTGATCGTAAAGCACGTTCTAGAGAACCGATATCAGCACGAATGGTAGCAGATATGCTAGAATCTCAGGGTGTGAAACGCGTGATCACAATGGATCTACATGCTAGCCAAGTACAAGGGTTCTTTGATATTCCATTAGATCATCTTTCAGCCTTACCTGTTTTGGGTCACTATTTCTATGAATATGATTTATTGGGGGATGATTTGGTCGTTGTGGCACCAGATCATTCTGGTGCAGCGGAAGCGCGTAAATTTGCTACGTTGTTACATGCTGATTGGGCTATGATTGACCGACGCTTGGATAATTTAGTGCCAGACAAGCCTTATCAAGTGATTGGACAAGTCAAAGGTAGACGCGCCATTATCATCGATGACATTATTGATACCGGAAAGAGTATTCAATTAGCAAGTGAAGCTTTGAAGGCCGCTGGTGCTACAGAAATTTATGCTGTTGCCTCGCATCCAGTATTGTCTGATAATGCCGTTGCACGTCTTGAAAAATCCCCAGTTGATCATATCATTGTGTCGAATACTATCGAAGGAGATCATATTGTTGGGCTCGATAAATTAGAACAGGTGTCTGTTGCTAATTTATTTGCACAAGCGATTAAAAGAATTAACGCATTTGAGAGTATTGAGGATGTATTAAGAAGTCCTGACAATAAAGAAGCTATTTTATAATGACAACATTAATGCAAGATTTTTCTCGCCCGAATGGGCCGCTGTTGATGGTCAATATGTAACAACACAGTTTGGCGCTACAATTACTTTTCAGTCAAAAAATGCAACATACATTGACCTCCACTTTGAAAAGGATTATCCAAAGTTACAATTGATTTGGCGAAGGGATGATCAGACGCAATGGCAAAATCTAACCACGCAGCGAAAGATTGTACGTTTACCATTAACCAATCAGGATCTACATCAATATACATTGATGGTTCAGACGTTTGATCGTGATTATTTTGATTTTTGGCATAATCCTGTAACGTTAACAGCAATTGAAACTGATGGCAGCTTATTGCCAGTCCATTCTACGAAAATGCCAATTACTTTTGTAGGGGATTCTATCACAGTTGGTGAAAGTATTCGTTTGGATGGACACCACCCAGAATTAGCTTATCCGTTTTTAGTGGCGCAGGCATTGGGACGACCGTTGGTAAATATTTCTTATGGTGGGACAGGGCTAACACCGTTTGCCCCGTATCAAGTACCGGCACCTATTGAAGCATTATGGCAAGTTGCTTATGAAGTTGAGCGACCACGAGTGCGTACAGATATGGTGATTGTTAACTATGGTACAAATGATGCAAATTATGGTGCTACAGAACAGAATTTTAGCTTTGGATTAAGAATGTATTTGTTGGAATTGGTTAAACGATTCCACGAAGCTAAAATTATTATATTAGTACCATTTAACGGTTGCTTTAAAAATATCTTTGAACAAGAGATGAAAAGATTTAGCAATATTACTTTAATTTCAACAGCCGACTGGCAAATATCGCCAAATCAAGTACACCCGAATGAAGATGAGCATCGCCGTGCCGCAACATTTATTTTGGAAGAATTGAAAGGATTGAAATAATTATGGTATATGCAGCAGATGAACAACGTTATGAAAAAATTCCTTATCGTCGTGTTAGTGATTCTGGATTAATTTTACCTGCCGTTAGTTTTGGATTGTGGCGTAACTTGGGTGATCAAATGCCACTAGAAAATTCGCGTAAAGTGATACTATCTGCTTTTGATAACGGTATTTTTCTTTTGATAATGCATCGAATTATGGGCCTAGTAATGGTACAGCGGAAGAAACTTTTGGTGCAGTTTATCGTCAAGATTTGAAACCTTACCGAGATGAATTAGTGATTACAACAAAAGCCGGGTACCATATGTGGCCTGGTCCACTTGGTGAATTTTCAGGTAAGAAGACATTAGTTGCTGCGTTGGACTTGAGCTTGAAACGTATGGGTCTAGACTATGTTGACATTTTCTATGCGCATCGTTGGGATCCTAATACACGTCTTGAAGAAACTGCGCGTGCTTTGGATTTGATTGTCAAGCAAGGTAAAGCATTGTATGTGGGTGTTTCGAACTATAATGCGGAACAAACAGCGGCAATTGCAGAGATATTCAAGTCATTGGGTACACCATTTATTGGTAATCAAGTGTCATATAATATGTTGAATCGCACGGCTGAGCAAGAGAACCTGTTTGAAGTATTAGACAATCATCATGCAGGACTAGTAGCGTACGGTCCCTTGGCGGAAGGGCTGCTGACGGATCGTTACTTAAAAATATTCCAGATGATTATCCAATTCACCGAACGAACGAAGTGCTTTTCAAAAATGGTAAAGACGCTTTGGTTACTAAGTTAAATGGCTTGAATGACATTGCGCGTAATCGTGGACAAAAGTTATCACAGATGGCTTTAGCTTGGTTATTGAAAGATCGTCGTGTAGCGAGTGTTGTGATTGGTGCAAGTAAAGTTGAGCACCTAGTAGATAATTTGAAATTTGCTGATAATTTATCATTTAGTGAAGATGAGTTAAATGAAATTCAACGTATTTTGAACGCATAATATTGAATTTGTTCAGTATTTTACGTATAATATTGAGTGTTGCTGTTGCAACATGATGGTACTATGGCAGAGTGGTAATGCAGCGGACTCGAAATCCGCCGAACCCGTGTAGAGCGGGCGCCGGGGTTCGAATCCCCGTAGTACCTTTTTTGTATGTTTTCTAGCGTTGTATAACGTATAGATAATGTAAGCTAAAACCCCGTTACAGCGGGGTTTTTGTTTGCTTTTAAAATATATTGAGGGCGTTAGTAATGTCGAAAAGAGTTAGACAAAAATGTGTGTCTCT
Source organism: Leuconostoc fallax KCTC 3537 (assembly GCF_000165675.1). Classification (GTDB taxonomy): domain Bacteria; phylum Bacillota; class Bacilli; order Lactobacillales; family Lactobacillaceae; genus Leuconostoc_B; species Leuconostoc_B fallax. The sequence continues at coordinate 13,579 of NZ_AEIZ01000009.1, read as the reverse complement.
TTTTATTTGCGTATCATTAATTCAGAGAACAACTGATCGTAACAAGGTTAGTGGATTACAAGAATACTTATGTTTGAGCTATTCTAGTAGCATAATTATGGTATTGGAGTCTGGTTTCAACGAACAACATGGTGGTATTAGTTTAGAGATTATGTGAAATTAAATACGGGTGTCAAAATATTAAATAGTATCACGGATTGCTATGAGATATGGCTCATTAGATTAGAAACGGAGAAACATGATAAATGGAAGATTTTAAAATTGAATAAATTAAAGCACTTAGTGATTGTTGTAATAGTGGCAGTCACTTTTTCATTGCCATTTGCTGACGTGAGTGTAGCAACGAAACATAATAAAACGATTGATCAAGACCGTGTCGTACAGTTGTTTGACCCACATAGGGGTAGCAACTTACTCAATGTACGACTCACGTAATGGTACTGATGGTACAGACTTAGATTATAACTACTTTGCTAGTCTAGACGGTTACCCTTACAACTACGTTTATCGTTATGTGGGGCCCAAGACACCAACCAAGTCAACACAAGCAGTTCAAAAGCTAAGACCGTTCACTTTAACCGTACGTTTGAAGTTTCATACTACGATTACTGGAATGGTAAGTGGGACGCCATTAACGAGGGATTGAGTATTCCTGTGACAGATTACAACAACTACATTCCATTATCAGCAATTACAATGACTGATAAGCACGGTAAGAAGTTGTCTAATCAATATGCACAGATTGGTAGCCCACAGCGTGAATACTTCCGCATGAATGGGCACTATGAGGTATTGCATCATTACGGCGACACAATGGAGATTGAAGTTGCTGGTGAACCAGTTTTTATCCAGTCTAGGTATAACTTGCTCATTGATAATATCGACGCTATCTATCTACAAGTAACAGAAAAATAGCAAGAGGATAATGATGATCTAGCGAAAGCACAACAAGCACTAATCAATGCACAAGATAAGGTTAGTGAATTGAAAAGCTGAATAAATTAGGGTATATCTTCTAGAATAAATAGAATACGAGTAAATTTATTATGTTACAATAAATCTATTCACGGAGAATATTATGAATAATAAAGAGGTTGGAATCTTTGATTCCATGTTTTTAGAAAATAATGATAGAACTACTTTGATTGCAAACTTAAAAATTCAAGTGGTTTTTTATTTAAGTTTCAAATATTATGGTTTATTGTTATCACAGGATGTGCTGTATTATTTTCAAATTTAGGCGATAAATGGTCTTATTACGGTCAAGCAGTATTATTAGTACCAATAATGATTCCTTCATTTTCTTATCTGAATAGCATTTATCCAACAGTTAAAAATTATGTTAGAAAATCTAAAAGAGGTATACTAATTGTAATTAATATATATGGACTTTTATTCTGGTCAGCGTTTGTCTTAATGGTTTTAGCGCTAGTGAGTTCATATTATCACTTTTCAATATTTAATATTAATTTTGTTGCTATCGTCGATATAATTGTTTTTATAATTGGCGTTTTTGATAAAGTATTTATAAAATTAATATCGGATGCACGTGTAAGAAATGCTGTCACTACAAAGAAGGGTGTGAATAATGATTAATTTTACTTTGTTGTTAGTCGCTCTTGTTTTAATTCTAATAGGAACGGTGTTTACGGTAATATTTGTGTTTGTTCAAGATAAATATTTAACTTACAAGATATTGTTGGAATCTTTTACAGGGTGGTTGCCGAGCAAAAAAGTAGCTAAGTCTGAACTGATGTATCAAATAATTAATGACAGCCTGTATAAAGAAGTAATCAAGATTAATCAACATAAGACTTCACAAATAGAGAAAGATTTTGAAATAAGCAATGAAGCTGCCAAGGAGCTTAAAAGTCTTTCTGCTAAATTGAACCGCACAAAAAATAAAGATAAACAAGAGTTATTGAGCCGTGATGTTATCAAAAAGTATTTAATTGGTGTTGATAATGTCACGGATAATCTTATATCGGCAGTTTCGGTATTCTCTAATAAAATGATGGTAGACCTTTATAAACTACTTGAACAAAGAGCTAAAATTCCTGATAAAAAAATTGGAGAACAAATAGCCACTGACGTACAAATACTGAAAATGCTGGATAATATTTTTCCAAAAAATCCGGTTATGAGAAACATTTTGATTGACCAAATAGAAAAATAAAAGATAACTCTTATGTGAATAAAGATGCCGATTTTTCGACAATACAGTTAACACACAATATTGATTCCAAAAAATTACTTATAAATTTGATTGATATGAAATATAACAATAAAGGCCAGTCGCTGGGTTTTAACAGTTAAAGTATATTATTTTTCTTCAATCTCATAAGTAATATTATAAAACAAAAAGCGGCTCGCTTAATTGCGAGGCGCTTTTTGTTATTATATAAAATTATATTATTAGTTTTGGTTACAGTGGTATATTTAATATATAAATTAGTTTTTATCTTGGTTAAAAAATACATATTTATAGGAGTATTACCATTGAAAAATGAATTAAAAATAAATGCTGAAGTTCTTGGAATTATCGAATCTTATATTTCGCGTTTAGATAGTCTAATGGAATATTTAAAATCTGTTGAAAAAATATTAAAAGATAAACGGAAAAGTTTGTTCTTTAAAAATGCTACTTTTAGAAATTTTACTAACATGAACCTTGTTGCTCATTTACTAGAAAGTAAGGCTAGAAACTATGGTGAAGTGTATGAGTTGGCTACTCATAAAAAATGAGGAAATTAGTTATGATCAATTGATAAAGATTTTAGGGGTTTTAAAAGATACTGAAAATGAAGATGTTGAAAAGGAGAAGCAAGAAGAAAGACAAAAAAACTCGAAAGAGTATTTAAAGATTTGAGGAATGTGCTTCAAGATTTTTCATTACGGATTGATGACAACTTGAAAATATTGGTAATTTTTAAAAAAGGGGATGTACGTAATTCAATTATTAATAATATTAATAATATAAAAAAAGTTGACGAGAACTTGAACCAGTTATACTCTTCTTCACTTATTACGCTTGCTAATTCTTTTGAGCTTTTAATATCAAAAATGTATTTAGCCAACTTAAACTATAATGAATCTTCTAATGATTCAAATATTAGTGATCGACCTATTAAATTTAGTGTACTATCCCAAATCGGTGGCATAGAAGAAGCTAGAGAAATGATACTAGAAGAATTTGTTAATGATTTAATGAAAAAATCAGCCAATGACTGGTTTAAGAATTTAGGAGCTATAAATAAGAAAATATTTAATTTAGATGATGAAAAAGCAGAGGTAGTGGAATTTTTCCAACGAAGGAATATAGTAATTCATAATGGGGGAGTGATAAACACTTATTATTTAAATAATGTTAGTGCTAAATATAAAGAAGGTTTGGTAAAAGGAGAAAAAATTGAAGTCACAAATAATTATTTGATTAATAAAATTTCTAATTTTCGCATAATTGGTTTAAAATTATATTGGTATGTGTATGAAACTTGTTTTCATGGAGAGATTACTGATATAAATGAAAAATATCAGGGTTTTGCTTTTGATCTTTTGAATGCTAAGGAATATGATTCAGCCGAAAAAATTTATTTACTTATACTTGAACGGGAAAAAGATTTGAACACTAGTGACCAATTCATGATAAAAATAAATTTATGCCAAACATATAAATGGCGAGGAGATCAAGAATATGTTGAGAAGCATATAGAAAATATGGATTTCTCATCGACAAACGATATATTTTTGATGTGCAAGGCATTATTACTAGATGATTTTGACAGTGCTCTTAATCATTTAAAACATAATTTGGCGGCGAAAACTGATAAAAATAAAAGAGAATTAATTGATATATATTTAACATGGCCATTATTTCAAAAGTTTAATTTAGAAAATGATTTCAATAAGTATTTAAAAGAATTAGGCTATGGTATAAACGTAAAAGAGTTGTCTTCGGAGGAATAAAATGTATAGCACGGAAATAAAAGAAAATAATAATAAGAAGTTGATTAACATATATAAGGAGTCAGACTTAGCAATACCAATTGATTTTCCAAAAGATATGGTGAATTTGTGGTTAGAAAAATCAAAACATATTAAATAAATTAGTATAAATATAGTATGGTGGTTGTCCTATATTTAAGGGTAGGAAATAATAAAAATAAATACAAAAATTTAACGGACTTACTCAGTTATATTTTTCTATTGAAGTAAAAAGTTTATCTGTACTCCCTAATTGGTATAGCTGTAATCTTTATTTATTTTATATACGTGAAGATGATAATAAATCAAATATAAATATTTAAACTATGTACGGTCGTTTGGGGCATAGTGAAATTCAAAAATATATTTTTGTTGCTAGGGACATTGATACACAGATATTTATAGAGGTGGGTGATATCTCCGTGGCACCTTTTGGGTGTTGTGTAATGTATAGATAAAGTAAGTTTAAACCCCATTACAGTGGGGGGGTTATTTGCTTTTAAAATATATTGACGACATTATAGAATACTCCTCGTGGTGCCGCTGATGAAAATGTTGGCAGTGGTCGTGCACAAATCAAGCACGCTCGTCATCTGGATGATATGTTGATTTGTTACGAAAGCGGTTATGAGTTACCAGCTTTATTTCGGCAACTTCGTATTATGAAGGAATGGTTATCATCTGGTGTGTGACAAGGAAACCAACGAGATATTAAAGGTTCAGATGTGATGGTAAAGAAGGTCAGACGATTATGTCGGGCTTTTTTATTTATATAGGATATGGTCAAAATATGAGTAGTATAATCATTGCTATTGGAGGTTACAGATGTGAGAAGATGGGAAGATAGTATACAAGAAAAAGCCAAGCAACTTTGGGATAATCACAAAGTTGTATTACTGATATTTATAATAGGATTTCCAATGGTAATTCAAATTTTATTTGGAATTTTTAACATTGTTTCTAGAATGAAATCATGGAATTTTAGGTTTCCTGATTCATCTAACTGGATTGGATTTTGGGGTAGTTATCTTGGAATCATACCTTCTGGCTTAATTGCATATATTGTTGCAAAAATGCAGATAGATAATGATAATACACAAAATAAAACCAGCTCCATACAAGAAAGACACGTCAAGGATTTATTTCAAATAAACAATAAGATTAGAAAATTAGATCCAGTATTTCACTATGGGCGGACTAACTTAGCGTTTTTAAATAATGAATTTGATAAAATAAAAAAGTTGATATCAAGAATAGTGAGGATTTGGAGTTCCAGTTAGAGAGATCAGAAGAAAGCCTCCGTAAAGTTGAAATTTTTGTTGTCATAGGTGAACTGATGCTAGACATTCAAATGATGCCTCAACTGAGAGATTCAAATATTTATAAAAATCTCCGACGTTTGGAAACAGATTTTGATATGTTATCTGAACAGATAAATAACATTTATAATGATGCTGAAGATAGAAGTGATGAGGTTATGCTTTTTAGGCATATAGCTGGTCTGTATAAAGCATGTTTCTTTCATTACAAAGAGATGCTAGAAATTTTATCCAACAAAATATATAAATATTATGAATAGCGCATAAGCGCTTTTTATTTTGCATAAAATTAAGAAAGCGAGAGGGTAATTAAAATGATTAATGCAATTTGGAGTGGTGTGATATTTATGTTTGGATTAGTTGTGTTTTTGGCTTTGGCTGCGCTTTGTATTAGATTAAAAGGTAGAAACATGCAAGTAGGACATCCGAGACATAAACAGTTACAATATGATAAATACCGACTATTGATCCCGATGAAGTTTGTGCCAAGTGGCAAGGCAGATATTAATAACCTAGCAGTGATATGTAATCCGTGTTATACACTGAAGGCTAAAGGGGAGCAACGGTATTAGAACGGGGCAGGGCAATGTGTATTGAAACAAGTCAGTCCAGTTCAAAGCGTGGTAATGATTAATAATATGATGACTACCTAGCGGTATTTCGTTTCCAAATAAAAAATATAATTATTTGTATTTATGTACAAGTATTCTGAATTTGTATCGTATTATGAAACAGAGCAAGGGGATAAAGCGAGTTAACTACTGTCGTTTCATTATGTACGCACTCAAGTGAGTGCTTGAACTATCATTGTACTTGCCAATGGTAACCAGCCGGCAGAGGTTGTCCAGGAGCAATTCGCGTGGAATGTCCTTTTCTATTATCCCAATTAAAGCCGTCTTGTATTGCCCATTTATAATGATCTGTTGAATTGATATTATTATCTGTTGTCACGACTGACGATTCAACGGATGATTGACTTGCTGCTTTAGATTGTTCTTCTGCAGCTTGTGATTGTGCAAGGGCCTGAGACTTTGCTTCAGAAGATTGAGAATCAGCGATGGCTTTAGATTCACTTACAGCTTGTGAAGATGCACGGCTTTGACTTTCTGATTCAGCGGATCTTGAAGAGCTTTCACTATATTCTTTATAGGCGCTAGAGGATTCTGAACTGGATCTTGATGCAGATTCTGCCGCTGCAATTGTCTTTTTCTTATTGAGGGTATTTTTAGCTGTTCCATCAGTATAGTTAATGATTGCATTAGGACTGTCATTGTTTAGGTAAACAACAGTTGCACCATCGGTACCTTTTTCTTCACGGGAAGAATTAAAATGAATAGCAACTTCTTTTCCGCCTTTAGAATAACCAACATAAGCTAAACGGATTTGTCTAGGTAATAATTCTTGTGCGTTGTACAAAGGTGTTACTTGATAATCTAAACGATAAGTCCTATGGGACTTTAACCATGAGGCTAAATGGCTTTCATAGTAGAGCATGCTTTTCTTATTGCCAGAATTCATGCTTTTGAGGGCACCGGTATTAAGGTATGCTGTTTCTGGTACCAAGTTACGAGCTTCATCGTTTAATCCACTGAATTGATAACCAACAAGATGGCCTCGATTGAATAGCCAAGATTTACTGATAGAACCATTACTTTTTTGATATTTAAAACGATAGTTGTGCCACCCAACTGGATTGAACTCTAATTTGGCATTTCGCTTGGTAGTTGGCTTTTCAGAATAACTGAGCTGAATATGTGCATCAACAGCTCGCTTTTTGTTATCTTGATTAGCCAATACAAGCTGTTTTTTATCCTGATACTGTAATGGTCGTTGGACAGCACCACTTACATTTTTTGCACGATAACTACTAGCTGATACCGTTAAGGTAGACGCAAATGTACTGCTTGCAATAACAGAAGTAGCAACAACGGTTATTACATTCCGAAATAGTTTATTCATTTTTCTCATTTAATCTCTCAAACAGTTTAGCGTGGATGATGCACGTTATTAATACTAATTTGTTGCGCTGTTGTTCTTTTTGTAGTTGCGTGCTTTGTGTTTGCAGAAACCCGTGGCGAATATGCAACAGATGCTGAGAAAGATAGCATTAATAATGTTGTTTTGAGAATGTTTAATGTGAATGTTTTTATCCATTTTGGGGAACTACTAATTTAATCGGTTGATAAGTTAATTACAGAATAGCACTGTAAAACGTTTAACTAATTTATGAAAAGGTAAAGATATGAAAATTTTGTCCATAATGTTGTTCATTTAAATGATTTCCATTAAAAATAGTTTTTATTTTTGTTTATATCTTGCCGTAACAGTTTTAATTCTGTTTTGATATCATGCAATTCATGTTTTAAATCTTCTTTTTCTTTATTATTTTTCTCATCAAGGAAAAATGCAGTGACAGTACTGGTTACACTTCCAATTAAACCAATACCCAAAATCATGAGAATGACAGCAATTACCCTACCTATTTCGGTATGCGGAGATATATCACCATAACCAACCGTAGTAGTGGTTGCTATTGCCCACCATAATGAATTGACATAGTTGGCTCCCTCAGCAACTGAGTATATTTCAGCACCAATCATGATTAAAATGATTGTACTAATAACAAGATAAATAAAGCCGTTAGTTCCAAAAAAGCGTTTGATATCTTTTTGAATCTTACCCGCAAAACCTACTATTCGAATTAAGCGTAATAACTTGATAAGGCGAAGGACTCTAAATGTTCTGAAAATGTAAAAGATAGAGTCAAAGGGAATAATAGCTAATAGGTCAAATATATTTTCTTTGAAAAATCGTTTTTTATTATTTGATTGAATTAATCTAGTAACATAATCTACACAGAAAAAAAGCAAAATACCACGATCCAAATATATATAGGGCGTCACATTAATATTAATAATTTTTGAAATATCTAGCACAGCTAACGTTATAGAAAATAACGACAGCACGATGACCAACACATAATAAATACTTTTGATATTATTTTTCATATTTTTTAATTATCCCGTTGTAAAAAATTTGATGATAGTAATCAGTGGCATGTACAATAACCGGTTAAATTATACAATGAACGCCTAACCATAATTTCTAATTATAAAATTAAAGGGAAAACTTAAGATAGTGATTAGTTTAGTAATTATGTTAATTAAAAAAGCACCGGCTAAATTGTGGGTGTTTTTAAATAGGTATTAATAATTTGAATTTCAGAACAAATTAATTACAATAAAAAACCGGGTGAAAAATAACCACGATGGATTTAAGGAGTGCAGCTATGCGCGTGATTACCTTCAACTCGGTTATTCAAATGATTGATCACTTGAATAAAGTAAGTGTAACATCTGTCAATTAACTTTTAAAATAAATTGCTCAAGGTATAAAAATCGACTTAAGAATCCGCAACTAATTTTTGAGGGGATATTGGATCAGGCCTAGTGCCCATCTTTGATCGGCCATCTAGGATTTAAAGTATGGGCGTAATATTTTATACTTTAGATAATTTTAACGTATTTAGATATAATGATTAATCTTGATTCAATGTTATAATGACAAAATGTAGGTGAGGGGATTTATGTTTGTGTTGGTGCACAGCATACTTTTTAATGTGCTATTTATGTTGATTGAACCAATGGATTTGACTGAAAATTGAACAGCAAAAAGTGTTAAGCTAACACATTCAAGTAGTGTGGTCGATTCATTAAATTTTCAAGGGGGAAACGATGATGAAATGGTTATTGGGGATTGCTATTTATTTAATATTAGTGATATTTATTTTATTATTCAATCGTGGCGCACATAAAAACGACGATAAGTAGTTTATGTGTTAACGAATAAATGAAATCAAGGTACTATTTCGGAACATATCAGTGTATTCAAATAGATAATTAGAGTAGAATTAGAATTATCAAGAGGATAGTGACTAATAGCAAGGAAGGATATCTTATGATTACATCAATATTATTGACTACTGATGGAAGCGAAACATCTAAACGAGCCATTCAATATGCTATTGTATTGGCCAAAAAGTTTGAAGCCAAAATTTCAGTGGTATCTGTAGTTAATTATAGTCAAATGTCGCCTTATAGTATGGCGGCTAGCTTTGATGGACCCATCATTGAAAGTCTGACGACAGCTGTACAAGAGAATTTGAATTTTGCGCAGCAAATTATCACTGATGCTCAGGTACCGTGTGATGTATATTTAGAAAAAGGAGACCCGCGTATTGTGATTGCCGAGAAAATGGTGGCATCATTAAAACCAGATTTACTCGTAATGGGTAAGACGGGTACTAATAAAATTTCACGTATATTCCTAGGATCAACAGCACGTTATGTATCTGAAAATGCTCAGACAAATGTTTTGCTAGTCGAGTAACACAACACATATAAAAAAGCGCTCGGGTTTGATGAGACCAGACGCTTTTTTATTATCATTATTTTGTTGTGTAATTGTGCTTTAAGTAAGTATAACCAATCCAGATAACGATCACCGGAATCAAGAACAATATAACCCAAATATAACGAAAATGAGCAAAGGGTAAATGAATATTCATGCCATAAAAACTACTAATAATATTTGGAATAGAAAATAGTAATGACCAGACTGTCAAGAATCGCATAATATTATTTAAACGATTAGCCAGTAGATGATCATATACCTCTCGTAATTGCGTTGTTCTTTCATTTAGTATTCTTACCATTCGACTGGCTTGTTGTGTTTCGATATGTGTTCTATGTAGTAATTGACGGTCAACTGACGGTAATGTCCGTATATCATCGGGTTCGGCTTCTTTAATATCGGTAACACATCTTAAGTTATCCAGAATATCTGTCTTAATACCTAAAATTTGACGATCAATGAGAATGATACGTTGGAAATTTTCAATATTAGAATGCTGTGTCAAACGATTCGTTGTTTGTTCAATTTGTTTGATATTCTGGCTTAGGGAGGTACATAGTTTAATATATTCAGCTGAAATATGAAAAATTAATTTTAGAATGAAATTAATACTATTATCGTTGTAGTCGCGGATTGTATTTTTAATATATTGTGTCAGGGTATCCATATGATGGAAAACAAATAGAAATAACTGATGATGATCTAAAAGAATAGTAAGCGGCTGAGCTGTGAACGGATCATTTGTAGGAAAGCGCATAACGAACAGTGCTTGTGCCTCATTACCCATTAATTCAGCACGAGACAATTCATACTCATCGTCAATATAATCAAAAACATATTGATTAATATCGAACTTTTCTTGTAAAATATGACGATCTTCTGGGGTACAGTCTTCAATCAAGGCTATATTAAATTGTACGCTTTGATAGTGTTTAATCATGATTTTCCCTTTTGCTAATATAGTATAGCGATATGACATATTTTTCAACAAACTATGTAAGCGCATTCATTAATTGAGCGATACGTGGTAAAATCGGCAGTATAAAGAATAATTAATGAAATGGAGTGTACGATTGTGATGACAAAGTGGTGGCACAATGCAGTAGCATATCAAATATATCCAAGATCCTTTCAGGATACGAATGCCGATGGTATCGGTGATTTACGTGGTATTATTCGACGCCTGGACTATATTCAATCTCTTGGGGTGACGATGTTATGGATTTCGCCAATCTATCAATCACCAATGGTAGATATGGGATATGACATTTCGAATTATCAAGCCATTGATCCTAAATTTGGGACAATGCAAGATTTTGATGAACTAGTTCAAGAGGCTAAAAAGAGAAATATTCGTATTATTATGGACTTAGTTGTTAATCATACATCTGATCAACACCCTTGGTTCCAAGAAGCGCTTGCAAATCCAGATAGTCCATATCGTAATTATTATATTTTCAAGACGACACCAGATGGGCAAGTACCGAATAATTGGCGTGCTATTTTCGGTGGTTCTACTTGGACGAAAGTGCCAGGTGAAGCGAATACTTATTATTTTCACACTTTTGCGGCACAACAACCCGATTTGAATTGGGAAAATCCTGAATTACGCCATGCAATTTATGACATGATTAATTGGTGGCTTGATAAAGGCATCGCTGGTTATCGTGTTGATGCGATTACTCATTTGAAGAAGGATCTAGATTGGGCAAGCTTACCAGCCGATGGAGAAGATGGTCGAGTGAGTGTGATTGAAAAAAGTCAAAATCGACCTGGATTAGCATTCTTTTTGGAAGAATTAAAAGCAAATACTTTTGATAAATATGATGCTGTCACCATTGGTGAGGCATACGGCGTTCCAGATCAAGACTTGCCGAAATTCATCGGCCCAAATGGTTATTTTTCAATGATTTTTGATTTTAGTTATTTAAATATTGAAATGAAGGATGTGAATGAATGGTATCGTGGTACTACAAATTGGACGATCAATGATTTGAAAAAGGCGTTATTTAGTAGTCAGCATGCTATAAAAAATGCTAATGGCTGGGCTGCCAATGTGTTAGAGAATCATGATCAGCCACGTGTATTATCGAAACTGATTAGACCTAAGGAGAATCAAACGCCAATGGCGGCTAAGGCCTTGGCGATGATGTATTATTTTCTACCCGGCGTCCCTTTTATTTATCAAGGCCAAGAATTGGGTATGAAAAACTTCCATCGAGATCATGTTAACGAGTTCAATGATGTTTCATCATTGAATAATTATCATATGGCTTTACAAAATGGCTATAGTGAAGCTGAAGCCATGCGACTGGTTAACGCAAAATCACGTGATAATGCGCGAACACCTATGCAATGGGATGATTCGAAAAATGCTGGCTTTTCAGAAGTTAAACCTTGGTTAGCTTTGGGTAATGACAGAGCGGGTATTAATGTTGCAGCAGAACAATCGGACCCTCAATCGGTATTGAATTTTTATCGTCATCTGGCTCGTATTAAGCAAAATCCACAATTTTCAGATATACTAATGTATGGCAAATTCACTGTAATTCATAACTTGCCTGATGATGTTATTGGCTATCAACATACATTTAATAACCATGCGATATCAATCATTGTCAACCTAAGTGATACAATACAGACATGTCCAATGCCAGATGGTCGAGTAATATTGAATAATGGTGATGATATAGCGTCAGTGGAGTATCAAATATCATTAGCACCTTATCAAGCGATTGTGATGCACCAATAACAAAAAGGGCTTAAACGGATTAAGTCCTTTTTTACTGTTTATGTAACCAAAGGTAGGAAATAGCTAGGAGTGCTAATCCTAGATTACTCGTAATAATTGCTAATTCTGTATTCTTCAAAACCCAACTAACAAGGGATGCGAATAAAAGCACAATAGCAATACATGAGATAATGAGATCCTTCTTTTGCATAAAGCAATTACTCCTAAATTAATTTTATTTAAAAATCTTTGAAACTGAATCCCAATGATGAGGCATCTGGATTACGATAAACGCGTAGTCCGTCAACGGAAAGGTGAGCGGGCTGATAAATATCTGTGATATCAACAAGTGCCAATGTCTTGAGTAGTGTATCTAATGGTGAATCTACTTTACATATAATGACTTCCTCTGGAGCAACGCCTTCGCCAGTATAATTAAATGGAATATTTCGGAAAGACTCGCTATTTGTATCAAAATTTTCATCAGTAAACTGATACTTATCAACATAAGCAAGATGAGAAAGACCTTCAGGTTCTGTCTCTGAAACAATAACATTGACTGGGCGTACGAACGATAATATTTTATTTGTTGTAGCAATATCCATAATAATCAACTCCTTTTAAGTTAACGCAATGGTAACAACGTTTCACCTTTATCTTAACATTAATTGCTATATCTTGTCGGATAGACGACTAATTCTTGATGATAAATATAATGGCAATGATAAAGTCGCTAAAATTAGCATTACATAACGGTTAGCTGTATAATAAAAGAAATAAAAATTGAAAGAGGTATGGAATGCGTGGCAGTGTGATAAAAAAGTTGATTAGTGTGAATAATAATGAGAAGTTTCAGTCTAATTACACTTTTGAAGTTGGCGGTGTATTACCTGAAGCATTTAATGGTATTACATCAAAAATTATTAATATCAGTTTTATGGGTGGTATCCAAGCAAACGGTCAGTTAGATATCACAAACACGGAAGCTGCTTCTAATGATGTTTATATCGTGACACTAGATGATGATTCATTTGTTAAGGTTCCAGCCGAACAATTTATGGCTTTCTTTATTAATACAGAATTTTAATTATAGCTGTATTATTAGAAATAAATAACAAAAAGCAAGCATATT
>NZ_AEIZ01000010.1 GCF_000165675.1 Leuconostoc fallax KCTC 3537 | reverse complement strand
TTTTTTATTGTTTATTTTGTAATGATGGCAATGGCTTCATCAATTGGTGTCAGGGGATGTTCAAGAACAGTTGGTAAATCATCTGATGTCATGCTAAGTTCGCCTTTACGGATGAAGGCTTGTACCAAAGTGACAAAGTGAGCGGTTCCTGCATCTAAGCCATTTCGTTGTAGAATATCGGCATATGTTTCATCATCGACAGACTTCACTTCAAAGTCACCAGGAATATGTTTGGCTAATTCTTGGTAAGTTAACGGCGCTCCTGAGAATTCGTAGACAGACTTAGGATGAGGTGTCACTAATACTCGACTAGCTGCTTGCGCGTATTCTTTTTCCAATGCCCAACCAACTTGACCGTCTCCGGCAGAATAGACGAAAGGTTGACCAGCCATGGCGGCTTTAATCGCACCAGCTTCGTTTTCAAGATACCAGTTATTGCGTAAGAAAGAATGCGCGATACCAGATTCTAAGATGGCTGTTTCTGTTGTTTGATGGTCAGTTGCTAATATAGCAGTAGCCTGATCAGCATGCGGGAAACTCGTATAAGCAATATACCCAACGCCTGCTGCCTTAGCAGCTTCAACGACATTGAGGTGTTGTTGCTCACGACTCACAACATCGCCCGGCTGAGATGAGATAAATAAAAGACGATCGACACCAGCGAGTGATTGCGTTAATTCAGCAACATTTGTATAGTCACCTGGTCGAATATCAATGCCTTCTGGCAATAATGTTTTGGCTTTATCCACATTTCGTGCTAAAGCAATAATATCATTAACCGGCACAAGTTCTGCTAAGTGTTGAACGGCAACACGACCAAATTTTCCAGTTGCAGTTGTAATGGCGTATTTCATATATAATTCCTCTTTTCTAAAATAGAGTAAAATAAAACGTCTACCTGTAATTATTATAGTAACAGGTAGACGTTAAGTCAACTCATTTAAGTTAAGATGCTTTATCAGGTTCAATAAAATGCGCACCGAGTAAGCGACTGGCTAAGAAAATGATGGTCCCAACAATTAGCGCAGACATCGAGACATCGCTCAACCAGTGAGCGCCAATACGTACACGACTCAGGGCAGTTAAAGTGCCCATCGCCAAGCCGAAAATAGTCATCCCTTTTTGCCAACTTCTATTTTCACGTGGTACGAAAAAAGTCAGATATAAGAATAGAAAGCCAGACATTGTGTGACCAGAAGGGAAAGATTTGTGACCATTCACGCCATTGAGATGGTACCAAGGGGTGAATTCAGCGCCACTAGCAGATATTTCGTACGGGCGGAAACGTCCCCAAAGATCTTTCATATCATTGATTGTCGTATCAGCTGTTTTGGCAACGAGGATACCAATAAGTGCAGCAAAGAAAAATAACGGCGTTGTTGTGAACTTTTGTGGCTCACATAGATAAAGAACAGCCAAGATAAGAAAAGGAAAGTGAGTGCGGTTAGGAACCACTGTAAACTTTGTGGATAAAGGCTTGTCGCCGCTGTATCATTATTAGCCACACCAGCTGGAATACCTTTGGCAATATTACCAAGCATTGAATACGTATAGGTCATCGCATCGGTAAATTGATCGAATAGCTGATTAAATGAAAAGCCTAGCGCCAAAGCAGTCATCAAACCACGTGTGACGGGTTCTTGACATTCGAACCATGTAAACCATGCAATCATTTGAAAACTAACAAATAAAACAATAAATTCACCACCATCAGCGTAGTTTTGGAAAATATTACCAAAAATAGAATTCTGATTAACAATGAAATGACTGATTTGTTGATCAAAGAAAGTGGCAATGAGTAAGGCGACAAGGACGATACTCAAATAAATTTTGACACCACGCCACTCACCCGAAGTGGTTGAAAAATTGAGCCGGTGCTCATCAAACTCGGAACCTAAAACATCATTAAGCTGTTGCATCATCATGTCCTCCAAAGACTCAAGATATACCTTGAGTATAGAAGAATATTATCAGCAAACGGTCTTAATAATGTAAAGAAATGCACTTTATTTTGTATCGAATGGCGCAAGATGCGCTTCAATATTGTGACGTTCTGGTTCTAAGAAAGGTGGTAACGCAAGCTTTTTATCCGCTTCTTCATAAGTTTCATCAATGAAAAAGCCGGGTTGAGTCGTAGCGAGTTCAAAAAGAATACGTGGGACTGGTCGAAAGTATTGTGACTTAAAGTAATAACGATCGATGACATCAGAGTGTGGTAATGCATGATGGTGGAAGCAATCCTGCCACTGTGCTAAAGCCTGGTCATCCTGTACTGTAAAGGCGATATGATGGACACCCCCATATCCCTGAACACCATCGATATTATCACCACAACTATGGATAATAATTTGTGCGCCTAAGCCACCATGAGCAAATTCATAAAGATGGTACTTTTGATCAGCTGTGCTCGTTACTTTTTCAGCTTTTAAGATCTGAGTCAAAACCTGATCGATAGCCTTTGGTTCATGCAACGTAATCGTTACCGGTCCTAAACCAATGATGGCGTGAGCCTCATCGACATCAGCGTATCGCCAAGGGCGGTGTGGTTGAGTCATCACATTTGTCTGCCGATTAGTCGCTTCACTGACCAGTGCATATTGTTGACCGTCAAAATCATAAAAATTAAGATATTTTGCACCAAATTGTGTGTGAATTTGCGGTTCATAACGTACTTGTAAGCGATCAAAACGCTTTTGCCAGTAGGACAATGCAGCATCACTAGGCACTCTAAAGGTTAATCGTGAAATTTCATTATTACCAATTTGTCTTGATTTTTCATCGGGATTGACGAAAAAAGTCATAATGGCACCAGGCTCACCCATATCATCGGTAAAGTAGAGATGATATGTCAGAATGTTATCTTGGTTGGCAGAGCGTTTAATAAAATGCATGCCTAGTTTATTCATAAAAAAATCACAGATTTTGGGTGCACTCGATGTAATTGCAGTGACGTGGTGCAATCCTAAAATCGTTTTACTCATGGTTGACTCCTTTCAATACGGTCGAACATCTAGTTCTAGTTTACGCTGTTTTTAATTTGGGCAAAAGCAAACACGCTTAATTTGGAAAAGTTGATGAACGGGTTATAATGATAGCAGACTGTTTTGAGGAGTGACGTATGATTAAAAGTAAAAAAGTATTGGCCTTACTTTCCATTGGTTTATTCGCCTTTATGTCGACATTGGATGGTTCGATTGTAAATATTGCTTTGCCAACCATTTCGCGTGAACTAGGTGTTGGTATGCAAGAGGTCACGTGGACGGTAACGGTGTATCTTGTGGTTATCTCTGGCTTGTTGTTACTGTTTGGTCGATTAGGCGACTTAATGGGGAAAACAACAATTTTTCGCTATGGTACATTAATTTTTACCGTTGGCTCATTATTAGCGGGCTTTAATTTTGGCTTATCTTTTTTGATTGTGGCACGAATTGTACAAGCGATTGGGGCTGCAATGACAATGAGTAATAGCTTCGGTATTACATCCATGATTTCAACTCCCAGTACGCGAGCGCGTTCGATGTCAATTATTGCCATGTTTGTCTCGTTGGGCTTAATTAGTGGTCCGGCAGTTGGTGGTGTATTGCTACAATTTTTGCCTTGGTCATACATTTTTTGGCTGAATGTACCAATTGGCATTATTGCCGCTGCGGTGGGACATAGCGTCTTACCACGGGAAACACAATCAACGCATATAAAAGAAGTCGATATAATTGGTGCAAGTCAGCTATTTTTATTGATTGTGGTGCTGTTCTTAAGCTTAAATAGCTTACAGTCATTGGGCTATGCATCAACATTGACCTGGCTTGGCTTATTTATCACAGTGATGTTATTTATCTGGTTTATTATGACGGAGCGTCGGGTAAAGCATCCCTTGCTAGCATTAGCGATTTTCAAGAATAAATTATTTAATATCAGTGTCATTTCGAGCTTATTAGTGTTCACAAGTAGTGCATGTAACAATATTTTAATGCCATTTTACTTACAAAATTACCGTCATTTCACAGCTGGTTTTTCGGGGCTATTGTTAATGTCAATTCCAGCTGCGATGTTTATTTTTGCACCAATTTCAGGTGTTTTGTCGGATAAATTGAATAAAGAAGTTATCACAATTGTGGGCTTAACAGGTTTAGTTATTTCTCAATTTGGATATATTGTCTTTCATGCAGAAAGTACATTCATCTGGCTTATTGGGACATTCATTTTAAATGGTGCAGCGGCAGGGCTGTTCCAATCGCCTAATAATGCTTTGGTAATGGAAAACGTCACCCATCAGTATTTTGGTATTGCGGGTTCATTAAATGCTTTGGCACGAAATATGGGATTTGTGTTGGGAACAGTACTTGCAACAACATTACTTTTCATCAGTATGTCAACACAACTGAATCGTCATGTGACAGATTATGTGCCGCAACATCCAGAAGTATTTTTGAATGGGATGCACTTTGCTTTTTATGTTTCACTCGGCTTGATTTTAGTAGCATGGTGCCTAGTAGCGTACCGATTATGGCGCAATTCAGGACATATCGCAAAATAAAAACCCTTTCATGAATATAACAATAGACATATTTAAATATTCTAGGGTAATATGATTGTATGAAGAATCGAAAGCTATTTTTGATTATTGTAATCGGCGTTGTATTTTTTTGTGTATTGGTATCTATCAGATGATAAAAAGTAAGCCAGAACGTGGTATTTATGAACAATGGCGTGCGCAGTATGTGACAAACTATCAAGATGGTGCGTATGTCAACGGTAGTGATCGCAAAACCAAAAGTAAGACCGCATTGTCTGAGGCACAAGGTTATGGCATGCTGATTACGGTTTTGGCTGCACAAAACAAGCAGGCGGATCAAAAAGCATTTAATCGCCTGCTTGTTTACTATCAAAAGCATACGATTAGTGCATCGAATCATTTGATGGCTTGGAAACAAGTACAGCGCGGTCAAAAGATGGTGACGCTTAAAAATAACCGGACCAATGCCACGGACGGTGATTTGGATATTGCTTTTGCGTTGCTGCAAGCGGATCGATTGTGGGGATCTAGTGGACAGTATAATTATCGTCAACTTGCTAAAGCACTATTAGATGATATATTACGCTACAACTATAACAGCCAAAATGAACTACCATATGTGGGTAACTGGGCGAAATCAGATACAAAGTATCATGACTTAGTGCGGACATCAGATTTGATACCAGCTTATTTTGAAACTTTCTATGCCACAACACAAGATGAACGTTGGCATAAGCTATCTGAAAAATCAGTACAAACTTTACAAAAGTTAAGTGATAGTAGTTCAGTTGGTTTAATGCCTGATTTTATTTGGGCAAGATCAGATGGTATTAGTGCGGTATCAGCGAACACATTTGAGAGTAAAAATGATGGTGATTATGGTTGGAATGCTAATCGAATCCCAATGCGTCTGGCTTTTCAGTCGGATAATGCACAGTTAAAAGCAATAAATCGTAAGATGCTTGACTTTTTCAGCCAACAAGAACAGATTAAGGCAGTTTATGATTTAAACGGACAAGCACGTAATGATTACACGTCTATGGCATTTGTAGCGCCAGTGGCGGTGGCGGCTTATCAGCAAAAGCAGTCGTTTAATGACTATGCTAAAGGATTAGTTCGGCGCGTTAAGTCAGAAAAAATAACGGGGAATTATTATGCGGATACGCTACAAGTGTTAGCGTTACTCATGATTGAAAACAATTTAAAACTGGAGGAATAGTGATGCATATTGTGATTTTTGAAGGCATATTAATTGCGGTACTATTAATGAGCTATTTTTTGGGGAAACGTTACCATAAAAGCCGACAATTACTGTTACTGCTCTACATTGTAACGATGAGCGTCTATATTGTGTGGCGTGCAGGTTGGACGTTACCAACAAATAATGCATTAAGTATCTTTTTTGGCATATTATTATTGGCAGCTGAAGTAGGGGGCTTCGTTTTATCCCTAGTATTCTATCGTGTCTTCCTTAGAAAATATAAGCGTGCAGCCGAACCATTGAGCTTGTTTAAAGGCGAGTATCCGAGTGTGGATATTATGATTGCTACTTATAATGAAGGCAAAGAAATATTGAAACGCGGTATTGTGGCCGCAACTTTAGCGTATTATCCGAAGCCAGAATTAGTGAACATTTATGTGTGTGATGATGGTGATCGTCCTGAAGTTGAGCAATTATGCCAAGAATTAGGCGTACATTATGTCAGCCGACTCACACATGAACATGCGAAAGCTGGTAATTTGAATCATGCGATGACTGTCTCTCAAGGGGAGTTAGTTGTAACGATGGATGCAGACATGGTGATGCGTGAGGATTTCTTGGCACTCACGGTAGGTTATTTCCATGATCCTAAAATGGGCTTCATGCAAGCACCACAAACGTTCTTCAACGAAGATCCGTATCAATTTAACCTTTTTGCGAGTGACACGATTGGTAATGATCAAGATTTCTTCATGCGTAGTATTGAAGCGCAAAAAGATGCCTTTAATGCAGTGATGTACGTCGGATCAAATGCAATATTTAGACGTGAAGCCTTAAATAGTATCGGTGGCTTTAGTACCGGTGTGATTACCGAGGATATGGCGACGGGGATGTTTTTGCAAGCTAAAGGCTGGCGCTCTGGCTTTGTTAATGAAAACCTAGCGAGTGGCTTAGCACCAGAAACATTTGGTGATTTAATTAAGCAACGTGATCGTTGGGCACGGGGTAATATCCAAGTGGCCAAGAAGTGGAATCCATGGCGATTAGAAGGTTTGAGCCTAGTTCAACGCATTCTGTACGCCGATGGTATTCATTACTGGTTCTCAGGTATTTATAAAATGATTTTCTTGTTGGCACCCATATTATTTTTGGTGTTTGGACAATATAGCTTGCAAACTGATATGTATCAGATATTGATTTTCTGGTTACCAGCATTTATTGCATCACAATTAGCGTTTAACTTGGTCAGCGAAAAGAAGCAAACGGTAATGTTGAGTAATATTTATGAAGTCGCAACTGCACCATTTATGGCTTATGCCGTATTTAATGAATTATTCTTAAAGTCTAAAAAGGGTTTTGCTGTTACCCGTAAAGGTGTGAACAGCGATGCAAGTTTTTATAATTGGGCGACAGCATGGCCAGTGCTTGTGTTATTAGTACTATCGATCATTGGTTTAGTTCGTGGGATTGGCTTTGTTAGTGGCTATTGGCCAAGCCCTTATCCCGTGCAAGGAATTTACATCAATATTTTCTGGTTATTATATAATTTAGTATCATTGATATTGGCGGCTTATCTATCGAATGAGCGACCACGTTTGCGACAATCAGAACGCTTTGAAAGCCAGCATGCCATCCAGATTGAACTGCCCGATCACACAATGTTATCCGGGCACTTATTGGATTGGAATGAGAACGGTGCCAGAATGAAATTGATGGGTGATTTTTCACAAAACACGCACATTGATAACAGTACGTTAATTATCGATAATGTTAAAATGAATTTTGAGAACCAATGGCAAAAACCAATTGATGACGGGTTGTTGCTAGGGGTGACGTTTAAAGCATTAGATTTGCAAGCTTATGCTTTCATTATTCGTCATACTTATGGCCAGCCTTCAAGTCAGATTGTATCAGCACAGCGTAATAATAGTATTTGGCATATTTTAGCTGTGTGGTGGTTTAATACATTGAAACGGCGTGAAGCTTATCAGAAAAAGACAGATGCGTAAGGCATTGTCTCGGACGTCGCTTTTCTAGATAAAATGGGGTTGCCTTATGAAGAACACGTACTATTTTGTTGTACAGCCCATTGTTGCATTAGATAATGAGCAGCATTTTGATATATTTTGTTATGAATTGCTATTACGCGACCAGCAAACGCATCAGTTCCCTGGGCAAGCTTTTTTAGCACGATTGGGACGAAAGTTGGTAATCACACTTTCTTAGACTGGGTACAACAAGCGTTGCGACCAATCATGAAAACCAATCCACATATCAAGTTCTCAATTAATTTTGAAATCGCTCAGTTGCAATTTAATGAAACATTTCAATTTTTGAATCAGTTACAACCGTTAGCACAACAGATTTTTATCGAAATAACGGAACGGCAATATGACGAAAAAGATGTGGCCTTAGCGCGACAATTTATGGCCTATGTACAACAATTAGGATATCGTGTTTTATTTGATGATGTGGATAACCTCTTGATGCATGATGATTTATACACGTTACGTTTAGCTGATGGTCTTAAATTTTCTCAGGACTTAATTCAAAATAATGCATTACCTGATGTACTAAGGCAATTGACTATTTGCCAAGAAAAGTTAAATCAACAAGATAAATTGTTCATTGTGGAAGGTGTCAATAGTGAATTACAAGCACAACGATTATATGACATTGGCATTCAATTACAACAAGGTTATTACTTTGGTAAGCCACACAAAATTGAGGAGTTATTAGTGTAAAATGGTTGAGTTTTATAATTATTTTATGTTGATGCTGATTGTAGCGAGTTTAGCAACATCAACACTCATTAGCTTGCGGTTTATTAATATTAGTGAATTTAAAAATGGGTACGTTGACTTAATTAAAGTTTTGATGTCAGGATCGATGGTTTATACCACAATGTCAGTTTCTTACAACTTTGTTGGTAATATTGCGCATGAGTATTTATTAGCAATTCTGACATATTTTTTGATTAGTAAGCGCCAAGCCTTCTTTTTAACACTAATTACACCACTATTTGCATTACTCTTTATTTTCTTTATTGACGATAGTTTATCTCTACGTGTTATCATTATGTGCTTTGCTTTTGGATTATTTGTATTCTTACTTATGAGTGTCACGACTTATCTCATTCCTAATCAATTACTGGCAATTATTGTGTGTGAAATATTAGCGGTCACGACTAAGCTATGGTTTGCTTCAGATATTCCATTAATGGCCGTTCAATCTGGATCAGAATTGTTTGAATTAATACAGTCCTTATATAGAGTTGGTGTTGGTATAGCTGTACTGATTATTGTGCGGCAATTATATTTACAAGTTGTTAAGTTACAGTATCAGAACAAAAATTGTATCAAAATAGTTACCACGATAATTTAACGGGGCTGTTCAATTATCGTAAGCTAGAAAAAGATTTATCTTGGTATTCTCAAGATAATGATAATCTAGGGATTGCAATTTTTGATTTAGATTATTTTAAACAAATTAATGATGAATTTGGACATCTGAATGGCAACCAGTTATTGCAGCACTTTTCTGAATTTCTCTCGGAATACCTCCAGTATAAAAACGGTAATGAGCCATTAAACTTGTATCGTTATGGCGGCGAAGAATTCGTTTGGATATTTGATGCTAGTCACATTGGTGATTTGGCATTATTCTTTGAATCTTTACAACGTCAGCTCAAAACAATGCCTTGGGATGAGATAGACGGGCGAACAATTAGCTTTTCCGGTGGTGTCGGGTTATTGCGTCATCATCATGATTTGTCGAGTGTTTTACGTTCAGCTGATGAATTACTTTATCAGGCTAAAGCAAATGGTCGGGCACAAACGACAATTGAGACAAAATAAAAAACATCCATATTTGGATGTTTTTTATTTTACTTTTTTACTTGAAAGGTGCGTGTGACATAAGGCATCGTAATTGTATAATGATCAGAACGATATTGGGTCTGAGCGAATATATCTAATCTTTGACCAGTGGTTAAGTTGATTTGGCGTGGACCACGACTAGAGAAAGTGCTTGTCTGAGTTATTTTACCATTTTTATTCGTATAAAGTTTATATGTGAGTGTCGAATGTTGTGCACCAGTAATTTTGACAGTCGTTGCTTGATTGGCGTTGACGGATACTGTGGTAACGTTATGTTGTACTTTCCAGCTCATTGTACTAGCTTTTGGTGTTGTCTTGATTGCTGGCTTTTTATTTGGCTGTGCTTGATTTGCTTTTTTAACCGTTGACGTTGTGGGTTTGTTTGTCACAGATGGTTGTGATTGCGTTGACTTAACATCGAATGTTTTACTGATATACGGCATTGTCACTGTATAACGATCGCCATTCGCTTGGGCTGTTTGTGCTGAGATATCCAGACGTTGCCCCGCACTTAATTTTACCTGACGGGGACCAACACTAGAAAATGTCTGCGTTTTAATGAACTGATGATTCTTTAGTGTATACACCGCATAAGTGATAGTTGAATGTTGCCCACCTATGATGTTAACGGTGGTTGGTTGATTGATATTGACTGATACTAACGTACTATTCTTTTCAAAACGCCAACTCATTGTATTAGACTTTGCTGTACTGACTTTAGTCAAAGTTGGTGCAGCATTTTTATTTTGTACATTCGTTGTGGTTGTGCCAAATAGTTGATCTAATTGATTAAGGGCATTAGACTTAGCTTGACGAGATTGAGAGCCAATGCTACTTAATGCGGCATCAATGGGGCCAAGATAACCACGTACCTGGACAGGCGCTTGATCATTGTTTTCAATGTTACGTAGCGCACTAAGTAAATGATTCAAATCACTGGTACTATTAAGCTGAGATTGCCGGTATTGTGAGGTGCTATTTTGAATACGCTGAATAGCTGATGAATCAACTTGATTGATATATTGTTTGGCTTCATTAACGGAAATATTGTAGTAAGCAGTAGGATTGGCTAAAGTAAGTACTTTTGTAGCTGTTGCTTGGCTTGTATCATCGGCCGATACATTAGAAACCATAAAGCCTGTTCCTAATAGTAAAGCAGCAACGGATAAACTGACTTCTTTTCTCATGATTATTCCTCCAATAGTATTGAACACAGCTATCATAACTGTTAAAAATTGAAATGTCAATGTAACATTAAAGAAATATTTATAAAATATTTAACACAAAAAAGAAATCAAAATCATGCATAAGTGATTTAATAGCGTTATCATAAAAGTACGTATATATAGGAAGTTAAGAACTAAAAAGGAGTCATAATGACAGAACCCAAGGTATCCATTATCATGCCATTTTATAATGTTCACGATTATTTACCGCATGGTGTGGTATCTATATTGAATCAAACATATCGTAATTTTGAATTGATATTGGTCGATGATGGCAGTAACGATGGGTCTGGGCAGGTAGCTGATCAGTTAGCCCATCAAGATGCACGTATTCAAGTGTATCATCAGGAAAACAAAGGGGTGGCCGATGCTAGAAATACAGGCTTAGATGCGACGACGGGTGATTTAATTACCTTTGTTGATGCTGATGATATGATTACACCGTTTTATTTGGCGAATAGTGTGCCAACATTGTTGAACGAACAAGCTGATATTGTGACTACCCGTTGTGTTGAAGTAGGTAACTATCAAGAAGCTAATCTTGTACTCAATCGACCAGTACAAAAACAAAGTTTTACAATCGTAGATGGTTATCGTGCTACTGAAAAGTTATTATTACAAGATAATATTGACGTGAGTTGTTGGGGAAAAATTTATCGGCGCGAGCTGTTTCACGATTTAAGGTTTAAATCAGGAATTATATATGAAGATTTTGAAATTGTACCCAAAATATTTTTGAAAGCAAAAAAGGTCATTTTAAGACAAGAGACAGATTACGTCTATCTTGAGCGTGAGAGCAGTATCATGCATATGCATTTTAATGAAAATGAATTAATTATGTTAGACATTACGGCTGCGATTTTTGAGCGTATGTCTAACATTAATATTCGTTTGACGGAAGCAGCTGCTGCTAAGAACTTTTATGCGCTGAGTCAATTATTGGCTGAACTCTTTAAATTGACGCCGCCACGTTTAGACCTAATTGACCAAATTTGGTCAGCAATGCAGCATTATGCGAATTATATTACACAAACTGGGCGGGCAATGGCCAGTATTAAGGAAGCAAGTTTAATTGCGCGTCATAGTACGCCACAACAATATCAAGATTATTTAAAAGAATCAGGTCAAGATAAGGGCCTTTTACGTGATAGCCAGCGTATGCTTAACCATCATAATTTGTCGGAGTAAGGTAGCGTGAACAGCCCAACGACTGTTATAATATGTTACTATATATATGTAAGAAAATAGGAACAGGGGAAGATTATGCTCATTGCACATATCTTATTTGGAATTATGTCACTCATTGGCACCCTTATGTTAGGCATTAGTTTCCATAGTGAATTTAACCGTTTAACAACAATGCAAAAGACAGCGATTGTATTAACTATTGCAGGAACATTGGTCACAATTGTTTTGGGGATGTTTTTGGCGCAAGGTAATGTATTTGCCGGTGTGATAGCGATTGCATTAGTTGCTGCTTTTGTTGCAAGTTTGTTTATGCCAAAATTGGGTAAGCAAAACAATAAGTAATTGATAATATATCGATAAAAAGCTATGGTCTGCGACAGCAGATGATAGCTTTTTGTTATACTTAAAAATAACGACGTTGAAAGGATGAAATCGATGATTGATGTACATTGTCATTTATTACCAGGAATAGATGATGGTTCAAAAAGCCTGGATATTTCACTACAGTTGGCGCGAGACGCTGTTGCTGATGGTATTACAGCTGCACTAATGACACCACATCATATGAATGGTCATTATACGAATCATCGTGATGATGTCATTAAAGCGACACAAGATTTTCAGTTGGCGCTAAATGATGCTCAAATCCCGTTAACGGTTTTTCCATCACAAGAAGTCAGAATTACAGGTAAGTTATTAGAAGCACTGGATCAGCACGATATTTTAACCACTGATGAAACTGGGCACTATATTTTAATTGAATTTCCTTCTAATGATGTCCCAACGTTTTCAAAAGATGTTTTGTATGAAGTCCAACAACGTGGCATAACACCAATTATTGTGCACCCTGAACGTAATACCAGACTCATGGCCAAACCTGATATTTTGTATGATTTTATCGATCGGGGCGCATATGCACAAGTTACTGCTAGCAGTTATGTTGGTACCTTTGGGAAGGCAGTGCAAAAATTCAGTGATGACATTGTTCGCTCTGGATTAGCACATTTATTTGCTTCAGATGCGCATCATTTACCAGGTCGTACTTATGAAATGAGCGCTGCCTTTGAACGCTTAGCACAACAAATGGGCGATGATTATGTGGCAATCTATCAAGAAAATGCGCGAGCATTAGTTAACGGGGATGCTTTGACCCCATTCGAAGCTGTACCAATAAAAAGAAGAGATTTTTAGCGCATACTAATTATGCTATAATAAATTCACTTTAAACTAGGGAGAAATAGTAAAGTGAGAGTTGCTTTTTCATCAGATAATCACTTTGATTTAAATAAGATAGAGGTTGCTCGGGCAATGAATGCGCAAGCGCTTTACTTATTAAATGAGGGTATTAATGTTTATGTTTTAGCCGGCGATTTGTTTAATAATTTTGAAAAATCTTTAAGATTTGTTCAAGAAATGGAAGCGTTAGTCGACCATAAAGTGACCATTCGTTTTATTGCTGGCAATCATGACATGGGCAATAATGTTACTTATGAAGAATTAGAAAGTGATATTGATACCGTTTACTTACACAATAAATTCATTGATTTAACGCCAACGGTACGCCTAATTGGTAACAATGGTTGGTATGATTATGGCTTTGTTGGAGATACCTATCAGGATCAAGAAATTCAACAGTTTAAAAAAGCTTTTTGGTATGATCGTCGTATTGAACAACCAATGTCTGATCGTGAACGTTTCAATATTAATCTAAACCAAATGGCGCAACAATTACGGGAGGCGGCAGACAAAAAGACCATTCTTGTGTCTCACTTTGTACCACGGTTTGACTATATTAAGCGCTTCCCGAATCATAATCAGAAGTTAGACATGGTCAATGCATTCTTAGGTAGCCCAAAGGTTGGTGAATTAGTGGATCAATCTTATACTATTGCGACAGTTACGGGCCATTTGCACTTGCACCCAGCACCCGTAACAGTGGGTAATAATGTGTATTATAATCCGGCTGTCGGGTATCACACGACGCGAGTAAATGAATGGGCACATGACGACTTTCTGACTGAATGGCAACAGCGACTTGTTGTCCTAGATGTGTAAAAGCTAAATGCTACATTTAGCTTTTTAGTTGACCCCGTAATTAGTTTGACAATCGAAATAATAACTGATAAGATTTGACGTATTGAATGTTTCGATTATCGAAATAATTTGAAGTTTGTTCAGGAAGGAGCAAGAATTTGGCAGTTCTGAATACTACAGATATTATGAAGCTTATCCCTAACCGTTATCCTATTCTTTATATGGATTACGTGGAGGAGATGGTACCAGATGAATCAATCGTTGCGGTTAAGAACGTGACGATTAATGAACAGTTTTTCCAGGGGCATTTCCCTGGGAATCCAGTGATGCCAGGAGTATTGATTATTGAGTCATTGGCACAAGCCGCTTCAATTTTGATTTTATCTTCACCAAAGTTTCAAGGTAAGACAGCCTATATGACAGGGATTGATAATGCAAAGTTTAAGCAAATGGTACGACCTGGCGATGTTTTGAAGTTGCATGTATCATTTAAAAATCTTCGTGCAAATATGGGAACAGTTGCTGTTGAGGCACGTGTGAACGACAAAGTAGCGACTAGCGCCGATTTGATGTTCGTCGTTGCCCCAGATGAAGAAGTTAAGGCGTGAGTTAAATATTGAATGCAGATTTTGAACAATTGAATGCGGATCTAGTTGGCGTTTTTAATAATGTTATCTGGATTGAAGAAGCTGCGTTGCGGCGTAGTTATTTCTCTGATATTTCAATCAAAGAGATGCATACGATTGATGCAATTTCAATGTACGATGAAAAGAGTGCCTCCGAAGTCGCGAAGATTATTCACTTAACACCTAGTGCTATGACGACAGCAATTGACCGATTAGTTGAGAAGGGGTACGTTGAACGTCGCCGCTCTAATCGAGATCGCCGAGTTGTACGATTGGGTTTAACGCATAAAGGGCGCGTTGTTTATCGTGCTCATCAAGGTTTTCATCGTGATTTGGCACATAACTTGTTAAAAGATATGCCACCAGAAGAAGTGCAAATTGTTAAAAAAGCAATTCACAACTTGGTCAATTATCTGGCACGAGTAATTAAGCATTAAGAGGAAGTTATGGAACAATTGAAAATCATTGCCTCGGCGCATCAGATTCCAGGCCGTGACGTGACAAACGATGAGTTGAGCACAATGATGGAAACCAATGATGAGTGGATTTATACCCGAACAGGGATTCATCAGCGCCATATTGTGACAACCGAAAATACAAGTGACTTGGCTAGCCAAGTGGCACAAAAAATCATTACCAAAGCCGGTATTTCACCTGAAAGCTTGGACTTTATTATTGTGAGCACTATGTCACCAGATAGCATGTCACCTAGTACGGCTGCCATTGTACAAGCTAATATTGGCGCAACAAATGCCTTTGCTTTTGATTTGAGTGCTGCTTGTTCTGGCTTCGTTTATGGTCTCAGTGTGGCTGCTAGCTTTTTAACAACACGCTATCAGCGTGGTTTAGTTATTGGTGCTGAAACATTGTCGAAGTTAGTAGACTGGCAGGATCGAACAACTGCTGTTTTGTTCGGCGATGGTGCTGCAGGTGTCCTAGTCGAAAGAACAGATCAAAATATCGGCCTGTTAAGTGAAGAATTAAGAACATTTGGTGCCAAAGGGGAAAACTTAGTGGCAGGTAAGTTTGCCAACACGAATCCTTTCTCTGGAGAAATTAGCCCATTAGATCCTTATTTCCATCAAAATGGTCGTGAGGTTTATGGCTTTGCAACACGCGAAGTACCTGATGCCTTACAAGCAGCATTAACACAAGCAAATTTGAGTGCTGATGATGTTGATTATTATTTATTACATCAAGCTAATTCACGAATTGTCTCATCAATTGCTAAGCGATTTGGACAGCCTATTGCTAAATTCCCAACGAATATGGAAAAACATGGCAATACGAGTGCAGCTAGCATTGGTATCTTACTCGATGAATTACTTGAGGCTGGTACGGTGCGCCCAGGACAAACTATCGCACTAGCCGGATTTGGTGGTGGCCTGACGGTCGGCGCACAAATTTGGCACATTTAATTTGATTTGAAACTGCGTAGAATGCAGGTCAAATAACTATACTATTCATTTTTTCAGGAGAAAAATAACATGACAGATGCAGAAATTTTTGACAAAGTAAAAGAGATTTTGGTTGACCAATTTGATTTGGAAGATGACGAAGTGTCATTAACAACTGATATGACAAACGATATCGATGCTGATTCATTAGACTTGTTTGAAGTATTGAACCGTGTTGAAGATGATTTCGATATTAAGTTGGCAGTTGCTGAAGACATCAAGACTGTACAAGACTTGGTTAACAAGATCAAAGAGCAATTGGCTGCCTAAGTAAGCAGCTTTTGCTGTACATAATAATTTTAAGTGGAGACAAGTAATGACTGTTAAGATAGAAAATCCAATATTTGAAAAATTAGGCATGAAGTATCCCATCATGGAAGGTGGTATGACTTGGGCCGGAACTGGCGCCTTAGCAGCCGCAATATCTGAAGCTGGTGGTTTGGGATTCATCGGAACGGGTTATTGGCATGGGGATGATGTTCGCCACGAAATTCGTCGCGCTAAGTCATTAACTGATAAGCCTTTTGGTGTTAACGTTATGCTCATGAGTCGTCATATTCGTGAAGTTTTTGATGTCATTATTGAAGAAGGTGTTCGTGTTGTTGCCACAGGCGCTGGTGATCCTTCACCATTCTTAGAAGAACTCCATGAAGCTGGCATTATTGTGATTCCAGTTGTGCCTTCAGTTGGTTTGGCACGTATGATGGAGAAAAAAGGTGTTGACGCCGTTGTTGCTGAAGGAATGGAATCAGGTGGTCACATTGGTATGTTGACAACAATGGCTTTGGTTCCACAAGTTGTCGATGCTGTTGATATTCCAGTTATTGCTGCTGGTGGTATCGGTGATGGCCGTGGTGCTGCCGCTGCCTTTATGTTAGGTGCATCTGGTGTACAGATGGGCACACGCTTTTTGACAGCCACTGAATCTGAAATTCATGATAATTTCAAGAAGGCAGTATTGAAGGCACGTGATATCGATACGATTGTGACGGGAAACCTTTTGGGCAATCGTGCGCGTGTCTTGAAGAATAAGATGGCCAAGGCATTTGTTAAGAACGAAGTTAATGAATTACAAAAGCCAAAGCCAGATGCTGCTGCTATCGAGAAACTTGAAAGTGGTACGTTACGTGCGGCTGTTCAGCAAGGTGATAAAGATGGTGGTGCTTTCATGGCAGGACAGATTTCTGGATTGATTCATGATGAAAAATCAGCAGCACAAATCTTGGAAGATGTCTGGTCACAAGCTGCTGATTTGATGGGCGTTGAGTGGCCAGCAAAAGACTAAGCACAAGCTTCGTATAATAGAGCTGTTTGAGGAAAACTTCGAATATGAAAATCGGATTACTATTTAGTGGACAGGGTGCACAACAAGTAGGCATGGGTGCTGACTTGTATGCTAATGTTCCAGAATATCAACAAGTCATTGATCGTGCATCACAGGTTTTAGGTTATGACTTAGCGCAACTGACTGCAGAAGATGAGCAAAAATTAGCGCAAACACAATATGTACAGCCAGCTATTTTAGCAATGAGTACTGGGATTATCACTGCTTTGGGAGATACATTACCAAAGCCAATCGCGGGTCTTGGCTTGAGCTTGGGTGAATATTCAGCTTTGACTGCAGCTGGTGTTATGGACTATGAGCAGGCAGTAGCGATTATTAAAGATCGTGGTGCTTATATGCAAGCTGTTGGTAATGCTAATCCAGGTAAGATGGTTGCCATTATGGGTGATGATCAAGCATTGATTGAAGGTGTATTGGAGAAGTTGCAATCTCAGGGCAAGCGTGTATATGCAGCTAATTACAATACTTTCGCACAACTCGTTATTGGCGGTATTGCGGAAGATGTCGATGAGGCAGTGACAGCCCTAACAGAGGCAGGTATTAAGCGAACAGTGGCATTGCCTGTTTCGGGTGCCTTTCATACACCATTGCTGCAAGAGGCAGCAGATCAATTAGGTGAGCGAATTGCGGATGAAACATTCCATGAGATGACCTTCCCTATTTATTCAAATACCACATCTGATGTCTTTGACATTGATCAACTGCATGATGTTTTAACACGACAATTGATGTCACCAACTTATTTTGCTCAAGCATTACAAAAAATGCTAGATGCAGGTGTTGACACACTAATTGAAGTAGGTCCAAGCAGTACATTGATTAAGTTCGCTAAGAAAATTGCACCTAAAACTGTAAAGCGATATGCCATTACTGATTTGGAGAGTTTCAATGAAGTAAAAGCACTATTGACAAGTGAAGAGGGAGTCTAACATGATGTTTGAAGATAAGACCGTTTTGGTAACTGGTTCATCACGTGGCATTGGTTTAGCTATTGCTAAAGCATTTGCCAAGGCTGGTGCGCATGTGATTTTACATGGCCGTTCAGCAATTAAGCCAGAAGTTTTGGCCGAATTTGCACCAGATACACAAACTGTCCAATTTGATATTGCGGATGCGGATGCAGCAGAAGCAGCAATTAAAGCATTATATAAACAAGAAGGTTTTGCCGGTATTGATGTATTAGTTAATAATGCCGGTATTGTTAACGATAAGTTAGTGATGGGCATGTCAGCAACTGACTTTGCACAAGTGGTCAACACCAATTTAAATGGCACATTTAATGTCACACAACCAATTTTCAAGAAAATGTTGCGTGCACGTACTGGCGCTATCATTAACTTGAGTTCAGTTGTTGGTTTGATGGGTAACATGGGGCAAGCTAACTATGCAGCTTCCAAAGCTGGTATTGTTGGCTTAACAAAGTCATTGGCCAAGGAAGGTGCCTTACGTGGTATCCGTGTCAATGCGATTGCACCAGGTATGATTGTATCTGATATGACTGATAATTTATCAGACAAGGTTAAAGAACAAGTACTTCAAGCTATCCCATTGCAACGATTTGGTAATGTAGAAGAAATCGCACAAACAGCACTCTTCTTAGCAGAAAACCAATATATTACGGGACAAACAATCACAATTGATGGTGGTTTGTATATTTAGTCTTAAGCGAGAGAGGTTTTAACATGACACGAGTAGTAATTACTGGTATGGGTGCGGTTGCACCTTTAGGAAATGATACAGAAACATTTTTGAATGGTATTTTCAATTCTGAAGTTGGTATTCGACCAATTACAAAATTTGATGCATCAGAAACTGGCATCACGGTTGCAGGAGAAGTAGCAGACTTTGATGTGAAATTACGTGTAGGTAAGCGTGATGGCCGCAAGATGGATTTGTTTGCGCAG
The DNA here is from genome assembly GCF_000165675.1 of Leuconostoc fallax KCTC 3537. Classification (GTDB taxonomy): domain Bacteria; phylum Bacillota; class Bacilli; order Lactobacillales; family Lactobacillaceae; genus Leuconostoc_B; species Leuconostoc_B fallax. The sequence continues at coordinate 88,574 of NZ_AEIZ01000010.1, read as the reverse complement.
TATGCGATTGACGCGTCAGACCAAGCACTTGAAAATGCTGGCTTAAAAGATGAAGAAGGTAATGTTAACGTTGCTGATCCAAAGCGTTTTGGCGTACTTTTGGGTAATGGTATTGGTGGTTTAACAACAATTCAAGAACAAGTTATTAAGATGCACGATAAGGGGCCACAACGTGTTAGCCCATTATTCGTCCCAATGTCAATTCCTAACATGGTATCAGGTAACGTGTCACTACGCTTTGGTGCAAAAGGTATCAACGCAACAATCGTGACAGCTTGTGCCAGTGCAACTAACGCTGTTGGTGAAGCATTTTGGAAGATTCAAAGTGGTAAAACAGATGTTATGTTAGCTGGTGGTGCTGAAGCAACAGTTAACGAAATCGGGATTGCTGGTTTCGCTGCTTTGACAGCATTGTCTACTGAAGCTGATCCAGCACAAGCTTCAAAGCCATTCGATAAAAATCGTCATGGCTTCGTATTAGGTGAAGGTAGTGGTGTATTAGTATTAGAGAGTTTGGAACATGCTCAAGCGCGTGGTGCTAAGATATTAGGCGAAATCGTGGGATATGGTGCAACTTCTGATGCGTATCACATGACAAGTCCTGCACCTGATGGTGAAGGGGCAACACGTGCCATGCAAGCCGCATTGGATGATGCGAACATCAAGGCTGAACAAGTGAGCTATATTAATGCACACGGTACAGCAACTGGTGCCAATGATGGTAGTGAAGCACATGCTATTGCTAATGTGTTTGGCGCTAACAATGTATTGGTGAGTTCAACTAAGGGAATGACAGGACATCTTCTTGGTGCAGCTGGTGCCATTGAGTCAGTGATTTCTGTTGGTGCTTTGGTACGCGAAGAATTACCTGTTAACGTCGGCGTTGACGAACAAGATGACGACACAAAACTTGTTGACCTTGTTAATGAAGAAAATCGTCATGTTGCACCAGAATACGTTATGAGTAACTCATTTGGTTTTGGTGGACATAATGCAGTTGTCGTATTTAAGAAGTGGCATGAAGAGGCATAATAAATGAGTTTAACACTTTCCGAAATTAAAGAACTGATTACAGATTTAGAGAATGGTTCATTGCGCGAATTGAGTATTCATGATGGTGATTTTCAATTACACCTATCAAAAAATGATACACCTGCAATGACTACCACAACAGTAGCAGCAGAACCAAGCGTTGCTGCTATTCCGCAAACACCTGCAAGTAATGATGTACATCCACTTGCACAACCAGAAACACCAGGTGTAGAAATTGTTGCGCCAATGGTGGGAACTGTTTATCTACAACCGAAGCCAGAAGCACCCGCCTTCAAGCAAGTCGGCGATCATGTTTCGGTAGGTGAAACAGTGGCTGTTGTGGAAGCAATGAAATTAATGACAGAAATTCATAGTGAAGTAGCCGGCACTATTAGTGAAATTTTGGTCGAAAATGAAGACGTCGTTGACTATAACAAGCCAATTTATCGCGTTATTCCTGACTAAAATATTTCAATAATTGATTAGAAAAGTGACGTGCAAATTTGAGCACAAATTGCGAGCACGTATGTAGCTCGCATTTTTGATATAGAGGACAACATAATCATGACAGTTTTAAACACACAACAAATTCAAGAAATTTTACCTCATCGTTATCCAATGTTGATGTTAGATACAGTGGAAGAACTAGAACCAGGTGAGCGTGCAGTTGCGATTAAAAATATCAGTATCAACGAAGAAATTTTTCAAGGGCACTTCCCTGGTAACCCAACGTTCCCTGGCGCTTTAACAGTTGAAGCTTTGGCACAAACAGGTGCAGTTGCTTTACTTTCTTTACCAGAATTTAAGGGAAAGACTGCTTATTTTGGTGGTATTAAGAAAGCGCGTTATCGTAAGATGGTGCGTCCTGGTGACCAACTACGTCTCGAAGTTAAATTAGATCGTTTGCGTGGTAATGTTGGCTCAGGTAAGGGAATCGCGTACATTGATGGTAAGAAGGCGACGACAGCAGAGTTGACATTCATAGTTGGAGATTAATATGTTTAAAAAAGTTTTGGTGGCCAATCGAGGAGAAGTCGCCGTTCGAATTATTCGCACCTTAAAAGAAATGGGTATTGCTTCAGTAGCTATTTATTCTACTGCAGATAAAGATAGTTTACATGTTCAAATTGCGGATGAAGCCATTACAGTTGGTGGCCCACGACCTAAAGATTCATACTTGAATATGAAGAATATTTTAAGCGCCGCATTATTAACTGGTGCTGATGCGATTCATCCAGGATATGGTTTTTTATCTGAAAATTCATTATTTGCTGAAATGGTTGGCGAAGTAGGTATTACTTGGATTGGACCAAAACCTGAAACCATTGATTTAATGGGAAATAAAGAACATGCACGTGAGTCTATGAAAGTAGCGGGCGTTCCAGTTATTCCCGGTTCAGATGGTTTTGTTCATAATTTTGATGAAGCCAAAACTGTTGCTGATCGTATAGGTTATCCATTGCTACTCAAAGCATCTGCTGGTGGTGGTGGTAAAGGCATGCGTTTTGTTTATTCTGAAAGCGAATTGTCAGATAAATTTGATGATGCACAAAATGAAGCCCGCGCTGCTTATGGTGACGATCATATGTATATCGAAAAAGTTATGCAACAGGTACGTCATATTGAAGTACAAATCTTTCGTGATCAACAAGGGCATACGATTTATTTGCCAGAACGTAATTGCTCATTACAACGTAAAAATCAAAAAGTTCTGGAAGAAAGTCCAGCAACCGGTATAACTGATGCAATGCGTGCTGATTTAGGTAAAATTGCGACAACTGCCGCTGATGCTGTTGGCTACATCAATACGGGAACAATTGAATTTTTGGAAGATAGAGATGGTAATTTCTACTTCATGGAAATGAATACACGTATCCAAGTTGAGCATCCTGTAACAGAAATGGTAACTGGCCTTGATTTAATTAAATTACAAATTCAAGTTGCTGCCGGCGAGAATTTGCCAGTAACGCAAGATGAAGTTCAAGTACAAGGCCATTCAATTGAATCACGGTTGAATGCTGAGCGTCCTGCAGCAGAATTTGCGCCAAGTGCGGGAACAATTGATTTTGTTTTCTTACCAACTGGTGGACCAGGTGTGCGTTTAGATACAGCCGTATTCTCTGGTGATAAAATCCAACCGTTTTATGACTCGATGATTGGTAAAGTAATTGTTCATGCGGACGATCGCGGACAAGCTATCGCGAAATTACAACGAGTATTAGGTGAGATTAGTATTAAAGGAATTGAAACAAACCGTACTTTCCAACAAGCTTTGGTATCAGATCCGCAAGTACAACGTGGTGATTTTAATACGCGTTATTTGGAAACTGAATTTTTGCCTCGTTGGTCAGAAAGTTTGCCAGGAACGGAGTAATCAATGAATATATTTGATCAGCACAAACATCAAACTGCCAAAATAAAGCGACAAGATAATGTGAATGAGCGAATTCCAGATGGATTATTCTTAGCATGTCCATACTGTGGCGCCCAAATGTATAATAAGCAACTTGGACGCTACCGTGTTTGTTCTAAATGTGGATATGGATTCCGTTTGCAAGCTAGAGAGCGTGTTACGTTATTTACTGATACGTTCACTGAAATGGATGCGGATATTGTACAAACAAATCCAGATTTTCCAGGTTATGCAGATAAATTGTCTCGTGCGCAAGAACAGACTGATTTAGGTGAATCTGTTCTAACTGGAGAAGCAGTCATTAAGGGACAAAAAGTTGCCTTAGGTGTGATGGATCCTTACTTCATGATGGCTTCTTTGGGTAGCAAAACAGGTGAAAAAATCACGCGCTTGTTTGAATATGCTACAGAAAATCAGCTACCTGTTGTATTGTTCACAGCTTCTGGTGGTGCTCGTATGCAAGAGGGAATTAATTCTTTGATGCAAATGGCTAAAATATCAGCTGCTGTGGCACAACATCAAGAAGCTGGATTACTATACTTGGTTGTCTTAACTGATCCTACCACTGGGGGGGTTACGGCTAGTTTTGCGATGCAAGGAGATGTCACTTTGGCAGAGCCACATGCATTAGTTGGTTTTGCTGGTGCTCGAGTGATTGAGTCAACGATTCATGAAAAGTTACCAAAAGATTTTCAACGTGCCGAGACATTATTAAAGAATGGTTTTGTGGATAAAATAGTGCCACGTGAAACATTAGCTGATACCATTGGCCAATTAGTAGCATTACACCAATCTACGGAGGTTTAACATGGCTTTATTTAAACGAGAATTATCACCAGCACGAATTGTCAAAAAATCACGAGAAGATCGTTTTGCTGCGCGTGAAATCATTGACGGTGTGTTTACTGATTTTATTGAATTACATGGCGATCGTTTAAGTGGTGATGATAATAGTATTATTGGTGGCATTGCCCGATTAAATGGACAACCGGTAACTGTGATTGTGATTGACAGAGGAACCGATATTCAAGATAAAATTAGCAAGCGAAATGGCTCACCAGAACCATATGGTTATCGTAAAGCGCAACGCTTGATGGCACAGGCTAATAAGTTTAATCGACCAATCATTACATTTATTAATACACCTGGTGCTTTTCCTGGTAAGACAGCTGAAGCACAAGGGCAAGGGGAAGCTATTGCGCAAAGTATTCTTAAATCAATGAAATTGACTGTTCCAATGATTGCCATTATTTATGGTGAAGCGGGTTCAGGTGGCGCTTTGGCGTTAGCAACGAGTGATCAAGTTTGGATGTTCCAAAATGCTACGTATTCTATTTTGTCACCTGAAGGTTTTGCATCCATTTTGTGGAAAGATTCAAAACGTGCTGATGAAGCTGCAGATGTCATGGGTCTGACACCAAAAGACTTAATGGAAAAGCAAATTATTGAATATATCATACCAGAAGGTCGTAATCATCCACGCGTATTTAATTTGATCCGTAAACGTTTGGATGACGAAATCACATCATTACAGACATTAGCACCTAATGAATTGTTAGCAAAACGTCGTGCACGATTCCGCGCATTTTAAAAATATAGTGATTTAATGGTGAAAATGTTACAATAGGTATAGGTTATTTGAGTTTAGACCGTACTTATATTGGGGTCGTTCTTGGAATTCGACAGGTTACTTTTGAGCATTGGCTGCGTTTCGCCATCCGGGCGTTAAGCGGGCAGATTTTAACTGCAAAAAACGAAAACTCTTACGCTGTAGCTGCTTAAAAACCAGTGTGCGTAGCTTGGGTTAGGGTGCCGACATCTTAATTCAGGCCATAAAAAAGGTCGGCTCGTTTAGTTTGCTGAATCTGGACAAATTAAATTAAATTGACGGATTAGCATTAGTGATGAGCTACGTGTTATGGCGGACATTAATGTGAAATTTAAATGATGACACTATGAACGTAGAAGCTGATGTTTCTGGTAGTTTGGACAGGGGTTCGAATCCCCTCGGCTCCACTAAGCATTTCATGGCGTTGCATAAGGTTTTAAAACCTTGATGTGGCGCTTTTTTGTACAAAAATGTTGCACTGTATTGCATATTTAGGCAATGTTAAGTTACTACAGCGCTATTTTGATGACAGGTAGTATTCGACGTATGATACTTGGCATAATTATTAAAGGTTGTATACAGATATTGTTAGTATATAAATAAGTACATTTCTTATGGTAAAACAGCTTTCACAGCATTAAAATAGACACAATAAAACCACGCGTTAGATTAAATATAGCGCGTGGTTTTTTATAATATTGCATTTTATAATTTTATCGCATCGGAAAATTGAATCAATCACACTAAAAACAGTAAATACAAGACAACAAAGCATCCTAGCGTAACAGTCACAATGACAAGCGCTAAGATGTCTTTATAAAGTAAAAATAGGATACTTATTGAGATGATGAATAAGAGTGGATAAGTATCATTATCAGCTAGAAGAATAGCGATGCCATAATCGTGTGATTTAAATGTTAATTAAATCACAATTAGAACTGATTGGAAATCATAGTGCCGTGATGAAGGCAATGAGACCAAATACAATACCGGGGAAATTAGCTAACGCGACAGGTATATCGTGGTGCTTTTTTTGAGGGCATACACAACCCACAATGTACAGTTAATAGCTGCTACTAATGGCTGTAGCGGATTTCCCTTGGAACCAGCTAAGTTATCTGCTATTTGAGGAATATACGATACATACATTAATACGGCCATGACAGTCGCAATCCAGCTTAGATACTTTATAAATTTTGTCTCTTGCATGATGTTTTTTCCCTTTCTATTATGCGGTTTAATAATACATCAAAGTGAAAAAAATCACAACATGGATTGTATTAATTAAAAATACCCAATATATTGACCAGTCGATTATTTTGGCATACTGTTTGCCATTAGAGCTGTTTTTCTTTCCAATCCAGCTGACAAGCTAATGAGATTAATGATATGCTTGATAGGTTAACAAGCCAATACAGGGTATGTTATTTAATTGAATGGGAGATAAAGATGCATATTATTTCAACTATTTTAGTTATAGTGGTAGCGTTAGAAGCTATTGGCATCATGTTATTAGAGATGTTTGGTTCACCTCAAAAGCTATCAGTGGCATTTGGTTTCAGTGAAGCATATACAAGGATGGCAGAGACGCGTATATCAATGAAGAATCAAGGCCTCTACAATGGCTTTATCGGTATTGGTTTATTGATTAATCGTTTTGCTTTTCCTGACAATGCACAATATTCTGGGAGTATATTATTCGTGATTTTTGTCTGTCTTGCGGCAGTATATGGTGCTATAACAGCCCAAAATATTAAAATTTTATTATTACAAGGCACTCCAGCCATTTTGGCATTATTATCATTATTATTTTTAAAATAACAAACATCGAAAGATCTTTTGCGCAGTAGTTTCTTCGCAAGAGATCTTTTTATTTTTGACCTCATTTAGCGTTTTATCATCAATTAAGACCGAAAACTTGACAACCGTCAATTAAAATAAAAGGCGCTTCAACTAAACTAGTAGTTGAGGAGGAAAGTATGTTGAAAATATTACAATTGACAAACCAACATCAAAAGATTTACATCGTGCTAATGACAAGTTTGATTATTGTATCTTTTGTAAGTGGTTGGTTGGGAAACGGGATGATTGGGCATTTTATCATGCTGGTTGTTACGATTCTCGGGGGGAGTCCAATTGTTATCCAAGGTATTTCGGCTTTACGATATAAAGTCGTTTCCATCGAGCTTTTAGTTTCATTCGCAGTTATCGGTGCTATTTTGATTGGGGAATTTAGTGAATCTGGTATTGTGGTGTGGCTATTTGCCTTGGGTCGCTTTTTAGAAGCTAGAACCTTAACCCGAACACGCTCAGCCATTGCACAGCTTGTTCAATTAATGCCCAAACAAGCATTACGTATCTCAACACCAACCAGTAGAATATTTGAGCTGATTGATATTGATGATATTCAAGTGGGTGATTATGTATTGGTTAAAACCGGTTCGCAAATTCCAGTAGACGGTAAAATTGTGAACGGTGAGGGCGCCATTAATGAAGCAAGCATTACTGGGGAATCAAAAATCAATTTTAAATCACAGGCACAGAATGTTTTTGCTGGGACGAGTTTGGATAGTGGTACTTTAGTCATTCAAGCCGATAAAGTTGGTGAGGATACGGCTTTTGGGAAAATCATTGATTTAGTTGAAACATCTCAGGATAGTCAATCGCAAGCACAGCAAATAATTGATCGTTTTGCCAAATATTACACACCAGTTGTACTCGTACTGGCCGTTTTGATCGGTATTGTAACACGAGATATTCGCTTAGCAATAACCGTACTGATATTGGGATGCCCAGGTGCGCTTGTGATTGGTGTACCAGTATCTACCGTAGCAGGTATTGGTGTTGCGGCAAGGCATGGCATTTTAGTAAAGGGAAGTGAAGCACTTGTTCAATTGAGAAAAGTGACAACATTTGCTTTTGATAAAACAGGTACCGTAACAAAAGGAACGCCAACAGTAACTGCGGTTCAAAATTATCAAGGCCTTGAAATGCAGAATTTAGCCATAGTTGCCAGTATAGAGCACGAGTCTAACCATCCATTAGCACAGGCGATTCAGAAAGAATATACAACGCTTGAGTTGATGCCGATTGATAAAACGGTGGTCATCAAAGGGAAAGGGATTGTTGCCAATGTAGGACAACAACAAGTAGTGGTCGGTAATCAGCAGTTAATGCACGACTACGACATTGATTTGACGATTGGTCAGCAAGATACTGATTATTTTCTACGAGAAGGCTATTCATTAGTTTATGTTGCAATGAATCATCAACTGCATCTGTTATTAGGCATTCATGATCCACTTAAGCCTGAAGCAACAAAGATTATGCAACAGCTACGAGAGCTGGATAATCAACGGCTGGTTTTGATGTCAGGTGATCAGCAAAGAGCTGTTGAAATAGTGGCACACCAATTAAAGTTAACCCAAGCTTATGGTGATTGTTTACCAGAAAACAAGATGGCGCTCATCCAGCAATATCAATCACACGGAGAACGTGTTGCATTTGTTGGCGACGGGGTCAATGATAGTCCAGCTTTGGTGACAGCCAATGTGGGGATAGCCATGGGAAATGGTACAGATATTGCAATGGATGTCGCTGACATTGTTTTGATGCATGCTGACTTAAATAAATTACCTTTGGCAGTCAAAATTGCCCGTGCTACGGCCATGAATATGTATCAAAACATTATTATTGCGATGCTAACCGTTGTATTTTTATTAATTGGGCTGTTCACCGGTTATATCTTCATGGCATCAGGCATGTTGATTCACGAATTAAGTATTATCGTTGTTACCTTAAATGGCGTTCGATTATTACGCTTATAGTGAATAGTTATTGATAAAGTATTATTTAAGAAAAGAGGAAATCATGGTTAAGGTAACGATGACCTTAGGACAATTATCTTGTCCTTCATGTCTCACTAAAATTCAAAAAGTTATTGAAAAACAAACAGGTGTTACAGATGTGCAAACTTTATTTAATGCTGGAAAATTAAAGACAGTTATTGATCAAGAAAAGATTCAAGCAAAAGATTTAGCACATATTATTGAGCAACTCGGTTATACAGTCGAAAAAATTACAATTAAGGAGCAGTAGTCATGACAAACGAAGCATTATTTGAAGCTGAACAAACCAAAAGTCAAAGGGATCATCATACACCAACAGCAGGTGCAATGACGAGTCATATTGTTGCGAATTTAGTGATTCATAGCTTAAAAATTAGGCAGGCAAAATGGTTTATTAAAGGATCAGAAACACTATTTATCAGACAATATGCTGATGAATGGATCAATCAGGAACAGGATTTTTTAAACCAAATTAACGATATTTTAATCAGTGAACAAGAAATGGTGGCGACACTGACAACCCAGTTCCAAGAATATACTGCTTTAACGGAGTCAGGCGCACAAAAATATGCTACGGGAGAGCAACAGTTATTTGATTTAGTTAAAGATTTTGATACCCAATTGCTCTTTATTGTTAAAGCTATCGCTTTGGCCGATAAAGAAGGTAAATTGGCATTGTCAGCGGTCTTGAAGTTATTGTATGCTTGGATAGCACAACAAATTAGTTTGACACAACGTTTCTTGAATCATGATATACGAGAAGGGCTGTATGAAGAGGACGATGATGATGACTAAAAATAAAGGTGAATGAATGTGAGTGAACAATTATGTGTCCAGTTAGTCCCCTTATTCAAGCAACTAGGGTTAGCAAGTCAAAGAAAAATTGAACAATTAGTTGAATATCATTATGTTAAGCGTGGTGAAATGGTTTTTTCGCCATTAATGTCACAGCAAATGATTATGATTAAAAGTGGTAGTATTAAAATCTTTCAGTTAAGCACTGATGGGCAAGAACAGTTACTACGAGTACTTAGTGCTGGTGAATATGCGGGGGAACGCTGGTTATTTGGCCAAAAGAATGAAACCTTATATGCACAGGCCCGTGTTGATTCTGAAGTGTGTTTGATTCGCTATCAGAATTTTAATCAATTATTATTACAGTATCCAAGTTTAAGTATTCAATTGTTACAATTGACAATTGAAAAAGTAAATCATCTCGAGCAACATCGTCAGATTCTAGCTATTAGTCGTGTTGAGGCACGTATTGCAGCCTACCTGATGATGTTACAGCAAGAACAAAATCAAAGTGACATAACAATGCCTTATAAATTAAAAGAGTTAGCGACCTATTTAGGAACGACACCTGAAACAATTTCACGCAAGTTGAAATTGCTAGAACGTCACCAACTGGTTGTTAGAAATCATATGCATATTAAGCTTTTGAATATACCGGCGTTACAAGAGATGTATTTATAAAATAAAAAACCGCTATTTAGCGGTTTTTTGTTGGCATTAAAAATCATAATCATCTTCAACCATTGGTTCAGCAGTACCCATTAAGTAACCAGCACCAACTTGTGAGAAGAAATCATGGTTTGCAGTCTCACTAGAGATGCCATTCATCACAATCGGATTAATATCTTCTAGTGAAATGTCTGGATAACGCGAGTCAAATCCCATATTTTGTAGTGATTTATTGGCATTGTACTTAACAAATGTTTTGACTTCTTCGGCCAAACCAATCTTGGCATATAAGTCATCTGTATAAGCAAATTCATTTTCTAACAAGTCATCAAGAACAGGGTACATCCAATCCGTCAGCTTTTTTGTTCTGGCTCAGATAACTGTTGGTATCCGAGTTTGAATTTGTAGCCAAGATAAGTCCCGTGGACAGATTCATCACGAATGACTAATTTAATAATTTCAGCTAAATTAGCTAGTTTATTGTTACCCAAATACCATAATGGTGTAAAAAAGTTACTATAATATAGAATACCTTCCAGGAAGACACTGGCAATTTTTTGTTGTAAGCCATCTCCGGTTTTATAAATTTCGTTAACGACTTGTGCTTTATACTGCATTCTTTCGTTATTGTTCATCCACGAATAAATGGCATCGATATCTTTGCGCACGTTCAAAGAAGTTAAAATAGTGCCGTAGCTCTTTGCATGAATCGACTCCATTAATAAGAAGTCATTAAGTACAGCTGTTTCTTTACGTGTTAACACATCATCACGCATAACATGACAGCCAGCTTCAGATTGTAGTGTGTCTAATAGTGCAAGACCACCAACTGCTTTTTTGACCACATCGCGCTCATCGTCAGTGAGACTTTGCCAATCTGACATATCTTGAGAAACTGGTACACGTGTATCTAGCCAAAACTGGGCAGTTGCCTTATCCCAAACAAATTCATCTAATTCATCTTCAATGTCATCCCAGTTAATTGCTGTATAATTTTTTGCCATCTTATCGTTATCCCCCAATTTTAAAAATTGTAATCTTGACTATCCATATTTTCAGTATTATGTTGTGCAACCGTATACTGACTGGCATCATGCGTAAATTGATTTTCATCGACAACTTGTGCATTGATTTTGGTATAAGTTGTACTTGGCGTTGTTGCTTTGAATACCAAAGCCATGGTATTTTCCAAACCTAATAGTGTCAATGTCCGGTCAATACCCAATTGCAATAGCGATAAGACGTCATTTTGATATTGGTTTTCCCAACTATTAGCCGTTAAACGTGCGGTTTCTTGTGTTAAAATACTTTGCAAAACTTGGGTAACTTTATCTTGAATATGTGCCTGTTGTGTCGGTGTGGCCTCGTTAAAGTTCAACTTGAATTTATGACCGGTATAGATGGCTGCAATAGCATTGTCACGGATAATCAGTTCGCCAATGAAAGTGATATTTTTTAAATCATAAGCTTGTGATAATTCAAAAAGATCAAAAAGATGAACATACGTCAGACAAGTTGTGATGATGACGTTAGCGGCTTGCTTTTCTAGTACATTATCGCTGTCATACATGTTACGTAGTGTCGCAATCATAGCCTGTAGTTGTGGGTTTTCACCAGCATTTTTAAATAATGTTTTGACCACTGCTTTATCTTGAAAGGCTAACAGGATAGTACTCATACTTTTAGCATGTACTGATGCCATGAATGTCATGTTATTAAAGACAGAAGACTCTTCTTGTGTTCTTCTGTTTTTTGTAATGTTGGTAAACTGATTTCTGATTGGAAACTTTCTAGTGTGGCTAAATCAGCCAATGATTGTGCTAATGCGTCGTGTTCATCTTGTGCTAATGCTTCCCATCCTGTTTTATCTTCAATGACAGGGACTCGAGTATCTAGCCAAAAATTAGCAACCATTTGCTGCCAAGTATATTGATCAAGTGTATCTTCAATTTCATTCCAGTTAATAGCACGGTAGTATAAATAATCCTTCATATCTTATCTCCTCATTAAATCATGCACGATTCACATTCGTTAGCAGTGTGTATTTCTAAATCATTAGTAAATGTACGCACATAGTAAAGTGAGCGAATGCCTTTACGCCAAGCATAGTTGCGCAAATGATTGAGATCACGGGTTGTCATCGTTGGATTATCATCATTCTTCCATTCGTATAATCCCTTTGGCAAAATTGAACGCATGAAGAGTGTTAAGCTCATACCTTGATCAATGTGTTTTTGAGCAACTGCATAAGTATCAATAATCTTACGTTGATCCATTTCGTAGGCAACTTGATAGTAGGGCATTGTTTTATTAGAAAGATAAGGTGCCGGATAGAAAATAGCGCCAACTTTCTCTTCCTGACGATGCTCCACAAGCTGTGTAATGGGGTGCAATGATGCACTTGTCTCATTGATATAGGCCGTTGAACCATTGGGCGCAACTGCTAGGCGATTACGGTGATATAAACCATATTGCTGTACATTTTGTTTTAACGTTTGCCAATCTGCAATGGTTGGTAATTGGATATTTTTAAAGATTTCTGCTACTTGATTAGACTTAAATGTAAATGGTTTTTGGAGATATTGATCGAAATAACTACCATCGGCGTATGTCGACTTTTCAAAGTCTTTGAACGTCGTTTGTTTTCCTTAGCAATTTCATTACTAGCGACCAATGAGTAATAATTAAGTGCTAAGAAGTAAGCATCTGTAAATTCTAATGCTTCGGGAGAACCATACATGATTTCATGGCAAGCCAGTGCTGTATGCAAGCCCATCGCTCCTAAGCCAATTGTATGGTATAAAGCGTTACCTTTTTGAATCGTTGGGACTTCTTCAATATTGGTATGATCTGTCACCGTTGTTAATCCCTTAACCGCATTGATGATTGATTGACCAAAATCAGGTGCCGTTAACATATTTTGAATATTTGTTGACCCTAAGTTACAGCTAATATCCGTCCCAACTTGGTCATATGACAAGTCAATATTGAGTGTTGAAGGTTCTTGTGGCTGCAAAATTTCACTACACAAATTACTCATGATAATTTTACCGGTTACCGGATTATAGCGATTAGCAGTATCAATATTGAGAATATAGGGATAACCAGATTCTTGTTGTAGTCGTGAAATTTCTTGTTCTAATTCACGCGCATTAATTTTAGTTTTGCGTATTTCGGGGTTGTTAACTAAATTGTCGTATTCCTGAGTGATATCAATATATGAAAAAGGCTTGTGATAATAACGCTCAACATCATAAGGGCTAAACAAATACATGGGTAAGTTTGTTTTGAGTAGTTCATAATATTTATCTGGTACAACAAGCCCTAGCGACAAGGTCTTAACTCTGATTTTCTCATCAGCATTTTCTTTTTTAGTGGACAAGAAAGAGAGAATATCTGGATGAAATACATTTAAATAAACAACGCCAGCACCATTACGTTGACCTAATTGATTACTGTAGCTAAAGGAGTCTTCTAATAATTTCATAATAGGTACGACACCCGAAGACAAATTTTCAATATGACGAATGGGATCGCCCGCAGCACGCATATTGGATAGGTTAACGCCAACACCACCACCTAAACGTGAGAGTTGCAAAGCTGAATTGACACCACGGCCGACACCCAACATTGAGTCATCCATGTCGATTAAGAAACAAGAGACCATCTCACCACGACGTTTTCTACCTGCATTTAAAAAAGTTGGTGTTGCTGGTTGGTAGCGTTGCGTAATGAGTTCTTCAGCCATAGCTAATGCTAACGTTTTATCACCATTACCAAGATACAGTGCATTTAGTGCAACACGATCAGCATAGTTTTCTAAGTAATATTGATTGTCATCGGTTTTTAGAGCAAATTGATTATAAAATTTATAGGCGCCTAAAAAGCTCTTGAATTGAAAATGAAATTGATTAATCCTATCAAAAAGTGCTGTGATAAAAGAAAAATCAAAGTTAAAATCAGTATCGCTATTTTGTGGAGATACTGGATATTTTTGAAGCAAGGTTTCATCAATATAATCATGGTCGATCAAAAAATGGAGCTTTTCTTTTAAGCTGGTAAACGCCATGGTTTTCGGTGCAATTTCTTCCTTCAGAAAAGCTTCTAAAGCTTCTTTGTCTTTATATAAAGGAATTTGATGATTTTCGGGGATATTTAATTCGTTGTTTAAATAAAAATATGTTTTCTTAATGTGTTGCTTTGTGTTTGTCAAAATACAACGGCCTCCATAATGATTAATTCGTTTGTTTTAAATTGATGATTGTATTGGTAATACGTTCAATATCATATTTATTGCCTCTAAGTTCAAACTCATCTAATACTGGAAATGAGAATTGTTCAGCATATTGCTTGGCTGTTAAGGCAAATTGCTTATTGAAATTACGGTTACCACTACCGATAATGCCTTGGCAAAGGCGATAGTTATCGTGATACGCCAAAAAATGGCGTAGTTTGTCTGTTAAAATTTCTTCAAAGCCATTATCAGTACCATTGCCACCCTTAAGATAGGTTGGTAATATCGCAATAAACGGTCTTGTGACAGTATAAAAATCATCAACAAACTTGACATTAACGAGTTGCATATCAGATGAAGCTTGATTGATATCAGTAAGGTGATGTGCCAAGCGTTTAACAAAAATATCGGTATTACCACTAAGGCTTATATAAATAATATCTAGACTTTCAGTCACTAATATTCTCCTATTCGACATATATATATGATTAAATTAGTGCTGTAAACGGCCGTTGTTTTGCACCACATCATTATGGCATTGGGTATAATTTGTTTGCAATGACATTATAAGTACTTGAAGTTGAGTTTATCGACTATAGCGCGACTGCTGTGTTTTTAATAAATAATATTTAAGGGTTCTCATGATACCGGCGTTTAATTTTAGTTAACTAGCGCAGTTTGCGTGTCCATTATCTAAATTATTATTCTGGTGGTAGATGTCATGAAACGTCATCTCATCTTGATAATAAGGGTATATATAACATTAAAAAATCAACGCTAGCATTTTGGCGATAACATGCATGCTTTACTGAGCCGCTAGGTACAATGACAGGTGTCATGAAATAGATGAGAAAATGATTAAAATAAGCGGGGGAATTGACTTGATTGATATACTTAATTTTTATATTATGGGATAATAATATATTTTGATTATCAGCATTTATCATGCAAATTATGAGGATGACAATGAAATACAAAACAGAACTTGGTGCAACAATTAAAGATGTTAATCGACAGACAAACAAGGTTTTCAGTAAATCTTTTTATAAAATGCAAGAATTTAAAAAATTTTTGTTGAGCGGTAGCCTACTTGGAACAGCAATTGGTGTTGTTATTGGTGCAAGTTTTTCTGGCTTTGTTAAGGCGTTCGTTTCATTGATATTTGGTATTTTTTCTTTTTTGACGACCGCCATTTTTGGTAAACAGCATGAGATGAAGTGGCATATTATTCCCCTTGAAGAATTTTTACAATCACTAGGTTCGTTACTTTTAATTGCTGGTGCAGTATTTTTCTTTCTACAACTTGTTAATAATATTTTGGCAAAAGATAAGACCGAACGATTTGGATATGATGCACGTTTAGAGGAAATATCACAACTGCATCAAGAGCAAAAAGAAACAAATGCATTATTGAAACAACTTATTGAACAAAATCAAACAAAAGGTGACTGAATGATGGTGCAGTATTTAAGAAAAAGTACATTAACAGATCTACCAGAGATGCTTGCTATTTATGCAGCAGCAAAACAATATTTGCATCAGCAGCAGATTGACCAGTGGCAAGATGGATATCCAGATGAAGAAAGTATTAAGGCCGATATTATACAACAGCGTAGCTACGTACTGATTTGTGACACACGTATTGCAGCGGTAGGTGTTTTAGCAACACAAGGGGATCCGACTTATGCAGCAATTGATGGACAGTGGTGTTCTAGTTCCCATCAAGCTTATGTTGCAGTACATCGAACGGCGGTATCTGAGCAGTTTCGCGGTCAACATTTAGCGCAAATACTGATGAGTTCATTAATGACGATAGCGTATCATGATGGTTTTAAGGATATTAGAATTGATACACATCCTGACAATTTGGGGATGCAACATGTCATTCAAAAAAGTGGTTTTGACTATCGTGGTATTGTATGGCTCAATGGTGATTCAGGAAATAGCCGTAACAAAAGATGGGCTTATCAAATTGTATTACCATAGATATGTCATTTTCAGTTGACGGCAGGTTCTTTTTTGTATAGACTTACTAAATAATAGCTTGAGAACTAAATAGATGGATCAACATGAACTATCAACCTTTTACTGACATTAAGGGCCTAAGAAATAGCTGATAATAGCTATCTCTTCGGCTTTTTAAATTGCTCATGAGGATGAGGTAATGTGATAAGAAAGGACAATGAAGCGGACAATATTGTTTAGTGGATTTTAATATGAGGTGAAGTATGAAGACGAAGCAGTGGGCAATTGGTATTTTAATATTAAGTAATTTTTTGATTTGTCTGGGGATCAGTATGGTCATTCCAGTCATTCCGTATATCAAAAATTTATTACATTTAACAGCAACGGATATGGGAATTATGAATGCTTTGTATGCCTTTGCTCAATTTTTGGCTTCACCACTAGTTGGCCGTATTTCTGATCGTATTGGGCGTAAGCAGATTATTATATTTGGCTTGTTACTATATGCAATATCAGAGGTGATTTTTGCTCTGGGAAATACGTTGGCAATGCTAAACATCTCAAGAATTGTCGGGGGTATCTCAGCAGCTATGGTCATCCCAACATCAATGGCCTTGGCTTCTGATTTAACAACGATGAAGCAACGCGCTAAAGTGATTGGTTGGTTATCAGCCGCCTTTAGTGGTGGCTTGATTTTAGGTCCTGGTATTGGTGGCGTACTGGCACGCATTGATTATAAATTACCTTTCTGGGGCGCAGCAGTTTTAGGGTTGATCAGTGCCATCGTAGCATTGACGGCATTATCTAATGCACCAATTTCTGAAGATGAAGCACAAGCACAGAATCAAGGTCCCCAATTAGGTAGTTGGGCGGTTATGAAGTCATTTCCGACATCGCTGCTTTTATTATTCTTCATGATTTTAGTGTCATCCTTTGGATTAGCTGGTTTTGAAGGCGTATATAGTATTTATGTCAATAGTGTGCATCATTTTGACTTAGATGATATTGCGATTGTGTTAGTTTTAAATGGTATTATTTCGTTGATTGCCCAAGTTGTGTTCTTTGAACCGTTGGTGAATCGTTTTAAAGAAAGCCGAATTATTCAGTTTTGTTTCTTTTTCGGTTTTATAGGCGTTGTCTTAATTGTTTTTGTTCATGCGAAGTGGTCCGTTATCGTGGCTACACTAATTGTCTTTACTGCATTTGACTTGTTACGGCCAGCAATTACAACCTTGATTACTAAGATGGCGGGTCGCCAACAAGGTCTGGTGAGTGGTATTAACATGTCATTAACGAGTGTTGGTAATGTTGTGGGGCCGATTATGTCGGGGATGCTACTAGATGTTAATCAGCATTATGCTTACCTTGTGGTCGCTGTTATTTTGCTCATTTCGTTCTTTATTGCGTTTTCCATTCGTGACAGACGCATATTTGCGCACTAATTTCACTTTGCTTTTGATGTTGTGACATGATAAAATGCTATTGATATCAAAGAGGTTGCGACTGACAACAGTAATATTATTGAGTGAACCAATCACGCAGAAGTAATATGAAAGGGGAAGTTGCCGAAAGTATGAATTGGTAGTTCATATTTGGGCTAATCGTTAATAGCGGTTGGACTGTCACAAGTGATTGTGGTGCGCTTTGCTAAAAACGTGAACAACGATTTTGGTAGCCTCTTGATGAATGCAAGAGGTTTTTTATTGCCCTTTTTGACAAAACTTAAATAAAACGTATGCATCGATCATACGTCATAGGAGTAACAATGAGTGAAAATAAAATGAAACGTGGACTGAAAACACGTCACGTTTCCATGATTGCATTAGGCGGTTCAATTGGAACAGGATTGTTTGTTGCCTCAGGTGCAACTGTAGCCCAGGCTGGCCCAATGGGTGCAATGGTAGCCTACATTGCGATGGGCGTCATGGTTTATTTCTTGACAACAAGTTTAGGTGAAATGGCGACTTATTCACCAACATCTGGTAGTTTTTCTGATTATGCCGGCCGTTATGTTGATCCAGCATTGGGGTTTGCAATGGGCTGGAACTATTGGTTTAACTGGGCGATTACCTTAGCTGTTGATATCGTAGCTGTAGGATTGGTGGCTAATTTTTGGTTCCCTGATATACCGAGCTGGATTTTTTCATCTACCGCTCTGGGTCTAATTTTTCTTATTAATCTATTCTCAGTTGGTGCTTTTGGTGAGACAGAATTTTGGCTTTCCATGATTAAAGTGATTACAATTATTGCTTTCTTGTTAATGGGTGTTGCGACAATATTTGGTGTGATTCATTCAAATATCGATGTAATGAAAAATTTGAGTGTTGGACAACACGGGTTCGTTGGTGGTTGGCAGGCAGTTTTGTCGGTCTTCATACTAGCTGGTTTCAGTTTCCAAGGTACTGAATTAATTGGTATTACTGCTGGTGAAGCACAAGATCCCAATAAAAGTATTCCCAAAGCCATTAATCAAGTTTTTTGGCGGATTTTACTATTTTACATCTTTGCGATCTTTGTGATCAGCGCCTTGGTCTATTATCAAGATCCACGTCTATTAAGTGCTTCAACAGAAAACATTGCAGTATCACCATTTACAATTGTCTTTAAGAATGCAGGTATTGCCTTTGCCGCCAGTTTAATGAATGCAGTGATTTTAACATCAATTATTTCGAGTGCAAATTCTGGTTCATATGCCTCAACACGTATGTTATACGCAATGGCGTTGAAGGGTGAAGCACCTAAGATTTTCGCTAAAATTTCAAGTCGTGGTGTGCCGGTCCCAGCACTTATTATGACAACATCTATTGGATTATTAGCTTTTGTGGCTAATGCTAAAGGTGGCGCCGTAGCTTATACTTGGTTAGTGAGTGCAAGTGGATTAACCGGTTTTATTGCTTGGGTTGGTATTGCAATTTCACATTATCGCTTCCGACGTGCTTATATGAAGCAGGGTAAGCGCCTAGAAGATTTACGATATAAGGCAAAATGGTTCCCCTTTGGCCCATTACTTGCTTTGATTATTTCAATCGGTGTGATTGTTGGTCAAGATCCGCATAGTTTTACGACGCTTAACCTTGAAAAGATTGGCTTAACTTATCTGAGTGTGCCATTGTTTATTATTTTGTATGTCACATATAAGATTCGGCATCGTACCAGATTAATTAAATTAGAAGATGTTGATTTAACACCACAAGGACATGACTAAAGTAAAAAGCATAACAGCGCAATGCTGCTATGCTTTTTTTATTGACCTTTTGTATTTGTAAACGTTAAACTGTAAATAGATTAAATGAAGATTAAATGGAAGAGGCATATGGCTAACAAGCAAGAATGGATTGAATATTTTGAATTAATGCATCATCGCCAACCAACAGCGGATGAAATTTTGGCAGCAATTGAAGCGGGTGATATCAGCCTTAGTCATTCAAAAGTGGCTAATAGTGCGACAACACAACGTGAGCTTTCTCAGGATGTGAATCATGCTTATTCAACAGCTAAACAGCATGCAGGTAATTATTTTGTATGGCTAAAGGATCGTATGATGATGCCGTCCAAGCATGCAATGCTAGACGAGCAGTTCTCGGCTACCTTTTTATGGATCACATATGCATTGGCAAGCTTAGTTGCTGCGTTAACTGTTTGGAATTTTTGCCGTCGTATTGTCAATGCGGCTGCAGCAACAGTTGGCTCCTTTACTGGTACCAGCGATAGTTTGGTTCATGCTGCTAGCCAGTATTTAACATCGGGATTATTAATGCTTTGGATTACATTTGCATTGATTTATTTTGCGGGAGTGCCAATACTAGCCTGGACAACTAAAGTCACTTATCGCTTTTATGATGCGTTGATGCGCTATCTTAATTGGTTTGCGATTGTATTAGGTATTAATATTGTTGCTTTTATTGCATCGTTTTTGATACCGATTACACCGTCAACATTAAATAGTTTAGATAATATGGATAGTGCGATTTATTTCTTAATTGCAACTGTTGGACTGGTGACATTCTTGCTGACTTTAAGTAGTAGTATTTTGGCTATTGGTCAATTTACTTTAGTTAATGCGGCCAACAAGCTTGAAGGCAAAGTTGATACGTTATGGTGGCAATTATGCCAACAAATTGGCACAGGTATCTTAAGTTATTTGATTATTCGTTTTATTGTGGCACCAATGTTTAAAAGTTTGTTTGCAGGATTGGATTTCTAGGAGAATCAAATGACGACAAAAGAAGAATGGCTTAACAACTTTAAAGCAGAGCATGGTCGTGAACCGACAATAGAAGAATTTAGTGCGGCTAAAGCACAACAGTTTAGCACACAAGAACGCGATGATCATCATACAAATGATATAGCACAACAATGGGCACAGCAATTTGAGCAAGAAAATGGTCGACGACCATCAATGCAGGAATTTTCAGCGGCTAAACAGAATGATTTTCAAAAAACAACATCACAAGCTACTGAAAAGCAATCAGCAACAATCGTCTCACGCCCAACGCCACCTATGTCAAAAGGTAAAAAATAACTTTGATTGTTGTCGCAATCGCAGTGGTTGCCATCATTGCTGGGTACCTTATTGGTAATCATTATTATTCAAGATCAAGTAGCATGGAACGTGCGGTTAAAACGCTTAAAAGTTATGATACCAGTGAATACGCGCAACAAATGGTGTGGTCTGATACACATAAGCGTGTCACTAAAAGTGATTTACAACCGATGGTACAGTATTTGTCTAGTGAAAAGATGAGTGATGCAGCGCTTCGCTCTTGGATTTCAACTGGTACAGATGGTTTAACATTACAAAACAATGGGCATAAGTTCTTAATATTCCCAAATTATCAACTGACAGCCAAGCCAGTTAATATTCATCTCACAACAAACCATAAAGATATTAATATCGGTCTCAATGGTAAAAAGTTACTCACAACGGATTCTGACGGGTATGCGACAACCTTGAAACATCAAATACCAGGTGAATATAATTTCACAGCAACAGGCTCAATTAATGGCGGTAGTGTTAAGACGAGCAACACGAATTTTATTGGTGGTAGCCAAGAGAAAAACGTTGACCTCAGTATTACCTTTATTAGTTTTACGATTGAGTCTAACTTAGAAGGTGGTGACGTTTACGTTGGTAACAATAAAATTGGGATGATTGAAAATGGTAAAGCCAACGTTAATCATGTGGCAGTAAGTAAGGGTGCTAATGTTTATGTGCAAAAGCAAGTTGGCAGTGACACTTTACGCACAAAATCAACGCCCCTGACAGATGTCAATGATGATGATTATTTGACATTGGATGCGGAAGGGCTTTTAACACAAACCGACGCAGATAGCTTAATTTCTGATATGTCATCGCTCATGAATAGCTATGCATCAAATGAAAGTGATCCTAGTGATGCGGATACTGTTTTCACTGGTGGTGTTCAAAACAAAGGTTATCAAGATTTTAAGAAGATGATTCAACATAATTTGCATGATTCTAAGCGTAATGCAGATTCGATTTCATTTAGTGATACTTCTGTGCAAAAAAGTTGAACCAACAGGTAAAGCAGCAGCAAATGTTGTTTTCCATATCAAGTATGATTTCTATTATTCTTCTGATACAGATGATGATAACGACACCTATGGGGATATGTATCAAACCTTCGAATTAATTGCCCATACTGTATATAATAAGTCCAAAGATAAGTGGCAAATTGATAGCATTGATCCAAATCAAAAGAAAATTTCTGAAGATGATAACGTCAACTAAAAGTGGCTAAGGCTACTTTTTTATTGTAATCCTTGCTATCTGGGGCTGAACCATTTTTGACGAAGAAGATATGAGATTGTGAGACAATTGTATTGTGAATACATACACATGATATATTTGTTATACTATATATCGTTATAAATCGAGACAACACAGGAGAAAAACATGATTGTATTATCCGGTACGATTGGTGCGGGGAAAACAAGTTTGACAGAATTATTGGCAAATCATCTAGGTTCGCAAGCTTTTTATGAAAGTGTGGATGATAATCCAATTCTGCCGTTATTTTATGAAAATCCTAAAAAATATGGCTTCTTACTACAAATTTATTTCTTAAATAAGCGATTGGAACAAATTAAGCGGGCACAAGAAAATCAATTGAATGTCTTAGATCGTTCGATTTTTGAAGATTCACTTTTATTTAAACTGAATGCTGATTTGGGTCGTGCGACACAGACTGAGGTAACAATCTATGATTCATTAGTGAATAATATGATGATGGAATTACCAACGACTGTATCAAAAGATCCAGAATTATTAATCCATGTTCGCGTTAGTTTTGATACAATGCTACAACGCATTAAAAAACGTGGTCGTGCTTTCGAACAAATTGAAAATGACGCTAGTTTGTATCGTTATTATGAAGAGCTCAACCAACGTTATGATCATTGGTTTGAAAATTATGATCGTTCCGAAAAAATGCAAATTGACGGCGATCGTTTTGATTTTGTTGAGAGCGAAGAGGCACGCCATAACGTTATCGATATGATTGATACTAAATTATCGGAAATTAGACAAAAATAAAAAGGTTGAGACGCTTAGGCGTCTCAACCTTTTTATTTTAGAACAGTTAACATCATATTTTGAAAATCTTTAACAAAACGATCAGTGTCAACCAGAACCGCTGCTTTAGATGTCGTAGGGGCTAATAATTGTGTCTTGTCACCAATGGTACGCCCGTAGTCGCCGTTTTCTGTATTGTAGGTCACACGCATATTCAGCGGTAATCCCGTAATATATGTTGGGTCTATGCTCACTGCTACCGCCAAAGGATCATGCAACGCAGCGCCACGTTTATCAATATCGAGATTATAATAAGCATCGATATAGAAATCCATTAAGCTAGCAAACTTCTCACCCGCTTCAGAATTAAGGTGGCGCCATTCGGCTGTTTCGTTTTTAGTTAAGAGTGTACGTAAAGTAACATCTAGACCAACCATTGTTAAGTTCTTTTGATGTGTAAAGACAAAATCAGCTGCTTCTGGATCTTGGTGGATATTGGCTTCTGTAAATGGTGTAACGTTACCAGGTACAGTTAATGCGCCGCCCATCAAAGTTGTTTGTCCGATTAATTCAGCAACTTGATTATCTTTTTTAATCGCCGCTGCTAAGTTGGTTAGAGGACCAGTAGGGACAAGAATTAAGTCTTCGTGGTAATCATGTGCTGCTCTGATTAAGAAATCAACGCCAGTTTCTTTTTCAACCTGTCGTGGTGAAGGGGTTAATGTGACATCACCGATACCATTTTTACCATGAATTAACTGAGAAATGTTCATGACATCAAAATGGTCTGTGGTGCTAGAATGACTTTCACCAATGAATACAGGGACATCATCTGCACCTAGTAAATGTAATAAGTCAAGAGAATTTTGAGCAGCGATATCAACTAGTGTGTTGCCATAACTTGAAATGATACCAATAAGATCTACTTCTGGCGCCCCAACTGCATAAGCAAGGGCTAATGCATCATCAACGCCTGTATCTAAGTCTAAAATCATTTTGTATTTTGCCATGAATTTATTAAGGTGCTGCTTGCAGCACAATTCTCCTTTAATTAATAATTCTATTATAAAACAATATCTGCCTTTATCGTATAATAATGAAGTAAAGGAGGGACGATAAATGCAAGAATATGATATTGCCATTATTGGTGGCGGTCCAGTCGGTATGTTTGCTGCTTTTTATGCTGGATTAAGAGATACAAAGGCAGTTTTAATTGAAAGTATGGCGACTTTGGGTGGTCAAGTAAGTGCTTTATATCCTGAAAAGCATATATTTGATGTTGCGGGTTTTCCAAATATTAAAGGTCGGGATTTAGTGGAACAACTCACCCAACAAATGGCTAAGTTTCCAATAGAAGTTTTAACACACACAACAGTTAGTGATGTGGTCAAACAAGATGAACGTTTTATCATCACAACAAATCAATCAATGATTGTGGCTAAAAGTATTATTGTTGCAACGGGTAAGGGTGCTTTTGAACCCCGTAAAATGCAAATTGAAGGCGTTGAGCCATTGGTTGGACATGGTGTACATTATTTTGTCCCTAATCCTGAGCAATTTCGAAACCATGATATTGCGATTGCTGGTGGTGGTGATTCAGCTGTTGATATGGCGGTTATGCTTAATGAAGTGGCAAATCAGACAACAATTATACATCGACGCGAACAGTTTAGAGCGATGGAACAAAGCGTTAAAGCGTTAAATGCAAGTGATATTGATCAAGCAACGCCAAGACGAGTGGTTCAAGTGATGCCCACAGTCAGCCAAAAGCTCGAAATTACTTTGGCGCATGTTAAAAATCCTGATGATATTCAAACGATTGTTGTAGACGACTTAATTATTAATTATGGTTTTATTTCTGAAAATAAAACGGTTTTGGGCTGGCAAGCGCAACCAGAAAGTGTCATGCAAGGGATGATTGTAAATCAGGAAATGGCAACAAATATTCCGGGTTATTTCGTTATCGGGGATGCAAATTACTATGATGGTAAGAATGATTTGATTGCAATTGGCTTTGGTGAAGCACCGGCCGCCATTAATGCGGCAATCCGTTTCTTTGATCCACATCGTGGTGGACCCGGACATTCAAGCGCAATGTCACTATAATTCTAGTAAATAGAATAAAAGTGTATGCTATACTAGACTTTAACTACATAAAAAGCGATAAGTAAGGGGTGGATTTAGTGGCATTTTTAGAGTTATCAGCAATACATAAATCATATTTTTTGGGTAAGGAAGAATTTCCTGTCCTTAAAGGTATTGATTTGAAGTTTGAAAAGGGTGAATTTGTTTCTATTTTAGGTGAGTCAGGTGGCGGAAAGTCAACATTGATGAATATCATTGGTGGCTTGGATCGTAACTTTGAGGGAACTGTTACGGTTAATGGCAATCTGTTAGATCATAAGCAAGAGAAACAATTGGATCTTTATCGTCGCCAAACGGTAGGCTATATTTTCCAGAGTTTTAACTTAATTAATTACCAAACGAACTTGGAAAACGTTTTAACAAGCTTAAACATGACGAAGTTGTCTAGTGCTGATCGTAAGAAAAAGGCAACTGAATTACTCGATAAGGTTGGCTTGGCTGAACATATGCACAAGTATCCAAGCCAACTATCAGGGGGTCAAAAGCAACGTGTTGCCATTGCGCGTGCTTTGGCCTCATCTCCTGATGTCATTATTGCCGATGAGCCAACTGGTGCGTTAGATTCTGTTAACACACGCGAAGTATTAGAATTATTAGAAGACATCGCTAAAGATGGTAAGTTAGTCATTGTGGTGACACATTCTCAGGAAGTTGCCAACTATGGTACGCGTATTTTGCATATGGCTGACGGTAAAATTGATAATGAAAAGAGTTTGAAGCCTAAATTTGAATTACCAGCGCATCAAGATAGGATACCTTCTCGTCCTTTGTCATCAAAAACACTATGGCAAATGGCTTTTGATCACTTGCGTTTCAATAAACTACGTAACTTCTTGATTACTTTAGGTTCAGCTATTGGTATTTTTTCTGTTATCTTATTCCTTGGATTAGGTAATGGTATTAAAGGATATATTAACGATCAAGTCACACAGTTGGCTAATCCTAATTATCCGACTGTTATGCGTAATGTGACTGAAGATAAGGATGCGCCGGCTTCTCAGCGGATGCAAGAAACATCACAAGCAATGGCAACGGATTATAACGCTGCAACATTACCTGACAACTATATTGATCGTTTACAAAAAGTAAATCATATTGATAAGGTAGAGCGTGGTTATCAATTTGGTAATGTGACGTTTACGTATGGTAAGCAGAAAACACAAGGCGCACAAATTCAAACTTGGACGTCTGCCTTTTCAAGCAAGAGTATTAAGGCTGGTCACAAACCAGGTCACAATGAATTAGTTATTGATAAGACTTTTGCTCAACAAATTGATAGTGATAACTGGAAGAGCTTAATTGGTAAAGAAGTATCATTTTCATACTTTGCCTTTAATAAAGACAATCAACCTGTCCAAATTAAAGATAAGTTGAAGGTTGTAGGTATTGCTGAAGGTGGACAATCAGGTGCCATTTATAGCATGAGTTTTGACACGGTTAAAGACCAATTAGCAAAAGCTAAGGCAACAACAGATCCAACATATGCCACAATTGGCATTGACGATGCTGAAAATGTAAAGTCAGTTGTGAAGAAAGTCAATCAGATTGAAATTGATGGTAAGCGTGCTTTTGTCGGCATGTCAATCGGTGATATTCTCGACACGATTAACACCATTACAAGTCTCGCTTCGTATGTCTTAGCTGCTATTGCTGGTATTTCCTTACTTGTTTCAGCAATTATGATTATCGTGACAACGTATATGTCTGTTGCAGAACGTACAAAGGAAATTGGGGTATTGCGTGCCTTAGGTGCTCGTTCTAAAGATGTTCGTCGCTTATTTACAAATGAGAGTCTGTTGATTGGCTTGATTTCAGCGGTATTAGGTCTTGTTGCAGCTTATGCAGGACAAGCACTAATGAATGTTGCCTTGTATAATTTGATTAAATTTAACATTGTACAGGTATCTATTGGTAATGTGATTTTCGCGATTGTTATTAGTTTGTTAATTGCATTGCTGGCTAGCTTAGTGCCATCACGTAAGGCAGCTAAGTTGAATACCATTGATGCTTTGGCCGCGGATTAATATTCTGTCTTAAATATTTAATGAATGCTACGTTGTTTAACGACGTAGCATTTTTTATTTCGTTGTCAATATTTGCTATACTGGAAAGAAATGATGAATATTTAAAAAGTAAGTGACTGGAGAACACATGTCATATTTAGCAATTGTTGATTTAGGTAGCAACTCTTTGCGAGTTGTTGTTGAAGAGATACATGATGATGGCACTCATGATGAAATTATGCGTGAAAAGCAGGATACTAGAATTGCACAAGGCATGGGCGAGGAATTATTGCTAAAAGAAGAACCAATTATGCGCACTATTCGTGCCCTAAAAGCGTTCCAAAAGCTTTATGCACATTATCAGCCGCTTACTGTTAAGGCAATTACGACTGCTGCTGTGCGTATGGCGCACAATCAGGCGATGTTTTTATCACGTGTAGCACAAGAAACCGGTATTATGTTTGAAGTACTAACTGGTGATCAAGAAGCTTACTATGATTATCTTGGTGTTGTGACAACATTAGATGTCCAAAATGCGACAATTTTAGACACCGGAGGGGCTTCTGTGGAATTAATTCCAGTTGCAGGTGGTCGTCATTTAGCGACCGTTAGCTTGCCATTTGGTGCAGTGAGCCTATCCGAGCGTTTTCATCTGGAAAATCAAGCGCAGTTGAATGATATATCTGCTGCCTGTGGTTATATTTTGTCACAATATGCTACATTACCATGGCTAGCGCATCAAAAAGGATTACCGGTAATTTTATTAGGTGGTGCTAATCGGTCATTAGCCAGAATGTCACGGCAACAATTTGGTGAGGAAAATATTGAACAAATTCATGGTTATGAATTACCATTTGAAACAGTAGAATTGATTTTTGATGCGCTATGCCAGTTATCACGATATGAACGTGAGAATATTGTTGGTTTAGAGAAATCACGCGCGGATATTATTGTTAGTGGCCTTTTACCATTAGTCAACTTAATGCGGACATTACAATCACCTAAAGTTATTTTTTCAGAAAGTGGGGTTAGAGAGGGCATTATTGCTGAATTACTCTCTTATCGACATGAGTGAATTAAAATTTTACGAGTTAACGCCTAATCAACGATTAGAAACTTTGAACTTACCCGAAAATGTCATGATGGCACTTAAAAATGCACAAGATTTAGTTTCTGGACAAATTATTGAGAATTATGTGTCAAATTTTACGGTACCGATGGGCATCTTAAAGCACCTATTATTAGATGGTACGGCTTATAACATACCAATGGCTACAGAGGAACCAAGCGTTATCGCTGCAGCCAATCATGGTGCTAAAATGCTAAATGCTGGCGGTGGTGTTCATACTGAATTATTAACTGACAATACCATGATTGGTCAAATTTTAATACATCAGATTACTGATTACACAGCACTGCAAGTATTCTTAACGGCACATCGAGATGAAATATTTGCCAAAGCACAGGCAACACATCCTAGTATTGTGGCGCGTGGCGGTGGTTTGAAAAACATTGAATTACGCATGGTTACTGACAATATGGCAAGCATTGATTGTTTTATTGATACATGTGATGCGATGGGTGCTAATATTGTGAATACCATATTAGCCGGTATTATACCGATTTTTGATATATTTCATACGCAAATTTTAGCTGGTATTTTAAGTAATTACGCAACACAACAACTGGTATCAGCAACCGTCTGCTTACCTTTTTCAGCTGTTGGTGGTCAAGATATCGCTGAGCGTATTGTCGCTATTAATCACTTTGGGCATCACGATGTGTATCGTGCAACAACTGAAAACAAAGGACTATTTAATGGCGCCAGTGCCGTGACATTAGCAAATGGTAATGACTGGCGTGCACTAGAAGCAGCAGGTCATGCCTATGCAGCCAAAACAGGCGGGTATACGGCATTAGCGACTTGGTCAATTGAACAGCAACAGCTTAAAGGAACATTGACTTTACCTGTATCAGTTGGCACTGTAGGTGGTGCGATTTCGGCATTGCCTCAGGCACAAAATGCTTTACGCATTATTGGTGAGCGCGTGAGTGCAAATCAATTACGACGCATGATTGTGGCAACTGGCCTGGCACAGAATTTGGCGGCATTGCGTGCCATTGTTTCAGATGGTATTCAAAAAGGCCATATGCGTATGCAATACCGTGCTTTAGCGCTTCAAATTGGTGCCACACCAGATGAGGTGCCGCAGCTTACTGAAAAATTAACCCAATTGTCGCGCGTTGATACAACTATTGCAACGCAATATTTAAATGAATTGAGAGAGAAATCATGACACCCAATATTCAAAAATTATTAGATACTGTTAATGAAATTTATCCTGGAACGGTTATGGTGAGGGATAGTGCACCAGCATCTGGTCGATTATTAGTAGATCAGATTCATCAATCGGTGCTTGGTGAACGTTTATTAATTGAATTAGAAGATAGTACAGCCGCTGATTTTCAAATTGGTAATGAACTCTTGCAAATGTTGCTCACTTTAAATAACATTATGCCGCAAGTCTTTTTTGCATTATCATTTGATGATGAAGGGCTCGATGATCAATTGATCCAAATTGCGACTCGTTTGCATCATGTCGTATTGCATGCCATTACTTACCAAGAGTTGGCTAAAAAAGGTATTTTAACACGTGAAACAGCTACGGCTTATTTAGCTGGTATTCAAGATAGTCTGACGCCAGAGAATGGTGAATTAGACGATGAAAGTTTGTGGCGACTATTAACATTGCTTGATGCTTTGGTCTTTGCCCAATTCGTACCAGAAAAGTATTTTCTAACAACGCTACAAACAACATATCCAATTGCTTATACGGCAGCTAAGCAGTTAGTAGAACCCATCTTACAGGCAGATGTAACCTCTTCGCGCCAATTACGACGCCAAGTAGTGCAACTCTTTACTCACGTGGACGAAGTGTTGGCAAAGTGGGGAAAGCCAACAATTAATGCCAATGAGTTTGTGACGGTAACAAGTGTGTTGTCAAAGCGCCAGCTCAACCAAGAAGTGAGACAAGTTTTTGATATTTTTCATTCAGAAATGTTGGATTTTCAAACTAAGAAGACAGCATATGTTGGCCTTAATAAGACAGATCGACAGAACAGTTTTGTTCTAACATTTTCTGATGATGAGAGCCAAAAACCCGCTTTCTTTAAGGAAATTTATGCAATGACCGTTGAGGCATTATTTAAAAACTAGCCCTACCTTATATTGAGCGTTGACCATATATCATATGAAAGAAGCATATAAAATTGTTAGTAACACCAGAGATTCAACAAACTTTTAATCAGTCTAAGCGCATTGTGTTTATGACTGGCGCGGGCGTGTCTACAGCATCAGGTATACCAGATTATCGTTCAAAAAATGGTATTTATAATGGTATTAGCTTGCGACCGGAATACCTTTTGAGTGCAACAGCTTTTGCACGTGAACCAGAAAAGCAGTACCAATTTATGATTGATAATATGTACTTTCCACACGCGCAGCCTAATATCATTCATCAAAAAATGGCAACCTTTGCACAACAAGGGCGCGCTAGGATTGTGACACAAAATGTCGATGATTTACATGTTCAAGCAAACACGCCACAACAACATTTGGTTCGGTTTCACGGATCGTTGTACGATGTGTATGCACCAAAAGATCAAAAACGTACGCCATGGCAAAATTATATGCAATCCATGTATCGACAAGATGGTGCTCTGTTGCGACCCGCGATTACTTTTTACGAAGAGGTCCCCTTTGATGTTGAACAAAGTGTACGCTGGGTTTCAGAGGCTGATTTAATTGTGGTAGTGGGAACAAGTTTTCAAGTATATCCTTTTGCTGGCTTACTACAATATGCACAAAAAGACAGGCCAATTATTGCTATTAATTTAGAATATATTCATACACCATTCCCAGTTCAACAAGTTATTGGGGATGCTGTTGAATTTTTTGAAGAAATTCATGTGTAAAAGCATGAATTTTTTTCATATTGTAGTAAAGTTAGTATAGAAAGTGAGGGGACGTTATGAATGAACATACAACGCAACATCCTAGCATGAAACAAACACCTTATCTTATCGGTATTTCACTCAATATTTTATTTGTTTTGGGCGAGCTAGTATTCGCTAATATTGCCCATTCTACAGCGCTGTTTGCGGACGCCTTTCATAACTTAAGTGATGTGTTGGCGCTTGTGATTGCTTGGCTAGCAGTTGTTGTTTTTGGTTTAGAAGCAACGAAGCAACATACCTATGGTTGGCACAATGTGTCAATTTTAGCGAGTTTGTTTAATACAATTTTACTGTTATTTGCTGTGATTACGATTTTTATGAAGGTATTCGTGACCTACTCATGCCGACTGGTGCGCATACTTCCGGTTGGTTGGTCACTATTGTGGCAACAGTTGGTATTATTATTAACTTTTCTACCGCAATGTTATTTAAAGCATCCGGTGCACCTGATGAGCATGGCCACCATCATGGTCAAGATCTCAATGCCAAAACAGCTTATATTCATTTGTTATCTGATGCGGGTGTTTCAGTAGGTGTGATTATCGCTGGTGCCTTGATTCAAATCACGGGTTGGCAATCCATCGATGCCATTGTGTCAATGATTATTGGTGTGATTATTTTGGTCACGTCATGGTCTGTATTCAAGTCAACCTTTAATCTAGCACTTAATGGTGTGCCGGATAATGTTGATTTAGATGCAGTTAAACATTATTTAACTACGCATTCAGGTGTGACACACATTCATGATTTACATATTTGGCCACTTTCAACGACAGAAGCAGCACTAACTGTTCATCTGTCAGTGTCAAATGAGAAATTATCTCAGCAAATTTTAGAAGAAATTTCTCAAGAATTACGTCATACTTACCACATTAGTCATGTCACAATTCAAATTGAAACGAACAAATTTGACCAAAATTGTAATCAAATTTAAGCAATGTTTAAAAAATAGTTGGAATAACTAAAAAAATTATGATGTCATTAAAATGAAATATTTTAATGAAATCGTTTACAAAAACGTTTAAACCGCTATCATTTTGTCATTATTGAAAAAAGATCATCCTTTAAAAATGAATTTTTTATTTTGCATCTTGACGTTGAACAATTTACGAGTAACATAAATATAGAACTGGGGCAACAAATAGCCAAGTTAGGTAAAATTCATAAGCTTGCAACAACCAAGTTGCATGAAATTCTTTATGAATCTTATTTAGCACCTGCCTTTAACCAACGGAAGTGTTTAACCAAATTAGACATAATAGGGTAACTATGGTCTTTTTTGCGTTTGAAAAGTGACAATTTACTGATATTGCCCTCCTTTTAACTGCCTGATTTTTGACAGATGAATCTAGCTTTGTTTAATGATGTCCTGAGAGTAATCAAAGGAGAGATAGAATGGAAAATTCTACGACGAGTCCAAAGCATAAATTATTTCAAAATGCTTCGGATGATTTGAGTTTGGGTGATGTAAACAGCTCGATTGAACCACCTAAGAACGGTTCTTTTTTCAGAAGTTAATGGCCTTTTCAGGACCAGGAGCTTTAGTTGCTGTGGGTTATATGGATCCAGGTAACTGGGTAACATCTGTAGGTGGTGGTGCGCGTTACCACTACGTCCTATTGTCAGTTGTTTTGGTTTCATCATTGATCGCTATGATGTTGCAATACATGGCTGGTAAGTTAGGAATTGTTAAGCAAGAAGATTTAGCGCAAGCAACACGAAATCGTACTAACAAAGCCGGTGGTATCATACTTTGGTTAATGACTGAAGCTGCCTTGATGGCAACCGATATCGCTGAAGTTATTGGTGGTGCCATTGCCTTACATTTGTTGTTTGGTTGGTCAATGCTTGTATCTGTGTTAACAACAGCATTTGATGTTATCTTATTGTTATTGTTGATGCACTTTGGTTTCCGTAAGATTGAAGCAATCGTTATTACATTGATTGTGACAATTATGGTAATCTTCCTATACTTGGTTATTCTATCAAATCCAAGTATTTCAGGAATTCTTGGTGGGTACGTACCACAAGCTGCTGCGTTGAATCAACATGCAGCTCCTGGTGTTGATTCACAGTTGACAATGACGTTGGGTATCATTGGTGCGACAGTTATGCCGCACAACTTGTACCTACATTCATCTGTTTCTCAAACACGTAAGGTTGATCGTAACAATAAGCAAGAACTTAAAGAAGCTGTTCGTTTCATGACTTGGGATTCAAATATCCAATTGACTTTTGCCTTTATCATTAACTCAATGTTGTTGATTTTGGGTGCTGCTTTGTTCTTCGGACATGCAGATAGCGTTGGAACATTTGGTGATATGTACCGTGCCTTGGGTAACAACACTGTTGCTGGTGCAGTTGCATCTCCAATCTTGTCAACATTGTTTGCTGTTGCTTTGCTTGCTTCTGGTCAAAACTCAACAATCACTGGAACATTAACTGGTGAAGTTGTTATGGCTGGTTTCTTACACATGAAGGTGCCTTTGTGGCTACGTCGTGTCATCACACGTGGTTTGGCATTGATTCCTGTTGTTGCTGCAACAATTATCTATGGTGGTTCAGAAATTGAATTGGATAAGTTACTGGTTAATTCTCAGGTATTCTTGTCTATTGCATTGCCATTCGCGATGGCACCGTTAATTCACTTCACTTCATCAAAGAAGATTATGGGTGAAGATTTCGTTAACCCAATGTGGTTGACAATACTAGGTTGGATTGCTTTCGTTGTTTTGACAATTTTGAACATTCAACTAGTTATTGGTATGTTTGCATAATTTTACTGTTAGAGGAGAGATGAGATGACGAATTTGAATTTAGATATCGAACCAACACAGTTCAAAAACATCTTAGTAGGTGTCGATGAATCTGAGCAAGGGTATACTGCTTTAGCGCATGCCATTCATCAAGCAAGTGAAGATGATGCTAAGTTATCAATCGTTTCTGTATTAGAAATGGGTGATCTCTCAACAATTGATGCACTTCGTCTTGAATCAGTTGTTGCTAAGCGTAATGAAATTCAAGCTAACCTTGAAAAGTATAAGGCTTATGCAATTGCAAAGGGTGCTGACAATGTCGAAACTTACTTTGCAGATGGTGCCAAAGCTGGTGAAATCATCGTTAAAGAAATCGCACCTAAGATTGGTGCTGACTTAATTATCGTTGGTGCTCATTCTAAGAAGGGTTTCTGGGGAACATTGGGATCACAAGCAGCTTATGTTGCGCGTAACGCAGCCGTCTCATCTATGATTGCACGTCACCAAACACAAGCTTAATAATAGTAGTAAAAATCACTAGTGGACAATCACTGGTGATTTTTATTTGCCTATCAGTAAATGAACGCAATAAAAAAGCACTTCGGATAAAGTGCTTTTTTATGTGCTATTAGATTTCTTCATTTTTGAAGAAAGGAATTTTTTGTTTGAGGCAATTAGCAACGATTGGATAACACCATGCAGTTAGAATAACCCATGCATAGGCTAATAATGCACCAGATAGTATATCTGAGAAGTAATGCGCCTTTAAATAAATTCTAGACATCAATGTCAATGCACCAAATGTCCAAAGGATCCAAGTCAGCCACATTCTAGTTCGTGAACTGTTAATATTCGGAATCACTAGAATCAACAGAATCATGATAATCATTGTGATACCTAAGGAATGACCACTCGGAAATGAAAATCCACTATCTGTTAACAAATGGCCACTTGGTCGTGCTCTAGCAAATAAATGCTTTAAGATATAACCAACAACGTCACCGCTAAGAACTGTTGCGATAACCCACATTGCTGGTATTTTTAAGCGTGCAATTACCAAAATCACTGATAAGACAACCGCGTATATAATGTCAATAGTTGGTTCACCAAGGAATGTACTAATTGACATTATTACATCTCCTAAAGGTGTTTGAACCTTATCAAAGAAATTGTAGATAGCCTCATCCACTTTAATAGGAAAGAAAAAGTTGATTTTAACTAATAATCCTAATAGAAGCATGACGATAAAGGCAATTATTGCACGACGTATCTGTTTCTTCTCGACGGAAATAATCATGAGGTACTCCAAAATATTAAATTTTACACTACCCCTAGTATAAATAAGTCCGGCGATTGAAACAAGGTAAAATTATAAATTAGTGTAAAGATTAATCAGTACAAATGATTTAGGCTTTAGGCAATAGTTGGTTAACTGGCGGATTAAATTCGCGCATTGCTTCTGCAAGATGAACGAAATGTGTAACGAGTCGATGATTTGGCGCTTGCAAACCATTCTTCTCTGCCAAATCTGCAATCCAACCATTAATGTAATCGACTTCTGTGGGCCGTCCTTTGACAAAATCTTGATACATTGAAGGGAAGTGCAAAGGATTGGCCACATTAGAAACATAATCCACTTGTTTGACCATATCATCTCGACTTTCGATTAGGGTGATGCCTGCTGCTTCGGCTGCATCGTACGCTTCATTGATTAATGGACGAGCAACACCTTCTAAGAAAGTATCATATGCCATGAGTTCACCCATACGTGATTGGAACATTGTGGCTATAGAGTTTTCAACCGCATTGAAAAATACTTTAGTCAGTAAAGTACCCATAAAATTATTGGTGATACTAGGGTTGAGATGTGCTGCTTGAAAATCTTGTTCAAGCGCACGAATGGTTTCAGAATCCTGTTGCGTTAAATTAGCATAGACGGAGGAGCCTGCACCTTCTTTTCCCATGAAGTCAACATCACCATAATCATTTAACACAGTGGCAATCATCGCTGTACCACCAATGATTTTGTCTTGGTCAAAGTATTTTTCTAATTTTTCAATATGTCCCATGCCATTCATAGCACCAAGTGCCGTTTGATGGGATTTGAACTTAGATGATAAGCGGTCTAAGGCATCTTGTAATTGCATTTGCTTCATAAAGAAGATCCAAACATCTGGATCACCGTTGTACGCTTCAGGTGAGAAAATATTAATATCGATAAGATGCCGGTCTTCATGATCGCGTGATTTCCAAACTTTATTCCCTTGTGCCTGAATCGCATCGAGACTTGCCTGAATAGGCTCAATAAAATCAACGGGGACACCGGCATTTTCCTGTAGCAAAATACCATATCGTAATCCCATTGCACCAGCACCAACTATTGCGTATTTCATAAACGTCACCTCCGTATAATGATATTATTCTAATGTTTATCACATTTTTTGTCAATTTATTTTCATAAAAATAGATTATTTATCTGATAGAATGTCATTAGAGGTAAAGACATGTCTGAAAAGGAAATTTATTTAACCGGAGATCGTCCAACCGGGAAATTACATATTGGACATTATATTGGATCATTGAAAAATCGTGTTGCGATGCAAAATACAGGTGACTTTGATCCATTTATTATGATTGCGGATACGCAAGCGTTCACAGATAATGCACGCAACCCTGAAAAAATTCGGCGTTCATTAACTGAAGTTGCATTGGATTATCTTTCTGTGGGGATTGATCCAACCAAGTCGACTATTTTTGTACAATCTCAAATTCAAGGCTTACCAGAATTAACAACTTATTTCATGAATTTAGTTAGTGTTGCGCGTTTGCAACGTAACCCAACAGTTAAAGCTGAAATTCAACAAAACGGATTTGGTGAAGGTATTCCAGCAGGATTCTTAACTTATCCTATATCTCAAGCGGCTGATATTACAATTTTTAAAGCTAAAAAAGTACCAGTTGGAGATGATCAAGAGCCGATGATTGAACAAGCGCGCGAACTCGTGCGTGCATTTAACAATGCGTATGCAACCGACATTCTAGTTGAGCCAAAGGGGATTTTTCCACCTAAAGGACAAGGACGTTTACCAGGAATTGATGGTAATGCAAAAATGTCTAAGTCACTGAATAACGGCATTTATTTGGCTGATGATGCAGAAACGCTTGCTAAAAAAGTAAAGGCTATGTATACAGATCCACAACATATTCGTGTTGAGGATCCCGGACATGTTGAAGGTAATGTTGTCTTTACTTATTTGGACATTTTTGATCCAGATAAGCAACGTGTTCAAGAATTAAAAGATCATTATACAGCTGGTGGATTAGGTGATATGAAATTAAAAAGCATTTGATTGATGTAATGGATGCTGAATTGACACCAATTCGTCAACGTCGAGAAGCTTTTGCACAAGATATTCCAGCTGTCTTGAAGATGCTCCAAGAAGGTTCAGAGCGAGCTAACATTGTTGCGGAAGCAACAATGAAAGAAGTACGCGAGGCTATGGGCATTAATTATTTTGATGCAATGAATTGATCAAAGCACCTTTTGGTGCTTTTTATTTTATTTATAAAGTGAAAAAGGTAACTTGTTACTTTTTAATAGTGTAAAAATAATCAGTGAATAGTTTACTTTTTAAGGAAAAGTCGTTATAATTTAATTGTAAATAAATTCACATATAAGATAAGAGGAAAGAAACATGAAAGCAGCAGTTGTTCGTGAAACACCAGATGGTTATGTTGATTTGATTGATGATTGGCAACCACGCCAATTATCATTTGGCGAAGCGTTAGTTGACGTTGAATATTGTGGTCTTTGTCATACTGACTTGCACGTTGCCGGCGGTGACTTTGGTAACCCCAACGAACTTGGTCAACGTAATGGTAAGTTCCGTCGCGTTATCGGTCATGAAGGTGTTGGTCGTGTTGCCAAGCTTGGTGAAGGTGCTTCAGATTATTTGAAAGTTGGCGACCGTGTTTCTATTGCATGGTTTTATGACGCCTGTGGTGGTTGCGAGTTCTGTATTACAGGTAACGAAACATTCTGTCGTAATGTTCGTAACTCAGGTTATACAGTTGACGGTGCAATGGCACAACAAGTGGTTGTAAATGCTAAGTACGCTGTTAAGGTTCCAGAAGGTTTGGATCCAATGGAAGCATCATCAATTACTTGTGCTGGTGTGACAATGTATAAGTCACTTAAGGTTGGGGAGACTAAGCCAGGACAGTGGGTATCTGTTCATGGTGCTGGTGGTCTTGGTAACTTGGCTGTTCAGTATGCACATAGTGTATTTGGTGCTCATGTTGCCGTTGTTGATGGGAACCCTGATAAGTTAGAGGCAGCACATCAAAATGGTGCGGAAGTATTGATTAACCGTAAGCAACCAGGTATCAATGTTGCACAAGAAATCCAAAAAGCAACAGGTGGCGTTCATAATGCCCAAGTGACTGCTGTTAATGATGCAGCATTCTCACAAGCTGTTAATGCATTACGTCCAATGGGAAAGTTAGTTGCCGTTGCTTTGCCACAAGGTGATATGTCATTGAACATTGCTAAGACAGTTTTGGACGGTATCGAGGTTCGTGGTTCATTAGTTGGTACACGTCAAGATCTATCAGAGGCTTTCCAGTTTGGTGCTGAAGGTAAGGTTAAGCCAATTGTTGAACGCGTTGATTTCCGTGATATCAATGATGTTGTTGATGAAATGAAGAAGGGTAAGATTACTGGACGTAAGGTATTTGACTTTACATCACTATAATTTAAAAATGTTATGTCTAGGCTGTGGTTAGATCACAGCCTTTTTATTTTAATATGTTAAACTTGAGTAAATGATTCTAGTTGGGAGACAAAGTAAATGTATTACACACAACAATTGTTTCAAGGACAGCGAGAGCGTATTTTACGCGTCGTAGATTTAGATGATGACTCACAACAAACGAAGGGGTTCATTCATATTTTTGATGAACAACGACCCTTTAACTTTGATTACGCTAAAGAAATGACGCAGGGGACGTTAACGCCAGAGCAGTTTAACCCTGACGATGAATCGGACAATACGTTTAGTATTAACTTTATGCCTTTAATTGCAGAAGACGATGAGATTCCAGATGGCCTATTAGAAGAGTGGGCAGCACTTGTCGGGCGCGAATATGCATTAATACCACAGGTTCATTTGAATATGTTTCAACAAGGATTAAAGCCAGAAATCGAAGCCATTGAAAAAGAAAGCTATGAAGAACGATTGATGACGCTCATTACACGTGTGTTAGGTTCTTCAATTATTGGTTTTGATCAACGTGAAGTGACTCTATTTCCAAGTCATTTAGTGCAAGAAAAAGCACAACAAAATGATAATGGTGGGACACAAATTATATTACCCGATTAATCAACAATTAGAGGCTAGGAGAGAAATGACAATGAACTATGATTTTTTAGATCATTATACATTTTCTAAGCAAAATATGACCTTGCGTAACCACATCGTTATGGCACCAACGACGATGTGGTCTTCTTTTGAAGACGGTTCAGTGACAGAAAATGAATTGAATTATTATCGCATGCGCAGTGCTGGACCAGGCATGATTATTACCGAAGTTGCACATGTACACAATATGGGCAAAGGGTTTGAAGGTGGTTTATCAGCGGCAGATGATGATAAAATTCCTGGTCTTAGTCAATTAGCTAGTGCCATTCAGTCACAAGGCGCTAAAGCTGTTTTGCAACTTTTTTCAGCAGGTCGACAATCAACAACAGCTATATTACGTGGTAAGCAACCTATTTCTGCTTCAAGTCGGCCTTATCCACATGGGCAACATGAAACACCACGTGCATTAACTCATGATGAAATTGTCGAAATTATTGATGATTTTGCTCAAGCAACCAAACGTGCGATTCTAGCCGGTTTTGATGGTGTTGAGCTACACGGCGCGAATCTCTATTTATTACAACAGTTTTTGTCACCAGATAGTAATCAACGTGAAGATATATGGGGTGGCACTTTGGAAAAGCGTATGCGTTTTCCATTGGCCGTTGTGGGTAAAGTATCACAGATTATTGCCCGGTATGCAACACGACCATTTGTGCTGGGCTATCGACAATCCCCAGAAGAAACGATAACACCAGGTTTGACTTTATCGGATTCTTTGTTATTTACTGAAAAATTAATTCAGTTACCGATTGATTATTTACATTTATCATTAAAAGATGCCCGTCAAACACCATTTAGAGATAAAAATGATCAGGAAACGATTGTGCAACATTACCGAAAAATATTACCTGTGAATTATCCGTTAATGGTTGCTGGTTTGCTTAAACGACCACAGGACGTTGAAGATTTATTAGATAATGGCGTAACATTGGCTGCCATGGC
Source organism: Leuconostoc fallax KCTC 3537 (assembly GCF_000165675.1). Classification (GTDB taxonomy): domain Bacteria; phylum Bacillota; class Bacilli; order Lactobacillales; family Lactobacillaceae; genus Leuconostoc_B; species Leuconostoc_B fallax. The sequence continues at coordinate 48,188 of NZ_AEIZ01000010.1, read as the reverse complement.
GCGTGAGTTAATTGTCGAGCCGAACTGGGTCCAAAAAGTGAGCAATAACGATGAAAAAGCTATTCGATATGCCATTTCACCGAGTGATTTTGCATTACTTGGTATTCCTGATCCATTGAAAAGACGCTTATTGTCAATGTTTAAAAATGGTTTGCCGGTCACAACGGATATTGAATTTGATGCGACACAACCGTGGCGTTACTATAAAAAGTACCGATTATCCCACCAAAACCGATCGATCCGACTAAATTGATGACATTAAAACCTAAAAAACACCTAGTGAGTAATCACCAGGTGTTTTTTATTCTCTAATTTGGCCATCGCCATAAATTTCATATTTAATGGTTGTTAGCGCTGGTAAGCCCATCGGACCACGGGCATGTAGTTTCTGGGTCGAAATACCAATCTCGGCACCAAAACCGAACTCAAAGCCATCAGTAAATCGACTAGACGCATTTTGATAAACGACAGCAGCATCTATAGCATTCATAAACTGTGTGACATGCTGTGGATGAGTACTAATAATGGTTTCTGAGTGATGTGTTGTATATTGATTAATCCAATCAATCGCATCATCAATATTCTTAACAATGTGAACAGCCATTATGAGGTCGTTATATTCAGTAGACCAATCTTGGTCAGTAGCAGGTTGAATGTTGCTAACAATTGCTTGGCTAGCCTCATCACCACGTAAAGTAACACCCGCATCGATTAACGCATTAGCAATTTTAGGTAAAAATGTTTCAGCGATGTTTTCGTGAATTAAGAGCTTTTCAGCGGCATTGCAGACGGATGGTTTTTGTGTTTTAGCGTTAATGATAATTTGAATTGCTTTATTTTCATCCATGGTGTCGTCAACGAAAATATGTGTATTCCCAGCACCAGTTTCAATCACCGGTACAGTTGCATTTTTGACAACAAAATCAATGAACTTTGCAGATCCTCTAGGAATCAAAACATCAATCGCTTGGCGTAAATGGAGCAATTCAGCTACTGTTTCATGGCTCGTATCCGTGATTAACTGAATAATATTAGGATTGAGATTATGTTGTTGTAATGCTTGCCGTAAAATATGGGTGAGTACTATATTTGTGTTTAAAGCTTCTTTTCCACCACGTAAAATGATTGCATTACCTGATTTGATGGCTAATGCAGCAGCATCGACAGTGACATTAGGCCGTGCTTCGTATATCATAGCAACGACGCCTAAGGGTACTGTCTTTTTAATGATTTTAAGATCAGCATGATTATGCCAAGTTGGATATGGACCAGCTAAAGGATCAGGTAAATCAATGACTGCACGTAATGACACTGCGATATTATGAATATCTTGGGCAGTCAGAGTAAGGCGCTTTTGCATAGGACCTGATAGGGTTGCTTGATATTGTGCCAAGTCCTTTTTGTTGGCAGTGATAATGCTATCTTGTTGGTTTTCTAAAGCTTGTGCCATCGTTTCTAGAATGGCATTGCGTGTGTCTAATGATAAATTAGCAATTGCGGATGTCGCCTGTTTAGCTTGACGACCTAATGTTTCTAATAATGTCATTTTTCCTCCTCGAAAAGTGTCCCGATTTGTTTACCTTTAACAACGTCTAAAATGAGTGCCGGATTGTCGCCATTAATGAGGACCATCTTACTATGATTAAGTAACATGATTTCAGCAGCTGCAAGCTTGGTTGCCATACCACCTGTACCAAAATTAGAAGTTGAACCCGTTGCGCTACATCTAATAGCATCTGTAATTTCATAGACACGATGTATCGGTTTAGCATCTGCATTTAAAGCGGGGTTGCTAGTATATAAGGCATCAACGTCACTGAGTACAATGAGGCCATCTGCATTGACTTCTTGGGCAACCATAGCAGCTAATTTATCATTATCACCGAATGAATGCCGATGATCCATCTCGTCGACGGCAATAACATCATTTTCGTTGATAACAGGGATAATGTGTTGTGCGAGCATTGTTTCTAGCGCATTAATCATATTGTGTCGCATTTTAGGATTGTCAAATACGTCATAGGTGAGCAATACTTGTCCTGTGAGTTGATGATAAAAAGCAAAACTTTGATTATAAATGGACATCAAATAACCTTGTCCTAAGGCAGCCAATGCCTGTTGATGCGGGATAGAAGATGGACGTTGTGACAACGACATTTGTTCTAAAGCAATGCCTACAGCTCCAGATGTGACAAGAATGACATGATGACCATTTTGCTGTAATGATGATAATGTTTGTGCGAGTCGGTTAATCACAGGATATTTAATATGACCTGCTGGATCGACTAATGTACTTGTTCCGACTTTGACAACTAATCGCTGCCATGATGATTCACTCATGTTTTTTCCTATTTCTTTAATGTAACTATTATTATAAACGAAAATAAAAGAAAAAAGCCACTTTAAGTGGCTTTTTAGATGCGCGATCCGGGAGTCGAACCCGGATTTCAAGAACCGGAATCTTGCGTGCGATCCATTACACTAACCGCGCAAAACAACTACTCAATTATAAACTATTTTACGTTGTTATGGAAGAACATCATGTCATTGGTATTTCAAAAAATATAGTTTCACCAATGCTGGTTGTGGCATTTCCAGCTAATAAATCAGTGACTTGAGCAATGAAATCGGTAACAGTTGCTTCAGCAACTGGCACGACAATATGAACAGCTGTGTCATATTCAGTACGCATTATCTCAAAATCATGCTCGGTAAGCCAGTGTTCTAATATAGGGTGGTTTTTATAGCTCGTCGTGATAGTTATAGCTTGACGTGTCACACGCTGAACGAGCGTTGTTTGTGTTAACCCGTCAGCGACTGTCCCTGAATAAGCACGAATTAATCCACCAGCACCTAACTTGATGCCGCCGAAATAACGTGTCACAACAGCAACAATATCATGGAGTCCTCGCTTTTGTAGGACTTCCAACATTGGGACACCAGCAGTGCCGCTCGGCTCGCCATTATCACTATAGCGTTGAATGTGATCAGTGTCACCGAGCATATAAGCAAAAACGTTATGCGTTGCCTTATGATGCTGTTTATTCATTTGATTAATGAATGCCTGCGCTTGTTCTTCCGTTGTGACACGGGCAATATTAAGAATAAAACGGGACTTTTTAATGTCTTGTTCCCAAGTAAACTGTTGTGGTTGAATTGTTAGATATTGTGTCATAATTCGTACTATATCATGAAAGGATCTTTTTTTCATGATAATTCAGCCAGAAAGTTTATATGGGCGCCTGGTCACTTGGCCCAAGGTAGTCGCACAACCTGTTAAAAATTGTGAAATATTGCCAACATTTAAGGGGAACACCTGTCAAAGATGTGGCTGTCGTAATCTGGAGCGATTACCGCGTCAACAATTTTATTGCCGTCAGTGTTTGGCTTTAGGACGAGTAAGCTCGTTGGATCATTTTTTAACATTACCAGAGCCAAACCATTTTAATCAAAAACATATGCTAACTTGGACAGGGACGTTGACACCACAACAAAACGAAGTAAGCCAAGTTTTAGTACAAAAATTAAAACAACAGCAAAATCACTTGGTGTGGGCAGTTACAGGTGCTGGTAAAACGGAGATGCTTTTTCCGTTGCTTCATACGGCATTGAATGCGCATTTGCGTATTGGTATTGTTTCTCCGAGGGTTGATGTGATTGTTGAACTTGCACCGCGTTTAGAACAAGCATTTTCTAAGAGTGATATGGTTGTTTTACATGGGCAACAGCCATTGCCGTATCGTTACACACAGTTGGTATTAGCGACAACACACCAATTGCTACGTTTTTATCGTGCATTTGATTTGCTTATTATTGATGAAGTTGATAGTTTTCCTTTTGCTGGAGACCGAATGCTTGCTTATGCTGTTGAACAAGCAAGCAAGATAGATCGAACACAAATTTATTTAACAGCGACACCAACGCCCCAACTACAACGACAAGTCAAACGTAAAAAATTATCTGTATCTTATTTGCCATTGCGCTTTCATCAACATTTATTACCACAAATAACGGTACGGTATGTTGGTGATTGGCGTAAAAAGAAACGTCAACCAACAGTACCACCTACTTTGCATCAACAATTATCACGTTATTACCAATCAGGCCAAAGATTTTTGCTATTTGTCCCTAAAATAAAGGATTTGGCACCATTACTTGACATAATACGACAGCATTGGCCAGATATGCTGGGAGAAAGTGTTTATGCTGGTGATCCAAAACGGCAAGAAAAAGTTCAAATGATGCGTGATAAGCGCATTCAATATTTAATCACGACAACAATATTAGAGCGTGGCGTTACTTTGCCTGGCATTGATGTGTTGATTTTAGGCGCTGATGATCCGATCTTTTCAGAAAATGCTTTGGTTCAAATTGCAGGTCGAGTGGGGCGAAGTCATGAACGGCCAAGTGGTTTGGTCTGCGCCTATGTGACTTATAAAACACAAGCACTGCGTTTAGCACAACGACAGATTAAAAAGATGAACCAACTAGGCAATGTGTTGAGGCAAAATAATGATGAATAAGTGTCTATTATGTCAAGAAAGCATACTAACAAAATCCGACGTTTTAGATATACTGGGCATACGTACAACCCAACCGGCAGTTTGTGCACAATGTTTGACACAATTTGAAACAATTGGTGAACGGATATGCTTTGGATGTGGTCGCCTAAGCCATGATGACACGCTTTGCCAAGATTGTCAGCGCTGGCAAAGTAACGGTAAGCAACTCTTAGAACATCGTGCATTATATCGCTATAACGCAACGATGAAAGATTATATGCAACGCTATAAATTTAGTGGTGATTATGCTTTGCGTGAGGTGTTTAGATCAGTTTTGTTGCAACATTTAAAAAACTATTCAGATTACATTAAAGTGCCAATACCGATTAGCGATCAAACTTGGTTAACACGGGGATTTAATCAAGTGACTGGCTTACTGGAAGGATGCCAGTACCAAGAACTGTTAAGCGTTCGTGCGCATCAAAAAGCACATCAGTCACAATTAAACCGTCAAAAAAGGATGACAAGAAAGCAACCTTTTGAATTGATTGATGGTACAATCAATTTACAGGGTAAGTCAATTTTGCTCATTGACGATATTTATACCACTGGCAACACGATGTATTATGCTGCAGATTTATTGTACAGTGTTGGCGCGCAAGCGGTGCGTTCTGTATCATTAGCAAGATGATAAAAATTTTAATATGTTTTACAGAAAACGCTTACAACTGTGGTATAATAATGTTGAACCAACGTAAGGAGGATATTCATAATGTTAGACTATAAAGTACGTGGTGAGAATATTGAGGTTACAGAGGCAATCCGTGAGTATGTGATTAAGCGTTTAAACAAGCTCAATCGATATATTGAGGAAGATGCAGTCGCCAATGTTAATTTACGCACTTATAACTCAAATAAGTCCGGTAAGGTGGAAGTAACGATTGTGTTACCTTACGTTGTATTGAGAGCTGAAGATACACACGCTGATTTGTATGCAGCTGTTGATAATGTCGGTGAGAAGCTAGAACGTCAAATCCGAAAGTATAAGACTAAGATTAACCGTAAGTCACGTGAAACCGGTTATAAGGGTATTGATTCACGAAATGAATTTGATACTGAAGAAACTGATGATGAAGCACTCGAAATTGTACGAACAAAGAGTGTTGGCTTGAAGCCAATGAATTCTGAAGAAGCAGCTTTGCAAATGGACCTATTGGGACACGACTTCTTTATCTTTGAAGATTCCGAAACGCAGAGTGTTAATGTGATCTATAAGCGCCGTGATGGCCGCTATGGTTTACTTGAAACAGCTGAGTTGTAATTCAGATACTAACTATATTGATGATTCAAAGAGCGCCCAATGTGGGGCTCTTTTTATTTGGCTTTAATAACGTTTATTATTTTGGTATAATGGTACCTAGAATATTGTGCGCAAAAGCACTTAAATATAGATTTTAGAGGGAATAATGGCAAATCCAATCCGTAAATTAGTTGATGATTCAAAAAAGCAACTGAAAAAATTAAGTAAAATTGCCGATCAAGTTGAAACTTATGCTGATGAAATGGCTGCTATGAGCGACAAGGATCTGCAAGCCAAGACACCAGAATTCAAGGCAAATATTCAGTCAGCCATAGCTGACATTAAAGATAAAGATAAACGTAATAAGGTATTGGCTCAAGAATTAGATACATTGTTACCAGAGGCCTTTGCTGTTGTTCGTGAAGGGGCTAAACGTGTCTTAGGATTATATCCTTTCCGTGTTCAAATCATGGGATCCGCAGTTTTGCATAGTGGTAATGTTGCTGAAATGCGTACTGGAGAAGGTAAAACTTTGACAGCCACAATGGCAGTGTATCTTAATGCTTTAGCTGGTCGTGGTGTGCATGTTGTGACAGTCAATGATTACTTAAGTGCACGAGATGCTGAACAAATGGGGCAATTGTATAATTGGCTTGGTTTAAGTGTTGGTGTTAACGTTGGGGATGCACCAGCTGATGAGAAGCGTGCAGCTTATGAAGCAGATATTACCTATTCAACGAACTTTAACATTGGTTTCGATTATTTGAGAGATAATATGGTGCGCAGTGCTAAAGAACGTGTGATGCGTCGTGGCTTGAATTTTGCCATTATTGATGAAGCGGATTCTGTGCTTATCGATACAGCGAGAACACCGCTAATTATTTCTGGACCAGGATCAGGTATTTCGCAATTGTATGCACGTGCAGATCGTTTTGTTAAAACTTTGCAACGCGATGAAGATTATAAAGTGGACGAAGAAGCGAAGACTTCTTCATTAACACCTGAAGGTATCGAAAAGGGACAGATATTCTTTAATTTGGATAATTTGTATGATGCCGAAAATACGGCGTTAACACACCATATCGATCAAGCATTGCGCGCTAACTTCAATTATCTACGTGACAAGGATTATGTTGTGCAAGATGGTGAAGTGAAACTAATTGATCAAGGAACAGGTCGTATTTCCGAAGGTACGCGATTGTCAGACGGGCTTCATCAAGCAATTGAAGCTAAGGAAGGCGTTGAAGTTCAAGAAGAAAACCGGTCAATGGCCCAGATTACTTATCAGAACTTGTTCCGCATGTATAAAAAATTAGCTGGTATGACTGGTACTGCTAAAACGGAAGAAGAAGAATTACGGGAAATTTATAATATGGAAGTTATCACAATTCCAACTAATCGTCCTGTAAAGCGTGTTGATTATCCTGATTTGTTATACCCTTCAATGCGTGCAAAATATAATGCTGTTGTGCAAATGATTGCTGAACTACATGAAAAGGGTCAACCAATTTTGGTGGGAACAGGTTCTGTCGAATCTTCAGAATTACTATCAAAAATTTTGGAAACACGTCATATTCCGCATAATGTTTTGAATGCGAAAAATAATGTGAAAGAAGCTGAAATTATTGCGAATGCTGGCCAACGTGGTGCGGTAACAGTTGCAACGAATATGGCTGGTCGTGGAACAGATATCAAGTTAGGCCCTGGTGTCGAAGCATTAGGTGGACTAGCCGTTATTGCAACAGAACGCCATGAATCACGACGAATTGATAATCAGTTACGTGGTCGTGCTGGTCGTCAAGGCGATCAAGGCTTTTCACAATTCTTCTTGTCATTAGAAGATGATTTGATGGTGCGTTTTGGTGCCGAACGTGTTCGGGCAATGATGCAACGTTTTAATTTAGATGAAGATGAAACAGTGATTACGAATCGCTTCATTACACGTTCGGTTGAGTCTGCACAGCGTCGTGTTGAAGGTAACAATTACGATACACGTAAAAATGTTTTGCAGTACGATGACGTTGTACGTGAACAACGTGAGCTAATTTATCATGAACGAAATACTGTGATTGATGAAGCGCAAGATTTGAAATGGGTACTCATGCCCATGGTTGAACGGACAATTGACCGTGTTGTTGATGCGCATACTAAGAGTAAGCAAGCAAAAGATTGGCATTTAGATCAAATCATTACATTTGCTGAGAATGCATTAACTGCTGAAGGGACAATGACAACAGCGAAGTTAACAGGTCTTTCACGTGATGATATTAAGCAACGCTTAAAGAAAGTGGCACGTGATAATTACGCTGAAAAAGCAACGCAATTATACGAACCATCACAAATGTTAGAATTTGAGAAGGTTGTTATTTTACGTGCAGTTGATCAACATTGGACAGATCACATTGATTCACTTGATCGCTTGCGACAAGGTGTTGGCTTACGTGGTTATGGTCAGTTAAATCCATTGATTGAATATCAAAATGAAGCGTACCATAACTTTAATCGTATGATAGAAGATGTTGAGTATGATGCAACGCGAACATTTATGAAGGCAGAAATTCGCCAAAACTTAAAGGCTTAATACTGATGAAAAATGAACATGCTGATGAGGCAGTTCATTTTTCATGTGAAGGAGGGAATGGATTCAATGGAACTAATCGAAGCGAGACAAACACTAGCAGAGATGCATGAGAATATCAAAAGATTCCGAAATTCTTTAGATTTAGAAGCATTAACTGAAGAAATTGCTGATTATGAGAATCGTATGTCTGAACCAGGATTTTGGGACGACAATGAAAAAGCACAAAAAGTCATTGAGGAAAATAATGTTTTAAAGAATCGTCGTGATTCTTTTGTTCATTTAACGCAGCAAGTTGAGGAGCTTGAAACGTTAGTGGAATTATTAGCAGAAGAGCCCGATGATGATATGTTGCTTGAACTTGAAAGCGGCATTGTGCAAACGCAAAAAGACATCGAAGCGTATAATTTGCAACAATTGTTAACAGAGCCATATGATGCCAACAATGCAATTTTAGAAATTCATCCAGGATCTGGTGGTACTGAATCAACAGATTGGGGTGCTAATTTATATCGAATGTATACACGTTGGGCACATCAACATAATTTTGACATTGAAGTTTTAGATTACCGTGCTGGGGATGAAGCTGGTATTGATTCAGCTAGCATCATGATTAAGGGGCACAATGCTTATGGTTTCTTACGTAGCGAACGTGGCGTACATCGTTTTGTACGTGTGAGCCCATTTGATTCGGCAGGACGACGTCATACGAGTTTCGTATCAGTTGATGTAATGCCTGAGTTAGATGATTCAATTGAGGTCGAGATACGTGACGATGATGTTAAAATGGATGTGTTCCGTTCTGGCGGTGCTGGTGGACAAAACGTCAACAAAGTTTCAACGGGTGTTCGTTTAACACATGAACCAACAGGAATTGTTGTTTCATCGACTGTGGAACGGACACAATATGGTAACCGTGATTATGCCATGCGTTTATTAAAAGCCAAGTTATATCAGATTGAATTAGAGAAAAAGAAGCAGAACGTGCAGCTTTGACAGGCGATAAGCAAGAAAATGGGTGGGGTTCTCAAATTCGTTCTTATGTCTTCCATCCTTACCAAATGGTTAAGGATCATAGAACGGACTATGAAACGAATAACCCACAATCTGTTATGGATGGCGATTTAGATCCTTTCATTAATGCTTATTTACAATGGCAATTAAGTAAGAAAAATCCAAATTAAAAACAAAAGTCGAAACATTGTGTTTCGACTTTTTATGATAATTGCACTCTAGTTGGTCATTGTAAATCAATGCGTTATAATATAAACAATATTAAAACATTTACAGGCCGTGAATGTTTGTGTCCGCCGATTTAAGGAGGTGCCACATGGAAAATAATTACACACCCAGTGCACAAAATGTACTCGTTTTGGCACAGGAACAAGCAAAGTATTTTAAACATCAAGCAGTAGGAACGGAACATTTGTTGTTAGCCTTAGCAATTGAAAAAGAAGGCATTGCTAGTAAAATATTAGTTCAATTTAATGTAACCGATGATGATATTCGTGAAGAAATCGAACACTTTACTGGTTATGGTATGAATAATCAACGCGATAAAAATGCTTATTTACCATATTCACCCAAGGCAGGGGATGTATTACGTCAAGCTGTCGAAGAGTCTAAAGTGTTGGCACAAGTAAAAGTTGGCACTGAGCATATGTTGCTTTCTTTATTGCAAAACGAAAGTATTTTATCCTCACGTATTTTATTGGCTTTGGATGTTAATTTACAAGAAATGCGTCGTGCAATTCTACGTAAATTAGGGATTACAGATGTTCGTCGTCAGGTTAAAGCCCGTGAAAAACAGCAGCAAACAATTGGGACACCAACATTAGATAATTTAGCACGTGATTTAACCAAGTTAGCGCGCGAGAAACAAATGGATCCAGTAGTCGGTCGCGCAGCTGAAGTTCGTCGTGTGATTCAGATTTTATCACGTCGTACAAAAAATAACCCGGTATTAATTGGAGAACCAGGTGTTGGTAAAACAGCGATCGCTGAAGGGTTAGCGCAAAAAATTGTTGCTGGTGAGGTGCCATCTGCATTAACTAATAAGCGATTAATGGCGCTAGATATGGGTTCTTTGGTAGCTGGGACGAAGTATCGTGGTGAGTTTGAAGATCGCTTGAAAAAGATTATTGATGAAATCTATAATGATGGCAACGTCATTTTATTCATTGATGAATTGCACACTTTGATTGGTGCGGGTGGCGCTGAAGGTGCCATTGATGCTTCTAATATCTTAAAGCCAGCCCTAGCACGTGGAGAACTACAAACAATTGGTGCGACAACATTTGATGAGTATCAAAAATATGTCGAAAGTGATGCGGCATTGGAACGTCGTTTCGCGAGCGTGACAGTTGAAGAACCAAGTGTTGAAGACGCTATTACTATTTTGACCGGGTTACGGCCAAAATATGAAGCACACCATCATGTCCAAATTGAAGACGCGGCCATTCAAGCTGCAGTGAAGCTTGCTGACCGCTATATTACAGATCGCTTTTTACCAGATAAGGCGATTGATTTAATGGATGAGGCTGGTGCAAAAGTCAGAATTGATGCTACTGAAAAAGAGACACCACAAGCAAAGTTGACAGCGCAGATCTCTGATTTGCAGGATCAAAAAGATACGGCGATTACTGAACTTAATTTTGAAGAAGCTGCTAAATTGCGAACAAAAGAAATGAAGTTGAAAGAAAAGTTAGCAAAATTAGAGGCAAAACAATTAGAACAAAATCAAGAGGGTGAACGCCCGCAATATGATTTGCATGTTACGGAAGAAGATATTGCTGAAGTTATTGCGCAGCAAACGGGTATTCCGTTAACACAATTGAATAAAAATGAACAAGAGCGTTTAGTGAACCTAGAGAAAGTATTGGGTAAGCGTGTTATTGGTCAAAAACAAGCCATTACATCAGTGGCAAGAGCGGTACGTCGTGCACGTTCAGGATTAAAAGATCCAAATCGACCAATCGGAACGTTTATGTTCTTGGGACCAACTGGTGTTGGAAAGACAGAATTAGCTAAAGCTTTGGCAGAAGCGATGTTTGGCAGTGAAGAAAATCTAATTCGTGTTGACATGAGCGAGTATCAAGAACGGTGGTCATCATCACGTTTAATTGGTTCAGCACCAGGTTATGTTGGCTATGATGAAGGCGGTCAACTGACTGAACGTGTACGTAACCATCCTTATTCTGTTGTCTTACTTGATGAAGCTGAAAAGGCGCATGCCGATATCTTTAATCTCTTGCTACAAGTATTTGATGATGGTTTCTTAACTGATTCAAAGGGAAGAAAAGTTGATTTTCGTAATACCATCATCATTATGACGTCAAACTTGGGCGCAACACGTTTGCGTGATGAGAAAAATATGGGCTTTGGTGCAGTTGATTTGTCAAGTAATAACGAAGCCATCGCTAACAAGATTCGTGAAACGCTGAAAGAAACATTCCGCCCTGAATTTATTAATCGTTTGGATGAAGCCATTGTCTTTAATCCATTAACCAAAGAAGAATTGCATGATATCGTTAAATTAATGAGTCGTAACTTATTACAGCGCGTTGCAGAACAAGGCATTAAAGTGAAGATAACGCCAGCAGCAATTGATGTTGTAGCGTCAGCTGGATTTGATCCAGAATACGGTGCGCGTCCGATTCGTCGTGCTTTACAGACAAAGGTCGAAGATATCTTAAGTGAAGAACTCTTGAACGGTAAAATTACAACAACAGATAGCGTGACAATTGGCGCTAAGAATGGTGAAATTAGAATTACTGTGAAGCCCAATGTATCATTAGAGAAAGAAACAATGAATTAATCGGCTGTTTGCAAATACAATGAATGATGTCTGGAGTGTGTTGCCATGGTAAAAATTTTAATTGCACTTGAAAATATTAGTTTGGGTGGCATGAAGCGCGCAACAACGGTAGTGGGTAATGTATTATCACAGCATCACGAGGTCACTTATTATTCATTTTCTGATATACCGCCATTTTATACATTAACAGCACCCTTATTATCTGCTAAAAATCCGGTGACGCTCACAAATGATGCACAACCTTTTGAACACTTCCAAACTGAAATCAATGATTTTATTACGGTTATTCAACAAAATCAGTACGATGTCGTCATTTTATCGGGTGGCTTGTTATCTAGCTTTGCTAAAGTTATGAAACCACAGTTGCCGGGGGTGAAGTTAATTGGTTGGATGCACAATAATATGGCGACTTATGTATCCGAATATTATCGCGCTATGCAAGATGAGTTTGTTGGTGGCTTGAGCGTGTTAGACCATATTGTGGCTTTGACCGATAGTGATTTGGCAGGCTTTTATCAATATAACCATCGAACCGTTAAAATATGGAACCCGCTAACAATTCAACCAGATGGTCAGGCAGATTTACAACAGAAAACGATTGCGTTTACTGCGCGTATCGCTATTCAGCATAAAGGCATTGATTTTGCTGTGGCTTTTGCCTCAAAGTTACCAGAGGGTTGGCGATTGGCCATGGCTGGTAGTGGTACTGATAGTGACATGGCAGAATTCCAGCGTCTCGTTGTCAAGTATCAGGCGCAAGATAAGATTATCTATCGCGGACCATTAAAAGATGACGAACTACGACAGCACTATCGACAGGCTAGTATGTTTTTGCAAACATCCCGATGGGAAGGCTTGCCGTTAGTATTAGCTGAAGCGATGAGTTTTGGCTTACCAATTGTCGCGATGGCTAACACAGGATCAAAAGAGGTTTTGGATTCTGGTAAATATGGCGTTTTGACACCACAAGGGGATGTTGACGCACTAGTTGCTGCAGTTGAGCCATTATTAGCACGATTAGAATTGCGACAATATTATGCACAACAGTCATTAACGCGCGTTAAAGCATTTGCTAGTGAACCGATTATTGCACAGTGGGAAAAGCTATTTAAATGAGTCAAAAGAGATAACAAAGTGTTATCTCTTTTTATTTTGAATAAATTGTTGACAGCTTAACTGAAAGCGGTTACAATTTAATTGTTAGCTAATGAAACCGGTTCCAAAAAAGACTAAAGTACAAATAACTCGATGTTGGATTGAAATAATAGGAGCGAAGTTATGAACCATAAAGAGGTTGCCAAGCGTATCGCTGAAGCTGTTAATACGGATAATATTATTGCAGCAGCCCACTGTGCAACGCGATTACGTTTAGTTGTTAAGAACGTGAAAGATATTGACCAAGAGGCTTTGGATAATGATCCTGATTTAAAGGGCACATTTAATGCCAACGGACAATACCAAATTATTGTTGGACCAGGTGATGTCAATCGAGTCTACGATGAATTTGTTAAGATTACTGGTGCAAAACAAGCAACACCAGATGATTTAAAGAAGATAGCAGCAGAGAGTGGTAAAAACAATCCAGTAATGGCGCTGATTAAGGTTTTGTCAGATATCTTCGTGCCATTGATTCCAGCTTTGGTTGCTGGTGGTCTATTAATGGCCTTAAACAACATCTTAACTGGTGAAGGGATGTTTGGTGCTAAGTCATTAGTTCAAATGTATCCACAAATTACTGGTATGGCCGAGATGGTTAACTTAATGGCCAGTGCGCCATTTGCTTTCTTACCAATTCTAATTGGTATTACCGCAACCCGACGGTTTGGTGGTAGCGAAATATTGGGTGCCGCTGCTGGTATGATGTTGGTGATGCCAAGCTTGATTAATGGCTATAGCGTAGCCGAAGCTGTTGCAACTGGCAAAATGCCAACATGGGATTTGTTTGGTTTGCATGTTGCACAAGCAGGTTATCAAGGTCAAGTTTTGCCAGTGATTGGTGTGGCATTTATTCTGGCTAATTTAGAAAAGTTTTTCCATAAGCACTTAAAGGGTGCGGTTGACTTTACCTTTACGCCAATGTTTTCAATTTTGATTACTGGCTTCTTAACATTCATTGTTGTTGGCCCTGTATTGCGTATTGTTTCTAATGGGATTACAGATGGTTTGACTTGGTTAGTCACAACATTTGGCTTCATTGGTTACGGTGTCTTTGGATCATTTTACTCAGCTATTGTGATTACTGGCTTACACCAAAGTTTCCCTGCTATTGAAACGCAGTTATTAGCTGATATTGCCAAAACTGGTGGTGATTTTATTTTCCCAATTGCCGCAGCTTCTAACGTTGCACAAGGTGCTGCTACATTTGCTATTTACTTCTTAAGCAAAGGGGATGAAAAGATGCGTGCCTTATCATCCTCATCAGGTGTTTCAGCTATGCTTGGTATTACTGAACCTGCAATGTTTGGTGTGAATCTGAAATATAAGTTCCCATTCTTCATTGCTTTAGGTGCAGCTGGTATTTCAAGTTTGGTTATGGGACTATTCCAGATTATGTCTGTCTCCCTTGGCCCGGCCGGATTGATTGGTTTCATTGCGATTCCAGCCAATAAGTGGATTGGTTTCTTCATCTCAGTTATTATTAGTTTCGTGATTGCCTTTGTTGTAACCTATGTTTACGGTAAGGCACATATGCCACAAACGAATCATCTCAATACAGTATCCAATGATGTTGTACTGGAAGATGTTGATGGGTTGGCAGTTGATGCACCAGTTTCTGGTACGACGATCAATTTAAGTCAAGTTAATGATGAAGTTTTCTCAAGCGGTATGATGGGCGATGGTATTGCCATTGAGCCAAATGATAACGTTGTTTATGCACCAGCTGATGGTGAGATTACTGTGGCCTATGAGACAAAGCATGCTTATGGTATGACAACAGTAGATGGTCTTGAAATCTTGATTCATATTGGACTAGATACCGTCAATATGGAAGGTAAAGGCTTTGAAAGCTTCGTTAAGCAAGGTCAAACTGTTAGCAAGGGTGATAAGTTAGGATCATTTGATCCAGAGCAAATTAAGGCCGCTGGTTATCCGGTTACAACAATGTTAATTATTACAAATACAGCAAACTTTGATAAAATTATAGAGAATCAAGTCTCTGGTACAGCGATTAAGCAAGGCGATACCGTGTTGACAGCTGTACCTCAGACACAACCAGAATCGGCTATTGCGGAAGGATAATGTATATGACAAAGCTAGTACCTGAAGATACCATTGAGCGTGAAGTGTATCATCTATATCCAACACATGGGTTATTGAATGACCCAAATGGATTAGTATACTTTAAAGATCAATATCATGTTTTCTTTCAATGGAATAACCAGGCAGTTAACCATAAATACAAGGAGTGGGGTCACTTTGTGAGTGATGATTTAAAGCATTGGCAACGCTTAGATAATGCTTTGCATCCCTCATTACCTGAAGATTCGGCAGGTATTTATTCAGGTTCAGCAATTGTTAAAGATGACAAATTATACCTTTTTATACGGGCAATGTGAGAGATGCTGACGGCCATAGTGTCGCTTCTCATCAGATGTGGGCTGTAAGTGAGGATGGTATTCATTTTGAAAAATTAGGAGAACTGTTTGAACATCCAGAAGGATACACCCGTCATGTGCGTGATCCACGTGTTTGGCAAGGGAAAAATGGGCATTATTACTTAATTGTTGGTGCACAACGACAAGTTGATTTAACGGGTGATATCTTAATCTATGAATCAAGTGACTTTAAGACATGGCAGTTGCGTGGCTCTTTAATCGAAGACGTGTTATTAGATGTCCGTGGGTACATGATTGAATGTCCAGATTTGTTTGTTGTTGACGGTCATACTGTTCTGGCGTTTTCACCACAAGGTTTAGAGCCGGATGCAATTCGTCATCGTTATGAGAATATTCATAATACTGGATATGTCATTGGCCGATTTGACGAAAACACGGCGCGCTTCGTGCCCGAGACGTCGTTTACTGAAATGGATCGTGGCTTTGAATTTTATGCACCACAAACAATGCACGTTCCACATGATGATGGGACGGTGCGACAGATTTTGTGGGCTTGGGCAGGTATGATGACACCTGAACGAGAAATGATGGTACCAACAATTAAAGATGGTTGGTTGCATGTGCTAACAGTGCCACGAGAATTACATGTTACGGATGCGTTAAAGCTCACACAAGAACCGATTGATGAGATTTTACGGGTAAAGCCACTAAGAGATTTGGTTGACCCACCAGTTGGCCAATATACGCTGAATACAACAGATAATTGGCAACTAACACTGGGTGAAGATTTTGAAATAGCGCGTACAGATAATACCATTATTATGCGACGAAGACAGTGGGAAAGTAATCTTTGGGAAACACGACAAATTACTGGTGATGTGGACCAAGTGACGTTAATTATTGATCACGATATTGTTGAACTTTATACTGATGGGTATCAGCAAGTTATGACAGCAAGGTATTTTAAATAATTTTTGTAAGCGCAATATCTCGTTTGAGAATTGCGCTACACTTTTTACGGAAAACAGTTGACAGCAGTTGTGAAAACGTTTACAATTTAAAACGTAGTTAAATGAATCACATTTAAATTACAGTGGAAGCTGTTAAATTACTTATTAATTGGAGGATGTATATCATGGGTTTATTAGGTGCAATTGAGGCAGGTGGTACGAAGTTTGTCGTGGCCGTGGCAGATCACGACTATAACATTGTTGATCGGGAAAGTTTTCCTACACTAGATGGTGAGAAGACACTGGACTCAGTGATTGCATTCTTCGATAAGTTCGATAACATTGATGCGATTGGTATTGCAGCATTTGGACCAATTGATATTGTTGAGAGTTCATCAACATACGGTCGCGTTTTGGCAACACCTAAGCATGGTTGGTCAGGTTATGACTTCTTGGGTCGTATGAAGGCATGGCGTGATATTCCATATTACTGGACAACAGATGTTAACGGTGCAGGTTGGGCTGAATTTGTAACCGGTGCCGCTAAAGATGTTGATTCAATGGTTTACTTAACAGTTGGTACTGGTATTGGTGCGGGTATTGTTTCTCAAGGTAAGATGGTTCAAGGATTTGGACATCCAGAAGCTGGACATATCTTCTTGCAAAAGCATCCGCAAGACACTTATAAGGGTCACTGCCCATTCCACGCTGACAAGTGTTTGGAAGGATTGGCTGCCGGTCCTGCTATTGAAGAGCGTTGGGGCATTTCAGCTAAAGAATTACCAGATGATCATTTGGCTTGGAAGATTGAAGCTTATTACTTAGCACAGGCTGCGTTGGATTACACAATGATTCTTCGCCCAGAAAAGATTATTTTTGGTGGTGGTGTGCCACACCGTGAAATCTTGTTCCCATTGATTCGTGAAAGCTTTGCCGAACAGATGAGTGATTACCTTGCTGTCCCTGATTTGGATGAGTACATTGTACCAGTTGCCAACGGTGACAATGCAGGTATCTTAGGTTGCTTCTACTTGGCTAAGTCATTAGTTTAAAATAAGGCTTGTTATAAAATCATAATCGTGTTATATTAATATCTGTTGTTGCAATTTATTTGTCAGCACAGATATGGACAGTTAGCTCAGTTGGTAGAGCAACGGACTCTTAATCCGTGGGTCCAGGGTTCGAGCCCCTGACTGTCCACTTTACACAGCGAGTATCTTTGTTAGATACTCGTTTTGTTGTTAGTTAATAAAAAGCGATTAACTTTACTAATTTTTATTGACGTAGCGTGATGTTTTCGGTAAAATGGTACATGGTATTGTTTACCTCACGATAAGCCCCGGAAACTTATTGTATCTGATTGGAAGGAACGCCAATCTTTGTAAACAACTAATCAAAGGAGCGCGATTATGCGTACAACATTTTTAGCAAAACCAGGTGAAATTGAGAAGAAGTGGTATATTATTGATGCCAAAGACGTCGTTTTGGGACGTTTGTCAACAGTTACTGCCTCAATCTTGCGTGGAAAGAACAAGCCAACGTTTACACCAAACGTTGACATGGGTGACAACGTTATCATTATTAATGCTAGCGAAGTTAAATTGACTGGTAAGAAAGCTACTGATAAGGTTTATTACCATCACTCAAACCACCCAGGTGGTTTGAAGTCACGTACTGCAGGTAATTACCGTGAGTTCAACCCAGAGAAGTTGTTGGAGTTGTCAATTCAAGGTATGTTGCCAAAGAACTCTTTGGGTCGCAAGCAAGCTTTGAACTTACATGTTTATGCTGGTTCAGAACATGCACATGCTGCACAACAACCTGAAGTACTTGACATCAACAAGTTGGTTTAAGAAAGGAGAGTAAGTGGAAATGGCTAAAACAGTACAGTATGGCGGCACAGGTCGTCGTAAGAATTCAGTTGCTCGTGTACGTTTGGTTCCAGGTAATGGCCAAATTACAATGAACGGCAAAGCTATCGAAGACTACATTCCTTTCGCTAACTTGCGTGAAGTAGTTTTGCAACCATTTAACGTAACAGAAACATTGGGTAATTATGATGTTCTTGTTAACGTTAACGGTGGTGGTTTCTCAGGTCAAGCTGGTGCAGTGCGTCATGGTATCGCACGTGCCTTGTTGACAGTAGATCCTGACTTCCGCGCAGCATTGAAGACAGCAGGATTGTTGACTCGTGATGCACGTATGAAGGAACGTAAGAAGCCAGGTTTGAAGAAAGCCCGTAAAGCTTCACAGTTCTCAAAGCGTTAATAAAAAGTCTTTTATTAAGGTTAGAGTTAATCTATATAAATTTAAAGCACCAGCGAAAGCTGGTGCTTTTTTGTTGGATAAATTGACTGGTGAAGTTACATTAAGAAAATCGTTCACTCAAAGTTAGATGTGATGAGATGAGACATGTTCAGATTAGAAAATTTAGTAAATCATTGCTCCGTATTTTGAAATATAACAAATTTCTACAGAATAGGCTACGTTACATTAATGATTTTTGAAATTTCCATTAATATTAAGATTTTGATTGAAAAAGATATTATAAAATAGACAGGTTGAACTTATAAAATAGTGTATGATTATCCCATAAGAAGGGATAATCATGAATTGATACTTGCGATTGAGAAATTGACTTGAGGATTACAGATAATTTTTAGAAAAGGTGTTTTTTATAAAAATACTTATTCAAACGTAAATAGATTGTTGATATTGTGTGTAGTTATAATATTTATGATAGGGGAGTGATTGGTATTGAATCTAAAGAAGTTATTGGAAAAAGTTGAGGTTGAGTATCGGCTAACTACTATAGAGTTATAATTATGAAATTTAGAATTTACTGATAATTTTAGTGACAGAATTACACTAATAGTTTAAAAAATTTGATGCAAGGGGGATTTTTGTAGGTATGAATAGGAGAATCCATGATTTAGATTGGCAAATTTGGACGGATACGGAATTTGAAAAGCGTGTAACGGAACTTTTGTGTATCGATATTGATGATGCTACAGATTTAGATTTCATAGAATTATTTGATATATTACAGATCATTAAGGCTAAAAAGCATAGCATTAAAGATGAATGTAGGGTTAAGGCTGAGCTAAATAAAAAGCTATCATGTAAGTATCATAATATGACGGTAGAAGAAATTAGAAGAGAATTTAAATACTTTTTTACCTATGATAATAAAGATGAATTAAAAGTAGATCGCTATCAATTTCGTTTTAGTTTTTTAAAGTATTTGAAGAGTATAATTGGCACAAAATTTTTAAAGAATATGATTTAAAGAATATTCTTGAAAATAAATTAATATCATTAAGTGACTTGTTAAAAACTAAATACTGGGGTAAAAAATACCCCTTAGTTAAAGAATTATTTTTAAATGAACCAGAAAATTTTCAATTGCTGTTAAGTAATTTTACAGATAGCAAAAATAATTATGTGATACCCGAAAATATTTCGAAAATAGAGTTTTATAAATTAGCGGTATGTTATGTTAATGGAAATTCTGATTTTGAGCCAAATTTGAATTATTTAAAATTGATGCAAAATGGATTGAGCGGTATAGAGAAGTTTATCGACATTGATGCTATTCTAAAATTGAAAATAAAGAAAGAAATTGAGCGACAGACAAACAATTTTTTCTATGAAAATAAGGGATACAAGCAAGGCCTTGCTGTATATGGGAATATAGGCGATTTTAATAAAGAAAATTCGAATCATGAAATTAAAGGATACGTCGATGTAGATTTCTTGAAACAATATTCGGACATTCCTACGTTGCTTAATAGTATTCAATACTTATATAATTTTTTTAATGACAATGGAATATGGAATTTAGTGAGTTTTCCTAATATTGAAGAGTTGGAAATTTCTAGTATACTTACTTTAAAATCTAATCGTCATTATGACACAGGCAGTTACTTTTTAGCAAAACAATGGATTATTTTAAATGAATTACGAATGGCTAGAGAGGTACTTAAACAGGAACATCATTTAGAATTTGAAGACATGTTTAATTATTTTTTCAAAATATTCAGAACGGACTTTCAACTTGCCATGGTTACCAATTAATTTTCTAGAGATGAATCATATGGTACAAAAGTTAGTGTGATGTTTATAGCTGAAGAAAACATTCGTAAACAATGGCATTCTTATTCACAGTATCATGAAATTAATCGAGATCTCATTAATTTAACAAATACACCCAAAATAGAGGAACTTAAGAGTATTGTACCTAATAAATATGTATATGTTGACTCGAGAGAGATGATCAGAATAAAAAATTTACTATTTTCTACTCAAAAAAATCTACTATTTTCTACTCAAAAAAATCTAGGATATATTGATGAAAATTTGTATGAAAATACATTTATTGAGTTAATTTATAAACACAAGGTTTCTTATTCTGATTTTAAAACATATCAGTTATCGGATATTAATTTCTTAATTAAAGAAGAAATAATTAGCGTCCGCAAAAATGGTGAAATATTTGTAACTCATAATCAAAAACAGATGATATTGATTTGTAAATTTTTGTGGGCTTATGGAGTTATAAATTATTACAATTTTCCCTTTGTTAAAGCAGGTGACCTTTCAGAAGAATATCATAATCTCATTAATACTAAAATAAGACAAGGATATTTAAAGACGGAGAGCACACTGTTCTCAATTCCAGAAGTTAATTACTTGAACTACTTACTAAATAATTCTGAGTATAATAATGCAAAAGCTTTACGTAATAAGCATGATCATTCTTATATTGCAGAAAAAGACGAAGAAAATCTAGAAGATTATTTATATTCATTGGCAGTAATTTTTGTCTATATAATCAAAATTAATGAAGAATTCCATTTAAAAAACTTGTTAGAGGGAAAAGAGGGATTCTGGACGCAATAGTAAACTATGTATGTACTATTTAGTAGTTGCGGTAGAAGATTTAGTAATAATATCAGTATTTTAAACTCTGT
The DNA here is from genome assembly GCF_000165675.1 of Leuconostoc fallax KCTC 3537. Lineage (GTDB taxonomy): Bacteria > Bacillota > Bacilli > Lactobacillales > Lactobacillaceae > Leuconostoc_B > Leuconostoc_B fallax. The sequence continues at coordinate 26,511 of NZ_AEIZ01000010.1, read as the reverse complement.
TTAACAAATAAAAGCTTAACGGATTTAACTTTTGGTAACGGTAATGTTGTTAAATATATTCCCGGTAGATATGCATAATAAGCTAAAGCGTAACGAGATTAGAATATATTTTGTAATATTAGTATTGGTAGAGTGTAACACAACACAGTTTTACTTGTAATCATAATTAGTATGTTGCATTAATTAAGAATGCTTTAATTAAGATTAGAGTTAATTGATTATATTTAAAGCACTAGTACTGACTAGTGCTTTTTCATTTCAACAATATCAAAGTCTCATGATAATTACTCTAGAATCATTAATTGTCCCTGTGCAACTTTGAGTTGCGAGCTAGGTACCCAGTAATAGCGGGTTATTTTGTATAATAGGCTATTTTATATTGCTATCCTTTGTATAATAACAACTATGTTATGAGACAAAGGAGTACACAATGGAAAATGTCTTTAGTGAACAATTGATAACTTTGCGGCAAAAAAAGAAGTTATCGCAGCATGCATTAGCTCAGAAAATATTTGTAACCCGTCAATCTGTTTCGAAATGGGAAAATGGTGATGCAGAACCAAGTATTGATAAACTGATTAGTTTAGCTGAGATTTTAAATGTTGATTTAAATCATCTCTTAATTGGCCAGCAGAGTACGGCAGACTTAATTATGAGTATAAACCATTTAACAAAATCATTTACACAACCAGTCTTAAATGATGTTAATTTAAATATTTATGGCCGTGATCGTATTGCGTTATTAGGTAGTAATGGTGCAGGTAAATCAACTTTGGTGAAGATTATGTATAACACCATCAAAGCAGACAGTGGTGAAATTAAGCGCTATATCAATATGCGTGATGACCTTAATATTATGACTCAAGATGATATTTTGATTAGTGACTTAAAATTGATTGAACAAATTGAATTATCTGCGCGAATTAACCAAGTATATGCTAAAACGTATATTGAACAATTGCTCGATCAGTTCCGCTTGCGACAAGTAGCTCATACGTATATTAGTAAATTATCTGGTGGTGAAAAAAGACGATTATCTCTCGTATTAAGTTTAATGAGACCCTCGAAGTTACTCATATTAGATGAACCAACCGTGGGGATGGATTTAGAATCGATTGATTTGTTTTGGAAGCATATGGATCATGTTGGTGGCGCTGTGCTAACCATTACGCATGATTTTAATCAAATTGATAAATATTTTTCGCGAGTAATTCTATTAAAGGATGGTCAAATAAAACGTGACGATCGAGTGAGCGATATCCATGCACATAATCAAACGATTGAACAATGGTATCGTCAGTTTAATCGTGTTCTGGAAGCAAAAGGAGTAGAGTCATGATTCAAATTATCCAATTAAAAGAAGTTTTACGTAATAAACGTTTTTTATTGTTTACAATTTTTATCCCAATTGTATGGTATGTTATGATGACATTGACCGCTAAATCTGGTCATTTTTTACTGATACATATGGGTATATTTGGTTTATGGCTTCTTGTCTGATGGGAGTGGCTGGTAATTCTATCGTCACGTTTAGTAAAAGAATGAATAATGGTCGTCGCTACTATGTACTCCAATCTAAAATATCGCATTACACGCTATGGCGCTTCGGACTAGATCAATTAGTTGTTCAAATTGTATTGAACGCTATGATTTGTTTGGTTGTTGTGATTTGTGGTATTGTGTTGCAGACGTTATTGATTGATACTCATTTGTTACTGGCTATTTTGCTAGTAACGACGCTGGGAATTTATTTTAGTATCATTGGTTTTTCTTTGGGTTTGTTGCTATCGGGCCCAGTATTAGATGCTATTGGTTTCCCAATTATGATTGTGATTGCAATACTTATTGTACCGTTTAGTACAATCGCGCATGATGGATTTGTACAGATTATTAGTACCATACAAATGATCTTTCCTGGCTATCACTTATATCGTATTTTATTGAATTTGATATCGGGGGTATCGATTCAAAAACCAATACTGTACTTTTTTGTTAGTATGATTGGTACAAGTTTACCGTTTATTTGGTTAACATGGCTTCGCGTCATTAAGAAGACAAATGCTTTAACTGTATAATAAAAAACGCTTGCTACATTATAGTAGTAAGCGTTTTTTGATTAATTAATCATCTGAAGGTTCATCAGCATTCTCGATGGTTGTTCGTGGCAATTCGTGAATTTCAAAATTATTAATATAAGCATTCTCGTAATCGAGTGCGGTCATTTCAAAGTTCTCAACAGTTAGCGTATCGCCAGCGCGAAAATCAGGGTTCTGATTCAAAACATAACCGGTTAATGTAACGGCTTCGTCTTCCTCTAACGCTTTGATTTGAACATTGAAGTAACGTTCGAAGTCAAAGAGTGTCATCTTACCAGCGACCTTATATTTATTTCCGCCAAGCTTTGTAACGTAATCATCAGAAACATCATCAATTTCGTCACGAACTGAACCGAATAATTCTTCATAAATATCTTTATCGGTGACCAATCCACTTGTGCCACCATATTCATCAACAACAATAACGATAGGTGCACGCTTGACAATCATTTCGTCCAATACGTCATGCAGATCCATATTCTCAGGGACTGCTGGCATATCACGCATGATTTTAGCGACGGGGTCTTGTGCATTGATACGTGCTTGACGTACCATATCGTAGCTGTAGACGTATCCTAACACTTTATCCTTGTCATTATCGGCAATCACAGGGAAACGCGTATAGCGCTTTTCTAAGTAAAGATTAAGCGCATCTGAAATTGGGGCATCAACATTGATTGTGACCATAGAAGTACGATCAATCATAACGTCAACGGCGACCTTGTCATTCATGGCAAAGGCACGTTGCATAAAGGTTAAATCTTCTTGGTCTAATTCACCGGCTTGTGCGGCATGTTTAGATAGGGCAAGTATTTCAGTTTGTGAATAAATATCTTCATCACTGTTTGTTTTGAATCCAAGAAGATGTGTAATAGCATTAGATAAATGATCTAATGTCCAAATTAATGGGAACAGAGCAATGTGGAAGAAACGAACAGGTCGTACGATAAATAGTAGGACTTTGATTGGTTCTTCGATAGCGATGTTTTTTGGTACCAAATCAGTAAAGACAGCGTGAATAATTGTGAACAAAATCATCGCAACAACAGATGAGAATGCGCGTGCATATTCGGCTGGAATTAGATTAGCCTGAATAATTAAATCAGCAATCGTTTCTTCACCAATCCAACCTAAAATCAAACTTGTCAAAGTAATACCAACTTGAGCAGTTGATAAGTACTCTGTCAAATGTTCTACCATGTGGATGGCATTTTTAGTATTACGTGATGGCTTATCGCGATCATCTTGCATCGCCCTAAGGGCGCTCAAACGAACTTTAACAAGTGAATATTCTGTTAAAGTAAACAATATTGCGAGTAATAGGACCACCAGAATAACAAAAAAGTTGATGATCATAGACGGACCAGAATCCAAAATAATTTCCTCATTTCCTTTAAATCTACAAAAAGATAATCTGCATACCATTATACCAAAATCATCAGAGATTAACTATTTATTTAATATAATTGTAAATAAATATAAACTGAACGATTAAATTTTAATATATGACAAATCAGGCTGAAATCGAATATTAAAACGGTGATGTATTTATAATAGTTATTTAGTGAGCATAACGAGATAGCGATACTTAGTTATTTTGATAGGTATAATGAATAAATAGTTATTATTTCACAAACTAAGTGATTTGAAAATAAAATTTCATACTTTAGAATGTTGATATATCAACATTTTAATATTCGGATTTTTTAACTATTGTGAGTTTGTGAAAATAAACCTGTATGCTTTTATTTGTTCGAACATTTGTTTGTGAAGTCAGATATAGACCTTGTCTTTACTGAAAAACAGGATAAACTATTAAGCAGTAAATAATTTTCGAATAAGGGGATAATGATGGAAAATATCACAGTATATACAAAATATAATTGCGTTCAATGCAAAATGACAAAGAAGTTTTTGTCATCAAAGGGCGTTTCGTTTAAAGAAATTAATATTGATGAAGAAGTACAATACGTTGATGAATTGAAGGCTAATGGCCATCGTCAAACACCGGTCGTAGCAGTTAAAGGTGTTACAACATTTACTGGTTTTCGCCCAGACATGCTAGCTAAAATTACAGCTTAATCTTCAATTATCATTAGATAATTAATAAATTCAAAGGATAAATTTATGCCCTTAAAAGACTTAAACATTGATCAAGTAACGTATTTTGATTTAAATAATCAAGTGAATATTCCAAAAGACAATCAAATTCAACTAGAAAAGGATCAAGAAGCGTTAGCTGCATTTTTAGAAGAAAATGTTAAGCCTAACGTCTTGCAATTTAATTCTCTAAGAGAACGATTTGATTGGTTATTTGATCATGAATTTTTGGAGCGTGACTTTGTTGAAAAGTATCACTTTGATTTTATCGTTTCACTATACAAATTCTTAAATGAACAGCATTTTCAGTTTAAGTCATTTATGGCTGCTTTCAAGTTTTATAATCAATACGCATTAAAAACAAATGACGGCAACTATTATGTTGAGACTTACGAAGATCGTGTAGCGGTCAATGCATTGTATTACGCGAATGGTGATGAGCAGTTAGCATTGCACATAGCAGATGAAATGATTCATCAACGTTATCAACCAGCAACGCCATCATTTTTGAATGCAGGTCGTGCACGTCGTGGAGAATTGGTATCTTGCTTTATTTTACAAGCGACTGATGACATGAATGCAATTGGCCGTACCATTAATTCTGCTTTGCAACTATCTAAAATGGGTGGTGGTGTTGGTATTAATTTGTCGAACTTACGTGAAGCGGGCGCACCTGTTATGGGGATTGCCAACTCTGCTGGTGGTGTTGTACCAGTGATGAAGTTGTTAGAGGATACTTTTACTTTTAGTTCTCAAGTCGGTGCACGTCAAGGTGCGGGTGTTGTTTATTTGTCGATCTTCCATCCAGATGTTTTGAGTTTCTTGTCAACAAAAAAGAAAATGCGGATGAAAAAATTCGTGTTAAGACATTGTCACTTGGCTTGACGATTCCAGATAAGTTCTATGATTTAGCCAAGCAAAATAAGGAAATGTATCTATTCAGTCCGGTTGATGTTGAACGTGAGTATGGTCAACCGTTCAATTATGTTGACATCACCGCTGAATATGACAATATGGTGGCAAACGATAAAATCATAAAGTATCGCGTTGATGCGCGTATGTTAGAAGAAGAAATTTCTAAATTACAACAAGAATCTGGTTATCCATATATTGTTAATGTGGATGTAACGAACCGGGCTAATCCAATTTTTGGTAAGATTATCTCATCAAATCTTTGTTCTGAAATTTTGCAGGTGCAACGCCCATCTGTTATTAATAATGAACAGGAATACACAGAAATGGGATCAGATATTAGTTGTAACTTAGGCTCAATTAATATTGTGAACATGATGCAAACTGACGACTTTGCAACGTCAGTAGATGCAATGGTGAGAGCCCTAACTTTTGTGTCTGATTCATCTAATTTGGATGTTGTACCTTCAGTCTTAGAAGGCAATCGTGAAAAACACGCTATTGGCTTGGGGGCTATGGGACTAGCTGCTTATTTCGCGCAACACAAAATGTACTATGGTGATGAAGAGTCATTAGACTTTACATCCACTTTCTTTATGATGCTTAATTATTATTCTTTGCAATCTTCAATGAAAATTGCTAAAGAACGCCAAGAAAATTTTTATGAGTTTGAAAAGTCCGATTACGCAACTGGTCAGTATTTTGACCAATACTTGTCACAGGATTGGATGCCTAAGACAGATAAAGTACGTCGCGCATTCGCACAACATCATTTACCAACGAAAGCTGATTGGGAACAGTTAAAACAAGATGTGATGACTTATGGTATTTATAATGCTTACCGTCATGCTATCGCACCAACAGGCTCAATTTCTTATGTTAATGATACAACTGCCACTTTATTGCCAATTGTTAACAAAATCGAAGAACGTCAAGAGGGTATGATTGGTAAAGTTTATTATCCAGCGCCTGGTTTGAGCAATGAAACAATGCCTTACTACGTCTCAGCTTATGATACTGACATGCGTAAGGTGATTGATGTTTATGCTGCTGCTCAAGCACATATTGATCAAGGTATGGCTCTGACATTATTTATGCGTTCTACCTTGTCTCAAGAGTTATACGAGTGGAAAGATAAGACACCTAAGATGACAACGCGTGATTTGACGATTCTACGTCATTATGCGTTTAACAAGGGCATTAAGTCTTTGTATTACGTGAGAACTTTTACCGATGATAATCAAGAGACTGGTGTTAATGAATGTGAGAGCTGCTCTATTTAATGTATATTTGGGGGAGCCTTGGACAAATATTAATTGATAAATAGACAAGTAAGTGGGGGAAGTACCGTTGGGAAAAATAAACATTTTATATGCATCGACGGAAGGCAATACAAAGTCCTTTGTTGAGAAGTTACGCACTGTTGCAGAAAGCCATGGTGATGAACTCAATACCAAATTAATTGGTGAAGAAACAGAATTTGAACAAGAAACAGTTCCGTTTATTGCACTCGTACCAACTTATTTAACTGGTGGTACAGGAACGGGTCCGGAAGTGAAGGAAATTTTTACGAATGCTTTAGGTGAATATATTGAATTTTCTCAAAATTTAAAGTATTTACGTGGCATTGTTGGTTCAGGTAATCGTAATTTTAATGTACAATTTAACTTAACAGCTAATCGATATGCTGAAAAGTATCAGGTACCGATGATTGCGAGTTATGAACTACGTGGCAGTAAGTTTGATGCTCAGCGTATTTATGACAAAATAAAAACGATAATTGAGGAATAAATATGGAACACATTCAAAAAAATTCGTATGTAGCAATTAATTGGAATAACATTGAAGACGAGCTAGATAAGGCTACTTGGGAAAAGCTAACACAACAGTTCTGGTTGGATACACGTGTCCCTATTTCAAACGATTTACGGAATTGGCGTGATACGAGTGCTGAAGAAAAGAAAGTTTTGAATCTAGTTTTTGGTGGTTTAACAACATTAGATACGCTGCAATCTCAAGATGGTATGGCTGAATTAAAGAAAGACGCCGTTAACCAAAAGGAAGAAGCAGTACTCAATAATATTCAGTTTATGGAATCTGTTCATGCCAAATCATATTCTTCTATTTTCGAAACTTTGAATGATAAGGCTGAAATAGAAGCAGTTTTTGAGTGGGCTGATAATGATGAATATCTGCAGTACAAAGCGCAACGTATTAATGATATTTACCATAATGGAACACCTTTACAAAAGAAAGTTGCATCAGTGTTCTTAGAGACATTCTTATTCTATTCTGGTTTCTATACACCACTTTATTTTGTTGGTCATAATAAAATGTTAAATGTGGCTGAAATCATTAAATTGATTATTCGTGATGAATCTGTTCATGGTACGTATATTGGTTATAAATTCCAAATCGGCTTTAATCAGTTATCAGAAGATGAACAAAGTGAATTGCAAAGTTGGATGTATGATTTACTATTTGAATTATACGAAAATGAAGAAAAGTTTACGCATGAACTGTACGACGAAATCGGTTGGACTGACTCCGTTATGACATTCTTACGTTATAACGCAAATAAAGCGCTCATGAACTTGGGTCAAGAGCCAATGTTCCCAGATGGTGCCGAAGATGTGAATCCTGTTGTAATGAATGGTATTTCAACATCTACTGCTAACCATGATTTCTTCTCTGGTGTTGGTAATGGTTATTTGATTGGTGAGGTCGAAGCCATGGCAGATGATGATTATGATATTGGTTTAGATAAACAATAAGCAAATTAAAAACGCCTTTGAAAGGCGTTTTTAGTTTGCTTATTTTAAGACTACTGTGCAGGACTGGTACTAGGATCAACGGGTAATGTTGTATTAGAACTACTATCAGTACTTGAACTTGATGATGTACCATCACTAGAAGCTTGTAATGATTCAGCGATACTAGCCAGTGTAGATGGCACTTCGCCACCAAACATACTACCAGTGGTTTTGGCTTCAAGGCCAAGTGCTTTACGTGCTTTATTGGTGATCCGTTGCTTTTCTGACGTTGAAACAATTTCATAAGATACTGATGCACCAGTAGTTGCGTCTGGATATGACGTAGTGGTACCTTGCAAATGATCGGTGACAACGTTATTTTTAGCCTTGATATATTTAGTTGCAATATTGCTCATATCACCAAATGTTAAATCAGTCATAATATTCTTTTGTACGGAATTCATGAATTTTTCATTGAGCAGATTGGTTACATTAGCTGCCTTCTTCATTAGGGCTTGCAAGACTAGTCTTTGACGTTTCTGACGGCCATAGTCACCTTCAGGATCATCGTAACGCATTCTAGAGAAGGCAAGCGCGGCACTACCATCCATTACAGTGTGCTTAGTAAAATGCTTACCATCAGAAGCATATTCGTATGATGCACTGCCCTTGGTGAATTTATAAGTAGCGGGACTTTCATCTTCATCTGGGGTATAAGTAAAGGTAAGTGGTGATTTAATTTCAACACCACCAACTTGATCAACCATTTTTTCCAAACCACCCATGTTAGCCATGGCATAAAAGTCAATTGGGATATTGAGGTAAGCTTCCACAGTTTTGATAGCTGTTGCAGCAGATCCATAAGCATATGCTGCGTTCATCTTTTGCGGGAAAGTATCTTCATAACCCACGATGGCAATCATTGCATCACGTGGAATAGAAATTAATGTTGTTTTTTCTTTCTTAGGGTTAACAATCAACACCATCATCGAGTCGGTACGGCCTTTATAGTTACGATTTAAGGCACCAGTATCAGTTCCCATAAGCAAAACAGAAAAAGGTTTTCCTTGTTTGATTACCTTGGATACGTTTCGACTTTTTGTTAATCCAGTGCCACTATAAACATTGTCTATCGTTGACTTGGCATTACGATATAAAAGGTAACCCAAGGCACTACCTGCAATAAGTAAGACAAGTAGAATAGTAATGAAAATATTACGTATTTTGTGGGTTCTTGGTTTGTAACGATCGCTGCGGCTTTGGTTATTTTTTGATTTCGCATGGGGGCTAATGTTTTCTCCTAAATTAATGCGCCAATACTTATAGCAATAATCAAAATAAATAAGACAATACTTGTGATAATGACATATTGCCAATCTTTAATTCTTGCAAATGAAATGATAGACGCGATAACACGTAAGATGGGTGTTAGAATTAATAAAAATAATCCAAGCATCATCAAAGCGCCTGGCTTTAGACGTAAGGAACTAAGAACTATTGTACCAAAATTAGTGGGCCATGTATTGTATTTAAAACCAGTATGAGCGCCAGATAATAAATAAAGACTAAAACCAAGTATCATAACAATTACTGATAAAAGCACACCAATACGTAAAATAATACCGATTTCACGTTCTAAATCTTTTCTTTCTTCCATGATTAGCCTCAATATAACGTAATGTTAAATGCTTTTAATAGGAGTTGCAGACCAGCAATACCCACAACTGGTATAAAGAGTTGGCGTAGTCTTTTAGCAGGAATGTGTGGCATCAGACGCGCCCCAATCGTCGCACCCAATAATATACCTAAAGCAATGGGAACAGCGATATTGGCTTTTATTGTACCATTAAAAAAGTAGACTAAAGCACTTGTCGCGGCGGTAACACCCATCATTAGATTTGATGTCGCACTTGATGGTTTTAGAGGCATTTTCATGACGGTATCCATTGCAAAAACTTTGAACATGCCGCTACCGATACCCAGTAATCCAGAAGCAATACCTGCCCAGATCATAGCTAATGCGCCACCAGCAACATTCTCAACTTTATAGTCAATCTGTTGGTGGGTTGACTTGTCAAAATAAGAACTATTAAGTTGCATTTTCTGGGCAAAATGATCTTCTTTGGTAGAAGGTGCATCAACTTTTTTACTATGTAATTTTCGCCACATCCGATAGGCTTGGTACACAAGTAAGATACCGAATAAGAAGTTTAACCAAATAGCTTTGAAAAAGATAGCAAGTAGAGCGCCAGCTAATGCGCCAATCGTTGTGAAAATTTCCAAGAACATAGCCATCCTCAAATTGAGCATATCGTCTTTAAGATAAGCAATTGAAGCACCAGAACTAGTGGCAATGACAGCAATAATACTTGCACCAATCGCATAGTGAATCGGTAAATTAAACCCAATGACTAAAATGGGCGTAACAATGATGCCACCACCTAAGCCCAATAAGGCGCCTAAAATACCTGAAAAAATGCCAACAACTAACATTAGAATAATTGATATAATTAAAGCCAAGATTAAAACCCACTGTTTCAATATTTTTTGTTAAGAACTACTGCTTATAATGCTACAATTATGGTTATAAAGACGCAATTATATTTAAAAAAAATTAATATTACAATGTCTTTGGGTTATTAAAGAGGTGAAGCGTTATTGTGTTAGTTTCAAAAGATAGAACCAGAAAAGTATTGATCCCGATTTTTTTTGGCCTTTTCTTAGTATTGGCTTTAATTGTACGTCTCGGGAGCCATATGATGTTGCTACTTGATGATTTATCAAGTGTTGTGACACAGGAGTATACACCACGGATTTTAATGCTTTTTAGTACCATAGGTGGCTTATTAGCACATTATCCAGTTGCTATTATTATGACGTTACTAGTGGCAAGCTTTTTATATCTCGTGCGTTTTCAGGTGGCGGCAATGTGGTTCTTGCTTATGCAAGGTTTGTTGTTACCAATTGTCATGCTATTAACTGTTATCATTAATGTCCATTGGGATAATGGGTTACAGATTGGTGATACGATACCTAATCTGTTGGTGACGTGGTGGTTTGAAATATTTAGTGTGTTTTTCACACTGATTTTTCCAAAAATGGTGCGGTCACAATCAGCGCAATACATTGTGATGGGTGTGATGTTCTTGATTTGGATTGGTATTTTATTAGCACAATTACAACGAGGAATTGCACTTTCGACTTTAATTGGGGCGATGTTATTTGGTTATTTTTGGTGGCAACTATCACAACAACTTTATTTAAAACTGGCCAAAAAAGGACAAATTATTTTTCCTTAGGTGGTCGTTTATAATATTTTGTTATGTAAGTAGGAGTAATGATGGCAGACTTCTTACGGACTGTTGATCGTCGTAAAATATTGCATGTTGACCTAGATGCCTTCTATGCACAAATTGAAATGCGCGATCATCCACAATTGAGACATAAAGCGCTAATTATTTCGCGAGATCCAGCACAATCGGGTGGACGAGGTGTTGTTGCAACTGCTAACTATTTAGCACGCCGTCTTGGTGTTCATTCTGCTATGAGTGCAGCTGAGGCTAAACGTTTAGCGCCAGATGCTATTTTTTGGCCGGCAGATTTTACTAAATATAAAGCGGTATCTCAACAGATTCATGATATTTTTTACCAATTCACACCAAAAGTGGAACCAGTTGCCTTTGATGAAGCTTACTTGGATATCAGTCACTATGCGACTAGTGGCGCGACAATTGCTGCTCAAATTAGGCATGAAATTCTGAAAACCACGCATCTGACAAGTTCAGTTGGTGTGTCGCATAATAAATTACTTGCGAAATTGGGTTCTAACTATAATAAACCAAATGGCGTAACCGTTATTAACCATAGCAATATGTTAGAATTTATTGATGCACTGCCCATTGATAAATTTCGCGGTGTCGGTCAAAAAACCAAGGAAAAATTAATCCAGTTAGACATTCATGATGGTCGTCAACTACGACAACTATCACAAGAAATGTTACGTGCACAATTTGGTAAATTTGGAGAACACCTATATTTACAGGCACGTGGTATGAATTTTAGTGAGGTGAAATGGCAGCGCCAGCGCCAATCTGTAGGAAAAGAAACAACATTCGACCGTTTTTTACATACAGAGGCTCAAGTACAAAACGCTTTTGGTCAATTAGCAGATAAAATGATTATCAGTTTACGACAGCAAAAGGTTGTTGGTCGCACCTTGAATATTAAGATTCGTGATGCTGACTTTAATACATTAACGCGATCTTTAACGCACCATGAGCCTTGGGTATTAGATCAGCAAGTATTAGTCAGAGAGGCATTGAATATTTTCGATAAAAACCTATCAATGCCATTTTCAATCCGTTTATTAGGCATATCTATGAGTAATTTACGATCCAGTACATTTGAGGAAGTTAGCTTATTTTAAATGCTATAATGGAAGCTAACCATATTGAAGTAGAAAGTTAATTTATGACCATTCAAGAAGAAATTTTAGAACAAATTAAGCGTTACGATACGATTATTATTCATCGCCATCAACGCCCTGATCCAGATGCTTTTGGTTCACAATTGGGGTTGAAGGCATTGTTACAAGCCAGTTTTCCTGAAAAAAGATTTACGCTGTGGGTAAGGCCGTGCCAGGGTTGTCTTGGATTAGCGAATCAGAGACATTTATGGATGCTGTGCCTAATGGTGCCTATCATAAGGCGTTAGTTATTGTAACCGATACGGCGAATGCGCCACGTGTTGATGACCAGCGTTGGCCTGAAGGACAAGCAGTTATCAAAATTGATCATCACCCAAATGATGATCCTTTTGGTGATTGGCAATGGGTCCAAGAAGGTCAATCGGCGACTAGTACTATGATTTATGAATTTTATGAAGCGCTTCGCCCTCAGTTAACTATGACAGCAGAAGCAGCTCGACTATTGTATATTGGTATTATTGGTGATACTGGCCGATTTATGTATAGTAATGATTCCGAGACGTTTAGAGTTGTTTCTGAATTGTTTAAGTATGATTTTGATTATGCCAAAATTCATTATAATATGACAACAATATCAGAAAACGCGGCTAAATTATCAGGATATATTTTACAAAATGTTACTATTTTGCCTTCAGGTTTTGCTTATGTGATTCTTACACGTGAACTCATTAAGCAATTTAATCTTGGTGAAGCGGGCACATCATTTGCTGTTTCTTTACCTTCAAAAATTGATACAGTTAAAGCTTGGGCAATTTTTGAAGAACAAGATGAAGGTAATTATCGCGTAAGATTACGCTCTCGTTCAATTGTCATTAATAAAATTGCAAATCGCTTTGAAGGCGGTGGACATCCAATGGCGTCTGGTGCTTGGGCACAAAGTCGTGAAGACATTGAACGTTTAATTCAAGCTGTGGAAACAGCATTACTAAAGGCATGAATCAAATAATAAGAATCACAATAGACTGAGGAAATTTATGGCAAATCAATTTGGACAATTTAATTTAAAACCTGATCTCATTTCAGGTTTGACAGCAATTGGCTTTACACAACCAACACCAGTACAGTTAAAATTAATTCCGGATATATTAAAAGGGCGTGATGTTGTCGGGCAATCTCAAACTGGATCAGGTAAAACACATACTTTCTTAATTCCGATTTTTAATCGTATCGTGTTTGATGCAAATGAAGTACAAGCAGTTATCACAACACCATCAAGAGAGTTAGCTGACCAAATTACGCGTGCTGCTAAAGCATTAGCAGAGCAACTTGATGAAGATATACGTATTGCAGATTATGTTGGCGGTACTGATAAGGCCCGTCAGATTAAGCAATTAGGTAATCAGCAACCACAAATCGTTATTGGAACGCCTGGACGAATTAAAGATTTGGTCGATTCGCAGGCGCTTAAGTTACATCATGTTAGAACATTGGTTGTGGATGAAGCAGATATGACGTTGGATATGGGCTTCCTTAACGAGGTTGATGCCATTGCTTCTGCCATGCCTGATGATTTACAGACATTAGTATTTAGTGCTACTATGCCTGAAAAGCTCAAGCCATTTTTAAAGAAGTATATGGATAATCCACGCTTTGAAGCTATTCCTGTGGATACAGTGATTGCCGACACTATTGATAACTGGTTGATTCCAACAAAATCGGCGGATAAAGATGATATTATCTATAAGTTATTAACAATTGGACATCCTTATTTGGCTTTGATTTTTACAAATACAAAAGAGCGCGCGAAGGCATTAACCCGAAATCTACGCGGTCGTGGGCTTAAGGTTGCTGAAGTTCATGGGGACATTGCGCCACGTGAACGTCGTCGTACTATGAAGCAAGTACAGAATTTGGAATTCCAATACGTTGTGGCCACGGACTTAGCTGCACGAGGCATTGATATTGAAGGTGTTTCTCATGTGATTAACGATGACATTCCTTCCGAGCTAGAGTTCTTTGTACATCGTGTTGGTCGAACAGGTCGTAATAATTTATCGGGACTGGCTATTACATTGTACGGTCCTGATGAAGAAGACGAAGTTGTGGAACTGGAGAATTTGGGTATTCAATTCAAGCCTAAGCAAATTCGTGGGGATGAGATTGTTGACATCAAAGACCGAAAGGCACGAACACAACGTGTTGCAACAACAAAAAAGTTAGACCCAACAATGGTTGGCATGGTAAAAAAGAAAAAGAAAAATGTTAAGCCAGGCTATAAGCGTCGTATCAAAAATGCCATTCAACGCAAAAACCAAATGGATCGTCGTATTGCCCAACGTGAAGAACGTCGTGCAACGCGTAAAGCTAATAAAAATAAATAAGTCATTTAAAAGTATAATTTAAATTGAAACGTTGATACGTATCCTTTGAATTATGCTTTTTTATGTGCGGTATACTAAGAATTATGACAAGAAAAGATTTAACGCTAAAAAAATTTAATGTTGATCAACTCACTGATCAGCAAAGTACCCAATTAGACCAAATTGAAACGTTTATCAACCATCATTTACAAGACACTCAATCAACACATGCGGTAGGTGTTATATCAGGTGAAGCAGGTACAGGAAAAAGTGTGATATTAACTAAATTATTTCAAAAAATACAACAAGGTCGTCAAGATACAACGAGCCCGTATTTTCGAACCAATAATGTTTTTACAGTTAATCATCCAGAACTGCTAAAAGTTTATCAAGAATTGGCAGCAACATTGCCAGCATTACGGAAAAAAGATTATGTTCGGCCAACCTCATTAATTAACCAAGCACATAAACAACGGCAAAAATATGATGTTGTTGTGATTGATGAGGGCCATTTGTTATTATCAAAACCAGAACCATATATTAAGTTTACACAACAGAATCAATTAGATGAAATTATAAAATTAGCTAAAGTTGTTATTGTGGTTTTTGATTTTAAGCAAGTTATGCAGACCAAGATGTATTGGGATCAACACCTTTTAAATCAAATATTAGCACCATACCACACACGATATTTTAACTTGACGATGCAATATCGTATGCAGGCGCCGGCAAGTGTTATGAATTGGGTAAATGCATTGAGTGACGGTAACATATTGCCATTACCGTCAGAAACTGGTCGTTATGACTTGCGTATTTATCGTCGTGCGATAGATATGTATCAGCAAATCCAAGATTGTGATAAGCGAGTGGGCTTATCCAGAATTGTGGCGACAACAGGGTTTGTACGCAAAAATCAAAATGAACACCATGTGTATATGGATGACTTTGATTTACCTTGGGATGAGTATGATATTCAGCCAACACCATGGGCACAAAGGCCCGCATCAATTCATGAAGTGGGCTCCATTTATACGGTTCAAGGTTTTGACTTGAATTACGTTGGCGTGATACTCGGACCACCTTTTGAATACGATGCACAGCATGATTGTATGATTGTTAATCCAAATAAAGTGACGCACACTGAAATATACAAAAAGCGTCCCGATTTAACGCATCCGGAAAAAATTGCGTGGGTTAAACAACGACTGATGTTCAATGTTATCGATGTTTTATTAAAACGTGGTATATATGGGCTATACATTACAGCAGCTGATGAAAAACTCAGGCAACGTTTATTACTGGCACAAGATAAAAAACAATGAAGTTATTTGTAACTGTATCAAATGAATAGATAAATAATTTCACAAGCAAAAGCCTAACAGAAACTTATTTCATATAGGAAATTTCTAATGCATGTTGTGGTCTCCTTGCAACAAAAATAACAAAAATGATAAAAAATTATTTTTTATTGTAACTTTTACTTTATTATTTGTGAAAAAGTGGTATCTTTATAAAGGTGTTTACTGAAAAATAAAAATGTTTCAGTGAAAATTTGTAGAAAGTACCTTGAGGAATGATTGTGGTCATGGATAATGATGTTACTGTGTTAAGACACGATAACTTAGTCGTATGCAATAAATTATGCCCGACCTAACGCTTTATAGTTAGTGTATTGTGTCGGTAAAAAATAATTATTGGATTGAGATTGGAAGTATGGAAGAAAAATTATTTAATAAGGGCTTTATTAGCATTACGATTATCAACTTTATTGTCTACCTTGTGTATTACTTATTGATGGTTATCATAGCAGTTATTGCACATGACCAGTTAAACGCATCATTTGCAGAAGCCGGATTTGCTTCTGGTATTTATATTATTGGTACGCTGTTAGCCCGTCTCATTATGGGAAAACAATTAGAGTTATGGGGACGGAAGTTCGTTGTTCGTGCAGGTGCAATTTTCTATCTAGTGACGACAATTGCGTACTTGTTTATTCCTTCAATATCTGTGATGTATCTCATCAGATTACTTAACGGATTTGCTTACGGTATGACTTCAACTGCTGCAAATGCAATTGTGACAGCTTATATTCCCGAACGTAAAAAGGGTGAGGGAATTAATTATTATGGCTTAAGTACAAGTTTGGCTGCTGCAATTGGACCGTTCATTGGTTTGATTTTGTTAAGCACAACTAACTTTGATTTTATTGTTATTTTCTCATCAATTTTAATTCTGTTATCTACAATTGCTATATTTAGTATCAAAATCACTAATATCAAGTTAACAGATGAACACAAAGAAAGCTTGAAAAAGTGGACTTTTAGTAGTTTTGTTGAATCAAAAGCATTGTTTATTGCTGCAATCGGTTTCTTAATGGGACTTTCTTACTCAAGCGTGCTATCATTCCTTTCTTCATATGCCGAAGAAATCAATTTGGTTAGCATCAGCTCATTCTTCTTCGTTGTGTACGCATTAGTGGTAACATTAACACGACCAATGTCTGGTAGAATCTTTGATTTAAAGGGTGAAAATTATGTCATGTATCCAAGTTACATTTTCTTGGCACTTGGATTACTTGTCTTGGCAGCTACGACTGATGGTATAGTGTTGTTAGTGGCTGGTGCATTTATTGGTTTGGGTTATGGTACATTTATGTCTAATGGACAGGCCATTGTTTTGAAGTTAGTGGCAAGCCACCGTATTGGTATTGCATTATCCACATACTTTATTGGTCTAGATTTAGGCTTAGGGGTTGGTCCTTACGTTTTGGGTGATTTACATGCGATATTAGGTTTCCGTCAACTATATATCGTCTGCGCAATTATTCCAGTTATCTGTGCAATACTTTATGCGTTATTCTATCGACCAAAATATGTCGATACAAAAGTAATGTAATATTATGAGCATATAAAAAACTACCTTAATGATTAAGGTAGTTTTTTTATTGCAATCATTTAATTATTTGAACCAGCTATCAACTTCGGATTTATGTTGGCTTATCCAATTTTTAGCAGCTTGTTCGGGTGACTTACCGTTTTGAACATCTAACATAACAGATTGCATATCTTGAGAAGTCCAATGGAAATTATTGAAAATCTTATAGACGTCCGGCTTATCTTGCTTAAGATCTTTACGAACGATTGTTTCAATGTTTTCAGTTTTACCCATTGATTGTTTTGGATCTTCTAAGTACTTTAACTTATATTTACTAAACAACCAGTGTGGGGACCAACCAGTAATGACAATATCTTGATGATTCTTATAGGCACGCTCTAAGGCAATAGCCATTGCACCAGAAGAAGAAGAAGTTAATTTCCAATCTGATAAATTACTATAGTCTTTCATAGCCTTATTTGTAGATGTCATAATACCGGCACCAGGTTCAATACCGGTAATTGTTTTGTTAGCTTGATTAGATAAATCGGCGATTGAATTAACGTCCATATAGTCAGGCACGACAAGGCCGGTTTTAACACCCTTAAGGTTAGGGCCAAGATTTGTGACATCATTTTTGTATTTTTGGGCTAATGCTTTATGAGTATTAGGTAACCAAGCAGAGATTGAAGCATCTGCTTGACCACTGGCGACTGATTGCCATACAACAGCATTGTCCAGCGGCGTCATGTTAACTTTATAGCCATGCTGGCGCATTGCCTCTGCTAAGACATTGTTAGAAGCAACTTCTGAATCCCATTCAACATAAACAAGGTTAACCTGTTTACCAGTACTTTGATTTGACATTAAGTGATTGACAACACCACTACCGATCATGACAATGGCCGTAGCTAAAACTAACCATTTCTTGATCGGTGACCTGCTATCAGACTGTTGCCGTGAATTGCTACTGAGTTTTTGAGTGAAGCGGTCAATAATAATGGCCAAAATAACCAAGCCCAGACCATTGACGAAACCTGAACCAACGTCAGCATGCTGAACAGCTGCCAAAACACCACGACCAAGTCCAGGCGCACCAATCATTGAGGCAGTCACAACCATGGATAACGCTAGCATAATAGTTTGATTAGCACCTGCAAGAATTGTATTCTTAGCAGTTGGTAATTCTAATTTAATTAATTTTTGCCACGGTGTGCTACCAAATGAATCAGCGGCTTCGACTAAATCAGTTGGTACTTGTCGAATACCTAAATTAGTCATGCGTACCATTGGCGGTAGGGCGAAGATAATTGAGGCAAAAACACCTGGTACGACGCCAATACCGAAGAATGCAACGGCTGGTATCAAATAGACGAAACCAGGCATTGTCTGCATGAAATCTAGTATTGGTTGAATAATGGCACGTGCACGGTCAGATTTAGCGGCTAAAATACCTAGTGGTACACCGATAATCAGTGAAATCACACTGGCCATAACAACTAAAGTTAACGTGTTCATTAGGTCTTCCCACAAACCTTGGTTAGCGACTAGAACTAAGCCAAAGAAAGCAAAGATAGGAAAGCCAAATTTCTTGTTTGCAGTAAGGACAGCGATTAATGTTATACCAATAATCATGATTGGTATTGGTATTGCAGTTAAACCGGTTGTCAAGCCATCCATAACCGTTTGGCCAGCATGCTGAATAGCTGAAAAGAAACCGTTTAAATTATCTGTTAACCAATCAACACCGTCTTTGACCCAAGGTCCCAATGGTATTTTAGGAATATTAAACATCGATCGTCTCCTCCTCGTCTGATGTACTATCTGCCAATGCTTCTAACACACGGCCTCGAATAATAACACCAATTAATTTGTCATTTTTAGTAACAGCTAATGGGGTAGGAGAATCGTAAATCAAAGGCATTAGGTCCATGATAACTGTATCATGACTCACTGACGGCATTTTATCCAAAACATCCTTCAATGGTACCTTCTCGCGACGTGCTTCAATAGCGCTATCCGAAGATAAATAACCATGTAAATGACGATGACGATCAACAGCAACTAACCCACTAACTTCTTCTGCCATCATTTTTCGTAGGGCGACAGTAGGACCATCGACCTCTATATTTGCTGTTAATGCTGGAATCATAATGTTTTCAGCTGTCAGCACTTTAGAACGATCAACATCTTCAACGAAAGAGCGGACATATTCATTAGCTGGTTGTGTCAAGATTTCTTCACCAGTACCAACTTGCATGAGTTGACCATCTTTCATGATGGCAATGCGATCACCGATACGAAGCGCTTCATTTAAATCATGACTAATGAAGATAATCGTTTTTTGAACACTGGCTTGTAAATCAAGCAATTCATCTTGCATTTCACGACGCACCAATGGATCCAAAGCAGAGAAAGCCTCATCCATTAATAAAATCTCGGGGTCGTTTGTTAAAGCTCTTGCTAAGCCGACACGTTGTTGCATACCACCTGATAATTGGTCAGGGTACTGGTCTTTAAAGTCCAATAGTTTAGCGTTAGCTAAGGCCTTTTCAGCACGTTCACGACGTTCTTTAACGGGAACACCTTGCACTTCTAGACCATATTCTGTGTTTTCTAAAATAGTACGATGTGGAAATAGTCCAAAATTTTGGAACACCATGCTCATTGTTTTACGTCTAACTTCAATCATTTCTTTCTTATTGAGCTTTGCGATGTCAGAACCATCAATCATCATGGTACCTGAGGTAGGCTCAATTAGTCGATTAAGTAGCCGAATTAATGTCGATTTTCCAGATCCGGATAATCCCATAATAACGAAAATTTCACCTTCGTTAATAGACATATTGATATCGTAAACACCGACGGTACTGCCGGTACGTTCTAAGATTTCATTCTTAGAGACGCGTTGTTTAACAAGTTCTAGTGCGGGTTTAATTCGTTTGCCAAATATTTTTGTTAAGTGTTTTATTTCTACTTTAGGCATACATCCTCCAAATTACTCTACTTTATCCTTTTTGTAAAAGATAAAGTGACCACTTAAAATTTTACACAAGTTGTCACTTTGTGTCAAATTTATAGAATTGATTGTAAATAGACAAGAGATATGGTATGAATTAATTATGAAAAAAATCAGACAACCACGATATCGGCAAATTGCATATTTGATTGCTGAACAAATTATCAATCGTCAAATTGACGTTGGTACAAAATTACATGCACGCTCTACATTAGCAACGACGTATGGTGTGTCTTCTGAAACGGCGCGCAAAGCGATTAGTATTCTTGCTGATTTGGGTATTGTTAGCACACAACAGGGTAGTGGTGTAACCATTACATCAAGAGATAAAGCCAAAGCATTTATCAGCCAGATGCAGCAATCATCAGATTTGAAGCAATTACAAGATGATGTACATACAAGTATTGAAAACCAAAAACAAGAATTAACACATCTTTCCAATATTCTCGTTAAATTAACGGAAAGAACAGAACAAATGCAACGGCATAATCCGTTGACACCTTATGAATTAGAAATGTCGGAAGTATCACCTCAATTAGGACAATCTATTGGGGATATGAATTTCTGGCAAAAGACGGGTGCCACTTTGGTTGCTATTATGCATGAAGGTGAGTTAGTCATCTCACCTGGTCCTTATTCTGTTATTGAACTGCACGATATTATTTATTTTGTGGGTTCTGAGACGAGTGTACAGTCTGTTCGTGGCTTTTTTATGATGTGTAAAATAAAAAGCGGAAAATCAAATTTTCCACTCGTCTAATGTTGTGACAGTATATGTTGGCTTTGTTGAAACTTTTGCAATTTCTTCCGGCGTTGATACGCCTGAATAAACTAATAAAGTATCGATATGTGCATTAATACCAGCTAGAATATCTGTGTTGTAGTTATCACCAACCATAAGTGCTTCACTAGGTGCGACATTAGCAAGAGCCAATGCGCCAGTCATGATGGGAAGTTCTGGCTTAGCAATAACAACAGGGTGTGTTGCAGTAGCTGTTTCAATGGCGGCGATCAAAGAACCAGCACCAGGCAACATACCACGTTCATTCGGTAAATTCGTATCGCGATTAGTTGCAATAAATTGGGCACCGTTTTGAATGGCTAAAGTAGCTGTTGTTAATTTTTCATAAGTGAATTGGCGGTCTAATCCAGCGACAACAAAATCAGCCTGTTCGTCATTGACAAGTTCAAAACCTCTACTTGTCAGTGCTTCACCTAGTCCTGCCTCACCGACCATAAAGACGCGCTTTTGGTTTGGCTCGGCATGACTTTTAAGATAATCAGCAGTGGCTAAAGCGCTCGTATAAACTTGGTCTGCAGTGGTCGGAATATCATGATTTTCGGAGAGATTTTTAGCCACATCAGCAGTTGTTAAAGTTGAATTATTCGTGACAAATAAATAATGCGCATTGGATTCTTTTAAACGTTCAATAAAGCGTTTACCACTGGGTAAGCGTTTCTGACCGTGATAAATCGTCCCATCTAGATCAATTAAATAAGTTTTATATGCTGTCATGATAGTGATACCGTCCTTTTTATTTTCGTTTAATTTACACCTATTATAGTATAACCATCAACAAAAGTTGATACAAAAACGAATCAACGGACTTCTCTCTCTCCAATCTCAATCTCCCAAAAAATAAAAATCTCCCAAAAATATTTTATAAACTGGTCCGCCCGCAATTATTTGCGGGTTTTCGTTTGTATTTTATCTCTGTTTAACCCAGAAATGCGTATAATAGTAACTACACTAAAATAGAAATTGCAATTTTGAGAAGTAATTTATAAGGAAACGAATATGGCTTATCGAACACCCCCATTTTTAACACCATCAGCTATTGTGTCATTAGTTGTCGCAATTAGTGCTGCCAATTTAGCAGTTAACGTGGCAACTGGCACGTCTGAGGGTGGTACTGTCCAATCGCAGACAACGGTTCAAAGAAGTAGCAGTACATTATCATCAGGTGAATCACAATCTGATAATTCAAAAAGTAGCAGTTCAACCGATGATGATGAGACGTCAAGTAGTGAAAGTGATGCATCACAAGACAAGTCTTCTTCGCAAAGTAGTGCTACTTCCGACAGCACATCATCAGCTAGCAACTCGACGCAATCCTCATCAGCTAATAGTGAACAATCGGCCGCGGATAGTAGTTCTGTTCAAAATCGTTCAGCAAGTGATACGCAAAGTTCTAGTGTTCAATCTTCAAGTTCAGTGCAATCGAGTTCTACAGTTAACAACAATCAAAATGCTGCTAATGCTCAAGGAGACCAGTAATGCTAACAATTTTAGACTTAGTTAATCATTATTTGGGATATTTCACAACTGCTAGTAAAACGCGAGGGCGTATTTATACAATCGTTGGTGCAGGTGGTATATGGTATTTACTTTATCTTGCTTGGCGATTTTACGATAATGGGCGTTGGTTACGTGGAACGTTGCTACTTGGCTTATTTATTGGTTTATTATATTTTGTAATATTAAATATTTTATATTACTTTACGAATAAGCGAACAAAGTGGGATATTTCACCGCATGTGGAAAAACTGCTTGGTGGACCACACGAAGAAAAAGTAGAAAAAAGCGAGCAGTTATTATGCCGATTCATGGCTTATATCAGCGCGATCATGTGATGGAAGCATCGGTAGAGATAAATGATATTCATCAAAGAAATATTGATATGTTAGCCCAATCCTTACAGGAGAGTGGTGTATTGCATCAAGATTTTGGTGAACTTGATGAAACGGCACAACGTGCAATTATTGCGCAAGAAGGTGCTATTAGTGCCAATTATCCCGGAACATTAGTACCTTATTTTACTATTGAAAAGATAGCAAGTGATACCGTTATAATGGCTGGGGTCAATCAATTACGTGCAATGCCAGTTGGTTATGTCCGTAAAATTGGTTTGACGGATGTTGAAACTGTAGCCGCTCAGTATAATTTAGCTGCAGCTACGGTCCTCATTTTAGGCGGTCCAAGTCATGTTAATGGTCGACGAGAGCTCCAGACCGTGACGTTGCCATATCGATTACATGTTGAAATTGCATATGATGACAAAAAAGGATAGTTGCTTAAAATAAAAATACGTTGCTACGGCAGCGTATTTTTATCTGTTTAAGAGCTTAATCATTTCGATATGTGGTACATTGGCATCTAAAAATATATCACCATGACTGTTGAAGCCAAGTTGCTCATAGAAATGACGCGCCTGAAGCTGCGCACCTAAAGTTAATGTATGAATGTTAAACTGTGGCGCTAATGCTTCGATTTCATCAAAGAGTAAGCGACCGATACCTTGATGACGCATGCTAGCTAGTGTTGCAACACGTTGGATATGCCATGTACCTAATTGTTCTTCATGTAGACGTGCAGTAGCGACGGCTTGGGTATTCGTATAGGCAACGATGTGAATTGTAGTACTATCTAAATGGTCGTATTCATCTTGTGCACTAAAGCCTTGTTCCTCAACAAAGACTGCTTGGCGAATCATACGGGCATCTTGTTGAATTTCACCTAATCCATAGGCATGTTTAATTTTAATTGTCATGTCTATATTTTAACAAAGTTTTATTATTATTTTGAATGATATTGGTATAATAAAGATTATGAAAAAATTTTGCAAAATTTTTGGACGACAACATTAGCACCAAGTAATTGGCAAAAACAGCTCAATACACGAATTGGTTTTTTTGGTGGTTGATTATTTTGTTTACCATGAAAACAATTTTGGCGTACGGTGCTGATTTTGAATGGTTGCATGTTCAAGATCCATTACAAGTATTCTTGATGTTAGCCAATCCGATTGGCTTTACGGTTTTAATATTTAGTTTGGCACTATTTATTCGCCCAAAAGTGCTATATTATGGCGCATTAATTCTTATCGATTTAATTTTAACGATGTTACTTTACTTGAATGTCGTTTATTTTCGTGAATTTTCGGACTTCATGTCTGTCAATACTATTTTGGGGTATAGTGCAGTCAATCAAGGTTCAAAAGTCGCTGGTTCGATTGCTCTTGGGGTCCATGATATTTTATTTTGGTTAGATATCATCATTATTTTGGTATTGTTTGTCATACGTAAAATTCGTTTCTCGGATAAGCATGTACCCAAACTGGTCCCACTAGCAATGACGAGTTTAGGATTATTCATTTGTGCTGTGAATCTTCTTTTGGCAGATATAGATCGACCACAATTATTGACCCGCCAATTTGATCGAGAATATATGGTGAAGTATTTGGGAATTGGACCATTTACCATTTATGATGGGATTAACACCTACAAAACGAACCAGATTCGTAAAAGCGCTACACCCGAGGAGCTTCAATCGGTTAAAGAATATGTAAAAGAACATCATGCGGATGCTAATGCTAAGTATTATGGGATTGCTAAGAATAAAAATGTGATTGTGATACATTTGGAGAGTTTTCAACAGTTTGTCATTGGTAAAAAAATTAATGGTCAACAAATCACACCGTTTTTAAATAGTTTAGTTAACGAACAGGGGACGATTAGTTTTGATAACTTTTTCCATCAAGTTGGACAGGGGAAAACTTCTGATGCTGAAAACATGTTAGAAACGTCAACATTTGGTTTACCACAAGGCTCGTTGTTTTCAAAAATTGGTGAAAATCAGACATTTCAAGCGATGCCCGCAATTTTAAATCAGCGGTCTGGGTATTCAAGCGCAGTTTTCCATGGTAATAACGGTACTTTTTATCAGCGAAATGTTGTTTACAAACGCATGGGGTACCAGAACTTTATTGACAGTTCTTACTTTGACATTAGTGGTGTTAAAGCAACTGGCTGGGGACTTAAGGATAAATTGTTGTTTAACGATTCTGTACCCTATCTTGAGAAGTTGCAACAACCGTTTTATGCAAAGTTCTTAACGGTTACCAACCATACGCCGTATAATTTAGATAAGATTGATCGCGACCCTAATTTTCAAACAACGAACTCTGGATCTAAGTTAGTTGATAATTATTTCTTAACGAATCATTATTTGGATCAATCATTAAAAGAATTCTTTACGTATTTGAAGAAATCGGGATTGTATAAGAATTCGATGGTGGTTATGTACGGGGATCATTATGGTATCTCTAATACAGATAATAAGTACCTTGCAGGTGTCTTAGGTAAAAATTCAAATGAATGGACGGATCTTGACAATACTAACTTACAACGCGTACCCTTCATTGTTCATATTCCCAACTATAAGGGCGGACATGTCAACCATACCTATGGCGGGGAGATAGATGTTGCGCCTACTGTTGAACATTTATTGGGTATTAGTACACAGCGTTACATGCAATTAGGGCAAGATCTGCTAAGTGATCAGCATCAACAACTTGTAGCTTTTCGAAATAAAGATTTTATTACACCAGATTTAGCTGTTATTTCCGGTAAAATATGGAATACTAAGACTGGTCAGGTTGTTGATGGATCTGACGAAAAGACGGCAAAGCGCGTTGCTAAATTACAAAAACAAGTGAATCAAAAATTAGCAATTTCTGATAATTTAAACCAGAAAAACTTATTACGCTTTTATACACCAGAGGGCTTTAAAGCCGTTCAAAGCGATAAGTATGATTACGCTCAGCAAACAACTTTGAATCGTTTGAATCGAATTAATAAATCATTAGGAAGCAAGTCGACGAGTGTTTTTTCTAAGAATGGTAATCGCTCAACACTGTCCCAGTACGTCACAGATGCACCTGAGGCAGAAGATGAAGAGGGCGACACAACAAGAATTAAACCACGAAACCCTGATGATTGGAGTGCAGAGTAACACTAAGATAGATTAAAGTAAAAATATATCGGAGGTTGAACATGTCTGATACGCTACATGTAGCGAGTGATTCAAAGACACATATTTTGGACGCGGCAACAACTTTATTTTTGAAAAATGGGTATGAACAAACAACAACTCGGGAAATAGCGCGTGCGTTAGGGATGACGCAACCAG
>NZ_AEIZ01000011.1 GCF_000165675.1 Leuconostoc fallax KCTC 3537 | reverse complement strand
AAAGCAGTCACAATTAATGTATTGTGACTGCTTTTTTATATTATAAGTTAACCAATGTCTTAGATTTGTCTTTAGCAGCTAAGAAGAAACCAACTGCTGCAATTGACCATGCCCAAACAATATGACCGAAGAATTCGGAGAAATGTTCGTCAAATGGCTGATGCCATGCTGGTGGAACAGTTCCCATAGCAGGCATGATAATGACATGGAAGGCAATCCAGATGGCGATACCATATAAAGCACCTTGCCAAAGTGTAACCTTTGACCAGAATTGTGCTAAGAAGAGGTATAGCATTGCAAAAACCAATGAAAAGGCAAAGTGAATAATTAATGCAACATAAAATACTTTTTGATCAGTGGAATAATAAACAAACGCATGCGTTGTATCATGTGACATCCCCAACTGTTCGAGTAAATGTTGTGGTGGATTAGTTGCATTGCGTGCTAATGTACGAGGTGGCAAAATGGCCTCCCAACCAATCTTAACCATACCTGAAATCATTCCCGCGATGAATCCATACCAAATACTCTTCCAAATTATTGCGCCAAGGGGTGCCTTGGGCTTTTCTATGTTAAACATAGTCCCGTTCTCCTAACTAAATGTAATTAAACAACAAATAGTATTATACCACTTAATGTGATAAATATAACAAGGATTGTTAAAAAATTAAATATCATCAATCATAATGGTATTCGTTACTATTTATCATTGTAGTTGATTTCACAAAAAAGCGACATCCGTCGCTTAATAAAGTAATTTATGCGCTTACCCAGACTCGAACTGGGATCAAGGACTTAGGAGGTCCC
Organism: Leuconostoc fallax KCTC 3537; assembly: GCF_000165675.1. Taxonomy (GTDB): domain Bacteria; phylum Bacillota; class Bacilli; order Lactobacillales; family Lactobacillaceae; genus Leuconostoc_B; species Leuconostoc_B fallax. The sequence goes on along the minus strand of NZ_AEIZ01000011.1, from coordinate 17,462 downwards.
CGTTCTATCCCGTTAAACTATAAGCGCTTAACAATAAGATTATACGGGTAAATCTGTTGGTATGCAAATGATTTGAGGGGTTTTAATGTAACATGTTATAATCGATGAAGCGTTATGGAGAAGAGTTTATGAAAAATAGAAAAACGATATATTTGATGATAACAACTTTTTTTATGGCAATTGTCCTTGTACAATCCATTATTAGTTGGTTAGGTTATCTACCATTAGGCGCTTTTGTCGTTGGTGCTGCACCAACGATTGTTCAATTTACTGTTGCAATTGGTGCCATTTTAGTTGGACCAAAATATGGTGCCGTTTTGGGTGGCTTTTGGGGATTAACAACATTATATATTGCTTGGACAACACCAGGATCAATTGGCTCGTTAATGTTTCAAAATCCGTTTACCGCACTATTACCAAGAGTAGCAGTTGGCCTATTGATTGGCTTTATCTATCAACGATATTTTAAAAATCAACATGTTGGTAAACAAACTGTTGGTTTAGCTAGTTTAGGTGTTTTGGCTGCTTTGATTAATACTGTGGGTGTTGTTATTTTAACAACAATTGGCTTTAGCATCATGCAGACTAATTTTACGGGTATTCCAACGCACAATATTTTAGGGTGGTTGATTGGCATTGTTTGGTTTAATGGTATCTTTGAAGTTATCACTGGTGCTATTCTGGTACCATTGATTGCTGGTGCATTAATACCGATTGCAAAACGACTCAATATATAAAAACAACCGTTATGCACGGTTGTTTTTATTTTATAGAACTGTGAAATTTTTAGTGGTTTGTGTAAAGGGAATAAAGCCGTTTGCACTCAGATAGCCGCTATCTTCAATACGGATACCAGCAGTACCAGGAATGTAGATACCGGGTTCTATTGAGAACACCATGTTTTCTTGAAGGATCAGATGACTGTCAGGCATGATTGAAGGATACTCATGAACACTAGAACCGAGTCCATGTCCCAAGCGATGGTTGAAATATTGGCCGTAGCCGGCTTCTTCAATAACTTGGCGGGCAATGTGATCTAACTCACCGGCAGTCATACCAATCTTTGCTTGTTGTTGAGCAGCCTGCTGAGCATGCAAAACAACATCGTAAATATCGTGAATATCTTTTGGAACAGCACCGAAAGCGACAGTTCGTGACGCGTCGGAAGCATAATTTTGCGTCATTGTACCTAGGTCAAAAAGAACTAATTCATTGGCTTTCAAGGCCCGGTTACTAGTTGTACCATGGGGATCAGCGGCGTGATCACCAAATTGAACCAAAGTGTCAAAGCTCATGCTAGGCACACCACTTTTTTCAATTGATATTCAATTTCCGCAGCGACTTCTAATTCTGAAGCACCAGCATGCAGTGCTTGAAAGCCAATTTCAAAGGCGCGATCCGCATCTTGCCCAGCAGCTAACATATGCTGGATTTCACTGGAAGTTTTAATCAGCCGTAATTGGTTAATTTTTTCAGTAATATCTGTACTGAAATCACCAGTAGGGAGTGCATTTTGAAGCGCATTTAAACGATGCACCGTTAAATTATCGGCTTCAATTGCAAATCGTTGACTGCCTTTGGAAGTGTTTTGGATATGTTGCGCCAGTTTACGCCATGGGTTTTCTTGATCTTGATAGCCTATTGCAGTATATGGCCAACCACTTTCTTGCATACTGTTGACTTCTAAAGCTGGACCGAAGAGAAATGGATTTTTACCACTGAGTATGACAAGTGCCAAAACGCGTTCAATCGGATCAGATTCAAAACCACTTAAATAAGCAACGCTATGATAGTTCGTGATAATCGCGCCGTCTAGATTATTGTGTTGTAGCCAGTTATTCAATTCATTAAGCTTGCTTTGATTCATAACATAACTCCTAAATGATAAAGTGCTTTCATTATACGCTTATTATGGTATGATATTTTTTGTAAATAACGTGAAAAAAACATGAAAACAATAATTAGTTAACATTGTAAGCGTTTGCATATTTTGAAAAATTTGTTATAATAATGATTGTATAAAATAAAAAAGCATTTTAACGATTAAATTATCAATATTTGGGAGTGAATTTATGAAGAAAAAACAATCAGCAACAATCTATGATGTTGCCAGTCGCGTGGGTGTTTCATTAGCGACTGTATCACGTGTTGTTAATGGCAATACCAATGTTAGGGAATCAACAAAACGTAAGGTATTGGCTGCTATTGATGAATTGGGTTATCATCCTAATGCAGTGGCTCGAGGATTAGCTTCAAAAAAGACGACGACTATCGGTGTTGTGATGCCTGACGTAACAGATATGTACTATTCGGAATTAGCGCGTGGTATTGATGACGTAGCAAATATGTACCATTATGACGTTTTGTTAACGAATACCGACGAAGATCCTGTTCGTGAAACGATGGCTGTTAACAATTTGGCAACGAAACAAGTTGATGGCATTATCTTTATGGGCAACGAACTGGATCGCGAAGTACTTAATACCATTGCTAGTGTCGATGCGCCGGTTGTTTTAGCGGGTTTTTTGACAAGTGATGGTAGCTTGCCAAGTGTCAATATTGACTATGTAGCAGCTATTAGAGAATCGACTAAAGCGTTGATTAGAAATGGTCACCAACGGGTTGCATTGGTTATTGGACCGCTAACGCATGCGATCAATAAGCAGTATCGTTTGAAGGGCTATCAGGATGCGTTGGAAGAGATGGGGATTGACTACGATGAATCATTAGTCTTTACATCACATCAAGATTACGCAGCAGGAATGCAGGTAGCTGAACGTGTTACTGCTGCTAAGGCAACGGCTGCGATTACTTATGATGACGAAGTTGCCTTAGGCATTATGAATTACATGATTGATAAGGGTGTTAAAGTACCTGATGACTTTGAAGTCGTTACATCAAATAACACTAAGTTCGCTATTGTAACGCGACCAGCAGTGACCTCAATTTCACAACCGAAATATGATATTGGGGCGGTTGCTATGCGAATGCTAACTAAGTTAATGAATAATGAAATTTTAGAAGATACACAAATTACATTACCGCATACGATTGAACGTCGCGGTACGACAAAAAATGATTTAGAAATAAAAATGTAACAATTGACATTTAATAGTAAAAAACGTAAACTAGTAGGGCAGTTTACGTTTTTTACTATACTAATCAAAGCGACATTAGGAGTGGGATAATGAATTTGCTCAATGGGCGACAATGGGGGAAACGCTACATCACGGGTTTAGATGGTTTACGTGCTTTTGCTGTAATTGGGGTTTTACTTTTTCATCTTATGCCAACAAAAGTGGTTGGTGGTTGGTTAGGGGTACCGCTATTCTTTGTTATTTCAGGTTATCTTATTACTGATTTATTAGTACAAGAATTTGATAAAGATCAATATATCGGTACTTATCAATTTTATCTGCGTCGATTACGACGGTTGTATCCGGCATTAGTTGTCATGCTTATTGTGACGACCATTGTGATTTTGTTATTCACACCTGATTTACAATATAACCTTCGTTATGTAGTCTTGACCAATTTATTTTATGTGTATAATTTTTGGTCAATTTCACATGGTGAATCTTATTTCCAGCAATTTGGCGGTGCTTCACCATTTACCCATTTATGGTCTTTATCAATCGAGGGACAATTTTACCTCGTATGGCCATTTATCATTAACTTTTTATTGAAGCATCGTGTGAAACGGCGAGTCATTAGTATCGGTTTAGCATTCATGGCAGTTGTGAGTGCATTGTTGATGGCATTATTATATCAGCCAGACATGATTAATCGTGTCTATTATGGTACTGATACGCGTTTGTTTGCTATTTTATTAGGCACTGCATTGGCATTTATGTGGCCATCTGATCGACTATCGCATTTTATTGACCAACAATCTAAGCAACGTTTAAATATAATTGGCGCCATTGCTTTGGTACTCATGATATTTGGTATTTTATATATTAATGGGCAACATCCAAGTACTTATTATGGCATGATGTTCTTGTTTACATTGATTGCCACAGTACTCATTGCTATCGTTGTGCATCCAGCAAGCATCTGGTCACAGTGGTTAGATAATGGTTTCTTGAATTATTTAGGTAAACGCTCGTATAGTATTTATTTGTATCAATTACCAGTATTTGTCTTTTATGAACGATTGATACCACACTTCCGTCCCAACATGTGGCATAATGTGATTGAATTAATTTTGGTTTTATTATTAAGCGAAGTTAGTTATCGTTATATTGAACAGCCGTTTAGAAGGGGCGCTGATTTTCAAAATGTTTGGTATTGGTTAACTGCATCACGTAATCGTTTCTTTGGTACAGGCATTGTATCAATTATTATGATTTTCTTTGTTGCGCAAGGGTTAACGAGTCATCGGGCAGGTATATCTATGCCCAAAACACATTTACAAAAAGAATTATCGCGTAATCAAGAGCGCATAGCACAGCAAAACAAAGTAGCTGAGCAACAGAACCAATTAAAAGGTGCGGGGCCTCGCCAACATATCAAAAAACAACCGTTAACTCAAAACGACCTAAAGATGATCAAAAAATATCAATTAAAAAAGCTGATTATCAAATTTTTAAAGCTTTGAACTTTAAAGCGGTTGGCGATTCCGTCATGTTAGATACGGCACCATATTTGCAAGAGATTAACAACCACTTTATTGTCGATGCTAAAGTGGGTAGGCAAACACATGATGCTGTATCTATTGTGGGAAATTGGTCGGATACAGACAATTTAGCACCAAATATTTTAGTGGGTATTGGTACAAATGGCACAATCAAGCAACAAGAACTTGAACAGATGATGCAAAGTTTCGGTCGCAAGCGACAAGTTTTTTGGGTCAATAGCTATGTCCCTAATCGACCATGGCAAGATGAAAATAACCAGTTATTAAAGAAAGCTAATCGTCAGTACAAAAATTTACATGTAATTGATTGGTATAGTAAGGCAAAGCAACATCCTGAGTGGTTTGCCAGTGATGGCGTTCATCCAGAGCCAGAGGGGAATCGTCAATATGTTCGGCTATTAGTCGAGACAACAGCAGCTATTTATCATGATTAATGTCTAACCGTATGTCTCTAGCTTATGAATAGCGTGGGCAGCGGTTTTTTGTATTAAATCAAGCATGTTAAAATAATAGCAGTATAAATAATGAGGTAATTGAATGGCAAAAGCAGATACGCCAATGATGGTACAATACCATGAAATAAAAAACAATATCCAGATGCCTTTGTTTTCTATCGCTTAGGGGATTTTTATGAGTTGTTCGAAGATGATGCCGTATTAGGTGCTAAGATTCTTGAACTTACCTTAACAGCGCGGAATAAGAATTCAGATAATCCAGTACCAATGGCGGGTATCCCGCATCATGCTGCGCGAAATTATATTGATATTCTCGTTGATCAAGGTTACAAAGTTGCCATCGTTGAACAAATGGAAGATCCTGCAACAGCTAAGGGGATGGTTAAACGCGATGTTGTGCAACTGATTACACCAGGCACAAAAATGACAGATGGTATCGGTGGTGAACGTGAAAATAATTATTTAGCGGCGGTTATACCATCAGATAAAACTTTTTCTTTAGCCTATATTGATTTATCTACTGGTGAATTGAAAACGACAAATATTGCACGATTACCAGAGGTGTTGGATGAATTAGATAGCTTAGAAGTTAAGGAAGTTGTTTTACTCAAAGATAATGGGATTGAACCGCAAATACAATTAATTGACAAAATTGGTAAACGTGGGATTGTGGTTTCTTATACGGTACAGCAATCACCAAGCGCAACGATTAGTTTTCTAACACAGTCGTTATTAGATACGGACCAGAAAAGCGTAACAGAATTATTGCTGAATTATATTTTTGATACGCAGCGTCGCAGTTTGGATCATATTGTACCTGCTACAAGTTACGCGCGATTATCTTTTCTAAAATTTGATCATAATACACGTGTTAATTTAGATTTAGTTGAGAATTCACGTACTAAGAAAAAGGCCGGTAGTCTATTAGGATTGATTGATGCGACTAAGACGGCAATGGGTGGTCGCTTATTGAAACAGTGGTTACTAAAACCTCTGCGTGATCATCATGATATTACGCAACGATTGGATACAATTGCAGCATTTCAAGAACAATTTTTTACACGTGGTGCGCTGCAAGATCATTTGAAATCTGTATATGATTTAGAGCGCTTAGCTGCGCGAGCTGCAATGGGTACGATGAATGCGCGCGAATTAATCCAATTAAAACGATCGTTATCGGCTGTTCCTGGGATTAAAAGTACACTTTCTGAGCTACCGCATGAGAACGTTTTGCATCAGATTGCAGATGAATTAGATACCATGTTGGATTTATCTGGCTTGATAGAAGAAGCGATTGTTGATGATCCACCAGTTAGCGTGCGAGAAGGCGATATCATCCGAGATGGTTTTGACGAAAAAATCGACACTTATCGTCAAGTACTCCATGATAATCAGCAATGGTTAGGAGAATTGGAATCTAAAGAAAGAATAGCAACCGGCATTAATTCTTTGAAAATTGGTTATAATAAGAATTTTGGTTACTTTATTGAAGTGACCAAGTCTAATATTGCGAAATTAGAAGAGGGACGATATGAACGCCGACAAACATTAACCAATGCTGAGCGTTTTGTCACACCTGAATTAAAAGAGCATGAGCGTTTAATTATTGAAGCGCAGGCTAAGCGGACAGAGCGTGAGTATGAGCTTTTTGTGACGATACGGGAACGGGTAAAAACGAATATTACGCGTCTTCAAAAATTGGCAGGCCAAATTGCCCGGCTCGATGTTTTAGCTAGTTTAGCAGATATTGCTGATAACCAGCACTTTGTGCGCCCCACTTTTGTCACGAACGATGATACGGTCCGGATTGAAAAAGGTCGGCATCCTGTTGTAGAAGCACTGTTGCCAAATGGGGACTTTGTCGCTAATGATGTATATCTAGATAAGCAAACGACGATTCAGTTAATTACAGGTCCCAACATGGCAGGAAAATCAACTTATATGCGGGAATTAGCACTCATTGTTATCTTGGCACAAATGGGGAGCTTTGTACCGGCTGACAAAGCTGAATTACCAATATTTGATCAGATATTTACAAGAATTGGTGCCAGTGATGACTTAGCCACAGGGCAGTCAACCTTTATGGTTGAAATGGCAGAAGCTAACTATGCATTGCAAGAAGCCACCCATCATTCCTTGATTTTATTTGATGAACTGGGTCGAGGCACAGCAACTTACGATGGTATGGCTTTAGCACAAGCGATTATTGAATATCTTGACCAACATGTGCACGCAAAAACATTATTTTCAACACATTACCATGAATTAACTGTCCTAGCACATCAGTACCCTAATATTGAAAATGTTCATGTGGGTGCTGCCGAAGACGAGAATGGGGAGCTTCATTTCTTACATCAAATCCAAGCGGGACCTGCTGATAAATCTTATGGTATTCATGTCGCTGCATTGGCTGGTTTACCAGACGGCCTTATTCAAAATGCAGAACATATTTTATCTCGACTAGAGCATCAACAACCAATTGATTTAGATATGCAGAATAATGTGTCTAAACCAGATGCAAATGAAATGTCGGATCAAACTGCCTTGTTTGTCGTAAAGGATATTGATCAATCAACGCAAGCTATTTTAGATCAATTAGCAAAGATCGACATTAACAATTTGACACCTATTCAAGCATTGAACCAGTTAGCTGAGTTGAAGCAAATGGAAAAGTAATAGATGGCATAAGGGGTTCTAATATGCATAAGATTCACGAATTATCAAATTTACTCGCTAACCAGATTGCGGCTGGTGAGGTTATTGAACGACCAGCTAGTGTGGTGAAAGAGTTGGTTGAAAATGCGATTGATGCTGAGGCGACACAGATTGATATTATTGTTGAGGATGCAGGACAGTCTTTGATTCGTGTTGTTGATAATGGCGGTGGAATTGAACCAGAAGACGTGCCATTAGCTTTTACACGACATGCAACGAGTAAAATTAATAGTCGGCACGATCTCTTTAATATTTTGTCACTTGGTTTTAGAGGCGAAGCATTACCTTCAATTGCTGCGATATCAGATGTCACTTTAAATACAACCACTCAAGTTGCATCTACAGGTGTGATGTATCACATTAAAGGTGGTAAACAAGTATCACAGACACCGGCAAACGGCCGTATTGGCACGGTAATCACAGTTCGAGACCTATTTTACAATACGCCAGCGCGGCTGAAGTATTTAAAGCGACCTAAAACAGAATTAGCTAAAATTGTGGATATCTTGAATCGATTGGCCTTGTCATACACAAAAATTGCATTTTCTTTGACAAGTGACGGTAAAAGTCTGTTGAAAACAACGGGGAATGGTCATTTACAACAGGTTATTGCTGCAATTTACGGGCGTGATGTTGCGCAAAAGATGATCGACATTCAGGGTGAAAATGATGACTTCAATGTGAGTGGCTATGTATCACTACCAGAATTAACAAGGGGATCACGTGAATATTTGACAGTATTGGTGAATCATCGATTTGTTAAAAATTTTGCCGTTTCTAATGCAATTATTAAAGGTTATGGCTCTAAATTAATGATTGGGCGATTTCCAATGGGCGTCATTAATATTGATACAGATCCGCTACTCATTGATGTTAATGTACACCCACAAAAATCAGAGATTCGTTTGACGAAGGAAGCTGAATTATCTGAGTTACTCATAACAACGATTAAACAGCGGCTCAGTCAAGAAAATCTCATTCCTGATGCTTATGATAATTTGTACGGATCAACATCAGTTAAGCGTAAAGATGATCAACACGATACACACACAACAAGCCAGTCAGTACCGTCGATAGCGCCGACAACTAAAGCACCGTGGACGGTCAATAGCAGCACGCCTGAGCATGCCGAAAGTCTTGAAGCGACAGCTTCAGCTGTTCAAGAAGAAACGAATACGATTATGATTAATCATAAAGGTGATTTAAAGCATGATACAGTATTAGCTTTTGAACAGAAATATGCGACTGAACCATTTGTGACAGCTTTTCCAGAAACTGAGCCATCATCACATCAAGTTGTGACTGAAAATAAGGTTGACTATCAAACGACACTGATACCCAATTCATCCGTTTCAAAATCTGAACAAGTTGATTTAGACATTTTGAAAAATGAAAAGACAGGATTTCCAGAACTTACTTATATTGGGCAAATGAGTGGCACATTTTTGTTCGCACAGAGCCAAGATGGCTTATATTTAATTGATCAACATGCGGCGCAAGAGCGTGTTAAATATGAATATTATCGCCAAGCAATTGGTGAAGTAGGACAAGATAAACAGCGATTACTTGTTCCCATTGTTATTGAGTATTCAGCTAGTGATATGTTACGTATTGCTGATCATGAAGATAGTCTGGCACAGGTTGGTCTCAAGTTGGAACCTTTTGGACCAACGAGTGTTGTGGTTAGAGAACATCCCATTTGGTTTATGAAGGGTCAAGAAGAAGCAACAATTAAAGAAATGGTGGATTGGATTTTAAGAGATGGACATTTAACCGTTGCTGAATTCCGTGAAAAACAGCCATTATGATGAGTTGTAAGCGATCAATTCGTGCTAATTTATATATTGATGATGCTCAAGCGAGAGCCCTTATTAATGATTTATCTCAGGCAGAAAATCCATATAATTGTCCACATGGTCGGCCGGTTCTAGTGACTTTTTCACTCAATGAAATGGAAAAAATGTTCAAACGTATTCAAGATTCCCATGAAAAGTGGGCATCATATGACAATCATCCGTATTAAGAATATGTTAAAGTCGTTGGTCTAATAAACTAACGATTTTTTAATATAAATGGGAAAAGGCCATTGATACTGTAAACGGTTTCAGAAAATTTTGTAAAGCGCTTGTGTAAACGTTTTCAATCATGTAAAATATGTAATGTTGAAAAACTAAGGAGGAAAGTGCTCTACCTAGAGCATTTTAAAATATTATGAATATTGCAATTTTAGTGGCCTTAATTCCCGGCCTAGCATGGGGGTCAGTTGGACTTGTTAACACCAAAATGGGTGGTACAGCTGCGCAACAAACATTGGGAATGACATTTGGTGCATTACTATTTGGTATGGCAACAATGTTTCTGTTCGTTATGCCAAATGGCATTACCGTTGATAGTCGTATTTGGGTTGTTGGGATTATTTCTGGTTTAGTATGGGCGATTGGAACAGCAGGGCAGTTCCTAGCTATTAAAGATATGGGCGTGTCCTTGGCGATTCCACTCTCAACAGCTGGACAGATTGTTATGAATGCATTGATGGCCGCTGCTGTTTTGGGTGAATGGAAGAACGGCAAAATGTGGGCAATTGGTGTTTTATCAATTGTAACTGTTGTTATTGGTGCTACTTTGATTTCAGCACGTGATAAGTCACGTAGTAGCCAAGGTATGCAAAATCCTTCAGATAATAAGAAGGGGATGATCTACCTTATTGTTTCAACATTAGGCTTTATGATGTACTTTGTTTTGCCTAATTTATTGAATAAGCTAGGTTATATTTCAGATGCTGTTAAGACACGTCATAATGGTATTGATTATATGACAGCTATCGTAGGTCCACAGTCTATTGGACAAGTGATTGGTGCATTTTTGATTGTCATCTTTGTATTGCGCGAAGGTGATAAAATGTTCAAGGCACCAACATGGCGCAATATTGTAACAGGTTTGGTATGGGCAACAGGAAATATTTTCATGTTCATCTCAGCAGCCAATCCTAATGTCGGACAAGCGGTTGCTACGACATTATCACAGATGGGTATTATTGTTGGTACATTTGGTGGTATTTACCTTTTGGGTGAAAAGAAGACATCTTACCAGATGAAGTTAATTGTTGTCGGTACAATATTAGTCGTTGTCGGCGGTATTTTGATAGGTAATATTGCTAAGTTTGCATAAAAATAAAAACAATTTCAAATTTGAAATTGTTTTTTGTTTTGGTCTATACCACTGAGTGATATAGTGATACAATATACATTGTAAACGGTTACTATTTAAGGAGCGAGGATATTATGTCACATATTTCTTTTGATACAACAAATGTTGAGAATTTTGTAGCAAAACATGAATTAGATGAAATGCAACCATTAATTACGATGGCCGATTCACAGTTGCGCAATCGTACTGGTGCTGGTGCGGAATATTCTGATTGGATTACATTGCCAACTGACTACGATAAGGCAGAATTTGCCCGTATTCAAAAAGCAGCCGAACAAATAAAGTCAGATTCACAAGCTTTGGTTGTCATTGGTATTGGTGGTTCATATCTTGGTGCGAAGGCTGCAATCGATTTCTTGCACCCAAGCTTCTACAATGAATTAAGTGATGAAGAGCGTCAAGCACCTAAGATTTATTTTGCTGGTAACTCAACTTCATCTGCGTACATTAATGATTTAGTTCGTGTATTAGGTGATAAAGATTTCTCTGTTAATGTGATTTCTAAATCAGGTACAACAACTGAACCATCAATTGCATTCCGTGTCTTTAAGAAGTTGCTTGAAAAGAAATATGGTGAAGCAGGTGCCAAAAAGCGTATTTACGCAACAACAGATGCTAACAAGGGTGCTTTGCATGATGAAGCAGCCGCAGAAGGCTATGAAACTTTTGTGATTCCTGATGGTGTTGGCGGTCGTTTCTCTGTTTTGACACCAGTTGGTTTACTACCAATTGCTGCTTCTGGTGTTGATATCCAACAATTGATGGATGGCGCTAAAGACGCACAAGATGAATATTCTGATAGTGACTTGCGTAAAAACGAAGCTTATAGGTATGCTGCTTTGCGTCGTATTCTTTATGACAAAGGCTATACAACTGAGCTATTGATTAACTGGGAACCAACCATGCAGTATCTATCAGAATGGTGGAAACAGTTGATGGGTGAATCAGAAGGTAAGAACCAAAAGGGTATTTATCCATCTTCAGCTAACTTCAGTACTGATTTGCACTCATTGGGTCAATATATACAAGAAGGTCGTCGAGACTTATTTGAAACAGTTGTCAAGTTAGACAATCCTGTGTCAAACATTGCTTTACCTGAAGAAGAGGGTAACAAGGACGGTTTGCAGTATCTTGAAGGGAAGACTGTCGATGAAGTTAATACGAATGCCTTCCAAGGTGTTACATTAGCTCACGTTGATGGTGGTGTACCTAACTTAGCAGTGCATATTCCGCAACAAGATGCCTATTCATTGGGTTATTTGATTTACTTCTTTGAAATTGCTGTTGGTGCTTCAGGTTACACATTTGGTATTAATCCGTTTAACCAACCAGGTGTTGAAGCTTATAAGACAAACATGTTTGCTTTGTTAGGTAAACCAGGCTATGAAGAACAAACAAAGACATTGCGTGCGCGTTTGAACAAGTAGTCATTAATTTGATGAAAAACGAATCCTTAGGATTCGTTTTTTAGCTAGTGAGGTAAAATAATGAAAATTTATGCGGTTCGTCATGGTCAAACAATATTTAATGTATTAGATAAGGTTCAAGGATGGGCAGATACGCCATTAACTGAAAAAGGCATTGCTGATGGTCAATCAGCTGGCCAAAGGCTGGCGCATGTTAAATTTGATGCTGCTTATGCTTCCGATACTTCTAGAGCTATCCACACAGCTGAATTTATCTTACAAGAAAACCAATATCGTCAACCACGTTTGGATTTTACACCAGATTGGCGAGAATACTATTTTGGCAGCTTTGAAGGTGGTGATAATGCTGTGATGTGGGGAAGTGTTGCGCGCTATTTTGATATGGATACTGTGAAGTCAGATGATATTGCTTTAGCACACAATATGACTGAAATTATGGATGTTCGTCAGCAAGTTGATCCACAACGGATGGGCGAGAATGCTGAAATATTTTGGCAACGGATGCGCGCGTCATTACGGCACTTACAAGATCACAATACAACTGATGCAACTATTCTATTAGTGAGCCATGGACAGTTAATATGGAATTTAGCACAATATTTTGGTCATTTTAAAGAAGCAAAACGCCCCCAAAATGGGTCAGTTGCTGTTTTTGATCTTAATGATAACGGTGAATTACGTGTTGAACATTTTAATGATTTGACAACAACTTTCTAATCACTTCGATTTTGTATTTGGTTGCATTTTGTGTGCAAAAGAACTATAACTAAGTTGTAAGCAAAAGTAATTATAAGGGGGTCATGGAAATGGCAGATAAAAAGTTTGAGTTACTAGATAAGCCAATGGCAACGGTATTTGATTGGAGCGAGGACAATACCCCACTACGAGATGCATTATGGAATCATTATATGGATGAAAGTAATAAGAATACCTTATCAACATTAGATCACTTGAAGCAATTTGAAAAGATGGATAATAGTCAAGCCAAAAGCGAAGCTGAAAAGGTTTTGCATGTTTAAACAATCAATACACTAAAAAACAACTCGAATAATATTATTCGAGTTGTTTTTTATATTTAAGCATGAACAGTAGCTGTTTCAATTGCTGTTACGATATCCTCTAATGTCTGACTACCAAATACAATATCTGAATTTTGATCAATCATGAGTGCCGGAACACTCATGATGTGGCGTTGTTCACGAATTTCTGGGAATAACTGTAAATCAATCATTTCCGCTGAAATATTGTCATTTAGTGCTGCAATGTGTTGACAAGCGGCCACAACATCGGGGCAAAAATGACAAGTGAGTGATACACCAATTGCTAGTTTTGTTACTGGCAGCTGCTTAATACGTTCAGCAAGCTGACTGTCAATTGTTTGACCTGGTCCGGCTACATTGTAGACTGCCAAAATAAGTGAATTCAATTCATGTCCGGTAGGAATACCACTAAACTTAATACCAGTATCTTCACCATGCTCATCTAATATTACAAAATGAGGTGTACGTTCGATTTTATGTTCTTCAGCAATTTGCTGAGTTAAAGTCACGTCATCATAGTGTAGATGTTCATTTAATTGGCTAAATTCTTGGAGGAATTGGCTTAATTCATGGCTTTTGTCTGACGTATTTTTAAATTGATATAATGTAACATTTTTGGTGAGTCGGTCTAATATTGGCTGTAATTGTTGTATAATTTCATCGGAAAACCAAGTGCCACTATGCTTGGGAACAACTTGTTGCTGCTGATTTAGTGCTGTTTTGGGTGCTGCTTCAGAGTGCTGCGTTGATTTTTTAGGTACTTGACGTTTAACAGTCATATTAAGTTTTCGCTTTTGCTCTGTCACATAAAGTTCAGCACTTGTTGCAGCATTGGCACCGTCTGCAGCAGCAGTTACAATTTGACGTAATGGCTTCTCAACGACATCGCCAGCAGCATAAACACCAGGAATATTGGTCTGCTGATGACAATCAGCGATAATATAACCATTATCATTAAGCGCGATATCATGATCAAAAATTTGCGTCTGTGGATCTGTACCGACATAAACAAAAATACCAAAAGTATTGTCACCATCTTGTACATGGTAGGTTGTTGTTTCTTGCGTTTGGTTATTGATAAAAGTTGCTGATGTCAAATAATTATCACCACTAACGCTTTGGATTTCGGTGTTTCGCCAAATACTAATATTAGGATTATCTAGAGCACGAGCCGCGGTGAGAGGGGCACAGGTAAATTCATTTGAACGCATGACGATTGTGACGTGACGTGCAAAACGTGTGAGGTAATCCGCTTCCTCAGCGGCAGCATAGCCGCCACCAATCACGAAGACTTCTAGGCCACTGAATAATTCACCATCACAAGTTGAACAATATGCGACACCGCGACCACGAAATGCTTGTTCACCATCAAAACCAACTTGGCGAGGTTTTGCACCCGTAGCAATAATAATACTACGACCATAATAGCGGGATTGTTTACCCTGAACCATTTTGATTGTGTCATTGAAATCATAGGTACTTATTTCATCATGGATAAAATGAACGCCAAAATCTTTGGCTTGCTGTTGCATTTTGTTAACAAGTGCAGTACCGTCAATCGTTTCCACTGCTGGATAGTTTGCCACAGTAGATGTTGTTGTGACTTGCCCACCAATTTGATCACCTTCAATGATGAGTGTATCCAGTGTTGAGCGACCTGAATAAATGCCGGCAGATAGGCCAGCTGGTCCACCACCAATGATAATTGTGTCGTAAATATGGGGTTGTGTCATGAAAGAACCTCGAATTATAATTTGCCGACTAAGTCAAGACTAGGGGTAATGGTTTCTTCACCTGGATGCCAATTGGCGGGACATACTTGGTCACCGTGTTCCGCAACAAACTGTGCGGCTTCAAGAGTACGTAAAATTTCTTCAGCGTTACGACCAATACCCATATTATTAATGGTATATGATTGAATCTTACCTTCAGGATCGACAATGAATACGGCACGGTAAGCTTGACCAGCTTCTTCATCTAGTACGTCAAAGAAACGTGCTAGCTTGCCGGCTGGATCAGCCAGCATAGGGTATTGAATTTTAGCGATAGTATCTGTTGCTTCAGCCCAGGCCTTGTGAACAAATTCGCTATCTTCAGAAACTGAATAGATTTCAGTATTGGCATTTTGGAATTCAGCGTAATGATCAGCTAGGTCGCCTAACTCTGTAGGGCATACAAAAGTAAAATCAGCTGGGTAAAAGAAGAAGACAGACCACTTACCTAAGATATCTTGCTTAGTAACTTGTTTTAAGTCACCGTTCTGGTAAGCATTGACATTAAAGTCAGCAACTTCTTGGTTAATAAAATTCTGTGTCATCATATTCTCCTTTAGAATTGTTCTAAACTACTTACTAGTATAGAACTACTCTAAATAAAAATCAAGGGTAATCGCAATAATTTTTTAAAATAGATGAGTTAAGCGCTTTCATTTAAGATGGGGTAGTGCTACAATGATGATGTGATTAGATACACAAGGAGGAAGTTTTAGCATGGTAAGTCAAGCAAATATTGGCGTTGTTGGTATGGCAGTTATGGGTAAAAATTTGGCACTCAACATTGAGAGTCGTGGCTTCACTGTTGGTATTTATAACCGGAGTTCAGAAAAAACTGAACAGGTGATGAAGGACCACAGCGAAAAGAAGTTGGTACCAAGTTACACAATTGCTGACTTTGTCGCTTCGTTGGAAAAGCCTCGCCGTATTTTATTGATGGTGAAGGCTGGAAAGCCAACGGATGCCGTCATTGATGAACTATTGCCTTTATTAGATAAGGGGGATGTGTTGATTGATGGTGGTAATACGAACTTCCACGATACAATGGCAAGAAATGCTAAGTTAGATAAGTCTGGTATTAACTTTATTGGTATGGGTGTTTCTGGTGGTGAATTAGGTGCCTTACAAGGCCCTTCATTAATGCCAGGTGGTCAAAAAGCAGCATACGATTTAGTGGAACCAATTTTGAAGCAAATTGCTGCTCGTGCACCGCAAGATGATAAGCCTTGTGTGAGTTATATTGGTCCAAATGGCGCTGGGCATTACGTTAAGATGGTGCATAATGGTATCGAATATGGTGATGAACAATTAATTGATGAAAGCTATAGCATCATGCGCTATGTTGGTGGTATTTCAGTTGATGAGCAGTCTAAGATATTCTCAGAATGGAATAAGGGTGAGTTGGATAGCTATTTGATTGAGATTACTGCTGATATTTTGTCACGTGAAGATGATTTGGGTGATGATAAGTCAAAGCCAATCGTTGATATGATTCTAGATCGTGGTAATAATAAGGGAACTGGTAAATGGAGTTCAGAAGATGCATTGAATATTCAAGTACCACAATCTGTTATTACAGAAGCTGTTTATGCCCGTTACATTTCAATGATGAAGGACGAACGTGTTGCAGCTTCTAAGGTTTTGTCTGGTCCCAATGGTGCTGTTAAGGTTCCTGCCAAAGAAGATCTAGTTGAAAAGGTTCGCGAAGCATTATATTTCTCAAAAATCATGAGTTATGCACAGGGATTCGAACAATTGCGTATTGCATCTGAAACGTATGATTGGGATTTGAAGTTTGGCGAGTTAGCTCAAATATGGCGTGCAGGATGCATTATTCGTGCACAGTTCTTACAAAATATTACTGAAGCCTATAATAAGCAACCAGATTTGAACAATCTCTTGTTAGATGATTACTTTAAGGATATTGCTGCAAAGTATCAACAATCCGCACGTGATGTTGTGGCTTTGGCTGTTCAATCAGGCGTGCCAGTACCTTCAATGAGTGCTGCAGTAACCTATTATGATTCTTACCGTGCAGCAGTATTACCTGCCAACTTGTTACAAGCACAACGTGACTATTTCGGTGCACATACCTATGAACGTGTTGATCGTTCAGGTAATTTCCACTATAGCTGGTATGAAGAACAATAAGTTAATATTTTAATTCATTATAATAGTTGTACAAAAAGGATACGCTTAGTCTGAGC
>NZ_AEIZ01000012.1 GCF_000165675.1 Leuconostoc fallax KCTC 3537 | reverse complement strand
GATTAATTAATCGGCTTTTTATTTATCATAACGTTGTAAATTCCATGTTTCAATCAAATCTGTTAGTAGTTTTGTATAATTGATATCTGTTGCATAATGATTATCATACAAGGCTTGAGCGGCTTGCTTATAATTTTTAGCTTTAATAACATCTTTATACTGGTCAGCATTCCAATCTGTCCCCTTAAGCAACAACTGCGTATGCTGTAACATGCTATCTTTCCAACTATCGTATACTGCGAAACGCGCCTTTTGCGTGGTTTCCTTACCATCTACATATTCTTTCGTTGATAGCACAACACTGTTGTCTTTGTCTTCGGACTTCACGCCATAAAAATTATTGTATTTTGATGATAAATCACTGTCATCCCAATTCGATTCATGAGCGGCTTGCGCAATACTAATAGAAGCTAAAATACCATATTTTTTCTGTAGCTGTTCAGCGTATGGTGCAATCTTTTTAATGAAAGCACGTCGATGTTCGAATTCTGCTTTACCAGATACTGCTAGAATTGCAATAATCCCTGGCGCCTTCAACCCATCCTTCTTCATAACACTATAATAAGGTTGCATCAGTTTATCTGTTCCAGATAGCATTGTGTTCACAACCTCATCTGCTGTTTTATCCTTATTGAGGTTATAAGCTGCTGGGAAAACATAATTCAATAACTTTTCATCGCCAGTGGTCCCGTCAATACCCTTCAATAATTCTGGGTATTGTTTAGACATCTGCTTAATGACTGATTTTTTATCAAAAGCTGCTTTCAATTTTTCAGATGAGATATCTGTTTGCTTATTTATTTTATTAATGATTGTATCGTTAGAATCTCCCACTCTCACTAGAATATACCCTTTGGATAATTTTGGTTCAGCGGTTGGTCCTTCTGATAATTGTGAAACAATCAAAGGAATGGTTTGTGAGGGTGATAGAACATAATCTCCAGCTTGCAAATTTTGCGCACCATGCTTTGACACATACTTATAGAAATAATCGGCATCCTTAATAATTTTAGCCTTTTCTAATTGTTGTCCCATTTGTTGCGGTGTCGAACCTGAAGAGATAGTAACAGATCGGAATCGAGTATCTGAAGGATCTAAAGCCGCATTTTTGTCAGGCAGTAACATTTTACCACCAAAAACGGCTCCACCAATAATCACGATTATGAGTAAGAGTACCAATAAAAGATTGCGCTTTTTTCGGACCCACTTATTCTTATTAGGTCGTTTATTTTTATAATTCTTACCGTCATTCAATTCAGCATTTTTAATTTCATGCTGATGACGTTCTTTTCTAGACTGCATAGTATTTACCTCGTATAACGCAACATCCTAAATCTTATTACTACAACTCATTAAAATATTCCAGTGATTGCGAAAGTGGCTACCGTAATTAAACGATAGCCAACTTCAAAGCACTATTTTAGTTTACTTATTCTTTAATGATTCAACATCACGGGCAATCATCAATTCTTCGTTAGTTGGAATCAATAATCCTGTAATCTTAGAATCAGCTGTTGTAATAACTGTTTCTTTTCCACGAACATCATTCGCTTCGTGATCAATCTTTACACCAACATATGACAATGCCTCTAATACAGCGGCTCTGGTTACTTTATCATTTTCACCAATACCTGCTGTGAATATCAAAGCATCCACTTTACCACCTAATTCAGCCAAATATTGACCAGCATAGCGGATAACACGATCTTTAAAGATTTTAAGTGCCAACTCAGCATGTGGATTTGTATCTTGAACTGCTTCCAAATCTCTCATATCGCTAGAAATGGTTGAGATACCTAGCAAACCTGATTTTTTGTTCAAAACATCCAACATTTGTTCGTTAGATAGTCCCTCATGTTCTTGGATGTAATAAACAAGTGATGGATCAACATCCCCTGAACGTGTAGCCATTGTAATACCAGCTAATGGTGTGAATCCCATAGAAGTATCAAAAGACTTACCGTTCTTAATTGCTGTAATTGATGCGCCAGCGCCCAAATGGAATGAAATCGCATTCAATTCGTCTAATGGCTTCCCCAAAATGGCTGCAGCACGTTCAGTTACATAACGGTGTGATGTACCATGCGCACCATATTTACGCGCACCATAACGTGTGTAATATTCATAAGGTAGGCTGTATAAGAAATTTTCAGCTGGCATTGTTTGGTGGAAAGATGTATCAAATACGGCAACTGAAATAGCATGAGGTAGCAACTTACGGAAAGCGCGAATTCCCATAGCATTAGCAGGGTTATGTAATGGTGCGTAATCAGCCAAACGATCAATCTTTGCCAAAACATCATCATCAACAACAACAGAGTGGTTAAACCATTCACCACCAGCAACAACACGATGACCTACACCTGTGATTTCATTAAAATCACTGATAATGCCTAAATCAGTTAACTTTTGAAGCATTAGGTTAATGGCCTGAGAATGATCTTTAATTGCTGTTACATTCTCATACTTTTTACCTTTACCATCTTTTGAAAGCGTCACTTCATTACTATCATCTGCACCGGTTGCCTGAACATTTGCATCATACTTAATTGTAATGATTGCATCATCCATTCCAATACGTTCAATAACCCCTTGTGCAATTACCTCTTCAGCTGGCATCTCCAATAATTGGAACTTTAATGAAGAACTACCTGCATTGACAGCCATTGTTTTTGCCATGATTTCACTTTTCCTCAACTTCTTATTTCTATTGGTTTAACTCTTTGTCTAGTTTAACCCACGCATCGATTTCTTGCAAAAAATCTTGCAAAGTCTTAATATCTTTCAACGCTGGATATTGTCCCATAAGTACTTCACCCTTAGTGCTAATACCCTTAGGTCGCAATACCAATATTGCTTTTTGCATATCTTTTGTCTTGAAAAATTCAAGTGGTAAACGCAAAAATGCTTTGAGTTGTGCTTTAGATGCTAACATTTTCAACAATGGTTTAGTATGTCCTGTATTGAAAATATTGGCTGGCACAATGAGATATATCCAGCCTTGGGCTGATACTAAATCTAAGCTACGTTCAATCATCAATTCATGAACAAACGGCCGGTCATCAATTTGACTCATGATCAAATCATTGTGTCCGCTTAAAGGATAATAGCCAATCGGTAAATCTCCAATAACAACATCCGCTGATATTTTTCTTTAGTATCAACAATATCCGTTTGATAAAGATCTATCGTTTCATCTCTTAAAAGCATATTTGTTGCCGAAGCTAATGCCAACTGTGTCTCATCACCATCAAGGCCAATAAAAGTCGCGCTTTTTTATTTTCTGTAATAAATTTTTGACTGTCCATAATAAATTTCCACTACCTACAGTCATATCCGCTATTTTAGCGTTATCTACAAAGCCTGTTTTATCGATTAAATCAGCTAATAAATAACCAATGCCATCTGGTGTTATCTGATAGTTGGCTGGTAATTGATCTTCTCTATTAGCATTCAAAACAGCTAATTGTACTGCTTTACGCAAATCTATTGTCGATATATGCTGCCAATCAACTTCTGTCATTGCCATTTCGATTTTTTTGACCACATCCGCTGAAGGCTGACCGTTTTCTTGCCTAACCTTTTGCTGGGAGAAATCTTCCATAATTTCAATTAACGCATCAGTATGCGTCATATCCATATCGGCTACTAATAGCTGTGCTGAATTATTTAATAAATTAAAATATAAAGTTATTTTATCTTGCATCATAATCACTATTTTAACATATTTTGCTTTAAATCATTTCGTTATTAGTTCTCTAACAACCTTTTTATTTTGGGCATTCTCGATTATTATGTCATGACCTTCAACACTAATCTGACAACCATTCATCATAAATTGTTGCCGATGTGTTTTATTATAATAGCAGCTTGATTTTAGTTGAATAATTTCAAGCCTTTTTATTGCTATCAAATTATTTTGAGCTTTTAATTGCGCTTGGAATAATAAATTTTGCAATCCAAAAATTGTAGCTAGCATTCCCAAAATAATCACAGTGTTAATTAAAGTATATGCTTGATTGCGCTTCATCGATTATATCGCTTAAAATAAAGCTCTCCTTCTAAATTTTGCCCTTGAAAACGAGCAGTCAGATGATAGCGAGACTTCACTTTATTTACTGTTAGTTCATCAATATCATGCATTAAAATAATCTGTCCACCATCATAACAACTCAATAATAATTTGCGATTAGCCACCTTCAAGCAAAATTTTTTATGGTGCTTAATCAATTCAATTGAATGATGCGTATGCGATACTACCTGATATCCTGGATTTTGAGCTGTTATTTGAGTCAAAGTTGTCTGCCATGTGATCTCTGGATCATTGGCCATATGATGTTGACATAGTCCAATGGCAAATTGCAGTGTAACCAGGACCAATATACTAATCAGTAGTGTTACCATTGCCTCAATCAAAGTAAACCCCTTATATCTATTAAGGCATACATTCATGCCACTGATCCAATACAACACATTTTTCTTGCTCAACTTGTTGCAATTCTGCTTTTAACTTTGCCTTTGCGATCAGAAATGCATGAACCTGCTGCTGTTCAATCACCAATGCAGCGGCAACTAAACTAAGTGCCAGCATAGCTTCGGCCAAAATAAAGGCACGCTGTCTCTTTTTGACTAACACGATAGTCTCCACCTCCTAAATTAAAAATAAGTGATATAGTCTGTTGACTATTTGACAAATGGACACTTGTCGGTGCAACATAGCCATTTGGTTTTATTTCAACAATCTGTTGTTGAGATTTAGCATAGCCTTGAGGATATTTTATCCTTTGTTGTTGCTGTTTGTTTTGAATGATTAAACCATTTTCTTCAAAATTAAAATAAATTGATCTTTGTTCGCGTTGGGCATTAATGCGAGCTGATTGCCATAGTCCATCAAATGTACTTAACCACTGATTGGGCTGTTGCTTCGCATGTAAAAACGGCGTGCCGATTAAAATGAATAAACTAATAATGCCTAGAACAACAACAGCTTCTAATAATGTAAAGCTACTAGTGCGCTGCATTATTATTAATTGTAATGTTCAATTCTTTAACTTTGGTTACTTGTTTTTCGGTTAAATAGTGGCCACTTTGTAAGTCAGTTAAACTGACATCATGATCTTCAGGATGATCATTTTGGTATAAATCAATTTGAGTCTGTACCGTATTGACCATTGCTGTTTTATGCGTTTCAACCGCATGTTTTCTTTGCGCATTTAAATTAGGCAAAATTAATAGCATTAATAAACTAATGATGAAAAGTACAATAGCTGCCTCAATTAACGTAAAACCGGCATGTTTCTTCTTTAAACGCCGACCAAATTGATAACTTCTTGTTTCTTTTAAAGTAAATGACCCGCTTCTTTTTAACTGTTGCATTAATATAATTCTCCTATTGTTTTATACATGGGTAAGAGCATGCTAATATACATGCCCACAATGGCAATCCCCACGATAGCAAAAAATAATGGTTGTAATAAGCCGATTAATCGATCTGTTTGTTGTATAAATTTCTTGAATTGCGTTTTAGCAAAATAATCTAAGTAATGTGCTAATGTCTTTGGTTCATGACCTCGAATAAAATAGCCAGCTAATGCTGAATTAAGATAACTGGTTTCTAAAATATAACGCTCTACAGCTAGACCCTTATCTAATTTTTCTTAGCTTGTTGCGCGAGCAATACACCATCATCCAATGTCTTTTCTGAAGCCATAGCGTCAATAATCTCAGGTAGTGATAAACCTGACTTCATCAATAACGCAAGCTGTTGTGCAACTTGGCAAGTGACAATAGTTTGTGTCATTCGCCCAATGACTGGTAAACGTGTTAAATATAATAATCGCTGAATACGGTCTAGTTTATGCCAATAAAAAGCGACTATCGCTATAACGGACACCATCAAAATGATATAAATACTTACTCTGATATGATTATCAACGTGAGAAGTTGGTGTCGTCTGCCATTGTGCAAGTAATGGATATAAAAACAAACGTAATCCCGCGGCCATGGCACCAAGTATAAGTAATAAAATAGCAGGATATCTTAAAATTTGCCTTATTTTATTTTGTTGCACTTGAAATTGCTCAAGATTATCTCCCATAACAATTAAGGTATCAATCAAATCACCATGTTGGTGTGCGAGTCGAAGTTGCAATAAAATATTTGACTTCACAACTTTCGCTAACACATCAGGCAGTGTCTGACCATTAACTAACTTTAAATTCATTTCTTGCAATCTGGTCTGCCAATTCTGATGGGCCAAGGCTAATATATCTAAGCTCTGATTAATGCTATACCCTGACTTGAGTAGTTCCCCTAACTCTTGAAAAAATAATACTTGTTCTTTAGTATTAAAGCGCTCGGTAGATCTGCCAAGTTTTTTCACTAATTTTCCCTTGTTTATAGGTTGCATCTAATACTGATCCCCATTCTTCTGAAAATTTCGATATTTGCCGTTCATTTAAGACACACTCAAGGCGTTCTTGAACCAATAAATCAATTAACGCTGCCTGATCGCCTGACACTAAGGGAATTAACCTTTGATAAGCAACACCACACAATGCTGCTTTTAATTGTTCTTTTTGAACACCTAAATCTAATAAACGTGTCATTACATCCCGTGCTGACAAAGCATGTATTGTACTGACAACAAGATGACCACTTAATGCTGCTTTAATAGCCGCTTCAGCCGTCTCTTTATCACGTATTTCACCGATTAAAAGCACTTCTGGACGATGCCGTAATGCCACTTTAATTAGATCATCATAGTACATCCCAGCTGTTTCATTGACTTGGAGTTGAACAAAGTTTGACTGTTGAATTTCGACTGGATCCTCTATTGTCAATACTGTTTTTTCTAGAGATAGACACGTCAAAAGCCGATACATTGTCGTTGTTTTACCAGATCCTGTTGGTCCGGAAAACAGGAACAGTCCTGACTCTGGCAAATGGAGTTCAAGTTGCTCATATTGCTCTGGCGCCAACCAATGTTGATTGCTAATTTGTGGATAAATAAACCTCAGAACCACAGTTTCTCGACTCAAAAAATCGCCTACTGATGAAACGCGTACCCATACGGTTTCTTCTGAATGCACGATTGGAAATTGGCCTAGCTGCGGTCTGCGTCGTTCAGAAATATTCATTTTTGGCCCGATATTTAATAGATGAAATAATGACATGCGCCACTTCATAAGGAATATAATGCTTCGTTTCACCATGCCCTTTAATATGAAATTTCACCTGATAATCTGCTTCATCTGGTATAAAATAAACATCACTCGCTGTGGCTTGAATTGCTTGCTCTAATAACTCTGTTACATCCATACTATTTTTAACGTCCCCCGTTTAAAATATATTACGAACTTAACCTCACAAATGCTTTTTAACGCAAAAAAATGCGTACCTGATTATTCATCAAGTACACATTTAGTTTGGCATGTGAGATGCGTTCTCACGGACGGATAAAAGTTGTCACACTATTATCAAAGTCGCGTCACCTAGTCAAAAACTATTAGTCATGGTGAGATGTCCGGTTCCACAACCAAAACACCACATACCTCTATACGAGAGTTGCAATTAAATGCAGTATGCCGCTTCCGCGCTTCAATTAGCGCTTCGACTCATCGCATAAGTAATATGCTACCATAAATCATTGTCCAAAGCAAATCTTTCTAATTCGTCACTATCCTGGTATGCTATTAAAATAATGATTTATATACAAAATATTACAATTCAAGTCGTGGCTAAAACACCACAACCAAAACAGTATGTCGAGCCACTGATGTATCCAGATAATAAGGCGACTAAGCGAGACATCGCCGAATTTATTATGGATTCTTATGATTTAGGTCTATTAAACACTTTAAATCATCACAGTGCCACTCATGTTTTAAGCTTTACCGCAATCAATCAAAAACAACTTTTTCAGATTACTAGCGACATAACAAAATTGGATTAAATATCCATTTTGTTATTTTTTTGATTAATTTTGAATTGATGTTTACGTGCATTATCTGATTTTTTATGTGTTGGTTTACGCCGACGAGGTGTCGTTGGCTTTTTTGCTACCGTATTACGTCTCGGATTAATATTTTCTAAGACAAAATATGGTGCACCGAAATTAACGAATTCATACAAATAATCTTGTAGCGTTGAAATTTTATATTCTTGAGCAACATACTGATCATCGGCATAAAAGCCCTTTAGACGTAATTGATCAGCAGAAATATCGCCCACAATATAATCGTATTGCGCCAAAATAGGTGCATAACGTACCGCTAATTTTTGCGGATCGAAGGCTGATTTAAAGTTATCAACTAAGAGCAAAGTTAAACGATCAATTTCAACTTCATTATCGGCAAAATGTACTGTATAAGCAGCTTTCCGCTCTTCTTGTTGTTGCAATGTCCGCTGTTTTAATGTTTCATGATCCATATGTTGTTTTCTCCGGATATCTATGACGATAATATTTTGCCATCAATTCACGTAATAGTATTTCTAAATGAATATTAGCTGGTGCCTGCTGTATAACAGGGAAAAAAGGCAACCACTTATAATGATCCACCGTTGCAAGTTGATAATGCGCAGCTAGATCAATACGCTCGCCAGCATAGTAAACTTTGCCGTCACGGTGCACATCAATACCGTTAAAGCGCATATAACCAAAAATTTTCCCTCGGAAACCACTCCCTTTTACCGGCAAATTAGACAAATAAGCTGTTTGTTCTTGAATACCATGAACTAAATTTAAAAGTTGTTGACCACTTAGCGTAATTTTCATTGGATTAATCGCATGCGGCATACTCTCTAGCAAGCCATATGCATCTAATTCTCCAGCTGGGAAGGTATCCATAAAGAGACCTGTAGATACCATAGCAGCCGGTACATCCAGATAATGCTCTAAAGCTTGCATCGCATCATAAGCTTGCTCGTCAGGTGTAATATCACGGTGTAATTGTGCAACATGATAACGCTTTAAACGCCGTTCACCTTCTAATAACCAATGGCGAATCACTTGATGATCAGTATCATTCTCTGAAAGCGAATAAGTTGGTGTTGTCCGTGCAGACTGTGCCTTTACCACACCATTTTCAAGTGTTAAATGCACTTCTCCGATATTTTCACCATAACGTCCTGCTGCTGCCAATAAAGTACCATTCACATACTCACCTGTTTCTAACAAATGATGTGTATGGGCGCCCAAAATGACATCAATAGGATATTTTTGTGCGATTTTTTATCAGTCGGTAAGCCTAAATGAGATAGTAAAATAGTAACATCCGCTTGTGCTTGAATGCTTGGCAATAATTGATCCAGAACCGGTTCAACAGCTAACGGCTGCCAACCTAAAGATGGATAAGTTAAATCATATGGTGCTGTTAAACCAATGATCGCAATTTTCGTTTGTTGTTGTGTCGTAAAAATATGATATGGTCGCGTCCAATCAGGATGTTGCATTGTTGATAATTCTTTTAAATTAGCTAACAATACTGGAAATTTAGCATCATCATACAAATGACTTAAATCATCATGCGATAAAACTAAACCTTCATTATTACCAATTGTGACGGCATCATAGTGTGCTTGGTTCAATAGATCTACATTGAATTTACCAAGCGTTGCATCTGTTAGAGGATGTAATCGATCAATAAAGTCACCAATATCTAATGTTAATACTTCATCTCCACTTTTTTGATAAGCAGCACGTTTCTGCGATAAAAAGCGCGTAATACGTGGCCAATTTTCGAAGTGTGAGTGTACGTCATTAGTGTGTAATAAATGAATCATCTCCATCAATACATCCCCCTACCTACTTTAATATTGATCATGCACGATATGCAGGCCATCACTTTATCATTGGCTAACTTTATTTATGATGCACCATCACTCATATTCATTCTACACGATTTCAATAAAAAAGGCGCTGTCATTAACAGGCCATTTTAAACATTAAGGTTGTGTTGTACCAAAGCGATAGATAAAATCAGAAAACGCATCTAAATTAGCTGGAAAGGCATTGATACCCCATATAATTTGTTCTGGTTGCCCTGGCACACGGAACCTAACGCCCCACTCATCATTACGACTAGGATCATCAAATGTAGGACCTGGATATTCAGACATCCATGAATTCAAATAATTAGTCGCTTCCTGTGAGAAATGATCCCAGACATTGGTCATATCAACCCAGGTTTCATGATAATGCCAGTTAAATGGTTCTCCTTGTGCGTTGAAATGTGGGTTATAAAAATCATATTCATCATCTAAAACATCACTTTGTGTCATGTCTTTGGGACGCGCTTGCCAAAAAGCATGCCCTTCATAACGTTTTGTATAAACATAATCAAAACCGTTAACCATATTACCGCGATAAAATACTAAAAAATCTAATCGTGATGCCATGCTATCCCTCAATTACTATTAATTCTTTGGTAAGTTCTCGCGTCAAGTTCTCAAAACCATCTGGCGTTACAATAACATCATCTTCAATACGTACGCCACCTTGACCAACTAAATAAATACCAGGTTCAATAGTGAGTAAATGTCCCGGTACAATCTCATCACTTGAACGTACTGAAAGCATTGGTCCCTCATGGATATTTAACCCCACGCCATGTCCTGTAGAATGATTGTATTCTTGGCCGTACCCATGTGCTGTAATATAATCACGCGCTACCTTATCAATTTCTAATCCAGATATGCCAGGCTTCGTAACCTCAATTGCATTAATATTGGCTTGTTTTACAATTTCATATATTTTTTGAGCTCATCAGAAACATGGCCGACAGCAATTGTTCTTGTGATATCGGAAGTATAATCATCAACATAATAACCAAAATCAATCGTTACTAATTCACCGGCCTCAATAACCTTGTCGCTTGCTTCACCATGCGGTAAAGCACCACGATAACCGGATGCAACAATGGTATCAAATGAGGCTTTCTGTGCGCCATGTTGTTTAGCAAGTCGATCTAATTCATTTGCCACTTGTCTTTCAGTGACACCTGGTTTAATGAATGGTATTAATTCCTTAAACGCTTGAACTGAAACTTGGGCAGCATGACGTAATGCTGTTAATTCTTTTTCGTCTTTTATTTCACGTAATGTTTCAATGGCGCTTGGCAGCGCATCAAAACTCACATCTGCTGGCAATAAGCTCTCAACATAATCATACAATTCGTAAGGCAAATCTGCTTCGAAGCCCAAATTCTTAATGCCAAATTCATTCACTGCTTTCACTGCTTCTTCATAGTAAGCACGTGTAATAACTAGATCAACACCTTCAGGTAAACGGTCTTTGTAGTCAGCTTCATAACGCGCATCTGTAATCAAGCGCACCTTTTTTTGTCCAACAACCACGATACCATCGCCTGTACCACCAGAAAATCCCGTTAAATATTTGGTATTAAATCCTTGGTACACGAGCATGCCGTCAAGGTTTAACTTTTTTAATAATGCTTGTAATTTCTGTATTCTAGCTAAAAAATATTTCATATTTTTGATCCTTAATCATCAGTTTAGTGTTACCGCTATTATACACCAAAATAATCATGCCAATTTCTATGTAAATAAAAAAGCATACCATTGTATGCTTAAAAATTATTGATTAGCTAGACTAGCTGCTCCGATGACACCGGCATCGTTACCTAATTCAGCCAATTTAACACGCGTTGAAGCACGTACTGTTGGGAACGCATATGTTGTCCAATGTTGTTCCACACGTGAACGTAGGTATTCACCAGCAGCAGCAACACCACCACCAATTACAATAGCAGATGGGTTCAAAATGTTTGAAATCGTTGCTGTAGCATAACCAAGGTAATAAGCCACCTTATTAACCACTTGGTTAGCCAAGAAATCACCTTGCTTAGCTAAATCAAATACGATTTTTGATGTTACCTCATCACCATCATCGATCATCTTTTTCAAAGTTGATACACCGACATATTCCTCTGCCTGATCTTGCGCCAAACGTACTACACCAGTAGCTGAGGCATATTGTTCGAGGCAACCACGATTACCACATGTACATAAGTAACCATTAGGCTCTACGACCATATGTCCGACTTCACCACCAGCACCGGCTGTACCATGAATTAATTTACCATTCGCAACTAATCCGCCACCAACACCAGTTCCCAAAGTAATAAAGGAAACTTCAGCATCATTGTTACCGGCACCACGCCATGCTTCACCCAAAGCGGCAGCATTGGCGTCATTATCAATTGTTAAATTAAAACCAGTTCCGGCTTCAATTGCAGTTTTAACCTGTTGCTCTTTGGTCCAATTTAAATTATAAGCACCAGTCACCGTACCTAATTCACGATTAACCGTACCCGGAGTCCCCATACCAATACCAATAATACGATCACGATCCAATTGGTACATATCCAAACGATGATTAATTGATTCAACAATATCCGGTACGATATTAGCACCATCGTTCAAAACATTTGTTTTGATACTCCACTTTTGTTGAATTTCTCCTGCTTTAGTTAAAATTGCAAATTTAATCGTGGTTCCCCCAAGATCAACGCCAATCAACTTATCCTTTGCCATGATACCTGTATATATGTCACAAACGTACAACGATAACTCTTATTATACGTTGCAGCATGACTCTCCTTTATTAATTTTTACTTTCTTAGTATATCAAAAAGCGCTTACATATTGCAAACGTTTTCAAGGATTTCTGTAACTGCTTTCAAATTTGATTTTGAATCAATTCTAATCGGTGTTCATGCGCTAAAACTAATTTAATTTGAGCATATTGTTTATCATTCAAAAGATCTGCTTGATACAAATTATCAATCTCTAATGCTGCCATTTGAATATCCCACAATCGCTTACCCACGTGAATATAAACATCAAATTCTTTTAATAACTGTAAAACATCATAAAAATTTCTCATTATAAATTACCTCTCAATAACACAAGCCCTACAGTCAATACCATAACTAGAATAGCTGTTAGACGCCATAATATTGGAAATTTTCCAGAACGACCGGCAAAACCAAAGGCAATAGCAAATAACAAGCCACCGACTAGACCACCAACATGTCCTAACATATCAATATCAGGTGACATCAAGCCAGATGCTAAGTTAAGCACAACAAAGACACCTAGTAACATCCCTTGTGAACGAATTTGTGTATCATATTTGAATTGAATAGAATAAATTAATAAACCACCGAATAAAGCGAACAAGGATGATGATGCGCCAACGGAAATACTTAATGGTGAGAAGAGATAAGACAGTATATTACCCATCACACCACCAAACAGATAAAGTAACAAATACTTACGACTGCCAAAATAGCGTTCCGCCAAAGGGCCAATAAACCATAACGTGATCATATTCATAATAATATGCATCATGCCAGCATGTAAGAATATTGGTGTTAATAACCGCCAATATTCATGCTGATATTGAATATATGGTCCCCATTTAGCACCCATTTCCACTAAAAAACGACCGTTTTGTGTATTAGCACCACTTAAGACAACTTCTACCAAATAAATTAAGATTGTAAAAAATAGTAGTATGGTCGTCACTGGTGCAATTTGATATTGTTTCTTTATTTCATTCATAACGTTCATTATAAACTAATCACACGACCAACACTCAATGCAATAATTTGTGGTGCATTAAATGTATAATCTGGATACTGTTGCTTTAACGCTGTTTGATATAAATTTAATTGACCACGGTAACGTAATTTCAATTTTTCTAAATCTTCTTCTACTTGATTGGGTCGTACAAAATCTGTTTTATAATCAAACAACGTTATTGTCCTTTCTTTTATATCAGCAATATAACCATCAATAATACCATGGATCAGCACTGGTGCCGTATCGTTTAACTGTTCATAAATTTGGTTGGCTGGAATAATCATGGCAAAAGTCTGTTCACGTCGTAAATATTGCGCATGTTGCTGAATATAATGCGCAAATTCAGAATCTACAAATCGCATGACATCATCAATATTAATGAGAGAAGCAATATTGGGCATGATGCGCTGCTGATCTACTAACTGATCCAACAATTGTTCAACATCTGTTCTGGTAATCAATTGTTTGAAATCAATCATTTGTAGTACTAAATGTGTTGCCGTACCCACTGCTGAGCGCGAAGGTTTATGGCTGCCGTCTACCATGAATTCTGGTAAATCTAGACTTTCTTTTAATAACACATTTGCCGCGTGTACTTGTCCGGATTCATCGATATTTAACGACTGTAACTGTCCTTGATCAGGATCCTCAAATAAACGTTTTATTTCACTAACTGATTGATATGCAGCCGTTTGACTACTATTCATATTGGCATAGCTAAAATCTAACAAGGCTTCTGCTCTCTGGAAATCATCGGCTGAGTACGTACTTTTTGTGTGGCTTGCTATTGTATCAATGCCCTGAGGTAATTGAATTGTCGCTTGATCTACACATTGAATATTAATTGTCACATCTTGGGGCGTTTCTTGACCAAAAATACGTGGTTTTTGGCCATCCCCTAGCCAGCTATCTAATTGTTCTGGTTGAAATCTTGCTAAGCTAATGAGTAACCAATCAAGATATGCGCTCGCCTTTAAACGCAAACGCTCTGGTAAAAATTGGCCACTGCTCTGACTTGCTTCCTGCCACAATGCCATCAAACGTGCATTGGACGGTACCTGCTGATAAGCATTCTCTGCCTTGTCGTTAATTCTCACAGAACCTACGATGTAAATTTTTGTTCAGCACGTGTCAAGGCAACATATAATAGTCGCATCTCTTCTGACCAACTTTGCTGGCGCAAAGCATGTCGTACGGCTAACTTTTGCAAGGTCGGAAATGTTACTTGTGCATGTGGCTCTAAGAATTCTAAACCGATACCCGCATCCTTTTGAATTAAGAGATCACCATTTAAATCAGAAGTGTTGAATTTCTTTTCAAATTCCGGCAACATAACAATCGGAAATTCGAGTCCTTTGGAAGCATGAATGGTCATGATGCGTACAGCTTGAACATCACTTTCTTGAGTTGCTTCCCCTAGATCCTCGCCAGCTTGTTGGAGTTGTTCGATATAACGAATAAATCGAAATAAACCAGTATGTGTATTGGTTTGGTAAGTACGTGCATAGTCATATAAAGCGCGCAAATTAGCTTGACGTTGTGCACCACCGGGCATACCAGTGGCATAATCTAGCCAACTCGTATCTTCATATATAGACCAAATTAAACTCACTAAATCATTTTGTAAAGCTAATTCTCGCCATTTTGCAATCAACTGAATAAAGGTACGTAATTGCTTAGCTAGTTCATCGTCTCCGTGAGTTGTTGCTTGTACTGCACGCCAAAAATCATGTTGCTTATCAGCCAACCGAATCTGTGCTAAATCGTTTTCATTTAAGCCAAACATTGGTGAACGCAATACAGCAGCTAGTGGAATATCTTGATGCGGATTATCAATAACACGTAATATATCCAGTATTAGATAAACTTCCATTGTCTGAAAGTAATTGCCAACACCATCGATTTGAACAGGAATTCCCGCTTCTCTTAGAATATTTACTAAATCAACATAGCCTGATTTTGATCGTGTTAATATCGCAATATCACCATATTCAACTGGTCGCATGCCAGCTGGTGTTGCTTTACGATCATATATTTGTGTTTGTCGCAAATCTAAAATACGTTGCGCCAGATGCATGTATTGTGCTTGGCGTGTATCAAATGTTGCGTCATCTTCAGCTTCGTTATCTTCACTCGTTTCTTGATGGTTAGCATTTAACTGATTATTTTGAATAATATCTAAGTGACATTCTGCTTGTAATTGATCTGGATAAGTCGCTTTATCAATTAATTTTGCTTCTCCTAAATATGCAATATCGCCTAATGTTTCATCCATTAACTGTGTAAAAATAAAATTCGTTATCTGTGTAACCTGATGATGTGATCTAAAATTTTCTGCCAAATCAATACGACTATCATGATTATCATCGCGGGAAAATAAACGATACTTGTTAGTAAAAAGTGTTGGTTCTGCTTGTCTAAAGCCATAAATACTTTGCTTAACATCGCCTACCATATACATATTGTGCTGGTTAGATACACGTACTAATAATGTTTCTTGTAATTGATTAATATCTTGATATTCATCTACTAAAATTTCTTGAAACTGACTTGATACGGTCTTTTGTGTATTGTCATCATCTAAAATATCTAAAGCAAGCGCACCCAAATCTGGAAAATCAAGTAATCGCTGATCACGTTTTTTGGCTGTGAATTGCTGGCGGAATGTTTCAGTTACCGTTACTATAATATCAACCAAACGTTCAGTAACAAGTTGAACCTCCTGCCAACCCGCTTCATCTAAAATAAAATATGTTTTTTAATATTGACTAATTCGGATTCAGCTCCTGTGAGCATTTTTTAATTTGACTAGCTTGATCAACTAATGCACTCAATTCAACATCTTCTTTAATTGCCTTACTTTTCTTGGTTTCTAATGATAATTTAGGCATATTATCTATTAAAGACTTGATATCATCCCAATTATTATCTGCACTAATTGCTTGAATGAGCTGGTTTAAATACGTTATTGCCTGAGATAGACTATCTTCAGTTTTGGGTAAAGCTTCAACACCCGTGACCTGTTTAAATACAGTATCGGTCTGTGCTAACAAATTTTCTAAAATAGCCAATAATTCTGGCTTAATATGGTGTTGAAACAAATCACTAGACACAATACCATTCTCAAACGGTAAGTATTCTCTAACTAAATTTTTGAGCCACATTGTACCGTCTGGCCGCGCCTCAGCAAAATCAGCTAATCTGAGTATCATTTTTTTAAGATTATCATCTTGATTAGGATTACCAAAATTATTGACTAATCTCAAAAAATCATCATGATGGGCATGCGTTTCTTCATAAAATTGTGCCAAAACATCGTCCAGAACATCTTGTCTCAATAATTCTCGCTCTGCTGTATCAGATAATAATCGAAACTGTGGATCAAGACCAATCACATGATAATATGTCTCAATCAATCTTAGTGCATAGGCATCAATGGTTGAAATATTAGCCACAGGTAATAATAATAATTGTTCTTGTAAAAAGCGTGCTTGTTGTGGGTCTTTAACATCCTGTAGGCGATTTTCAATGGCACGCTCTAGGCGTTCTCGCATCTCTTTAGCAGCAGCATTGGTAAAAGTTACAATTAAAAAATTTTCAACACTAGTACCATTCAAAATTTTCTGTATCAATCGCTCAATTAAAACCGTTGTCTTACCAGATCCCGCTGAAGCAGCAACCAAAATATTATGATTATCTTCTGAAATAGCACGTTGTTGATGTGATGTAAACTGCGTCATAACTCCGCCTCATTTTCTAATAGTTTTAGGATCTGTTGTTTGCTACCAGTGATTAAATTGTCATGATATTTATCGCCTAATGCCCGATCAAACCTCAAAATATCACGATAGGGTGTATATTGCATACTTTTAATTTCTGGTAACAATGGGAAGTCACCATTAAGAATATGTTCACCTGCGGCAATGATATTGGCTTTATTTCGTTGTAGTAATAAATCCAATTGCGCTGAATTTACCATATCAGACATTTTACTCAAACTACCATCACGATTACGACCTAACGCATAATATGTTGCTTTTTCTCCCTCATCAAGATGAGCCAAAGCTTCCAAATAGTCATCGTCATCAATAAACAAGCCACGATATTTAAATAATTCTGCACTGAGTTCACCGTGAATGAGCTGTTCAAAATCACCATCAAATTGACTTAGCTTTGTTTTAGTTGGTGATATTTTAGCAAAGAATGCCCCGCCAACTTTTTGTAACCCAAGTTGGCTTTTAGCTTGCTGTGCTGCTTGCCAGTATGTGAGTAATTGCATTTGTAGCCCATTATAGGCTTGTGCCCAATCAAATTTTTTGTGGTTTGATTTATAATCGATAATCGTGCCAAATGTTTCATGATTATCTTGATAATCTAGACGATCTAATTTACCACGCACATGAACACTTCCTTTAGACAAACTAAAGTCTAAAGCAGGAAGACTGTCTTTAGCAAAACCAAAAAGTTGTTCCACTGCTTTGGGTTTTGCATGACCTGTACGGGCGACTTTTTGCAAGTTAAATAACAGCGTTTGACTCACTTGAATCAGATAAGCTGTAATAGCACGCATTTTAGCAGTTTCTTTTAATAATGCAAATTCTGGTTTCTCTAATTGTTGCGCCATACTATCCAAAACCAATTGTTTTAAATCAGCCGTAGTCAGTTCACGCAAGCTGAGATTTTCTCGAATTAAATTGTGAATCACTGACTCAAAAATGGCATGATAAAGTGTTCCTGTCTGTGCAATATTTAATTCATGTTTAGGCCGCTCTTGTAAGCTTAAACCGTATTGCAAAAAATAAGCCAACGGATTGTGATAGTAACTTTCCAGTTGAGAAATCGATACATTTAAATCGCGACCAAATATTTCGGAAACAAATTCTGGCTTTAAGCGACTGACTGTGTTTTGATAATTCGGTGCAGATAAGACACGCGCTGTTCTTTCTGGTAATCGTTTGCTCAAAGCATTTCTCAGTGCTTGCATAGCTGAACTATCATCTGGTAACAATTTAACCATTTCAGATAATGTCGCACGTGGTGTCCCAATGTATGCCTTCAATAAATGTGCACTATCAGATGGTCGATTGGTTATTTTCTCTGGTTCAACATCAAAAGCATGACTTAATCGTTTAAAATATGGTGAAATTTCCGCAATATTTCCGGTAGCATCAAGTAGCGGGTAAGATAATGTAACATTATTTTGGCTTGCTGCTAACGCACCATAAAACAATAAATTTTCTTCTGCCATTTGTTGCTGAGCTGTGTTTTGTAAATATTTGGGTTGCTCCTGTTGTGCCAAAGCTGGTTGTACCAGCACCCGATCACTGTCATTAATTAACGCAGTCGTTCGCATCTGTGCTGGTAAGTTTTGGCGCGTACCACCAATAAAATATAACTGTTGATAACGTGTACTCTGAACAATACCAGCTTCAGATATTGTAATTTGGTCTAAGCTGTTAGGTATTCCCGAAAACTTAGCACCGACAAAGCCAGCCTTTAGAGCTTCTGTAAATTGGTCAACTTGAAAACGTTCTTCACCAGACAACATCACTAATTCATTGAGTGTCTGCGTTAGCATATCCCATACTTCAATGCCCTGTTGAGAACGCGTTAATTCACCAGATGCCACAAGATGATTTTGCTCTCCAATAATAGCATCCGTCACTTTATGATTCACTAACCAATTGATTAACTGCGTTGCAAATTCGCGGTTTGTCTGGCTCTTTTTAATAATAGCGTCAAAACTATCAAAAATTTGTAGTACATATTGTCTCAATGCCTCTAAGCGCTGATTAATCTTACTATCCGTCTGAAACATTTCAGTTGCTTCTTCGTCTGCTGTTGTTGTAAATAAAGCAAAAGCGCTTTTTTATCACGCCAAGTACTTTCATAAGGTTGATAAGCAAGTAAATAATTATCTAAATAAGCCACAATATCTAAAAACTCATCACGATCAATTAATATATTATCTTGAACCGGACGTAATAAACTCGTTTTTAGGATTGCTAACACATTTTGATATTGAAAACGTTGTTGTGATGGTAAAAGGAGGTTAAAAATCAGTTCAACCAATGGATGCGTCATCATATCTTGATCTAAGTCTAGGAAATAAGGTAAGTCAAACTGAGACATTACCGCCGGAATATCCGCTTGATAAGCGTTAAGGTCACGGGCTAATATGACAATATCGCGTAAATGCAAATGAGAAGAAGTAGCCAAAGATTGACGAATACGTCGTGCAACTTCCTGCAGTTCAACCATGGGATTTTCTGCAGTGAACATTTGTAAGGCAACATTATTATTTTTTGCAGTGAATGTCCGATATTCACCAATTGACTCCCACGCCTGCAATAACGTATTGCTCGTATTTGAGAGATGACGTGCTGTAGTGGCTGTTACAAGTTGCGTCGCTTGCCCTATTCGTTTAGCATAATATGTCAGTTCTTGTGCTAACTGCATTGGTTTAAAGAAAACATCGCCCTCTTTTTGTTGTCCCAGATATTGGGCATCCCCTAACAATGAAATTGTCACTGACCATTTTTGAATTAATGTTGTCACCACTTGATATTCTGCTGCTGTTAACCCATTAAAGCCTTCAAAATAGAAAGCAACATCTGTCAATGTGATATTTTGCATTTGTGAAGCAAAAAAAGATAATGTTTCCTGTGGTGTGATGAACTGTGCCCCAAGTTTTTCATCCAATGCATCGGCAACAACGGCCAAGTCTAGTAATTTCTGTTGTAATGTTTGCTTAACGAACGTTGAATCAGCCGTTTGTTGATCCAAAATATTAAGAATATCTTCTGGGGTAACGCGACTAGCTCTTAATTCGATTAATTGTTTAACAAGTGCATCCACAAAGCCACTTTTAGACTGCATTCTAGCAAATATTGGCAATTGTTGCGCTTTTTCTTGCAGTATTGACGAAACTATCATAAATAAGCCAGAAGATTGCACTGTTGTTGCTTGCTTCTCCGGCAAATTTTTACCTAAAGCCCATGCTAATCGTGTTAACGAATAGACTTGTAGTTGACTTTGTGCATAAACTTCTTGATTATCATAATGGTTTAATTGTGCAAATCGTTCTAAAACATTAACTTCACTATCAAATTTAATATGATTTGGCACAATGTAATATATCGTTAGCTTAGGATTTTCCTTCAGGCGTTGTTGAATATCTTGTAATAGCTCGCCGCGTAAATCTTGACGGCCATTCCCCATTAGAATTGTAAGCATCATTCGCCTCCTAAATATCGTTATGTTTATTATAAAAGAAAAGATACATTGGCACATGATACGTTCTTAAAAATCATTGGTCAATTTTAAGACAATATTAAAAATCTCTATACATCATGTATAGAGATCTAAATAAATTATAAATTAACGAATTTCAGCACCTAATCCGGATACTAGCGCTTGCTTCACTTTTTCAAAATCAGTATTAACATCTGTTTCAACCAAAGTTTCGTCATCGTCTTGATAAGTTAAGGTATAAGCTAATGAGCGCTTACCTTTTGACAAATTTTCTCCCGTATAAAGATCAAACAAGGTAACATCCACTAATTTACTGTAAGCTGTATCCCAAATAACCGACTCAATTGTCGCATTTGAAATGTTATCATCTACCAATAAAGCAATATCTCGTGATACTTGTGGGAAACGCGATATTTTCTGATATAAAATATCTTCATCAATATTTGAAAATACATGCTCTAAGTTCAATTCAAAGCCAAATACACGAGGTAACTTTTGTGCTTTTAATGTACTTGGATGAATCTGTCCCACAAATCCCAAATGAATATCGCCAGCATAAATATCTGCAGTCTGTCCAGGATGCATATCTGGATATTGGTCTGTTGCAACATAACGAATACTCTTTTCCGAGATACCAATTTCATCAAGATATTGGGCGACAATCCCCTTAATATCGTAGAAATC
The DNA here is from genome assembly GCF_000165675.1 of Leuconostoc fallax KCTC 3537. GTDB lineage: Bacteria > Bacillota > Bacilli > Lactobacillales > Lactobacillaceae > Leuconostoc_B > Leuconostoc_B fallax. The sequence goes on along the minus strand of NZ_AEIZ01000012.1, from coordinate 12,796 downwards.
AACTGTTCTTTCAGCTTTTTCCTTTTGCCAATGACTCTCCGCTAATTCCCCAACTAGAACACCAGCCACATGTTCAACTTCCTGAGGCAATTCGTTTTCATTTTTAGCAAAGAAAACACGCCCCTGCTCATATAACGCAATATCATGAACGGAATGAGCGACATTGTAAGCCACATCATCCAAAAGGCCGGATAGAATATTTTGACGCGCCGTTGTACGATCGCTGCTCATTGGGTAAGATAGTGACACAGTTGGACGCTTTTGCGCCAAAGTAAACTTTTGAGCTTTCTCAGCGGTCGTTAACACATAAGAAATCGCTTGATTCAATCCAAGACTTTCAAAAATTTGACGTGTCGCACGCATTTTACGCTGACGGTGAGACAATTTCCCTAGTGTTGTTGGTCCTACTGGTAAAGTAACTGGTAGATTGTCATAGCCAAATAAACGTGCAACTTCTTCAATAAGATCAGCTTCTATACTGATATCTGGGCGACGAGCTGGCACAGTAACGATCAACGCCGTTCCATTATTTTCATAAGTAAATGCTAGGCGATCAAATATCGTTGCAATATCAGCTAATGTTAACTGTGTTCCCAGCAATTGATTCACCCGTTGTGATGTCAATTGAATTTTAATAATTGGTGGCTGCTTATCCACTGCCACAACACGTCCTTTAGCAACTTGACCTTGGGCTAACTGATCAACTAATGCTGCTGCATGGTCCAATGTATTGAAAGTATTATCTGAATTCACACCGCGTTCAAATCTTGATGATGCCTCTGAATGAAGATTATGACGGCGTGCTGTCGCACGAACCAATGTTGAATTAAATACAGCTGATTCTATTACAATATTTTTAGTATTGGCATCAACTTCAGATGACATACCACCCATCACACCAGCAAGCATCAAAGCGCGCTGATCATCAGCAATGACAATATCTTCTCCTGAACGCAAGTGACGTTCGTTACCATCAAGGGTTGTTAATATTTCATCTTCACCTGCACGGCGGACATGGAGCGTTTGCCCAGTCAGCTTATCCAAATCAAAAGCGTGAATTGGCTGTCCATACATCAACATCATGTAGTTCGTAATATCGACAATGTTATTAATTGGTCGCATACCAGCATTCCACAAGCGTTTTTGTAGCCACAGTGGACTATCTTGTACTGTCACATTATTCATCACACGCACGGCATACTTCGATACTAATGATGGCTCATCTATCACAACATTAATTTGGTCCGCGGCTAACGTCTCATACTCTATTAAATCGAAGTCTGGTTCAGTCACTGTAACATGGCGCATAGCACCAAATTCATAGGCTGTCCCAATCATCGATAACATATCTGCACGATTAGGCGTTAAATCTGTATCCACAACAATATCATGCATACCCAAAACTGCCAATGCGTCATCACCTGTCGAGACATCTTTTATATCTTCTGGGTTAAATACAAAAATACCGGCTTCAAAATCCTTTGGTGCAATTTTGGCGTCAAAACCGATTTCTTGTAAAGCAACTAGCATACCGTTGGACTCAATGCCACGTAGCTTTACCTGAGATAATTCGATTAATTCACCACTTTCATGATTGATAATATGTGCCCCAACTTGGGCCAAAATAACAAACTGTCCAACTGCTACATTAGGTGCACCAGTCACAACTTGAACCTGTTGTGATTGTCCAATATCAAGTTGCGTAATCACCATGTGGTCTGAATCAGGATGGGTTGCAATTGACATCACTTCAGCCACAATCAAGCCATCTTGCTTGTCCGCTAAGGTTTTATAGTCGTCAACTTCAACACTCGTACGTTCGATTTCTTCTACTAAATCGCTAATATCACTTTCTGTTACGGCTAATGGCTGATCTAAATACTCATTAAGCCACTCTAAATTGATTTTCATGTTAATTACCCTTTCGATTGAATTGTGAAATGAAGCGTACATCGTTTAAGTAGAATTGTCGAATATCATCTACACCGTATTTCAACATAGCAAAACGATCCGGTCCCAATCCAAAGGCAAAGGCTGAATACTTAGTACTATCCACACCATCCATCTTCAAAACGTTTGGATGTGTCATACCAGCACCTAGTACTTCAATCCATTCAATATCCTCTGGTCGCGTGTCAGGTGTTACTTCATTCCATGACACATCAACTTCAACACTCGGCTCAGTAAAAGGGAAATATGATGGGCGTAAACGAATTTGATGCTTTTCACCAAACAGTTCTTGAGCAATTGACAAGAGTGTTCCCTTTAAATCAGCCATTGTGATATTTTCACCGACAACCAATCCTTCAATTTGATGGAATTGATGTGAATGCGTCGCATCATCTGTATCACGACGATAAACCTTACCCGGGCTAATCATTTTGAGCGGTCCTTGGCTAAAATCATGCTTTTCTAAAACACGAGATTCAACGGGGGATGTTTGCGTGCGCATTAATATTTCCGGTGTAATATAAAATGTATCTTGCATATCACGTGCTGGATGATCTTTTGGCAAATTCAAACGCTCAAAATTATAATGATCCGTCTCAATTTCGGGTGCATCTACGGTATCATCAACGACTTTAAAACCAAGGCCAATAAAATGATCTTCGATTTCATCAATAATCTGTTGCAAAACATGCGGTTGCCCGACGCGACGTGTACTACCAGGTAATGTGACATCTAATTTTTCAGTTGCTAATTGCTGATTTAGTGTAATAGCCTCTTGCTGTGCTTTTTTTCGGCTAATAACTGCGTAATAACCTGTCGCACATGATTACCAACTTCACCAACCTTTGGCTTCTGTTCAGGGCTAACATCCTTCATCCCTTTGAGCAATGTTGTGAGTTGACCTTTTTTACCAAGAAAAGAAATTCTTAGCTTTTCTATGTCATTACCACTAGCATTAATATTTTCAATGGCAATTTTTTCTAATTGCTGTAATTCCTCTATTAGGTTCATTGCTTATCTCATCTTTCTAACATTCTAAAATGAATACCGACAAAAAACGTCCCATGTTTCCAATGATGAAAACATGGGACGTTATCTATCGTGGTACCACCCAACTTTTAACCGATAAATGATCGATTTCTTTCACATTCTTAACGCGAATAAACGTCTGGTGTTAACCAAATGACTCCTGGCTGAAATTCAGTAATCATTAGTGTGACTTTTCACCATATCATCACTCTCTGAAACTAATATCATACTTACTAGGCCAATCTTTGTCTCTTAATAACTAGTATATCATTTTTTAATTTCTTCGTCACCATGGCAATCATCCGTAACATGATTCCAATCATCTGACCATTCATGTATTGCTTTCATGATTGGCCGCATTGCTTCCCCACGTTCTGTCAGTTTATACTCAATAAGATTTGAATCATCATATGTAACACGATTGACCAGGTTGTCTGCTTCTAGTGCTTTTAGTCTCTCTACTAATACACGGTCTGAACAACCTGGAATTGCTCTAGAAATCTCCAAAAATCTTCTTGGCCCGCTGACAAGCAATGCCTCAATAATCATACCGTTCCATTTACGCCCCAATATTTCAAAGGTACATAAAAAATTACGACACAATAAATTTTCTGTGTGTTTCGCTAACTTCGCCATTGTATCCTTTTCCCTCATGAATTTGTTTATATCATAACATACACTAAATATGATACGACAAGTAAACGTTTCCATTCGCACAAATTTCTGTATTATATAAAATATAGCTAAGTATTGCAAATTTTAACAGCGCTTGATACACTTAAATCGTTGAATCAAACAAGCTGGGGTGCCGTTATGGCTGAGAAAATACCCATTGAACCTGATCTATTTTATGTTAGCGTAGGAAGCTTAGTTTGTTTACTCGTAAGATAAGTAGACAATACCCGGTACACTAACATGTGTGTCGGGTATTTTATATATCAAGAGACAAAGGCTCTTTGATTCTCCAATATTATAAATGGAGGTTTGTTTTATGCAAACTGTATCAGAAAGTAAGCACACTTGGAGCTTACGAGACGTTATTTTTCTAGCGATTATCGCAATATTCTTTGGTGTGATTTATCAACTTTGGAGCTTTGCCTACTACGCAATAGCCGCAACACCATTAAAACCATATGCTAATGATTTAACTATTGGTGTTTGGTTAATGGCCGGTCCATTAGCTGGTGTCTTGTTAAAAAGAATCGGTGCCACTGTTATTGCTGAAATTTTAGCTGCGGCTGTTGAAATGATGCTATTTTCAAGTTGGGGTGCTGCTAATTTGATTGCTGGTTTTGTACAAGGTATTGGTAACGAACTTGGATTTGCGATGACTGGTTATAAGAATTGGTCAAAACTTGGATTGCTGCTATCTAGTATTATGGCAACAATTGTGACATTTGGCTGGGATTGGTTTCAAAGTGGTTACAGTGCTTATCATTTTGGCATGATTGTGACATTATTCATTATTCGTTTCATTTCGATTGGTTTCTTTGCTGGAATTCTTGTGTATTGGATCAGTCAGCTTGTTGCCAAAACGAATCTATTAAAGCACTAAATCATTATGACAACATTAGCTGTTAATCATCTAAGCTTTGCTTATGAATCCAATCAACCGAATATTTTAAATGATATCACGCTATCTCCAAAACCCAGTACCTTCAATCTCCTCATTGGTCCCTCTGGTAGCGGTAAATCAACATTACTAAAAAGTATGGCTGGTCTGTATCCTAAATATGGTGGCTATGTTACCGGCGGCACAATATTATTAAATAACCATGATATTAGTACCTTAGCACCCTTTGAACGCGCTAAACGTGTGGCATTACTTTTCCAAAACCCTAGCCGTCAGTTTGCGATGCGTACAGTTAAGGAGCAGTTAATTTTTGCTCTTGAAAATATCCAGATGCCAGTAAATGAAATTACACCACGTGTGAATCAAGTCATTGCTACTTTACGCTTAGAGCCATTACTCGAGCGTGATTTAATCACACTTTCCGGTGGTGAACAACAACGCGTAGCATTAGCTACTGTTCTTGCTTTGGATAGTGACATTATTTTGTTAGATGAGCCCTTTGCTAACGTTGATGCTACATCTCGATTAGCCATCCTAAAAGACCTGCATGAATTGCAAAAAAATGAGGGTAAAACAATTTTTATATCTGATCATGATTGGACAGGTTATCATGACATTGTCGATCACTTGTTTGAATTGGATATTGCAACCAAAAATATTGCTGAAATTGATAAACATCATTTACTGCAAGTTGAGACAGCATCATCAATTCATCATCATTTCAACGATACTTATCGTTTGAGCTGGCAACAATTAGCGCTATCTGTCGGTCAACATCAATTGTTGCAGGCAAATGATTTTGCTTTGCCACTGAACCGTTTAGGTTTACTATCAGGCGATAATGGGGTTGGTAAATCAACTTTATTTAACGCTTTAGCACACCAAATAAAATATGACGGTCACATTTATTTTGACCACCAACCCACTAAAAAATTAAAATTAAGAAATGGGCAAAGCAATTGGGCTTGGTATTTCAAAAGAGTACCGATCAATTTGTCGCCCTTACTGTATCTGATGAAATCAAAATCTCTCAGCGACACAGTTTAGCACCCCATTATTGGAACGATGAACGTATTCAAACTGCAATTGAGGCATTGAATTTAGCGCATGTCACGCAACAAGTAAGTTATCAGCTGTCTGGTGGTCAACAAAAGAAATTACAGGTTCTCGTTATGTTAATTATGGCGCAACCTGTTTTATTATTTGATGAACCTTTGGCAGGCCTAGATATGACTTCCTTAACTGTTGTATTACAACTCATCAAAAAACCATGGCTGATTTAGAATTGAGTGTATTAATGATTTCACATCAACGGCTTGGTGTAACACCGTTCATAGACTATGAAATCCATTTGAGTGACACGAAATTAACATTATTAGGGGGACAGCAAGATGTCCAAACAACTTAATGCAAGTATTCTAGTTATTATCATGATTGGTGTTGGTCTCCAATTAACATTTGCTAAAAGTGTTATTCTCAATATCATTATTACTTGGATTGGTCTAGGTTATTTAATCTACTGTCGGGTATCATTTAAAATGTTAGCAACCATGTTGTTAGTAGCTTTCCCTCTATCACTTGGTACTTGGTGGTCATTTGTCGCCTTTGGTGTTGCTGATGTTTGGCACAATGCTTGGATATATAGTACCCGTCTATATGCTTATTTATGTTTAGGAGCTGCTGTTACCTTAACCGTCAATGTTAAACAACTATTATTAAGCCTTTCACAACATTTACATCTATCAGCAACATTTGCTTATGGCTTACTGGCTGCTTTTAATCTATCACCACGCGTCAGGCGTCAAGTCAAAACAATCCGATATGCTGCCCAATTACGTGGTGTTACTTATCATCTCTGGCAACCACAATTATATTTCAAATCCGTATTAGCAGCACTGCAATGGTCAGGTGATCTCGCAGAGGCAATGACCTCTCATGGGTTTTCTGAAGGATTTTCACGTTCGACAACCTATCATGATGATTTACCTAAGTGGCAATGGGGCCTCGCTATACTTTGTATTTTAACTTTTGGTATTGTAGCTTTTATAATTAAGCCTTGGTAAGCGGCCACTATTTAATATATGCTAAAAATTGAATGACATGCATCAATGCAAAATAAAAACGTTTAAGTTTAACTTAAACGTTTTTAGTTTACTTGTGATCGGACTTCTTTCCCAGTTAAAAGACGAACAATTTCTTCAGCTGCGTAAAGACCAACATTTTCATGTGCTTCTTTTGAATTGGCTGCAATATGTGGTGTGACAAAAACATTAGGCAATTGCAATAATTCGCTATCAGCTGGTAATGGTTCTTGTACCGTAACATCTAGACCCGCACCGGCTATTTTATGAGCCTTTAGCGCCTCAATTAATGCAGGTTCATCAATAACAGATCCACGGGCAATATTAACTAACACAGTGTTTGATTTCATTTGATCAAAAGCATCTTGATTAACCATACCAACAGTATTAGCAGTTGCTGGCAATGCCAACACAATAAAATCAGCCTGTTGATAAATTTCATCTAATGATGCCATACGCCCATTAGGCACATCACGATCACGTCTAGCATACGCTAAAATATTCACATTAAATCCTGACAACAATTGGGCAATTGTTTGCCCAATATTTCCAAAGCCAATAATGCCAACAGTTTTACTTGTAATTTCTTGTCCACGATATTGTGCTAGAAAATCATTATCTGCTTGTCCGATCATCTTTTGATGATATTGATAGAATAATCTACCTGCCATTAGCATATGCATTACTGCCGTTTCAGCTACTGACACAGCATTAGCGCCCGGTGCATTAGTTACCGTCACACCATATTTTGTTGCATCATCCAAATTAACATTGTCATAGCCAACACCAAAACGCGCAATAATTTTTAAATTAGGTAATTTTTGAATGATTTTTTCATCTATTTTGTGCATCATCACAATAATGCCATAAAGATCTTTACCATATTGTGTAAAGTCTTCATCAGTGTCTTGACTATTGATAACAACTTCAAAATGAGCGCCTTCAAGATAATCAATTACTTTTTGAGAAATACCATTAAATACTAGAATTTTTTCATTAGAATAATTCTCCTGTAAATGCATGAGTAGGTGTTGTATGAAAATCATAAGTCACAAGATGCTTAGCATCAGTAAAATATGCTGTGAGCGATTCTGAAAGCATGAGATTAACTGGGAATTGTAACTCGTTCAATACAATAATCGGCTTTTGTTGTACCCAGGCCATCCCCTGTTCAAATGCAGTACCGGAGTCTGCATCGTTATCACGATAATCAATGATAGATAGTAGTATATCTGCATTCGTCACATTTTGTGTATCTCGCTTAAAGACTTCGGCTGCCCACTTTGATGTGAACTGCTCATGTTCTGTTTCTTGATGAAGTCGTGGTGAGTAATAATCTGTCACTGTAGGATTAGCATCCAAGGCTGCTTCCACACGTTTAACGCGATCAATTTGCTCATCACTAAAGAAAGGTGCCGCTAAATAAATTTGTGCCATACTTTCTACCCCTAATATCTATTAAAAAATGTTAAGCCTAACATGACTATCAAACAATTTTAGTATTATGTCAGACTATCAAAAGCACCAGGCATCAATTGAGAAATATCTGTTTGAACAGTTTTGCCTGCCGTATTAGTTAACCAGATTGGCATATCAGGCTTAAAAAATTCCACCATAACTTGACGACAAGCACCACAAGGAGCGATGGGTTCGTTCGTTTCACCAATGATGACCAATGCATCAAACTCCCGTTCCCCTGAAGCTATTGCTGTAAAAATTGCTGTACGTTCTGCACAATTGGTTAAACCAAAAGATATATTTTCAATATTTACACCTGTATAGATTGTGCCACTTGAAGATTTTAGCGCTGCTCCCACTGGAAAATGTGAATAAGGAACATATGCATGCTTTAATGTTTGCCTAGCTTTTTCCAATAAATCGTGTGGTGGTTCCAACATAAAAAATCCTCCTCAGGCTTCTAAATCATCCTGTCATTATTGTAGCAATAATCGCTCTAATTCATTTAATCTTTGTTCAAAAATATTAAACGCTTGATTGAGATAATCTTTCTGACTCATATCTACACCGGCGACTTTCATAACGTCTAAAGGATACTTCGAACTTCCTGATTTTAAGAATTGTTTATACGCTTCAGCTTGATCACTTTCCAAAATACCCTCAGCTAATGTTGTAGCTGCTGCTTCTCCAGTAGCATATTGATAAACATAATAATCATAATAAAAATGCGGTATTCTTGACCACTCATAGGCAATTTCTTCATCTGGAAATAAATCTGCACCATAATATTTTTGGTTCAGCGCCATATAAAAGTCGCTAAGTGTTTCGGCTGTCAATGCTTGACCTGCCGCAGCAGTTTGATGCAACCAATCTTCAAATTCAGCAAATTGTGTTTGTCTAAATACTGTTCCCTTGAATCCGTCTAAGTATTGATTGAGTACATAAGCTCTAAAATTAGGATCATCATTAGTAGATAGTAGATAGTCTGTCAGCAATGATTCGTTGGTTGTCGATGCAATCTCTGCTAAAAATATTGGATAATCACCATAGTGGTAACCTTGATTTGTTCTTGTAAAATACGAATGCACACTGTGCCCCATTTCGTGAGCTAAGGTGTATACATTATTCAAATTATTTTGCCAATTAAGTAGGATGTATGGCACAGTATCATAAGCGCCCCCAGAATAAGCCCCAGAGCGCTTTCCCTTGTTTTCCACAACATCTATCCAGCGCTCATCAAAGGCCTGCTTAACAACCTTAATATAGTCTTCACCCAATGGTGCTAGGGCCCTTAAGACAATTGCCTTTGCTTCTTCAAAATTCACATCAAAATCAACTGATTTAACTAAAGGTGTGTATAAATCATAAGAATGTACATCTTCAACTTGTAGCACTTTCTTACGCAAGGTAACGAAACGATGCAACAATGGTAAGTGATCATGGACACTGTCGATTAACGTCGTAAATACTGATTCCGGTATATGATTCCTTGATACAGCCGCTTGGCGCGCATTATCATATTGACGTACCTTGGCCAAATAATTGTGCCCTTTAATATGTGATGATAATGTCGAAGCTAATGTATTTTGGAAACGTATATAGCTATCATACAGTGTTTCAAACGCTTCACGGCGCACGTCTCTATCCTTTGATTCTAATAATCGACTATATAGACCATTGGTTAACTGAATTTCACGCCCCTTATCATCATGAACAAGGCCAAAAGTCAAATCTGCATTATCAAAAACACTGAATGTTTGTTCTGAAGCACCAAATATATCGCTAGCCCCAGCTAACAAAGCTTCTTGATCTGCCGATAGTATATGTGGTTTTTGTTTCAAAAGCGTATCAAAATAATGCTGATATTGCGCTAATGATTTAGAATCCATATATTCTTGCAGTGTTGATTGAGGTAACGCCAATACTTCAGGTTCAAAAAATGCCTCTGCTGCGCTTACTTCAGCCCAGAGTGATTGCACTCTATCATTATAAGCAGCATACTTTTGGTTACTTGTGTCTTGATCAAATTTTTGATGTGCATAGACATATACTTTTTCCAGACTACGATTAACCGCTAAAATAGCCTCATATGTCGTTTGTAATGTTCGACTACTTTCTCCAACATGTCCGACAAATTGTGTTAAATTTTGGCTTGCTTCTTTAATATGTTTAAGTTCAATTTCCCATTCTTCATCTGAATAAAAAATCTTCTGTAAGTCCCATGTTAACGCTTCAGGTACTTCTTTTCTTGTTGGTATTTCTTCAACCATGCCTGCTACCTCTTTATGATAATTATTCATCATTTTATCATTATTTCGGCGTTTCCGCTAATTTTTCCTCTAAGGAATCATACCACTTAGGCAAATGTAAAATGATAATATACTTTTCTGTAATATTAATTATATTTATTATTTCTAATTCATACAATGTCTGATTTATACAATAATCGATGTAAGTATCATCAAGTGTGTCGTAAAAATATTTTTTAATTTTTGATTGAATTGACGACGCTGAATAAAATTATGTACGCCAATCTTTGCCAGTAAAAGAATGATGGATATACGCCATTGCCAATTAGAAATACGTAATCCAAATAACGCACCTTGATGTATCCACCACGGCGCCTGAATAAGCTGATATTGTTGCTCATATAACGAAGCTATTAATTTCACATCAATTCTTTTCCCAAAAATTAATGACTGTAACTTCATAAGCTGTTTACCCAAACTAGGTAATTTTTGTTGCTTAAATTTTTTGTCCACTATTTGTCCAAATATTTCATTTCGAAATATTTGATCGTACTGCATAGATGAAAAATCATATTTTCTAAAATTTTCAAATTGAACAAACTTTTGAATTTTTGGTATATAGAATAAAATTTTTTATGATTCAAAAACTTCATCATCGTTCGTTGTCCCGTTTTAGTCGAAAAGTATTTTTCACCTAAAATCCAATAGTATTCAATATGTTCAGAAATATACCCTTCGTTACGTTCCATGTATCTTTGCCATGATATTGGACTGCATTGATATTCAAACGCATAAGTCTTATTCACGGTTTTTAATAGAATATCAGGACGTTGCGTAATATTTGGGATAACACTCTCTAATAAAACCTCGCCATACTTTTTAGTGATGCTGCAATGGCCAGTTTACCTACTAAGTGTTCAAAGCTTTCATTTTCAGTAAATGAATGACATTGCGTATCTATCAAATGAGCAAAATGATTTCTTTTAACATCACCATTTTTTAAAACAACCTTTTCTCGACAACCTGGGCAATAATAGTGTGCCTTTTTATTAGCTTGGTCTGCTCGTATATAATGATGATGGGCATCAATCGCAATAAACATTTTTCGTATGTCCCTCTAACGTATCATACGAAAAAGCAGCCAATTAATTTTGGCTGCTTTTAAAATATTTCATTTAATCTTTGAATAGCTGTACGCTCAAAAATTATTTTACCGTGTTCACGTAAAACATCAAAGCTAATTGGACTGACTCGCCCGAACTCCAATGCCATTGAAATGATATCTCTCTTTTTCTCTAAGCTCATTTCTACTGATGGAAATGCCAAGTTTAAATAATATTTATGATTATATGAAACTAAGCTCGATATTGTATTTTCTAATTGATATTCATGTGCAAGACTAATTGCAGATTCAAAGTTATTCAAAACTAAAGTGACATCTTTAATCGCAATATCACTCTTAGCTTGTTCCTGCTGTGCATTTTCTGTATGACCAGCGTCTTTCCCAATTAATGCATCTTTAATCTTATCTGGCACCTCATCCACTGTATCTTCTGTAGATTTAGAATGATTTTCAATAACTTTACCAAATAATTCTTCAACGTCAGTATCTTCATCAACTTTAGAAATAAACAATTCTAGGCCATTCTTGTTGGGTAATATTTGAAAAGTGACTTGCTGTTCGTCTTCAAAATCATGGTTAGTATCAACTTCATCTAAAATACTGTAAAAGAATTTTTCGATATTTTCATGGTTACCTAAAAGGTCCATTACTGTCATCCCACGTTCTTTTAAGTCATCGTTTTCTATCATTACTCGAATTGTGTTTTCATTGATACGTTCCATTTCCATTATCAACACCACCTTTCATAATATTATTTTAAACTGTATAAATAAAAAAGCTGATATGTCAGCTTTCCTCCACTATCAGTGCTTTTCCTATATCCTTGAAATCAGCTTTTACTGTTGCTCTCAGTAATTCTCTTTGTCTAACTTCTCTTGGCAAAAAACGACGAATTTCATCTTCATTATAGCCAACTTGTATACGACGATCGTCCATAATAACAGGACGCTTTAACAGTGAAGGATTTTTAACAATTAATTCTATAAGTGAATTAGTAGAAATACTATCCAAGTCAATATTTAATTTTGAGAACACCTTTGAACGCCGTGATAGAATTTCATCTGTTCCATCTTCAGTAAGACGTAACATAGCTCTAATATCGCTCGCCTTCAGTGGTTCTTTTCCCACATTACGACCAATATATGCCATATTATGACTCTCTAGCCATTGTCTAGCCTTACGACATGAGGTGCAACTAGGAGAAAAATATAAAGTAATCATTGATTGTTGCCCTCCTTAAATCCATATATCTATTATACTAAACTATCATAACAAAGTATATGGAAGGGTATACAAAAAGAGAAATTCCGATTAGAATCTCTCTTTTACTTTA
>NZ_AEIZ01000013.1 GCF_000165675.1 Leuconostoc fallax KCTC 3537 | reverse complement strand
TAACTCTAGAATAGAGGTGCGTATAATGTTGCTATTGAGTGTTTTAAATATTATTGGTTTAGTGTTAACAACGTTCATTATTTACTATACATTTAAATATTGGCGAAAAAATCCGATGAAACGCCTCGTATTGGGATATGTAGCCTTACTAGTAATGTATATAGGTACTAATATTTCTGTTAATGCCTGGTCTTTCTACCAACAAGTAGATAAAAATATTATTTATCTTGTTAATGCAATTTCTTTTCTAATCGTTGTAGAATTTGGATATTTTATAGTACGTAATATAATGATGAATTTAACTAGGCAACCGCAGACTGGGCCATTAGTTGTGCTAGGTGGTGGTTTAGTTCAAGGACAGTATGTTGGCAAAATTGTAGGTGCACGAGTGGATCTCATGGCGCAGGATGCACATAGTATTTATAAAACAACTGGTGAGTGGCCCATAATGGTGTTTTCGGGTGGACAAGGACCGGATGAAATACTAAGTGAAGCGCGGGCAATGCGGGATTATGCAGTTTTAAAATATAAAATACCGTTAGAAAAACAATTCTAGAAGAACATTCACGTAATACCTTTCAAAATATAGCGTTAACTTATCGCATCATTCGGGAAAATTTTACGCTATATACAAGCAATTATCATTTATATAGGGCGCTAATGTTGGCTAAGCAGCAGGGACTTAATGTTTCGGTCAGAGGAGCACATACGAAATATACATATAAAATGTTTGCGCTGTTACGTGAATTTTCGGGTATGATTAAAATCTGGCAAAAAGTAAATTTTATATACGCGGCATTAGTGATCACATTCACAATATATTATATAAGCAATGTATATTTATACAAATGAAAATAATTTTAGAGCTGTTGATGTACGATAATGAAGAGGTTTAATTGGTGAAATACTAACAAATTAACCTTGCTTTTTTAATTTATGCATTTATTCCAAACAAAATGAGATGAAATGTTAATTTTTTATGTGTTTTCTGTAATTTATAGTGGTTTAACTTTGACTGTTTACAGGTTTTACTAGTACAATAATAGTTAAGGTTTAATTGATAATACAATATGGGAAAAATATCTTATATTCTTAATTTATACTAGAACCTTGTACTAGAGAGGAGATTAATCATGTCAATGATTGAATTCAAAAATGTTGAGAAGTACTATGGTGACTTCCATGCTTTAAAAAATGTAAATCTATCCATTGATGCTGGTGAAACCGTTGTGCTTATTGGACCGTCAGGTTCAGGTAAATCAACGTTAATTAGAACAATTAATGGGCTAGAGGAAATTCAAGAAGGACAGCTAATCGTTAATGGGTATGATTTGCATGATCCGAAAACGGATATCAATCGTATTCGTAAAAATGTTGGAATGGTTTTCCAGCATTTCAATCTCTACAATAATAAGTCAACGCTAGAGAACATCATGTTGGCACCACGCTTAGTTTTGAAGCGTGATGAGGCAGAGAACAAAAAAGTTGCTATGGAGTTGCTTGATAAGGTTGGTTTAGCTGATAAAGCTGATAGTATGCCTTCTGCTTTGTCTGGTGGGCAAAAGCAACGTGTAGCCATCGCTCGTTCATTAGCTATGAAGCCAAAAGCGTTGTTGTTTGATGAACCAACATCTGCTTTGGATCCAGAAATGATTGGTGATGTATTGGATGTTATGAAGGATATTGCTTCGGATTCTGATATGACAATGCTAGTCGTGACGCACGAAATGAACTTTGCCAAGCAGGTTGCAGATCGTGTTATCTTTATGGATGCCGGCGAAATTTTGGAAGATAGTACAACTGAGAAATTCTTTACGAATCCAGACGACCCTCGAGCCAAGCAGTTCTTGAGTCAAGTAGAACGTCATTAATGGAGGGATAATATGGAAAAGGCTAAAAAAAGCGATTTGGTTTAATCGCTGCGATTGTTTTAGCGTTATTGATTGTCTTGGGTGTATGGGGCGGTTTAGCCAAAGGTGCTTCTGAAGCAAAACATGTGGATACATTTGATCGTATTAAGGAACAGCATCGTATTGTATGGGGTGTTAAAGCTGATACGCGCCTGTTTGGTTTAATGAATACTAAAACTGGTGAATATGAAGGTTTCGATGTTGATATTGCTCGCGCAGTGACGAAACAAATCGCTAAAGACCAAAACATTAAACTTAAGGCAGAACTGGTTCAAGTTTCTTCTAGCTCGAAAATTCAGTTGCTTAAAAATGCCAACATTGATGCAACGGCCTCGGTTATGACAATTACCAAGGAACGAGAAAATCAAGTTGATTTTACGCAACCTTATTTCCCAGCCGGACAGTCTTTGTTAGTTAAGGAAAATTCGGACATTCGTTCGGTTAAAGATTTGAATCAGCCGGGTCGAACAGTTATCGGAGCAGTTGGTACTACAGCGATACCAACCATGAAGGAATTTGCGCCAAAAGTCAGAGTGCTTTCATTAGCTGATTATGCACAGAGCATGACAGCTTTAAAGGCTGGGCAAGGTGATGCGTTAACAACTGATAATGCGATATTATATGGACTAGCGCAACAAAATCCGGGCTATAAGATTGTCGGTGGTAACTTTACGAACCAACCTTATGGATTGGCTACAGATAATGACCAACCTCGGATGATTGCGGCGATGAATAAGGCCCTAGATGAACTAGAAAAAAACGGCACATATAATCGTTTGATCAAGAAATGGTTCTCAAATGTACCCGGATTGGATTGGAGGACTTTGCAAAAATGACGACGATATTTACAGATAATCTCTCAACATTTTTATCAGGATTCGGTTATACACTCCTTGCATCGTTAATTGCCCTTGTCGGATCGATGATTTTAGGTACGCTGTTTGCCATTCTAGAAATTTTACCAAATAAGGCGTTGTCCATTTTTGGTCACACTTATGTGGAAATTTTCCGAAATATACCGCTGTTGGTTATTACAATGTTCTTCTATATTGTGATTTCAAACGCCATTAAAATCTCCGGATTTTGGTCGGGAACGTTAGGTTTGACACTATATACTTCTGCATTTATTGCAGAGACAGTGAGAGCCGGTATTCAATCGATTGATAGTGGTCAAATGGAAGGGGCGCGTGCTAACGGATTGTCATACGGACAAGCGATGTCACGAATTATCCTGCCACAAGCATTTGTGGTTGCCTTACCATCTCTAGCGAACCAGTTTATTAACTTAGTTAAAAACTCTTCGATTCTTGCCTTTGTTGCGGGATTTGATATTATGTACCAGGCGAACGTCATTGCGGGCTTGAATTTTGATCCGTTTAACACATATATCGTTGCAGGTATTTTGTACTTGATTATCACGTTGCCGCTATCTTATTACATGCAACATCTTGAAAAGAAAAGCGCATAGGAGGCTTAGGAATTATGATAATTTTATCTTCAATGTTTTCTGCCTTCAGTGCTGATAATTTAAAGTATTTGCTAGGCGGTCTAGGGATCACGATTTTAGTTTCAGTCGTATCAATTGTTTTGTCTTTCGTTATCGGATCCATTTTAGGTGTTATCCGATATGAAAAAATACCATATTTTTCACGGTTTGTGGGTTTGATTATTGATATTGTTCGAAACTTACCACTTTTGTTAATTATCTTCTTTACGTACTTCGCCTTACCACGTTTTGGCGTCCATCTTTCCATCCTGACATCAGCAATTATTGCGATGACAGCATTTGAATCGATGATGGTTGCCGAAATTATCCGTGGTGGCTTAAAGTCAATTGATTTTGGTCAAACAGAAGGCGCACGTTCAACCGGTATGTCCAACGCGCAAACAATGTGGCATATCATTTTGCCACAAGCATATAAGACGATGATTCCGCCATTGATTTCACAATTTATTTCTTTGGTTAAGGATACATCATTGGCAACGGCCATTGTCTTACCTGAGTTAATGTATCGTGCACAAATTGTCTACGGACAAGATAATACG
This sequence comes from Leuconostoc fallax KCTC 3537, assembly GCF_000165675.1. Taxonomy (GTDB): domain Bacteria; phylum Bacillota; class Bacilli; order Lactobacillales; family Lactobacillaceae; genus Leuconostoc_B; species Leuconostoc_B fallax. Next base: position 80,510 of record NZ_AEIZ01000013.1, on the reverse strand, counting down.
TACATGGTACCGATTTTGCTATTGATTGCGGCGATGTACTTTGTTGTCAACTATGGCCTATCATTATTAGCTAAATGGTTTGATTCAAAATTAGCTTAAGATAAGAAAAATGAATGATTATTAAAAAACACTATACAGTAGATATAGTGTTTTTTATTTGTATGCGTTTTCATTGTGTCATATAATGAGTTGTATATGAGATATTGATGTGATAAAATATTCTCATTGTTAAGAAATGTCTCGGGAGGATATTTTATATGGATACATGGAAAAAAGTAGCCCTAGGCGCTGCGGCCGTTGTTGTCGTAGCTGGTGGTACACGTGCCGCTGGTTTGTGGGGCAATAGTAAAGACGGTGCGAATTCAAAGTCACTACATTTCACTTTACCTACTGAAATTCAAACACTAGATATTTCAAAAAATACAGATACTTATTCTGGTAACATAATTGGTAACACTGGTTCTAATTTAATGAGAATTGATAAAGACGGTAAGCCAGCGATGGATTTGGCCAAGTCAGTTACCGCTTCGAAAGATGGCTTAACCTATACAGCTGAACTACGTGATGGGTTGAAGTGGTCAGATGGTTCAAAATTGACGGCTCAAGACTTTGTCTATTCTTGGCAACGCATAGTTGATCCAAAAACAGCATCACAATATGCTTATCTCGCCTCTGGTGTTAAGAATGCAGATAAAATTACAGCCAAAAAAGCACCTGTTGATACTTTAGGTGTTAAGGCGGATGGTAATAAATTGACGTTCACTTTGGAACGACCATTGCCACAGTTTAAGTATCTGCTGACATTTGCTAACTTTATGCCGCAAAAAGAAAGCTTTGTGGATAAGCAAGGTAAGAAATATGCGACAACGGCTAAGACGCAGTTATATTCCGGACCATATAAGTTTGAAGGTTGGAATGGGACTAATAATAGCTTCAAGATGGTAAAAAATGATAATTATTGGAACGCCAAGAATACCAAAACTGATGAAATTACTTGGCAAGTTGTAAAAAAGCCCGAAACAGCTGTTCAACTGTATAAACAAGGTAAGCTTGATCGAACAACTATTTCTGATACACCCGAACTTTATAAGGCCAATAAAAATAATAAGGATGCCGTTAAGCAACCGGAGGCTACAACATCATTTATTGAATATAATCAAACAGGTAAAAATAAGTTCTTAGCTAATCAAAAGATTCGCCAAGCATTAAACTATGCGACAAATCGTAAAGAATTGACGGATCAGGTTACGTCAGGTATTTCAACAGCCGCTACTGGACTAGCACCAGAAGCTTTGGCAAAGACAGCTAATGGCAAAGATTTGGCTGCTTATGTTAACCCAGGATATAGCTATGACACTAAGAAGGCTCAAGAACTATTTAAAGAAGGATTAAAAGAAGTTGGTGAATCAAAAATGACGCTCACTATCACTTCTGATGCAGACAGACCAGCTGCAAAGTCGACATTGGACTACCTCCAAGGTTCTTTGCAAAAAGCTTTGCCTAATCTAAAGGTTGAAGAAAAGTTTGTACCATTTGCCCAACGTCTAAAAGACTCACAGACACAAAACTTTGATGCAGTTGTTACTCTTTGGGGTGGTGATTATCCTGAAGGGTCAACATACTATGACTTGTTCAAGAGTGATTCTTCATATAACAACGGTAAATTCAAGAATACGACTTATGATAAAGCACTCGAAGAAGCTGAAACAAAGAATGCTTTGAATGATGCAGCGCGAGATAGCAATTATAAGACAGCTGAAAAAGCTTTGTTTGATGAAGGAAATATTAACCCACTTTACTTCCGTTCACAATATGCATTACAACGTTCAAATGTAAAGGGTGTATTGATTAACACAACTGGCTTACAAATGGATGTCACAAAAGCATATCGTCAATAACAAAATTTTGCTATTATTAACTTATCATTAATTAGTAATAAGAATTGATCATATGGTTATGGTCAATTCTTATTTATTAGGAAGACGACTCATGGTTAAATATATTTCGAAACGATTACTACTTTTAGTCTTCACGTTATTTTTAGTGGTTACGGCAACATTTTTCTTGATGCAAGTTATGCCAGGAACGCCATTTAATAACCCTAAATTAACGCCAGACATGTTAGCACAATTGAATAAAGCGTATGGACTTGACTTGCCAGTGTGGCAACAGTATTTGCACTATCTTGCTAATGCTTTTACTGGTGATTTTGGAACGTCATTTCAATATCAAAACCAAAGTGTGGGGATGTTAATTGGTCAACGTCTCCCTGTATCAGCACAACTGGGCGCCCAAGCCCTAGTTGTTGGTGTCATCGCCGGCCTCTTTATGGGGGCTGCTTCGGCACGAAATAAGAACAACAAAATTGATGGTACATTAGGGATTATTTCAACATTGGGTATCTCAGTACCTAGCTTTATATTAGGTATTATTTTAGTTTATTTGTTTGGCTTTAAGTGGGCGTTGTTCCCTGTGTCAGGCTGGGGCGATTCCTTTTCTGAAACAATTCTACCGACTTTAGCCTTAGCTGTTAGTCCTGCAGCGGTAACAACGCGATTCGTTCGTTCGGAAATGATCGAAGTGTTATCATCTGATTATGTACAGCTTGCTAAAGCCAAGGGTTTAAGCGACAAAGAAATTGTTAACAAGCATGCTTATCGTAATTCAATGATTCCAGTGTTAACGTTAATTGGCCCGATGGCGGCTAATTTATTAACGGGGTCTGTATTGATTGAAAATATCTTCTCCATTCCAGGAATCGGTCAACAATTTGTGACGTCTATTCCATCTAAGGACTTCCCAGTTATTATGGGTACAACAATTGTATATGCCATGATGTTAATGGTGATGATTTTGATTACAGATATTTTGACGGCAGTGGTTGATCCACGTGTTCGTTTGCGATAGGAGGTCTGAAAAATGGCTGCAAATACAAATGATTTTGTGATTGTTGGTGCCCAAAATTCAGAGGCCAACGAACATATCTCTAAACCAGCACTATCTTTCTGGCAGGATGCTTGGCGACGATTAAAACTCAATAAATTGGCGGTGATTTCATTATGGTTCTTAGTTTTGATTCTAGGGTTTGCCATATTGTCAACGATTTTTGTTCCACAGAGCAAAGCTAACGCCTTTGACTCTAATCAAGTGGGGACATATAAGAATTTACCACCTAAATCTGGCTTACCCATTCCTGGATGGGATGGTCAAATTAAAGAGCCAGGAGCAACAGAAAAAACCGATGTTTATACTACGCAAAATGTTCCCAGTAAGGATAAATTCCTATTAGGAACGGACACCATTGGGCGTTCCTTGGGATTACGTATCGTGGTTGGCTTGCGTATTTCTTTGTTAGTTGCGGTTGCCGCAACATTTATTGATTTGATTATTGGTGTGTCATACGGCGTCTTTTCGGGTTGGAAAGGTGGCTGGATTGATACAGTGCTACAACGTATTATTGAAGTGGTTTCCTCAATTCCAAACTTAATTATCGTGACGATGTTAGGGTTATTGTTAGGCAACGGTATTTTCTCAATTATCTTAGCGATTGCCATGACTGGGTGGATTAATATGGCACGTCAAGTTCGAAATATGACGTTGTCACTCAAAGAAAGAGACTATGTATTAGCTGCTAAGTCGTTAGGTGAGAGTTCTACAAAGGTTGCACTCAAGCATTTAATTCCAAATATGGCTGGTACAATCATTGTGCAAGTGATGATGACAATTCCAACTGCTATTATGTTTGAAGCGGTTTTGTCAGCGATTAACTTGGGGGTTAAGCCACCAACATCATCATTGGGATCTTTGATTTCTGATGCCCAAAATATGCTGCAATTCTATCCTTATCAGATTTTATTGCCATCATTTGTATTGGTGCTAATTTCGTTAGCCTTTATCTTATTGGGTGATGGTTTACGCGATGCATTTGATCCACGTGCGAGTGAGGATTAAGGAGTAGAGCATGAGTGAAGTTTTAAAAGTAGAAAATTTACATGTTGATTTCAATACGTACGCAGGAAAAGTAAAAGCCATCCGGGATGTTTCTTTTTCACTAGAAAAAGGTGAGACGTTAGCAATTGTTGGTGAGTCTGGTTCTGGTAAATCAGTGACTACCAAAACGTTAATGGGGCTAAATGCCAAAAATGCTGAAATATCAGAAGGCAGTCAATTATTATTTAAAGGTCAAAACTTACTTGATCTTAAAGAATCAGAATGGCAAAAGATTCGTGGTAACGAAATTGCGATGATTTTCCAAGACCCCATGACCAGTTTAGATCCGACCATGAAAATCGGTATGCAGATCGCGGAACCTTTAATGAAACATCAGAAATTGTCAAAGGAAGCAGCATTAAAGCGTGCTTTGGCATTGATGGAAGGGGTTGGTATTCCAGCTGCGGCGGAACATATTGATGATTATCCACACCAATGGTCTGGTGGTATGCGTCAGCGTGCAGTTATTGCGATTGCACTGGCCGCTGATCCGGAGATTTTGATTGCGGATGAACCAACAACGGCATTAGATGTGACAATCCAAGCACAAATTTTGAAATTAATGAAGGATATTCAACAACAAACTGATAACGCCATTATTTTCATTACTCATGATTTAGGTGTTGTTGCCGGAATGGCGGACCGTGTCGCCGTGATGTACGCAGGAAAGATTGTTGAATACGGAACAGTAGATGAAATTTTCTTTAATCCACAACATCCGTACACATGGGGATTGCTGAATTCCATGCCAACAACAGATACGCAAAGTGGTGGCTTACAGGCAATTCCAGGGACGCCACCGGACTTGCTAGAGCCACCTAAAGGGGATGCCTTTGCAGCAAGGAATCAATATGCTCTAGCAATTGATCGCCAAGAGGAGCCCCCTTTCTTTAAAGTGAGTGAGACACATTATGCAGCGACATGGTTGTTAGATGAACGTGCGCCGAAAGTGACGCCACCCATTCCAATTCAGAATCGCTGGGCCCATTGGGCACAACTAAAAGGAAATGAGGCTTAATTAATGTCTGAAACACAAGCAAGACCTAAGAAATTAGTTGAGTTAAATGATTTACAGTTGAGTTTTAATCCAGGGAAAAGTAACGAAGTTAAAGCGATTGATCATGTGAGCTTTGATATTTATGAAGGTGAAGTTTTTGGCTTGGTTGGTGAATCTGGATCGGGGAAAACGACCATCGGACGGACAATTCTAAAACTTTATGAGCCAACTGGTGGTGAAATTAAGTTTAATCATGAAGATGTTACGAATCTAAAAGGCAAAGCACTATCTGAATTTAGAAAAGATGCACAAATGATTTTCCAAGACCCGCAAGCGAGTTTGAATGGGCGTATGAAAGTGCGCGACATTATTGCGGAGGGATTAGATATTAATCACCTTGTTAAAAGCAAAAAAGAGCGTCATGACAAAGTACAAGAACTCTTGAAACTTGTTGGCTTGAACGAAGATCATGTTACGCGTTATCCACATGAATTTTCTGGTGGGCAACGGCAACGTATCGGGATTGCTAGAGCTTTAGCTGTCGATCCTAAATTTATTATTGCGGATGAACCCATTTCAGCTTTAGATGTATCAATTCAAGCGCAAGTTGTTAATCTCATGAAAGAATTGCAACATAGACACAGCCTAACTTATTTATTTATTGCGCATGATTTAAGTATGGTAAAGTATATTTCTGATCGGATTGGGGTTATGCATTGGGGAAAGTTATTAGAAATTGGCACAGCAGATGCTGTTTATAATCATCCGCTGCATCCTTATACTAAGAGCTTATTATCCGCAATACCGGTGCCAGATCCTGAAGTAGAAATGCAACGCCAGCATATTGAATATGACGCAAGCATTGAAACAGATGGTCAAGCACGTGAAATGATTGAAGTGAATCCTGGGCATTTTGTTCTAGCAACGCCACAAGAGGCAAAGCAATACGCCAATGACCAAAAGTAATCAATATAAAAAAGCACTGTATTTACAGTGCTTTTTATATTGATTTTTTAGATACTTAATTTATAAATTCTAGCTTCATAAGGGCGTAACGTTTCGCCTGTATCATCTGCATAATTGGCAAGTAATAGGTCAACATGTTTTTGATCCGTATATTGCGTATAATGACGGGTTAAGGTCTGATCGGTGAAATTATTGATAACCAACAAAGCGTCATCTTTACCTTGGCGAAGATATGCATAAACAGCAGCATCGTCTTCATCGATAAGTTGGTATTTTCCTGTCGTGACAAGTGGTTCATTATAGCGCAACTGAATTAACTTTTGATAATAGTAGAAAATGGAATCCGGATTTTTCAGTGATTCTGTGACATTGATTTTCGGATAATTAGCGTTGAGTTTTAACCAAGGCTTTCCGGTTGTAAAGCCTGCATTGTTAGTATTATCCCATTGCATGGGTGTACGGGAATTATCACGAGACTGTGCTTGAATATAGCGCATCATCGTTTCGCCGTCAATAAGATGGTCACGTTCTACCAAATAGTGATAGGCGTTTTTAGTTTCGACATCATCGTAATCATCTAATTGATCAAAATGTGCATTGGTCATGCCAAGCTCTTCACCTTGATAAATATAAGGCGTTCCCTGTTGCATATGCAATAACGTAGCCAACATCTTAGCTGATCGTTCACGGTATTCAGGGCGATCGTCCCCAAAACGACTAACTGCACGGGGCTGATCGTGATTACCCCAAAATAGCGAGTTCCAAGCAACACCATATAGCTTATTTTGCCACTTTGACATGTTGGCTTTTAGTTTTCTTAAATCAACTTTTTGATCATACCATCTTTGTAATGCGGGATTAGGATTGTGATCCAAACTCACATGTTCCATTTCAAAAACCATGTTCAGTTCAGAGCCGTCAAGGTTAGCATATTTTAATGCATTTTCAACGTTAACACCTGTTGTCTCACCAACGGTAATTAAATCAGCACGATTGAGCACCTTTTGTCGCATCTCTTGAATATAGTCGTGGACATGTGGACCATTCGGTACGATCTTGTCAGAATTACTATATTCCGCGCCGTCTGCAATATGACCATCTGGTAGACCATCTGGTTTAGAAATTAATGAAATCACATCCATACGGAAGCCATCAATGCCACGATCCACCCAGCGGTTCATCATATCAAAAATAGTGTCACGAACACGCTGACTTTCCCAGTTCAAATCTGGTTGCTCATCGACAAAAAGGTGTAGATAGTATTGCCCAGTTGCTTCATCAAATTTCCAGGCTGAACCGGAAAAATAAGAGCCCCAGTTGTTGGGTTCGTGACCGTCTACTGGGTCACGCCAAATATAGAAATCACGTTTGTCACTATTTTTGGATTGTCGACTTTCAATAAACCAATCGTGCTGATCGGATGTATGATTAACGACTAAGTCCATGATGATTTTGATACCAAGCTGATGGGCCTTATCTAACAATGTTTTGAATTCAGTCATTGTACCAAACTCAGGATTGATACTATCGTAATCCGAAATATCATAACCATTATCTTTGTTGGGTGAAGCGTATATTGGATTCAACCAGATAACGTTGGCGCCTAATGTCTTGATGTAGTCTAATCGTTGTGTAATACCAGCGATATCGCCAATACCATCAGCATTAGTATCTTGAAATGAACGTGGATAAACTTGATAGACAACAGATTTTTGCCACCATTTGATAGTGTTTACTGACATGATGAAAACTCCTTTTGTTTTAATTAAAGTTGAGATAATTGATTTTCGGCGGATGTTTCTTTAACCACCCAGATTAAGATTGAACAAATAAAGAAGCAGATACCTGAAATCATAATCATATGTGGCATTGATTCACCCAAAGCAGGGAAGAGAGAGAAGCTCACAACAGAGGCAAAAATCTGTGGAATACAGATAAAGCAGTTGAAGAGTCCCAAATACATCCCATCGTGTTGACCGTCTAATGCATTCGTTAAAATAGTAAAGGGAATGGTAATTAAGCTAATCCAAGCAATTCCAATCAGTGCAAACGCAAGTAATGACATCAGTTGGGTATGGCCCAATGCTAGAACAATGAAGCCAACACCACCACAAAGCATACCAAATGAAAAGGCGGGCTTGCGTGTCTTCTTATTAATACGCTGAATGACTAATCCCCAGAGAATCGCAACAAAGGCGTATAACGCTTGCAAAACACCAAACCAGTTACCAGCTTCTTGATAACCGTGTGTCGCAGGATCACTCACGTGCCAGATGTTTTGTGCAAGTGTTCCAGTAGAATATGTCCACATGTATTGAATAGCAATCCAAGCAAAGAATTCCACTAATCCTAATGTCCAAAAAACAGTAGGTGCTTTCTTCAAAATAACGGAAATTGGGTCATTGTTGTGCTGACCTTCTTTCAAGCCGTGATAAGCAGCGAAGTCTTTAGGGTTATATTCTTTAACGTTAACGATTGTAAAGATACTGGCAACAACTAAGATTGCTGCGCCAATATAGAATGAAATAATAACTGAAGGTGGTAAAGAACCACGCTTAGCCACGTTAGCGACACCCACAAGTGTCAAAATATAAGGAAACATATAGGCTACAATGGAACCAACGCTACCCCAAATGTTTTGCCAAGTCCAAGCCTTGTCTTTTTGAGATTCATTGACCATATCAGGAATAATCATTTTATATGGCTGCATCGCAGCATTAGAAGATAAATCCATAAATAAAACCGTGACTGCGCCAAACCATAATGCGGTCATGGAACCATAACCGAAACCAAAGGAACCGGTATTGGGTAGCAAGAGCATGACGATAACGGCGACGAGAGTCCCACCGATTAAATAAGGCATACGTCGACCGATACGAGGGAGCCATGTTTTATCCGAAAAATAACCAATGAGTGGTTGAACAATCATACCGGCCAAAGGTGGTAGAATAAAGAAGAATCCTAGCTTATTAGGGTCTGCACCAATGGTTTGGAATATACGGCCCATACTGCCGGTTTGTAGTGAAAAAGCGACTTGAACACCGGCATAACCGAATGTGATCAGAAACAATTGGAGTGCTGATAGATTCGGTAATCCGGCGGTTTTTTACTTGTGTTAGTCATAATGTTGCCATTCAAATCCTTTCCAGTGCTTGTGCAATAAAATTGAGTAAACGTTTACTCAAGTAGTATTGTAAGCGTTTACATTTAAGAAGTCAACCACTAGGAGTTAATGATGTCTGTCACAATTAAAGATGTTGCCCGCGAAGCAGGGGTATCTTATGCTTCAGTATCTAGAATATTATCGAATAAAGGTCGGTTTAGTGAAGCAACGGCACAACGTGTTCGAAAAGTTGCTGCTGAATTGGGTTATTTTAAAAATAAAGCAGCCTCAGATTTATCCTCGAATGCCCCACGTGTGATTGGCGTTGTTATGCCACAATCACACACAAATTTTGCTGATTCTTTAATGCAGGGGATTTATGATGCTTCAAAAGCAGATGGCTTTGATATCATCATTTCGTATATGGGTGGGGATGATGATAAAGCACAATCAGCCGCCATTGAAAACTTAGTCAGTCGTAATATTGCAGGGATCTTACTACTGTCGATTCAACTAAAAGTTGAACATGTTAAGCGACTGCAACATTCAAAATTACCATTCATCTCAGTATCCGTTACATTACCGTATGATATTGCAACAGTGACTTCGGATGATTTTGATTTGGGCTATCAAGCTTGTCAATTTTTAATTGCACAGGGACATCGGCGCATTGCTCTAGTTGGTCCCCAAGTTAATGATCAAACAGTTGGAACTCAGCGGTTAAAAGGCTATCAACAGGCATTAGCTGAACATCAGATTTCTTTTGATGAGGCACTTGTTTTTCCTGGTGCCTTTGATTATGAAAGTGGAGAACGCTTATTACAGCGTGAGACGATATTAGAACGTTTTACAGCCGTTATTGCGGCTTCTGATATGGTTGCGCTTGGTGTGATGAATGCCGCTAAAGATCAGGGGATTAGCATTCCAGAACAGCTATCTTTAATCTCAATTGATGGTACTAATTTAACGCAATTAACACGGCCGCGAATCACAGCCATTCAGCAGGATTTTCATCAGATGGGTGAAGTGGCAACTAGGATGATTATTCAAAATATAATGGCAAATCAACCGCTTTATACCACTCGTATTGCGAATCATCTGCTAATGGGGCAAACAGTGGCTAAGATATAGTAATAAAAGTGAATGTTATCTAAATGACAAAATCGTTATAATAAAATTATAAATAATATGAAATGGTGTGAAATAAATGACTGCAATAAAAGATGATTTTTATGACACAATTAATGGTGATTGGGTTCAAAATGCGACAATTCCCGCAGATCGCCCCGTTACAGGTGGCTTTATAGATTTGAATCAAGACATTGAAGATGAAGAACGACGGGTCTTACAAGCTATTCATGATGGTAAACAAGTAGCACCTGATTTATTAAAAGAATTTGTACAATTTCATAAAATGACGGCTAATTGGCAACAACGTGAAGCAGATAGTGTGCAACCTTTAGTCGACGTATTAAAGCCACTAAAAGCGCTAAAAAGCTGGTCTGATTTACAGCAACATTGGTCTGATTTAATTCAGAATGCTTATACAACACCATTGAGTTATGGTGTAGCACCTGATTTTAAGCAGGCTGATTTTAATGAATTATGGCTCTCAGCGCCACAATTAATTTTGCCGGATACAACATCGTATGCTGACGATAATCCGCAAAGAGATATTTTATTAAATGTTTGGCGTGATATGATACGACAATTGCTCTTAGCAACAGGTTGTGATCAAGAGTGGGCACAACACATCGTAGATCAAGCACTGGCATTTGATCGCTTAATTGCACAATACAAAATGAGCAATGAGGCAGCTTCTGATTATTGGCAACTTTATCACCCAAAGCAGCTGCGTGAATTGTCACAGTCAGTAGTAGATGTTGATCTGAAAACCATTTTGACGTCATTATTGGGACAAACGCCAGAAAAAATTATCGTGTCTGATCAACCATTTTGGGAACATGCAAACGAAGTTTATCGTGCACAACATTTTGATATGATTAAGGCTTGGATGATTGCACAAGCCGCTTATGAAACGGCACCATTTTTGACGAACGAGCTCCGTATCTTAGCTGGCACTTATCGTCGGACATTGACGGGTACAGCGCAAGCACCTGATCAAAATAAGGCAGCTTATCGACAGGCGCATTTATTCTTTGCAGATCAAGTGGGGCTTTGGTATGGTAAAACATACTTTGGTGAAAAGGCAAAAAACGATGTTATCAAAATGGTTGAAACAATGATTGGTGTCTATCAACAGCGCTTTACGACCAACACATGGTTAACCCAAGAGACTTTGCGTAAAGCAGCACAGAAGTTGAGTGCTTTGACAATTCACGTTGGTTATCCTGATAAATTACCCGAATATTTGGCACAACGGCAGGTTGATAGTACACAAGATATTATGGGGAACATTATGCAATTTGCTAAAGCAGCTGTTGCTTACAGTTTAGGTCAATGGCACAAAGCACCAGATCGTAATATTTGGCAAATGCCTGCAGATTTAGTGAATGCTTATTATGATCCGATGCATAATGAAATTGTTTTCCCAGCCGCCATTTTACAGGCACCGTTTTACAGTCTAGAGCAAACGCCATCTCAGAACTTTGGCGGTATTGGTACGGTTATTGCACATGAAGTGACCCATGCATTCGATACTAATGGGGCGCGGTTTGATGAAAAGGGCAATTTGAATGAGTGGTGGGTTGCCAGTGATTTTGAGAACTTTGAGGAACGAACGAAAAAAGTTGAACAGCAATTTGATGGTTTAATGATTGGGGAAACTAAGATTAATGGCCATCTCACGCTTTCGGAAAATGTCGCTGATTTGGGCGGACTTAGTGCTGCTTTGGCTGCCGCTAAGCAAGATGTCGGATTTGATGCAACACAATTCTTTATGAATTATGCTAAAATTTGGCGTCAAAAAGCAAAGCCAGAGTATACGGCGATGTTAGCAGCAATGGATGTACATGCGCCGGCACGCTTACGTGTGAATGTTCAAGTGAAAAACTTTGATACTTTCTTTGATATCTTTCATGTTACTGAAAAAGATGGCATGTGGCGATCACCGAAGGATCGGGTACAAATTTGGTAAGTGCTTAAAAGAACCGATTGGTTCTTTTTTATTGACCGCAGAAAGTAGAACAGGATAGAATATAAAGATGTGATTAGGAGACGGAAATGACAGAAACCATTGTCTTGAGAGTGATTCAGTTGCTCTTGGTTATAACTTTATTAGCAACATTAAGCTTATTTATTTGGCAATATTTTAAAGCAAAGGCACCCATATTTAAGAAATTTGGTTTGGGGGCATTGATTGGCTTTTTTACTGATTTTGGTGATACTTTAGGTATTGGCTCTTTTGCAACCACAACGGCAGCCTTTCAAGCAACTCACTTTATTGATGATGGTCGGAAATTACCAGGGACGCTTAATACGATGCACGCTATTCCCGTCATGGTAGAAGCGCTATTCTTTATTACCGCCGTAAAAGTTGAGCTCATGACTTTGATTCCGATGACGACAGCAGCTGTACTTGGGGCTTATTTTGGCACCCATATTACCAAAAACTGGCATGCACCAACTGTGCAACGTGTAATGGCGTTTGCGTTATTAATTGCTATCGTGATTATGGTCGTTAGAATGGTAACAACGCCAGGTGCTAACAATGCTTTGAGCGTTCATGGCTTACATGGGTGGTGGTTAGTGTTAGGTATTGCTTTCAATTTTGGCATTGGTATATTAATGACGATGGGGCTTGGTAATTATGCACCAGAATTAATTTTCTTTTCACTGATGGGTGTTAATCCAAGTATTGCGTTTCCTGTGATGATGTTGGACGCTGCATTGATTATGCCAACGACGGCGTGGAATGTTGTGAAGATGAAGCGAGTATCCTGGCAAGGACTAGCAGGCATGGTGGTCGGTGGTGTTTTGGGTGTCTTCATGGCCGCAAAATTTTTTACGAGTTTGAACGTTACTTTATTACAAATACTCATTATTGTTGTGTCACTGTGGACGGCATTTATGCTATTTAGAAACTCATATAAAAATAATATAAAAAAATCGATGTATAGGGTTGTCAACCATGCAAATATTTGTTATTATAATATAGTTGTTTGAGACGACATGGGAGTGTAGCGAAGTCTGGCTAAACGCGACGGACTGTAAATCCGTTCCTTCGGGTTCGTAGGTTCGAATCCTACCGCTCCCATATAATGATATTGTAAAATATCATTATTGCCCCTTGGCCAAGTGGTAAGGCAGTGGTTTTTGGTACCGCTATGCGCTGGTTCGAATCCAGCAGGGGCAATGATAGAGAGAAGTAACGTGCTACGATGTAGCACGTTTTTTGTTGCGTTATTTTACCTGCTCAAAAGTTCACAGTTTGCAACACAAATAGTAAGAAATGACTTATAATGTTGTTGTAACTAAAAAATTGGAGGCTATCATGGCTAAATTGACTGTTTCAGATTTGGAACTTTCAGGTAAGAAAGTATTAATGCGCGTTGACTTTAACGTGCCAATTAAAGACGGTGTTATTGGTAACGATAACCGTATTGTGGCCGCTTTGCCAACCATCAAGTATGTTTTGGAAAACAATGGCCGTGCAATTCTTTTCTCTCACTTGGGACGTATCAAGTCTGAAGATGATAAGAAAGAATTATCATTGGCACCCGTTGCTGCACGCTTGGGTGAATTATTGGGTAAGGACGTTAAGTTCGTGCCACAAACTCGCGGTGAAGAACTAGAATCAGCAATCAATGCTTTGCAAGATGGCGAAGTTTTGATGGTTGAAAACACACGTTTTGAAGATGTTGTTGACGGCGAAGTTGTCAAGAACGAATCAAAGAATAACCCTGAATTGGGTAAGTATTGGGCATCATTGGGTGATGACTTGTTCATCAACGATGCCTTTGGTACAGCACATCGTGCCCACGCTTCAAACGTTGGTATTGCTTCAAATGTTTCACAAGCAGCTGCTGGCTTCTTGATGGAAAAGGAAATCAAGTTCTTGGGTGATGCTGTTGCTAACCCAGTTCGTCCTTTTGTTGCCATTATTGGTGGTGCAAAAGTTTCTGACAAGATTGAAATTGTTAAGTCATTGTTAAACAAAGCTGACAAGGTGATTGTTGGTGGTGGTATGGCTTACACATTTGATGCTGCTAAGGGACATCAGATTGGTAACTCATTGTTTGAAGCTGATAAGGTTGAATTGGCAAAAGAATTAATGGCTGAAGCCGGTGACAAGCTTGTTTTGCCAGTTGATTCAATTACTGCTGATGCTTTCTCAAACGATGCAAAGACTGAAGTTGTTGATGCAGCAGCAGGTATCCCTGACGGTTACATGGGTCTTGATATCGGTCCTAAGTCAGTTCAATTGTTGCAAGACACATTGGCAGATGCTAAGACAGTTGTTTGGAACGGTCCTATGGGCGTGTTTGAAATGTCTAACTTTGCTAAGGGAACTTTGGCTATTGGTGAAGACCTTGTTAAAGTTACTGAAAATGGTGGCACAACTATCGTTGGTGGTGGTGACTCAACAGCCGCAGTACAACAATTGGGTGTTGCAGACAAGTTATCTCATATCTCAACTGGTGGTGGTGCTTCATTGGAATACCTTGAAGGTAAGACATTACCAGGTATTGCTTCTATTTCTGAAAAATAATCATGATATGATTCTAATAAAAAGGCTTAATGAAATAACATTAAGCCTTTTTTATGTGTCTTCAATGAGAAATGCTTTTTTAAAATGTTAAACGTTTAATTGTGTATTGCAGTCAATTATGGTTTAATATTTAACGGACAAAATAACGGGTGTCAGCGAGCACACATTTTGGAGGAAAATAGAACATGACAATTAGTCAGTCCATTGATGTTGAACAGACAACAAATACAAACAAAATGACGTCAGAACAAAAGGTCGTTTTGGGCTCTACAACACTAGGTTTCACCCTTGATCACATGGATGCAACTTTCTTATCATTTGCATTAGCACCAATGATCGTTGATTTAAATATCACAGGGACACAAGCAGGTGTAATTGCTGCAATGTCTAACTGGGGTGCATTACTTGGTAGTATATTATTTGGTATTTTAGCTGATCGTATTGGTCGCGTTAAGGTCTTATCTTATACAATTCTTTTGGTTACTTTTGCAACCGTCCTCCTAGCGTTTTTAGATAACGCACACACAATATATGCATCACGTTTCTTACTTGGTATGGGAACCGGTGGTGAGTATGGCGTTAGTATGGCATTGATTGCTGAGAGTTTTCGCGCAAGTCGCGTTGGTAAAATGAGCTCAATTACAGCAATCGGTGGACAAGTTGGTGCGATTCTAGCTGCCATATTGGCAACATTAATTATGCCAGCCTTTGGTTGGCGCGCGTTATTCTTGGTTGGTTTTCTACCGCTAATCGTTGTTTACATTGTGCGACGACACTTGAAAGAGACACAAGAATTTAAGACGTTACAAAAAGAATATAAAGATGGCAAAAAGAAATTCAATTTGGCTATCATTGCTAACACACCTAAAAAGGCGTATACATCATTTGCCTTGATTATCATGTTAACGATACAAACTGCTGGCTATTATGGTTTGATGAACTGGTTGCCTACGATTATGCGTAAGCAGTTAGGTATTACAGCAACAGTGACTGCTGGATATGTCAATCTTGGTATGATTCCAATTATTTTGGGTATGGCTGCAGGTATGATGACATTTGGTACAATCCTAGATCGAATTGGCCCTCGCCGGGTCTTTGCTATTTTCTTGATTGCATCGGCATTAATGATTTATGCCTTTACATTTGCCTATAACATGTGGACATTGACCATTTTAGGGGCAATTGTTGGTTTCTTTTCTAACGGTATGTACGGCGGTTATGGTGCGGTGATTAGTGCATTATATCCACCAGAGATTCGTGCAACAGCTGCTAATACATTGATGGGCTCAGGTCGTGCACTTGGCGCTTTCTCATCTGTTGTAATCGGCTGGATTATGGATAATTTCAGCGTTTCTGCAGTATTAATGAGTTTAGCAGCAATGTATATCATTAGTTTAGTTGTGATGTTATCCATTCCTGGATTTAAAACATTAGCACAACAAGATTATTAATTTAAAAGCAGCCAGTTGGCTGCTTTTTTGCACGCACGCGTATGCACAAGCGCAATTTGTCATAGGAAGTCTGGTATAATAAAGGAGATTATTAATTAAAAGAACGTGGGGAGACATTAATGAATAAGGTATTGTCGATCGTTGTGCCAGCCTATAACGAAGAGACAACAATTACGACTTTTTTTGATACAGTTGAAAAAGTCGTCAAGTTACCGGCAGGATACAGCATAGAATATTGGTTTATTGATGATGGCTCCAAAGATAAAACGGCCGATGTCGTACGCCGTCTCAATGCGCAATATCCTGACCGAGTACATTATGTGCTCTTTTCGCGTAATTTTGGAAAAGAAGCCGCTTTATATGCTGGTTTACAGTCAGCACAGGGTGATTATGTAGCGGTGATGGATGCAGATTTGCAAGATCCACCAGAGATGCTACCAGAAATGCTAAATGGTATTGAAAATGATGGCTATGATGTTGTTGGGACGATTCGAACAACTCGTGAAGGTGAACCGCCAATTCGTTCTTTCTTTGCGGAATTGTTTTATAAGTTAATCAATCGTATTTCTTCGACACCAATGCCATCTGGCGTCCGTGATTATCGTCTGATGACACGACAAGTCGTCGATGCAATCTTGTCATTGGCAGAGCGCAACCGATTCTCTAAGGGACTGTTTAGCTGGGTTGGTTTTAATACAAAATATTTAGAATATAAAAATATTGATCGGACTGCAGGCAGTTCATCATGGTCATTTGGTAAATTATTTGCCTACTCGATTGAAGGTATTGTATCGTTTTCTGTTGTACCATTAGCCATTGTTTCTGTATTAGGCATTGCTATTGCGCTTTTGTCCGCAATTGCTATCGCCTTTATTATCCTTAGAAAAGTATTGTATGGTGGCAGTGTCGATGGGTGGGCCTCACTTGTTTCCGTTATTTTGTTTATGAGTGGTATACAGTTAACATCACTTGGTATTGTCGGTGAATACATTAGCAAGATTTATCTTGAAATCAAAAATAGACCGATTTATATTGCTAAGGAAAGTAAGTAATGAAGTAGGTACTTCATCAGCTAGGAGGAGTTTAATGCCTTATAAAGATTCATATGTTGCTAAAATTCGTGAAAAAATTGGTCATGATTTCAAATTAATTATGCCAACATCTGACGTTGTGATTGAAAATGACGCGGGTCAGTTAATGATGATTTATAATCGTGATTTTGATGGCTGGGCATTCCCTGGTGGTTATGTTGAGCCTGAATTGTCATGGCCGGAAAATGCAGCGCGTGAAGTACTTGAAGAATCTGGCATTAATGCAGCAGCTGACGATTTAATCGCTATTGGTATGGTATCAGGTCCCGATTATCAGGGGCATTATCCAAATGGGGATGTGACACAGCTCTTTTCAAATATTTTCTTATTGCAGAACTGGTCCTTTGAATCTGACATGATTGACGAAAGTGAAATTGACGGTAAAAAGTGGGTATCACCACAAGACATTGAAGCGATGCACCTTACTTTTTCGGGTCGCGCAGTTTATCAAATTTATCGCCATTATAAAATAACGCAGCAGGCACAAATATTAACGACATCTAGTCAATTACAACGATTTGTCGATGCTCAAGATGGTAAAGTGACAGCCGTCAGTGACTATGTATCAGCTGTGGCAGAATTATCAGCTGGACAAAAGCAAACCCATTGGATGTGGTTTGTTTTGCCTCAGTTACGTGGCTTAGGTAGCAGTGAACGGGCACGCTACTATGGCATAGCGGACGCCACTGAAGCCAAATTTTATTTAGTCGATGACTTATTAAGGCAACGTTTAGAGAAGGTTCTCAATGTACTATTGTCACTTGAAACGACGGATCCAGTTGCAGTATTTGGTCAAGTAGATGCTAAAAAGTTACAGGCTAGCTTAACCTTATTTGCATATGTTGCACATGATAAATCATTGTATCAGCGTGCTTTAGAGCAGTACTTTGACGGTAAACAACATCAAGAAACGTTGGACCTGTTAGCGCAAACAGTATCTTAATGTAGCAGGCAGGAGACACTATGGGATTAATTTATGATATGTGGCATCGTAAATCATCAACAAAAGTTCATGATGATATGTTGACACAAACAGAACAACTACAAAGTGAAAATGATCAACTATTAGATGAAATTGAAGCTTTGAAGCTTGATGTGAGTGAACTGAAAACAGAAAATCAGCGCTTATCAGATCAATTGAATCATAGTCAATACCACCGAGCTTTGGTGAAAACGAGTATTGGATTAGCGGTATTATTAGCAAGTTATGTTCTTTTTAATTGGTTAAACGAGTCAGCTAATGGCATTGTCCTTATTTTACTAATTGAGGCAATATTCATGTTTATGATGTTACGAGGTGAAGAAAAATGACAAAAACACGACGCATTCCCTTTGTCGTTGCTAACTGGAAAATTAATAAGCTACAATCAGAAATCGCTGAATTTTTGGATAATGTGAACAGTAAAGTGCCAAGTCAAACAGTTGTTGAAACTGGTATTGCAGCCCAAGATCTATTTTTGGCTGATATGGTGAGAGCAACGCAAGACTCACCGATTCATATTGTTGCTGAAAATGTGCACTGGGAAGACGCGGGAGCGTATACAGGTGAAACATCACCACGTGCTTTAAAAGATATCGGTGCAACGTATGTTTTAATCGGTCATTTTGAACGTCGTAAATTTTTCAATGAAAATGATTCAACCGTCAACTTAAAGGTTATGGCTGCTTTACGTAATGGCTTACGCCCCATTATTGATGTGGATGAAGACATGAGTAAATATGCTCAGTTTATGGATGCTGAGCCGTCTGTTGCTCAGGTTGCTTCAGCATTGGCTGGTGTATCTGTTGATCAAATCCGTAACATCACGATTGCTTATGAACCAACATGGGCAATCGGTTCTGGAGAGGCGGCAACGTCTGAACAGGCGCAAAAGGCTGCGCACCTTATTCGACAAACATTGGCTAAGCTTTATTCGCCAGTGATTGCTGAACAAGTAAGAATTCTGTATGGCGGTTCGGTTACGCCAGATAATGCTAGTGCATTGTTGCAACAACCTGATATTGATGGTGTCTTGGTAGGAACAGCTGCTTTAGATCCAGTTAAATTTTTGGAATTAATTAACATTGCCAAGCAACCAAGCATGCCTGGTCAATTTGATACTGATGAAGTTTAGGTCGTGATTTAATATATTGCAACACCGTTTAGGTGTTGCTTTTTTACATGGATATGCAAAATCATATTGAATTTTTGGAACTGTAAGCGTAAAGTCTTTGTTATTGGAACTAAATATCAAGAAGGACAAAAGTATGTTAGAAAAAGCAGCATATAAACAGATTTTTAAAACGTCATTCAAGAGTCCAGTAACTGTTGAATTTTGGGATGGGGAAACACAAGCCTACGGTGAGGGAACACCTATTGCCAAAATCATTATGCACGAGCCAGTATCTATCAAGGACATCATGGCCCATGCTTCTCTTACTTTGGGTGAAGCTTATATGGATGGCAAAATTGAAGTTCAAGGTGATTTACAGCAATTAGTTACCTCAGCTTATCTCTCAAGCCAGAGTTTCTTGCGTGGCTCAAAATTTGCAAAATTTATTCCTAAGCGTAGCCATAGTGAAAAGGCAAGCAAAGAGGATGTACAAAGTCATTATGACATTGGTAATGAATTTTATAAGATGTGGCTCGATCCAACGATGACCTATTCATGTGCTTATTTTGCCAATGAATCAGATACTTTGGAAATGGCACAAACGAATAAAGTGCACCATATTCTTAATAAGTTAAACGTTAAACCAGGCGAAACATTGCTCGATATCGGTTGTGGTTGGGGGACATTAGTCCTAACAGCAGCTAAAGAGTATGGTTTGAAAGCAACCGGCGTGACGCTTAGCCAGCAGCAATATGATCTTGTTAATCAAAAAATTGCGGCTGAAGGCCTCGAAGGGCAAGTCAGCGTCATACTAGAAGACTATCGTGAAGTGAAGCAACAATATGATCACATTACATCAGTTGGCATGTTTGAGCACGTTGGTAAAGAAAATCTAGAAGCATATTTTGAACAAGTTGATAAATTACTAGTGGATAATGGTACTGCCTTAATTCACGGTATTACTGGTCAACAAAAGGGTGAAGGCGTTGATGCCTGGATCAACAAATATATCTTCCCAGGTGGTTATATTCCAGGCTTGTCAGAAAATATTGAACACATCATGGGCACATCACTTCAGATTGATGATTTGGAGCCACTGCGTCGTCATTATCAAAAGACACTTGAAATTTGGGCGGATAATTTTCATGCCGTTAAAGATCATGTCTTAGAGCATTATGGTGAGCGTTTCTACAGAATGTGGGATTTGTATCTTCAAGCTTGTGCAGCATCATTTGAAGCCGGTAATATTGACGTTGTGCAGTACTTAATGACCAAGGGACCATCAAGTGCGAATTTGCCAATGACACGTTCATATATTTACCATGCTGATGTGGCGAGTGGTGTAAAGTAAACAAACCTATAGGTTTCACTATTAAATGTTTTATAAATAGTGATATAATGTACATGGTATTAAACATTAAAACCAGCAAACAAAAGGAGAATGGACACATGTCTTTAATCACTGATATTATCGCACGTGAAGTCTTGGACTCACGTGGTAACCCAACACTTGAAGCAGAAGTCATTACTGAATTAGGCGGATTTGGTCGCGGTATGGTACCTTCAGGTGCCTCAACTGGTGAACACGAAGCTGTCGAATTACGCGATGGTGACAAAGCACGCTTTGGTGGTAAGGGTACAACAAAGGCCGTTGCCAATGTTAACGATGTTATCGCAAAGGCTTTGGTTGGTAACTATGACGTTACAGACCAACGTGCAATTGACCAAGCTATGATCGACTTGGATGGTACTGAAAACAAAGGTAAGTTAGGTGCCAACGCTATTTTGGCTGTCTCAATTGCCGCAGCACGTGCTGCAGCCGATGAATTAGGTGTGCCTTTGTTCTCATACATTGGTGGTATGAATTCATACGTATTGCCAACACCAATGATGAACGTTATCAACGGTGGTGCTCACTCAGCTAACAAGGTTGATTTCCAAGAATTCATGATCATGCCAGTTGGTGCACCTTCAATCAAGGAAGCTATCCGTTATGGTTCAGAAACTTTCCACGCTTTGAAGAAGTTGTTGGAAGCTGACGGTAAGGCAACTTCAGTTGGTGATGAAGGTGGATTCGCACCTGACTTTGCTAACAACGAAGAACCTTTGGAATACTTGATTCGTGCCATCGAAGCTGCTGGTTACAAGCCAGGTCAAGATATTGCTATTGCTGTTGACGTTGCTTCTTCAGAATTGTGGGATGCTGACAAGTCAAAGTATGTGCTACGTTGGTCAACAGAAGAAGAATTTACAACATCAGAATTCATCAAGTACCTTGAAAACTTGGCAGACAAGTATCCTATCATTTCAATTGAAGATCCTATCGATGAAAACAACTGGGATGATTGGGCACAAATTACTGCTGAATTAGGCAAGAAGGTTCAATTGGTTGGTGACGACTTCTTTGTTACTAACACAGACTACTTGGCTAAGGGTATTAAGATGGGCGCAGCTAACTCAATCTTGATTAAGGTTAACCAAATCGGTACTTTGTCAGAAACACTTGACGCTATCGAAATGGCCAAGGAAGCTGGTTATACAGCGATTGTTTCACATCGTTCAGGTGAAACTGAAGATACAACAATTTCTGACTTGGTTGTGGCTACAAACGCTGGTCAAATCAAGACAGGTTCAATGAGCCGTACAGATCGTATTGCTAAGTATAACCAATTGATTCGCATTGAAGAATTGTTGGGTGACGTTGCTAAGTATAAGGGTATTCATTCATTCTATAACTTATCAGCACAAGCTCGCGAAAATATTCAAAGCAAGTAATCATGACAATAAAGAATCGTCCTTCGGGGCGATTTTTAGTACATATGATAAGGAGTGAGCGTAAAAATGGTACAAAGGTGTTCATGGCTGTCACATTATCCAGTTGATGCATTAATGACGCAATATCATGATGAAGAATGGGGGAATCCTCAAGATGAAACAGATCAAGACTTATTTGAAATGTTGAGTTTAGAAATTTTTCAGGCTGGTTTAAATTGGCGGATTGTCTTACATAAACGTCTAAACTTGCGACAGGCCTTTCATCAATTCGACATTGGTCGTGTTGCGGACATGACAGCAGATGAAGTTGAACTTTTGTTACAAGATACTGGTATTATCCGTAATCGTATGAAAATCGAAGCAACAGTTCACAATGCCACATGTATTCAAAGCATTCAAGAGACATTTGGTAGCTTCTCGAACTATATTTGGCATTTTACGCAAGGATCAGTGGTAAACCATCAGGTTACCGATTATAACGCAATAGCGGCTAAAGATGCACTCTCAGAACGTGTTGCTAAAGATATGAAAAAACGTGGCTTTAAATTTACGGGACCGGTTACGATATATGCGTTTTTACAGAGTATTGGTATTATTAATGATCATGAAGTGGGGTGCGACTTCAATCCAGATAATGCATAAATGTTGTTATAAAGCCCTTTAGGATATGGTAAGATTAATTTAAAATACACGTTTATTGCATACTAGTGTCAGAGGGAGCGGCAATGGTAAAACATTTTATTGGCAATATCTTATTAAGTAGTAACATGGCGGAGTTACAAATCTCTAATCAAAGTGGCAAAATAATTGAAGCTGTGAAACGTAACCTTACAGAAGTTGACCTGAGGAAAAGTAAACAGAAATTTTCGCCTGATTTGGTACAACGTACATTAGAACAGCTGCAACGTTTTAACCAACTTTTACGTGATTATGGCGTAATCGAGGTTTATTTGTTTGGTACTGAGCGTTTGAGTCGTATTGTCAATGCTGTTTATCTAGTGGATCAGATCGAAAGTGAGACAGGCTTACGGTTAAAATGGTTAAATGCGAATCAAGAGAGTTATTACCGACAAATTGCAATGCGCGCTAACGGTGATAATATCAATGATATGTTGGCACAAAATGTGTTTGTTATGGGGATGACATCCGACAGACTAGACTTGGGTTATTATGAAGCACAACAATTTCGCTTTAATCAACATTCAGCGATAGGGCCAATTCGTTTAGCTCAAACGATTAACCAATTAGCTGTAGAGACAGTTGATCAAATGGCGTTCACAAATGAATACATTAGTAGTAAAATGGCTGATTTCTGGCATATGTTGCCTGAGCATCAGAAAAGTGAAACGCTGATTATTCAAGGTAGCGAAATGTTACAGAAAATATTGCTGTCGGATCAAGCCAGCAGTACATTTTTGAATCAGCAACATCTTGATACGTTATTGCATGATTTTAATCTCATGTCTGATCAAGCTGTGAGTGATAGCTATCATATTGAAGTGAGCCAAGTACCCTTTGCACTAACAGAGATGCTTTTAGTCGAACATGTGCGTCAGGCAATTGGTGCCAAGCAAATTTATATCGTGCGCCTTAATGTATTAGACGGTATCGTAGCAAACTTATCCCGCCATCAAAATGGTGAAAAAGATATCATGACAGCTGCTCGTGGTATTTCAGATCGTTATTTGGTGGAACGACAACATCGTGATGTTGTTTTGGATTTTGCATGGCAACTATTTGATCGGTTAAAAAGAGTGCATCGTTTAGAAAATAGAGACCGTTTATTGTTGGGTGTTGCCGCGCTCGTCCATGATGTGGGGAGCTTTATCAATTCTCAGCGCCACTATCAATATTCAGAAGAAATTTTGAAGGGCATTGATTTTTATGGCTTATCAACCACTGAACAACGCATGATTGCTGCCATTGCGCGTTATCATAGTGCAGAAGTGCCAGATAGTAATTTACAAGAGGTACAAGAATTTTCACCGGTTCAGCGTATTCGCATTGCTAAATTATCAGCATTACTCAGATTAGCTGATGCATTAGATGATAGTCGTCGGCAAAAAATAACGAAATTAAGTATCTCATTAAAAGATCAAAATATTGTCGTTGTGGCTAGTAGTGAACAAGATTTGCAGTTAGAAATCCTAGTGTTTAATCAAAAAGCGCGCTTTTTTGAGTCTGTGTTTGGTCGTGCGGTTAAATTGAAGCAACGGAGGCAACATTTCTCATGACAAATGAACTAAAAAATCCACAATATTACGTTAATCGTGAGGTAAGCTGGCTAAAATTCAATGATCGTGTTTTGGAAGAAGCCCGTGATTTACAGAATCCATTGCTCGAACGTGCCAAGTTTTTGGCTATTACGCAAAGTAACCTAGACGAGTGGTACATGGTACGTGTTGCCAGTTTGCGTCAACAAGTGAAGTTGGGACATACTAAGTTAGATGCAGCGGGGATGACACCGCTCGAACAACTAACACAAATTAGTGCCTTAGCTGGGAAACAAGTAAAAAATCAATATCAAACGCTGGCACGTAGCATTCTACCGGCAATGGAACGAGCAGGGTATACTTTGGTAAAGCCAGAAGCGTTAGCGCCGGATCAAATTGCCTTTGCACAACGCTTTTTTGAAAAAGAATTATTACCGGTTCTAACGCCGATGGCAATTGATGGCACGCGACCATTTCCCTTTTTGGCTAACGACACATTGAATATTGCGGTACGTTTAAAACAGCAAAATGATAATAATGATGATAAAAAATTTGCCGTGTTACAAGTGCCTAATACGTCCGGGCGTGTTATTAAATTACCGCAAGCGGGACAAAGTATTTTAGTTGAAGATATTATTCAACATTTCATTGCCTCATTATTCCCTGGCTTTATCGTAAAAGAAACGGCTGTTTTTCATGTTTTGCGTGATATGGAGTTAGACGTCGCCGATGACGAAGATACACCAAATATCTTGCAAGAGGTACAAACTAAGCTCCAAGAACGTGAACGCGGTCAAGTGATTCGTGTGATGTTTAGTTCGCGGGCTAGTAAACATCTCAGAAAACAAATTTTGAATCCATTAAGCATTGATGAATCACGCGTTTATGATGTTAACGGTCCGATTGATTTATCATTCATTAAGAGCTGGCTTAAGTTAATAGATGAACCAGAATTAGAATATAAGCCGTTTCAAGCTTATGAAAATCCTGGATTAGATGCGGAACATATATTTGAAAATCTACATGTGCATGATTATCTATTACATCACCCATATGATACATTTAAGTCAGTTGTTGATTTCATCCGACAGGCGTCATTAGACACGCAGGTTTTAGCGATTAAAATGACATTGTATCGTGTTTCAGGAAACTCACCTATTATTAAGGCGTTGGGCTATGCTGCCGAGCAAGGCAAGCAAGTGACGGTGTTAGTAGAGATTAAAGCGCGTTTTGATGAAGAAAATAATGTGCATTGGGCCCGTGAACTTGAAAAGCGTGGCGTTCATGTGATTTATGGTCTTCGTGGTCTCAAAACACATGCCAAAGCTGCCTTGGTTGTACGTCGTGAAGACGATACTATTCGTCGCTACGTTCATTTGGGAACAGGGAATTATAATGATGTCACGGCCAATTTCTATACGGACATGGGAATTTTGACATCTGATAGTGAAATAGGAGCTGACGTGGCCGCCATTTTTAATATTTTGACTGGCTATTCAGATCTTGAATATTTCCATCAATTGCATATGTCACCAGATGGTATTCGTGAGTATATTTATCGTAAAATCGATGATGAAATTAAAAATGCGCAAGCAGGTAACCCAGCTGAAATCTTTATGAAATTTAATTCTTTGTCTGATGAGCGCATGATTCGTCATCTATATCGTGCTAGCCAAGCTGGTGTTAAAATTCGTCTTATTATTCGCGGTATTAACATGTTAAAAGTTGGCATTCCAGGTATTAGCGAAAATATCGAAGTACATTCTATTGTTGGCAGATTCTTGGAACATAGTCGTATTTATGGTTTTCATAATAATGGTAATCCACAAATCTATCTATCCAGTGCTGATCTGATGACGCGTAATCTTGATCGCCGTGTAGAGTTGTTATTTCCCATTAAACAGGCAACTTTACGTGACGAAGCACTCAATATTTTTAATACGATGTGGGAAGATAATGTCAAAACCCGCGTTGCACAAACGGATGGCACTTATGCCAAAAGAGACCGTCGTGGCGTTGCAACTGTTAATGCACAACAGGCCTTTATTCAACAAGCCGAAGTGCAGGTAGAACGTGTGCGCCATGAGCAAAAACAAAAACAATACCCAAATTTGAACCACTAAATAATCCATTTACGCAATAAATTTAGTCATCTGAAAGGTATAATATGGCAATAATAGCAATAATTGATTTAGGCTCCAACTCTGTTAGAATGACAGTTAGCGAATATCATCAAGATGGTTCGTATCGTGTTTTGGCACGTCGTCAAGAAATGGTACGCTTATCCAAAAAAATGGGAACGCATAAGATCTTACAGCCCGAAGCAATAGCTCGAACGATGAAAGCTTTAAAATCCTTTAAAATGACATTAAAGGATTACCCAAAGGCACAGGTCGTAGCAGTTGCGACAGCTGCAGTAAGGCAAGCTAGTAATCAGGCTGAGTTCTTATCATGCTTTAAAGAAGAACTTGAAATGGACTTGCGGGTACTGACAGGCGAGGAAGAAGCTTATTATGATTATGTGGGTATTGTGAATACGTTGCAGGTGCCGAATGCATTGATTCTAGATACGGGTGGTGCATCAGCTGAATTAGTATTAGTTCGTCAGAACCAAGCAGCCCATGTCATCAGCTTACCAGTGGGCGCTGTATCTATTAGTGAGGCCTACTTAGAAAAGGACATAATCTCTGCTGCTGGATTGTTTCAAGCATCATTGGCATTGCGCCAACTATTCAACGATGTGTCATGGCTAGCCGATGCTAAACGACTGCCCATCATTGCATTGGGCGGTAGTAATCGAACCCTTGCCAAGATATCTCGGCGGCAAGGTCAAGATATCGACTTGCCAATTCATGGTTATCATTTGAGTAGTCAAGACGCGACAAAGATTTATCACAGCATTCTCAGTAAAGGGTTGGAAGCGCGTAAACAAGTACCGGGATTAGCTAAAGAACGTGCAGATATCATTGTTGGCGGTCTTTTACCATTGATTGAGCTATCGTTACGACTGGTAAGTCAACAGGTTATCTTCTCACAAAGTGGCTTGCGTGAAGGTATTTTATTTGAAACCATTCAACAACAAACTGGACATCAAGTTGTCTCACCAGAACCAGCGGCCATGACGGTCGATGTTGATGAATAATTATGGCACGAGGGCTAGTGTTACCAACGTTTTTAAGGTAAACTATTGATTATGGAAAACTTTCAAGAACAACTAAAAGATCGGCGTACTTTTGCGATTATTTCTCATCCTGATGCCGGTAAAACAACATTAACAGAACAATTACTTTTGCATGGTGGTGTGATTCGCGAAGCTGGAACAGTTAAGGGCCGTGGCTCAAACAAGTTAGCTTCTTCTGACTGGATGGCCATTGAACAACAGCGTGGTATTTCAGTAACTTCCTCTGTCTTACAGTTCGATTATGAAGGTAAGCGCATTAATATTTTGGATACACCTGGACACGAAGATTTCTCTGAAGATACTTATCGAACATTGATGGCAGTTGATTCAGTTGTTATGGTTGTCGATGCCGCAAAGGGTATTGAGCCACAGACAAAAAAGCTATTTGAAATTGTTTCACAGCGTGGTATCCCAGTTTTCACATTCTTTAACAAGATTGATCGTGATGCACGTCATCCATTGGACTTGGTTGACGAGCTAGAGAGTACCTTGGGTATTCAAGCTTATCCAATGAATTGGCCAGTAGGTTCAGGTCATATATTACAAGGCATTTATGATTTGCGTCGCCAAGAACTAATCGATTTTCCGAATGCAACGCCTCATCCAGAAGTTGTTGATGAGACGATGGACGAAGTGGAATTATTGCAAGATGCGGGGAATGACTTTGACCAAGAAGCTATTGCGAAGGGCAAGTTAACACCCGTATTCTTCGGATCAGCATTGGTGAACTTTGGGGTTACCGAATTTTTGCGTGAATATTTGAATTATGCCCCTTCACCGGCTGCTGCTAAGACAGTAGATGACCGTGAAGTGCAGCCAGAGGATGAACAGTTTACTGGCTTTGTCTTCAAAATTCAAGCCAACATGGATCCAAGGCACCGTGATCGTATTGCTTTTGTTCGTATTGTCAGTGGTGAGTTTAATCGTGGCATGGATGTGACGTTGCAACGCAATGGTAAAAAAATGCGCTTGTCTAATGTGACACAGTTCATGGCCGAGGAACGTGAAAACGTGCAAACAGCCGTACCTGGTGATATTATTGGCCTTTACGATACTGGTAATTTCCAAATTGGGGATACAATTTTCTCAGGTAAAAAAGCAGTTCAATTCCCTGAATTACCTACTTTTACGCCTGAATTATTTAATCGGGTCATTGCCAAGGATGTGATGAAACAAAAATCATATCATAAAGGGATTGACCAGCTTGTGCAAGAAGGAACGATTCAATTGTATAAGTCTTGGTTGGGTAGTGACTATATTATTGGTGCTGTAGGGCAATTGCAGTTTGAAGTCTTCCAATTCAGAATGGAAAACGAATATAATACCGAGATTCAGTTTGAACCAATGGGTAGTAAGGTAGCACGTTGGATTGATCCAAATCAATTAGATGAGAAAATGAGTTCAACACGTAATTTATTGGTAAAGGACCGCTTTGATAATCCAGTCTTCCTCTTTGAAAATAAGTTTGCGATGAATTGGTTTATGGATAAATATCCTGATGTTGAATTAGAAGAAAAGATGTAAAAAGCACGTATCAGTTACGGGCTTTTTTTATGTGGAGATGTATGACAATGTGGACATATCACTTTAAAATCGATGCGGTGGAAGCCGGTAAAACAATTAAAGAATTGTGGGAAGCATGGTATCTACCACAACGCATTCGGGGTGCTTTACGTATTCATCGGACTTATCAAGTTAACGGCCAGTATGTTCCAACTAATTACTTATTAAAGCAGGACGACGACTTGAAAATTGATTTTTTGGCGGACTTTTTTCGAACATCAGATTCACAGTATCAGCCCAATACAGCATGTACCGTGCCCATTATTTTTGAGAATGATGATTTAGTCATTGTGGATAAACCTGCTGGAATGAAGATGCATCCGCATTCACCTACTGAACAAGATACATTATTGCATTATCTTGCAGGATATTTTAAAGTGCAGCAAACAACAAGCGCGGGTACGGTAGCTAGACCTTATATGATTCATCGTTTGGATCGTGAAACATCCGGGCTAGTTATCGTGGCGAAAAATCCAGTTGTTGTACCTATTATGAACCGCTTATTAGCCGACAAAAAATTCAACGAACATATTTAGCTTGGGTGACGGGAAGTGTACCAGCTCGATCAGGTATGATGAATGAACCAATTGGTATAGATGAAAGAGATGAGCGTAAACGGGCTGTCAATGGGCTGGCAGCGCAACCAGCGATTACGAACTGGTATCGTGTGCACGCCGTTTATCAAAATACACTATTGCGGTTGAAACTAGATACAGGTCGTATGCATCAAATTCGAGTTCATCTCGCGTTCCATGGACATCCAATTGTTGGGGATAGCTTATATGGTGACGAAAATGTCTATCCTCGGATGTTATTACACGCTATGAGCATTGGTATGATTATGCCATTTAGCCGGCAAACTCATTTTGTAACGGGGACTTTACCTAAAGACTTTCCTAATCAACTGAAATTATGAAGTAAATAATGTGGTGTTTTTATTTATATGTACGAGTTTAAAAGACAGTAATATAAAACTAATAGCCTAATGGTGAAGTGGTGAATGACATTCACCACTTTTTTTGAGCAATTAAGATTGCGCATGTATTGATTATTGATTAATCATGATAAATCATCACGATGTAGTGTAAAAACACAAAACGTCATTAGATAATGCGCTTACTATCAAGAAAGCAACACCATAATGAAAAATACGCTAGTTTTATTTGCGTGACAAACGCTATTACTGATTGCTAGTATGGATGAGGGACTTCAGATAAAGTAGGGTGGAAAGATATGGGCTTTGAACAAGATATTAAACGTATGCGACTAGAAAAGGGGCTAACACAACAAGAGCTAGCAGAGAGTATTCATGTTAGCCGTCAAACAGTTTCTACTTGGGAGACAGGAAAGAACTATCCTAGTTTAGAAGTTTTGCGGAGTTTAAGTCTTTTATTCAACGTATCTTTCGAACAAATTATTTTTGGAGAGAAACCAACTATGGCAGACAACAAAGAAGTTAACATTGCAACCACTATTGACACAGATATTTTATTAAAGCATAAATATAAGCGAATATCGCTTTTCTTGGGTGTCATATTAAGCTTAGTAGCCATTTGGGCTATAACACTAGCGATAGGCTATCATAATGGTATTAGTCAAATTGATCGCTTTAATCCGTTTTTGCAGTACCAAGTCGGCTATACGAAGTTACCAAATGATGATGTTATTAATCCTCGTAATCGTATCAATAGAGGTTATTGGACACGATGGTTTTCTGATAATGAGATGGGTACATCATGGTCGAAATTAACAGTGACAACCGGTTTGAATCCAGGATTAAAGGAACCATATGTTATGGCATATCACAAGGGGAGTTACGTTAAAATAGCTAGAATTGTGCCGGGAGAAGCGGTCAATACGGTGTCGAAAAGTAATGTTGCAGCGATTAATCAACTCACTTATTCTAAAAAACATGATAATCTGAGTGTAAATACCTCATCAGAAGAAGCATTAAAACAAACACTAAAAAATACCGTACATTTTTCCCAGGCGATCCAAGAAATGGTAGTTGAATGATAAAGATAAGATATATGCTTTAAATGACTATTAGTTCGTTGATTTGACATGATTTTTGGAGACATGATACGCTACGTATCACGATTTTATAGCCATGGTATAATTGATAGCTCGTTTTACTAGATAATTGTCTTCATAATAGATGGTAGAGGTATTTCAGTTGAACATTGGTGATAGAATTAAAGAACAGCGTTTATATAAATCTTGGACCCAAGAACAGTTAGCTCATTTTTTAAATGTATCACGCTCCACTGTTTCAAGTTGGGAAGTTGGACGCAATTATCCAGACTTAGAGACTATTGTAGCTATTAGTGATCTTTTTGAAATATCTCTTGATAAGTTATTGAGAGAGGATAGTATAATGGTCAGGGAAACAAGTAAAAAAGCGAAACATTTTAAATTATATAAAATTGCATTCGTTATATTAAGTATAATTGTTGTATCGTATATTGGGTATAATCAGAAGTTAAAGCATGATGAAACGATCTATCGTGCGAATCTCCAATCCAATGGTTGGAAATTAGATACGAATCCTGCTTCAGGCGGTAATGCCTATGAATTATATCAAAATGGGACAAAGTATTGGACTTATATTTTACCAGCGGGGTTCATTGGTTTTCCATTATCTGAGCAAAAGATTGATGTTATTGTTAAAAAAGGAAAGTTAACCGTTGATGTTCATGGACGGGACACTTTTGAAGTGATTCTATCGGAAAGTAATGACTCTGATATAACCTTTAGTGCTAAAGTTATCGTAGATCAAGAAGGTCATTTTTTGAGTTCGGAAGACAAGATATCTGGTCGTAAAAAAGCACAAATTAAAAAGTATTTATTGTATTATCAAAACGATTATAAACAAATGATTCATAATGGCATGTTACAGAGAAAGCGCATTATAACTAGGCATTGATGATGTTGTATAATTATTAAGCAATTAGAATAATATTATTAGGGGGAACAATGATAGAAGATGTAAGGTTACTATCTCAGGCGGTCAGTGAGATGGCAGACCAACTAGGGGACTCTTTTAGGCGCCCAGTATCTTTGGCTTTAGCTTTAGGTGATATGGGAGGCACTTGGGAAACTTTTAGTAAGATACTGAGTTCAACTAATTTACTAGTTAATACTGAAGATGTGAGTGAATATTCAATAGATGACTTTAGGAAATCTTTTGCTAAAGTAGACCCTCTATTTGCTGATATTAAGGACTTGTATATCGTTAAAATTGTAAATGCTTTGGCACAGGAATATATAGAAGAACTATACATGGTCTCTAAAAAACTAACGTATGAACTAGATGACCGCTATAAAATACCGTATTAATTGATTAAAATAAACAGTTCGAGTAAAAAAGAGGATGCATATGCGTCCTCTTTTTTATATTAAAATAAATGCACGATGATTGATCATGACAAATCACTGATTTAGAGCAACAAAAAAATCGTCCATAGACGATTTTTATTAACAGATTAAGCTTCAGCTTGTACTTCTGTTTCTTCTTCCTTTGTCAAGAAGAACTTTGTTACAACGGCAGCCAATGCGCCACCAGCAAAGTTAGCAATCAAGTAAACCCAAATGTGAGCTAATGCCTTCCCTTGTACGAACAATGCAGGAGCTAATGCACGAGCAGGGTTAAGTGAGCCACCAGTGATTGGCATAACAACAATAATTAAGATACCGAGCCAAAGACCAATGATAATTGGTGCTGGTGTATGGCGTTGCAAAGTTAAGATAGAAACAACCAATACGAACAAGAAAGTAATCACAAATTCAATGGCTAATGCATACCATTCTTGACCATTTGAGAAGTTTGTTTGTCCCAAACCAGCTAAGTTAACGAACTGTGAAACAGTCATACTTTGACCTGAAAGTGCAGAAGTCACAGTTGATGACTTTAAGTAAGGGGCAACACCACCGTAAATAGCAGCAGATGCAAGAATAGCACCTAAGAACTGTGCGAAGATGTAACCGATGAAGTCAATCCAACTCAAGCGCTTTTGAATAGCCATTGATAATGACACGGCTGGGTTAAAGTGACCACCTGAAATTGGGCCGAAAGCATAGATAGCAACAGCTAATGCAACGGCGAATGACAATCCAATAGTGATAGGAGATTGTGCAGTAGCGGCTGAATAAACAACGCTTCCTGTTCCAATTGCTACCAAGATGAAAGTTCCTATAAACTCTGCGATATATTTACGCATGAATTAACTCTCCTTATATGAATGTGCAAAGCACAAATTTAATAACACAATCCATTATACAATAGTAGATTAAACGGTTGTTAAATAATACACTCACTTCTTACATTTTATGCTATTTTTCTGTGAAACTTAAGGCATTTAATGCAACCAAGATAGTTGAGGCCGACATCAAAATAGCACCAATCATTGGATTTAACAAAAAACCAATTGGTGCGAGAACACCAGCAGCTAGTGGAATAGCAAAGATATTGTAACCAGCGCCCCACCAGAGATTTTGAATTTGTTTACGATGTGAGCGTTGGCAAAGTGTTAAGAAACTCATAATTTGTGGTAAATGGTCGGAAACTAAGACAGTATCAGCAGAAGCTTGTGCGACGTCTGCACCAGCACCAATAGCGATACTCAAATCTGCCTGAGCTAGTGCAGGTGCATCATTAATACCATCGCCAATCATCATGACAGGACCATCTTGCTGATATTGTGTGACCAACTGGATTTTATCTTGTGGTGAAACAAGGGCGTGCACGTCATCAATATCTAATGCTTGCGCAACTTTTTGCGCGCTACTGAGATTATCACCGGTTACAAGGACTGGTATCAGATGTTGTGCTTTCAAATGATCAATGAAGGCCTTAGCCGATTCTTTAATGGCGTCGCCTTGACTCACAGCACCAATAACTTTTGTATCAGCAAGTAAGTAAGAAACGCTGTTACCAACTGTCGTATCTACTGGTGAGTAGTCAATATGGTGTTCATCAAGATATCGAGATGAGGCTAGGATATAACGTTGCTGATCAATGATGCCACTAACACCGATACCAGCAATATTATTCACATCATGGGCGATTAGTTGTGGTGCTTTTTTGCTTTTGCATGTGCCACGATGGATGCCGCTAGAGGATGCGTTGATTGTTGATCGAGAGCTGCCATAATAGCTAATGCCCTTTGCGCATCAAAGTCGTAAGTTGTCACTGCAGTTACCGTAAATTGACCAGTTGTTAGGGTACCTGTTTTATCCATTAAGGCATAGCGCAGCATGTCAGTATTTTGTAAAGCTTTGCGGTTTTTAATCAAAATGCCACGTGCTGCAGCTAATGACTTAGTTCGGGCAATAACCATGGGAACAGCCAAGCCTAAAGCATGGGGACAAGCAATAACGAGTATGGTAACTGCAATATTAATTGCATTGCTGAGGCCAGTAATTGGTAACCAGACCACAACGGCCAACACAGCGACAACTAATGCTACCCAGAATAACCATGAAGCCACACGATCAGCTACTGTTTCAATTTGAGATTTGTTATCTTGGGAAGTAGTAAGTGCCTGTTGCAAGCGACCAATGAATGAATAATCACCGATAAACGTTACTTTGACTAATAAGGTACCATTGCCGTTAATCGTACCACCTACTACGGCGCTATCTTTTTGCTTATCAATTAAACGACTTTCCCCAGTCATTAATGACTCATCAACTTGACTATGTCCTTCCAAAACAATGCCATCTGTGGGAAAGCTTTCGCCAGCTAACACTTGCAGTATCATATCTTGCTTAATTTCGGCCAAAGGCATGTCATGAACCATATCATCGTGTTTAACATGCGCGATGCGTGGCAACAATGCTTGTAGTTTAGACGTGGCGTCACCAGCTTGCATAGTGACACTCATTTCAATACGATGACCCAATAACATGATGACAGTTAGTGTGGCAAATTCCCAGAAAAAATCCATCATATGTGGATGCATATGGAACATTTCATTAGCAATAACGGTGTATATGGAATAAAAATAAGTCACAATTAAGGCCATACTAATTAAGCTCAGCATTGCGGGTTTGCGATGACTAAGTTCCATTTTAGCGCCTTTGAAAAAAGGCGGTGTACCCACGATAAATAAAATAGTAGCTAAAACTGTAACCAGCCATATGCTCCCTGTAAAAGTCCATGTGAATGGGAGACTTAGACCCATAAATGGCGCCATAATAATAATTGGCACCATTAAGATTAGAGACCACCAAAAACGTTTGGTTAAGTCATCCATATCCATATCCATACTATTATGGTGATGATTATTGTGCGAAGACGGTGTATGTTGCTGCTCTTGCATGGACATATGGTTATGATGGTCCATATTGTGATGATCCATTTCAACACTTCCTTTCTATTGATAAACAGTTACAGGCAACGGTTTGAGGTGCTGTCTGTTTTTTGTCTGCTAAGAGCACCTCTAAATGGGTAATATC
Source organism: Leuconostoc fallax KCTC 3537 (assembly GCF_000165675.1). Lineage (GTDB taxonomy): Bacteria > Bacillota > Bacilli > Lactobacillales > Lactobacillaceae > Leuconostoc_B > Leuconostoc_B fallax. The sequence continues at coordinate 44,957 of NZ_AEIZ01000013.1, read as the reverse complement.
TGTTTGTGATAAAGGGATATCTTTTATAATGTCTGCCAAAGTGGCACCAATATGCATGGCGCACATAGCATTAAGCGTATCCATCAAGATACTTTTCATCGCTACGTTTTCAGTTATAGTAGATTGATAGTGACGGTCACGAACCGCGCCATTGTGCTGGAGATAGCCTTTATGTTCTAAACGCGCAATCAAGGTTTTGATTGTTGAGGGCTGCCAAGAATGCTTTTTTGTAAAATATCAGTAATTTCTCGGCTAGTTGCTTGCCCTAGAGTCCAGACAATGCGCATAACTTCCCATTCACTTGTCGTCATTTTTCTGTATTGTTCATATTGTTAGTCTACATTTGTAGTCTATTTATTGCAACTAGATTGTTTACATCTGTTATAAATCGTCATGCAACCATTAGATGCTACAGAAGATGGGATTAGTGATTACAAGTGTTTCACGTGAAACAAGGCATTACATTCAATATTTTGATATGACATGCTTTGTTATTTTAATGAGGACAAGAGGGTCAAATAAAAAAGCAATCACACAGGATTGCTTTTTTATTTCAGGTTTATGAAAACTTAATACCACCATCAACAGCAATAGATTGGCCAGTAATGTAATCGGCTTGATCACCGGCTAGGAAGCTAACTAATTTAGCAACGTCCTCTGGTTCTTCACCACGACCTAACAGAATACCATCGATAAAGGCTTGACGTGTTGCGCCGATTGGTACATTTTTACGTTCAGCAAAACGTTGATCGATGTCATCCCACATTGGCGTCAATACAATACCAGGGTTGTAGGCGTTGACACGAATTTTATCAGTAGCGAGTTCCTTAGCTGCGGCTTGCACTAGACCGCGTGTCGCAAACTTTGTGGCTGAATAGATACCCAATAATTCCATACCTTCCATACCAGCTATTGAGGAAGCTAAAATAATTGACCCACCATCACCACTTTTACGCATGAGAGATGGCGCAGTTTGAAGAGCCCAAATTTGTGATTTGAGGTTGATATTCAGAATTGTATCGATTTCTTCAGCAGGGGTCTCTTCAATACTATCAACCCAATCAATACCCGCATTAGCAACAAATATATCTAGGCGACCAAATTCTTTATCTGCCAGAGCAATTAAATCTTCGTTGGTTTGACGTTGAGAAACATCACCGGTAAAGGTAACAGCCTTGCCACCCTTATCCGTAATCTTTTTGGCAACCTTATCAAGCTTGGATTGTGTTCGACCATTAATAATAATGGCATAACCATCATCAGCAAGGCGGAGCGCAATACCTTCACCAATACCCTGTCCACCACCAGTAATAATTGCAACTTTCTGCGTCATCTTTCTTTCCTCCATGACTTATATTGTAATAACACCACCATTATATGCCTATTGCTAATCTTTTCACAAATGATCAGCTTGTCATATATTAGTTTAATTATTTTATTTTGAATTTTTGTGTCATATTCATGATTTATCGCTGGTATATGATAGGTGGTTCATTGTATAATCGAGATAAAGCAATGATAAAGGTGATAATATGTCTAAACAAGAAAAATATACAAAAGATGAGTTAATGAAAATTTTTAATATTAGTTCATCAACACTCAATCGTTTTATTAAAGACCATGATTTGTCAGATGACTCTTCACGAACGGTTAGAAATAAGCGGCAGGTTAACGAATATGGTCAAAAAACTTATGCTGCCTTGGCTGAACAATATGAAATTACAGAAGTAGCAACAGAAGAAACACAGGATTTATCTGCAGATGTTTTGCAAAATACGATTGAGCAACAAGAAGAATTGATTGCCGAACTGCGCAGCACTAATGAATACCTCAAACAACTATTAACGAATCAAACGCGATTGGTCGATCAGTCGCAGCAACTGCAATTGAGATTGACGATGGACGATGAAAAGAGTGAAGATAAAGATGGTGATGCAGTGATTGATCATGAATCGGTAGAAGAAAGTCATGATGAATCAAAAGTAAAGGAAGATAAAAAATCCTTCTGGCAGCGAATCAAAGGGAATTAAACGTATCGTAAGCAATTGGGAGTACTTTACTTTAAAATAGAAAGTAAAGGAGACGACATAATGCGAGCAATTCAAATGACAGGTTATGGTGATGTGCGTGTATTGACTGAAGCGGATGTAGCGACTCCAGAGATTAAACCCAAACAGGTCTTGGTGATGCAACATGCAACGGCCATTGATCCTTATGATGTTAAGTTTAGAGCAGGGTTAATGGGTACTGATAGTGAGATGCCACTGATTGGTGGGTCTTCTGTTGCTGGAGATATTGTTGCTGTTGGTCATGAAGTCACTGGTTTTCATATTGGTGATCGTGTGGCAGCTAATCCACATCATAAAAGTTATGCGGAATATGTGCCAGTAGGACAATCTTTATTGGCTAAAATTCCTGATAATGTGACTTATGAGCAAGCGGCAGCTTCAGCATTGGGTGCGCAAGCAGCCTACCAAGCGATCTATGATGCGTTGCAATTAAAGCCAAATGAAAGCATTTTGATTCATGGTGGTGCAGGTAGTGTAGGATTTACAGCAATTCAATTTGCTAAGAAGATTGGTGCTACACCTATCTATACTACGGCCAGTGGTAAAGGTGCGGACTTTCTGAAGCAGTTTGATCATAGTTTGAAAGTGATTGATTATAAAGCAGTACGGTTTAATCAGGTCATTGATACTGTTGATAAGATATTGGATACAGTTGGTGGGCAGACGTTAACGGATTCTTTGACAATCCTATCGCCAACAGGTCAATTAGTGTCTACTTTAGGCAGTAATGATGACCCTCGTGTATCTAGTTTTTTCTTGAAATCTAGTGGGAAGAGTTTATCTGCTGTATTATCAGCGATTGCTCATGATAATTTAATCGTTAAAATAGCAGAAGTTAAACCATTTAATGTAGATAACTTAAGAGAATTCCACGATCGTAAGCATACTGTGGGTAAATTAGTATTGAATTTTAGATAAACGTTAAGAGGTATGTATGTTAGAAGTGGCAACGTTAACGCCCCAATATAATGCGTATTGGCAACAATTATATGAAGAAGCGTTCCCTGCAATTGAACGTTTTGAGTTTGAAACGCTACAGCAATTGGCCCGACAACACGAGGGTCTTAATCTGGGGATTATTTTGGATGGCGCACGACCAGTGGGATTAGTCGTTTATCAACTCAATACGCAGAATGTGCATCAAGCCTTTATTCTGTTTTTTGCAGTTGATCCAAATTTACGTGGCGAGGGTTTGGGTGCACAAGCGTTATCATGTTTTAAATCGATGTTTCCAGATGGCTTTGTATTAGAGTGTGAATATCTAGATGAAACAGCAGATAATTATGAGCAACGACAAAAGCGTTATAGATTTTATCAAAAGAATGGCATTTTGGAAAGTGGCTATACTGCTACGATTCCAGCAGGTGTTTTTACGTATTGCGCAGCAGTGAGCATATTACAATTGCAGATTATTTGAGTATGGCCCGACCAATTTTTAGCGAGCTTGAGGTTGATATTAATCGGTAATTGACATATTTTTTAGGACAATACATGCTATTGTCCTTTTTTTCTGCGTTGTTTTAGTGCTATTGGCATTTAGATGACACAACAAAACGTTAACATTTAGCATAAAAATATAGGAATAACACTTAATTCAGCATGATTAAAAGAATGTTTACTGCGTTTTTTAATTAATCTATCGGAATTAGAGTTAATTTTAACGATTAAGTGTGGTAATATTATAAACGTATGTGAAAATCAACGGACAATGTGAGGACGGTTGGGATGGCTGAAAAAGCACAAATGAAACCAAGACGCGTTTGGCGGATAAGTTTAGGATGGCAGATTTTAGTTGGCTTATTTTTGGGCGTGATATTGGGCGTTGTTTTCTATGAAAATCAGATGGCCATTACTGCGATGCAAAACATTGGGACAATGTTTATTAGCTTGATACAAATGATTGTTTTGCCAATTGTGGTATCCTGCTTAACGGTTGGTATTGCCAATATGGGAGATATGCATCAACTGGGTCGTGTTGGTGGTAAGACACTCATATATTTTGAGTTAATGACGACTGTGGCGATTATATTAGGGTTGCTGGTGGGAAATATTTTCCAACCGGGACACTATATTGATATTCATCAATTACATAGCCAAAATATTAGTCAGTATATGGCAACAGCCAAAACGGCATCACATACTGGAATATGGTCAACAATTATGGAAATCATACCAACTAATATTTTCAAGGCTTTGTCAGCAGGTGATATGATTCCAGTCATTTTCTTTTCAGTCTTCTTCGGCTTAGGTATTGCTGCAGTTGGTAAACGTGGCGAAATATTAACTGATTTCTTACGTGCTGTTTCTGAAGTCATGTTCAAAGTGACCAGTTGGGTGATGCATACAGCGCCAATCGGTGTTTGTGCCTTAATTGGTGCAACTGTTGCACAAATGGGGCTTCAATCCTTAGCGCCTTTGGGTTACTTTATTTTATTGGCTTACGCTTCGATGGCTTTCTTCATTATTGTTGTGATGGGCTTAGTTGCCAGAATTTATCACTTAAATATTTGGGATCTCTTTAAAGTGATTAAAGATGAAATGATTTTGGCATTTTCTACTGCTAGTTCGGAAGCAGTATTACCACGTATCATTGATAAAATGGACAAGTTTGGTGTTAGCAAGGGCATTGTCTCCTTTGTAATTCCTACTGGATATACGTTTAATTTAGATGGTTCAGCGATTTATCAATCCTTAGCTGCACTGTTCTTGGCGCAAGCTTACAATATTCATTTGTCGATTAGTCAACAAATTACCTTAGTTGTGATATTAATGATTACATCCAAGGGTATGGCTGGTGTACCAGGCGCATCATTCGTCGTATTGCTAGCAACTGTTTCATCTATTGGGGTTCCTGTTCAGGGGCTTACCTTTATTGCTGGTATTGATCGACTAGTAGACATGGGTCGTACAGTGGTCAACGTTGTTGGTAACTCTTTGGCTGCCATGATTATTGGTAAATCTGAAAAAGAATTCGATATGGAAAAGAACCAACAGTATCTCGCAACATTTACTAAAAAAGCAAAAGCTGAATAATAAAAAAGCTCACCGTCCGGTGAGCTTTTTTGTTGCTTGTATTATTTTTTCTCGTTAATTTGGCAATTCCCTCCCAACGCGGTGTCTGTGGAAACATATCAATCGATTGAATGTAATCGACACGATATACTTTAGATAATTCAACGAGATCACGTGCTAGTGTTGAAGGATTACAAGACATATAGACGAATTTTTCTGGCTTAGTACGTAAAATTTCTTTTTTAAGGGCGGGTTCTAGGCCAGGACGTGGTGGATCAACGACTAATGCATCAGCAATCCATCCTTCTTTTTGCCATTGTGGTAATAGTTGTTCGGCAGTACCCACTTCATAAGTAGCATTGTCAATGCCATTAATTTGAGCGTTAATCATGGCATCGTCAACGGCCTCCGGAATGACTTCCATACCACGGACTTCACCGGTTTTATCTGCTAAGGTGATACCAATTGTACCGACACCGGCATAGGCATCCACCAATCTATCAGCGTGCTTGAGATCAAGTGCTGCAATAGCTGTTTCATATGCAACAGTCATCTGTGTATGATTGAGCTGCATAAATGCTCTAGGAGAGAGTTGGAATGTTTTACCGAGTATTGTTTCTTCAATATAATCCTGTCCCCATAGCTTAATGGTTTCATCACCCCAAACGAGGCTAGTACGACCTGGATTATAATTTTGGAAAATACCAACGACTTGTGGTAGTTCTTTTTGTATTGCTTGGATTAATTCACTATCACCGGGGAAACCATCAGTATTTGTTACAAATGTCAGTTGGACTTGTCCACTGGTTTGTGAGGCACGGGCAACCACAGTTTTAACGGTCCCTTTATTCTTTTCTTCATTATAAATACTGATGGATTGCTTTTCTAATAAATCGCGGACTTTACGCATTACTGTCATTGTCAACGGATCTTGTGTATGTACGACTGGCAAATCAATGAGTTCATGGCTACCACGAGCATACATACCCATTTTAAGTTCACCTTGTATTTTACGAACGGGGAATTGGGCTTTATTACGATATTCATAGGGGTGTTGCATACCAATTGTGTCGCGCAAGTTAATGGATTGCCAATCACGCGGTTGGAATTTTTCTAATGCTTGTGCAATGACGTCTTTTTTGAATGCCAATTGCGCTGCGTATGTCATATGTTCTAGTTCAAAGCCACCAACAATATTCGCATGTTCATCCAAGGGCGTTACACGATCAGGTGATTTTTCACGGATACTCATCACTTTTGCACTCAAAAACTTTGGCGAAACTTCGGTTACTTTAACCACAGCAACTTCATTAGGTAATACGCCGGGCACGAAAACAATTTTCTTTTTATAATAACCAATACCTTCACCGTTAATACCCAATCTTTTAATGGTGAGCGGGAACTTCTGGCCGACTTTAACCAGTACATCTTTTGGAGTAGAGCGTTTATGTGAATAAGGACGGTAAGATTTCTTCTTTTTATTTTCCATTATTTCTCTTTCTTTCTACAAAGGCAGTCAATGTAAACAATCATTCTATCATAACATGAGATAATCTTTTTGAAAAAGTATAACACGTTTGTGTTATATCACATATGTGGTATAATAATGATGTAGAGAAGTTCAGAAGTGGTGTGCATCACTGACAGATGAACTGATAAATAAGCACCCATGCAGCTACTGCATATATTAAAGAAAAGAGGTCGAATATGACATGAGATTTGATATTAAGGCTTATCTGGACGACAATTCATTAACGATATATCGTGTAGCGAAGGAGTCTGGGTATGGCTATACAACAATTCACAAATCGTTTAATAAAGCACAATCTGATGCGACACCCTTAAATTTAAGAGACCTTGATGCATTAGCCAAAGTACAACATAAAGCAATGTGGGAGGTATTGAGGGAACTTGAACGATTATATATAGATGATTAAAAAGGAGAGTTCAATTTATGGCAAATAACTTTTTTAACGATCCATTTGGATCAGACATGAATGATATTTTTAACAATATGATGGGCAACATGAATGGGATGAATTCTGAGCGTCGTTACTTAATTAATGGTCGTGAAGTGACACCTGAAGAATTTATGGCTTATCGACAAAACGGTCAGTTACCCGGTAATTCTGGTGTAACTGGTCAACCAAGACCAGTAGCAGGTAATGGGCGTCCGATTGCCCAACAACCACAAGGACCGGCACAAGAAGGTATGTTAGCTAAATTGGGTCGTAACTTGACACAAGAAGCACGTGATGGTTTATTGGATCCCGTAATCGGCCGTAATAAAGAGATTCAGGAAACAGCAGAAATTTTGAGCCGTCGTACTAAGAATAATCCGGTGCTCGTTGGTGATGCCGGTGTTGGTAAAACAGCTGTTGTCGAAGGCTTAGCACAAGCCATTGTGAATGGCGATGTCCCAGCTGCAATTAAAGACAAGGTGATTTATTCAATTGATATTTCTTCATTGGAGGCAGGAACCCAATTCCGAGGTGCTTTTGAAGAAAATATTCAAAACTTATTAAAAGAAGTTAAGACTGCTGGTAACATTATCTTATTCTTTGATGAAATTCATCAAATATTAGGTGCAGGTTCTACTGGCGGCGAAGATGGTGGTAAGGGTTTGGCTGATATTATTAAGCCAGCATTAAGTCGTGGTGAAATTTCATTGATTGGTGCTACAACCCAGGATGAATATCGTAATACGATTATGAAGAATGCGGCTTTGGCACGGCGATTTAACGAAGTGCAAGTTAATGCCCCAAGTCCACAAGATACATTACTTATCTTGAAGGGGATTGCCAAGTTGTATGAGAAGCATCATCATGTGGAACTACCAGACGATGTCTTGAAGGCAGCAGTAGACTACGCCGTACAGTATATTCCACAACGTTCATTACCTGATAAGGCAATTGATTTGTTGGATGTCACTGCTGCACATCTAAGCGCAAAGTATCCAGCCTCAGATGCTGTTTCACTACAAAAGCAATTAGATGAAGCCAAAGTAAAGCAAGATCAAGCCGTACAAGAAGAGGACTTCGAAACAGCATTAAAAGCAAAGCAAGATATTGAAGCAATTCAAAAAAGCTTGAGCATTCAGACAAGGATGTCAATGTGAAAGCAACGCCAAATGATGTTGCTGAAGCAGTGGAACGCTTAACGGGTATTCCGGTATCACAAATGGGTGCTTCTGATATTGAACGCTTAAAGACAATCGGTGATCGGTTGTCAGGTAAGGTAATTGGTCAAGAAGAAGCAGTCAAAATGGTTGCGCGAGCTATCCGTCGTAATCGTGCAGGATTTGATGAAGGAAACCGACCAATTGGTTCATTCTTATTTGTAGGACCAACAGGTGTTGGTAAGACTGAGTTAGCTAAGCAGTTAGCTTTGGATATGTTTGGGTCAAAAGATAATATCATTCGTTTAGATATGAGTGAGTATTCCGATTTGACGGCGGTATCGAAGCTGATTGGTACGACGGCTGGCTATGTGGGCTATGACGATAACAGTAATACGTTAACTGAGCGTGTTCGCCGTAATCCATACTCCATTGTTTTGTTGGATGAGATTGAAAAAGCTAATCCACAAGTGTTGACCTTATTACTACAAGTAATGGATGATGGTCGTTTAACAGATGGTCAGGGTAATGTGGTTAACTTTAAGAACACTGTTGTGATTGCAACATCTAACGCAGGATTTGGTCATGACAATGATGATATGGCATTGATGGACCGATTAGCTCCTTACTTCCGTCCAGAGTTTTTGAACCGATTTAATGGCGTGATTGAATTTAGCGCCTTATCAAAGGATGATTTGAAGCAGATTGTTGATTTGATGTTAGACGATGTCAATAAGACCTTAGCCAAAAAATCGCTAACGTTAACCGTCAGCGATGCAGCCAAAAATGAATTGATTGAACTTGGCTACGATGAAGCGCTTGGTGCACGGCCGTTACGTCGTGTGATCGAGCAACAAATTCGTGATCAGGTGACGGATTTCTACTTGGATAATCCTGGCGAGAAGCAGCTACAAGCGGACCTTGTGGACGGCAAGATTATGATTAGTGCAGTAATGGATTAATGACAAAATAAACGGTGGCATCATTTGATGCTACCGTTTTTTATGATATAAAGTCAATAAAAAACGTTGATTCAATTGAGAATCAACGTTTTTGTAGTAGGTAATAAATTATTGACCAGTGTAGAACCACTTATCGCCGTTAGCAGCAAGTAGTTGGTCAGATGCATCTGGTCCCATTGAACCTGACTTGTAAGTTTCAAGTGGTGCCTTATCAGCTGTATAAACGGCTGAGATAGCATCAACGAAACGCCATGCAGTTGCAACACCGTTCCAATCTGCGAAGTTAGAACCATTACCGTCCATAGCATCATGAATCATACGTTCGTAAGGTTCTGGTGTGTTTTGCTTATCTTCGGCAGATGCTTGCCAACCTAAGTCAATTGTTCGTGTATCAAAGGCGTCTGATACACGCTTGGCATTAACTGTGAATTGAACGCCACCCTTTGGATCAATCAAAATAGACAAAACAGATTCTTGTGCAGGTGTGGCTGAACCAAAGTTGAATTTACCAGCCTTGAAGACGATATCAACACGTGTTTGCTTGGCAGCTAAACGCTTTCCTGAACGGACGTAGAAAGGCACACCTTCCCAACGCGGTAGATCAAACTGTAATTCACCGGCGATAAAGGTGTTATTCTTTGAATCAGCAGGGACATCTTTTTCTTCTAAGTAAGGCAAAAAGTCAGCAGAATCACCAGCACCATATTGTGCACGCACAAAGTACTTGTTAACTTCTGCTTCGTCATAGATTTTCAAAGCATTAAAGGCAGCATTTTTTGCAGCACGGATATCTGTGTCATTAAATGATTCTGGCTTTTCCATTGCTAGCCAACCAACAATTTGCATTGTATGGTTTTGAATCATATCAAGTAGGGCACCAGCAGTATCATAATAACCAGCACGTTCTTCAACACCAAGTACTTCTGAAAGGGTTACTTGTACGTTTTTGATGTAATCTTTGTTCCAAGCAGCATCAAAAATTGGGTTTCCAAAACGTAGCGCCGCAATATTTTGAACCATTTCCTTACCTAAGTAGTGATCGATACGGAATAGTTGGTTATCATCGAAAGCATCTTCCAAATCGTTTTGTAGTGCTTCGGCGGTTGCGTATGATGTACCAAATGGCTTTTCAATCATCAAACGGTTATAACCAGTTGTGGCTAACAATCCTTCTGATTTCAGATATTGTGCAATTGTACCAAAGAAACGTGGTGCAACAGACATATAGAAAATACGATTGCCTTCAATGTCAAACTTTTGTGCTGCTTCTTCAATCGCGAGCTTTAAGACATTATATGATGCGGCATCGGTTACATCGTGTGCACGATATGAAAAATGCTCGATGAAGGCTTCTGCTTGTGCCTGATCTTCAGTAAAGTCTGCGATAGATTCACGAACTAATTGCTTAAATTCAGCATCGCTTAAATCCTGACGTGCTGTACCGACAATGGCAAAGTGTTCTTGTAGGTAGCCTTTTTTATAAAGGTTAAAGACTGATGGGTAAAGCTTACGCTTTGCTAAATCACCAGTACCACCAAAGAAAGTTACCAAAGTTTTAATTTCTGAAACCATGATGTTCCCCTTAAAAGTTTATCGTTTTCATGTACTAGTATAACGCAAATGTTCACTGTTGAACAACGAGAATAAAACGGTTACATCATTGTAAGGCGTAATTTATGTCAAAGCTTGTATAAATCAGAAGGGTTAGGGGTACATTTGGACGTCAAACCATACTTTTATGGTGCTAGGCTGAGCGAATCCTTTTTCATGCTATACTAATTAAAGTTTTGGAGGATTTATGCATATTGAACAAAAGCAGATGGTCAATCACACATTAGATGAAAAATGGTTACTTATTGGAACATTGCTATCTAATATCGGTAATTCAATGATATGGCCGGTATCTACCCTATATATGACAGGCCAGCTACATCAAAGTTTTATGACTGCAGGTCTTGTTTTGATGATAGGATCAATGATAAGCGTCTTTGGTTCTTTCATTGGTGGGCAATTATTTGATCACTGGCAACCTTATAAGGCGTTACTAGTAACGATTGCTATTATTTTTTGGCTGTCGCAAGCCTGATTTTTTGGAATGGCTGGCCAATGTTTGCGATTTTAATATGGGTTGCGAATTTTGGTATGGGAATCGAATTAACTTTAGTTAATGCTTATGCAACAACGATTCGATCTGAAAAGACGCGTGTTGTTTTTAATAATCTGTATATCGTATTAAATGTAGGGATGGTTTTAGGTACATTAGTTGTGGGTTACCTTTTTGACTATGGTTTTTATCTACTAATGATCATTTCGAGCTTTATTTATTTACTATTGTGGTTGGTTGTCTTTTTAAGTTCAATGTGAGCGTTGATATACCAACAGTTCCTGTTGTACGTACTGATCGTCATACAAATCTCACACCAAAGAAATTGCAACTCACACCGTTATTAATTGCCATTGGTGCCTTACTATTTATTACTTACTTGTCGTATATCTTATGGGAGACAGTGATGGCACCACATATGAAGACATTGGGGATGCCGACAAGAAATTATGCGGATTTATGGATGATTAACGGCATTACGATTATTTTGTTCCAAAGAGTTATTTCTAATTGGGCTAATAAACATCGCTATGAAGTATCCATTTTGATTGGGAGCGTCATTTTTGCTTCTAGTTTTTCTTTTAATTTTGTTCGAGATTTTTGGCAAATTGTGATTGTATTTGAACTATTAACTGTGGGTGAAATGTTGCAAAGTCCACAAGTTCCAGCGTGGGTTGCTCAAATGACGCCACAGTCGGTTGCTGGGCAGGCACAAGGTTTTGTGACAATGATGATTAGTTCAGGACGCGTGGTTGGTCCGCTATATTCAGGATTTATGATGGACCGAGGTTGGATGAGGGCTCTTTTTTGTCAGTGTTTATCATGATGATTCTGATTAGTGGTGGTTTGTTTATGATGACCTTTAAGCAAAATAAAAAGCATACCTAAGTATGCTTTTTATTAAAAAACGAACAAACTAAATTTTACGTGACAGCTTTTTCAAAAGCTTTTTCAAAAGAAATATTACCTGTTTGATCTAAAAAGTGGTCTTTGAAGATGGGAAACAATACCATCTTATTTGTTGTTATGCAATAAAATATTTGAGTAATTGTTCTTCGGATAATTTTGCTTTTTCTTCATTACGAACATCCAGCACGATGTCTCCAGCATTCAAAACAATTAAACGGTTACCGTATTTTAGCGCATCAGCTAAATTGTGCGTAATCATAAGGGCGGTTAACTGATTTTGTGTGACTTGCTGATTAGTTGTTGTCATCAGTTGTTCGGAAGTTTTAGGATCTAAAGCAGCAGTATGTTCATCTAATAACAATAATTCTGGTTTAACAAGCGTTGCCATTAAGAAGCTTAGGGCTTGTCTTTGTCCACCGGATAGATTGCCAGTGGCTGTTTGTAAACGGGTATCGAGGTTATTCCCCATTGTTTGCGTTAATTCACGATATTGCGCTAATTTTTCTTTAGATAGATTACGTCCGCGTAAGCGTCGTTTTGCGCCTCGCTTTTCGGCAAGCAACAGGTTTTCTGCAACAGTCATACGAGGGGCAGTACCCATCTTAGGGTCTTGAAAAACGCGCGCAATGTAATCTGTTCGTTCAACTGGACTTTTTTGTGTGATGTCAGTACCGTGGTGCAAGATGTGGCCGTGACTCAATTGGAGATTGCCAGCGATAGCATTGAATAAAGTGGATTTACCAGCACCGTTTGTTCCCAATACAGTGATAAAATCACCTTCATATATATCAAAATTAATACCTTTTAATATTTTAGTTGCAGCTAATGTACCTTGCTTTACAGTAACATCAACATCTTGAAGTCTAAATACGGGTTCAGTCATGGTTAGCCAATCCTTTCTTAATTACTTTATCCAACTTTAGTGCTTTGCTGATTTGCGGTAACATCATGGCAATCGCTAAGACGATGGCTGACAATAAATTGAGATCGTTGGTTGAAAAACCAAGTCTTAAGACAGCTAATAATACAAGGCGGTATAAAATGGAACCAACAACAACAGCGATGAGACGTTCTGTTAGCGTCAATTCGCCGAAAACGACTTCGCCGATAATAATTGAAGCAAGGGCAATGACAATAATACCAATACCCATGTTAATATCAGCGTATCCATTATTTTGGGCAATGACAGCGCCACCAAAGGCAATCAAACCATTAGATATCATTAAGCCCATGATAGTCATGCGATCTGTACGAATACCAATAGATTGTGCCATTGTTGGATTATCACCAGTTGCGATGAACGCTTGACCAATTTCTGTTTGTAGAAAAATGACAAGTAATGCAGTAATAACACTGATAATAATAAAGCCAACCAAGACAGAGTCAAAATATTTAGGTAGTGTTGACAAGAAATGGGCAGAAAAGAGAGTATCTTTACCCAACAAGGAAATGTTGGCTGATCCCATAATACGTAAGTTAATAGACAAAGAAGCAGTCATAACAAGAATTCCGGCTAGTAAAATTGGGATTTTACCTTTTGTATAAAGTAACCCTGTCGCTAAACCAGCCAAGGCACCAACACCAAAGGCAATGATCGTGGCTAAAATTGGTGAAACATTATGACTAATTAAAGTGACGGCTGTTGCGGCACCAAGTGGAAAAGAACCTTCAACTGTCATATCTGGAAAATTTAATATACGGAAAGTCAAGAAGAGAGCGACACCTAAGACAGCCCATAAGAGGCCTTGACCAATACTGGAAACAATCATACTCATTTGTAAATTTCTCCTTTATTTTCAGCTTCACGCACAATGTCGTCGGGTAAGGTGATGCCTAGTGTTTTAGCAGTTGAAGTATTAATTGTCATATCCCCTTTGGTAATAAACTTAATGGGATAGGTGGCTGGGTTCTTACCTTTAAGAACGCGTCCGGCCATAATACCAGAAGCTTTACCCAGTTCAAATTGATTAACTGAGACAGTTGCAAGACCACCATCTTTGACCATTGTGTTAACAGCAGGGAAGACGGGTACCTTTTCCTTATTTGTTACGCCAACTAATGTCTTCATTGCTGACGCCACACCATTATCTTGTGGTGCATAGACAGCATCTACTTGATTAGCCATTGTTTCGGCAATTTGCTGCATGTCATTGGTGGTTGAAATAGTGTACATATGCACATCGTAGCCAGCTTTTTGGGCAAGAGCTTGCATTTTTTTAGCATTATATTCACCACCATGATCTGAGGAGGTATAGATAATGCCCAGTTTTTTAGCATTCGGTACAACACGCTTAATTAAGTTAAGGTGAGAGGCAAGGGGTGATTCACCAGAAGTACCTGTAATATTACCGCCGGGACGGTTATTAGATTTGACGAGTCCGCCACCTACTGGATCAGTGATACCAGCTAGAATGACAGGATTTTGGCCATTAGCAGATTTAGCAAGTGACTGAGCAGCAGGCGTCGCGATACCGACCGTGATATCAGCGTTCTCATTAGCAAATTTCTCGGCCATGGTTTTTAAGTTACTTTGATCAGCCTGCGCATTTTGATAATCAATCTTAACGGTTTTACCATTAACAAAACCTTCTGATTTCAAACCAGCAACTACGCCTTTGTTAATTTGATCGAGTGCGGGGTGGGTGACCAGTTGTAAAATACCAACCGTTGGTACTTGTTGTTTATTTTTTGTGTACGATTAGTTGTGACAAAAGCAATTGCCAAGAAGATTACAATAATGCTTATTACACTCATTAGTCGTTTATTCATAATGTTTCTCCTAGAATATTATTTCAATTAAAAATGACCTTGATTTGCCATACAGGACAATTCAAGGTCAAAAGAAAAGTCTGTATGGTCATTACCATACAGACTTTGAGTTATACACAAAATAGTCGGTATGGATAAAACTGAAATCCGCCAGCTTTATCCTTTTAAGAACAAGCTGTTTTACCGACGCCACCAGGCTTTATTAGAAATTAATAATAAATTGTGCATTATATTACTCCAAGTTTTCTGAATAGGTTAAGAATACTAAGAAATATGTTAAATGTCAAGACTATTTTTGGCAAATAACTTTAAAATTGTTAGAATATAAAGTATGCAAAAACAAAGTGATTTTATAATTAAATTATTAATTATTGGTTTGGGTGGAGCCATTGGTGGTAGTTTACGTTATTTACTACAATTAATACCGCATATTGGTCATTGGCCAATCATGATTACTTTTATTAATTTACTCGGCACTTTTTGTTTGGCAATGTTGGGTGAATACTTATTATTGACGGATAGTCGATTAAGCCATTGGCAATCATTTATTGGAACAGGCGTTATTGGTGGCTTTACGACATTCAGTGCGCTTATTTTACAGAGCTATGAGTTGTTAATGGATGAACCAGAGGAAGCCGTACTATATTTAGTGATGACAATAGTCGGCGGTATGTTAATGGTTGTTTGGGGACGTTTGTTTGCGAGAAGAATTGTGAATAGGACATAATGATGACATTACTTTGGATTGCATTAGGTGCGGGCATTGCCTCGATGCTAAGATTTGCCGTGATGACCTGGTGGCCACCGCATTTTCAATATTTTACGGCAGTTTTCGTGGTTAATATTATCGGTGCTTTTATTTTGGGAATAGTCCTAACACAGGTGCATGCCTCTTTTTGGCGCGAAATCCTGATTACCGGCTTTTTAGGTGGCTTTACAACATTTAGTACCATGATGACGCAGAGTGCTCAAAAGCGTCTACGACGGCAAATTGGCTACTTACTATTGCAAACAATTTGCGGATGTTTCAGCTTAGCTTTAGGATTGTTATTCAGCCATTTTATTTTGCGATAAAAGAAATATGTTAATTTAGGAGAAATATAATAATATGTCAAAAATCGCCATTATCGTTGATAGCTCATTTGCTATTCCGTTAGAAAAACGCAATCGTTATCATATTATGCAAGTGAGCTTGCCTATTATTTTTGGTGATGAAGCTTATCGCGAAGAAAGCGATATTCAAGATGTTGCTGCTTTAATTAAACTTATCGATGAAAAGAAAGATCTACCGGCCACTTCTCAACCATCACCAGGTGAGTGGATTGAAGCTTTAAATCAAGCCAAAGCAATAGGCTATGATACTGCTATTTTGATGACGCTATCGTCAGGTATATCTGGTAGTTACCAAACAGTGACGAATGTTGCTGCCAGTTATGAGGGGATGGCTGTTTATACATGGGATTCGCGCATCACAGTTATTGCTGCTGGACACCAAGCCTTATTAGCAGCAACATTGGCTGATCAAGGTGTTGATGCAGAACGCATTATGGCTGCATTAAACCAATTGAGACAAACCATGGGTGTGCGTTTTGCAGTAAATGATATTTCCCATTTACAACGTACTGGTAGAATTAGTACGGGACAGGCCTTAATTGGTGGTTTGCTCAATATTAAACCAATTCTATCTATTAATTTGGTGCTAGATGGTAAAATTGCGGCAGTAGGGAAGTCACGTAAAATGAGCGGGGCGCTGAAAGAAATTAAACTAGCACTTACCGAAGCGTTGAGTACCGTAGCCTATCCGGTTCGTATTACAGTAATTGATGCGAATAACCAAAAACTTGGTGATAAATGGCAAGCAGAACTACAAAAAGAGTACCCAACCATCCAATTTGAACGTAGTGCTATGGCACCTTCAATCGCGGTTCATACTGGTGCTGGCGCAATTGCCGTTGTTTGGGAACATGATTGGCAAGATTTAGTTCGTACAACAACAATTAATTCATAAAAAGTATAAAAACTGCTTGCATTTTTTATAAAAGGCGTATTATATATAAATGTGCTAAGGCACAAGAGATTGCTCCCATAACTCAGTTGGTTAGAGTAGGGGATTTTTAATCCCAAGGTCCTAGGTTCGAGTCCTAGTGGGAGCACTGACGTAAAGTTGGCGACCTTTGGGATATTCCATAAAAAGAGCTGTTCTTCGGAACAGCTCTTTTTGCATGTCGATTAATGACCGGTTGTGACTTTAATCCCAATGATACCAATAATGAGTAGCGTAATGAAAAGCCAAGTGATAGATGGAATTTGGTCCTTAAAAAAGATGATGCCAACTATAATTGAACCAACGGCACCAATACCAGTCCAAATAGGATAAGCAATACCTAATGGTAAATGTTTGATTGCTAATGCCAAAAAACCAAAACTTAAAATCATGCCAACCAGTGTTGCAAGGGTAAACATAGTATTAGTAAAACCATGGCTCAATTTCATAGTAGTTGCCCAGACAACTTCAAAAATACCTGCAATGATTAAATATATCCAAGTCATTGTATAATCTCCTTAAATAAAATAAAAAGCACCTATACAGCTCTTCATTGACCTAATGAGCTATACAAATGCTATGACACCCGGTGGTGTTAAATATTAAATCCATTGTTACAAATTAACGTACATGAGTCAAGGTGTTAAGTGATTTATGATTAAGTAGTAATGAAATAGGTAAGCATTATATCAAGTATTGATAGAATGAACGATTATAGCCTATAATCATAAACAACTGGTCATAATTTTGTGATTATAACTTGTTGACAACCAAGATACATATAAGAAGGATGACAATATGACAACAATTAATGTAGATGAAGGTTTTTGGCAACTATTTCCAGATGCCAAAATTGGTGTACTGACTGTTCACGGTATTGATAATCATGTCAAAGCAGAGCAGACAAATCATTTTCAGGAACTATTAGATGCATCAGCAGAGAAGTCACGCCAATTTTTGGTAGAAGATGTTTTCCGTGATAATGCAGTGATTAGTCAATGGCGAACAGCATTTACACAATTTAAAAAGAAGAAGGGTGCGCGTTCTTCGATTGAGGCACTTTTAAAGCGGATTGATCAAGGAAATGCGTTACAATCAATTAATCCTTTAGTGGATATCTATAATAGTGTTTCTTTATCTTTTGCCATGCCATGTGGTGGTGAAGACTTAAACAAAATAGATGGTACGATGCGCTTAGGTATTGCTGAAGGCGGTGAATCGTTTAGACCATTAGGTGAGGATGAAGATCAACCTGCATTAAATGGTGAAGTGATTTATTATGATCAAACCGGTGCGATTTGCCGTTGCCTAAATTGGCGTGATGCCCAAAGGACAATGCTTACCGAAGCAACAACGGATGCCATCTTAGTAATGGAAGCCATTAACGATGAACAGCAACAACGATTGGCACCGGCAATGGACCAATTAAAAGAGCATATTGAACAAATGTTGGGTGTTACGGGTGATGTGTTTTACTTAGAGCAACACACATCAAAAGATTAAGCCAGTTTAATGAATGTTCGTTTAATTTGTTTGTGTCATTTTTTGTGCGTAAATGAATTGTAAAAAGGTCACACTGATGACAAACAGAATACCAATAATGCCATAAAGGTTAAACGAAACATGGAGAAATAAAAAGCTTAAAATGGCAGCAGACATTGGTTCAATTGCCCCGAGAACACTAGCGGTTGTTGGTAATATATATTCGAGACTCTGTAAAAAAAGAGATAAGCTAACATTGTACCAAAAATAATGACAAAGAGAATTTGAATAAAGGCACTCAAATTCATTGATGGTGTTGCTTCCCAGACGCGATAATAAATACCGGTTATAATACCGCCCAAAAACATGGACCACCCAACAACTGCGATAGCACCGTAGCGTCGTAACAATTGCTGTGGCATTAAAGTGTAAACAGCCGCACCTACGGCAGCTAAAATTCCCCAAATAATGGCAGGCAATGGAAGTGCCAGTGATTGGAAATTACCTTGCGTAACAATGAGGGCAGTACCGATGATAGCAATGATCACTGATAAAGCATCGATACGACTTGGCAATACCCAATCTTTAATGGCCAGATAAAGAATGATCATGATTGGTGAAAGATACTGTAAGATGGTTGCCGTTGCAGCGTTTCCTGTACTAATTGCCATAAAGTAGGTTAACTGTACAGCGGTCATACCAAATAATGTAAATAGGAGTAGTTTAAAACTATCGTGCTTGTTTTTGAAAACGGCTAATATATCTTGATGTTGTGTTGCCCCATAAACAAGCAATAAAAATCCCGCGAAAATCATTCTAATAGCGACTAACCAAGTTGGTGAAATATCATGATGATCAAAAAGATTTTGTGCAACTGTACCAGAACTTCCCCATAAAACGGGGCCAGCTGCTGCTAGACCCAAACCTAATTTTCTTTTTTCCATACCTTTACTCCCAAGAATTAATATGTAAAATATACTATATTTTACATATCATTGTCATGTTGTATCCATTATTTAATATGCGCTAGTCGCATTGTCTAGTAAATTAAGAGTTTGCAATTGTTGCGTTTGATGTTAGAATAAGCATACGAACGTTTTGGATTAGTAGAGATTAATATTTTGAGTATCAGGAAATCGGTGGGCACTGCGAACCGATCAGATTTAATCATCGAATTACACTAAAATAAACTTTAACAATTCAATATTTTTGAGAAAGACATTTGTCTTTAAAATAAGGTGGTACCGTGGATCAATTCGCCCTTAGCTTACTTAATGCTAAGGGCTTTTTATTTTGAAAGGAAATGAGTAGTACGCATGACAATTCAAGAATTTTACCATGGTTGTGGCGGTATTTGCCGATATTATTATTCATTGTAGTAATAGTTAGGCTATATTGAGTCATTTTAAAACGATAGGAAAATAATATGATGCAAAAAAACATAATTTAATTGAATCTACTATAATACTGGGCATTATTATTACATGTATTGCTGTGTCGGTTATTGGATTGCATTTGTCACCAGTTATCGCGGTACTCTTTGCCGTGGTCATTACCATGATTTACGCTTTTGTAAAACGCTACCCGTTATCAATGCTGAATGAAGGGATTATGGCGGGTGTGAAGCCGGGTATTATTCCAATTTTTATCTTTATTTTAGTCGGTGCCTTGATTGCTGTCTGGATTAAAGCTGGTATTATTCCTTCATTAATGGTTTTTGGTTTTGATATTTTGAGTGTTAAGTTCTTTGTGCCGTCGGTCTTCATTGTCTGTGCTGTTGTTGGTAGTGCGATTGGTAGTGCGTTCACTGTTATGTCAACGATTGGGATTGCATTTTTTGGTATTGGGACATCATTAGGATTGAGCCAACCTTTAATTGTTGGTGCAATCGTATCAGGAGCGGTATTTGGTGATAAAATGTCGCCATTGTCAGAATCTACTAATTTAGCATCAGCAGTAGTTGGTGCTGATTTGTTTGAACATATTAAAAATTTGATGTGGTCAACTGTACCAGCATTTATTATTTCTTTGATATTGTTTACGTTCTTTGGACTAACGAATAGTAATGCCACAATCGATCAAATTGAACATGTTAAATCTATTTTGATGACAAATTTCAACATTTCATGGTTAGCTGTGATTCCAATTCTCTTCATGTTCCTTTGTGCTTGGCGAAAAATTCCAGCTATTTTCACTATTTTACTCAATATTTTATTAACAATTGTGATTATGGCTATTCAGAATGATCACTTTAATATCATTGAAATTGCTAAAGTGCTTGAGCATGGATATGTAGCGCACACAGGTAATGAAGAAGTCAATATTCTATTATCACGTGGTGGTATTGAAAGTATGATGCCAACAGTCGCACTAATTATTGTAACCTTATCATTGGGTGGCATATTAATGAAGTTAGAATTAATTTCACCATTAATGACAGTTTTAGCTCAAAAGCTAGAGCGAACAGGTTCATTAGTATTGGTAACACTATTCTCGGCTATTGGTGTTAATATTTTCGTTGGTGAACAATTCTTGTCGGTTATTTTACCAGGGAATGCCTTTAAACCAGTTTATGATTTGCACCGTTTGAAACCAGTTGTCTTGGGCCGTGTGCTAGAGGATGGTGGAACAGTTATTAATTACCTCATACCTTGGGGGGTTGCTGGTAGTTTTGTGGCAGGGACATTCCATGTTGCGACAATGGATTACTTGCCGTTTGTATTCTTTAGCCTATTATCACCGTTGTTTTCTGCGTTGAGTGGATTTACAGGCATCGGTATTCATTATCAAGAAAAGAAGTAATTAAAAAGTATTCCTCATTATTTTTGATGAGGAATACTTTTTTAATTACTTTTAGGCTAAGAATGATTTGATGGCATTAAATCCTAACTCACGATGCCCAGCCTGACAATGCTGGTCACCGCCACTTTCTTTAGAGAATAGAATGGATGATACTTTACCGGCATTTATGAGTCCTTTTTCAATATCGACTAGGCGTGAACTAGGCACATATTGATCATTTTCTCCTGCTAATAATAGAACTTCTTGATTTACAAGTGATAGTATGTTTTTTACAGTATATTTTTTAAAAGAAATCAGTAAATCATAAGGTGACGACGTACCTGTATTTTCCATACCTTTGTTTATTTTCCATTTTAAATCAATATTTTGATCCATTAGATTTTGAAAAAGTTCATTAACTTCAATTGCCTGGTGTGAGTCAAGTAACATGTTAATTTTGGCAGTTAAGTCTTGGGGCATACGCATTGTTAAGGTATCCATAATACTATAGAATATGTCAAAAGCAACAATTTTATCGATACGTTTATCAAATGCTGCGGCCCGCATGACGAGGTAGCCACCTAATGACACACCAATGACACTAACCTTATTAAAATCAAAATAGTCAATGATTGTCGATATAGGTTTTTCCCAGTTGTGAATGAGATGAAGACCATTACGTAATGCCGTACCTTGTCCTGGACCGTCCAGAACATAAATATTATAATCAATGCCTTTTAGATATTTAGCAGATTTAATCATTTCTTCCATGTAGGAATCATAACCTGCAAACATAATTAAATTTTTGGTAGCGTTAGGATTAATTAATTTTGTTACCGGAAGATAATGGTCCTCATATGGCACTTGATAACTTTCATATTTAAAATCTTTGTATGAACGATAGAATAAATCACGATATTTTTGATATGCTGCTTCTGATCTAGGATCTTGTTGATCCAAGTAAAATTCAGCTGCTTGATAATAAGTGGCGGCGATTGCGTCATCATTTAATTTTTCACGGTATTGCGCACGTTCTAACCACAGTTGGTACCAACTTTCAGTATCTGTTAAGTTTGGTATAATCATTTTTAAGTCCTGCTGAACAGATGGATTATTTTCATACTCATCATTTATAAAACGGTTAATTTGTAAATTGAATTGCTCATTATCAACATAATGTTTGAACATAATATAGTACCTCTTTTTTAATACCTATAGAATAGGCAAAAGTAGAGGATAGAACAATCATCTTTTTAACGCATAATGTCCGTTATCAAACGGTATGCGTTAAAAAGTATGATAAACAACAGATTGGAGTATTTTGATAGGATGATTGATAGACGTATTATAAAAACTAAAGATAATATTTACCGTACTTTTCTTGAACTGCTTGCGAAAAAAGATTTTGCGCGTATTACTGTTGTTGAGATATGTGAAACAGCATTAATTAGTAAATCAACTTTTTATACTTATTTTGAAGATAAGTTTGCTTTACTAGAACAAGTGGTCCATGATTACACAAAAAAATTCGAAAAAATGATAAAAGACAGGTTTAAAGCCATTGATGATAACAATGCGCATGTCGTCATACTGAATATAATGAATGATTTAGAGGACAATAGTTATGCGTTACAATTGCTTTTTCAGATTCATATTTTGAATATGGATTTGGAAGAAAATATACGACAAATTTTATATGGTGAGGCATATCAATACTTAACTGGTCGCAACGTAAAGACGAAATATCCGATTTTATTTATTGCCAAAGGTTATGCTGAAATGGCGCTATTTTCAATTAAAATTGGCATAAGTAATTCAAAGGATAAAGAACAAGCAATGAAAATGCAGACAGATGTCATTGTTAAGCTACAAAATGCGTTTGAAGATATTTTGTTTATCGCATAAAATATTACGAACAGGAGTTCTCTTATTATGGCTGTCATCTAGACGACTTAATTGAGCTATTTAGTTTAAGAATATGTCAAACGTTTAAAAAATACACTTTTTGTCTTGATTTGAAAAAATGAGGGTAATGTCACTGTAATAGTTATCGTGCAAAATATTAATCATTACATTGTTATTGATATGCACATGGAGGAAACAAATTGACTATTATTACTAAAGCTATTTTAGGAACAGCCGCAGCTGCAGGATTACTTATCGCAGGCGGTAGCGCAGCATCTGCTGACTCAAACTATACAATCAAATCTGGCGACACATTAAACAAGATTGCCGCTGCAACTTACGGTGACGCACAAGCTTCAGCTGGTGTATCAGCAATTGCACAAGCTAACAGCATTTCTAATATTAACTCAATCTTCGTTGGTGAAACACTAGTTATCCCTAGCCTTTCAGGTAATACAACGACAACACAAACACAAGCACCTGCTGTTCAGCAAGCCGCTTCAACACAACAAGCAGCCTCAACACAGCAAGTCGCTTCAACACAACAAGCAGCTTCAACGCAACAGGCTGCATCAACACAGCAAGCAGCTTCAACGCAACAGGCTGCATCAACACAGCAAGCAGCATCTACAGAAGAAACAGCAACAAGCTCAAGTTCTGTTTCAGGTAGTGATGCCTCAGCCAAATCATGGATTGCTAACAAGGAATCAACAAATTCTTATAGCGCCCGTAATGGCCAATATATTGGTAAATACCAATTAAGCGCATCATACTTAAACGGTGATTATTCTGCAGCCAACCAAGAAAAGGTTGCGGACAGCTACGTTAGCGATCGTTATGGTTCATGGTCAAATGCCAAGAGCTTCTGGTTAGCTAATGGTTGGTATTAATTTTAAATATAATGAATCAAAAAACTGAAGTCATCGACTTCAGTTTTTTATTTTCATTTAAATCAGGCTTAAAGTTTATTTTAATCTACGCCATTATGATAATTGATATTAGCATTAGTGGAGGTAGGCATGTGATATTAAAAAATTAAAGAATATGGATTGGTATTTTGTCATTATTATATTGATAAGTGCCATTCTATATGGCTGGGGTATTTGGGATGCTGGTAGTGCCAACAGCTACTATACCGCTGCAATCAGATCGATGCTGGAAAGCTGGCACAATTTTTGGTATGGTGCGTTTGATTCAGCGGGATTTATTACCGTTGATAAACCACCAGTAGCATTATGGTTGATGGCCATATCTGCCAAGATATTTGGCTTACATGGATGGTCTGTTGTATTGCCGAGTGTTTTGGCAGGTATCGGCTCCGTTTATCTTATGTATCAGATGTTAACACCAAAATTTGGTGTATGGGCTGGTAGATTAGGTGCGCTGGTTTTGACTTTCACACCAACAGTTGTTGCGAATAGTCGAACGAATAACATGGATGCCATACTTGTCTTCTTTCTACTGCTAGCCGTATATGTATTACAAAAAGCGGTTGAAAAGAAGAACATATGGCTCGTTATGATGAGCTTTGCCTTGGTTGGTATTGGCTTTAATGTCAAAATGTTGCAAGCCTTTATGATACTACCAGCGATGTTGGTTTATTATTGGATCGCTATTAAAGTGCCATGGAAGAAGAAAATCCTATGGTTGGGGGCAGGTTTGTTATCGTTAACCGTCTTCACTTTAGCTTATCCTGTCGCAGTTGATTCGGTTGATCAGTCTAATCGACCGTATATTGGCAGTTCACAGCATAACTCGTTGTTAGAATTGGCCTTTGGATACAATGGTACTGAACGGTTACTTGGTCAATCAACCGGGACAGGCGGTGCCTTTCCGGGTATCGGTACAACGAATAACAAAAAGTCGAATAAAGTTGGCCAACAGCCAACCGGTCAAAAGAATGGACAGCCAACTCAGCAAGTACCAACTAACCAAAAGAGCGTAACAAAGGGTACAGCACCGAGTGGTCAAGCACCATCTCAAGGTAAGGCGCCTCAAAATATGCCAACAGGGCAAGCACCAAAGGATTTGAAGAAAACGATAGGTCAACAGCCCACTCAAGAAAAGCCATCTGGAATGCGTAATGGTAAAGGTCAGAAGCAGGGTGGCAGTGTAGGTATGAACAATGCCTTTGCTATTGGAACGGCTGGTCCATTTAGATTATTCCAATCAGATTTGGGATCGCAAATTGGTTGGTTCTTGCCGCTAGCTATCTTAGGCATCATTGCTGGTTGGTTTGGTTATCGTAAACGCAATAGTAAATGGTATACCATTTCAGAAGAACAGCGTCACGTGATTTTATGGTCTGCATGGTTAGTGCCGGTTTATGGTTTCTTCTCAATCGCTGGTTTCTTTCATCCATACTATACGATTATGCTAGCTCCAGCAATTGCTGCTTTGACAGCCATTGGTGCTGCAGCAACGCACAAAATGTACCAAAATTCATCAGCTAAGACGCGGATTTTTGCTAAATCATTGATCAGCTTTGGTATCGTTTCAACATTAGCACTACAAGCTTATTATGTATGGTCTTACTATCCAATGATTAGTATTGCATTAATCATTGTGGCGATTATATTAGCTATCTGGTGGTGGCTAGGTGAGCGTTTATTTGCCAAAATGCGATTAGTCATATCTATTATTGCGATATGTGTTATGGCTGCTTGGTGGTCATTCACACCAACCTTGTCTCATAATTCGGCAGCAATACCATTTGCCAGTCCAACATTATTGACGCAAGGTGGCAGTGATAGCATGGGGAGCCAAGTTGATGCTCAGCTATTAAGCTATACACAACAGCGTCAAGGGCAAGCAAAATACTTGTTTGCGACAACTGATTCTAATTCCGCTTCTGGGTATATTATTAAGTCTGGGGAGGCTGTCATGGCACTGGGCGGTTATAATGGCACCGATCCAACCATGACATTATCAGAATTTAAGCAACTTGTTAAGTCAGGGCAGGTCAAATACTTCGTGATGGGGAATAAAGGCACCAGTTCCTCTGGGCAGATTGGTAAGATTCTCTCTTGGGTACAAAAAACGGTGTAAAAGTTAATTACAGTAAAAATAAGCAAACGAATAACCAAAATACCATGGGACAAGGTCAAAATAGTCAACTATATGACCTGTCAACCATATATCAATAAAGGAAAGGCGTGGTGAATATGGTGATGCGAAGTGAAAGACCAAGACTTGGCTTAATTTTACCAGCCTATAATGAAGAAATCGTTTTAGCTACGACATTAAATAAGTTAGTTCAGATTAAAACGGATTTAATTAAAAAGGGGATGGTTCGATTAGATAGCTTTATTCTGATTGTCGATGATGGCTCAACAGATACGACTTGGGATATTATATATGCGGCTCATCAGGAACATCCTAATATACTAGGTGTTAAATTATCACGTAATTTTGGTCATCAGCCAGCGCTAATTGCTGGCATGTCAGAGGGCATTAAGTTAGCCGACATCGTGATTACTCTGGACGCAGACTTACAAGATAATCCTGATATTATTAGCCGTATGGTGGCAGACTATCAGTTAGGTAATGAAATTGTATACGCTGTTCGTTCAAGTCGAGAACAAGATACGTGGTTTAAAAAATATACGGCATTAGGTTTTTATAAAACGCTCTCTATTCTCGGTGTTGAGATCATACCAAACCACGCTGATTTTCGCCTAATGAGTCGATTAGCGGTGCAAGCATTACTAAAGATGCCAGAACGACACTTATTCTTGCGTGCGATGGTACCGCTAGTAGGGTATCAGTCTAGCCAAGTGTTCTATGAAAGAGGTCGCCGGCAAGGTGGTGTATCTAAGTATCCCCTTAAGAAAATGTTGAATTTTGCACTTGACGGTATCACGAGTTTTAGTGTTCAGCCGATGCGGTACTTATTTGGCTTAGGTCTGATTGTACTCGGTGTGGCGGGTGTAGAAATTATATATACATTAGCTCAAAAAATAATTGGTAACACGCAAGCGGGTTGGTCCTCATTAATGATATCAATTTGGTTGTTAGGTGGCTTTAATTTGATTGCTATTGGTGTCGTTGGTGTATATATTGGCAAGATTTTTACTGAAGTAAAGCATCGACCGCGTTTTGAAATTGAAAGTATAACGAATGATCAGCAACATCAAGAGTTAACAAAACAGCTACGCTCATCATACTTGAATCGCTAGATACTAAAAAACGTTGTTCATATGAACAACGTTTTTCGTGTATAAAAATCATTATTTGACAAGTAAAACATTGGTTTCAGCATTTTCAGCAACATAACGTGCAGTTGATCCAATTAATAATCGTGTCAGAGCATTTGTTCCGGTTTTTCCCATAACAATCAAATCGGGATGGAATTGGTCGACAACTTGTGTTGTTAATACGAATCGAGGATCACCCTTCTCAATTAATGCATCGTAAGCCACACCTTCTGCTTTGATAAGATCAATGGCTTCGCTCACATTTTCATTGGCAGCTTTATCAAAACCGTCGCTAATTGGTTCATAAAGAATTGGACCGCCAGTATGCGCGGTGACAATAGGATACTGAATCACGGACACAATAATGATTTTAGCATCAAACTTTTTTGCTAATCCAATACCGTATTTTATAGCACGAAGTGCAGTATCACTACCATCTGTGGGAATTACAATCGTATTTATCATAGAAAACATCCTTTCCAAATCCAATTAATTGAAAGCGTTATCATTACCTACGACTAGTATACAGCGAATTGATTGAAATATAAAGCTGAGCGCTCGTAAAATGATGTTGAAATTATTTATTCTGTCGCTTCAATATCAGCCATTGCTGCCTGAGCTAACAAATTAAGATAGTTCCATGGTCGATCGAAGTTAGGCTGGAAGAAGAAATCAGACAATGCTAAGTCTTCGACCGTCATATGATTTTGGATTGCAAGTGATAATGTATTGGCGGATTGCGTGATGTCATATTTTGACATGAGTTGTCCACCAATGATACGTGAAGTGCCTTTTTCATAGACCAAGGTCATCAATACGTTCTCGGTGGTTGGCATGAACTCCGGACGATAATTATCCTCGAATGTTGTTGCAGCAGCATCAATTTGGTTCAAACGTGCATTTTCGATTGTCATACCAGTTGAACCAATGTTCCAACCGAAAAGATGTAAACCGGATGTACCTTGTGTGCCACGATATGCTAGTCTTTGTTCAGTTAAATTGTAACCGATGAGCATGCCTTGACGAACAGCATTCGTTGCCAAGGGAATATATTGGTCAGAATGGTTAGGATTGTAGTGCACGACAGTACTGTCGCCTGCAGCAAAGACATCTGGTAGGCTAGTTTGCATATACGCGTTGACCTTGATTGCACCATTTGGTAGCATGTCAACTTGTCCCTTTAGCAGGTCAGTCATTGGTTTGAAGCCGACACACATAATCACAAGATCGGCTTCGAATTCCGCACTGGCGGTTGCGACTTTCG
Organism: Leuconostoc fallax KCTC 3537; assembly: GCF_000165675.1. Lineage (GTDB taxonomy): Bacteria > Bacillota > Bacilli > Lactobacillales > Lactobacillaceae > Leuconostoc_B > Leuconostoc_B fallax. The sequence continues at coordinate 16,342 of NZ_AEIZ01000013.1, read as the reverse complement.
TCACATCACCATTTTCATTAGCTTGGAATGAGGCAACATTTTCGCCAAGTGCTAATGTAACATTATGCTGACGTAACTCATCTTCTAAGACATCGGTAAACGGCTTGTCTAAGTACTTACTTAAAATACGATCAGCGCCATCAATTAATGTGACATCTTTACCAGATGAGGAAAAGGCTTCAACTAATTCAATACCAATGTAACCAGCACCAATAACGGTAATTTTTTGTGCTGACTTGGCATGAGCAATGATATCGTTAGCCTGATTAAAGTTTTTGCATAACAAAATATTATTTGAATCAATACCTTCGATTGGCGGAATAATTGGCCAAGAACCGGTTGTCATAACCAATTTATCATAAGATACTGTTTCAGTTTCACCCGTTGAAAGCGACTTGACATTGACTGACTTTGCATTAGTATCAATATTTTCAACTTCGTGTTCCATGTGAACTTCGGCACCAAGTGATGCTAGTTCTTCAGGATTTGAGTAGAATAGGCCAGAAACGTCTTTGACAACGCCGCCAACATACAAAGCAATACCACAAGATAGAAATGAGATATTATCATTTTTTTCATAGACAACAACCTCAGCATCGGGGTTGTTTTTTAAAATGCCTTTAACGGCAGCAGTTCCAGCATGAGTACAACCAACAACAATAACTTTCATCATTTTTCATCCTTTATTATATGAGATTTTAGTGGCTACTAATTTTTAGATAGTAATCACCGTATTCTTAATATATCAGGATATTGCGCACAATTGAACAAATTTGCTTGTGAATATAAGTAAGTTATTTCACAAACTAATGACGGAAAATAAATGCAGTTTGATAAATGAGTCAAAGTATATTACAATTAACCGTAATAAATTCGAGAAGGAAGAGTAGTAAGTATTTTTGTCGAACAGAGAGACTATGGTTGGTGTGAATAGTTGGCAATGACTTATGAAAACTACCTTTGTATTATGATAGGATTAGGTTGGTTTAATGACTGAAATTATCATCGGAAATTAGCCGTTATCCTAATAATATAGAGTTGTCATTTTTTAATTGACTAAATATGGGTGGTACCACGTGTCAGCGTCCCTAGATATATTGCATATCTAGGGACGCTTTTTGATTGGAAATGATGAGTAGAACGAACAGGTGAAAGTAGTATGGAGAGCAAAAAACAATTAAGTAGAGATTTATCCTCGCGTCAAATGCAAATGATTGCGCTTGGTGGAACGATTGGCGTGGGCTTGTTTATGGGGTCTGCAGCCACAATAAAATGGACCGGGCCATCTGTGTTGCTAGCATATGCTTTTGCTGGTTTTGTCCTTTATCTTATTATGCGTGCCTTGGGTGAGATGTTGTATCTTGACCCATCCACAGGTTCCTTTGCCAAGTATGGCTCCGAATATATTCATCCATTAGCTGGCTATTTAACAGCATGGAGTAATGTTTTTCAGTATTTAGTTGTGGGTATTAGTGAAGTTATCGCAGTTGGACAATATTTAGATTACTGGTGGCCAGGTGTTCCAGGGTGGATTACGGGAACCATCGTAGTGGTAACGTTGTGTATTGCTAATTTGATTTCCGTGAAGGCCTACGGTGAACTGGAATTTTGGTTTGCGTTAATTAAAGTGGTTACGATTATCTTTATGCTGATATTGGGTGCCTTGGTAATTTTGCTAGGGTTTGGCAATCATTGGCAACCGATTGGCTTTTCTAATTTGTGGTCACATGGTGGTTTCTTCACAGGTGGTGTTAAAGGATTCATTTTTGCGCTATCTATCATTATGGCTTCCTATCAAGGTGTTGAAGTCATTGGTATTACGGCAGGCGAAGCCAAAAATCCGAAAGTGACCGTGGTAAAATCAATTAAATCTATTGTAGCTAGAATTTTAATTTTCTATATTGGTGCAATTTTTGTGATTGTAACGATTTATCCGTGGAACCAATTGGATAAAGTCGGTTCTCCGTTTGTGGAAACCTTCTCACGTGTTGGCATTACAGCTGCAGCCGCAATCATTAATTTTGTTATGGTAACAGCAGCGATGTCGGGTTGTAATTCTGGTATCTTTAGTTCAAGTCGTATGTTATATACTTTAGGATTACGCAAAGAGTTGCCACAACGCTTTGTTAAGTTGTCACGCCACCGTGTCCCAACGTTACCAGTAATCGTGATGTCGGTTGGTATATTTATTGGTATGATTTTAAACGAGGTATTACCATATTTCCTAAAGGGCAGTACAAATATATTTGTGTTAGTTTATAGTTCGAGTGTGTTACCAGGAATGGTGCCTTGGTTTATTATTCTAATTAGTCAATTGAAGTTTAGACATCGTCATCTACACGAAATGGCGGATCATCCCTTTAAGATGCCGTGGTATCCTATGAGTAACTATTTTGCCCTATTATCATTGGTGATCACATTGATATTTATGTTTATTAATGATGAAACACGAGTACCATTATTAGTAGGAATTGCCTTTTTGATTATCATGTCAATCATTTATTTTGCTACACGTTCAAAGCATGAATCGGCTAATAATCATTAATACGCATAATTTTATTAAAAAAATCATATGTTTAGCGATATGCCCTTGTATAGCGTATTCTTATAAGTATAAGGAACGGATGCGAAAGGGGAAATATTATGAGTAATTTTAATATTATGCAGCGGCGCAGTAAATTAGAAAAAATATCTCATCGTTTTCACGATGTGTTAGATTTGTCAGATGATGCAATTGATTACGCACTTAGTCAATTGATATATGTTCAAAGATTAGCTTCAAATGCTGATATGGAGCAATATCGTTCGCATCTTGAATTACAATTACAGCAAAAGAAATTGATTACGAATGATTTGTCCACCGAACAATTTGTTGGTTTAATGTTAATGTTAGACTTTGAAGAAATTGCAGGTATTTGGCAAAATCCATATACCATCGATGACGGGACAACGAGTTATTACAAATAACCAACACGCAATTTAAGAAGTGATTGACGTATCTATTTCGAACATGTTACAGTAATATACGTTTAGTCGTACAGATAACATGCTACATAGCATGTCGAGAAGGAGAGGCGATTTCTATTAATTTAGAAATGGTCTCTCCTTTTTTGCGAGATAGTAAAGTTGAGGTAATTGATTTTGACAAACAACAAGCAAATGAATTTAGGATTAGCGATATTAGCGATCGGGGTGATGTCCTTTGCGGGCGTCTTGATTGAAACGGCAATGAATGTTACTTTTCCAACATTGATGCAGCAATTTAACATTGCAACAGCCGATGTCCAGTGGGTAACAACGATTTATTTATTAACGATTGCTGTCACGGTGCCATTATCTACTTATCTATTTAGGAATTATAGTATTCGAGGATTATTTATTTTTGCTAATTTAACATTTTTAATCGGATTATTAATTGATTTTCTAGCACCGTCATTCTTATTATTGCTGGCTGGTCGGTTATTGCAAGGTGTGGCAACAGGCATAGCATTACCGTTAATGTTTCATATCATCTTAGTATATGCGCCAATTAGACAACGCGGTACAATGATGGGCATTGGTACATTGACAACATCAATTGCACCAGCAATCGGCCCTACTTATGGTGGTATCTTAACGACACAACTGTCTTGGCATTTTATTTTTATTTTCTTAGTACCTGTTTTACTTTTATCGTTAGTATTAGGGTTAAAGGTTATACCTTATCATCAGGTTGAAAAAACGGGTCGGCTGGATATGGTCAGCTTATTTGGCTTAGGCTTATTATTTACGGGTACATTAATCTTTTTAAGCCAAATAGGTACTCTGTTTGGGTGGGTAGCATTAGCCTTTGCTATCTGGGGCACTTGGATTTTTTGGCACCAATCACGACATCGTGATCAAACGCTAATTAACATTAAAGTGTTGGAAAATCGAACATTTCGGCTATTTTTGTTGGGCTTTCTTGTGTGTCAGTTTTTATTATTAGGTATCTCGTTTGTATTACCTAATCTAATTCAGATTGTAAATGGAAAAAGTGCTTTTATTGCTGGGTTAGTCATGTTACCAGGTGCCACAGTAGGCGCATTACTTTCGCCGTTATCCGGTAAATTATTAGATAACTGGGGTGCTAAACGACCGATATTGTTTGGTCTAGGATTGTCCAGCTTGGGTTGGGGATTATTAACGCTTATTCTTGGTGTTAATCCATTATGGGGATTTGTGTTTAGCCATGTTGTATATATGGTGGGTTCTGGATTAGCGTACAGTAACCTTATGACAACGGGGATGAGCGCTGTTTCTGATGAAATGCGTGGCGATGGTAACGCGATTTTTAATACATTACAACAATTTTCAGGTGCAGTGGCAACATCGCTAGTTGCTACAATTATTAATGTTGTTCAAAATCACAGTCAACTAGGTTATCAAAAAGCAACAGTCTTGGGTTCACAGTTGGCACTATTTGTCTTATTCTTAGCATTGATCGTCATTTTGTGGCGTTGCTGGCTATTTTTTAGAACACCAAAAGCATCTTAACCAACAAAAAAGAACACGATATCATATCGTGTTCTTTTTTGTTAATTAAAGCGTCTCGTCTAATTTAATTAAAATCTTAGCTTGAGACTTATCATGTGTGAGTGATTCAAAACCATCAGTGACGATATTGTCTAATGCAATCTCATCAGTAATGACAGGTTCAACTTTTAGTTGTCCACTTGTAATTAAATCAACAGTTTGTTGGAATGTTTCTTTGGAGTAGGCAATCGTTGTTGTGAGCTTGACACCCGCATTCATCAATTGCATTGGATCAAATTGAATTGGACGGGCAAAGATTGAAACAATGACCATATTACCGCGAGGTTTTGTAGAAGCAATGGCCTGCTCGAATGTTGGTTGTACGCCGGCTACTTCAAAGCTAACATCAACACCACCTGGAACTAAGGCTTTGATGGCCTCAACAGCATTACTATCTGCAGGATTAATCACATCGGTTGCGCCCATTTCAAGTGCTTTTTGCAGACGAACGGCTGATAAATCTACAACGATAATTTTCGTTGCGCCTGCTGCTTTAGCTGCGGCAGCGACGAGAACACCAATTGGTCCAGCACCATAGATTGCAACTGTTTGTCCGAACTTCAGGTCACCCTCTTTAACTGCTTGAACAGCAACTGCACTTGGTTCAATAACAGCGGCAGTACGGAGATCGTAATTTTGTGGTAATGCATATAGGTTGTCTTCTGGTACATTAACAAATGATGTGAAACCACCATCTGTACTTAAGCCGATAAAACTATAGCCATCATAAACGTCAACAGTATCATCATGAATACCACGTGTCACTGTTGGGTTGATGGAAACGTGATCACCTGCTTTAAAGCGTGTGACATCACGACCAACTTCTTCAATAACACCAGAGAATTCATGACCCATAGTTAAGGGTGCTTGACCACCAGTCAATTCATCAGTCTTGTTTACTGGAATAAATACAGGGCCTTCCAAGTACTCATGTAAGTCACTACCACAAATTCCGGCCCATGCCACACGAACAACGACTTCGTTATCCTTATGTGCCTTTAACTCAACGTCTTCCACACGGATATCTTTGACACCATGCCACACAGCTGCTTTCATTAATAATGCTCCTTTAAATTATGATATAAGCATTGTAAGCCCTTCCAATTAAAAACGCAATAGTTTCTGAAAATTAAAAGATAAATCTATACGACACAGCTTAAATCAGCCTGAATGTTTTCAAAAATTAGTCATATTCGATTGCTGAATATTTTCATTTTTTAACCATAACGGACACTAAAAAGTAATAATTACTATTTAATGTTGATATTTAAATGAAGAGGTGCTATAGTATTGGTTATAGATAGTAATCATTATCATTTGGAACAAAGCGACATGCATATGTGTTTTGATCCTCATTGTGATTTATTTACATTCATTAACTTACACCCACGATTTCTATCTAAATAAAAGAACCCGCCGATGGGTTCTTTTATTTTTTCAAAAAGTAATGATTACTTTTTGTTGACTTTAAAAGTAATCATTACTATAATGATAATGTTGCGGTAAGTGATAAGTTAAAAATAATGGGAAAGAGAGTGAGCAGATGGCAGAAAGAGAAGATGTCAGCAGTGCACAGCGCCGATTACATAGTCCTAATATTAAGACACGTAAAAGAGCTTTGAAAATTATTAAAGATGCTAAGCGTCGGCAACAATAATTTGTCATATTAGCATACATAAGTTTGTTACTTAATATAGAAGGAAAGAACAATGAAGCGTAAAACATTTTATGGTGTGATTTTAGTTGCAGTGGTTGTTATTTTGGGATTAATTTTTGCTTTTGGTGGCCATAAAAAGGATGCCAATGATCAAAAAGATAAAGACCAAATTCAGGTTGTTGCCTCAGTTGATTTTTATGGCGAAGCCGCGAAAGCAGTGTTGGGCGATCATGGTAAGGTAACATCAATTATTGATAATCCTAATTTGGATCCTCATGATTATGAACCAACAGCCAAAGTTGCGAAAAACGTCGCAAAGTCTGATTTAGTCTTGTATAATGGTATAGGCTATGATTCATGGATGAAAAAATTAGCTAAAAATGGTAAAGTCAAGCAAGTCCGTGTTGGTGAAGACATCTTGAACAAAAAAGATGGTGATAACCCACACTTGTGGTACAGTACCAAGACAATGCCAGCAGTTGCTAACTACTTAGCTGAAGAATTTGGTAAGATTGAGCCAAGTCACAAAAAAGAGTTTGAAGCAAATGCTAAAAAATATATTGCTAGCTTGAAGCCAATTCAAACAACAGTTGACGAATTAAAGGCTAATAGTGATAATAAGTTAGCTGATGTCAGCGAACCAGTCTTCGATTATTCATTGCAAGAGTTGGGTTACCGTAAGAATAACAATCACTTCTCTAAGTCTGTTGAAGATGGTACTGATCCTTCACCTAAGGATATTAAGGCAATGCAAGATGACATCAAGTCTAAGAAGATTTCGTTCTTCGTGCAAAATACACAGGCAACGGATAAGACAGTTGATAGTCTTGTAAGTTTGGCTAAGAAAAATGATGTGCCGGTACTTAAGGTAACAGAAACAATGCCAAAGGGACAAAATTATAAGCAATGGATGTTATCACAATATAATCAATTGAAAAAATACAAGAAACAGAGAAATAGTTATGAAACAGAGCGTGTTAGCTGTTAACAATCTCAATATTTCTGTTCAAGAAAGGCTCCTAATTAAGAGCCTTTCTTTTGTGATTTCTGATGGTTCATTAACTTGTATCACTGGAGATAATGGGGTTGGAAAGACAACATTAATTAAGACATTATTACGATCAGTTGAAACCAAAAATGAGCAGATTGATTTTTCAGTGAAAAAGTCTGATATACAATTAGTACCGCAATTTAGAGATATCGATGACGAATATCCTTTACGCATCCAAGATTTTGTCGCCCTCAGCTTACAAAAAGGGATGTTACCTTGGTTAAAAAGGAAGAAAAATACGTTTAAAGCGGGTTTTATCGGATACTAACCTAACAGATATTGCTAATGAAAGTTTAGGGCGTGCTTCTGGTGGTGAAAAGCAACGTGCCTATCTGGCACAAGCATTAATTACAGATCCACGTTTATTAATATTAGATGAAAGTACTGCCAATTTAGATAAAAAGTCACGGCATATTTTGTTGGCGTTAGTCAAAACAATTATTAAAAATAAAAGCTTGGCAGTTATTTTCATTACTCATGATCCTGAATTGGTTGATTTATTTGGTGATTATGAATTACATATTGAAAATAAAACAGGAACTTTCAAAAAATTGACGGGGGAGGATGCTGATGTTTGAATATGCTTTCATGCAATATGCATTTATTGCGAGCCTGTTTATTTCAATATTATGTGGTGTGATGGGGGTCTTTGTTGTTGCACGACGTACGGCATTTTTCACACATACACTGTCAGAAATTAGCTTCTCAGGTGCAGCTTTTGGTGTCTTTATGGGAATTTCACCCATTAGTGGTATGATTTTGTTTACAATAACGAGTGCGCTTTTTGTGGGTGTTTCTGGTAATCAAATTAGCCGACGCGAATCATCTATTAGCGTTTTCTCCGCTATTTTTATTGGTCTTGGTATTTTATTTCTATCCTTGTCTGATAAACAATCCAGCTATGCTACAAATATTTTATTTGGGAGTATTGTAGGAATTGACATTCATGGCTTGCATGAATTAATTGCATTGAGTATAGTAATTTTAGTAGTGGTCGCACTAATTTATCGTAAGCTGAAGTACACAACGTTTGATGGTGTTGGTGCGCAGTATAATTCTACGATTAATATGTATGTTTCAATTTTATTTTTGGTACTGGTTGCTTGTACAGTTAGTGTTACTGCACAAGTTGTCGGTTCATTATTAATTTTTGCTTTACTCACGATACCCGCTTCGGCAGCTAAATATTTGGCTAAAACCGTTGTTGGGATGATGATTCTAACGTTTATATTTGCTTTAATCGGTACATGGTTAGGATTATACTTGAGTTATTTGACGAATTGGCCAGTGAGTTTCTTTATTACAGCTATTGAAGGTGTGATTTATACTTTAGCTTTGACTTGGAACAAGGTAGATAATTAGAAAGGTAGGCGTGGCATGGGAATGGTGACGGAGTACGATACAGCATTAGATATTTTAAAAAAGAGTGCGTTTAAAGTGACAAAACAGCGGATGGATCTTTTAAAGTATTTGGCAACATTTGAAGAGAATTATGTGTCAGTGATTGATGTTGATCACTATATGCAAGATATTTATCCTAACGCCAGCCATGCGACGACGTATCGTAATATTAAAGAGTTTACACAGCTTGGGCTATTGGAACAACGCTTGGATAATGGACAATTATATGTTAAATTCCAGTGTGATTTTCATTCACCTCATCACGGTCATTTTATTTGTCAAAATTGTGGTCGTGTCATTAAAATTGAATCACCAATCGATGACCACCTTGAATCTCAGTTGACGGATTATGTTGTGTTGGGCTATAAATTAGAGATATATGGATTATGTAATTTATGCCGTAATGATGATCAGGTAACCGATTAATACACTGTATTGTGGTGTGGAGGTGTCATATGTCAAAGATAAAACATTATATCTTGAATAATAAAATTGGTCTTGCGATTACCTTTGTCATATTGACAATATTTATCGTGATATTAATATTATTGTTACGTATTAATGTGATTGTGAATCAGGTAGATGATTTACAGATTCGCCAATCGCCACAACCAACGGCGAAATCTTTGGCAAAAGTACCTAAGGGGACGAAGCTGATTGTACTTGATAACAAAAGTGCATGGTATAAAGTGCGTCGAGACGATAAAAATGATGACCAGACCGTCGGTTGGGTTGCAAGCTGGGTTGTACAGTCTAAGCATTTAAAGCGTAGCACGCCCTTGAGTGAGGCAACGATTCAACTAGATGCTGGTCATGGTGGCTCAGATAGTGGTGCTATTGCAAATAATGGTAAGAGTTTTGAGAAAACTTACACGCTCAAAACAGTAAAACGGGTTCAAAAATTGTTAGAACAACGCGGTGCCCGTGTTGTTCTAACGCGTGATGATGATCATTTCGTCTCGCTAGCACAACGACCAGAAATTTCTCGCAAACAAAATGTCGATGTTTTTATTTCATTTCATTTTGATTCATCAGATGAAGCTAATACGGCTTCTGGTATAACACAATATTATTATCATAAACAAAATCATTCTAAGATCATCGCGCAATATCTTTCAAAGCGTCTAAATAAGTTGCCATTAAAGAATCGTGGTGTTGACTTTGGTAATTTCCAAGTGCTACGTGATAATCAACAGCCGGCAGTATTATTAGAAAATGGTTATATCAACAATGATAAGGATTTCAGATATATACGCAGGGTCAGTTATCAGCAGCAGATTGCTAATAACGTCACAGCGGCGTTAAATGATTATTTTAATCACACTGTAGAGACGAATCCTAGATAGAACCTTATGGTGTGTTGGGCATACTTAACGATCAAATTAAATATCTGCTCCTTTTATTCAGGCGCCATGTGTTGACATTATAGCAATACATGGCGCCTGTTTTTATTTGAACACGCCTATTGATGAATATAGATTGACTAATTTATCCAAAGATAAATCATCCAATGGGATGTTGGTAGGTGCGTTTTGATGTTAATACTTCCTAATAGTAGTGACGTATTATATGATATTATTATGATTATCGTTGTAGACAACGTGCTATAGCATAAAAGGGGGAGCAGTATGGGCGTTCATTTGGGGGAGAACCTAAGATATTTGCGTAAGAAAGAAAATTATCTCAAGAAAAATTGGGAGAGATTTTTCATGTCGGGCAACAGGCTATTGCAAATTGGGAGACTGGAAGGCGGACACCGGATGTGTTTACAATATTTCATATCGCAACGCATTTTGAAATTAATCCGACTTTGTTAGTGCATACCCAACTTAAATTAAAGTGAAGTTACGCCATTTGGGCGTAACTTTTTATTTTGCGGTTCGTTATACTCAATACTGTGTCAAAAAATGACATTTTTGAGTATATATGAAGAATCTATTGTAAATATATTTTTTACGAAAGTGAACAGGATAGAATTTTGAAAATAAAATTTACCTTTCTTGGCACGGTCTTTGCGTTGCTTGTCATGATTGGGGTTATAGCAATTAATAATACGACGATGCCAGCACCTTTACCGGTGGATGGTGCTATTTCTCTAATGGTTGGTAATACCTCAAATGATAAAACTTATCAGACACTACAAGAGATCACAAAAAAGACAATATAAATATGTATAAGTCGTATGTGAATACTTCAGGTGAGGTTGATTACTATAATTTATCTGAATATCCTAAGAAGCATTTTTTACATAAGGTGAGTGCAAATGGGATTATCTATACTTCAGGTAAATTGAGTGATCAGTCATTAAAAGCACTAAAAACAAGGGGTATTACGGTTAGTGCGAATCAATCTTATCCTTGGTTTGTTGGTGGATTGATACAATTTAATGGGCAATTTAGGACAGTGGTAACAGTAATATTGTTTGCACTAGCATTCACTGGTATCTTTATTTTCGATGCACGATCTATGAGAGAGCGTATGATCCGTTTTGCTTTTGGTAAAAATGTTATCAATATCAATGATGTTTTATCGCCTGTTGTATTGATTATATTAATTGGTAGTGCCATGCTACTGTGTTATGCTGTAATATTTGGTCAGGGATTTCGAACGCTTAGTACCCAATTATTTATGGCATTAGTGATGACTGACATCATTATTTTTAGTAGTATGATCATTTTGTCGTTGGTGATAGTGAAATTTATGATTCATTTGGAAAAGCCATTAAACGTGATTAAGAATAAAGCCAAGGGTAAAAGTATCTTTGTTATCTGGCTTTTATTAATCTGTATCATGGTTATTGCTGTCGGTAAACTTAACGAACAGGTTCAAAGTAATAAACAACAATTAAGTGCTCAAATCAATCATTTGAAGCCTTGGTATGCACTAAAAGGCTGGCAAAAAACACAACCTTTTGATGCCGCCCAAACTTCAGAAAATGGTCAACTACATAGTAGCGGAAACAGTCAAAGGGATGTAGATTTAGTTAAAAAATTAGGCAGTCATCACTATATTTATATGACACAGTCTACAGCTAATATTGCACCATTCATGGTAGGCGATGCAAAGGATGGATTTGTTAATCAGTTGAAAAGAGACGGCATTACTGATCCAGATTTGAATCAAAAATTGTGGTATCTAAATAACACTGCCATAAATCGACAAGCGATAGATTATCCATCGCAAACATATCCCTATCATATGAATAAAGCAGCAACAATATATATCCCCAAACGGTATCAAAATAAGCAACAGTCCTTAATTAATACTGTCTACGTTGAACAATTAAAATATTATAATTTCTCAAAAGATGATATTGAAATCAAGGTTATTCCTGAAAGCCAAATGGTTTTTTGTATAACGAAAATGCAGTTCGTTTTTCAGGTAGTGTAGACGACTTATCTAAAAGTTACGGTAGTCTACGTAATCAGATTTTAGTTCGGCTAAACGATCGTCTATTGTTAGAACATAATGCCGCAACTTTTGCCAACAATATCTTAAATACAAAAGGCATTTTGAGTCCGCAAGCAATTAAAATGATTAGTCAAGAACAGGACCATTTAACGAGTAGCACGGTGGAACCGTATCAGGCAGTTATTTTGAATATTAAAGATTTAAAAAATCAACTGCTAATTGCAAATATATTACAGGTAGTGATGTTTAGTGCAGTCATTATTAGTGTGACAGCGTATATTATCACGATTTATAAATTTGAGTTACTCACAATAGTCAAGAAGAAAATGATTGGCACAACGATAATTACAACCTACATACCTTATTTGTGGCCGTTAATGCTAACAGTGGGTATTGCGACTTTGGTCATAGCTACATTCGAGAGACAAAAAATGCTCGCAATTATAACATTTGTGATTATCATAATTCTGGAAATCATGACAACAACTATTTTTAATCAAAAAATCAGAAATAATTACACCACGCTTCTTAAAGGAAATGACATATGATTACTATTCAATCTCTTAGCAAAAAGTTTAATCATAAAACGGTTTATGAAAACGTTGAATTGTCTTTTGAGCCTAATAAATCATATGCATTGGTTGGACAATCTGGATCAGGAAAAACAACTTTATTAAATGCAATTGGTAGATTAGATCGCCCCACTAGCGGGAAAATTACAATTGACGATGAAGATATATGGCAGATTAAAGAAAAACGCTTTTTTAAAAATTATTTGGGTTACGTCTTTCAGAACTATGCCTTACTTGATAATAAAACGGTTTTACAAAATTTAAAATTAGTCAATAAAGACAGCCAACAGATCAGCCAATCTTTAGAACAAGTTGGATTAGATAACACCTATTTAAAATCAAAAATTTATGAATTGTCTGGAGGACAAGCCCAACGTGTTGCAATTGCACGAATGATTTTAAAGGAAAAGAAGATTATTTTAGCGGATGAGCCGACGGGCGCTCTGGATGAGAAAACAGGCGCAGAAATAATTGATATCTTATTGAATCAAGTCAGTCAAGAAACGTATGTCATTATCGCAACACACGATTCAAATGTTTATTCACGTGTTGATGAAGTAATCGATGTTACGAATTTATAGAGGATTAAGTCATGAAAAAATGGTTAATAGGTATTATAGGACTTCTGGTTATTTTAACGATTAGTATTGTTGGATTCAATATTTATCATCGTTTAACGACGTATTCACCTGGAAAAACGTCAGATAATCCGACAGTTTACTTATCTTTGGGAACGCTCACCAATGACGAAACTAAAATTTGGCAATACGTGGTAAATGCTGACGAGGTAAAAAATCTGGGTGGTAACCAGTATGAAATTACGGTGCAACAATTTAATAGCGTCCAACAGTTAGAATCTGCCTTGAAATCCCAAGATGTTTTCTTTGGCATTGGCTTAACGCAACAAAATATTGATACTGTTAATCATAATCCAAGTGTTGTCGCAAAAGGTAAGACCGGCATCGTACCTTTGGCATCAACACATGATGAATTTAAGGGGTTAACAGGTTATAAGGGATTAAAGCAAGGCGGCTTGATAACGAGTGCGGTTTGTCAATATGAGGCGTATGATGGTCCGGATAAGCAAAAAATGTTTGTTGATAAGATAATTAATATTTATAATAATCAATCAAATCAGGCATGGATCACAAAAAATTATCCAAATTATCAATAATCGGATGAGTTACTATATCTATGAATAACAACATTATTTAGTGTGAATGGGTTGTATATTCCCAAAATTACTATTAATAAAAAATATCTTTAAGTTAAGTATGTGATTCTAGCTATGAAGATATTTTTTATTTTAACTTTTAATGACTACATATTGATAAATTCCTGGATCAGTAAACTGAGTATGGTATAGTAAAAATATTAATCACTACAGTTTATTGGAGAAAGTATGATTGATGATATTATTGAACGTCCGGTTGTCGCCATTGATAATGTGATTTGGACATATCAAGAAGAAACTAAAAAATACAAATTCTATTAGTCAAAAAAGTGAAGCACCTTTTAAAAATTATTGGGGATTACCAGAGACATTTCTACGTGTTACTGAAGATGCTGATGAGGCAGCACTACGCTTAATTCGAGATAAAATTGGTATTCAATTGACAAAATTTCATACAGAGCAATTGAAGACGTTTACCAATCGAAATCGCTTTGTGAATAATGCTGTTCGTCATCTTTCATTAGCCTACATGACATTTTTACCTGGCGCACCAAAATTAGTACCTGGATATGGTGCTAAGGATGCCCGTTGGTTTGATGTGAGTTTTGCTAATGATGATAATTATAACCTCATTTACGGGCAATACCGTTTTGAGACGGTATCTGAATATACCAATGATGAACAATTCTACGCTCAAAATAAACATGATTTACCGGAAAATCAGCGTTTAGCTTTTGATCATCGATTAATTTTGAAAGAAGCTTTTATTCGGGTTCGCAATAAGTTAGATTATGCACCATCTATTTTGCACATTTTGGGTCATCATTTTACGCTACGGACAGCTAGAGAAGTGTATGCGGTTTTCTTACGTGTGTCTTATCAAGAAATTGATAATTCGAATTTTCGTAAAACACATGCGCATATTTTTGAAGAAGTGGGTATTGAACCGACAGGAATGAAGGGGAGACCAGCAAAGCTTTACCGATTGAAGCGTTAAGTTTTGACTAATAGTATAGAAACGACTATACTTTACTATTAAAAGTAAATAATACCTAAAAAATGAATTGCAATAGCACAATTCACTAGGAGTTAATAAAAATGAATTTATCAATGGTGATGGACCTTTATGAGTTATCAATGGCCAACGGTTTCCAGCAATCACTAGCTGGAGATGAGGGTGTTTTTGACGTGTTCTATCGTAAGGTACCAGATGACGGAGATTTTGTTATTTCAGCAGGATTAGAATCTGTCATAACAGCTGTTCGCGATTTTCACTTTGATGCGGATGATATTCAATATATTAAAAATTTAAATCTTTTCACGCCCTCTTTTATTGATATGCTGATTAATTTTAAGTTCACGGGTGATATTTCAGCAATTCCAGAAGGAATACCAGTTTTACCTCGTGAACCTTTATTGACCGTAAGTGGACCACTTGAACAAGTACAACTCTTAGAAACAATTATTTTAAATTTGATTAACTATCAATCATTAATTGCGACTAAAGCACATCGGATTACGAGTGCTGCTCAAGGAAGAGCGGTGATGGAATTTGGTTCCCGTCGTGCACAAGGACCTTCGGCTGCCGTTTTGGGTGCGCGCGCCGCTATTATTGGTGGATGCAGTAGCACGTCAAATGTTTTGGCTGCTAAACAATATGGCTTGCCTATTTCAGGAACAATGGCACACAGCTGGATTCAAGCTTTTCCTGATGAACTCACTGCATTTAAAAAATGGGCTGAGATTTATCCTGATAATTGCTTATTGCTGATTGATACGTATGATGTTTTAAGTTCTGGCTTGCCACATGCGATTCAAGTTTTTAAACAATTAGCAGCCGATGGCCACCAGCCAATCGGTGTTCGGATTGATTCTGGCGATATTGCCGCATTGGCACGCGAGGTGCGTCAAGTTTTGGATCAGGCTGGTTTGCATAAAGTTAAAATTACAGCATCAAGTGCCTTGGATGAACATATTATTCACGACATGATCAATGATGATGTGCCGTTAGATAGTTTTGGTGTTGGCGAGAAATTGATTACTAGTGCAACATCGCCCGTATTAAGTGGTGTGTTCAAATTGTCTGCCATCAGGCGTCATGGAGAAGTGATACCTAAAATTAAAATTAGTGGTACAGCTAGTAAAGTGACATTACCTGGAGAAAAGTTGACGTACCGATTGTACGATCGTGTAACACAGCAAATGGTTGGCGATCTTATTGCACTTAAGCATGAACAGGTGATGGATACAATTATTGGACAGAGAATCAATGGCAAAGTTCAATCTCAAGAAGAAACACTAACGCATTTTATTGCGATACCATTGCAACAACAAGTATTTAATCAAGGGCAAGTTGTGTATGAAAGCCCTGACGTTTTGCATATTCAACAGGTTAAAAATAAAAATGTAACGGCGATTACCCAAACATTAGCAGAACGAACAGATTATCCAGTTTATATTTCAAAAGCGTTAGCGCAGCTACAAGCAGAATTATTAAATCATAATGAATCATAAAAAAGGCG
>NZ_AEIZ01000014.1 GCF_000165675.1 Leuconostoc fallax KCTC 3537 | reverse complement strand
ACCAGAGCCAGAGCCAGAGCCAGAGCCAGAGCCAGAACCAGAGCCAGAGCCAGAGCCAGAGCCAGAGCCAGAGCCAGAGCCAGAGCCAGTATCTCGTGATGGGCAAGATTATTCTGTTAGAACTGGTCAGCAAGCTGTGTTCGCTGTGCTAGGGACAGCGCAACGTAATAGTTTGGTAACCATTAAAAATAAATGGGCAGATATTTTGGCGCAATTTGATGTAGCTGGTCGAGCTTTATTGACAACAGCAACGCCAGTTGCTGCTAGTCAAGTTGCAGTAGTGCTGGCTTTTGATTATCCTGCCTTACTGGAACAAGTTTTACAAAATACGGTATTGCAAACGCAATTAAAAGCAGTACTGAATAAGCATGCGTTATCGAATGAATTGGTCATGATTTCGCAAGATGAGTGGCATCTTGATCGAACAGAATATGTTGAGAAACTTAAAACAGGTGCCGCACCTCAAATTGACTTGGCTACATTACCTTATGTCAAGGTTGCAAAAGCAACACAATCAAACAATGCGCAACAAAATGCTGAACATGAATCAATTAAAACAGATGAGCCCCAAATCGTTTCAGAAGCTAAAAAGCTATTTGGTGATGATCTCGTGAATATTGTTGATTAATGTGACTGATAAAGTATTTGAAAATGGGAAATAGTGATGCAGTATCCAGAACCAATCGCTAAGTTAATAGATAATTATACAAAGTTACCCGGAATAGGGCCAAAAACAGCCACCCGATTAGCTTTTTACACTTTGGGTATGGACAATGAAGATGTGGAAAGTTTTTCCAAGTCGTTAATTTCAGCCAAAAAGGATTTAACCTTTTGTGATACTTGTGGCATGATTACTGAAAAAGATATGAATCCATGTATTATTTGTCGTGATAAAAGTCGCAATCAAGGGACAGTTTTTGTCGTTGAAAATTCAAGAGATGTGATGGCGATGGAAAATACCCGTGATTATCATGGTTTATATCATGTTTTGAATGGTGTGATTTCACCAAGTGCCGGGACAGGCCCAGAAGATATTAACTTGCCGAGTTTGGTTAGGCGTTTATCCGAGCATGAAGAAATTAAAGAAGTGATTGTTGGTACCAATGCTAACGCGGAGGGTGAAGCAACTGCCATGTATCTGGCGAGATTGTTAAAGCCTGCTGGCATTAAAGTGACGCGATTAGCACATGGATTGTCTGTTGGATCAGACATTGATTATGCAGATGAATTAACATTAATAAAAGCTGTGCAAGGGCGGACAGAATTATGATTTTTGGTAAAAAAGAAAAGATATTCGTAAAGAATATGATCAAGCATTAGTATTTCAAATCGACAAGGCCAAAATAGATTGGGAATCAGCTCAAAACTCTGAAAACGCTTTACTGGACGGGCAAGTTAATGTACGCTTAATACAAGCGCAAACAGCTTTGGCTAAAGCAAAATTCTTTTATTTATATCGCGAAGCGCGACGGCGCAAAACAGTTGGTCATATGCAAACGCATGTTATCAAATCGGATAAATAGGAGTTGAAGATGTCAGAGGCAAAGTTTATTTCTTTTGAAGGTCCTGAGGGCGCTGGGAAAACGAGTGTGTTACAAGCTTTAATTGGAGAATTAGGACCCATGCTGGGTGATGATCTAGTAACAACACGAGAGCCTGGGGGTAATCCAATTGCTGAAGCGATTCGTGCTATTCTACAACCTGAAGAAGATAATGGGATGGATAAGCGTACCGAGGCATTACTTTATGCTGCTGCTAGACGCCAACATTTAGTTGAAACGATTCAACCTGCGTTAGCTGCAGGAAAAGTTGTGATTAGTGATCGTTATATTGATAGTTCTTTAGCGTATCAAGGTGGTGGTCGCGATTTAGGCGTAGACCGTATTTGGACGCTCAATCAATTTGCAACAGAAGGACTATTACCCGATTTAACGATTTACCTAGATGTACCAGCTGATATTGGCTTAAAGCGCGTTATGCAGCATCGTCAAGGTAAAATTGATCGCCTTGATAAGGAAGATTTGAGTTTTCATATTAAGGTACGCAATACTTATCTTGCCTTACGTGATCAGTTTCCTGACCGTATCCAGGTCATTGATGCAACGCAACCGTTAGAAATGGTTATTACAGCAACACGTGCATTGATTTGGCAACAATTAAAAAATAGAAATGGAGTTCACTCATGAAATTAATTACGGCAATTGTTCAAGATAAAGATACTAACAAATTAAGTAATGCATTCGTTAAGGCAAATGTTCGTGCAACACGTTTGTCTACTTCTGGTGGTTTCTTACGTTCAGGCAATACAACGTTCATGATTGCCATTGAAAAAGACCGCGTTCAAGAAGTTTTGGACATTATTAAAAGTATTTCACAAACGCGTAATCAATTCATGGTACCGCCAATGAATTTAGATGCTGGTATTGAAGGTGCTGCCTATCCAATCGAAGTGCAAGTTGGTGGTGCGACAGTATTTACGCAAGATATTGAATCGTTTCATCAATTCTAATGACAGTAGAGTTTATTGAAAATGCACGTCAAAGCTATCCAAAACAAGTTGGACAATTTCTCAATTTAATTACTGAAGAAAAATTGAGCCATTTATATTTATTGGTTGGATTTCCACAAGATCTCAAACTTGACTTTGCACGTTTTTTAGCTTGGCAGATTGTCGGAAATGATCATCGCAATGCGCAACGTATTGTTGATGGTGATCATCCTGATGTACATATTGTTACACCGATGACACCAGGAACTGCCTTAAAAGTAGCCCAAATTAGAGCGTTGACGCCAGAATTTGTGACGCGTGCAACGGAAAGTTCACGTAAGGTTTTTGTTTTGGATGCAGTTGAAACAATGACGACTAGTGCAGCAAATTCTTTATTAAAGTTTATTGAAGAACCAGCTGGTCCACAACTTATTTTGATGTTGACCAACAACTTAAATGATGTACTGCCGACGATTCAATCACGGGCTCAGATTGTTCATTTACAATCTGAACAGCATTCAGGGTTACCAGAAATAACGAATGATTGGCTCCAGCAGGCACAAGGCATAACGTTTAAATGGGTTGAGCTCATGATGCAACGACAAATTGAAGCCTTTGCTTATGTGCAAGCTAAATTATTGCCGTTAATTGAAACAGTAACGCAACAACAGTTATTTTTCAGATGGCTACATGAGGTGATCAGAGATATGATGATTTATGATTATATCTCTACAGAAGATTTGAAATATCCAAAATTAGTTGGTTTCTATAAAAGTCTCAGACGTAGCTATACTATAGATAAATTAGTACGTGTGAGCGATAATATTTTGGCAGATGATAAGTTACGCAAGGTTAATATTTCATTGCAAAGTCGTTTAGAAAAAATTGTATTGGATACATCCATTATTTTAGGAGAGTAGGATGCAACAACAAAAAAGTTTTGAGCAACACGAAACAGGTACTTTATACCTCGTACCTACTCCAATTGGAAATTTAGCTGATATGACACCTCGAGCAGTAGAAACGTTGCAGCAAGTACCATTGATTGCGGCGGAGGATACACGCCATACACAAAAATTATTAAATTATTTTGATATTCATACTAAACAAACGTCTTTTCATGAACATAATTGGCAAAATAAGCGCACAGAACTCATTGATCATTTATTAGCAGGTCATGACCTAGCACAAGTGAGCGATGCAGGAATGCCATCGATATCTGATCCTGGAAAAGAATTAGTTGCTGCTGCTGTGGATAACAATATTGTGGTGGTACCTATACCTGGCCCTACAGCTGGTGTTACAGCGCTGATTGCCAGTGGTTTAGTCCCACAACCTTTTTATTTTTATGGCTTTTTATCGCGTAAGAAGAGTGAACAACTTGAAGAATTGCATCAGTTATCCACATTTAGAGATACGGTTGTTTTCTATGAAGCACCACATCGTATCAAAACCACATTACAGCATATGCAAAAAGTAATGGGTGATGAACGGCGTGTTGTCTTAGCTCGAGAATTGACTAAACGTTATGAAGAATTCTTGCGAGGCACATTAGCTGAATTAGTATCTTGGGCAAGTAGTAATGAAATTCGTGGTGAATTTGTGGTGATGTTATCGGGTTATACTGGAGATATTACTGCTGTTGACCAGGTAAATGACGAAGAAATGGTTGCTATATCACCAGTTGATGCTGTGAAACAGTTGATTGAAGCAGGAGAAAAACCTAATGTCGCCATTAAGCAAGTTGCTAAGCAAAGAGGGTTAGCACGACAAGATGTCTACAATCAGTATCATGGTTTAGAGGGTAAATAATATGGGGATTCCTTTTGAAATAGTACATAAAATTGAATATTTTGAGAGTGATATGTCGGGCAAACTATCACTACCAATGATTTTGAATTTGGCCGTATTATCATCCAAAACACAAAGTGATCATTTGGGTGTTGGACAAGAAGAACATCTTTCACGTGGTTTGGGATGGGTTATTTTACAGTATGATGTCCACATCAAAAGGCGTCCTACTGTGAATGAGGTCATCCGCATTGAAACACAAGCCTCACAGTATAATCCGTTCTTTGTACATCGACCATTTGTCTTTTTTGACGAACAGAATGAAGAAATCATTCGTGTTGATTCTATATGGGCAATGTTAGACATTGATAATCGACGTATGGCACGTATTCCACAAGATATTATTGATAAATATTCAGCCGAACGTGTGAAACAGATTAATCATATTCCACGACCAGATAAAATCACGACAACGGACGACATTATTGAAAAAAATTATCACGTTCGTTATTTAGATATTGATACAAATCAGCACGTCAATAACTCTAAATATTTTGAATGGATGCAAGATGTTTTGGATTTAGATTATCTGAAACATCATGAAATCACAAATATCAATATTAAATATGAAAATGAAGTGCGTTTGGGACAAGAAGTTATTAGCCAAGTTGCGATAGCTGATAATGTGACTAAACATCGTATTATGGTTGCAGCGCATACATCTGCAGAAGCTATTTTCACATGGCGTAGTGTATAATTGGATACAGAACTAACTTAAAGTTACTGATATCAAAAGCTATTGGAGGCAAACATGGCAGTATTAGTATTAGGTGGTGCGGGTTATATTGGCTCACACATGGTAAAACGTTTAATTGAAGATGAACGTGAAGTCGTTGTTGTAGATAATTTGGTGACAGGACATCGTCAGGCAGTGCATCCAGATGCTAAGTTTTACGAAGTTGATGTACGTGATAAAGCAGCACTTAATCAAGTATTTGATCAAGAAAATATTGAAGCTGTTGTACATTTTGCTGCCTTTTCTATTGTTCCAGAATCCGTAGCCAATCCGCTTAAATATTTTGATAATAATACGAGTGGTATGATCACCTTACTTGAAGTGATGAAAGCACATGATGTGAAGCAGATTGTATTTTCATCTACTGCTGCAACATACGGTAATCCAGTCAACATTCCGATTAAGGAAACAGATCCGCAACAGCCAATTAACCCTTATGGCGAAAGTAAACTAATGATGGAAAAAATCATGGCTTGGGCAGACCAAGCAGATGGGATCAAATGGGTTGCTTTGCGTTATTTCAACGTTGCAGGAGCTGCTGAAGATGGCACAATTGGTGAAGATCATGCACCTGAAACACATCTAGTGCCAATTATCTTACAAGCGGGATTGGGACAACGTGATTATATCGAAATGTTTGGGGATGACTATAATACACCTGATGGTTTCAATGTGCGTGATTATGTTCATGTATTGGATTTAGCTGATGCGCATATTTTGGCATTAGACTATCTAAAAGAAGGTGGCGACAGTAATCAATTTAACTTGGGTTCTGCAACTGGCTTTTCAGTTAAGGAGATGGTTGAAGCGGCACGCAAAGCTACTGGTGTTGATATTCCGTCTAAAATTGGCCCACGTCGACCAGGGGATCCTGATATTTTGGTAGCCAATTCAGATAAAGCACGTCGGGTGCTTGGCTGGGCACCAAAATATGATAATGTTGAAGATATTATTAAAACAGCATGGCAATGGCATCAAAGTCATCCAGAAGGTTACACAAAATAAATCATAAAAAGCACCAATATTGTAAGTGAAAACATTTACAATATTGGTGCTTTTTTATTATAGAGTGGTTTATTTTGGTGCGTTAGTTGGATTTCTAGGATTGCTATTGTCTGTTAAAATATACTGGTTAATAATGCTAACGACTTCGTTATTATCTGGTAAATTTGAATGCTGTGCTTCATTACCTGATAAAGTAATTTGCATATATTTTTGTGTATAATTCTGGAAAATATATTTACCCGCCGTCACACTTTGAACAGGGACAATCCCATCATCAGTGTAATCTTCTGTTCCGGCAATCGAGTAGACTATAAGGTTTGAGGGTAGTTGGGTACGCCCCTGAATCATATCCTTTAACATTTCAGTTTTACGGCTAATCGATGTTTCTGAAAAATTATATGGTGTTCCCAAAGTCATTAAGTGATTCATCACAAATTGCTGATTGTTAAAGTATTTTTCTAGATAACGTGTCCAAATTAAGCCGCCATTTGAGTGACCGATGGCGTCAAAGTGATGAAAATGATAGCGATTTTGTAACAAAGTGAGGACATCGTCAATATAACTTGCTTGCTTTTTGATATTGCTATAACCATCGGCGTTATTTTCAAAGCCAATCACAATGAATGGTCGAAAGTCTGTTTGACGAATCGTACCAGATATATCATATTGACCGTCCTTTTTAATGTTAATTTTTAGTACACTGTGTTTTTGATTAGGATTAGCATTAAGCTTGTTAAATAAATCGTCGAATCGATTAACCGTGGCGGAGGACCCAGGTATAAAAATAACAGGGTATAATCGTGAATTTTGGATTTTGGACTGATTCAAACGTGTTTCATCAACCCATGAGCGACCTAATATACCAATGATAACCAACAGGATAATACTCAAGATGCATAAGATATATTTACGTTTGCTCATATTATGATTCTTTCTGAGATTTCATGGCGATATTGAAGAATGGTAAATAAATCAATACTGATACTATGATTAGGAGAATACTGACAGCTAAGGCTATTAGATTGCCGTTAGTAGCTAAGTATGCTCTGATGAGATATGGCGTACTGAGGGGAACTTGATAGACAGGAATTGTAATGACATGTAATTTAACGGCTAAATACCCTAGAGATGTTGTGACAACCGGGCTAACTAACATGGGTATGAGAAATAATGGTCGTAACAATAATGGATAAGCAAATAAAAGTAATTGATGATTATTAAATAGACTTGGTAATAAGGACCATTGCCCTAAACGTTGGTCGCCAATATTTCGCGATCGGAATAAAAGTAACAAACATAAAGCTAAACCACCGACAATACTAAACATACTAAATGTATTATATAGGTTAATCGGATAAGGAATATGTGCCGTCGTATGCTTGGTCAAAAAGAAGTTTAAATTTTCTGAAATCGCAGTAGCAGATGCCTGACTGACCAATAAGTCACTTGGAATTGAAATACCAATCCAAGATAACAACGGTAAGATTAAGGCAAAGATGAGAATAGCTGGAATGTGATTAAAGATACTAGACGATAGGTATTGATTAATGGTTGCTTGGAGAGCGGCTGAATGTAGGAAGGGCTTGAGTACTGTTGCAATTGTGATGATAATTGCTGCCCAGCCAATATTAGCAAACGACAATGGGTTTTGTGGTTGTTTTAACAGTTTTTGGTACAGGATGTAACTATTGACAACAGCATAGACTAACAATATTAAAATGAAATAGTTTTTAATTAAAATAACGTTGAAATTATTTTGATTTTGGAACGATGTCATCGTACTATAAAACATAGTCATCATAATTAGTGTGGCATCATGATCAGGACGACGACGTTGATAATACTCTTTAGCTAATAAGGTACTAAAAAAGGTCATGGTGATGATATCAATTATTAAAACAACATTTTGTACAATCGGGGTATAAAAAGGAAGTTGATAGTCAAGAATAGTCGGGAAAAGTGCATTGGGTAATAAGAATAATAATGCGATGATATGCGCATAAACATCGATGACTAAGATAGTAAATATTTTACGATACGTGGTATATATGGCGGAAATGAGGGGCTGATGTTGCCATCTTTTATCCCACTTTGTTAATAATGAAAGTCCTTTGGAAAATATAGACATCTAATCATCCTTATCTTTAATAAAGTAAAATTATATATTTCAGATACTTTTGTCATTCATGTGTTATATTATATACAATATTGACTTATTATGATATATACATTAAAATAATAAGCTGATTATATAAAAACGCTGGGGGAGCAAATATGTTGCAAAAGTTTTTTCAAAATCGCCTCGTTAATTTTATCGGGCGAACATTTTTTATTTTGCCATTATTATTGCACTCATCTACTTGTATAGTTATTCAGGTGTGGGGCAAGGCCACTTCATTTACAATGAGTTTTAAATTAGGAGTTAATAATGGTTAAAAGTATAATTGGGGCAATTGACCAAATTGCACAAGAAAATGGTCAGTTTGTTGCTTATGATGAACTAGGAGTAGTACATACTTATCACGATTTAAAGATTGCTTCTGATCGTATCGCAACGTACTTATTACAACAAGACTTACCTGCTGACGCACCAATCATGATTTATGGTGGACAGCAATTTGAAATGATTGCGAGTTTCTTGGGTAGTGTTAAAGCGGGGCATGCTTATATTCCAGTGGATGTTAATTCTGCAGATGAACGGTTATTAGATATTTTAGAAATTGGGCAACCAGCTGCGGTTATTGCAGTAGATGATTTACCCATCAAAATTGCTGCAATTCCAGTCATCACTAATGAAGCATTGGCAAATGTCATGAACACGGCAGTTGCATTACCAACACTACCAACTGTTGATCACGATCAAGATTTTTATATTATTTTCACATCTGGTACAACAGGGAAACCCAAGGGTGTTCAAATCAATCACCAAAATTTATTGAGTTTTGTGAATTGGATGCTATCGGATGAATTTGGCTTTAAGCAACAACAGTGTGTCTTATCACAGCCACCATATTCTTTTGATTTATCTGTCATGGATTGGGCACCAACATTGGTTTCAGGTGGTATCTTAAAGGCATTGCCTAAGACTATTGCGGATGATTTTAAACAATTATTTGCTACGCTACCGCAGTTAAATTTAAATATTTGGGTATCAACGCCTTCATTTGCTGATGTTGCATTGTTAGATCCAGAATTTAATGAAATTAATAATCCACACTTACAACGTTTCTTATTTTGTGGTGAAGCATTAACCTCTACTACTGCCCAAAAGTTGCATGAACGTTTTCCAAAGGCCAAAATTTTCAATACATATGGTCCTACTGAAGCAACAGTAGCAGTAACGGGCATTGAAATTACTGAAGAAATTTTGAAAAATCATACTAAATTACCAATTGGTTTTGTTAAGGCTGATACTACGATAACCATTCAAGATGTTGATAGTCATGCGACGCAACCCACTGGTCAGGCCGGAGAAATTGTGATTTCTGGGCCATCTGTATCTAAAGGTTACTTAAATAACCCAGAGAAAACGGCAGTTGCTTTTACAACTGTTGAAGGACAACCAGCTTATCGGACCGGAGATCTGGGTATGCTTGATGAACAAGGGTTACTCCATTATCAAGGGCGTAGTGATTTTCAAATTAAATTGCATGGTTACCGCATTGAACTTGAAGAAGTTGCACAGGTATTGCAGCATAGTCAGTGGATAGAACAAGCAGTATCTGTGCCACGATATGATCAAGATGGTAAAGTCAAGCAGTTATTAGCCATTGTTGTTGCAAAGAAAAATGATTTTGACAAGCCAATTTTATTGACTAATGCGATTAAAGCAGAATTGAAGGACATTATGATGCCTTATATGATGCCATCGCGATTTATCTACCGTGAATCTTTACCAATGACTGCCAACGGTAAAACAGACTTGAAAACCTTGATTGCTGAGGTGAATGGTAATGCTTAATTTGCAACCATATGCTGATCCAAAATACTTTATTGTGCTCATTTTAGCGCTTGTACCTTTGGCAATTGGTATGTATTTTGGTAAGCGTTTTGTTTGGTATGAATCAGTTGTGTCGCTTATTTTCATTTTCCTCATGTTTAATGGTCATAAATATCATGAGGGCATTGCCTTAATTATTTATATGATTTGGCAGTGGTTGTTAGTATGGGCATACACGCTTTATCGTAAAAAGTATAATAATAAATTTATTTTTACGGTGCAATTGTGATGTCAATACTACCGCTTGTGTTGATTAAAATGGCTGCTGCTGGACATTGGGCTAGCATCTCAACGGTATTAGGGTTCACAGGAATTTCATATTTGACATTCCGTTCGGTAGGTATGATTATGGAAACGCGAGATGGCTCCATCAAGGATTTTGATGCTGTTCTCTTCGCACGATTCATGTTATTTATGCCTACCATATCATCTGGTCCCATTGATCGGTATCGCCGTTTTGCTAAAGATGCCATTACTGTGCCAGACAGAGATAAATATTTGACGATGTTGTCAAAAGCAGTGCACTACCTTTTCTTAGGTTTCTTGTATAAATTTATTCTCTCGCATATTTTTGGTACACTTTTACAGCCCAAGATAGAGAGCTTAGCAATGGTTGCTGGTCAAGGACATGGCGGTCTGTCATGGTGGTTAATACCATTCACATATGTCTGGGGACTTAATTTGTTCTTTGATTTTGCTGGTTACTCACTCTTCGCAGTGGCAATCAGTTATATTATGGGAATTGAATTACCCATGAACTTTAATAAACCATTTCTATCTAAGAACTTAAAAGAATTTTGGAATCGCTGGCATATGACATTGTCATTTTGGTTTAGAGATTATGTCTTTATGCGACTAGTCTTTACCATGATGAAGCACAAAACTTTCAAAAGCCGTATTACGACGTCCAATGTCGCTTATATTTTAAATATGCTACTCATGGGGTTTTGGCATGGTTTGACATGGTATTACATTGCGTATGGCTTATTTCATGGTTTTGGATTGGTCATCAACGACGCTTGGTTACGTTACAAGAAGAAACATCAAGTACCGCATAATCGCTGGACAGAATGGCTATCTATTGTGATAACGTTTAATGTTGTCATGTTTAGTTTCTTGCTATTCTCAGGATTCTTAGATCGATTATGGTTTCATTAAAAGTGCAGTTTGACGTACAGTACAAAAAAGCTTTATGATGAGTAGTGGTTAACTTCAACAGTGAATTAAAGGCTGTTATACGATTTTAGGAGAATGAACAATGAACGTAAAAGAAGACGTAGTAGAGATTTTAAATACAATTATCGGTGAAGATATCTCTGATCAAATGGATGATAATTTTTATGATAGTGGTTTATTGGATTCAATGGCTACAGTAGAATTATTATTAGAACTTGAAAATAAGTTCTCAATTCAAGCACCAGTATCAGAATTTGACCGTAACGAGTGGGATACACCTAATAAAGTCATCGCCAAAGTTGAATCATTGATTGGATAAGAATATGAAAGAAAAGAGAGGGCTTTGGTGGATATTTGGGCCAGTGATTATAGCCTTTATCATGGTTATTTTCTTTTCTGGCACCATTCTCGTTACATTATTCATCAAATCAGAAATTAAAAGATGCGTCAGTTTCGTTTTCTAAAGACGTCTTCAAGGGGCAGACGGTGAAAATGGCGGCTTTTAATAATAAGACAACACACTATGTGCCTTTTTTGGTTCTAGTGAACTGCTAAGAATGGATGCCTTACATCCCGCTATTTTAGCTGCCAAATATCATCGTTCTTATCAACCCTTCTTATTGGGGATGGCCGGAACTCAATCCTTAACGCACTATTTGAGTATGCAAGGGATACAACCAGCGTTACATAAAAAGCAAGCCGTCTTTGTTATTTCACAACAATGGTTTACTAAACAAGGGATGCAAAAATGGGCATTTGACAGCTTTTATTCACCATTGCAGACAGTACAGTGGCTACAACAAGCAAAGTCTGATAATGCAACGGATCAATACGTTGCACAACGCTTATTATCGCAAGATCAGATTAAAAGTAGCTATACGTTAGAACCAATGGTGCGTAAGATTAAAGAAAATAAGCCACTCACTAAGACTGATATGACGCTATTAAATGTTCAAAAGCGCATGTTGTTGAGCGAAGATGGGTTGTTCTCTAATTTACCAGTTGGGCATAATTGGCATAAAAAGGTATTAACAGGCACAAAGCGATTACCTGAACAAGAGCAGCATAGTGTCTTAGAACAATATGCAATTCAAGCAGGTGAGAAGGCGACGAAGAATAGCCGGTTTGGCATTCGTTCTGGCTTTTATCAACATCGTGTCGCACCAGACCTTGATAAGTTGCGTCAGTCACAGACAAAATTTGATTATCGCGAGTCTATTGAATATGCTGATTTTCAAACAGTATTACAGGAATTTGCTAAGAATCAAACAGACGTCATGTTTGTGATACAACCGGTTAATAAAAAGTGGTCAAACTATACAGGTTTAGACACGAAGATGTATCAGCAAAGTGTTGATAAAGTAAAGCATCAACTTGTTTCTCAAGGATTTACGAATATTGCAGACCTATCAAAAGATGGAGCTAAGCCGTACTTTATGGAAGATACTATTCATATTGGCTGGCGTGGTTGGTTAGCTGCAGATCAAAAGATCAACCCATTTTTAACGAAGGGTTATCAAAAGCCAAATTATCGTTTAAATAATGATTATTTGACAAAGAAGTGGCAAAATCTCAACCCAACAGAAAAGAATTTATTGGCATTTCAATAAATGAACTATAAAAGGCTAAGTTCTCACATAAATTTGTTAGCACTTAGCCTTTTAATATCGTTATAATAAGAACATGATTATTGGAATAGGAAATGATACAGAGTCAATTAGCCGTATTCATGGTGCAATTGAACGTAGAGATAATTTTTAACTTTTATTCTAACGCCCAATGAATTAGCTGCTGCTTCAAAAAGAAAAGGCAAGCATTATACAGAATTTATTGCGGGCCGTTTTTCTGCTAAAGAAGCTTTTGCTAAAGCAACAGGTTATGGCATTGGAAATAAAGTGCATTGGCATGATATTGAAATTTTAAATGAAGATAATGGACGTCCTATTATGCGGGTGAAAGATTTTCCGTACACAACGCATGTTGCTATTACGCACAGTGGGGATTATGTCAATACAATGGTCGTCATTGAAAAATTATCATTATGGCATAGCATCATGCATTATTTGTTTAAGAAGCGTGAGGTATGATGAAGGTGAATAACAGTAAGCAATTAACACGGCCAACATGGTTGCAAGTTGATTTAGCAGCCATTCAGAATAATGCAAAAGCTATTATGAAGCACGCAGGTGCACAAAAAATGATTGCGGTTGTTAAGGCGAATGCGTATGGTCATGGCGCAGTAGCTGTTACTAACAGTTTGTATGCGATTGGCATTCGTGATTTTGCTGTGGCGACAATTGATGAAGGCATTGAATTACGTCAAAATATCACACAGCAAGATATCAATATTTTACTTTTGGGTGTTCAGGATGTTGCACAAGTTCCTGTTATATTGCAGTATCATTTGACACCAGCTATTGGTGATATACAATGGCTGATGAAAGCAACGCAACTAATGGCAATGGATGATGTGCTGAATGTTCATTTGGCAGTCGATACTGGTATGGGGAGAATGGGGGCACGTAATGAACACGATGTCCAAATGGTTAAGGACTTTATTGATCAAAGTTCTCACTTTGCCCTTAGTGGTGTGTTTACACATTTTGCAACTGCTGATGATCACAATGATGCGTATTATCAGCAACAGGTACAAAAGTTCCAACTATGGACAACTCATGCTCAAATACCAGAAGAACTATGTCATCTTGCCAATACAGGATCGGCATTGTGGCACCATAATGAAATCAATACGCATACCATTAGAGTTGGTTCAGCACTATATGGTTTCAATCCTGGGACACCTCATTTGGAGATGCCATTGCAGTTACAACCAGCAATGGCTTTGAAGACAAAAATTGGTGCAACCCATCAAATGGCCGTTGGCGAATCAATCAGTTATGGTGCGACATACACAGCACAACAACCGCAATTAGTTGCAACGCTACCAATTGGATATGCAGATGGTTATTTACGTCGCTTACAGGGAATGAAAGTGTTAGTTGATGGTCATTTCGAAAAAGTAGTCGGCCGTATTACAATGGATCAAATTTTAATTACTTTGAAGCAACCATATCCAGTTGGTACAATAGTAACGTTGATGGGATATGATGGGGAACAGCAGATATCTGTTGAAGATATTGCGAATTATGCCAAGACAATTCCACATGAAGTATTAACGATATTAACTAGCCGTTTACCAAGAATCTATTAAAGCAATGAAGGCCATGCCTTCGTACATATATGAAGTGAGTATGCTATGACAGAAAATCAAGAAATTACGCGTGGTGATATTTTTTTGCCGATTTAAAACAAGGCATGGGATCAGAGCAGTCTGGTGTGCGCCCTGTACTTATCATTCAAAATGATATTGGGAATATGAACTCACCAACAACGATTGTGGCGGCAATTACGTCTCAAATATCAAAGCCAAAATTGCCAACGCATGTTTTATTACCGGCACATCTAGGTGGTATCAAGCGAGACTCGGTTATTCTAACAGAGCAGGTGCGAACAATTGATAAACGACGGTTGCGAGATAAGATTGCCCATTTGAGTAGCCAATCTCAAGAAATGAAGCAAGTAGCACATGCTTTAAAAATTAGTGTTGGTTTAAAATAAAAAGTACACGATATTTATCGTGTACTTTTTATTTAAAGCGATCTAGATTTTCGATACTGTGGACGTCGTATGTTTTTCTCTTGAGTTGTTTAACAATTTTTTCAAGTTGTTCACTATCATAAGGCAATGCTAATGTGAAGAGAATGACCAATGGCTGTTGCGCATCATTTCGTAACGACTGAACGGAAACAATGTCTGCATATTTCGTAATGATTTTGGATATCTTAGTTAAATCACCACGTGTGTTGTGAGAAATAACAGCCATGGCAACACCACCGTCATGGACTGACCAACTTTGTGCTAATAAATTCATTAACGTGTCATGTGTGAAGATACCATAAAAAGAATGATGTTCATCTAACACGGCGATAAAAGGAAGATCGCGAATTGCAAAGAAAGCTTCGTAAAAGTTACTTGTGGTAAAAATAAATTTTGTTGAGTTACGCATCATCGTCGTAACCGGTAAATCTAAATCACCATTCTTTGCTACATGTTCAAAAACGTGTTGTTTATAAATATTGCCGCGAAATAAATCACCAGTCTGGTCAAGAATAGGAATGGCACGGGTATGTGCGTGCTCACTCTTATTAAAGAGTTCGTAGACTTCGGCAAGTGTTGTATTTTCAGTCACAGTTGTTAGTTGTGACTTTGGGATAACTAATGATTGTTGAAACATACTTATCAATCCATCTTAATTAATTTATAATATTTTGTGTCAAATATTATAATAGCATAGAAGCCAGTAAAAAATCAGTTTTTTACCATGGTATAATTAACGATTAGTATTGAAATTTTAATTTTAAAAGGTAAATTCACATGAAATATATTTTTGGATTAGGAAATATTGGGAAAAAATATGAGAATACACGTCATAATATTGGCTTTATGGCAATCGATGCATTAGCTGAAAAATATAATGCAACATTCTTGCCAAGTAAGCAATTTGCGTATACCGCCAAAATTAATATTGATGGGGTTGCTGTTATGCTCGTCAAACCAACGACGTATATGAATGAGTCCGGGCAAGCAGTTCGCGCTATTTTAGACTATTATAATGGTAATATAGAGGATGTTTTAGTGCTTGTAGATGACATGGATATGCCGTTTGGCAAGTTACGTTTCCGAGACAAAGGTTCTGCAGGAGGACATAATGGCTTAAAGAGCATAATGTCACATATCGGCTCATCCAATTTCTTACGTCTAAAATTTGGTGTAGGCCATCCTAATCATGAAAAACAGGCAGTGATTAACTATGTTTTAGGGCAGTTTAGCCAACAAGAGCAAATCACAGTTAACGAGATGTTTGATAGAAGCACAAGTGCTATGGAAAGTTGGCTACATGGTGCCAACATCGAAACACTTAGTAACCAATTTAATGGATAATGACAATTTTAAATTATTTAAAAACGACACCAACAATTAAAAATTTAAATCAAAATATTCGACCTAACAGCCAACAACTATTATTAGGTATTAATGGTACGGCTAGGGCTGCGACTATTGCAAGCTTATTTAGCACGCAGCCACGACCTATGTTAGTGATTACTGATACACAGGCGCACGCCGAACAATTATATAGCGACCTAGTGCAGTTACTGAATGTAGATGTTGTGTATCATTTTATTGCTGAAGAATCTTTGGCAACCGAAATGGCTGTGAGTTCACCTGAGTTGAGATTCATGCGTGTGACAACGTTATTAGCCATTCAAAAAAGCAACCGGTAATTGTCGTGGCAAATGTTATTGGTGCTGAGCGTTTATTACCCGCACCAAAAATATTACAGATAGCACAATTAAACCTGAAGGTTCAAAATCAATATAATTTATCTGAAATTCAAGATAAATTATTAACCATGGGTTACGAACAAAATAATTTAGTTCAAGGACCGGGTGAATTTGCGCATCGTGGCGCGATTATTGATATTTTCCCAATTAATGCTGATAATCCAATACGTTTAGATTTCTTTGATGATGAATTAGATCAGATTAAGGTGTTTGATATTGCGTCACAAAAAAGTCAACAATCATTAGATCATATTGGTGTGATTCCAGCCACAGAATTTGTTGTGACGACGCAGCATTATCAACAAGCAAAACAACAGGTTGAAGATATCTTTAATACGTATCGACAAGGATTAGTTGGTGTTGAAAAGAAACATGCGACTGAGGGCTTCGCACCATTGTTGCATCAATTGTATCAGCAGGAAAGATCTAACGCGTTGCTACCTTATTCACATTACTTCTTTGATGACGATACAACATTACTTGATTATTTTTCAGATGATGCTTTGATTATTTTTGATGATTATACGCGATTAATGGAAATCAAAGAAAACAGCAACAGCGTGATACTGATTGGATGGTACAGCAAGTCTCAACTTATCAATTGCTTCCTAATCAAATATGGTGGCGGACGATTGATGAGCAGCTTGCCAGCCAATCACGCTCAAGCTTATATTTGGCTAACTTTCAACGTGGCTTAGGTCGCATGCAGTGGACAAACATTGAAGAAGTGACAACACGTCCAGCAACACAATATTATGGTCAAATTCCAGCGTTAAAAGAAGACCTCAATTATGCGCAAGAATCGGGCACCACTGTTGTTTTATTGTTGAGTGATGATAAGCGGGCACAAGCTTTTTCTGAAAGTTTGACCGATTTTGAGATATCAATTGCTCAGACCCAAGCGGTCCAAAAAATCAAGTTCAACTGATGATTGGTGATTTATCATCTGGGTTTGAGTGGCCACAATTACATTTAACCATTCTCACTGAACGTGAATTATTTACAAAAACAAGAAAAGTAGCACCACGACAGCATAAAATTGCTAATGCTGAACGTTTAAAATCGTATAATGAGCTGAATGTTGGCGATTATGTTGTCCATGTTCATCATGGTATTGGTCGGTATGAGGGGTTACAAACAATTGAAGCGGATGGTGGGAAGCAAGACTATCTAACAATTGCATACCAAAAAATGCTAAGATTTTTATTCCGGTGACCCAGCTCAATCTCATTCAGAAGTATATTGGGGCATCTGACGCTGCTAAGCAACCTAAGTTAAATAAATTAGGTGGTAGCGAATGGGCTAAAACAAAACGACAAGTTGCGGTCAAAATTGAAGATATTGCGGATGATTTGCTTGAATTATACGCCAAACGTGAGGCACAAAAAGGATACGCTTTTGCACCAGACGGTGAAGCGCAATTGAAGTTTGATATGGCTTTTGGATACCCCGAAACACCTGATCAAGTTCGTAGTATCGAAGAAATCAAATCGGACATGCAAAAAGATCGACCAATGGATCGATTATTGGTCGGGGATGTTGGATTTGGTAAAACAGAAGTGGCTTTGCGTGCCATTTTTAAGGCCGCTCATGAAGGTAAACAAGTTGCTTTTTTGGCACCGACTACGATTTTAGTGCAGCAACATTATGAAACGATGTTAGCACGATTTAATGATTTTCCAGATATAAAAATTGGTGTTTTAAGTCGTTTCCAGACACCGACACAAAATAAACAAGTTATCCAACAATTAAAAGCGCATGAATTAGATATTGTTGTCGGGACACATCGTCTATTAAGCAAAGATGTCTCTTTTGATGATTTAGGACTTTTAATCATTGATGAGGAGCAACGATTTGGCGTTAAACATAAAGAGCGCTTAAAGCAATTACGTGCCAGTGTGGATGTCTTAACGTTAACAGCAACACCAATTCCAAGAACTTTGAATATGGCAATGGTTGGTGCGCGTGATTTATCAGTTATCGAGACACCGCCTGCAAACCGTTATCCAATTCAGACTTATGTAATGGAAGCAGATTGGACGGTTGTGCGCGATGCTATTGAAAAAGAAATTGCACGTGATGGGCAAGTTTTTTATCTGCATAATCGTGTGGCAGATCTTGACCGTGTGGCTAGTCAAATTGAGGATTTAGTACCTCATGCGCGCGTTGCTGCTATACATGGACAAATGAGTGAAACACAATTAGAAGGTATCTTATACGACTTTCTAAATCATGAATACGATGTATTAGTGACAACGACGATTATTGAAACTGGCGTTGATATTCCAAATGCTAATACGCTGGTTGTTGAAAATGCTGATCATATGGGCTTAGCGCAATTGTATCAATTAAGAGGGCGTGTTGGCCGATCAGCCAGATTAGCTTATGCTTACTTTACTTATCCCTTTAATCGAACACCAAGTGAAGAGGCTGAAAAACGCCTGTCCGCTATTCGTGATTTTACTGAACTAGGATCAGGATTTAGAATTGCGATGCGAGATTTATCTATTCGTGGAGCTGGTGATTTGTTAGGTAAGCAACAGCATGGCTTTATTGATTCAGTTGGGTATGATTTGTATACGCAAATGCTAAAAGATGCAGTTGCACGCAAGCAAAATCAAACAGCGACTAACAAGGAACCAGCTACTACTGATGCTGAGTTGATTTTGGGTGTTTCGGCCTATTTACCTGAAAACTATGTGGTAGATAACGCCCAGAAGATTGAATTATATACTAGAATACGTCAAGCACGAACAGATGAACAGTTTGAAGAGATTGAATCAGATATTCTGGATCGGTTCGGCGATATGCCAGACGAAGTAGCGCGTTTGATTCTGGTCGGGCAATTAAAACAATTAGCCGATCAAGCTCAAATTATCAATATGCGACGTCAAAAAAATCAAGTGATTATCACGTTCAATGCTGAAGCAACACAACGCCTATCAGGTGAAGCAATTTTTATTGCCTTAAAAGATGTTGCCTTAAAAGTGGCCGTACGTAGTGATAATGATCAACTGCAGGTGATCATGACGATTGATACAAACCAAGAAAGTAGTATTTGGCTCAATATTTTAAGAACATTTTTGTTAACAGTTATTAAACAGGAGAATAGTGGAACAGATGAGATTGGATAAATATTTAAAGGTGTCTCGCTTAATTAAGCGCCGTACAATTGCTAAAGAGATCGCTGATCAAGGCCGTATTTCGATTAATGGTAAAGTAGCAAAATCGTCCAGTGACGTCTTGACTGGCGATAACCTAGAGATACGTTTTGGTAATAAGACGTTAACTATCGAAATTACCAAAATTGTTGAAACAACTAAAAAAGAAGCTTCTGCTGAAATGTATACAGTCATTAGTGAGCAATATGAGCGCGATTATCGTCAAGTCGGGGATGAAAAATAATATTTATTTAAGGATTCTTAAAGAATGTTGTTTTATACTTAAGAAAGTGTCAAAATTAAGTTTAGGTGATACGACTAATGATAAGAAGTTCAAACAATCAGCAATCGAATATTACCCCGTTGAACCCCAAAATTGCCGAACAAATTCGTGATGCGCAAAGTGTTAATGCAAAGCGCGCGGCTTATTATCGCAAAAAGCATAAGCAACGTGAGAAACGAATTTACATTATTGGTGGCATTTTGATGGCTTTTTTGGCATACAGTTATTGATCGGTCAAGTTAAATTACATGCTAGTAATCAAGCAGTAACGAATACACAGCAAGAGTTACAATCAGTTAAGCGTAAAAATGCGAATTTAAAAGCCGATTTAACACAGTTGAATGACCCAACCTATTTGCAGATGATTTTGCGTGATAAGTATGGGTACACCAAAAAAGGTGAACTTATTTATAATTTACCGGATAAAAATTAACTAACGAGATAAAAGTACCCGATAGGGTGCTTTTTAATATAGGATAAATGACACAGAATATTTTAGATCAAGTACAGGCTTTACAATTACCAGATAAAGTGATTGTCGCAGTTTCGGGAGGTGTTGATTCTGTTGTACTATTAGATGCTTTGATCAAAACCCAACCCCAAGTTGAATTTATTGTGGCACACGTTAATTATCATTTGCGTCCTCAGAGTGATAATGATGCACATTTTGTAGCTGAAATAGCTAAAAAATATCATGTGGTATTAAGAAAAGTTGATTGGCAAGGTATTGACCAAGGGAGTGTTGAAGAAGCTGCTAGAGATTTCCGCTATTGCTTTTTTGAAGAACTGGCAAATGAATATGCAACAAATACCATTTTGGTGGCACATCATGCCAATGATCAAGCAGAAACGATATTATTAAAATTAGTGCGTGGTGGAAAATTAAGTCAATTATCTGGTATGCAACCAACACGCCAGGTATCAAAAACAGTTCAAATAGTGCGACCATTATTACCTTTTTCTAAACAACGCATTAAATTATATGCACAGCAACATCGTTTGGAGTGGTGCGAAGATAGTACAAATGCGGATAGTGCTTATACACCGCGAAACTTGATTCGACTAGAAATCTTACCTCGGTTAACGACCATCAACCACAAGGCCATTGAGCACATTAATCAGACGGCTTCTCAAATCATGCAACAAGAGCAGATGATTACCATGCAAGCGACACAATATCTTGATGACATCATGCAATCCCAAAAAAGCTGGGGAGATATCCCAGAAATATGGTTGAGTGCCGTATTATCTATATGGTTGCAGAAGCAAAAGATTTTCAACATTAAACAAGTCCAAATCGATAACGTTAAGCAGTTAATTCAAAACACGCATAAGACTTATGGTATGATACAAATTAATCACCAATATCAGGTTGTTAAATCGTATCAAAACCTTACGCTTGAAAGTCGATTACAAAATTCCAAATCATCCCTTGATTTTCCTGAGTTTATGTTAAAATTGAACCAATGGCAAATTAATGGACACATGCAGTTTCAATGGACAAATCAAAAACCACTATCTGGACGTTTTATCGCGGTGCATAGCGATCATGATATTGATCAGGTGACGATGCGTCGTGCTAAAACCTCGGATAAAATTGCTATCAAATCAGGGCATAAGACGATGAAGCGCCTTTTTATCGATAATAAGGTTGCCCACGATGAACGACATCAATCATTGATTATTGAGGGGAATGGACAGATACTAGCAGTACGGTTACGTGATGACCATTGGCGTATAAGTGACGATTTTATTGCCAAACAAGATAGTCAACCAAATTATTGGTTACTATGGCGAATTGAGGAATAATTAAGTGGATAACGATATTGAAGAGATTTTATTTGATCAAGCTAGTATTCATGAAGCGGCACATCGGTTAGGCCAACAAATTACAAAAGAGTATACGGATAGTCGCCCGATTGTACTATCTGTGCTGAAGGGGGCTTACCTTTGGACAGCTGATTTACTGCGTGAAGTGGAATTGCAAGTTGAATTAGAGTTCATTAAGATTTCTAGCTACCATGGTGGTGTTGAAAGTACCAACGAAATTAGTCTAGTAACCGATATTCACTCAAATGTTAAAAATCGAGATGTGATTATTCTTGAAGATATTGTGGATACCGGTCAATCATTGCAATTCATGAAGGAATTATTGCAAGAACGCGGTGCAAATTCAATTAAAGTAGCGACGCTACTTGATAAAAAAGAGGGCCGCAAAGTAGATATTAAGGCTGATTATGTTGGCTTTGATGTTAGAAATGAATTTGTTGTGGGCTATGGGTTAGA
Source organism: Leuconostoc fallax KCTC 3537 (assembly GCF_000165675.1). Lineage (GTDB taxonomy): Bacteria > Bacillota > Bacilli > Lactobacillales > Lactobacillaceae > Leuconostoc_B > Leuconostoc_B fallax. Next base: position 22,052 of record NZ_AEIZ01000014.1, on the reverse strand, counting down.
TTACAAGGAGCTTTATCGTAACTTACCTTATGTTGGCATACTAAAACCACAAATATATGAACAGTAGGATAAAAGCCAACTTAATTGTGTGCTATTATCATATAACAGGAGAAACGGATGAATAACAATCGCCGAGGCGGCTTCATTCGAAGCAGCTTATTTTATATTATTGTATTCCTTGCTGTTGTTGGCATGATTTATGGGCTTTTCGGAAACGATAAGACCTCGTCAAAAACCATTACATCAAGTGAATTTATTAAAGCGCTGGATCGTGGACAGATTAAGAACATCACAGTTCAACCAGGTAATAGTATTTACAACATTACCGGTACTTATAAGAAAGCGCAGACAGTCAATCAAGATCGTGGTTGGAACGTGTTGCAACAAAAGCAGCGCGTGACAAAGTTTACGACAACATTGTTACCTAATGATTCGTCACTAAAAGAAGTCACTGAGATATCTAAAGATACGAATACAGATGTGACAACGAAGCAAGCAGAGACATCAGGATTTTGGGTTAATCTCCTTGTAACATTAGTACCAACTTTGCTATTAGTAGGTGTCTTTTACCTCATGATGAGCCAAGCTGGTGGTAAAGGTGGCCAAGGTGGTATGATGAGCTTTGGTAAGTCCAAGGCTAAGCCATCTGACCCAAAGGATAACAAGGTACGTTTTGCTGACGTTGCAGGTGCTGAGGAAGAAAAGCAAGAATTAGTTGAAGTTGTTGAATTCTTAAAAGCCCCAAAGAAGTTTGTTAACTTAGGTGCACGTATCCCCAAGGGTGTTTTGCTAGAAGGACCTCCAGGAACTGGTAAAACTTTACTAGCTAAAGCTGTTGCTGGTGAAGCGCGCGTGCCATTCTTCTCAATGTCTGGTTCAGACTTCGTGGAGATGTTTGTTGGTGTTGGTGCTTCACGTGTTCGTGATTTATTTGAAAATGCTAAGAAGGCTGCACCGGCCATTATCTTCATTGATGAAATCGATGCTGTTGGTCGTCGTCGTGGAACCGGAATGGGTGGCGGAAACGATGAACGTGAACAAACGTTGAACCAAATTTTGATTGAAATGGATGGCTTTGAAGGCTCTGAAGGTGTGATTATTTTGGCATCTACCAACCGTTCAGATGTCTTAGACCCAGCCTTGTTACGTTCGGGACGTTTCGATCGTAAGATTTTGATTGGTGCTCCTGATGTTAAGGGCCGTGAAGCCATTTTGAATGTTCATGCTAAGAACAAGCCATTGGCTGATGATGTTAACCTGAAGATGATTGCGCAACAAACACCAGGATATGTTGGTGCTGATTTGGAAAACTTGTTGAACGAAGCGGCTTTGTTAGCTGCACGTCGTAACAAGAAAGCGATTGATGCTGCAGATATTGATGAAGCAGAAGATCGTATTTTCCAAGGCCCAGCGAAAACAAATCGCGGTATGAGTGAATCAGAACGTCGGACAACAGCATTCCATGAAGCTGGTCACGCGTTGGTTGGTTTGGTAAAATCAGAAGCTAATATTGTACGTAAAGTAACTATTGTACCGCGAGGGCGTATCGGTGGTTATGCCTTAATGACGCCAAAAGCAGACCGTTACAATTTGAAATATTCTGAAGCAAAAGAACAGTTGGCTGGATTAATGGGTGGTCGTGCAGCAGAAATTGCCATGTTTAACGAAGCATCGTCTGGTGCTTCAAACGATTTCCAACAAGCGACGGGTCTTGCGCGTCAAATGGTGACAGCTTTTGGTATGAGTGGCAAGTTAGGTATGGTACAACTAGAAGGTAATGCCAGTGTTGGCTATGCCGAAACAGCTGGTAATCGTTCTTATTCAGAAGAAACATCGCGTTTGATTGATGAAGAAGTGCGACGTTTGTCTAGCGAAGCCTTTGATGATGCAATTGAAATTATCAAAATGCACAAAGATAAATTGACTGAAATTGCGGAAGCTTTGCTTGAAGTTGAAACATTGGATGAAAAGCAAATCCGTGATATTTACGAAACCGGCCAGTTTACACGTAAAGTATCTCAAGATGATAATGATGTGGCACGTGCTAGTTCATTTGAGGAAGCAAAGGCAGCAGCTGATGCTAAAGATTCAGAATCAGAGGAACAGTATCATGATCAAAAGGATGATGATCAGCAAGCATCTGATGATGCATCTGATAATTCTGGAGAAAAAGGACAAGATGAATCGGGTCCAAAGTCTGATGAGCAATCAACTCATCATGATGATAAATAATAAAAAGTTGGCTTCGGCCGGCTTTTTATTTTGGCTAATGTTTGAGACAATAATACTATTGAAATTTTATATAAGAGAGTAATTATGCAAGATAATTTAATTAAAGCAATCACTAAAGATGGTTATTTCCGTGCGTATGCTATTAATGGGACTCATTTAGTGAGTCAGTCTGCACAGACACATCAAACATCACGCTTAGGTAGCGTTGTTTTAGGTAGAGGATTATTAGCAACACTACTAACAGCAAATGCAGTATTAAAAGGTGAAGAACGTTTATCTATCACAATCAATGGTAGAGGTCCTATTGGTAATTTAGTTGTTGAAGCCAATGCTAAAGGCAGTGTCCGAGGCTATGTTACAAATCCGCAAATTGAAAATATAACCGATGATGCCGGCCATTTAAGTGTGGGCCAAGCAGTAGGTCAAAATGGCTTTTTACAAATCACAAAATTTGCGCCATATTCAGATCCTTATATTGGGCAAATCCAACTAGCTACTGGTGAAATTGGTGATGATTTCACTTATTATTTAGCTCAATCTGAACAAATACCTTCTGTTGTTGGTGTATCTGTTTATATGAATGAAGATGATACGGTGAGTCTAGCTGGTGGCTTCTTAATTCAAGGGCTTCCCGGTGTGACAGAATCTGCATTACGTCAATTAGAGGAATCACTGGCACAATTACCAGCTTTACCAGATATGCTAAAAGCTGGTTTAACACCATTGCAAGTTCTTGAAAAATATTCGGCATGGATGCACTTGATGTGTTAGTCGATGAACCCGTTGGTTTAGCATCAGAACCGACAAAGGCAGAATATGCTAAAATGCTAGGTAATTTATCTGCGAACGAATTACAAAATATGATTGATGAAGATCATGGTGCTGAGGTTGTTGGTAAGTTTTCTGGCAAAAAATATTTCTTTGATGAAGATGAATTAAAGGTGATTTTGAAAGAAATCGAATCTAAATAAATATGCCGGTTTTAAAGCAGCATTTTTTTGGTATGATTAATTATTAGTGAGATTGTGCAACAATAAAAGAATTGTCGCCACAGTCTAAGTTGAGGAGGATACCAACGTGGTTGAAGAAAAGGCTTTAAATGATCAAATGATTTCCCGCCGACAAAAATTAAAGGCGTTGAAAGACGATTTGCATTTGGACCCATTTGGTAAGCGATTTGAACGTACTGCCAAAGCGCAAGAATTACACGATAAGTATGATGATACATCACTTGAAACATTAGAGAATAATGGACAAGAAGTGATTATTGCTGGTCGTATGATTGCTAAGCGTGGCGCTGGTAAGATTATTTTTGCAGATATTCGTGATGTATCTGGTAAAATTCAAATTTATGCTAAGCGTGATGAATTAGGTGAAAATTATACTATCATTAAACGCTCAGATCTTGGTGATTTTTTGGGTATTAAAGGTAAAGTGATGAAGACAGAGGCAGGAGAGCTAACTGTTTTTGTTACAGAACTGACCCACTTAACCAAGGCCTTACGACCAATGCCGGATAAGTTCCATGGTATTGCCGATGTGGAAACACGTTATCGTAAACGTTATTTAGACTTGATTGCTAACGAAGATAGTTTTAAAAAGTTTCAACAGAGATCTCGTATTATTTCAGCAATTCGAGATTACATGGATAGCAACGAATTCTTAGAAGTTGAAACACCTATTTTACAAACTGAGGCTGGTGGCGCTGCAGCGCGACCATTTATTACGCATCACAACGCGTTGAATATTGATATGTACATGCGTATTGCAACAGAGCTCTATTTAAAGCGCTTGGTTGTTGGCGGTATGGAACGTGTTTATGAAATGGGACGTATTTTCCGTAATGAGGGAATGGATCCTAAGCATAATCCAGAATTTACGACAATGGAAAGTTATGCTGCCTATTGGGATTTCACTGATGTCATGAACGAAACTGAAGGTATTTTCAAAGCTGCAGCTAAAGTAGTGAGTGATGATTTGACAATCAATTATCAAGGAACAGATATTAATTTAGCAAAGCCTTTTGCACGTCAGCATATGGTTGATTTGATTAAGACGTACACTGGTGTTGATTTCTGGGAAGAAATGTCAATTGAACAAGCACGCCAATTAGCTGATGAACATCATGTGACCTATGAAGCTTATTGGCAAGTTGGACATATCATTAATGAATTCTTCGAAACGTTTGTTGAAGAAAAATTAATTGAACCAACTTTTGTTTATGGACACCCTGTAGAAGTATCACCATTGGCTAAGAAAAATAGTGATGATCCGAGATTTACAGATCGTTTTGAGTTGTTTATCGTGGGTAGTGAGTATGCGAATGCTTTTACTGAATTGAACGATCCAATTGATCAACGTGCTCGTTTTGAAGCTCAAGTAGCAGAACGTGAAAATGGTAATGATGAAGCTGAATCAATTGATGAAGATTTCATTGAGGCGTTAGAATATGGTATGCCACCAACAGGTGGATTAGGTGTCGGTATTGATCGCTTAATTATGCTGCTAACAAATTCAGATACAATCCGTGACGTTGTATTATTCCCAACGATGCGACCATAAAAAAGTTTGCTTAAAGTGTTGACAAGTCTAACTCTAGCTGGCATAATATAATAGTTGTGTTAAGCAATGAGTTAGTTATTCCGACTTAGCTCAGTTGGTAGAGCACCTGACTGTTAATCAGGTTGTCGTCGGTTCGAGCCCGACAGTCGGAGTTTTGAAATGGTCAGTCAATAAATTATTGACCGGCCATTTATTTTGCCGATATAGCTCAGTTGGTAGAGCACGGGTATCGTAAACCTGGGGTCGGAGGTTCAAATCCTCTTGTCGGCACTAAAAAAGCATCTTATACATTAAGATGCTTTTTTTAACGACTTAAATTATTGAGTACCTTAAGGACTGGTGAGAATGCTTTAAAATTTTGATAACGATCACCAATCAAAACACCATCATAACCTAAAGCATTGGCGATAGGTGAGCCGACTTCATCCATATGGCCACCGAGGATTAAACGATATTTGATATGAGGATAATGTGCTGACATAAAGGAGCGAATTCGATTATGGACATCGCGAATTTCATCAATCGAATAAAGTGCACGCCCCATTTCAGTTGAGGCCAAATTTTCATAAGCGATGATGATGGGTGCTTGAATATTTTGGTTGCGTAGTAAAATATCTAATTCTTCGGTGACAAGATCTAAATTACTATACTGACCAACCGATATAATCGGTAAGATATGGTGTTGCAGGGCATTAGCCAAACGATTACGGACAATGAGTAATCCCTCATTCAAGGATTTCCGTCGTTCAAGATGACCGATAAAGCTTGTCTTAATGTTGAGATGTGAGAGAACACTGGGAGATATTTCACCAACTGTGCGTTCTTGAATGGTTAAATTTTGAGAAATAATTTGAAAATTGTTGAAATCATTGGCTAGTGGTAAGGTAGGCGCTACTAATAATTCGGTTTGAATTGTAGCTGTATTGAGATCATGTAGAAATTGTAATTGTAATTTGAAATCAACTAAATTTTTGAAATTTAAGACTGTTAACATGACAGGGTTTCCTCCCAATTTGTTTAAAATGCATTTATAACTTAATTATAACAAGCCATATTTTGGTTCGCTTTAAATAAGTCTTTTTGGTATATTCTAAGAGACAATCAATAGAACAATCGAGGTAGTAACATGTACGAATATATCAATGGTTTAATTACTTTAGTTGAGCCAGCATATTTGGTAGTTGAAAATAATGGGATAGGCTATCGTTTGAATATTGCGAATCCATATCGTTTTACAGAAAAAACGAGTAGGATATTTTATATTGAACAAATTGTACGAGAAACGGAAATTAGTTTATACGGTTTTGCGGATGCATCTGAAAAAAAGCTATTTAATAAGTTGCTAGATGTCTCAGGAATAGGGCCTAAGAGCGCGTTAGCTATCTTGGCTAGTGATAGTGCTATAGGTTTAGCTAGCGCTGTTGAAAACGACGATGTGAGCTATTTAACGCAATTCCCAGGAGTCGGTAAGAAGACAGCGCAACAGATCATACTAGATTTGAAAGGGAAACTGGATGACTTAGTATCGGCGGCAGATGCGCCAGAACAATCTATAGTGTCTAAACAAGATCATCGGGCGTTAGATGATGCGTTAGATGCATTAATTGCACTGGGGTATACGAGTCGAGACGTGAAGATGATTGGTAAGAAGCTCGACGGGGTAGTGGATACGACAGATGGCTATATTCGTCAGGCATTAAAATTATTAGTAAAATAAAACAGACCACCCAATTGGATGATCTGTTTTTTATTGCCCCTGCTGGATTCGAACCAGCGCATGACGGGATCAGAACCCGTTGCCTTACCGCTTGGCCAAGGGGCAATGTCTTGAACACATTTATATATTTTACCGAAATAATGATTGTTTGGCAAGCTATATTTTTTAGACAGCAAAAAATTTGCAAAAAAGGTCTAGACCAATTAAAATAAGAGTAAAGATAAAGGAGGTTGATGTGTGTTATTAATCAATTGATGATGGATAATGCATGCATGATAGCTGATGAAGATAATTAAAGATGTTACTTTATATACGGGTAATGGCCATATTGAAGATGCCTTTATGCGTTTTGATAAAACCATTCAACAAGTTGGTTATATGGCAGACTATCAACCAAAACCAGACGATGTAGTTATTACAGAAGCCAGCCATAAGATTATTGTGCCTGGATTCATAGATGTACACAAGCATGGCGGTTATGGCTTCGATACGATGGACGGTGATCCTGAAAAATTAAATCAGATGGTTAATCGAATGGTTACAGAAGGAATTACGACGTTATTTCCAACGACAATGACGCAAACCAAAGAAAATATCGAACAAGCCTTACGTGTGATTGATGAAGTAGCAGCCTACAATCCGGTAATTCAAGGTATTCATCTGGAAGGTCCTTTTATTAATAAAGTATTTATGGGCGCACAACCAGAAGCTTATATTATTGATCCAGATGTTGATTTGTTAGAACGCTGGTACGCGTTATCAGGGCAGCGTATTCGTCTTGTGACTTATGCGCCTGAGAACGGGGGTATTCCAGAGTTTGAACAGTTCATGTTGGATCATCATATTGTGCCGTCAATTGGTCATTCAAATGCGACACGAGCACAATTGTTAGCATCGCGCGCACATCATGTGACGCATTTATATAACGCGCAAAGTCCGATGCATCATCGTGAACCAGGCGTGACTGGGCATGCCATGTTAGAATCCGAAATAACGGGTGAACTCATTGCGGATGGTTATCATGTAGTACCAGATATGTTACAACTCGCTTATAATATTAAAGGTGCAAAACATTTAGAACTTGTGACTGATTCTATGCGAGCAGAAGGTTTAGGCGATGGGCAAAGTGAATTAGGTGGTCAAAAGGTTATTGTGAAAGATAAACAGGCACGCCTAGAAAATGGCCATTTAGCAGGCTCTGTGTTGGCCTTTGATGATGCTTTTGTTAATATCCAGAAGTTTACCACTGCTGATATTGAAGATGCCGTTCAAATGAGCGCAGTTAATCAAGCAAGAGAATTCAACTTAACACAAAAAGGTGAATTATCAGCAGGAAAAGATGCTGATTTTAATATTTTTGATAATCAATTAAATTTGCAAGCAACGTATTCTTACGGTCGTCGATTTGCAAGGGAGGTATGATGGGCACACCACGTTACATTGAAATTCATAATCAAATTCGTGATCGTATTGAAAATGGTGAATGGCAAAGTAGAAAAAGACTACCATCTGAGCGTGAGTTAGCTGAGATGTTTCAAGTATCACGCATGACACTGCGGCAAGCTGTACAGACATTGGTAGATGAAGGGCTATTAGAACGCCGTGTCGGTTCAGGCACGTTTGTGGCAGAACAAAAGGTATCTGAACGGGCATTGGGCGTGACGAGCTTTACTGAACTAATGGCTGAAACAGGTCGACATGCGACCACCAAAACAGTTAGTTACAAGGTGACAACACCCTCTGCATCGGAAATTGAACATTTGGCATTAAAGCCAACAGATGAAGTGCTTGTTTTGGAACGGTTACGATATGGCGATGACGAGCCTATCTTATTAGAACAAGCAACATTACCAATGAAACTCGTTGAAAATTGTACTCGTAGCGCATTAACAGAATCATTGTACAAAACCCTTGCCAGTATCGGTATTAAGCCGGGGCGGGCTAATCAAACAGTTGGTGCAGCCTTAGCTAATGAGCGTTTATCTGAACTTTTAGATATCAAACGCGGTGATCCTATTTTGACTGTTCGACAGGTATCTTACGATCAAAATGATACGCCTTTTGAATACGTTCGTTCCTATTACGTTGGTGAACGATTTGAATTTTCTTTGGTACGCTAAATAAAAAAGATATCGCGCAATATGCGATATCTTTTTTATTGCTTATTTATGAGATAAACGACGTGCTAGAACATCTCCGATAATTTGAACGGCAAGAACTAAGATTAAAACAAGCAGTGTAGCTAAGACAGTTGTATCAGTAGCATAGCGGTTATAACCATAAGCAATGGCCATATTACCCAAACCACCGGCACCGATAGCACCGGCCATAGCAGTCAATCCAATCAAGCTAATGAGTGTCACTGTGGAGACACGGATAAGTTCTGATCGTCCCTCGCGAAGATAAACACCGAATACAATATCCCAGAAGCTAGCACCGATACTCTGAGCAGCCTCGACAATACCTGCGTTGACCTCAGTCAGGGCCACTTGTACTTGACGAGCGTAGAAGGGAAATACACCTAATGATAATGGTACCAATGAAGCGGTTGTACCAATTTGTGTCCCCACAATTAGTTTAGTAAACGGTGCGATAAAGGCTAACAAGATAATAAAGGGGATTGCTCTAAACAAGGAAACAACCTTATCAAAAATCCAAAACAATGTTTTATTGGGTGCAATACCACTTGGGGATGTAATAACCAGACCTAAACCGAAAATAAGTCCGAGTAAACCACCAAAAAGAGCAGACCAGAATGTCATATAAATTGTTTGTGTAATGGCCGTCCACCAACCTGTATCACCACTCCAACCCTGATAAACAACATTGGGAAAATTTTGTTCAAACCATGTACTCATAATGACTGGCCTCCTTTAATTTTTTCAACATCCACCTCGTTATCATTTAACGCAGCAATTGCGTTCGTAATTGCTTGGGGTGTGCCCTGCAGAATGACGAGTAAACTACCAACTGGTGTGCCTTGTAACACTTCGATATTGCCATATAAAATATTAGCCGTCACATTAAAATCACGAAATAGTCGCGTAATAAGCGGCTGATCAGTGGTTTTGCCAACATAGGAAAGACGGACAAAGACAGCATTTTCAGCTAAATTGTGTACGATAGGTTGATGACCAACTGTTTCGATGGCTTTATCAATATTGGTGGCTGTTTCAATAAATTCCCTTGTCAATTGTTCTTTTGGCTGGGCAAATATTTCAAGCAAAGAACCACGTTCAATGATCTCACCATCTTGCATCACGGCAACTTTATTGGCGATTTCTTTAACAGCTTGCATTTCATGAGTGATTAAGACAACAGTTAAGCCTAATTTTTGATTGAGGCTTTTGAGCAGTGCTAAAATTTGGTTGGTCGTTTTAGGATCTAAGGCGGATGTGGCTTCATCAGAAATGAGAATTTCAGGATCATTGGCTAAGGCACGAGCAATAGCCACACGTTGTTTTTGACCACCTGATAATTGGGACGGGTAATTGTCAGCGCGATCTGATAAATCAACCAAAGCTAATAAATCAGCAACTTTTTGTGCTTTTTCTTTACTCGACAACTTACTGTGTTCCAAAGCAAACGCAACATTTTCGGTCACTGTGCGTTCATTTAACAAATTGAAATGTTGGAAAATCATGCCGATTTTTTGACGACGTAATCTCAAATCATTATTTTTGATTCGGATTTTGTCATTGGTATTAGCATCGTGCTTAAAAAAGGTTGTACCATTGACGACAACTGAGCCACTGGTAGGTTCTTGTAGTAAGTTAATAACACGAACTAGGGTTGATTTTCCAGCACCGGAATAACCAACAATACCATAGACATCACCACGTTCAATATGGACACTGACATTATTAACAGCTGTAATGGTCCTTTTCTTTTGTTTAAAACTAACAGTAATATTATCTAGAGCAATAATGGGTTCTGACATAAAATTCTCCGTTTTTATTAATAGTAGCATGAATAGTGCGCTGACTATATGTTAGTATTTTTTGGTATAATCAGCGATGAGTGCTTTTATAACGTCGATGTGTTCAAAATAATCACGTAAGCGAATATTTTCATTAGGTGCATGATCAAATGAATGCGCATAACCAATGCCTAAACTGGCAATTGGTGCTTGTGTTGCATGATATACATCAAACATTGGGCCTGTTCCAGCTGACGTTGGCATAATCATCGGCTCTTTTTGAGAAATACGACGGACAATATCGATAACTCGTAATACTTCCGGATCACTCATATCAGAGCGGTAGCCGGATTCACCCAATGTCTGCGTGACAGTAATATCATCAAAGCCAAGCTGATGGAAATGGGTTTGAATTTGTTGCACAGTCTTTTCTGGAGACATGTTTGGTACAAGACGGGCTTCCATTTTAGCAGAAGCCAACGCAGGTAGAACGGTTTTAACACCGTTGCCTTGATAACCGGTTTGAATACCTTCTATGTTAAGCGATGGTTGAAAGTAAAGTGTTTCCTGTAGATCCTCGCCGGTCTGCTGCGTTAAAAGTGGTACAGCGAGATGATATTGTTCAACTAACGCACTTGATGTGAGTGGTAACTGAGCTACTAATGCTTTTTCTCGGGCATTTGGTTGTAATACATCATCATAGAAACCTTTGACAGCAACGTGGTTGTTGTCGTCATATAATGTTGCAAGTGCACGCGTTAAACGCCAAGCAGCAGAATCAACAACTGCAGAAAGAGAAGAATGGAGATCAATATCAGCAGTCTGGACCGTCACGTCAAAAGTAACGATACCTTTTGTGCCACCAGAAACTTCGACACGTTCATCAGTACTACGATCACCAGATTCCCAAATAACTAAATCTGCCTTTAATTGTGATTGGTACTTATCAAGATAACGGGTTAAATCTTTAGAAGCGAATTCTTCGGCACCTTCTACAACAAATACAATATTAACAGGCAATTGTTGGTCATGCTCTGTTAGATATTCAACTAAAGCAGTAATGCGAGCAATCAGATTACCTTTATCATCGTTAACACCGCGACCCCATAGATGACCATCAGCTTCTGTTAGTTCCCATGGTTGCGTGCGCCATTGATCTAAAGGTTCAGCCGGTTGAACATCATAGTGGTTATAGATGATGACCGTTTTCGCATCGGGAACACTGGCTTTGAATTTAGCGATAATGAAAAGGGGCATAAAAGCTGTTATCGTGTATGACCTCTGCACCTAGCGATTCAAAGATATGTGTAATAAAATTTGCGGCTTCATCTAAGTTTTCATGTTTAGCAGATACACTCGGAATTGCAATTAAATCTTTTAATACTTGTAAATAATGTGTTCTAATAGCTGATTGTGTCATATGTCCCTCCAATTAATATGTACGGCAAAAATTTGCCTTGGTTAATAATTTGTTTTGTTATTTTTTATAGTCCCAAACAGTAATTTGTGCGCCATCATAGAATTTATCAACAAGATCTTTGGTCTCTTTCGTTTGGAAAGATTTGACAACATCTTTGTATATTTGCTTATCTTTGTCTTTTTTGTTAGCGGCAATAAAGTTGAAATACTGCTCAGTATCCTTGTTCAAACCTTCAACAAAGATCGCACTTTTAATATTTAAACCAGCTGATTTGGCAAAATTAGTATTGACAACGGCGGCGCCGACTTTTGGATCATCTAAACTTTTGGCAGTTTGTGAAGCATCCACTGGGGTAACCTTCAGATTCTTGGGATTATCAGTAATATCCTTGGGCGTTGCTGTATTGGTGTCTTTTACTTTAATAACACCCGCTTCGGCTAGAACATGAATCGCACGATCTTGATTAGTTACATCATTGGGAACAGTGACCTGAGAACCAGCCTTTAATGCCTTAATATTTTTAGCTGAGTCGGAGTAAATGCGTAGCGGGGTTGTCCAAGTATCACCAATTGATACGATGTTAGTTTTGTGCGTTTTATTCCAGTTTTCAAGGAAAGGATAATTTTGGAATGCATTCAAATCAATATCGCCCTCTGATAAAGCTTTATTGGGCTGCGAGTAGTCGGTGAATTTCTTGGTTTTGACTGTAATACCATATTTGTCTTTTGCTGTTTTAGTGACAGAATCCCAAATTTTGTCTTCTTCTTTAGAACCAGACATAACACCAACAGTGACAGTCTTACTATCAGCTGATTGGCCGTTTGGTGCAAAACTAATGTAAGCAGCACCAGCAATCAATGCAATAACAATACCAGTAATTGTTCCTGTTTTTTATTCATTATTTATTCCTCCATTAATTGGCCATTATTTTGAAAAATCAGTATCCCAAGCAGGTAATTCAACACCTTTGTAGACTGATTTAATCGTCTTCTTAGTTGCATCTGTTTGATAGGCTTTGACAACATCTTGATAAAGTTGCTTATCTTTGTCTTTTTTATTTGCTGCAATGATGTTTACCCATTGCTTAGAATCGCGATTAAGTGGTTCGACATAGATTGCGTCATGATAATCTAAGCCAGCTGTGTCAGCATACGTACCATTGACAACTGCACCGGCTAAATCAGATAGTGAACGAGCGGTTTGGTCAGCAGATAATTCTTTGATTTTCAGTTGCTTGGGATTATCGGTAATATCTTTAACGGTTGCTAATGCTTTACCGGATTTTAGACCAATAAGACCTGCATTTTTTAAGACATAAAGGGAACGACTTTCATTAGATGGATCGTTGGGAACGGCAATGGTATCACCCGTTTTGAATTGATTAACTTTTTGATATTTACTGGAATATAGACGAATCGGGGAAATAACAGTATCGCCAATTGCCACGATGTTTGTTTTGCTAGATTTATTCGTTGCATCTAGGAAAGCATAATGTTGAAAGGCGTTCAAATCAATGTCACCATCTGCTAGGGCTTTATTAGGTTGGGAATAATCACTAAATTCTTTTAATTTAATGGTGATACCATATTTATCTTTTGCCGTTTTGGATACAGTTTTCCAAATGGCGTCATCTTGTTTAGAACCAGACATAATACCAATCGTGACGGTTTTATCCGAATTTTGTTGATTACGTCCAAAGCTGAGATAGGCAGCACCACCGATTAAAACGACAACCGCACCGCTTATTAAATATTTTGATAATTTACTCATAATCTTCTCTCCAGTGTCTATCACATTGTGTATTTATTTTTAAAACGTTCAAGGAAACAAAAAAGGTCGCTTCTGTATCTAATATTTAGATACAGAAGCGACCGAAAACGCGTTACCATTCTGAATTGTGGATGAATCATTACTAAAACACCCCTCAGCGATCATCGGGCATCAGAAGATGATCCTAGCCGAATGATGTGCCCAGTAACGAGGGCCAAACCGTTACTAGCTTAACGGTAAACCGATTCGCTAGTACCAATCACAGGTCATTTTCATAGCGCCACGCACAGCCGTTTTCACCAACCACGACTTCTCTATGCTTTGCAAAGCTATTACTTTTCTGTTCAACTTGTTTCGTTTTAAAAATCTGTAACACATATAATGACAGATTAATAAGGTTTTGTCAAATTTTTTTAATAATTATGGCATAAAAGCGTGAATACTTTTATTATCAAACAATGATAAATAGATGATTAACAAAATAAGACTCGAACCTAATAGAGATAGACTGTCTAATATTTGTGACAAAAAGCCTGACAACAACGCGCCGATTAAAAATGCCATGACGACTGAGAAAAATAAGCGGGCTTTATCAAAACTTTCTTGGGTATGGTTGAGCAAGTAATCCGCAGCGTGCTTACCAATATTACGAATGTTACCAGTTGCCATAACACTACCATATGGTAGACCACGCATCTTGGTAAAAGTATCAGCTTGAATGGCCATGATGAATGATGTCATGGTAATAAAGAAAGTTTCACTCAGATGGCTACCAAGTAGACTAATTAGTGTAATGCCGATGAGCTGGCATAAGACGCTGTGTTGTGCAATCGAAAGTCGTTTGGCTGGAAAAAAATGGGTAATAATTGTGTTGAAACTAACACCGAGGGCAAAGCAAATGATGGGCCAAACGAAAGTGACAGCATCATGCATATTGCCTTGCGAAAAATTAACGGCAGCTTGAATGACGTTTCCTGACTGTAAGCTGGCAAACCGTTGGTCTTGGTATTGAAAAGTATAGGCATCTACGAAACCAGAATTCATTGCAACAAGTAAAGCAATACTGAATTTTTCGTGAATGGGATGAATTTTTGACATGAGCACTACTCCATAGAATAAAGTATAAAAGAATATTTTATCAGGTTTCATGATGGTTGGGGGACTTATTTGAAACAATCGTACACATCATAAATTATACTATTCTGTCATAGAATTTAATTTAAAGGTTTGTTATACTTGAGACATAGATAATTTCTGAGGGAGTAACTGACGGAATGTTCGTGGCTGAATCGTCAAAGCAAAACAATTATGTTTTATATCGTGCTTTTAAGCACCGGTTCAGCCTTAAACAGTGAGACTCATACAAACGCTTATTTGTGTTTGTATGGGTCTTTTCTTTTAGCATATTCTAAGGATTTTATGTTGAAAAATGCTATGCTAATAGCATTAGGAGGAATAACCAATGGGAGATAAACCACTTTATAACCAGGACAGCCAAAAAATCTTAGCTGACTTGGGAACAGATGCACAACAAGGGTTAAGCATCAAGACTGCTGCCCAGCGTCTCGAAAAAACGGACCAAACCAGTTAAATAAGGCCAAATCAACGACTTTATTACAAAAGTTTATTAATCAATTTAAAGACTTTATGATTGTAATATTGTTAGTAGCAGCTTTGATTGCGGCGTTTACTGGTGAATTGGTTGATGCCATTTTCATTTTGGCTATCGTGATTATTAACGCTGTTTTCGGTGTCTTTCAAGAAGCAAAGGCTGAAGATGCCATTAACGCCTTGCAAGAAATGTCAACACCAAGTGCTAACGTTATTCGTGGTGGCAAAGAATCATCCGTTAAATCAACAGAATTAGTTATTGGTGATATTGTTCGTTTGGAAGCTGGCGATATTGTACCAGCGGACTTACGCTTAATCCAGTCAGCATCGCTTCAAATTGAAGAAGCTGCTTTAACTGGTGAATCTGTACCCGTCAATAAAGTTTCTGAAACACTGACAGATAAAGACTTACCTTTGGGTGATCGTACGAACCTGGCTTTCATGAACGCCAATGTGACTTATGGTCGTGGTGTTGGTGTCGTGACTGGTACTGGTATGGATACTGAAGTTGGTCGTATTGCTGGTATGCTGGAAACAGCTAATGAAACAAAGACACCATTGCAAGAAAACTTAATGCAACTTGGTCGTGTGTTAACTTATTTAATTTTGTTTATTGCGGTTGTAACATTTATCGTTGGTATGCTTCGTCACCAAGAAACATTTGTTAATATGCTGTTGACATCGATTTCTTTGGCCGTCGCTGCGATTCCAGAAGGATTGCCAGCCATCGTGACGATTACTTTGGCATTGGGAACAACGCGAATGGCTGCGCGTCAAGCATTGGTCCGTAAGTTGCCAGCTGTGGAAACATTAGGTTCAACGGAAATCATTGGTTCTGATAAAACTGGAACTTTGACACAAAATAAGATGACTGTTGAAAAGTTAGTTGTTAACGCTGAAATTTCAGAGGCTGATACAGCAACTTTAGATGGTACTTATGCGCGTTTGGCTGATTTATTGGCTCTAAACAATGATACAAAACGGACAGATGATGGCTTGATAGGCGATCCTACAGAAACGGCATTGATTGCCTTTAATCAAAAGCATGATCGTGATATTGATGCTTTATTTGATAAAATGCCACGTGTCGCTGAATTGCCTTTCGATTCGGATCGAAAGTTAATGACAACCATTCATCCAGCACCAGATGGCCATATTATTACGGTTAAAGGTGCACCTGATGAGTTGTTAAAGCGCTCAACACAAATCGAAATGAACGGCGAAGTTATTGCGTTAAGTGACGATATTCGTCAAAAGTTATTAGATATAAACTCTGAATTAGCACAACAAGCATTACGTGTTTTGGGATTTGCATATCGCTTATCAGCTACAATACCAAATGAATTAACATCTGATGTTGTTGAAAATGACTTAGTCTTTACTGGATTCGTTGGTATGATTGATCCTGAACGTCCTGAAGTTGCTCAAGCGGTTGCTGAAGCGAAGGCTGCAGGTATTCGACCAATGATGATTACTGGTGATCATCGTGATACTGCAGCGGCTATTGCGATGCGACTCGGTATTTTGGACGAAAAGGACAAAGATACCGCGGTTATATCTGGTTCTGATTTAGACGCAATGACTGAAAAAGAATTTGCTGATAACGTTGTTAACTATAGTGTCTATGCGCGTGTCGCACCAGAACATAAGGTTAAAATTGTGAACGCATGGCAAAAGAAGGGCAAGATTGTTGCCATGACTGGTGATGGTGTTAACGATGCACCTGCATTGAAGGCTGCTGACATTGGTATTGCAATGGGTATTACAGGTACCGAAGTGTCTAAGGGTGCCTCTGATATGGTATTGGCTGATGATAACTTTGCCACTATTGTGCATGCAATTGAAGAAGGGCGTAAGGTCTTTGCCAATATCCAAAAGGCGTTGCAATATTTGTTAGCTTCTAACTTAGCAGAAGTTATTTCAATTTTCGTTATGACATTGTTAGGTTGGAACATTTTAGCGCCAATTATGATTTTGTGGATTAACTTGGTGACAGATACGTTACCAGCTATTGCGTTAGGTATCGAGCCTGCTGAAAAAGGTATTATGAAGCGCACACCGCGTGGCCGAACCGCAAGTTTCCTATCCGGCGGGGTTGGACCAGCTATTTTGTGGCAAGGAACATTGCAAGCAATTATCGTACTTTCTGTTTACGGCTTTGCTTTGGCACATCCTGTCCACATTGAAACGGATTGGGCCCATGCCGATGCTTTGACAATGGCATTTATGACACTTGGCTTAATGCAGATGTTCAACGCCATTAACGTTAAGTCTGTCTATGGTTCAATGTTTGGACCACAAGCCTTTAAGAACAAAATGTTTAATTGGGCCTTGGTTGGTTCGCTGTTAGTTATGGCCGCTGTTGTTGTTATTCCACCACTTAATCCAGTGTTCCATGTGACACACTTAGATGCTTATCAGTGGGGAATTGTCTTAGTTGCCGGTTTGAGTATCATTATTGTCGTTGAACTGGTAAAATTGATTCAACGTAGAATATTCAACAAAAGGTAAGAATTCAAGTGGCTAAATTTAATCCAAAAGCAGCACAACAATATGTGCAAACATTACAAAAAGTACTCGTTTCAACTGAAGAAATTGCAACGAATGTTGAACCATTCTTTTCAAAACTTGCAACCGCAATGGATGCGCAAGATTTGACGCAGTTATCTCAGGCAGAGTTTTCTGAAATTAAAGCAGAGTTTGAAGACACAGTAAGTGCCTATCAAAATAATGCACAAACATTGCAACATGCACAAGCACCTGTTCGTTTGTTAGGTACACATAAAAGTTTAGTTAAAAACTATCAAAACTATGCTGACGCAACACAGATGATGAGTGATGCATTGCATATTGCAGACCAAAGTGTCGACAATGAAGCTTTCAAAAAATCTGAAAAAGACCAAGAAGATTACATGGGTAAAATTCAAACGAATATTCAGAAAATTATGATGGCTAGTAGATAAAAAGCAGCGACAAACGTCGCTGTTTTTTGTACAATAAAATGGATGACGAATGATGAATTACAAAACTTAGTACAAAAAATATCACAGCAGGATTTCAAAAGATCTTTTAAGCACCAAGCAATATTTAATGTGCGTTTAAGGACAACGGGTGGACGATATATTTTGAAAACACATAATCTGGAATTCAATCCTAAAATGATTAGTGTTCCTGAATTTGAAGCGATTATTAAGCATGAATTGGTGCATTATCATTTACATTTGATGCATAAAGGGTATCGTCATGCGGACCAGGATTTTAAAACATTACTTGCTCATGTTGGTGGTATACGATATGCACCTAAATTGGCAATATCACAACATTATTGGCATTATCAGTGTGAAAATCGACATGATATTTTTCGTATTAGACGGTTCCAAGTTACGCATTATCGCTGCCGACAATGTGGTGGGCGATTACAGTTAATTAATCGAACATAAATGACATTAGACTATTGATAATTCTAATAAAAATGATTATAATAGTATGGTATTGCAGATGTGGCGGAATTGGCAGACGCGCAGGATTAAGGATCCTGTGCCCGCTTAGGGCGTGCGGGTTCGACTCCCGCCATCTGCACTCATATGACCACTTTATCATTAAGCTGATAAGGTGGTCTTTTTGATGTGATGAAACAATACGCGTTATAATAACTCATGATGTCATGGATAAAGATGAGGCAGTAATCAGTATGGCGAATGAATTAAGTACAACACAGGCAGCAGCATTTTTAAAAGATGAGGGGTGGGATTTTGCTGCAATTCAGGCTTACCGGAGATATGTCAGCAGTATATTTCGTCGTGTTGTTGCGCCAATGAAACCCAAACTTGCGCTAGAGCTTAAGCAAAATTGTTATCAAATTGGTTCACCGCTATATACAGTTATGTATCGTGCTAGTCGACTATCAGCAGCAGATAAGTTGGCATTAATACTACAGCAATGCACAGCAGTGATTGATCAGCACGGTTTTTTGCAATTAGGACAGCGCTACAGTTTTAGTCCAACAATGGCGCCACATGACCAATTTTTGCGCTATTTAAGAAAACAAGTGCAACGGGCATTTCCTAAAAAATCTTTAAAACAATATGCGACAGATGGGCCTCATGCTGATGTGGCACGAAAAATTCATTTATTTAGGAGTTACATCGATCGACATAATATTATCTATATTCGAGAGCATTTTGCGGGTAGTAACGACTTGGAGAAGCTCTTAAAATATGGTCAAAAGTTTCATTTGAAATTTGATTATAGTACTGGTGCTAATTATCATAACCGCTTTTTGAGTCATCAAACATGGGACTATCCTAAAAATATGAAAATACAAGTGACAAAGCATAGTCGTATGTCAGAATTTATTGTGGATTTAGTGAGCGGTCAGTTTGTGAGTGAATGGACACTTTATCAAATTCATTCTAATCAGATGGTGGATAGCGATCCGATGCACTATGATTTAACGACAATTGCTGCAATTGCTAATACGGCATCATTCAATTATGGCTTACCAATCGGACAAAATGTGACGCTAGATTTCTTGGATCATCATAGTCATCGGCGGTTGGATGTACAACATCCAGACGACCCTGATATTCGCCGATTAGCGACGAATAGCTATCAGACCACATATTGGCAGTATGAAAAGGACTATCCAACTGGTCGCTATGCGGATATTGTTAAAAAGGGGATACGAGATAATTTGGCTTGGCAAAAAATACCAGCTCATCAGCGCTCAGAAGTGTATGATGATTTTGTAAATTATTGTATTCAGCGGTTACCTTTGCGTAATCCGGGATTTTATCATTATAACAAGCAACGGCATTATAACGGTACGCTAAAATAATGGTTAGAGATAATATCTGTATGAGAACGTATAATAACAAAGCAGCATTAATTGTAACGATTAAACATTCATAACGAGATAAGAACAATGCGTGCTGTGATTGTTGAATTTTAGAATGAAAATTTGGCAACCAAAAAACTAGTACGAGTAAAATAACAGCGTAAACGTTATCAAAAATTAAGAAAGTTTAAATATGTCTTAAAAAGGACATATCAGCTGTTAGGATGGTTATATGATTAATTTTAAAGTTTTACCTAACATTTTAACTTCTTTTCGTATGGCCCTTAGTCTTATCAGCATTTTTATGTTAGTGTCACGCACAACTAATTTATGGGTATGGTTCTTTGTTGTTGCGCTAGTGCTTGATGTATTAGATGGCGCAGTAGCACGTAAATTAAATGTTGCGAGTGAATTAGGCACACAATTAGATTCTTTTGCTGATTATATTGCATTCGGTATTATTCCATCACTATTTATTTTCATTAAATGTCATTATGATAGTACGATTGCTATTATGCTAATGTTTTTCTTGCTAGCAGGTGCTTTTCGTTTATCACTGTATAATACAAAATATGCTAATCAATCGTGTTTTCATGGCGTACCTATTCCGTTTGCAGCTTTTGTATTAGTTATTAGCATGAATTTAAATTTATATTTTCTCATTCTTGTGATTCTGATTTTAGCTATAAGTATGATTATGCCAGTTAAAGTACCAAGTTTGAAAGGAATGCTAGATAGTGAATAAATTCGCTTATGACTTCGTCTGTACACTGAGTAATAATATGATGACTTCAACGTTCATTAATCGAGTAAGTCGACGACGTTTAAGTCGTTTTTTATAGCACCATATCGTGCGCTTTTTAAGATTAAAGATGATGGTAAGCAGTATGCTAGTTTGCATGATTTCTTTACGAGGTGCTTACCATTCAGCCAGCAACAAGAGTTAAGCAATCTTGATATGACGACAGATGACATTATAAGTCCTGTGCAGGGTAAAATTGCTTTCGTTGGTGAAACTAAAGGGCAGACACAGTTTTTAATCAAAAATCAAACGTATACACTAAGTGAATTGCTCGGACAAGAAGTGGACATAACAAATAACTATGCCTGTGTCTTGTTTTATTTAAGTCCAGCAAATTATCATCGCTTCCATGCACCAGTGACTGCAAGTTTTCAATATCAAAAAGCCTTGGGGAAATATTCCTATCCGGTTAATGATATGGGTCTCAAATACACGGAAAAATTGTATGCTAAGAATTATCGACATGTGTACTGTATGAATGAGCAATCATATTTTATTGCGATTGGAGCAATGAATATTAATTCAATTACGACACACCTCACTCAAGTACCGACAAAACAGTGTATCGGTGAAGAAATTGGCTTTTTTCTTTTGGTTCATCGGTATTACTACTACTAGATCAGTCAGAATATAAGCTATCTAGTACATTAACAGAAGGTATGCTAATCAATGTTGGTGATATCATAGGGGGACGGGCACATTGGCAGTCAGTCAAATAGAACAATTAGTATCAGAATATGGTTATTTTATTATTTTTGCATCGATGGTATTGGGGTTAATTGGCTTACCGATTCCCGATGAAATTTTATTGACGGTATCCGGTTATTTTGTTAGAAATGGTCACCTCACTTATTTCTTGACGATCGTTGTGGCAACACTTTCATCATCTCTGGGTATGGCGATTAGTTATATGATTGGGAAATACTCGGGAAAATTGTTTACAAAACGATTCCAACATCGCAAGGCCTATACTTGGGCGCAAAAATGTATTCATCGATATGGTCATTTTGCAGTGATTTTTGGTTACTATATCCCTGGCGTGCGGCATATGACGAGTTACATTACTGGTATTATGGGGATGCCATTTAAATTTTATATGATAAATGTTGTTATCGGTGCGTTCTTATGGGGAAATGTCTTTATTGGTATTGGCTATTTCTTAGGAATTATGGAATAAAAAAG
>NZ_AEIZ01000015.1 GCF_000165675.1 Leuconostoc fallax KCTC 3537 | reverse complement strand
TTTTTTATTTATATTCAATTACTTAACAGATAGTATTTCTACTTTGATATTAATTCCATTTGGTAATGGTACATCAACGGTATCACCAACCTTGTGATTGATCAATGCATTAGCCATAGGTGATTCGTTAGAAATCTTACCTGATAGTGGATCTGCTTCTACTGAACCAACAATCGTGTATGTTTCAGCTTCTTCATCGGGTAATTCTTTAAATGTAACAGTTTTACCTAGAGAAACTTCGTCACTAGCTGTATCTGCAACATCAATAATCTCTGCATTTTCAATCATCTTTCGAATGGTTTGAATACGACCTTCGACAAAGGCCTGTTCATCTTTAGCAGATTGATATTCTGAATTTTCTGATAAATCGCCGTAAGAACGAGCGATTTGAATGCGTTTAGTAATTTCTGGGCGTTGAACTGCGATGAGGTTGTCTAATTCTTGCTCCAATGATGTCTTGCCTTCAAGCGTCATTGGAAATGTTTTTTCTTCAGACATGTTATTTATCCTTTCAAGTACGCATTGACGCGTAAAATATAGCGTACAAAGCATAGCATGCTCAACAAGGAGTTGCAAGTATTATTTCATATTTTCAATGTAGGTGACGCTGACTTTTTCGATAGAATATATCTATTAGTAATAGCAGAATAGCGATAATAGAAAGTATGATACCTTCACGTAATAACGGTGGTGTATAAGTTAGCTTGATGTGGTGATGACCTGCTTTTGTAGGTATGGTAATGAAGTAATTTGCACTCTTCTTAATGGCGATAGCTTTGCCATCGACTTCAGCGTGCCATCCAGGCGCTGCAGGAATTGTCGTGAAAATAGTTGGTTTGCGCGTCGTCGTCGTAATGGTACCCGAAATTTGGCGTTCATTACGATGCGTTATAGTCAGCGCGTTAGATTTGATGTTAGCAACGTTATCTTGGAATTTTTTTGATTTAGAGCATATAATGTCACATTTTCAAGATTCAACTGCTGCTGGTTTTTGAGCTGAAAGGTTAGTGTTTGTGGTTTGTTTTTTACATTTCTTGCCAGATTAATAATGACTGTGTGTCGATAAGAGTCGAACTGTTTAATAACTTGATTGTTCAGCAAAATATTAAAATCACTAATTTTCATTGAACCACCGAGCGTGAGGTAGTAACTACCAGAAGACTGTGGTGTAAATGTTAAATCTAAACTTGCTGGTTGCTGTTTGTTTTGACGTCTAATTACAGCATTAGTGATAACATTAGGGGCGTTCACATTATGGCCAACCGCTGAAGTAAAGTTTACGGCTTGTATAATTGAATCTCCCGTTATGGATTGCCATAGATTATTTTGATTTTGAACGGGGCTGTTTGAGAGCATTTTAACTGATGTCACAGCCTTAGGTGCGGCGAAGGCAACGGGCAGACTATAAGGGTTTTGCCAAATGACATTTTTAGCTGTTACTTTTTTAAGCTTGTAGGCAGATGTATCTGGTCGATTAGCCATAATATGTGTAGTGGGGTCACCAGGCTGATTTTTATCTTTACCATTAGGTGAAACGATGTATTTCATCCCCAGCAGACTATCACTGAGTAATGTACCGTTACTATACAGCACATAATTATCACCCTCAGCTTGTCCGAAATGATTAAAGAATAGTGGCGTACTCTTGGATAAGGCTGAGCTGAAATGTGCCGCACCATAGAAGTCAAGCATCATCCCATCGCCACGTGTTCGTTCATATGTTTGTGCGACGCGATACCAGTTTTTATCTTGTTTTAAGACATTTGTGGCTTCTTGGAGTGCGTTAACTGTGCGCTTATATTCTGTGTTGGTTAAATAGGAAAAGTTATCCAATGTAAGCTTAGTATTAACACTTAATTCAGTGATAGTTAAGCAAGTGATAATGATGAGCCACAAATGGTCGTGTTGCTTGCGTGAGAGTTGGTAGAGCATGACAAGAGCTAATGCGGCAAACACTAAAATACTAGTGTGATTAATATAGTTAATGGTTTTATCTTGTTGCCAAGCATAAAGAATGATACCAGCATAGCTAAGCAATAAAACAAACACCGTTTTATAGGATAAGGACTCTGTTTTTTCCAAGCCATTGCGCCTAACCAAATCAAGAAAAAGCTAATCATAAAGCTGAAACGATAAGGATACCAGACGGGATATTGCATACCATGAAAAACCAATGTCAATGGTGCCCATGTTGTAGCTAAAATCAGAATCGATAAGAGACATAAGGCGCCTAGTTTAACGGACTTTGAGAAACGATGGCTGATAAAGAAAAGTAATGCAGTAATCAGAATGAGGCTACTAACGAAGATATTAGCGACGCCTTGTTGCATTTGATCAAAATTAAAACTACCAGGAATTAATTTGAAGAGCAAATGCAGCGGGTTGTTATCAAAACCATTGTGCCATGTTGATTGATACTGCGCTTTGCCCAGACGAAGTTGATAAAAGGTTGGTAGAATTAGCCAGGCACTTAGGCCACCAGCTACTAAGCTACCCATGATAAAATGACGAATTGTTAGCCAACGGGATTGTATCTGATTTGTCCAAGTTAAGCGCCAGATGAAATATAGGCAAACAAAGAGTGCAATCATATAACCAATATAATAATTACTAATAATAGTAGCAGCTAATATTAAACTATAGCGCCACCACTTCTTTTGTGTAAATAAACGTTCAAGATGATAAATTACCAGCGGTAGGAGAATAGCGGCGTCCAACCAGAGTAGATTGAGATCGTTTGCAATAAACCAACCGGATAATGCATAATTAATGGCAAATAGTAGCGTGCTGTAGCCATTTTGGAATTTTAATTTCTGAATAACCCAGCCAAAACTAAGGCCAGCAGCACCAAATTTTAAGACAGTGACAATTAGGATCATAGATGGTAATTGTTGTGGTGTGACAAGTAAAAAAGTAGATTAAAGGGGCTCATCAAATAATATGCCCATTCGCTAAGCATATCGCCACCTAGCGCATTACTAAATGAATAGAAGAAACTACTAGGATGTGCTAATAGCGTATGTCTAAACATTGCAAATTGATCAATATATTGTTGACCCAAATCAACAGTAAGAATGGAGTTAGTACCGAAAGGTGCCATATGGCGATAAGCAAAATAACTTATCATGACAATAAGTGGAATCCAGAAACAGAGTGCTAACGGCGATAAGATGATTTTTTTAATATTTTCAGCATAATAAACTCCTATTTCAAGTTACAAGTTAAGCATAACAAATCGCCATTGCTTATGGGGGTTTTTTAGCGATTTGCTATGACTTTGTGGTACACTA
Source organism: Leuconostoc fallax KCTC 3537 (assembly GCF_000165675.1). Classification (GTDB taxonomy): domain Bacteria; phylum Bacillota; class Bacilli; order Lactobacillales; family Lactobacillaceae; genus Leuconostoc_B; species Leuconostoc_B fallax. The sequence continues at coordinate 319,886 of NZ_AEIZ01000015.1, read as the reverse complement.
ATTTGAGTGTAAAGTGCATTAGGGGAAGCTATTATTATTATGATGCAACGAAATCCATATTTAAAAGATAAGAACGGCAAACAAGACGCCAGAGTTAATTTACCGGCAAGACTCAAACTATTATTAGCAATCACTTTAACATTAATGATTGCTTTGATTTTACAATTGGCTTTTTTGACAATCAAACAGGGTGCTGATTTTCAAGCGGAAGTCAATCGTAGTGATGAGACTGTTGAGAAGGGGAATCAACCAAGAGGATTGATTTATGATGCCAAAGGTCAAATCATTACAGGCAATAAAGCACAAACAGCGATTACGTTTACGCGTGGTACAAATATGAATAGTGCCTCGATGCGTAAAACGGCAGTTGGCTTAGGTAAATACTTAACCGTTGACACGCAACGGTTAACAGATCGTGCTAGAATTGATTTCTATTTAGCCAATACAGAAAATGCCGAAAAGATACAAAAGATTGTTACGAAAGATCATAAAAAAGGTGAGACGTTAACAACGAGTGACGTTTTAAATAAAGAAGTCGCTTACTTAAAAGCCAATAAGTCGTTGTTGAACGGTCAGGATGATAACGAAGCAATGATTTTCCAACGGATGTCAGGAGCGTATCAGTTATCTACAACCTTTATTAAAGAAAGTGATTTAACATCTGTTGAATTAGCTAAAATTGGTGAACGGTTATCGCAATTCCCGGGTATTAAAATTGGTATTAGCTGGACACGACAGTATCCACAAGGTGAAGAATTTAAGTCATTAATCGGAAATGTTACAAACGAAGCAACGGGGCTACCAGAGAATCGTGTGAATACACTACTTGCACAAGGTTATTCTCAAAATGAACCTGTGGGTAATTCAAGTTTGGAACAAGCTTATGAGGCAACCTTAAAAGGCTCTGCTTCGCAAACTGTGGTTAAATCATCAACTGATGGTAGTTCAGTTGTTTCCAACATTAAATATAAAGGTCAGGCCGGCGATAATTTAAAGCTGACAATTGATGCTAAATTCCAAAAATCTGTTCAAGAAATTCTTGAAAAGAACATGCCTGATGGCGATACTGAGGGTGCTTATGCAACTGTCATTAATCCTTATACGGGTGGTATTTATGCCATGGCAGGTGTGGATCGAGATCACACAACGAATAAGCAAACAACTAATCCATTGGGAAATATTAATCATCCCATTGTCATGGGGTCAGCAGTTAAGCCTGCCATGCTTGCAACTGGTTTGCAGCATGGTGTGATTACACCAGAAAATAATACTTTAACAGATCAGGCAATTAAACTGTCTGGAACGCCTTCTATCACATCATATTGGAATAAGGCAGGAACACCGAAATCCATATCAGCTCAAACAGCTTTGGAAGTTTCTTCTAACACATACATGGTACAGCTGGCTATGATGATTGGTGGTCAAAAATATGTTTCGGGTGCAGCCTTGGGATTGAAATCAGGAACATTCCAAGTGATTCGAAATGGATTTGGGCAATTCGGCCTGGGATCAAAAACAGGGATTGATATTGTGGGTGAAACGGCTGGATATAAAGGACCCACTGATGGTAATTCAGACGGTAAGTTATTGTATGAATCATTTGGTAACTTTGATTCATATACCGTTTTGCAAATGGCACGTTATGTTTCTGCCATCGCAAATGGTGGTTACCTCGTTCAACCGCATTTGGTTGGTTCAATTACTGAATCAACCGCCAATAATGATCAACAAAAAACCGTATGGTCTTCTTCACCAACATTGCAGGGTCAAGTAAAATTGACATCTGAGCAATGGCGCGTTATTAAAGAAGGAATGCACTTGGTTGCCAATGGTTCTAGTCCATGGAACACGGGTGGCACAGACTTGCACAAATTATCACCAAAAGTGAATGCAAAGACAGGAACTGCCGAAACAACAACGAATGGTAACTCTACAGTTACGGAATCAGTTATTTTATATGTACCAGGGCAACCGATGGCCTTAGCACTAGCTATCCCAGGGATGAATAATTATTTGGATGGTACAGATACCAAAATTGCTGCAGAAATCGTGAACGCCTTTTGGAAAAATGTAATGAGTAAACCGAAATAAGGTTTCAATATTCACTGATTAATAGTTAGCAAGATTCGATGACATGGTAGAATATTATTATGGCAAAAAAACAAACAATGATTGAACGAACCTTGCTTGCGATGGCAGTTGGTGAAAGTTTAGCGTATTTACCTAGTAGCAAACAAGAGATATTAGTTCATCAACCTGACAATTTTACAGATCCTTTAAAGTGGGGCGCTAATACAAGTATGTCGCTGGCTACGGTATCCAGTTTGTCACGTGGTTATCAATTCAATGATGTGATGTTACGGTTGCAGAATTGGTATAAAAGACGGCAATATGCACCAGCACAAACTATCCAATCAATTGATGATGTTATTCAAAGTTCGATGCTTCGTTTCAGCAAAAATCGCGATTTACTAGCTAGTGGTGGTGTCGACGAAGCATCCAATTCAGATAGTGTTTTGGCGCGAATGATACCCGTTGCGTTGTATTTACATCATCGTTTTGGTTCTGCTTTTATTAACGATGAACGTGCGATGTTACTATTGCACCGTGTGGCTGGTTTGACGCATAATCATGAAGGTGCTCTGGTATCAGTTGGTATGTTAAGCTTGATTATTAGCCAAATATTAGACGGGAAGAATTTATTTGACTCGGTCGAAAATGGTTTGGCTTTTGGTTTTGAATACTATTCAAGACATCAGGTATTTGCGGGTGAACTGAAAGATTTTGATGCAATGAATTTGCCTGACTTTTCTAATAGCTCTGCTGCTGATTTTAAGTTAGACGGGCAGGCATCTAACACGTTAGAAGCAGTAGTTTGGAGCTTATTAAATAGCGAAAATTATCAAGATGCATTAAACAAAGCTTTGATGCATGGGCATGCGAATACCATGATTCCAACATTAGCAGGAACTTTAGCGGGTATTTATTATAAAGAAGATGAACAGCTGAATATAATTAGCCAGCAACTTGTTTCGAGAAAATTAATTATTAGTATTTCTCATTTGGCTAATCGTCTTGGCCGATTTAATTAAAAAGTTAAGCCTTAGGCTTAGCTTTTTAATTTGTTTTTGATTAATTGTGCTAGTTATCACAAAACAGATCTGATAAAATCAAATGAATAAAAGAGTGAAGAGAGAAGAAATATGGATATTCCAACTAACGCGCAGGTGTTACCTAAACGTGTGAAACGCGTTTGGTTATTAAAGCAATTAATCATCATGCTGGTGATTATTATTTGTTTAGTGGCAGCATGGTACTTTGCAATAAAAAGTATGCCCAACTTTTGGCAAAGATGGTTTCAAATCGTGGGAGGTGTGGCGGTTGTTATTTCAGTCATCCCCATGATACTGATACCTTACCGATATGCTTTTAATCGCTATTTAATGGCTGCTGAAAGTGTTGATATTTATCAAGGGTTCTTATTTCGAAAGGCTGAGTTAATCCCATTGAATCGAATCCAAAATGTACGAATTACGCAAGGCCCTATATCGCGGTTATTTCATTTAAACAATTTAACTATTGTGACGGCTGCACATAATTTTAGTATTAATTATATTGATAATCACACGGCGCAAAATTTACGTCAACGTTTAATTAATGCTGCATTGCAAGCACGCGAGGTAGCTGAAGATGAATAAGCGTCGTCGTCAACATCCGATTACAATTTTAATTGAATTAATAAGCTTGATTAAAGCATTTTTCTTCCCGATAATTATTTTTGTGATATTAAGGCATTCATTATCAGTTGGCGAAAAAGTACTAATTATGATTGGCTTTATTGTATTAAGCACGCTTTTTAATTTAATTAAATGGTTTTACTTTACTTATGAATTTAATGAGTCAGAAATAACAATTTATCATGGCATTGTGAATAAGCAACAAATTCATATCCCATTTGAACGTATTCAAACACTCACGCGTGAACAGCCCATTTACTTACAGCCTTTTGAATTAGTTAATTTACAAATTGATACTTCTGGGCAGGGTAAACCAGATGCAGTTTTAAAAGCAATCACAGTGAAGCAAGTCACAAAAATTGAGCAACAGCGACGTTTAATGCAAACGAAGGCAACAGATTTGACACAAAGTAGAAATGCAGAAGCATCAGAACCGTCAACTACGAAAAAGGCGCAACAGCATTCTGCACGTTACCAAATTAAATTTCGAGATTTATTCATTTATTCACTGACTTCTTTAAGTGGGTTTGGAATTGCTGGTGCAATGTTTGCGGCTTGGACGCAGTTTGATGACTTGTTGCCGAATCGATTTAAGACAATAGTCAATCAATTTCTATTACAATCATCATTTGTGCTCTTGGGTGTGTTGGGGTTGTTCGCACTAATTATTGCGACAATGATTGTGATGTTTAAAATCATCAATCGTTATTATCAATTTGTGTTGGTGCGTGATGGTCATCAATTGACAATAGCGCGTGGTTTATTGTCAAAGCATACCATGCAGTTACGGACATCAAGGATACAAGCCATTTGCGTGGCGCAAACATTGTTGCGTCGGCTATTTCGTTTACAAACAGTGACAGCAAATCTTGCTGCTAATAAAAAAGAAGATAGTGAAGATGAATCGCAAACGGTCATTGTTCCAGTAATTAAAACTAATCGTAGTCAGAAAATGTTACAACAGCTCTTACCAAATTTTAAATTTGATATACCAGTGCAGACCGATAGTCGAATAAAAGCTGCCTTGTGGTTGCGTTTACGCTTCATCTACGGTATTTTATTAGCAATTGTTTTATCAGTAGTTGTGGTTTTAGCTGTGTTGAGTCATCAATGGCAATGGCACATTTTACAACAAACAGAGGTGTTATCATTTATTGTCGTAATGATTATGGGTTTGTGTATTTTGATTTTGTCTCAAACATTGCTGTGGTCTCATGATCAAAGTATTGCTATAAAAGATGATATGCTGATGCTACAGACGAATCGCTTGTTTACTAAACGAACGTATTATATTAAGCGAGATCGTATTCAAGGTATGCAAACTAGAGCGTGGTATGGGTTGTTGAAACGACGCCAAGGCGCACATATGACAATCGTGATTCGTGATAGTGATGCGTTCCAACTTATTAAGGTATACTATATACAAACGGCTATCGTTGAAGATATTAAAACGTGGTTGCTTACTGATAAATAAATCATAGTATGAATTGACCAGCTTGCCTTATTTTTGAATATTTTATGTTCAGTTAAATAAAACACGGTATAATGGAAGTTATTGGATTATAAGGAAGCTGCCATCTTTGTCCAAAATTATGTTGTCTCCTCATTAATTGAGGACCAGATAATTAAAAAGAAAGTTGATGCTTTCGAGCATGTTAGAAAGATGTTGAATATTAAGCCAAAGTATAAGGCATATCTTATTGCCAAACGTATAATCGATATTGTATTTGCTTTATTGGGGATAATGGTGTTATCGCCAATTTTTGTCGTGATTTTTATCCTGCTAAAAGTTGATAGTCCGCATGCGTCTGTTATTTTTGCTCAGGAACGTGTGGGGCGATATGGTCAACATTTCAAAATTTATAAGTTTCGTTCAATGATTCCAAATGCTGAACAAGTTTTGAAATCTAATCCTGAACTTTACCAGAAATTTGTTGCCAGTGGTTATAAATTACCAACGAATGAAGACCCTAGAATTACTAAGTTGGGGGTATTCCTACGAAAATCTACACTAGATGAAATTCCACAATTTTGGAATATGTTACGTGGTGATATGAGTTTAGTTGGACCACGGCCAGTTGTTCAAGAAGAACTAAAAGAGTATGGTGATCGCGTTGATATTTTCCTATCTGTACGACCAGGCGCTTTAGGCTTATGGCAGGCGAGTGGGCGTTCATTGATTGAATATCCAGAACGAACGGATATTGAATTGGAATATGTTGCGAATGCAGGATTTTGGTACGATATCGGTATTGTGTTTAGGAATCTCATTGCTATATTTAAATCTAAAGGAGCATATTGATGCCTGACGAGAAGAAGCTGAAGGTTTCAGCAAAGTATATAACGAAAACCTTTGATTTGGGTAAAACAAAATCTGAAAAAATTCGTGCCATTTTAAACCCTTTAAGTAAGGGACCACAAAAATTTTGGGCATTAAAAGGCATTAACTTTGATGTGTATGAAGGGGATGTTGTTGGTATCGTTGGTGTTAACGGTTCTGGAAAATCAACGTTACTCAATATTTTGAGTGGGCTATTATTACCTGCTTCCGGCGAACTCACAATTAATGGTGAAACAAGCATGTTGACCATTGGTGCCGGATTACGTGGTAACCTGACAGGGCGCGAGAATATTCGTTTGAAGTCCTTGATGATGGGGCGCACAAACAAAGAAATCGATGAACAGATGGATGAAATTGTTGAGTTTTCTGATTTGGGTGACTTTATCGATCAACCGGTTAAAGATTATTCGTCTGGTATGAAGTCCAAGTTAGGTTTTTCGATTGCTGTCCATCAAGATCCAGACATTTTAATTATTGATGAAGCATTATCAGTTGGTGATCAAACATTCTCGCAAAAGGCGTTGGCTAAGATGAATGAATTCAAGGCACAAGGGAAAACGATTTTTTTTGTGTCACATTCCATGCGTCAAGTGCGTGATTTCACGGATAAAACCATTTGGATACAATATGGTGAAATGCGAGCAATGGGACCAACTGAAGAAATTGTTAAGGATTACGAAAAGTGGAATAGCTGGTTTAAAGGGCTTGGCAATAAAGAAAAGTCAGACTATCAAAAGCAACAAAAGGCAAAGCAAGTTTCTTTCAATGAACAAGAATTGGCTAAGCGAATTAGTAATGATGAACGATTGTCAGCAGAAGATAAACAGCGTTTAAGCACACATCTAGCAGTTGGTGATTATCTACCAGTAACATCATGGGTTGTTTTGGCAGCTGCAACGGTTGGTTTTTTATTTACTATTTATCAATATGTGATGTGGGGGTAATAACTGGTTATGAAAGAAGTTTGGCTTGTTTTACAAGAACAATTTAAATATGCACCTGTAATGGTGCGCTTGGCCAATTACGAGAAAAAAGCGCGTTACCAAAATCATGCGCTAGGTAATCTATGGTTATTTTTGAACCCGTTTATGCAAGTTGCGACTTATTGGATTGTTTTCGGACTTGGATTTAATTCTTCCAGTAATGTGACAGGCATTCCGTACATGCCCTGGTTAATCGTTGGTTTGGCTACATGGTTATTCATTAATACATCATTTATGGATACGACTTGGAGTATTTCAGCTAACATCTGGCAAATTGCTCGGATGAAGTTCCCGATGAGTATCATGCCGATGATGAGAACATTGATGAACTTTAATGCTTTCCTTTACATGTTAGTCATTGGTGTTGTGATGTCAGTCTTCTATGGCTTACCCGTCACTTTTTATTGGTTACAGGTATTCTATTATATGTTTGCTGCGTTTGCTTTCCTTTATGCATTTGGTATTTTTAATGCGACGATTACGGTACTAATTCGTGATTATCAACAAATTATGCAAACTGTGATGCGTTTTGTTTTCTGGGTATCTGGTGCGTTATTCTCAGTTTCAGATCGTTTTGGACATGGTCATGAACGCTTCGTGCGACTCTTAGAGATGAACCCATTTTATTATTTAGTAGATGGTATGCGTAATTCTTTCTTTGGACATCAATGGTTCTGGGAAAATACGTATCCAACGATTGCCTTTTGGTTATTTGTGATTATCATTTTATTCATTGGATCGCACTTACATTTGAAATTCCGTTCATATTTTGCGGATTTGGTATAAATTCATGACAGAAAAAATTGAAATTATGGTTGCGGCGCACAAAATAGCCCCCATGCCAGTTGCATCAATTTATACGCCGCTCCAGGTTGGGGCGGCTTTGTCATCTGAACATTTTCCTGAATATACATGGGACGATACGGGTGACAATATATCAATAAAAAATAAACAATATAATGAATTAACGGCTTTATATTGGGCGAGACATAATAGTCAAGCAGATATTGTGGGATTGGTACACTATCGACGATACTTCACTTTCAATCGTCAAAAAATTTGAATACTATATTAAGTGAAGCGCAATTACGTGATTTGTTACAACACGTTGATGTCATTGTACCTAAAAAAGACATTACTGGATTGAAAGCAGTGAATCGCATTATCGACATGCGCATCACGGGCAATCTTTAGATATACTGCGTGAAGTCATCCAAACAGATTATCCAGATTATAATGAGGCGTTTGAAGCCAATATGGCAAGCACGTCTGCGCACATGTTTAATATGTTGATTATGCGTCGTCAGCTCTTTAATGATTATGTGGATTGGTTGTTTGATATTCTCGATAAAGTAGAACACCGCTTATCACCAGAAGTACAAAATTGGTCAGTATATGAGCGCCGTGTTTATGGTTTCTTGAGCGAACGGTTGTTAGATGTTTGGTTAACTAAACATCAAATTAAATATCAAGAAGTCCCAGTTGTGTTTATGGAACATCAAAATTGGTTAAAAAAGGAACTAAATTTTTAGCACGCAAATTTGGTTTTGGTCGTGTACAATAGGTGCTGAGGTTAATTAAATGGAATTTAATACTAAAAACTATGATTATTTAATTGTTGGTGCGGGTCCGTTTGGGATGATTTTTGCATATGAAGCAGCCAAACGTGGTAAGCGCTCTCTCATTATTGAGAAACGCCCGCATATTGCGGGTAATACTTACACACATACAGAGCATGGTATTACAGTTCATGACTTTGGTGCGCATATTTTCCATACTGATAATAAAGAAGTATGGGACTATGTTCGTCAATTTGCGACATTTAATGGTTTCCAAAATCAAGTGATTGCAAATTATAAGGGTAGTTTATATAATTTGCCGTTCAATATGAACACCTTTTACGAAATGTGGGGAACGAAAACACCACAAGAAGCTAAAGATAAAATTGAAGAACAAAAGCAAGCAGCCTTAAAAGATTTAGGAGACCGCCAGCCACGTAATTTGGAAGAACAGGCGATTTCTTTAATTGGAACAGACATTTATGAAAAACTCATTAAGGGTTACACCGAGAAACAATGGGGTAGAAAGGCAACAGAGTTACCAGCTTTTATCATAAAGCGCTTGCCAGTTCGCTTTATCTATGATAATAATTATTTCAATCATCGTTACCAAGGTATTCCTGTTGGTGGATATACCCAAATTTTTGAACAAATGGTTTCTGATAGTAATGGGTTAATTGATATCTTAACTGATACAGATTTCTTTGATCACAAAGAAACATTGCTCAGTGAATTTCCAAGAATTATTTATACGGGTATGATTGATCAATTTTTTGATTATCAATATGGTGAACTTGAGTATCGTTCATTACGCTTTGAAAGTGAAGTTTTAGATAACGATAACTACCAGGGAAATGCTGTTATCAATTATACAGATGCACAGACCCCTTACACGCGGGTTATGGAGTGGAAACACTTTGACGGCTTGGCTGATGATGGTAAAACAATTATTACACGGGAATATCCGCAGGACTGGGATCGGACTAAAGAAGCTTATTATCCTGTTAATGATGAGCGTAATACACAGATTTACAAGCAATATGCTAAGATAGCACGTCAAACGCAGTCTAATATTTTGTTTGGCGGTCGTCTAGGTAAGTATCGTTATTTTGATATGGATCAAGTCATTAATGATGCATTGAATACGGTACGTCAAGAATTCAATATCCCTCAAGACTTTAATTTTGCTCATGATAAGATTGAAAGCAATCAATAAGGAGAAATGATGAAACGCATTATTACATACGGAACATTTGATATGTTGCATTATGGTCATATTAATTTATTGCGCCGTGCTAAAGAGATGGGTGACTATCTGATTGTTGCTTTATCAACTGATGAATTTAATTGGAACTCTAAACAGAAGAAAACATATTTCTCTTATGAAAAGCGGAAACAACTCTTAGAAGCTATTCGTTATGTTGATCTTGTTATTCCTGAAGAATCATGGGATCAAAAAGTAGCCGATGTTGATCTATATAAAGTAGATACTTTTGTAATGGGGGATGATTGGGCTGGACAGTTTGACTTTATTGCCAACGAAACTGATGCTGAAGTGGTTTACTTAGCACGGACACCGGAAATTTCAACAACTCAGATTAAAAAAGATTTGAATTCTAAAAATATGGCAACTGAACATGAATCAAAAGTGAACTAATGATATAAATCAAGTATAATGAAAAGGCGAGTGGTCGCCTTTTTATTATGCAAAAATTAATTAAACAAACAATCTATAAATGGCGGGATTGGCAGTGGCAACGACAGAATAAGTTAGCCTTGCAATCACCTGAAAATAAAGCGAAGCAATACTACGATAATCATTATGATGAGTGGCCATTGGATGAAAACGTGGCTTTGTATGATATGCGTGATGGGCAACAATTGAGTGATTCGCCCCGTGCTATCTTATTGCATTGGTTAAATAATAAACCAAAAATGCAACACATTATTGTGGCAGAATCCCAATATTTAACAGAAATACAAGCAACCTTAGCGTATTTAACTTTATCTGATAGGTCACAGATTCATGTGGTGATACAGTTTTCTGATGAACATATGCATGCCTTATTAACAGCAAAGTATGTTGTGACAAATGCAATGATTTTTTCTGATATCTTTGTTAAACGATCAGACCAGATTTTTATTAACACTTGGCATGGCACGCCATTGAAAAAATGGGATATGCGATGCCTGGTGGCGTAATGGGGTCTTGGAATGTATTGAGAAATCTGATGATGACAGATTACTTAGTTATGCCTAATGCTTATACGACAACTATTTTTCGTCGGGATTATCGTCTAGATAATTTATATCGCGGGCAACTATTAAATGTTGGTTATCCGAGAAATGATGTCTTAGTTAATGGCCTCAAGCCAATGCTTGAAAAAAAGGTTAGAGCATTAGTACATAGCCAACAAAAGGTTATCCTTTATGCACCAACTTGGAGCGGAGATGCGACAACTTTAACATCTAGTTATGAAGAAATACAAAAATATTTAGTTGTGCTAAAACAATTACAGCAGCAATTACCGCAATATGATATTCGTTTTAAGGCGCATCCTTATGTGTATCAATTAGTTGAAAGAGATGAAGCATTTGCCTCATATTTAGTACCGAATTATTTAGATACCAACGATGTATTGGCTATCACAGACATTTTAATTACGGATTATTCATCATTATTTTTTGATTATTTGATTACGCAACGCCCGATTCTATTCTTGGATCAGAATGCAGATTATCAGACATCAAGAGGAACGTATTTAGCTGATAATCAACTTCCAGGACCATATACACGGCAGGTAGAAAATATTGTAGATTGGATACACCATCTATCTGATATTCAAATAAAATTCAGTGTTCAATATCAAAATTTTTATCAACGATATGTGGCGAACGATGATGGCTTGGCTACTGAACGGGTGGCGACAGTCATTCAAAAGCAACCAGCAATACAACCCGTTAAGACAATACGCATGCTTATTAATGGTGAAGATTTTTCAGAATCTCAGTTTGATGATGGCATAGTGGCAAGAATACCTCAAAATGTGGATCAAAGTTTTGTCATCTATGAGCGACATTTGTTGGATAATTGGTATGGCTATCAGTTCTTTACACATGTTGATCAAGTCATGCCGAATAGTCGTATCTTTGTTAATAAATCACCGCAAGATAACACCTTATCCCCTGAACAAGCAAAAATTAAGGGCCAACGTATTGTTGGTAATGCTCATTTTGATATACTGGTAATAGGTCAGACGAATGCGTCTACCCATCAGAAGGCCATTATGATGTTGGCTGATCAGGTATTGATGCGTGCTAATACAAAACGCAGTGAGTGGTTATTAAATATTGGCTATCAACGCGTTTGGCATCATAATACTTGGGAGTTATGGCAACAAGAATTGACAAAGATTGATCAAACATTAATAGAAAAAGTAATAGGTGATGCATAATATGTCAAATTTGACAGTAACAGCAGTGATTGTGACTTATAACCGTCTTGACTTACTGAAAGAGTCCATCCAAAAAGTACTCAATCAAGACACGGATGCATTAAAGCATTTAATCATTGTCAATGGTGCTAGTACAGACGGTACTTTTGATTATCTGAACACGCTAACGGATAAGCGAATTATTGTTGAACATTTAGAACAAAACTTAGGTGGTGCGGGTGGTTTTAATTGGGGAATGAAAACGTTCTACCATAAAACACAAGATGATTTGGTTTGGGTAATGGATGATGACTCAATGCCCACGCGTAGTTCATTGAGCCGACTATTAGACATGTTTAACGAAAAGCCAGAGGCTGGATGGGGTGCTAGTAAGGTCAACTGGCTAGATGGTGAATGGGCAAAGATGAATGTACCAGCACCCGCTGATGGTGGTAAAACTGCTGTTTTTTATGGACATGATAATTTGGTTGAAATTAAGCATGCAACTTTTGTGTCAACAATTTTCAAAAGAGAGTTGATTGAAAAAGTTGGCTTACCTCAAAAGGAGTATTTCATTTGGGGGGATGATATTGAATTTACAGAACGTTCACATCGTACGATGCCAGGATATTTTGTGAGAGATTCTATTGTTATTCATGCTAGCAAATTAAATCCTAATCCCGGTGATATTGTGGGCGAGGTTCAAGAAGAACGGTTACCAAGATATATGTTAGAGTATCGTAACCGACTATTAACGTCGCGTCGTCGCCATTCAATGGTAAAGTACATTAAAACCCTTGGGCATGGTGGATTAGACTTCGTCAAAACATTATTTTTACCACGTGTTCAGTTTCGTGGTAAAAAGTTAAGGATTATTATTCGTGGCTCATTAAATGGATTTAAGTTTAATCCAGCGATTGAATATGTTGAAACAAAAGATAAGGGATAAGAGCGCTTTGGCGCTTTTTTCGTATAATAAAAAATGATGAAGACGATTACTAAAATTAGTACACAAAAAAACAGGGCCGATATAATGTTGATTTAAATGGGCATTTTGCCTTTGGTATTGCGGAAAGCGTTTTGGTGAAATATGGATTAGCCAAAGGACGTGAATTAGATGATGAAACCATTCAACGTATTAAATATGATGACGAAATTGCCAAAGCTTTACATGTTGCAGTTAATTATCTGGGGCATACATTAAGAACGGTTCATCAGGTACAAAAAAGTTACATGATAATGATGTTGATGTAACGATTCAAGATCAGGTTATTGCTAAGCTTAAAGAGCAGAGCTATTTAGACGATTTGAACTATGCAAAGCATTACGTTGCAACAAAAAAACATATCGCACCTAAAGGACCATTAGTTGTTGCTCAGGAGCTTAAACAAGCCGGGGTAACTGAGGATGAAATTGATATAGCACTACGCGATTATACATATGAAGAACAGCTAGCTATTGCTGAAAAGTTGGGTGCGAAGTTTGCTAAAAATTATCAACGCCAATCGTCACGTGCTAAGCAACAAAAGGTGATTCAAGCACTACTTAACAAGGGATTTTCTTATGATATTGCACAGATTGTGATTGAGCGTTTTGTCGATAGCAATAGTAATGAAGTCGAGTTAGATAATGTTATGCGTGAAGCAACCAAGTTATGGCATCGTTATCGACATGAGGTACCAAGCCAACGTAAATATCGAACCAAGAATAATCTATATGCTAAAGGTTATACCAGCGAATTGATTGACCAATCAATTGATAAGTTAATGCTTGATGAAAGCTAACATTTGGTTGTGAGTTCTGGTACAATAAAATAGGACTTCGATGTCAAAAGAGCAGGTAGAATTATGAGTAATGATGAACATTTTCGCGGACCGCGTGAGGGTGATTATATTACGATCAAAAGCTATAAGCACGACGGCTCATTACATCGAACTTGGCGAGATACAATGGTGCTAAAAACCAGTGAGCATGCAATCATTGGTTTAAATGACCACACATTGGTTACAGAAGATGATGGTAGGCGTTGGGTAACACGCGAACCTGCTATTGTTTACTTCCATAAGAAGTATTGGTTTAATATTATTGCAATGATACGCGACAATGGTGTCTCTTATTATTGTAATTTAGCCTCACCTTACGTTCTTGATAAGGAAGCGTTGAAATATATTGATTACGATCTCGATATTAAAGTTTTCCCAAATGGGGAAAAACATTTGTTAGATGCTGATGAATATGCTGTCCACAGCAAAAAATGGCATTATTCGGCAGATATCGATAAGATATTAAAAGCACATGTTAAAATTTTAGTTGATTGGATTAATCATGATATTGGACCGTTTTCTCAAGGGTACGTCGATGTGTGGTATGCACGGTATCAAAACCTGATGCAGGAGCGGTCACAAGATCGTTAATATCAAGTAAAAGCACGAGTTAGCTCGTGCTTTTTTGTATGATTTTGCATATGTTATGATAATAACATTGCATTATTAATGGGAAGAGAGAAATTTGCATGAATCAAATCGTTAAAGCTGGACTATCTTTTAGTACAACTTGTTTTTTGCGCTAGCGGGAGCGTCAGTTGCGCACGCAGATAATTTGAATGTTACAACGCAGCAAGATGATAAGATGGTGTTTATTAATCAAATTGCACCTGATGTTCGAACAATATCACAGCAATATCAAATTTATGGCTCTGTTCAATTAGCACAAGCCATCTTGGAATCGAATTATGGTCAGAGTAAATTAACACAGAGCGGTAATAATTTTTTGGTATGAAGGGCGCTTATAATGGTCAATATTTGAGCTTTCCAACCTTGGAGGATAACGGAAAAGGTAAGTATACTAAAATACAGGCGAAATTCAAAAAATATCCTAGCTTTTATCATTCATTAGAAGATAACGCACGATTAATTCGTAATGGCTCAAGTTGGGATAGCTTATACTATGCAGGTGCTTGGAAAGAAAATGCGTCGACATATAAAGAAGCAGCTAAGGCGTTAGAGGGAAGATATGCGACGGATACACGATATGCCGATAAAATAATTCGCGTTATTAATATTTATAAATTAGACCAATTAGTTGATGTTCAATATAAAACGATGCAATCAGTGATTGATACTAACTATACTGCGCTGATTACTCAAGTTAATCGAAATGATGGCTTATATTGGAGCGGACCATATATGACCTCTGCACAAAGTGTAAAACGTGATGATTCGGCATCTAAGTATCGTGGTACCACCGTTCGTGTAGTGAAAGAAGCTATGGTAAGTCAGAGTAGATGGGCAAAGGTGCTGTTAAATAATCGTGAAGTTTGGATAGATAAAAATGGTTTGCGCCCACTCAATCAACTAGCTAATACGCGTTATGTTAATTATTATGCAAAAATTAATCAAACTATGCGTAATGATGGACTCTACCGCTCTGGTCCGTATAATACTTCGGCAAATACGGCAGTTCGTGATGATAGTGCTAAAAAATATCATGGTTATCGAATCCGTGTGGTAGCAGAGACGGACGTTAATGGTAAAACAAGGTGGGCAAAAATAATGCTTCCAAATCAGCAGACCTATTGGATAGATAAAAACGGATTGAAATAGCGTATACTGAAGCGATTTTGAAATTATGGATTATTAGGTACACGGTCTGCTTTTGATTGCTGATATCTTCGTATGGTATAGAATTTGTTTTTATAATATAGACGGATTACTCATAACAAAGTTATAATGAATATTGTATGTTATCAGTTACTTTTAGTATCAAAATAGGGCTGATAGCTATTTTTGCGAATTCATTTCACTTAGAAATTTAACAATGAACAATTAGATATCTATATATAGAAATAGTGAGTGTATCCTATTATGTTAGAAGTACAAAAAGATAAGTTACCAAAAGTAACGGCAATAGTTGCAGCTTATAATGTTGAATATTACATAGAAGAGACTTTAGATTCTTTAGTGAATCAAACATATCCTAATCTAGAGATACTTGTGATAGATGATGGTTCTAGTGATGATACTTTAAATTTAGTTAATTATTACGCTTCAAAGTATTCACAAATAAAAGTAATGACGCAACAAAATTCAGGAATTGCTAGAACTAGAAATAAAGGCATTATGGTAGCAAATGGTAAATATATTACCTTTGTGGATGGTGACGATGTTGTGCCAAAAAATGCCTATGAAAAAATGGTAGAGAGCTTATTAATATCTGATTCAGATATGGTAAGCGGTTTTGTTAAGCATATTAATTCAACACACACCTATCCAGCTGGCATGTTTAAAGTAGCCATTAAAGATACGGTTCGTCAAACAAATATTCGACAGCATCCTGAATTAGTTTATGAAACTACTGTATGGAATAAGATGTATCGGCGTGATTTTTTGATTGATCATAATATTTTCTTTCCGGAAGATAGAGCGTTTGCGGAAGATATTCCTTTTACGATGATGGCTCATATGACTGCGCGTACTGTAGATATTATTAGTAACACGGTTTATTTTTGGCGTATTCGTGATCGTGGAGATGTTTCTGCAACTCAAGATCGTGCCAATCTCGACTTCTTTGATCAAAGAATAGAAATGTTATTGTTAGCTAGAAACATCATTTTATCTAAATCTGAAACAGATAATGTATTGAAATCTTTTGATTTTAAGTTGTTTGATCATGATTTAAACATTTATTTACAAATGTTTGAGAATAGATCGGAGAGTTTTTTACTCAAGTTCCATCAACGTATTGTACGTCTTGTAAGACAAGTAGGTGAAGCATCTATTAAAACAATGCCCTTAAATAAGCAAATTTATTATTTTGCTTTTTTAACGCTGATTTCACAACATATAGGCGATACATCAATAGAAGATTGGACCAAACACCTCTTGAATTAGTTAAGGGGCATTTACAAATAAAAGATAGTGCATTATCTAAAGATATTTTAAGCCAAATTTCTTTATACAATGCGCTTTTACCGCACTATTTACTAACTGATGTGTATTTTGATGAGGAAAGTAGTAATGCTGTTATTAAAGGAGAATGGTTCTTAGAGGGTTTCCAAGACATCACTCCAAATTCTGAAGAAATACATGCGCGAATCGTGAATATCGATAATCATCAATCTGTAGATGTGGAGATTATCCGTGGTAAGCGTTATGAACGTAAGGGATTGCGATACATTAAGCGTTTTGATCCGTTTACTATTAATTTAGATTATCAGAAAATTGCTCATGTGATTAGCTCGGGTAGATGGAAGATAAAATTAACTAATCGTATTGGTGAGGCAACATGTGAAGAATTTGTTGGCAATCCATTATCAGCTAAGACTCAGAAATTTTCTAAAATAGAAGAAGCGTCTAGAATCTCATCATCATTTAATCATTCGTGGGAATTAGTGCTAAATGTTGCTGATAAAGTTGATATCCAGAACGAAAAAGATAAGATATTGATAAGTGTTGATGCAATTCAATATAACCATCAGAACATTCGTATTGTCTTTTCTACGAATAAGACAGTTTCATTATTAAAGATTATTAGTAGAAAATCCAATGACATATCAGAATTGGAAAAGTTGGATGATAATCAGTATGTTTGGGAAACAACGGTTAACGATGCTGATATGACTTTTGATCACATTAGCAATTTCAGTATTGAATCGGATAATAATAAAACATTATTGTTATCTAGAACAGATGTATCAGTTACTGAGCAAAATGAAATATTGACACTATCCAGCACGGTAAATAATCATTTTAATTTATTGTTAAATACAAATAAACTACTTGTTGATAATGGTTACTTTAAGAAAAATAAATTATACCTTCAATTACACGACGTTGTTAATGTTAAAAATGTAGTTGCTGTTAACTCAGATGAAGAAGTTACTTTACCGATTCAACAAAATCATCATAATATTATCGTTCAACTTGATACATCAAATGGTGATTATGTACTACAAAATATGAATTATGACTTATATTTAAAAGATGCACAAAGTAAGATGTACGTATTACATTTAGATAATGTGATGATTGATTTTACTAAAGAGCATCGTTACAAGCACCAAAGGCACGTAATTTGGCGAAGTAGAATGGGAACATTGAGGATTAAGTCTAATATAATTTGGCATTTATTTTGGGACAAAACACCGCGTCGTCGTAAATTTACAGAATGGGTATTATATCCACTGATGCGTTTGTTACCGCTCAAAAAAAATATTTGGGTATTTGATAGTTATTGGTCTAGCAAGTTCAGTTCAAATGAAAAGGCGATTTACGAATATATACAGGAAAATCATCCAGAGATTAAAAATATTTGGATATTTAATGATCCTAATGTACCTATTACTGGAAATGGTAAGAAAGTCAGAAAAGGTAGTATTGAGTATTGGTGGTACATGGCCCGTGCTAAGTACCTTGTACAAAATACGAACTTCCCTCAAAATTATGTAAAACGTGTAGGACAAATCGAAATTGAAACATTACATGGAACATTTATGAAAACCATGGGGTTTGATGAACCTAATTTCAGATTTGCATCAAGATGGACACAGGAACGTTTTGCACAACGTAATGAACGATGGGATTATCTCGTTTCACCTTCAAAGTTTATGGATAAAGTTGCCCCTGAGGCCTTTCGTTATCAACATAAAGTTTTGCATACTGGTTTTCCTAGAAATGATCAATTAATAAAAATAACAATCCCTCATCAATTGGTAAATTAAAGCACAAATTATCGTTACCGTTGAATAAAGAAATCGTACTATATGCACCAACTTACAGACAAACTAATGGTTTTGATTTTCAAATTGATTTAGATGAATATGTAAAAAATTTAGGTGACAAGCAAATCTTGTTAGTACGTTTGCATTATTTTATTGCGAGTCAACTAGACCTGAGTCAATATGCTGGTCAAGTTATTGATATGAGTAGTTATCCTGAAATAGAGGATTTATATTTAGTAAGTGATATATTAATAACGGATTATAGTTCGGTAATGTTTGACTATGCTATGCTTCATCGACCAATGGTCTTTTATGCTTATGATTTAGAGTGGTATACAAACCCTAAAAATAGGGGAACATATTTAGATTATGTTGATACAGTACCTGGTCCTATTGTTAAGACTAATCAAGAATTGATGGAAGTTTTAAGTGATACTACGAGATTAAAGCAATTTGATAGACAAAGGCTTCAAAAGTTTTATGAAGAATTTACGACGTATGGGCAAACAGGTAATGCTGCACAAGAGGTTGTTGAGCAGGTATTAAATGGTGATATTGAACCTAGTAGCCAAGTATATAATCAACATGCATTTCGAGATGCTATTTGGAAACTATTACAAGTGAAAAAACCATTCATTACGTTACTAAATTATTGGTCCAAAAAGTTAAAACGTGATGAAAAATTGGTGATTTTTAGTAGTTTTGGTGGCACACAAACATCGGATAGTCCCAAAGCTATATTTGATATGATGAAAGCTAAATTCCCTGACTATAAATTGCTTTGGCTAGCTAAAGATAATCAATATCAATCGTTATTTAAAAAAGAAGGCTTCAAAACCTTATCTATGGAACAATATCGTAGTATACGTTTGTTAAGTAAGGCAAAATATTGGGTAATAAATGATGATTTCTTATCAGGATGGCAACCGCCACAAGATATTGTTGTTTTGCAAACAGGACAAGGAACATCTCAAAAGTTAATTGGTGCTGATATTAAGAAAGTGATTTCGGCTGGGAAAACTAGAAATAACTACGTGAAGGAAATATTAGCTAATGCTAGTCAATGGACTTATACATTATCGAATAGCACTTTTGCGTCACAGCAAAAAATATCAGGATATCAATTAGAAGAACATCAAGTTTTTGCTACAGGGTATCCCAAGAATGATGTATTAATTCGAGAAAAAGATAATACTAATTATCAAAAGCAATTACGCCGACAGTTTAATATTGATGATAGTAAAACTGTCTTTCTTTATGAGCCCACTTGGCGGGATGATGATGCTATTAGACATGGCCATTATCAAGCAAAAGTACGTTTTGATATAGAGGATTTACAGCGTAAATTTGGTGATAGAATACAGTTGGTTGTTAAGTGGTCCCATACATTCGATGAACTACCAGATTTATCACAATATCATGATTTTGTGATAGATTTGTCGAGCGAACAAGATACTACAAAACTATATCTATTAAGTGATGTATTAATAACAGATTATAGTGCTGGTATTTTTGATTTTGCATTGCTAAACCGTCCAATTTTGAGATATACACCCGATTTTTCTAGTGTTAGTAATAACTCTGGGTTAATAGATGATAATTTATTACCAACTAAATTAATGACATATGATAGTTTGTGTGATGCCATTGATTTAGTGATTTCTAAGGATACTCATGACTTTTTACCAACACGAGAAATGAAAGATAAGTATCTCACATGGGATACAGGTAGAGCTACTGAAAACGCAATAGATTTACTGTTAGGTCGGCTTTCTAATAGTTGGGTTGAAGAAGAAAGTGATAACAAATTAAAGCGTGTTAAAATAATTGATGGTGCCGTGCAGTGGTCGTGGAACACAAGTGATTTTTGTGTTCAAGGTAATTTTAATAGTAGTAACAATGATTTATATGACGTTATCAAGACTAAAGTACAAGTTTCAGAAATGAATCATCAGATACTTTCCGGGCCATATCTTTTAGTTAGATTACCTAATCAAGATAATAAATGGGTGTTGCTTGAAGAAACGTATGATATGAATTAAAAATATTAAGGTAATCAAGATGGCTGAGTAGTGAGTAAGCAATCATACAGTATTTGTGTAATAAAATAGAATACACTGTTATCCTGAATCAACTTTGGATGATAGAAACGGAAAATGATTAATAATGTTTAAAAATTTAAAGAATAAGGAATTATTATTTTTATTGGTAATAATTTTAGTAAGTATTGTATTCATCTTTTTTCGCGTGAGATATGATTTTTTTCGGGTATTAACGATTCAGTTTTTCATGTGAGTCGAGTATTTGAAATTAGAGAGTCATTTCTAAATGGTCATATACCGGGATGGACAAATATATATAGCTTTTCACATACAGGGCAGGCTATATCAGGCATGTATCCCGATTTTACATTATGGCCATTTATATTGGTTACATCGTGGCTATCACCAGTGCATCAATGGCAATTAATTCTAGGTTTAGTGATGATAGTGACCTGGATTATTCATGCCAGAGCTTGTTACTTGATAACTAAAAATATTAAAGAATCTATTCTACTTGCTTATGTTAGTTCATTTTCAGGTGTTACATTGTTATCTTTTCATTATGGACAATTAGCCTCAGGTATAGCTTATGCATTATTCCCATTATTGATAGTGTATTGTATTGAAATCCTTAAAAGTACTCAATTTAACTATAAGTTATCATTGTATTTTGGTATTACAATGAGCTTAATTGTTTATTCGCATGTTATATCAACAATTATTGCATCTACTGTTTTGATAATTTTATGTGTCGGATATCTATGGAAGAATTATTTTGATAATATCGGTATGATTGTCAGACATTTACTATCTGCTATAATAATAGTGCTTATCTTAAGCTCACCTATATTATATAGAATAGTTTATATATCGAAATCTGGCCTTTTACCACCAATTAAATTACCTTTCTCAGAGTATCCGTATACAAAAGATTTATTAGATATTTTAACAACTTCGCTAGTATCTCGATGGGATACATATATTTCGTTAAGTATTTTAGTCTTATCAATATATTTATTCAGTCATTGGTATATTACTAATAAAGACACAAGACTACTTTTAATGCTATCAATAAGCATACTCATACTGGGTTCTCAAATTTTTCCTTGGGTATTTTTGAAAGATACACCGATTGCATTAATTCAAGCCCCAACTTGGCGATTTTTACCATGGTTTAGTGTTTTCATTATACTAGCTATGGCTTATCTTTTAAGAGATAATAAAAAAGTGGATTTTACTCATAAATTGTTACTTATTCTATCCGTTATAACATTCTTATCTTTCTTGGGAAACACAGAAAGAATAGATAAAAGTATGTTATCCAAACCAACGTATATGAAAAAACATTTTATACTTCTACCAAGATACAAAGTAGAATTAAATTTTCGAATGAGAATATCGAAGCTCTCAATGGTATTAGAGCTTATTTTGATTATGCTCCTAGAGTGGCAGGGAACAATAAAAAAAATCCCTGGCAACCTAGTAAGGTTGTGATGAATACATATCGACATATTGGGGAAAATAACGATAAGAAGAAAGTATTCAAAATATTACCAACTACTAATCAAGAAATTAAATTAAAAGTAAAAGATGTAAAACGTGGTACGTTAACTATTCCTATCTGGAATTATAGTTCGTTAAAGTATAATGTTAAGGTTAACGGTAAACAGGTTAAGTATTCAGCGACCCCACATGGAAATATAGCAATCAGTCTTGATCAAAATATAAAATCAGCGGTTATCTCGGTCCATCATCTTACACCAAGAACTTATATTGGATTAGTTATTTTTATAGCAGTACTATGGGGAGCACTTATTTTGATTTATCTCATTAATTTTTTTCGTAATCATTTTAAAAATAATTTAATGAGGCATAGTGCTAAATAAATATTTAGGGGGAAATAGAAATGACAATTCCAAAATTAATGATCGTCATTCCTGCATATAACGAAGAGGAGATGCTTAACAAATCACTAGGCGAGATAGATGAAGTTTTAACTACGTTAATTAAGCATGGCGAGGTTGCCTCATCTAGCAAATTATTAGTGGTAAATGATGGTTCAGCAGACCTTACTTGGCAAATTATTACTGATAATGCAGCTAAGAATGAGCATATTACAGGAATCAATTTTAGTCGAAACTTTGGACATCAAAATGCCATTATAGGCGGTTTAACTGCCGCACTGGATTATGGCGATATTTTTATAACAATTGATGCTGATTTACAAGATGATATTAATGCTATTTATGAAATGGTACAGCAATATCATGCAGGTTATGATGTGGTTTATGGTGTGCGTAATTCACGTAAAACAGATACTGCTTTTAAACGAACAACGGCTGAGAGCTTCTATACTTTGATGAAAAAAATTGGTGTGGAAATGGTTCCAGATTCAGCTGATTATCGTCTCATGTCTAAGCGAGCAGTAGAACACTTACTAGAATACAAAGAAAGTAATCTCTTTCTGCGCGGTATTGTACCTAAAATTGGTTTTCCGAGCACTAAAGTTTACTATGCTAGAAAGCCGAGAGAAGCGGGTACCTCAAAATACCCATTAAAGAAGATGTTACTCTTTGCCTGGGATGGTATTACATCATTTTCTGTGGCGCCAATGCGATTAATTCTTAGTTTGGGGATTATCACTGTATTCATTTCAATTGTGATGACATTGTATACTTTAGTCCAACATGTCGGTGGTAATACCAAAGATGGTTGGTCGTCTCTCATGGTGTCTTTGTGGTTTATTGGTGGTGTCCAGTTAGTCAGTCTATCTGTTCTAGGTGAATATATTGGTAAAGTTTTCAATGAGGTGAAGCACCGCCCAAGATTTATTATTCAAGATAATTTATTAGATGGGGCTAACAAATAATGAAAGTTTCTAGAATTATCTCAATTATGATACCGATAATATTGTTAATCATATTGGGTTTGTTTAGTATTGGCGCTTCACCAGTCTTTTATACGAATCAATGGTTGGACACGAATGCTATGATGACTATGGGTAGAGCAATACATGAAGGCGTTTTACCTTTTAGAGATATCATTGATCAGCGTGGACCAGTATTATATGGCATATATGCATTAGCCGCATTTATTTCTTCCACTAATTTTTTCGGTTTATTTATTCTTGAAGTCATCAATGTACTATTCGTTTATTTCATTACATTTAATATGGCACGGCATCTAAAGATTGGCTATCTGAAACCTGAATGGCTTGGGTTAATTGGACCGGCCGCTTTACTTGGTAATAATGCCTTTGTCTTAGGCGGATCACCAGAAGAATTTGCCTTTGCACCGATTCTGTTTGTATTACTTGTTTATATTAAGTACCAGAGTCATATTGAGCATATTTCATTATTATCTTTCTTTTTTGTTGGTATCGCTTTTGCACTTGTTTTCTGGTCAAAGTATTCTTTAATTGCGCCCTTCGTTGTATTCTTTATTTGGACGGCAGTTGCATTATTAATTAATAAACATTTTTTGAAATTGTTGTATGTCATTTTATGTTCTTTAGCTGGTTTTGGCTTAGTTACTGCTATTATTGCGTTGATTTTTAGTATGAACCATGCATTGCCACAATTGATTAATTTTTATTTTTATCAAAATTTAAATGCTTACGGTGCTAATGAAAATGGATTTGTATTCCAGATAGTACAGCTGATTCGCATACTAGCACGTCTTGTCGGAGACCATTTTGTTGCAACCTTAATACTTGTTGTGTGCTGGAGCATTTTGGGACTAAAGAACAAGGCGATAACTTTAGAAATTGTCATGTGTTTGGTGTCTCTGATATTTGTTGCGGAACAGCATATTTTTAGAACTTATTATCCATTGGTACTATTTCCATTTCTAGTGACAGGCATTATACGGCTGCTAGCAATTAGTGATGCTAGAATGTTACTAACATCTCGTCGAATGTTACCTCTGATTATTTGTGCAGTGACAGTATTGGCACCTTTTGTGAATAATAGTAGTTTACGAAGCGCACCAATTATTGATCAGAAGAAGGCTTTTAATGGGCAATCTAAAAGTGTTCAGGAGCGTTTTGCAAAAATAATGCATGCAAAATATCATAAGCCTAGTATTTTAATGGTTAATACGTTGGATAGCGGTTTTTATCTATCAGCTAATAGTGTACCCAATACGCCTTATTGGCATCGTTTAAATATGACGTATGAACAATTACCAGAGATGTATCATTCATTTAATCATACTTTAAATGATAAAAGAGTAGATTATGTTGTTGTGCGAGTTCCTGTTAATCAAAAGGTGAGTCCCAAGCTCGTTAAAGCATCTGTTGCACCAATTAATCGTCAAAATTTATTTAATAATTATCGAATAATTACTGCCGGTACGCAGATGACACAAGGTAATAATATACAATACGTTCTAATGGAAAAGAAGACACTTTCCAAAGTTAAACACCATGACAATAAGATACCAATATATGAAAAAGAGTAATTCTGAAGAATTACTCTTTTTTGTAAGCGTTTATTTTGAGAAAAGGTCATGAACATGTTAATATATTGGTATAGACCAATATAGGAGATTATCATGAAAATAATTAAAGTTAAAAATCAAATAGAAGGCGCACAAATTGGATTTGATATATTTAAGCAGGCGTTAGAAAATGATGCTAAAGTATTTGGTTTAGCAACTGGCTCAACACCTATTAAACTATATGAAGTACTGCGGAATAGTGATTTAGATTTTTCAAATAGTATCTCAATTAATTTGGATGAGTATTTAGGTTTATCAGGGGATAATCCGCAAAGTTATCGCTATTTTATGACACAACAATTATTTAATCAAAAGCCTTTTCAACATTCATATGTTCCTGATGGTGTAAAAACGGATACAGCATTAGCCACTAAAGAATATGACCAAATTATAGACAAACATCCAATTGATTTACAATTACTGGGTATTGGGCATAATGGTCATATTGGTTTTAATGAACCTGGAACATCTTTTGAGAGTAAAACGCATGTGGTTGATTTACAACCATCAACAATTGAAGCGAATGCACGTTTCTTTGAAAAGCCAGAAGATGTCCCTACACAGGCGATTTCTATGGGTATTGCTTCTGTGATGTCTGCTAAACACATTCTGTTAATGGCTTATGGTGAATCGAAGGCAGAGGCTATTTCAAAAATGATTAATGGCCCGGTGACTGAAGAGATGCCTGCTTCAATTTTGCAGAAACATAATAGTGTGACGATTATTGTGGACGAAGCAGCAGCAAATAAGCTAAATTAAAATATCATATTACAAAGATGGGGTTAGTTTGATAGGGATTAATATGGTAGACTTTTTATGGGATATAACTATTTTGTTGGGGAGTTAGCTACGTGAAAATGTATATTCATTTTTTAAAAAGTCAAACTTAAAGTCAATTTCAATTATCATCTTATTGAGTATTATGATGATGTTACCACAAATATATGATCAATCAGTTATTTTTGGTGCCGATTCAATTTTTCATTTTAATCGCTTTTATGATACAGCTATGCAAATTAAAACAGGACACTATAGCTACTTTATGAGTTTATTTGGTTTTAATCAAAGTGGGCGTATTGTAAATGCATTATATGGTCCTATGTTTGCATACTTGAATGGACTACTATTGTTAATATCTGGAAGTTGGTTTAAGTACCAAGTATTATCTGGGATTTTGATTAATATTGTATCTGGTATTGGCTTTTATAAGCTCGCTCGAAAATTAGGTAGTCATAATGAAATTGCTATTGGAATAGCTTTTTTGTATATGAACACATACTGGATTACAAGTTGGAGTCATTCGCAACAATTTACTTCGTTTGGGGCATCTTTAATGCCATACGTGGCTATGCAAGCCGTGGGCATGATTAGTAAACGACAACCCAAAATTAATATACTAGCTTTAGCTATTGTTATGGCAATAGTCATTCAGACGCATATGTTAAGTGCTGTATTTGCTGTTTGCTTATTGATACCATTTGCGTTAGTAGGGTTTTATTTAACGTCTGAAAAATATTTGTTTATGCGTAATGGTGTGGCATCCGTATTGCTCACATTATGTTTAACCGGAAATGTTTGGATGGGATTTTTAGACGTTTCAAGTAATAATAAATTAATTCAACCTCATCCTCAAACAGATTTATTGTCATTATCAACTAATCTATCACTGGATGGTGGTGATTCATTTGGTAAATTGGGTATCTTATCATCATTTTTATTCATTACTCAAATTGTACTTGTTCTTCAAAAAACATCTCTAATTTCTTTTGAAAACAAGTTAATTACCATAATCGGTACATTATTTTTAATAATCTCTAGTAGTCTTATACCTTGGAATATTATTGGTGATAGCATTCCAGCGCTTGATTCGTTTTTACAATTTCCTTTTAGATTGGTTGTTATTTCGAACATATTGCTTCTATTGTCAATTAGTTTGACGTTATCTCAGATAGAACTGGTTAAAAATTTTCAAACAGTTAATCTTCCAATTGCTATTGTGAGTGTATTGTCTATAGTATTTTTTACTTTAAATTTTCAAGGTTTATCAGGAATCAGTAAAAGTTGGAATGGAGATTATGTATTATCGAATAGGATAAATATTAACTTTAAGAAAACTGATCCTGCAGTTATCAGATCTGCATTTAGAGACGATAATTTAGGGAAACCCTTTACGATTTTACAAAAAAGTACACCTGATTATTTACCAGCTCATAAAGATAGTAAATTATGGGATGATAATAATTTCCATCCCTATAATGAAAATATTAAGGCAACATTTTTTAACCCCCTAAAGGTAACAAAATCAATTGATAGCCATAATCAATTAATATTAAAATGGCAGGGTAATAGCAAAAAAGTTGTTACATTGCCTGTTTATAAATATGCTGATAGTAAAATGTCTTTGAATCATCAGGCGCTTGATAATTCAAAGGTTCAAACAACAGTGGTAGGTGCCGTTAGAGTTAAACAGGTAAAAGGCAAAAATACTTTTAAGATAGATTACCGGCCTAGTCGTGCATTCCGTTATATGAGTGGATTGACGGTCATCAGTTGGTTCATTTTAATAGGATTTGGTGCTATAAAGCTATTTAATCATATTCGATTTTTATTAACTAAAAATATGGTGTTAAAATGAAATGATTAATATTTAATGTAG
Source organism: Leuconostoc fallax KCTC 3537 (assembly GCF_000165675.1). Classification (GTDB taxonomy): domain Bacteria; phylum Bacillota; class Bacilli; order Lactobacillales; family Lactobacillaceae; genus Leuconostoc_B; species Leuconostoc_B fallax. The sequence goes on along the minus strand of NZ_AEIZ01000015.1, from coordinate 291,916 downwards.
GAGTACTAGTAGATAAATAAAATGGGCAATCAAACATTCAACTTAATAGAAGAAATAACGCGCTTAGATGGTACGAAGTATTATGAACTTGGGAGTATTCCTCACAATGGTCGAGCAGAATATGCAGCAGATCACGGCTACATTAAAGAAGTTCGAATACTGAAAGTGAATATTCCGCGAACACAGCATGTATTGGCTGTGGAAAAGTACATTAATGAGCATTACGAGGCATTACCATTAGAATATGATGGTTGGGAAGAATGGGTTAAGACACCTGAAATGCAAAAGGAAATGGACCGCATTTTACGCGATAATAAATTAGGCTAAGATATATTGAATATCAGCTGCTTAATATGAATTTCAATGGAGACATCAGGAGGTGTATCTTGAGAAGGCTAACCAAGTCCATTCAACAACATAAGATACAATCAGTTCTGATCATTTTGTTGTTTAGTATTTTGTTGATTGTGCCACAAATTTATTTTCATGCTATTATTTTGGGTGCGGATTCGATATTTCATTTTAATCGCTTCTATGACACGGCGATGCAAATAAAAACTGGGCACTTTAGCTATTTCATGAGTTTATATGGTTTTAATCAAAGCGGCCGAATTGTAAATGCTTTATATGGTCCTGTGGTTGCTTACTTGAATGGTGCGGTGCTTGCACTTGTTAATAGCTGGTTTAAGTACCAAATCATTACAAATATTTTACTCAATTTTGTAGCTGGTTTTGGCTTTTATAAGTTATCCAAATACGCCGGTGCGAAGAATAATGTTGCAACGTTAATGGCGATTGTTTATATGAACAGCTATTGGGTAACGGCATGGAGTGATTCACAGAAATTTAGCGCATGGGGCGCGGTCTTAATACCGTATGTCATTATGCAGGCGTTGCCAATGTTAAAACGCCAAGATGCTAAAATTCATTACGGTGCCTTAGCTATTGTTATGGCCATTATGATACAAACTCATATGTTGAGCGCCTTATTTTCGGTACTAGTGTTAATACCATTTGCTTTAGTGGGGCTTTTTACAACGCGACATAAGGTTGCTTTCGTGCGTGATGGTTGTTTAGCAGTGGGTTTAACGATTATCTTAACCGGTAATATCTGGGGTGGTATGTTGGATATTTATGGATCCGATAATTTACTAAAGCCATATCCACAGTATGATTTACAGGCTGTCGCAACGAGTTTTAGTTGGGGCCATGATAGTTTTGGTACTTTAGGCCTTATTTCTTCTTGTTTATTTGCGATACAATTGTTATTAGTATTCAAACGGGCATCTTTCATATCATTTACTAATCGTGTTTTAACTTACGTTGGTGCTACTTTTTTATTGTTATCCAGTGATATAATGCCATGGAATACAATTGGCAAGCACTTACCCGTTTTGTATTCCTTTTTGCAATTTCCCTTTAGGCTTGTTATATTATCGAACGTTCTATTATTATTGGCAGTAAGTCTGACTTTGAGTAGTAACTTTGGTCAAAAAATAAGCCATTTAACAACGGTCATGGTACTGATTGTGGTTTTATTAACGACATTCAACCTTCAAAAGAAGGTAACAATTAGCCAAAAGTGGTTGTCGGATAACGTTCTAACCTACCGTAATAAGATTATATATAAAGATAAAAATCCTGACGTTATTCGAGCTGCTTTTAAAGATAAAAATCTTGGAAAACCATTTACGATTCTTCAAAAGGGCACACCAGATTATTTACCGATTCAGCAACAAGGTAATTTATGGCAAAAAATAGTTTCAAACCATATCGTGCAAATATTAAAGCAACATTCTTAAACAATATTAAGGTCAATAAATCAGTTAACCAGCAACAGCATTTGGTATTATCCTGGCAAGGTAATCAAGTGAGAAATGTTATTCTACCAGTTTATAAATATACGCATAGTGTGACGACGTTTAATCATAAACGCATATCTAGTCGAGGATTAAAGGCCAATATCATTGGTGCAGTTGAGGTAAAGCAGCAGAAAGGTGCCAATATTTTTGAAATTGGCTATCAGCCGAGTTATATTTTTAAGATGGTCAGCATACTTACTGCCTTAGCTTGGTTATTAGTCCTTGCGCGAAGCTTACAAATAATAATGGTAAAAGAAAAGTAGACGGGCTACCAAGGCTCGTCTTTTTAAGTTATACTGAATATTTGTAATAGTAGGAGTTCTTATGAAAAAAGTAATTTGTGACTACATTTTGTTAGGTGTGGGCTTGGTTTTAGGATTTGTATTGGTATCGCATACTGCTAGTGCCAATAGTATTAATATCGATGGTAATTTTTCGGATTGGGGTAGTGTAGGTTCTGTTCAAGAATTTGCGGCAAGCCCGAGTTATCCCAATAATATGCGTCAAGTAGGCTTGTTTGTTGACGAAGATAATATTTACATTTACATGAGTATGGCACCTAAATTATTTAGTCCGGATTCAAAGGAATCGACGAATGATTACGATGCTAAGTCAGGTAGTTATTATCTTTCAATTGGCGGGCATGACATGTACGTGCAAATTTATTTTCCAGGCTATCGCCCTGATAATAGTTCGGTCCATTTTTCTGTCGGTAATATTTACGATGCCAATTCGTATAAATCAGTTAATGGTGTAGGCGATGGGTACCTTGAACGTCAAGCTGCTAACGGTAAGTATAATGATCGCTGGGAACTAAAAATACCGATGGCTACAGTTAAAGAAGTATATGGCAGTGATTTACCATCACAAACAAATATCACTTTCCATGGCAGTAATGGTGGCACGATTTTCTTCAACGGTAATGTTTCAGCTGATTATTCTGGTGCTTCTTCGGGACCAATTCTGATTGCCATGGTTGGCTTAGGGATGGCTGTCATTAGCTTACCGTTAATGAAAAAGTATCGCTTACGAAAAAATGGAGCAACGATATGATTTTGAAAACAACCATTATTTTGATTATTATTGTTTGGTTATATTTATTGTCTGTTTTGAAACGTGCGAAAACCCATGCTTTTTATTTTTAGTTGGTAGTATTGGCTTGTTTATTATTTTAGCTTTATTGAGTAAACCTTATGGTATATGGTTATTTTCAACTATTGTAACCAAAGGCGTCAGTGTTGTCGGGTATTTAACAGGTCTTTTTAGTGTGCATTATGCATCACATTTGATTGAGATCATGAATCATCAACATATGAATTTATTATTTATTGATTATGAATGTTCCGGAATTATTGAAACAATGGCTTTTGGTTCATTAATTGCTTTTTATCCTGTATATACACTGAAAAATCGTTTTCTCTTAATGGTTGCTGGGACAATTTGGATTTTTTTGGCAAATATTATTCGTTTATCGTTTGTTGCCATTGTTATTTACTATTTCGGTTCAGATGCTTTCTACGTCGCACACTCTATTCTTGGCCGAATTATCTTCTATATTTTAGCGATTATATTATATTATCAAGTATTTACCCGTGGCCAAATTATTCAAAAATTTGGACGTGGTCTGCAGCAGGAGATCAGATAAATGAATATTGTATTTGACCATTTAATTTTTAATATGGGCTTTTGGTTAACATGGTTATTAATTCCAATTGTGTTTGAAATTTTACCAACTTCGTGGCATTTTTTAACACTCATGAAACAAGGGTATACCAAAAAAGACATCATTGTTCCTGAAAAATTGCCGATGATTTCGGTGATTCTTCCTGTTTATAATTCCTCAAAAACACTTTATGCATGTATTGCTTCAATCCATAATTCCACTTATCCGAATCAATTAATTCAAGTGATTGTGGCTAATAATCATAGTACCGACAGTAGTTTTGATGAATACAGCCGTGCACAACAAGCGTTTTCTGACTTACGTATTCAATGGATGAATACCAACAAGGGAAAGTCACAAGCATTGAATGCTGCCATCTATAATAGTACCGGGCAATATATTGTCAACCTGGATACAGATGGCGTTTTAGAAGAAAATGCGTTATACAATCTAGTTTTGCATTTTGAAAATAATCAACATGATGCTGCAGTAACGGGAACAGTTCTGACTAAAAAAGAAGATATCAATGCTACTAAAAATATCTTCTTGAGCATATTACGCAATAACGAGTATTATGAATATGCGCAATCCTTTCTGGCTGGTCGAAATATTGAATCAGCGCGCAATGAATTGTTTACGATGTCAGGTGCATTTTCAGCATTTCGTAGAGAAGCGTTGTTAGGCACTTATTTGTATAATACGCAGACAGTTGGAGAAGATGCCGATATGACATTTCAACTGCGAGAACGCTTAGGTAGCGCAGTTAAGCTCTGTTATGATGCAATTTTTTATGTCGAACCTATTTCAGGGTTGGATGAACTATACGTTCAGCGGCAAAGGTGGCAACGTGGCGAAATCGAAGTAACACGACATTTTATGAAAGACACACTAAGAATAACTGATTTCTTTCAGAACTTTATGGTGGGTCGCTTAATGTTTGATCATACATTCATTTTTCCAAGAACGATTTGGATTGCTGCGTTATTTGTTTTAATCTTCTTTGGTTATTCGCCGCTCATTATTGCGTTATCCATTATTTTCATGTACTTGTTATATGTGTTCAATTCATTAATTAATTTTATTAGTATTAGTATTTTGTTACGCCATTTTGATCAAGAAAGCCGATTTTTTAGAAAAAATGGTGGGTTATCTTTACATTGCCAACTTACAATATGCTTTGTGCAATGATACGATTTATTGGCATTATTAATACCATTATCATCCCTGCACAATGGCAATCTAGAAGTTTTGCAGATGAAAAAAAATCAGTGAAACAAGTGGTTTGGCATGATTATGATCGTTTTAAAAAAGGAATAAGAAATATGATGAAGAGTCGTAGTTATAAATTTAAAACCTATCTCAATGCAAGTCATGCTGTTCAATGGGATAGTGGGAGAGGCGTTGTCCATCCACATACTTGGGAAATCATTTGCGAAGTAAAAGAAGGTGATGATTTAGTAAAATTTGAAGTTGTTGAAGCGATTATTGAACAACAATTATCAGCTTTCTCAAATCAAACACTTAACGATGTCGCACCATTTAACGAAATTAATCCGACATTAGAAAACTTTACGGATTTTGTTTTTGATCGTTTATCTCAGTCATTAGTAGATATCAGTTGTCACCTTATCCGTATTGAAGTTTCTGAGTCACCAACTCGGACATGTTGTATTTCATTAGAATAATGATTGGTAAGGAGACAGAATGGCACTGAAATCTACCGCCTATAGCCTAATAAACAAAATTATTCTAGCACTATTTAGTTTTTTGTTTTTAACCTTATATTTTGCATTAGTATCGCCTAATTTGACTTTAGGTGATAATGTGGCGCGTCAAGTGATTGGTGAAAAAACAACATGGTTAAGTATCGCTTTTATTTTGTTAGTTGTTGGCGCAATTATTGGCATAGTGATTGATAAAAGAATTAGGTATTGCTTTAACTTTATATTTTATATTAAAGGTAAAATAACGGCACCAATTCTTTTTATGTTGGTTGTTGGTTTACAACTGCTCTTTGTTTTTGCGACACATCCAGCAATTGGTTTTGATCCGGGTGCTATTCATAGTGCATTAACGAATACGACTGATGATGAGCTGGTTTCTTATTTTAGTTTAAGTACTAATAATTTACCGTTGTTATTAATACAACATCATATTGCGGTATATTTTAGTAACCATTCATGGTTATTATTTGATATAGTGACTTTAATTTTGGTTGATATATCCATTATATTAAATACAATCACTATTAGTATTATCGATCGGACAAAAGTGATTTGGGCATTATATCTGCAATCCATTTTTTGTTGGTCTTCCCGATGATTATTGTGCCATACTCAGACACATGGGTACTACCGTTGGTGTCGAGCTATCTATTGTGCTATGTTATCGCACAACGACAACAACGTATGTCATCTATTCTAATAATGGGATTAGGTGGTATTTTAGTAGCTTTGACGTATTTTATCAAACCATCGGCTATCGTACCTGTTGTTGCAATTATCTTAATTGAATTGTTAGGTATGTTAAGGGCACTATATTTAAAGCAGTTCAAAATTTTGATTTATAGTATTAGTGCGGTTACCTTGATGTTACTAACTATGTTTGTAACGGTAACTTATGGGCAACAACAAATTAACAAGCAGGACTATATTCAAATTAGGAAAGGTGACAACATGCCACCAATTCACTTTATTAGCATGGGCCTTTCTGGGGATGGTGGCTATAACCCTAAAGATAATATCGAAATGGCTAAACGCTCAGCATATGAAGATAAAGTGACATATTCAGAAAATATTTTGAAGCAACGCCTTGCTAAACTTGGTATTTTTGGTTATCTAAAATTTTTACTGCATAAACATAATAAAAATACGAGCGATGGTACTTTTGCCTGGCTAATTGAAGGCCATTTTATCCAATCTAAATTAGATAAACAGGATAAATCTCGCTTCTTCAAAAACTTAGTTTACCCTAAGGGGAAGTATGTGGCAGATTTTAGATATATTGCACAATGGATTTGGATTTTTATACTTGGTTTAATGGCTTTTGGATTTAATTATCATCATAAGTTGGCTCAAGTACTGAGATTATCAATAATAGGTGCTTTCGTGTACTTGTTAATTTTTGAAGGTGGTCGAAGTCGTTATTTGATTCAATTTTTGCCTGTAATATTTATTTTAGCGACTTTGAGTAGTAGTTATACCGTCAATTTATTCAAAAGAACGTTTGCTTGGATGAGAATATGATGACGATTTAGAAATTTGTTAATGTTTTTACAAAAATGATTGTTTTTCTTAGATTATTCAGTAAAATAGGTAATGTTGTGTTATGTGTATTCACGATAAGCATAGTGCAATATTATACTTTGGTGATGTAGCCAAGTGGTAAGGCAGCGGTCTGCAAAACCGCCATCGCGGGTTCGACTCTCGTCATCACCTTAACAAAAAATCCTACCCAAATTTTTGGTAGGATTTTTATTTATTTCTAAAATATAGAATGTATGATAACTCTGATTAGACCACTTTCGATAATAACAAAAACACCAATCATGATGTATATAATGCGAGTCGTGAGTGAACCATACTTTTGAAGAAAGTGATCCACAACTTTTATTTTGTCGAAACGATCAGCGATAATTAACGACAAAAATACTAATAACATAAAATAGCCAGCAGTTAATACGGTTGCAAGTAAACTCATGGTTGACAATATAGGGACATAGACCGCCAAGTTATCAGCACCACAGGCAGAAAGATATAATGAAAAAACAGCTAAGCTGCCAGATTTGTATTTAAAATCTTTATCGGTACTATCGGTATCGTGGAATCCCATCCAAATGGGAATCAATCCAAGTAGGCCAATGAACCAGGTAGGAATCAAGAGTTGTAAAGTTTGTCCTAGGAGCGCACCGATAATCCAGCTACTCAGAACGCCTAATGAATAGCCTAACCATACTGATGTAAAGTGATAGCGTTGTAGTAATACGAGGAGCAAAATAAAGAAATCTATATTAACACCAAAGAACAATAACGTTAATAAACCTAAATCCATAATTAACCTCAGGAATAATTCCTAGAATATACCATGGCAAGTAACATTTAATATCAAGTAAAGAATACCATGGGCAAGGTATGATTTTATATTTTTTGAACGATATTATTTAAATGACATTTAAATAATAGACCCGTGATCTTTATTCGATAGTTTGAGACTATGCCAAATGATTAATGCGATAATCCAACTTATTGCAAATAAACCAACGAGAATAAAGCCGAGCTGATTGAAGTCAAGTGCTTGCACCCAACTTGTTAAACCGTTGTTCCAATCAAGCAAAGCACTCAGTGCTTGAATTAGATCAGCAAACCCAATAAAACCGGCTGCTAAAATTGAAATACCAGTAATCGTTAAATTGAAATATACTTTTCGATAGGGGGATGAAAAGACCCACTTGTAAGTAGAACTCATGAAGAGGCCGTCTAATGTATCCATAAAACACATACCGGCTGTGAAAAATAGCGGAAAGGAGAGAGATACATACCAAGCAGCGCCTGAATTTGTGGCTGTTGCAGAAGAAGCGAGTACTGCAATTTGCGTTGCCGTATCAAACCCTAGGCCAAATAGGAAGCCGACAATCATAACTTGCCAATTATGCTGGATTAGATTGAGCAGTTTAAGAAAGATTTTATTGATTTTTGATGTGCTATCATTTCTGGTTAATGTTGTATCTTGCTGTGAATTTTTGAAGTTTAACCAAATATTGACAATGATGAATGAATTGACGACGGCTAAAAAATTAGCATAATTGCTGCAATTAGTGTACCCATTGCCCCACCCAATGCTTCAAATATTGGCATTGTATTTTTTGCCCATTCAACAAGCAAAACAGTGATGAGCGCCATAATAATAACAACTAATGAGTGCCCTAAGGAAAAATAAAAGCCAACGCCGCGTGTATTTTTCCGTCATTTAGCATTTTACGTGTCATATTATCGATGGCGGCAATGTGGTCGACATCAAAAGCATGTTGCAATCCAAATGTGAATGAGATAATTGCCATGCCAACCATTTCTGGTGATGCCTGGCCAGTGGCATTCAATAGTAATAAGGCGGCCCCCATAATGAGTGCAATCATAGTAGCATAACGTAATATGTCATGCTTAAATGCAATGTGCTTCGTCTGTTTCAATATCCAAATCTCCTTGTTGATAGAATAGTAGAAATTGTAGTCTGAAATGAATCCGAACGCAACGTTAATAGTTGTCTTCACAAGCAATAGGGATCACTTATATTGATATAGAGGTAAAACAATTATGGGATTCACAATGTTTAAAAAGAAGTGATTTTTATACACCTATTCGGCACATAGTGCTAAATCGGTGTTAGTTGTTTTAAGAGGACTAGTTTATAATATATAGCTCATCTTGATATCTATTGCCAAAGGGGAAAAAATGGGGAATTTACATTTATTACCAGACGATGGTTTTAAGATTATTTGTCAACCTGTTAATATTTACAAAGCTTCTGCTGGTTGGGTACGGCCAATTGCTATTTTGCCATAGGAACTAGGTGCCATGCTCCTTTTCATTTGGTGTATTTTTGTATAGCAAAAGCACTATTGAACTTAGAGTCTATACTTTAAGTTCAATAGTGCTTTTATTGTTAGATATTGTTTCAAGAGTTATGATTGAACGAGTTTTGTAAGCGGGGTTTTGGTTAAGTGTAAAAAGGTTTGGCGAAATTCTTCGGGCGGTGTTGGCAGTGGCTGTGTTAGCCAAGTTGAAATAATGGATAATGTCATTTTAACGGTTAATTCAATGGCAAAAGTTCGCGTGATTGGTGCCGTATTCAAGTTATAATGATCAAAAAATGGTGTTGCCCATTTAATATATTCTTTTTTAAAAATAAATCCATTCACCATTGGCATAGTTGCCGGAATAGAGCACTTTTAGTGTGTGGTTATTGTCATACAAAACAGGTAGTACTGTATCAGCAATCATCTCAAATGGGTCGGTTGTAGTAGCGGTGGATAAGGCTGCGACTACCTGTGCATCAAGCTGTTGCGCGATGTATTGTAAAATGTCTGATGGACTACGAAATAACGTTTTGGCTCTATGGGGATGGATACCTGATTCTTGAACAATTGTTGCCATATCACAATAGGTACCATTAGTACGTGACAATATGGATAAAAAAGCATTCGCAATGATTTGCCGCTCAGCAGAATGATTACTATTTGCTTGATTACCTTCAAGTGCCATTAATAATTCAGGAAGCGCTACATTAAAAGTATTGGCAATGATACTTAGGGCAGAAACTGGTGGTGTGCTAATCCCGCGTTCCCAATTAGAAGCAGTTTGACGAGAAACAAAAATTTGTTGTGCAAACTCTGTCTGAGTAAGGTTATTTTTTATTCTAATATTTTTAAGTGTTTGTTGTATCGTATTAATTTTCATATAAAGCCTTTCAAATCAGCTTTAAGTGTATCAAATTTTGCGCTGTTTGTCATAAAAATGATAAACGTTTAGCATAAAGTGTGAATTTTGTCGATAAAGAATAATGGGCACAATCTGATTAATGGCAAAAAGTATTGGCATAGTTATATGGGAAAAGTTGATATACTATTTTGTATTCAATAATGTTAATAATTGAGCAATAGTGAACATTTATTAACAAATATCTATATTTTAAAGAGAAGCGGAGATGAATGAATGAGTAAGAAAAATCAGGTTATTATTGCAATTGTTGGTACATTAGTAGCTTTGGGAATTACTGCAATTAATATACTTAATACAAATGAAGTTGACGGCATGAAGCTTGATAGTAAATTGTTACCAATGATCCTTATTGTAGGGTTATTGAGTACTTTTATTTTTACATTGGTTTCAGCACTAATTAACAAATTATTTATTTGGCTATCACAGCTGGGGCAAGAAGAAGCCCAATCGGTAACGTTTATGACATCATGGTACGCAACTATCGTTTCGCAATTACCCGTTATGATTATTAATGTGTTTGCCATTATCGTTCTGAACTTGTATAAAGCAGACAATGGCATTGCTGCGATTATTGGTGGTGTGGTAAGTGCAATTCTCTTCACATTTATTTTGCGTCAAAATAATACGATTACTAAACGTACACAAATTATTTACGTTATTATTATGGTCATTTTGACATTAGCGTTGAACTTTAAGGTATTCATGGGACAATAATTGTCATTTTTTCATAAAGCCTAGGGGAGTATCATGAAACGACGGACAAAAATTGCACTTATTACGACAGGCAGTCTTGTGGCTGTGGGATTGATAGCAGTAACTGGCCTAACAACGTACAATAAAATAACGGGGAAGACACAGTCAACCCAAAAAACAGGCTACCAAACTTATGTCGCGACATATACACCGGCACTTACTATGACCGGAAAAGTGATGGCTAGTAAAACACAGACACTTAATGTACCGTCAGGTAAATTACAGACACTTAATGTAACTGATGGACAAGTTGTAAAAAATGGGGATGTTTTATTAACTGTTACCAATACTGAGATTCAAGATGCCATCGATGCACAAAATGATGTTATTAATAAAGCGAATAGAGCTGCTACAAATGCAGCAACATCATTAAAGAATGTCCAACAAGGGTACGGGCAAGCAAATACTGACACAAAATCTTCATTAAAAGGGGAAGTTGTGCAAGCGCAACAGACAGTAAATGATGCAAATGCTGAATTACAAGAGGCGCAAAATAAATTAGTAGAGTTACAGAATAAACAAACGACAAATTTGACGGCACCTTTTGATGGTATTATTTCTGTTGATAATAATACAAAAGATGGTATTCCAGCGTTAACATTGAATGCCTCACAGAAAATATTACAGGCTAATATTTCAGAATATGATTATCATAAGATTCATAGTGGGGATCAATTAGTTGTTAGTGGTATTGACGGTTCACCAACACAATCAACAACTGTAGATAAAATTCAACAAATCCCAAATGGTGACGGTAAAGGCACGACATATTATCCTTTTACAGCTAATGTAAAAAAGACTTTTTATATGGGCAAAGTATAAAAGTTGAGATACCGCAGCGTGATATCAAAATACCTAAATCTGCAATTTATAAAAACAATATATACAAAGTAATTGATGGTAAAGCTAGTCGTATTAAAGCAGACGTTACGCAATCAGGAACAAGTACTATTGTGAATTCAGGTATTGTAAAGGGTGAGAAAATAGTGCTCAATCCTGATAGTCATTTGAAAAATGGTGAATCAATAGATGATTAATTTATCAGCGATTAACAAAACTTATCGTCAAGGTAATGAAAATTATCAAATTTTACATGACATTGATTTGCATATTAAAGCTGGTGAATTTGTCGCTATTATGGGACCATCAGGATCAGGAAAGTCAACTCTAATTAATATTATTGGTTTCTTAGATCAAAAATTTGATGGTAATTATACATTTCAAGAAGTAATAGTAAATAGTCTTAATCGTCGACAACACGCACAATTACGAAATCGTTCAGTTGGTTTTATTTTCCAAAACTTCAAGCTGATTATGAATCAAAGTGTTGGTGAGAATGTCGGCTTGCCTTTGCTCTACGCGGGATTAAAACGCCAGCACATTATTCAACGCGTGAACGAAGTATTAGCGAAAGTTGGACTACCAGACAGTTACCATAAGTTACCTAAAAATTTGTCGGGTGGACAACAGCAGCGCGTTGCCATTGCACGAGCCATAGTTACCAATCCAAAATTTTTGGTTGCTGATGAACCAACCGGTGCGCTGGATTCAGCAACCTCTTCGGAAATTATGACCTTATTCAAGGCGTTGAATGATTCCGGCACAACACTGATTATGGTGACACATGATGCACAAGTTGCCCAAGAAACTAATCGCCTAATTAAAATATTAGATGGTCGTATTCAAAGTGACGAGGAGGTAATTCATGAAGGTACGTGAATTATTTGTGAGTGCTTTTCGATCTTTAATATCGAATAAAAGGCGTAGTATTTTAACAATGGTTGGTATTATTATCGGTATTGCGGCAGTTATTACTATTTTAGCTTTAGGCGATGGTGCGCGCGTTGCCATGATGAAAAATTTACAAGCTAGTAGTAGTGGACAACAGTCAACAGAAATTAACTTTGTGCCAAAAGACGATAGCAAAACTGCAGGTTTTGATGATAACGATCTCACTCGTGTACGAGAAAATAATAAATTAACACAGGTTAAGATACAATCAGATGATCATGGTATTTTATCAGCGGAAGGCACAATTAACAGTAAAACGATTTCATCAACACTTTATTTGAGCCAAGAGGCTAATAGTGAACATTTGATTGCCGGTCGAGGTATTTCAAAAAATGATATTTTAGTCAACAATCCTGTGGCGTTGATAAGCAAATCAACTGCTAAAAAAGGTTATAAAAGTGTTCAAAATGCCTTAAATGCAGCGATTGAATTGAATGGGACTACTTATACAATAGTTGGTGTTATTAGTAATGATGCACAACGTGAAGGCTATCATACTTATGATGCCGTTGTACCACGAAAAATATTTGACGTGAATAATGCTAATGTAACAGCTAACACACTAAAGTTAACATTTGTTGCGGGTACTGATGTATCTAAGGCAACACAACAAATTACCAATCAACTGAATGATAGTGGTTCGCAGCATAATGCCGGATCATACGAATTTTATGATACAGCCGCGATGCTTAAGGGGATTAGTGATGTGATTAAGGGCATTACTTATTTTATTGTGGCAGTTGCTAGTATTTCTTTATTTATTGCTGGTATTGGTGTTATGAATATGATGTATATTGCCGTTAGCGAACGTACTCAAGAAATTGGTATTCGGATGGCTGTCGGTGCTTCTCAACAACAGATATTATGGCAGTTTTTGATTGAAGCCATCCTGCTAACTTTGAGCGGTGGTATGATTGGTTATCTAAGTGGCCTAGGTATTGCAATGGGAGTATCTGCATTCTTGCCGTTTAAAGCAAGTGTATCGCTCTCAACATTCTTGTTAGCTTTTGGAACATCAACTATTGTTGGTTTAGTATTTGGTATTTTGCCAGCCAAAACAGCAAGTAACAAGAATTTGATTGATATTTTGAGATGATTGTCTCGAACCATAAAAAGGGTATCCAATTTTCGGATATCCTTTTTTATGACGACGTCACTTCAATTCCAATAAAACCTAGCATGTTATGTACTGAAAAAATGTTATTTGATATTTGATTTTAACCATTCAGCGCGCAATCAGCACCATTCGTGTTGTTTTGAAGTAATAGGCTGAAAGCTAGTTTATATTAAATATAGTTGTTGCGCAACAATACTAATAAATTAAGGAGTGGTAATTAATATGCAAAATCATACATTTTCAAAATTCAATAAGTTAAATGATATTCAACTTGAAAAGGTTGCAGGTGGACAGACGGCAGTGATTGTGTTGTTACCTCGTTTAATCAGAAAATATATCTTTAAATAGATTCTAACGACTTTAAAAAGTTATTTTACGCTATCATAATAAAAACTCAAGCTACCTGAAATGGCTTGAGTTTTTATTATATAAATTATAGAAGTAATTCTAATGCTTTAATTTTGCGTCGAGAAATTAAGCACGTGGCGTGATTTCTCACAACAACCACTTTGTTACGTTTATCTATTTTTTCAATATTATCAATGTTAACAATAAAACCACGATGACTACGAAAAAAGCGGTTATCCATATTTTCAATATCTTGCATTTTGCCGTTGAATGCAATGCGCTTATGTTTGGCAACCAGAACGATTTGTCGTGATCCTGAAAGGGTTTCAAAGTACAAAATATCTTGAAATGGTATTTGAAAATGTGCTTGAGCAGTATGATATTTAAATAAATCTAGAGAGGGTTCCTGTTCATTTTGTGACAGGATATGTAATAAGCATTTTTTAATCGCTCTTTAAATGCCTCACAGTTCTGACTTTTATCAATGAAATCAAGTGCGGATACTTGATATTGGAAAGTGAGTGCTATGAATTCAGAATGTGTCGTGACGAAGATAATTGTAGCGTAGGGGTCTTTATTTCTAATTGCTTGTGCTACGTGTAGTCCTTTTTTATCTGAACCCTTGATTTCAATATCTAAAAAGTATACATCATGTGACCCTTTAGTAGGTAAATCTTGAAGTAATTGTTCTGAACGGGAATAAGTGTTGATATCATGACAAAGCCAGTTATTTTCTTGTATAAGTTCCTCTAGATATTGTCGTAATCGTTGCTGCTGGATGATGCTGTCTTCTAAAATATTGATATGCATGAACGTTATCCTTATATGACAATTGGTTAAAGTTTATAACAGGTATCAGGGTATTATAGCTTGATGAGTAGTGGAAACTATAACAGCTTTATGATATGAAATAGTAGCTATCTTTTATATTGTTGGTTATTAATTTATAGGAATAACGGTATAAATGTTAGTAGTAAAAAAGATATTATTTAAAATCGTAAGCAATATTTTTTCGGCATTAAGATAGCTTATCGAGATGAATTCGGTTCACAACATCCGCAAGGGTAATCGTTGCCATTTCTTGTTCTGCCTTTTTTGAATGCTTGTATAATCAGTATCTAGAACTGTTTTGATCTGGCTACCAATAGGACAGTTAGGATTCGTTTGATCATCTATTTTTAAGAAAGTGGGCTCGTTTTCAACTGCATGATAGACATCTAACATACTAATATTATGTGAATCATGTGCAAGGCTAGGTGTGGCTTTACCGTTCTCTGACAAAAGTAGGTTTGCTTTTTTCAATTGTGACATAATACGTCTTATGACAACAGGGTTTGAATTAACACTTTGAGCAATTTGTGTACTGGATAAATCATGATTTGGATTAATTGCAATATAGGTTAGAATATGCATGGCATCACTAAGCTTAGTAGAGTTTTTCATAGTTTAATATCTGCTTTCTGTTAATAAGTACTGACTTTTTAAAAGTTATTCTTGACAAAGTGGCGGGAAATAGATTATGATTTAGCTGTAACATGTATAGTTACATGTATAAAATAAGTATACTATAAAAAGGGAATGGTGTCATATGATGAATACAGACTATATCGAAACGATTAAGAAACGTCGTTCAATTTATGCCTTGGGTAAGAACGTTGAAACACCTTATGAAGAAGTGGCATCTTTAATTAAAGCTGCTATTCGAGAATCGCCTACTGCATTTAACAATCAAACGGTCCGTGCAGTTATTTTATTTAATGAACACTCTGATCAACTATGGGAAATCGTCGCGGAGGCACTTAAACAGGAAGTACCAGATGAGGCGGCCTATGCTAAGACACGTGCTAAAATCGATAGCTTTAAGGCTGGTATTGGTACTATTCTATTATTTACAGATGAGGCTGTTGTACAACAATATCAAAACGATTATGCATTATATGCTGATAACTTTGCCAACTGGGCTGAGCAAGCAATTGGTAATGCACAAATTAATATATGGCAAGCGTTGGCAACTAATGATATTGGGGCTAGCAACCAACACTATAATCCATTAATTAATGAAGCAGTTCAGAAAACATTTGATTTACCAGCGTCTTGGACATTGAGAGCACAAATGCCATTCGGTTCAATTGAAGCGCCAGCTGGCGAAAAAGACTATCTGGCTGATGAGGATCGCTTTAAAGTTTTGAAGTAAGTCATTATTTTGATGACTTGCAATATATCTTCTTGTGAGATATCAGGCGGTTACTCATAACATTTTACTATTTATATATATTTCAAGAAAGTATCCAGTTGATAAAAACACTGCCTAATCATTTTATCAGGCGGTATTTTTTATGTCGATTCATATTAAATCGATTCAAACGTCACTTATGATAAAGTAATGACAAAAGGACATTATTCATGGTAGAAGAAATACAGGTTGTAACAATTGCAGGTTCAGATAGTGATGGGTCAGCGGGGGCTCAAGCTGATCTACACAGTTTCTTTGTGCAAAACACATATGGTATGACAATTTTAACAGCTGCAGTAGCAGGGAATTCTTATGGTATTCATGCTGTACAAAATATGCCCACTGAATTTATTACTGCACAGTTTAATGCTTTAGCTGATGATTTTCATATCCGAGCAACTAAAACGGGCATGCTAGCTAACACTGAAATTATGCATACTGTTGTAGAGAACTATCAACGCGTTGATTTTGGACCACTTGTGGTTGATCCTGTTATTACAACTAAACATGGTAATCGTTTGTTAGAAGTAGAAGCCATTGATACGCTTAAGCAACAATTATTACCACTAGCAACCGTTACGACACCTAATTTCTATGAAGCACAAATTTTAGCAGACATGCAGATTATGTCAATGCAAGATATTGAAACAGCTGCATTGCGTATTCAAAAGTTAGGCGTTCCAAATGTAATGATAAAGGGTCGTCATGATAACGACGATCAAGAAATAGTAGTTGATTATGTTTTGTTAGCAGATGGTCGACATTTTACATTATCCGAACCATTTATCAAGACACAACGTATTAATGGTACCGGAGATACACTTTCAGCAACTATTACGGCATGTCTGGCCAAAGGCGAAAGTGTTGAGCAGTCAATTAGGACTGCAAAGAAAGCAACACATAATGCTATTGCAAACGAAATTGAAGTTGGCCATAAATTTGGTCCTATTAATCATTGGGCAATTCAAAAATAATTTGATGAGAATAAAAAAATCACCAATGAATATTGGTGATTTTTTTATTTTTACTGGTTTGGCTTTAACAATATAGGCAGGATTACCGACGGCAGTACTATTATCTGGAATGTCTTGTAAGACAACAGCATTTGCGCCAATTTTACTATTGCTACCAATCGTGATATTACCCAATACTTGTGCATGTGCACCAATAAAACTACCACGTTTAATTTTGGGATGGCGTTGACCATGATGTGATTGCCGTGAGCCCAAGGTGACACCATGTAAAATAGTAACATCATCTTCAATAATTGCTGTTTCGCCAATGACAACACCGATACCATGGTCAATAAAAACACGTTTGCCAATTTGCGCACCAGGTGAAATGACAATACCGTTCCTTTTAGTCGACCATCGGCTAATTATTTCAGCTAATAAAAATAAATGATGTTTATAGAGCCAGTGGGCTAATCGATGGTACCAAAGCGCATGTAAACCAGGGTAGGTTAATAAGACTGTGAGCAGGCTATGTGCAGCTGGATCCCGCTTCAATATAGATTTAGCTGATGCAAACATGAGACCTCCAGTATTAAATGATTTGATCAAAAGCATGTGTCAAATCAGCCAGTAAATCACTGCTATCCTCTACGCCGACGGAGAGACGAATAAGCTCATCTCGAATACCATTTTCTAATCGTATTGCGCGGGGAATAGCACCGTGTGTCATTTTTGCTGGGATCTCAATCAAACTTTCCAAAGCACCCAGACTTTCAGCCAAGGTGATGAGCTGTAAGTTTTCTACAAAAGCTTCAGCGTCATAACCGGGTTGCAATTCAAAGGCAATCATTGCACCAAAACCAACCATTTGTTGTTTTGCAAGGGCATAGTCCGCATGCTCTGGATTGCCTGGATAATAGATATGAGCTACCTCAGGACGTTGCTTTAAATAATTAAAGATACTTTGCGCATTATTTTGATGGGCTTGCATGCGTAGTCCAAGTGTTTTGATACCACGTTGTAATAGCCAACTTTCTTGCGGTGCCAAGATTGCACCAATTGCATTTTGCAAGTAGCCAATTTTTTGACTAATTGTTGCGGTTTTTGTGACGACTAAACCAGCAATTAAATCACTGTGACCACCAAGATATTTTGAAGCGCTATGAATCACAATATCAGCACCTAAGTTCAGTGGTTTTTGGATATAAGGCGAAGCAAATGTATTATCCACGATACTTAATAGATGGTGTTGTTTGGCAATAGTTGTAATAGCGTTAATATCGGTAATACGGAGTAAGGGATTAGTTGGTGTTTCAAAATAAATGGCAACAGTGTGGTCATTTATAGCTGCTTGTACTGCTGATAAGTCACGCGTATCAACTACTGTAAAGGTAAGACCCATGCGTTTCAAAACATTATCGATTAAACGGAATGTCCCGCCATAGACATCATTACCAACAATAATATGGTCGCCTGATGAGAATAGTGTGAAAACAGTACTGATTGCTGCAGATCCTGAAGCAAAGGCAAAACCAGCATCACCATTTTCTAATTGAGCAATTAGTTTTTCGACTGCTTCACGTGTTGGATTACCGGAACGTGAATATTCATATTTAGCTTGACCGATTTTAGTTTGTTTAAAAGTAGACGCCATGTAAATTGGGACAGAAACAGCACCAGTTGTTACATCCGAGCTAATGCCACCGTGGATTAATTGTGTGTTAAATTTCATGATTGACTCCTTTTTATTTTGCATAGATATTTTCGCTCATATAGCGTTCACTGCTATCTGGGAAAATTGTCACGATATGACTATGATCAGGTAGTGTTTCGGCCATTTTTAGACTTGCTGCCAGTGCTGCACCACTTGAACTACCAATAAAAAGACCTAATTGCTTTGCGACAGAACGTACTTGATAAAAAGCATCGGCATCACTGATAGTCAACGTTTGATCAATACGAATATTTTTAAAGAACGGTGGGATAAATTCAACACCAATGCCTTCTGTGCGATGGGCATGCGGTTTACCACCATTTAAAATTGATCCCTCAGGTTCAACAGCGATATTTTGAATATGACTATTGTGTTCATTAAAGTATTTTGCAATGCCCGTAAAAGTACCGCCACTACCAGCACCTGCTACAAAGGCTGTAATAGGTATATCCTTTAGATCTTCTGCGATTTCTGGCGCAATAGTTTGGTAATAAGTTTCAGGGTTAGCGGGATTGGTGAATTGCATTGGCAAATAGCTGTTAGGCAACATAGCATGTAGTGATTTTGCTTTAGCAATAGCGCCTTTTATGCCATCTTTTGATGGTGTATTGACTATTTTTGCACCTAAAGCTTGCATGAGTTGTTGTTTTTCATAACTAAATTTTTCGGGTACGACTAAAATTGTTGGTAAATGGTACTGTTGTGCGGCTAAAGCCAGACCAATACCGGTATTTCCAGCTGTAGGTTCGATAATAGTTGTGCCGTCATGAATTAATTGCCGATTGAGGCCATCTTGAATAAGAAATTGACCAAGACGATCTTTGATGCTACCACCAGGGTTGAACATCTCTAACTTTGCAAATATTCTGCTGTGATTGGGTATATCGATTTGTAAATCAATTAATGGTGTATGACCAATGAGTTGTGAGGTATCTTTGACTAGCATAGTTGTCCTTCTTTCATTAAAAAGGGTAAAGAAAAAGCGCAAAAATTCGCTAGAATTTTTACGCTTTCAATAATTGGTCTGCTTTTAAAACAAGCCAACTATCGGATGATGTTTACCCAAATAGTTCATGCTCAATAAGCAGTACAACATCGAAAACGTGTCGTACTGCAGCAAGCAGAATAAAATATAGTATATTTGGGTGCCATAGTTAACTCCTCATTAATAATTGCTATTAATATACGCTATAAACAGATCAGCCGTCAAGCAAAATGTTATAACGTTAATAATTAATTGAGTTCAAAAGTTGTTTTATCTGTTGCTACTCTAGCAATTAGATGATGATCGGGATTGGGGTCAAAAGGTCCAAAATCAATGATGACATCACTACCATCTTCATTAACACTTATCAATCTATCGGAAATAATTTGCTTGATTTTATGCGCTAATGTTGAATATTGAGCAGCATGCTTAGCTGCAGCAGCAAGCGTGTAGCCCTCACTTTGGAAAATTTTGATACTACGTACTTTAAATACGGTACTAAAAGTGAATTTATTTTTCTTATCTTCACCGGCACTTTGAATATAACCTTGTGCTAACCAATAGCGTAATTGAGCAGGGGTTACACCAGTGGCTTTGGCTAATTCTGAAATACCAATTAAAACATTATTTTCTTGCATCATCGCATCTGTGAAACTTTGAAATCTCATCGTTGTGTGCGGTACTTGCTGTTCAGTCATGTTAACAACCTCCAATTTTATTATACTTTATTATAATTAATATGACAATTTATAATATTGATTATCACTTTTCGTGATAATGGTGGTATTATAGGTTACAGTGTTATTACTAAATATAATAATTTAACAACACGAATTACTAATGGAAGAAGGTATTGATTGTGTCAAAAGCTCTTGATGCTCAAGGAAAATCATACAATCGGCTAATGTTGGTCATTGTATTATTAGTCGGAACTTTTTGTACCGTGCTAAACCAGACAATTTTAGCTACTGCTTTTCCAACTTTAATGAAAGCATTTGATATCTCAACGTCAACAGTTCAATGGTTAACCACTGGATTTTTGATGGTTAATGGTATTATGATACCGGTATCAGCGTGGTTATCAACACGTTTTAATACGAAATGGCTCTATATTAGTGCCATGCTTATTTTTGAAGTGGGGACAATATTAGCTTGGGCTGCACCCAGTTATAGTGTTTTGCTATCTGGTCGTTTAATTCAGGCTGTCGGTGTGGGTATTTCAATGCCGCTATTGCAAAACATTATGCTATCCATCTTCCCAGCGAATAAACGTGGCGTGGCGATGGGATTGGCTGGTGTTGTTATCGGTGTTGCACCTGCAATTGGTCCAACGCTATCTGGATATATTATTGATACATGGGAATGGCGCTATTTATTTGGGATGATTATTCCTATTGTTGCTTTGGTTATCGTCCTAGCGTTCTTCTTTATGAAACCGGTATTAAAAACGGCAAAATCACAAATTGATTGGCTATCATTATGCCTCTCAACGGTTGGATTTGGTGCATTGTTATACGGCTTTTCTTCCGTAGGAGACAAAGGTTGGGGTTCAGCAATTGTTTTGACTTCCTTAATTATCGGAATTGTTGTGATTTCAATTTTCGTTTGGCGTCAATTAAAAATGGAAAAGCCTTTCTTAGAATTACGCGTATTTACATCCAAAGAATTTACAATAGCCACTGCTTTGAGTTCAATTGTAATGATTGCTATGGTCGGTGTTGAAATGATCGTGCCATTGTATTTACAAATGATACATGGCATGAGTGCTTTTAATTCTGGGTTATTGCTATTACCAGGTGCCGTTATGATGGCTGTTATGAGCCCGATTACCGGTCAAGCTTTTGATCGCATTGGTGCACGACGTTTGGCAATTGCTGGTTTATTCTTATTAACAGCAGGGACATTACCGTTTGTCGTATTGACTAAGTCAACGCCAATTATCTATATTGTGTTCTTGTATGCCGTTAGAATGTTTGGTATTTCAATGGTTATGATGCCAGCTACCACAGCGGGAATGAATGCCTTGTCATCACAACTCATCTCACATGGTACTGCTGTTAACAACACCGTACGTCAGATTGCGAGTTCGATTGGAACTGCAGTGTTGGTTTCAGTATTGGCTAACGTTACCAAAAGTCAAATGCCAGGTAAGCATTTGTTAACATCTGAACCCCTTGAATATAAAGTGCGTGCACTCAACGCAACAATGGCAGGCTATCAAGGTGCTTTCTGGGTTGCCGTTATCTTTTGTATTGTTGGTTTCGTGATTGCATTCTTTATGAAAAGTAGTGCAACACACCAGAAAGGAGTAAATTAATGATTATTGGGTTATTAGTCATCAGTGCGATTGCATTCTTTATATCATTTATTTACATTGATAAAATGACCACACGCTTAATAGCGACTGGTATTGCTGGTGTTATCCTCATTATCTCACTGTTCGCTATTGTGGCTAACTACCACAGCCATTATGGTATGGAAAAGGTTGAAACAGTGAAAACGCAACAAATTTATTCCGCTGATCGTACTGGTCGCTTAGATATGTTGTTGTTTCAGCCAATTGGGACGGCTGGTAAAGAAAATGTTTATATTTATTCAAAACATGATGATTCAAAAAAGTTAGCCACACACAAGCAAATGAGTTCACAACTAGTCACGTTAAACAGCATAATGTTGACAAAGCTGAGCTAAAAACAACAGAGATACGGTGGCGTTATAAGTCAAAGGCTTATCGTTTCTGGTTTGGTATTGCAGATAACAACCATATTTTAGTTAAAAGAACCAATACATTCTATTTGCCAAAAAATTGGCATACTTTATCCACAAGTCAGGCTAAAATGTTACAACAAAAGCTGACGAGTTCTGAATTTAAGCAACAAGCTAAAACGCAAGCAGCTGAATTTATCGGTAATAAAATGAAGGCTGCTATGAGCAAAAATCCAGAATTGATGACGGATAAAGCAAAGCAAGCAGCATTACAAAAGCAGCTCACTGCTGAATTTCAAGCACAATTGATTGAAAAAACAATAAGTGATATTGAAAACCATTAGCATAAATATTAAAAGGCATACAGAATAGTATGCCTTTTATTTTTGCATTGATATGAACAAATTTTATGAACGCTTGATGGCTAATGAGTGATTTTTTGTAATGCGATCACAACGAGCTGGCAAATAATTGCTGCACAACCTAGTAGTCCGAGTTGCAACCAAATTGTTGTGACATTTGGTCCGCCATATAAAATGTTGAAATTACCTTTAATAGCGTAGTAACAAGGGGAAATATAGCTTAATCCCTTGAAAAATTCTGGCAAAATTGTTTGTGGAATCAATCCGGCACCCGATACAACTTGTGTTAGCATGAATGGCATATTAATCATAATACCTAATTGGCCTAACATTAATGAGAAAATCAAGTTGAAATTAAGTGCAGTAAATAGTTCGAGCGTATGATTCCACCATAATCCCCAGTAAGTAGCAGTGTCGAAATGATTAATGTAACGACTTAAACCGACAATAAAAAGTGGTGCAATTAAAGCAATCAATACAATCGCTATTTGCGTTGATAAATAAGCGCGCCATTTACCAATAGTTTGTGCAAAAGTTTTGTACGATGTGACAATCAACATAGCTGCAATCATCGAACCAATGTAAAAGGATAGGGTCAAAAAGAACGGCGCCATACTATGATTCATACCCTTTGGTACGCGATGCATTTTAACGATGCTATACGTGTAACTATTTTTAACTTGATCGTAAGTATTATTAATATCATTGGCAACTGTTTTTTAGTAGCATCTGCTTTTTCTAAAATTGCTGCCTTAGCTTCAGGGTTTGCTTTAATCGATGCTGTCGTTGTTTGTTCTAACTGCTTGGCAGCGCTAGCTGATAGAATAGCTTTGCCTTGTTGCAGTAGGATATTTTTTGAACCTGATTACCAATTCGGTTGGTAACAGTTTCCATAGCTGATACAGCAGTCATTGGATTCGCATAATTAATATAAAATTTTAATTGCGCTTGCTCATCGTGTCCCAAATTAGCTAAATTATCACTGAATTTGTTTGGAATATTAATGATGAGATAAATTTTTCTATCATTGAGTTGCTTTTTGGCATCATTTAATGACAAATTTGTTTTTACGTGCTTGAATGGTAAATTATCTTTTAACTGGTTTTGTAGGGCTTGGCTGTTACTATCTTGATTGACAATGGCAACAGGTAGGCGGTCAATCTTATCAGGTACTGCTTTATACCCTGAAAAATAAATACCAACCATTAATAGACCGTAAAAAAGTACGACAATAAACGCACCAATGACACCTTTACTCAGTAAAAATTGTTTGAATTTCATCTTTTTCTCCTTTTCACTAGAACAAAGAATAGCATTTATCTATAATGCATGCAAGTACTTGCTTGCATTATAGATGAAAAATTACGTTATAATGAGTACATACACATTAAAGAAGGTGACACAATGGCAGTTGAATCAACGCAAGATAAAATTTTAAATGCTTTTATCAAACTATTAGGAGAGGTTGGCTTTAAATCAACAACGTTTAATCGAATCGCAGAAGAAGCCGGTGTTAACCCTAGTACTATTTTTAGAAATTTTCATGATAAAAATGGCTTATTGGATAGTGTGGTAAAACGCCATATTCAAGATATCGATCGTGTGTTTGATAATATTCAATTGCAAGGTGAATTGGAACAGGATTTAATAACGATTTCCGACAGTTTTCAAAAGTTCCAATTAGACCATCGTGAAATCATTTTAGTGGGGTTGCAAGCAACTTTCGAATTACCACAGGTTAAAGCGGCATCTGAAAAAGTACCGTTAGTTTTCAAAACGTATATCACCAACTATTTAAATCAAATGAAACATCAGGGTGTGTTACAGTCAGATGCTGATGTTGAGGCGATGAGCTTACATTTGCTATGGTTGAATTTTGGCTATTTTTTAACAATTATTCGCTTCACCGATAAAACGTTGTTGATATCTCAAGCACGTTTTTTGAAACACAAATTAAGCCGCTTGCACGTGCTTGGGCTAAATAAAAAATTATGCATTATTTTTGGTATTACTGATATAAAAAATTCCAAATTCTCGTGTTAATAGGTGTAGAATATGTGGTAATTACTGTTACACATAACAGTTCGAAGATTAGAAAGGAGTGCGTTAACCATAAACGAAATGATTAGCGCAAAAATAATATGGCAGAAGTTGAAAGTTTTACATTAGATCATACTAAAGTTTTAGCACCTTATGTGCGGTTGATTGAAGAGCAACAAGGACCACAAGGTGGTTCAATTGCGAATTACGATGTTCGCTTGGTACAACCTAATGAAACATCGATTGAAACAGGTGGTTTACATACTCTGGAACATTTATTCGCTGGCTTAGTGCGTGACGAATTGGATGGTATTATTGATATGTCACCATTTGGTTGTCGTACAGGATTTCATTTAATTAGTTGGGTAACGTATTCTCCTGAAGAATTAGCCAAAGTGATGAAAAAAGT
This sequence comes from Leuconostoc fallax KCTC 3537, assembly GCF_000165675.1. Lineage (GTDB taxonomy): Bacteria > Bacillota > Bacilli > Lactobacillales > Lactobacillaceae > Leuconostoc_B > Leuconostoc_B fallax. Next base: position 266,486 of record NZ_AEIZ01000015.1, on the reverse strand, counting down.
ACTTGAAAAAATTGCAAGTGATGAAATTACTGAAGTACCAGCAGCTTATATTGAAAGTTGTGGTAATTATAAAGACCATAGTCTTTTCTCTGCTAAAGAATGGGCAAAATTAATCTTGTCGGAGGGAATTAGCTCAGATCCTTTCGAACGTCATATTGTCTAATTTTTTATGAAAATTAGTGCATATTACCAATTAACAACCCGGCCGTTAATATCAGTTGAACTTTCACCGCAAAGTAACAGTCAAAATCATATGAGTGCCAGTATGGTATTGTCAGCATTGGATTTGAATCAGCTACCGATTGATTATGTCAGCATAACAAATCATATGGGAACATCTGATGACGGCGTTGCACAACTGGCGCATCATATTCAAATGCAATATCATATGCCTGTGTTGCAACATTTACCAGCCGTTGGACAAACACCACATACATTACCAGATCAATTAAGCCATTTAGTGCAACAAGGTATCCAGAATCTTTTAGTCATACGCGGTGATGGTGAAGCTGAATCAGGATCATTTACTTCAAGTGTTGCATTAATTGAAACCATTAAAGCAACACATGATATTTGTGTCGGCGCAGCCATTCATCCCCAACACATTTTAGATAATCCGAAAAAAGGTTTGGAAAATGTAGAGGCCAAAATAGCAGCAGGAACTGATTTTTTCATTTCACAGATGTTTTTTGATAATCGTGACTTTTTGCGTGTCGTTGAATTACTCAGACAACATGATATTCAAGTTCCTATTGTTGCCGGCATTATGCCAATTACTAATGCTGAACAATTAAAGTGGGTGCCTAAAATGACGGGGCAGCCTGTACCAGACCAATTAATGACACTGATGAGTAAACATCAGTCAGCATCACAATTAGAAATGGCTGGTATCGACTATGCTGCACAACAAATCAAAGCACTCATTGCGCATGATGTAGATGGCATTCATATTTTTTCGATGAATCAAGCGAATCATTTACAAAAATTATTAACAGCTATTGTTTAAAAAGACGTCTGAAGCAACTCAGCGTCTTTTATTTTGTACAGCATACGCAATGCACAATGTTACAATTATAATTAAGATTAAAGTAGAATAGAAAGTGTCATATAAAGTAGGTAATCATGAAGTATTTAGCAATTCTTGGGTCGCATAAAAGAGATGGGATAACAGGACAGTACTTGGATACTGTACTAGATGCGTTACCAGCTTCAGCAGAAAAGGAAATTGTTTTTTAAGAGATTATGATATTTATCCCGATACAATGCATGATAAATGTCCAGCTTTGGATGCTATCGAAGCTAAAATGGCGGCGTGTGATGTTTGGGTTATTGCGGCACCCACATATTGGTCAGGCTTGTCAGGTGTGATGAAGTATTTTTTGATTGTATGCGTTTTCGTATGGTCAGGATGACTAAAAAAATGGATACATTACCTGGGCAATTTAAAAATAAGCATTATGTTAGTTTGACCACTTGTTTTACATCATCTGTTGAAAATTTTGTAACAGGTGCGACAGACCAAACTTTTGTGACGATTGACCGAGTAATGACAAGTGCTGGTCTCATTAAAAAAGGTGAATTTGTTGGTACAGGGACATGGCAGTACCATGAATTACGGCCAAAAAAATACAAGAATGTCAACGCTTGGCTCAAAAAATAGCACATGCAGATCGAAAGGACGATGAAACTTTGAAACGCTATATTTTACTTTTTGGTATGATTGCTGTCACAACATTGGTTACAATGGGAATTCAAAATATATTTTTACATCTATTCTCAGCATCAGTTTTCTGGTTAGCTTATATTAGTTTTGTTTTGATTTTCTTCTTGTTGTTAGCGGGGTTATTACACTTCTTTACTTTTGTTAGGCATCGTCGCCGATAATTGATATGTATAGACATTAATTTTAATGTTCAATTATTTAAAAGCGTATACGATTAAAGTGATTATTTTATTGGGGAGTAGTATATTTTGAAGAAACCACTTATTATCATTCATAGTCTCATTGCTTTATTCTTTATTGTGATATGGCTATTTCCAACCGTCTATAACTTTTTAATCCTAAATGTGTGTTTGGCGTTGATACCTTTTGACGTGAGTATTTTAATTAAATATGTACCCAATCGAGTGATTAAATTTGCTTTAGGCTTCATATGGTTAATCTTTTACCCCAATACGATGTATATGATTACGGATTTTGTCCACTTGTATAGTATTGGTACAACTGTTGGTGCAATCCGTTTTAATTACGCTGTCTTGGCGATGGGGATTTTCATTGGTGTCTTATTGGGGATGCGTAGTATCGAAATGATTTATGAAACGTTTGTGGAACGAGATAGTTTATTGTGGCAAGGTGCTTTTTACGGGATTTTCTCACTACTGTCAGCATATGGTATGTACTTAGGTCGCTTTTTACGTCTGAATTCATGGGAAGTCTTAACCAATTGGCGTGAAACTTTTCAAATTATTATTAGCCAAATGAATATGCAGAGTTTTGAATTTGTCATTATATTTGGTGCTTTACAATTAGCATTGATATTAATTTATCAATCATTAAGGCGAATTAATTAAACTAGGGCAGTGATAATATCACTGCTTTTTTATTTGGCACAGTAATGCTAAATTAACCACTCCTAATTAATTAAGCGTATATTAGATTATAGATAGAGAGTTGCAATGTAACTGGTTTTGGGATTGAAAGATAGAGAGGCAAATCAATTGGATGATAGTAGTAAATTACGATTAAATAATCATGTATTGAATTATTCGGCCTATGTCATTGCATTAGGTGGTTTTTTATTTGGTTATGATACGGGTGTGATTAATGGTGCGCTAGCCTTTATGAGCTTGCCGGACCAGCTCAACTTATCGCCTGGGGCACAAGGCATGGTCTCTAGTGCCTTAATATTAGGTGGGTGTATTGGTGCTTTATCGATTGGTACTCTTGCAGATAAATATGGTAGACAACGTGCGTTACGTTGGATTGCTATTATTTTCACATTGTCAACAATTGGTTGCGCCTTTTCTGTGCATATGAGTATACTCATTAGTTTTCGTTTTTTGTTAGGGTTAGCGGTAGGTGCAGCTTCAAGTTTGTCACCGATGTATTTAGCTGAAATTTCACCTGCATCCCTACAGGTTAAAAATATTAATCGAAATGCAATTTCTATTGTATTAGGTCAACTGATTGCTTTTATTGTGAATGCTATTTTAGGTAATATATTTGGTAGTTGGCATGCGGTATGGCGTTTGATGATTATGGCCGCAGCGGTACCAGCAATCTTATTGTGGATCGGGTCATTTACAATTCCTAATAGTCCAAAATGGGAATCATTAAAAGGACACGTTAAAAAAGCAAGAGACATTTTATTGTCATTAGGTTTTACTAAACAATCGATTGCTCGTGCCAAGCAACGCCAAGTTAATCAAGATCAACCGTTGATAAGTTGGCAAAAAATATTACGACAACCAGCCCTAAAGTATCTATTAGTTATCGGTATTTTGTTAGCAGTTATTCAACAAATTTCAGGTGTGAATACGGTGATGTATTACGGTACTGTCATATTAGAAAAGGTAGGAATGACGAGAGGGACATCGCTTTATAGTAATATCTTGGTTGGTGTAACGTCCTTAATTGCAAGTATAGTTGGGACAAGATTATTGGCGACACACAATCATCGTAGGATGCTCATTACTGGATTAATGGGAAATGCTATCTTCATGAGTTTATTATCGCTTACCATGCAATTGCATTTTTTCTCACAATCGGTGACAAATGTCCTTGTTGTGCTTTGGATGACTTTGTTCTTAGCTAGTCATCAAGGAGTAGTTAGTCCAGGAACTTGGCTGATGTTAGCTGAACTTTTCCCTATACAAGTAGAAGCACGTTTTATGTCGGTTGCAACAGCCGTTCTTTGGTTAACCAATTTTGGTATTAGTTTTATTTTCCCTATATTGATTAGTTCTTTTGGCGCAAGTATCGTGTTCTTAATATTTGCACTGTCAAATTTATTGAGCGTTTGTCTCAGCCTTTTCTTCATTAAAACCGAAAGCAATTCATGCTGCTAGAAATTTTGATTAAGTTAAATGTTGTAAAGCTAGTGGTACCAAGCAATGAAATAAAACACAATATGGCTCAAAATTGTTATACTAGTTGTAAAATTTATTGGGAGAATGATGATGAGCAAAGAAACGATTGGGAAACGTTTTTGGCGCTACTTTAATCCAGCTAATATTTTGAAAGAATTGTTCATTGGCTGGACGCTGGCAGAAGCTACTTTATTATTGGTACTGCTTGCATTGCAACTAACGGTGTGGCTTATTGGTGTTGGGCAACATGGTAATTTTGATTGGTTTGGTTTAACAACAGGTATCATGAATATTATCACGGTTGTACTGGTAGCTAAAGGGAGAATCACCAACTATTTCTGGGGATTAATTTACTCTGCGATGTATATGCCACTAGCTTTTCAATCACAATTATTTGGTGAAGTTGCTTTAAGTGCTTTTTGGGTTATCATGCAATTTATTGGTGTTGCGGCCTGGTTGGGCTTTATGCAAAAAGATCAGACTTCTAAACAGTCCCAGCAGCATCAACAAGAAGTTGTAGAAACAAAATATATGACGCTAAAACAGTGGTTATGGGTTCTACCTATCTTTATTATTATCTTGTTAATTGTTGGTATGATTTTGCAACAGGCTGGATCAAGACAGCCCTACATGGATGGTTTAACGACAACAATTTCTATGGGGGCACAAATTTTACAGACTGCTAAATTCGCAGAATCTTGGTATGTTTGGCTACTTTTCGATCTCGTTGAAATCATACTTTGGACACGTGCTTGGACAGGACATGCTGACCCAAGTGCATGGGCAATGTTGGGTATGAATTTAGCATTAACAATCAATGCCATTTATGGTATTATTCAGTGGCGTAAACTAGTTAACAAAAATATAGTGAGATAGTTGGAGGCAATGTCATACACTCATTTTATGAGGGGCGTTGATCGATTTTATGGCAAGAATGATTGCAGGAAATTTATATAAGGATGATCTTAAAGGTGACCAGATTGGTGTTTTCTTTGGAACATTAGCACCGATGCACGTTGGCCATCAGGCTGAAATTTATAAAGCAGCTGCCTTAAATGATGGTGTGCTCGTTGTAGCGTCAGGATATACAGGCGATCGTGGTTACCAAATTGGTTTATCTGTAGAAAAGCGATTCCGTTATTTGCGTGAAGCCTTTGCGGATGAAGAAGATATTAAAGTGGATTATATTAACGAAGATGATATGCCACCTATGCCTGATGGTTGGGATGTGTGGACGGCAAAGTTAGTGGATGTTGTTCGCCGTAACATCGTTAATCCAAATGCTAAAATTACATTTTATACAGGTGAGTTATCGTATAAAAAAGAATTGGAAAAGCGTTTACCTCAAGATGGACAATTTAAGGTCAGTTTGATGGATCGGACGGTTTTGAAAATTTCAGCTACTGATATTCGACAAAATCCGATTGACAATTGGGATTTTATTAACCGTGTTTTTCGCCGGCATTTTACCAAAAAATTACAGTTATGGGGTCTGCATCTACTGGCAAATCGACTTTAGTACGTCGTTTAGCGCGGACAAGTAATTCACCTTTTTCTGAGGAATATGCACGTGAGTATCAGGAACGCTCTAATGTGAGTGATGATGAGTTAATTGTCAAAGATTATATTCGTCTGATTCAAGGGCAATATGATGCCAATTCACGTGAAATTAACAGTCCAGCAAATAACGGTTTAACTTTTTTGATACTGATGCAATGGTGACTAAGGTATACGCAAAATTATGGCTTACTGCGGCGGAGAACAAACAGTTAAAGCCATTATTTGATAATACAATTGAAGAAGAGCTGATTGATTTGATTTTGGTTATTCCACCTGTAACACCTTATGTTAATGATGGCTTCCGCAATATGGGAGAAGCAGATATTGATTCACGACAGTTATTCCATAATGAACTCATGACTGTTATTGAAGAATACGGCTTTACGGATAAAGTGGTGGTACTGGATGCTAAAGGTGGTGCTGATGATCCTTATGGATATTATGCGCGATACCTACAGGCGCTTGATGCTATTCAAGAACGTACCGGTTTTAATATTAAACATATTTAAAACAGCGCAAGCTGTTTTTTGTAATCAAATTTTCATAAGAGATGTGCTGATAAAGTGATAGAATGTCTTGAGATATAATGATTTGAGGATAGTATTTTGGGGAAGATAATGACACAACAAGCTAAGGCGGAAGCAAAGCTTGTAGCAAAATATAAAGCAACAATCAAGAAAATGGATAAAACATGGCGCGTTTTAGAGGATAATAGAGTGCCTTTTTTAAAGGAAGTATTATCCTGGATAGACCATCCAGAACAGCAGATGGATGTGATTCAAATCGCTGGTACTAACGGTAAAGGCTCAACCGGCGCTATCTTATCTGCAGTAATTAATGCAAGTCAGTTGAAAGTCGGCCATTTTTCAAGTCCATATGTCAATGACGATCGTGAACAAATTACCTTAAATGGTGAGCCAATTACGCGGCGCGATTTTTTAATATACTTTAAACAGGTGACAGATGCCTTGTTAAAACATGGTAAATCGACCAATGATTTATCTTATTTTGAGTATTTTATGATGATTGCATTGCTTTACTTTGAAGCTTCATCGGTTAACATTGCCATTATTGAAGCCGGCTTAGGCGGCTTGCGTGATGCAACTAATGCAATTGATAATGCCAAACTAACGGTATTTACAAAAATTAGTATGGACCATGAAAATTTGATGGGCCATAATGTCAAAGAGATTGCACAAAATGAAGCGGCCTTAATTAAACCCGGCACTTGTGTTGTGAGTTATGCGGGTCAAGATATTCAAGCTTTAAATGTTTTAAAGGCTCGTACAGCAGCAGTAGGTGCAGAATGGTTCTCTGGTAAAATTGGTCATATTATTGTTGAAAACACTTCTCCAAATGGTTTGAAACTCAAAATTGATGATGACAGTGGGTACCAACTCAACCTACCCGGTATGTTTCAAGCGCATAATTTAAATACTGTTTTGCAAGTTTTGGCAGCACTGCGGTTGTATGGCTACCAGACATCCAAAGAAGATTTAAATATCGGATTACATAATGCCCGTATGATTGGCCGCATGGACTATGATGGGGAAAATAACATTTTGTATGATGCCGCCCATAACGTAGATGGTATTCAGGCACTTGTATCAACCATTAATTCATGGCATCTCAAATTCAAACCAACACTAGTAATTGGTGTTTTGAAAGATAAGGATTACCATGAAATGCTAGATGAAATTGTTCCTTTCGTACAACGGGTCATTACATTAACGCCAAGTAATCCAACAAGAGCGCTTTCTGGGGATGAATTAGCAGCAGATATTTTGACAAATTATCCAAATATCGATGTTGAGATTGCTGATGATCCAACTGCAGCGTTATCTCTTGCAATGCGAACACGTGAATCATCACAGGCAATGATTGTGGTTACAGGTAGTTTTTACACATTACGTGCACTAAATCGGGAGCGATAATATGCAATTAGTTTTAGCTTCAAATAACACAGTCAAAACACAAGAAATAGCTAGCATGTTTGCCGAGTATCAGGTTGACGTCATCAATTATCGTGAATTATTAGCAGAACAAGTGTTTCCAAAAGAAACAACAACAGATTTACATCAAAATGCAAAAACCAAAGCATTATTTATTCATCGACTACTGCCGGATGCCTATATACTCGCAGATGATAGTGGCTTATTTTTAGATGCATTTCCTGACCAATTTGGCGTCACAACATCACGTGATTTTAAAGCTCTGGGTATTAAGGGTACCGAGAATGAGAATGCGTATATTGCACAACTGTACGATAATCCAGCTATTAATAATAGCGCACATATGACAGCTATCTATGTTTTGGTCAAACCGGATGGTCAAGTTTTGGAAAGCAGTGGTCAAAGTGGTATTCATATGTTAAATCATCAGTTGGGTGACTATGCTGCGGGGCTTGATCGGCTGTTGGTGACTGAAAATGGATTAACCTTGGCACAGATGCCAATAGTCCAACGTGTTGCATACCACCATCGTGGTCGAGCAGCCAAAAATTTATTAAAACAATTATCATTTTAAAAACAGCACTCGAAATGTGTGCTGTTTTTATATCACATCATAATCAAATTTGTGCATGAGTATCAGAGACTATGTTAAAATTTATTTTATGTATTTACTTGGATTGAGTAAGAAGGAGAAATCATGTCAGCAGCATTTAATCAATCTCAGAGTAGTTATTGGCAACAAATTGTGCAAAACGCACAGAAGGGTCATAACCAAGCTCAAAAAATACCTTTTTTAGTTTGGCACCAATGGAAGCTGTAACAGATACAATATTTCGCCGAGTAGTCGAAAAAGCAGCTAGTCCAGATGTATACTATACTGAATTTACTAATGCAAGTTCAATGGTCCATCCCAAGGCTAAGTTTTCCGTGCAAGGTCGCTTAGCTTATATGCCTGACGAACAAATACCTGTTGCGCAAATATGGGGATCGCGTCCAGATGATATTGCTGGTGCTGTGAAGTTGTTGCCAGAAATGGGTTATCAAGCGGTTGATTTGAATATGGGATGTCCAGACGGTACGGTGATTAAAAACGGTGGTGGTTCTGATTTGATTCGACATCAAGACCTTGCTTGTGACATTATTTCAGCTGCAAAATCAACACCTTTACCTGTGTCTGTTAAAACACGTTTGGGTTTTAATTCACCATTAGAGTTTCGTGAATGGTTACCGCTTATCCTTAAACAAGACGTTGCAGTATTAACAGTTCATTTGCGTTCGCGTAAAGAAATGTCTAAAGTACCAGCGCATTATGAATATATTGATGAAATATTAGCAATGCGTGATGAGCTAGCACCAAAGACACTGATTCAATTTAATGGTGATATTAAAGATCGACAAGAAGGATTGGCGATTGCTAAAGCACATCCGGGTATTGATGGCATAATGATTGGTAGGGGTATCTTTGAAAATCCCTTTGCTTTTGAAAAGGTGCAACAAAGTCATACATTACGTGAATCTATCGAATTGCTAAAATGTCAATTAACTTTATTTGATGAGGTTAACGCAACGGTAACACCTAAACACTTTGAGGCTTTGAAGCGGTTCTTTAAGATTTATTTGCGTGGCTTTCCCCATGCTTCTGGTTTACGGCAAGCTTTAATGGAAACACATGCAACTGATGAGGTACGTACTATTTTAGATGAAGCAGTTCCTCAGATTGAAACACGTGATTTAGATAAAATAATGGCTTAATTTATCCAAAGCAGTCAACAATTGTACTGCTTTTTTGATACTATATTTTCAGAGGCGGTTTTTATGCAATTAACATCTAAAAAATTGAAGCCATACTTAATACACATCAGTTATTAAAAACGGCACCAAAAGGCCAGACATTAACCTTTGACTTTTTGCATTACGATACACGACAGGTTAAACCCAATACATTATTTGTTGTAAAGGGAAATTTCAATCCTAAATATCTTGAAAATGCAGTAGGTATTACGGGAATTGTAACAACTAAGCCCTTAGACATTGATATCCCACAGTGGATTGTCAGTAACACGCAACAAGCACTTTCATTACTTTCAGCGGAATTCTTTGATCGACCACAAGATAAGTTATGGATTGGTGCCATTACGGGAACTAAGGGTAAAACTACAACAGCTTATTTTGCCTATTATATTTTAAAACATGCAACACAGAATCGCACAGCTCTCTTTTCCACTGTTGATCGGATTACAGGACCGCAAGCGAGTGATAAAAAGAAATCTGATTTAACAACGCCAGAATCTTATGAGTTGTTTAAAGATATGCGCCAGGCTGTCGATAATGGTATGACACATCTGATTATGGAAGTGAGTTCGCAGGCCTACTTAAAAGATCGTGTGTATGGCTTACACTTTGACGTTGGAACATTTCTCAATATATCTCCCGATCATATTGGCCCTAATGAACATCCGACATTTGAAGATTATTTAGCACATAAATTAATGTTGTTAGATCACTCTGATACGATTGTGATTAATGACGAAACGGATCATCATGATGAAATATTTTCACATGCAAAGCAAAATCATGAAGCTGGTAAAAGTTTGTATACTTACAGTTCTAATCGTCAAAATCAGGGTGATTATGTTTTTATATCAAACGATAGCGCTATTCATGAAAGTCATTTTACAGTTTCCGAGCAACATAAAGTTGAGCAACTATCAGAAATTATCGGACATTATCGGTTAAACATACCGGGGGATTTTAATGAAAGTAATGCATTAGCAGCGCTCATGATTGCTGGATTTGCTGGTGCTAAGCATCAAGATATGGTGCAAGGGTTAGACGAAGTATTTATTCCAGGACGAATGTTAAGCATGCCAATTCCAAGTCATGGTGTTGCTTTTGTTGATTATGCCCATAATTATGCTTCGATGCATGCCTTATTGAGTTTTGCCCAAAGTAAATATCCAACTGGTAAAGTCATTGTTGTTGTGGGATCACCTGGTAATAAAGGGGTGAGCCGACGTGCAGATTTTGGAAAAGTAATCGGTGAATTAGCTGATGTTGTCTTTTTGACTGCTGATGATCCGCAATATGAAGATCCAGCTGATATTGCTAATGAAATTGCGTGCCATATTAATAATGATCATGTTGTTGTTCATTTTGAAATGGATCGTATTAAAGCAATTCATGCAGCCATTGCTTCAGCAGGGGAACAAGATATTGTCATTGTTGCGGGCAAGGGTGAAGATCCGTATCAGAAAATTAATGGCCAAGATGTACCATATATTGGTGATTATGCTGTTGTGAAGCAGTTGACTTTTTAAATATATAGAAGCGTGATTTACGATAGTTATTATGGTCAGCATCGTATATTAAATTAATGTATAGTGAGGCTGCTATTTTAATAACTGAATATCAATATTGCATTGTAAAGTAAGCCGTTAGGCTTATTTTTTATTACAAATAATCATATTTATATACCATAATGATATTTATGTGATATCATTAAGATATGAAAGATAAAGATACAACTAAATCAGGGCATATTCCGTTGCGTATTGATCCCGCATTACATGAAGAGATTGCACGGCGTGCGGCTTTGGAAAATCGCTCGGTGAATAATTTTTTGCAACAAGTGATTGTGGATGGGTTAAAACCGCAGTCATTTGAAGATCGGCAATTTGTAGGGCAAGCAGTGCATGGCGAAAATATTGATTTAGAAAGTCGATTGGTTAAGGTAGCTGGTATTTATTATCGTTATTTAATCGATAATGCAGATGAGGCAAAGCATGACGCTGAATATGTCATTATTGAATCGAACGGTAACATATTGACACTACGGGAGATTAAGGAGAGTAATTGATGTTATTTTTTAAGATAGTACCTCAAAACAACGTCGGATTAAGAGAACAACTGGGGAAGTACAAATTACGCCAAGATGCGGGATTACATTTTTACGTGCCGTTTATTCAACGTATTCGCAATGTTAGTTTGGCTATGCGGCCGTTGCGTTTACCTGATTATTCTGTGATTACAGCTGATAATGCAGATATCAAGGCGAGTGTGACATTGAATTATCACGTGACTGAACCTGTTAAGTATATGTACGAAAACACGGACTCTGTTGAATCAATGGCACAATTAGTGCGTGGTCACTTGCGTGATATTATTGGACGTATGGAACTGAATGAAGCGTTGGGATCAACGACAAAAATTAATATCCAATTAGCTGAGGCGATTGGTGATTTAACGAATACATATGGTATTAACGTCGATCGAATCAATATTGATGAATTACGACCATCACCACAAATTCAACAAGCAATGGACAAACAATTAACAGCTGATCGTGAACGTGTTGCAGCGATTGCTAAAGCCCAAGGAGAAGCACGCTCAATTGATTTGACAGTAAAGGCTAAGAATGATGCCTTAATTGCGACTGCTAAAGCTGAAGCTGATGCAACAAAGACGCGTGCCGATGCAGAACGTTATCGTATTGATACTGTTCAGGCCGGTTTACGTAATGCAGATGACAAATACTTCCAAAACCAATCAATCAATGCGTTCTCTGATTTAGCCAATGCACCAACTAATATGGTTGTTGTAGATGGTAAAGATATGGCAACATTAGGTCAAATCCCAGTCGTTGGTGAATTATTGCAGCGTGGTAAATCAGCACGCTAATTTTGCTTTTTTGTACTAAAATTGCTATAATTAGTCGTTAATGCACAGTTTAATTGGAGGCAGACATGTCAGAAGAAGTAGAAAATAACTCTGGATTTAATATCGGGGACATCTTGTTAGCGCCAGCCTATGGTAACTTAGAAAAGCCATTTACTGGTGAAGTTGAGAAGATTTACGAAAATTCTTTGCTTGTGGTTATCACTGAAAATGATCCAGAAGATCAGCCCACAGTCAATGAGATGAATCATCGTGCAGTGGTTAAGATGAGCGATGTAGAAGTGATTAAAAAAGCACCTGCTGAGGCGACTCAACCAAAGGCTGATGATAATCAATAATATCAGGTCATCATTAGTTTGTATTTTAAATAAATGCAATGCTAGGAAACAAACAATGCGTACGTAACCGTCACTGAAGCGTGCTTTGAGATAATTTGAATGAAATGACGCTTGAGCATTGTCTCGCTTCTTGTTTTGTAAAGGACAAGGAGCGATTTTTATTAGGTTATTAAAACGATATAGATTATTGTTTGCATCTTAATGTGTGTCAATTTTTAAAAGTGTATAATGTATTGAAATTTATTAGAATAATAGGATTTATAGAATGATTGGACAACAAAAATTATTGCTGCGTTGGCAGACGTATTACCCGATTTAAACACAGCAACAATAGCTGAAAAATTGGAAGCACCAAAATCATCTCAATTAGGAGATGTAGCATTTCCGACATTTACATTAGCTAAAGCATTACGCAAAGCACCACAACAAATTGCGGCTGATATTGTAGCAACAATTAATCAAGAAGGTTTTGAGAAGATTGTTGCTACAGGCCCATATGTTAATTTCTTTTTGGATAAGGTATCTACATCTCAGGATATTTTAAGTGATGTTTTATCAAAAAAGAACACATTTGGTGATAATAATGATGGACAAACAGCAAATATCACAATTGATATGTCATCACCAAATATTGCAAAGCCAATGTCTATGGGACACTTGCGTTCAACAGTGATTGGGAATGCATTAGCTAATATCACTCAGAAGAATGGCTACCAACCAGTTAAAATTAATCATTTAGGTGATTGGGGAACACAGTTTGGTAAGCTGATTTATGCTTATAAAACATGGGGTTCAGAAGAAGAAGTGAAGTCTGATCCAATTGCGACTTTACTACGTTACTATGTTGAATTTCATGAAAAAGCTAAGGCTGATGAATCATTAAATGATGAAGGTCGTGCTTGGTTCAAAAAATTAGAAGATGGTGACGCTGAGGCCCACGAATTGTGGCAGTGGTTCCGTAATGAATCTTTAAAGGAATTTACGGAAATATATGATCGTTTAGATATTCAATTTGATTCTTTTAACGGCGAAGCTTTTTATAATGATAAAATGACACAAGTCGTAGATTTGTTAAATGAAAAACAGTTGTTAGTTGAAAGTCAAGGTGCACAAATTGTTGATTTGTCAACAGTTGATGAAAATCTAACACCAGCAATGATTAAACGTTCAGATGGTGCAACACTATATATGACACGTGATTTAGCTGCTGCATTATACCGTAAGAATACATACAATTTTGCTAAAAGTTTATATGTTGTGGGTGGCGAACAGCGTGAACATTTCCGTCAGATGAAAGCTGTTTTGTCATTGCTGGGATTTGAATGGGCAGATGATGTTGAACATATTGCGTTTGGCTTGATTACATTCAACGGTAAAAAGATGTCAACACGAAAAGGTGATGTTGTTTTACTTAAAGATGTATTAGATGATGCGCATGAGTTAGCTTTGAAGCAAATTCAAGAAAAAAATCCAACGTTGGCTAATAAAGATGAAGTAGCTGAAAAAGTTGGTGCAGGCGCAGTGGTATTCCACGATTTAATGAATGATCGAACAAATAATTTTGACTTTAGTTTAGAAGAAGTTGTGCGTTTTGAAGGCGACACTGGTCCTTATGTTCAGTATACGCGTGCACGTGCATTGTCTATTTTGCGTAAGGCACAGCAAGAGGTTGATATGGCATCGTTGAGCCTAGACGATCAAGCAACTTGGGATGTTGTGACGAGTTTAGGTCAATTCCCAACAGTTGTTCGTCAGGCCTGGCAACGACGAGAGCCAAGTATTATTGCTAAATACGCTTTGCATTTATCACGTGCTTTTAATAAGTATTATGCTAATTCTCGTATTTTAAACGAGGATGATCAGTTGAATGCACGTCTAGCACTGGTTAACAGTGTGGCAATAGTTCTGGAAGAAAGCTTACGCTTATTAGGTGTTAAAGCACCTGAAGAAATGTAATCATGCATTAAGCGGTATGTAGGAGGTTCAAATTTTGACCAAATCAGAACGACAACAATTGATTTTACAATTAATTGATGAACAAAGTATTGGTAGTCAAGAAGAATTATTGACTGCATTAATTGAAAAAGGATATAAAACAACGCAAACAACGATTTCGCGTGATATCCGTGCGCTAAATATTGTACGATCTAAAGATAGTCTAGGTAATCTACGTTATCAGGTGTTACGCCAGAGTGATGTAGAAACACCTGACGTCATTGAAACAGAAGCAATCGAAACGGCAATTAGTGAATATGCTGTAAAAATGACACATATTCAATTTATGATTGTTATTAAAACAACTGATTCTAGTGGTAATGTTTTGGCCGGTGTATTGGATGATGCTCATTTACCAGAAATAGTTGGGACATTAGCAGGATTTGACACAATCTATGTGACAAGTCACGATGAGCAAGAAGCGAAAACACTTTACAACAAGTGGTTGCCTTATTTGGCACAACATGAGTGAGTATTATGAAACAGTTGGGACGTGGATTTAAATCAGTTATGCAAGGTGGATGGCGACGATTGAGACCGATTTGGCGACGCTGGCAAATTGGGCGAGCCTTAATTGCGTTATTCTTGACGGTATTTCTGGCAGCTAGCGTTTATCTAATTGCAATTGCCAAGACCTCACGTGTTGAAAATTTACAAGCTACATTATCGCAAACCACGAATGTGTATGATGATAATGGTGCTAAAGCCGGTGAATTATATTCTCAAAAAGGGTCATATGTGAAGTATAATGATATTTCCCAAAACATGAGAGATGCCGTGTTATCTGTTGAAGATCGTAATTTTTATCACGAACACGGTTTTTCAATTAGAGGACTAGCACGCGCGGCAGTATCACTTGTTAAGAATCGACTAACAGGTTCTCAAGCCATATCTGGTGGTGGCTCAACACTAACGCAGCAGTTAGTTAAAAACGCCTACTTGAGTCAAGATCAGACGTTTAAACGAAAAGCCAAAGAACTGTTCTTATCCATGCAAGTTGAACAGATTTATTCTAAAAATGAAATTTTTACAATGTATCTGAACAATGCTTGGTTTGGAAACGGTGTTTGGGGTGTTGAAGATGCTTCACAAAAATACTTTGGCGTGCATGCTAGTCAATTAACGACATCACAAGCAGCTACGCTTGCTGGCATGCTGACGAATCCGAGTGGTTATAATCCGATTGATAATCCACAACGATCTAAATTACGACGTAATTTGGTATTGTCAACAATGGTTGAGAATAAAAAATTAACACAGGCACAAGCTAATCAGGCCAAATCAGCAGCAATTGTTCTGAATGATACTTATGATGATTCTGGTAATTATAAGTATCCTTGGTTCTTTGATGCAGTTATTGATGAAGCGATTAATATGTATGGCTTAAGTGAAAAAGACGTCATGAATCGGGGCTATAAAATTTATACAACCCTAAATCAAACAGATCAAACCAATCTGCAAGACGATTATCAACAGAATGCACTATTTTCTAATCAGGATGATGCTCAGGCTGCTTCGGTAATTTTAAATGCACAGACAGGTGGTGTGCGAGCTGTCATAGGTGGTCGTGAAGAAAATCATACATTTAGAGGTTTCAATCGTGCGGTTCAATCGCGTCGTCAACCAGGATCATCCATTAAACCGATTGTTGTTTATGCACCAGCATTGCAACGTGGCTATACCATTAATTCTCAATTACCAAACCACAAAATGAATTTTGGGACGAATAAGTATTCACCTAATAACGCGCTAAATGTTGAAACAGGTGAGGTGCCAATGTATTCCGCTTTAGCAAACTCCTACAATATTCCTGCTGTTTATCTTTTGAATAAGATGGGTGTGAATGTTGGATATGAAAGCGCGCAAAAGTTTGGATTACCAGTGACCAAGAAAGATAAAAACTTAGCCTTAGCCTTAGGTGGTTTGTCGGGTGGGGTATCACCACAACAGATGGCTCAAGCGTATACGGCTTTTGCTAATGATGGCGTAATGAGTGAGGCACACTATATTACTAAGATTGTAGATGCAACAGGTAAAACCATTGTTAACAATACTAAAGCAACGCAAAAGCGTGTCATTAGTTCGAAGGTTGCAGATAATATGACACGAATGATGCTTGGGACGTATACTAATGGTACAGGAGTTGGCGCATCACCAGCCGGCTATACGATTGCTGGTAAAACGGGAACAACTGAAGATCCGACGAACACAGAGTCTGAGTATACATCAAAGGATTCTTGGGTTATTGGCTATACCAAAGATATTGTTGCAGCCAGTTGGATGGGATTTGATTCTGATAAGAAGGGGCAATGGTTGCCAATTGGATTAACATCAACTATTGGGCCTCTAGCCAAAACTTATATGGAACAGATATTACCCAATACGGATCAAACAAGTTTTGATGTGACGAATCCGAATGTGACAACAAAAAGCAATAGTAGTAGTTCAAGTAATAATTGGAAAAAATTCCAAGATAATTTTAATAATGGTGTCGATAAAGCAGTTGACGAAGCCGGCAAAGCTTGGGATACTATTAAAGGATTATTTAATCGCTAAAAACAAGAAAGAGGCATTATATGATTAATATTTATGATAACGCTAATGAAATGGCAACAGCATTACAAAAAACAACCCAGTATACTGAATGGGAAGATGCTTTTAAAGCAGTGCAAAATGATGAAACATCAAAAGTATTATTTGCACAATTTCAAAACATCCAAATGACAGTACAACAAATGATGCAGTCTCAAGAACAACCAACTGCTGATCAGGAAAAAGAATGGGATGCAGTTGCCAACCAAGTGCAAAAGAACACTTTAATTAGTGAGTTGATGTCAAAGGAACAGGCATTGAATAGTTTACTTGGTGAGTTAAATGATTTGGTAACAAAGCCAATCTCACAGGCATACGCTAATCTTAAGAAGTAAGTATTAAAGGGGTCGAAACGCTAGTTTTGACTCTTTTTATAGCGGTTAACTTTATTTTCACGTATAATATAATGTAATTTAAGAAAGAGGTAAATTATGACATTGTGGATAATTATAGCCATTGTTGTTGTCATAGCCTTTGTATGGATTGTCACATATAACGGATTAGTTACAGCAAGAATGCGCACTCAAGAAGCTTGGAGTCAAATTGATGTCCAACTTAAGCGCCGGAATGATTTAATTCCTAATTTGGTCAACACCGTCAAAGGATATGCCAAGCATGAAAGCGAAACCTTAGAAAAGGTCACACGTCTTCGTCAAGATGTTGCGGCTGCTGCTAACCCTCAAGAAGCAATGGCAGCTTCTAATGAGCTAAGTGGTGTACTTTCTGGCTTCTTTGCTCGTGCAGAAGCTTATCCAGATTTAAAAGCCAATACAAATTTTAACAAGCTTCAAGAAGAGCTAACCAATACTGAAAACAAGATTGCTTATTCTCGCCAACTTTTCAATACAACAACTGCCACATATAATACGAAATTACAGTCGTTCCCAAGTAACATGGTAGCGAAGGTACATCATTTTCAACCTAGTGAATTTTTGCAGGTTCCTGAGGCTGAAAAAGAAGTACCTAAAGTTGAATTTTAATGTTATTTGAACAAATACAATCCAATAAGCGAAAAACGATTGTCTTGTTAGTGGCCTTCATTATTTTTGTGGCAATTGTTGGCGCTGCTGTTGGTTATCTCCTTTGGCGATCGTTGGAATTTGGTATTATTGCTGGTATCATCATTGCTGTTATTTATATGACCATTATGATTAGTAATTCAACCAGTGTTGTTATGGCGATGAATAATGCGCATGAGATTACCAGTTCTGATCAATCACCCGAATTATGGCATACAGTTGAAGATATGGCGATGGTTGCTCAGGTGCCAATGCCGCGTGTCTTTATTATTGATGACCAAAGTCCTAATGCCTTTGCTACGGGGAATAACCCACAAAAATCAGCTGTTGCAGCAACGACAGGATTATTGAGCACTATGAATCGTAGTGAATTAGAGGGTGTTATTGGACATGAAATTAGCCACATACGAAACTATGATATTAGAATATCAACTATCGCGTTGGCTTTATCAGCTGCTATTACCTTTTTAGTGAACATGGGATCTAACTGGTGGTTATGGGGTAGTGGCGATCGTCGTGATAATAACCGAGAAGGTGGCGGCGGTTTGCAAATTATTCTTATTGTGTTCTCTATTGTCATTATGATATTGGCACCATTAGCAGCGGCTGCAGTACAAATGGCAATATCACGTAATCGTGAATACCTAGCAGATGCTAGTAGTGTGGCGCTTACACGAAACCCTCAGGGACTAATTAGTGCTTTAGAAAAATTAGGGCGCGCACGGCCAATGAAAGATGTCGATTCAGCTTCAGCGGCACTTTATATTAGTAATCCGCTTAAAAATAAGCAACATTTATTTGACACACATCCGCCTTTAGAAGAACGGATAGCTCGATTAGAAAAAATGTAAAAAACTGCGATTATTCGCGGTTTTTTATTGAGCTAATAACCTGAAATCGATATAATTTAACTAACGAACATTTGTTCAAGATGAGGGTGAAATGAAATTTATACATGCAGGTGATGTTCATTTAGGTAATCCATTTTCTGGATTGGATCAACAATTACCATATGAATTAAAAAACAAATACAAAATGCCACAATTACGGCTTTTACAACCATGATCGATCAAGCAATCAATTCAGCAGTTGACTTTATTTTATTGCCTGGTGATTTATATAATTCAACACAAACGAGTCCGATTATTCAAGATGTCGTGAGTACTCAGTTTGAGAGATTAAATACAGCTAAAATTGCTGTTTATCTTAGTTTTGGTAATCATGATTTTGCAGCTGATACGCAGCCTCATTTACCATGGCCAGATAATGTTCATGTTTTTAATCAGGATGTCCATACTTATCAACTGTCAACCCAGGATGATAAATTAGTTGCCATTACTGGCTTTAGTTATCAAACGCAAAGACAAACCAAAGGATTAGCAGGTGATTTTCCTATACGCGATCGGCAGGTTGATTATCATATTGGTATGTATCATGGTACGGTTGGTACCGAAGGTGATGCGTATGCACCATTTAATGTGAGTGATATGTTAGCCAAACGTTATGATTATTGGGCCCTAGGGCATATTCATGTTAGACAAACTTTAAATCAAGTCCCTTTCATTGGCTATTCTGGTAACATGCAAGGCCTTAATCGTAAAGAAACCGGTGAAAAAGGTTATTATTTGGTTGAAGAAAACAATCAACAATTAATACCACATTTTGTACCGGTAGCACCAATTTTATGGGATACACTGTGCATTGATGAAATGAGTAGTGAAGATGAACTCATTCAATATTTAGCAACATTTCCTAGAGAAAAAATGACATTATTATCTGTCATCATTCAGGCCAATCATTTACCAGAAAGCTTTAAACAACGACTATACAGTCATATTATTTTAGATAAATTAAGACAAGAAGAGCTGGATCGGATTTGGGTTGTGAAATTAATTTATAATCCAAAAGACGTATTATCTTTTACAGATAATATTGACCAGCAATATTGGCAAGAGGCTTTTAATGAAATTGATCATCATTTTCGAATTGATGATTATCTTTCAAATCAAGTCCCAACTGATATCCGTGAATTTTTTCTTGATGGCGTGGGGATGGATAGTATCAAAATAAGAATGAAACAAATAATTGAAGAAAGACGTCAAAACCATGAGGATTAAAGCAATAGAAATTATTGGGTTCGGACGTTGGTCAAAGCAAAATTTTTTAGTGGATCGTCAATTACAGGTATTCACTGGTCCGAATGAATCGGGAAAATCAACAATTCGTGCCTTCATCGTTGGTGTCTTATTTGGTTATCCAAGTAAGAAAGCGCATCAAAATCTTTATACACCAAAGGATGGTAGTCAATATGGCGGTAGCTTAGTTATTGAAGCTGATCATCAAGATTTCCGTATCACCAGGATTGGTCGTACTAAAACGACATTGAAAATTCAAAATTTAACAGCAAATCAGGAAGTTGTTAGCCCAGAAAAATGGCTGTCAGAGCAACTTTCACCATTAACACGAGAAACATTTGATCATATTTTTAATTTTGATCAACGTGATTTAAACCGCATTGAAACATTAACAGAGTTAGATTTTCAGAAATTATTACTCAATATTGGTGCTGTGGGGAGTACACAATGGATAGATGTTGGACAAAATTTAGATAAGGCAGCTGATAAATTATTTGCTAAGCGATCAACTAAACGACCTATTAATCAAGAGATGCAACATTATCGTACAACGCAAAAAACACTTGAAAGTAAAAGCGAGGACTTGGTAGCTTATACAGCATTACAAAATAAAATTGATGATACGAATCAAGCAATCAAAAAACAGCAAAATAAAGTAAAATTGGCAGATCAACAGTATCAAAATCAATATTTATTGTTACAAAAATATGATTTATTTTATCAATTACAGCAATTACGTCAAAAAATAGCACGTTTGAAAGCGATACCGATTATTTCTCAGAATGATGTCAGCCAAGCGCAATCGTTGGACTTACAAATTAATCATTTACAAGCAGGCATTGATCGAGAAAAGAAGGCACTGAATATAACGAAAAAGCCTAAAAATAGTGATCTTGATTATGATCAATTACGCTTGATGTTATTACAAATACAGACTGATGTTCAAGATTATCATCAAACTGAAAGACAGCAAGAGGAAATTTTGACAGCAATTGAAGACATTGAACGTCAATTTTCAGATGAAGTACCTAGTGTATTGTCAACAGAACAGCAACAACAATTGACGCATGGCTATAATCGTAAGTTATGGTGGTTAACTGGCATATTTGGTGTGTTAGGTGCAGCTAGCTTCATATTTAATCCATACTTTGCCATAATTTTATTAGTATTGGCAGTGGGATCTGGCAGTTATTTTTGGCAAACACAAAAGAAACACCAGCAGCAAATCAATCATATTCTAAAAGCCTATGCGCCGTTAAACCAACAGCAAATATTAGATATACAACTCGATTTAAAGCAACTGCCACAGCTCGATGAAAAGCTTGATCAATGTGATAATTTAATTGATAGTCAGCGCTTTGCTATCGAACAAAGGTTGAATGCTGTACAAGATAGTATTGAAACGCATTATGAAAATGAACGACCTGAAATATTGATTAACCAGTTATTAAATGAATTGCAGAAACGTCAAATTGAAGAACAAAATGAAGCGGCATTATCAGCAACACATGAAAATGAGCGCTTAATGAGCATACAATTGCAACAGTCAACGCTACAAAAAAGAAAAGATGATTTATCAGAATTATTACATCAATATAAACTTGTCGATGTCAACGAACTATTAGTGCAATATAAGGCGTCTCAAGAACAGCAACAACAACAGCAACGTCTTGTTGATTTAAATAGTCAAATCACGGTTGAAGAACAACAGATACTCAGTCGCTATGATGATAAAATGGCTTTGTCTCAAAATATTGATCATCTAAAGCAAGGGGTACAAAAAGAGCGAACTATATTATCTGATTTACAGCGACAACTTGCACAGCAGCAAGCTAATCAAGCAAGACTAACGAGTGATGATGAATTTATGTCGTTACAGCAAGAAGTAGCCAATCAAAAGACCGCAATTTTAGATGATTTTACGGAATATTTGGCCTTGAAATTAAGCTCAAATTGGATTGATCAAGCACTTTCTAAAGCATCACAGAATCGTTTCCCAAAAATGTTAGAGAAAGCAACATACTTTTTTGAGATACTCACACAGCATAAATATAATAAAATTATTTTTGATGATCATAAAATTATGGTAATGGTAAAACAGACTAATGTTGCTTTTGAGATGATTGAATTATCTACTGGTGCACGTGAACAACTATATGTCGCATTACGGTTAGCACTTGCATTCGTCATTAATGATATTATACAAATGCCAATATTGATTGATGATAGTTTTGTTAATTTTGACGGTCAACGCAAGGCAAGCATTCTTAACATGCTAATGCATGAGATTAATGGACAACAAGTGCTGTATTGGACAACAGAAGCTACGATGTTTGATACCAAAAATATTTGTAATTTAACGAAGGACGTTACTTATGGCTAAATTAATTCAAGAATATATGGATGGGGATACTGTTGATAGTTTTGTACTAATCAAGAATGCTGATGTGCGTTTAACAAAGAATGGTAAAACTTATTTGAGTTTAGTGTTTTCAGATCGTTCTGATAATATTTCAGGTAACTTATGGGATGCAAGTGACGATCAAGTTGCACAATTTATTCCTGGTAAAATCGTAAAATTAGAGGGGAAACGGAGTAGCTATCGTGAACAACCTCAGATACAAATTACGCATTTACGTTTAGCCAATCAACCGGGGGAACCGGATAATCCTGGTGATTTCATGCAACATGCACCTATTAAAGAAGTTGAATTGCAAAATGAATTAAATGATTATGTTTTAGCAGTAACACAACCAATGTGGAATCGATTGATTCGTAAGCTCTTTACAGATTATCATGATCAATTTTTACGTTATCCGGCCGCTAAAAGTAATCATCATGCGTTTGCGGGTGGGTTATCGTATCATTCTCTTTCAATTGCACGACTAGCAAATGGTGTTGTTGCACAATATCCGCAAATTAATAAATCATTATTATTAGCAGGAGCGTTATTGCATGATTTAGGAAAAGTTTTAGAGTTGAGCGGACCAGTTGCGACACAATACACTGTGCCAGGTAATTTAATAGGGCACATCACATTATTAGATGAGCAAGTTGTCCTGGCAGCTCGAGAATTGAATTTTGATATAGAAGACGAAAATATGATTCTGCTACGTCATGTTATTTTAGCGCATCATGGTTTACTTGAATATGGTTCACCAGTAAGGCCAATGATTATGGAAGCAGAAGTATTGCATCGATTAGATGAGCTTGATGCTAGTATTGAAATGATGAGCGCCGCATTGGATAAAACAGAAACTGGACATTTTTCGGACAGAATTTTTGGATTAGACAATCGTCATTTTTATAAACCAAATTTAGAACAGTAAAAAACGTTCATTATTTGAACGTTTTTTATTTTACTTATTATTTGATGAAATACCAGCAGTGAGATAAGTGTTAAGTGAACTCTTAAGATCACTATCCTTAACAGAAACATCTGCCTTACGAAGAATCTTACCGATAATCGCTTGTACCTTAGAAGTATTATCAGAACTATTCATGAATTCTGTAATAATTTGTTCTGTTAACTTACTACGTAGGCTATTTAAGCTTGGCTTATCTGTCTTCTTTTCGAGTTTAAGGAGATAATAATTACCACTAGAATCGGAAGTAACAGCATAATCACCAACTTTGTTTAACTTGAACGCAGCATTTTGAATGGAACTGTCAACGCTAGTGCTGGTAGAATCGAAAGCTGAAATTTTACCTGTTGTTGACTTGTAGGTACTGTCTGTCGAGTATTTCTTATAAACTTCTGACCAGCTTTTGCCATCTTTAATATCATTGGCAGCATTTTTAGCATTCTCTTCATTCTTAGCTTTTAGCATTGAAATCGTAACTGCTGGCTTATAATCATCGTAAGCTTTTTTAATTTGCTTTTCTGTCACATTATAATTTGCTTTAATGGCAGCTTTAGTTAATAAATTATTTCTCAAACTATCCTTGAGCTGCTTCTCAGTCATATTATTAGAAGCTAATACTTCTTTAAAAGATGAGCCATACTGTGACTTTTGAGCTTCAAAAGCACTATCAACATCTGCTTTAGAGACGTTGTCACCGTACTTGTCTTCAAGCACTTTATTAATCACCATTTTAGCGAATTCCTGCTTACCAGCTGAAGATTTCTTGATTTGATTGTAGAAATCTTTTTCAGTGATTTTACCAGCTGTAGAAGTGGCTAATGTTTTAGATGAGTTAACAGATAAGAAGACCATACCACCAACAAAAATGACAACGAGTAGGCCCCATATAAATTTACGCATAAATTATAGTTTTTCCTTTTCAAAATTATAGTATCGCTAACCAGTGTAACATATTAACACATTTTATGCTGATTAACGGTACTTTTCAAGTTCCTGGGCGATATGTTGCTGAGCCTTTTCTATGCGTGCTAAATGAATCTCATTTTTGAAATTCATTTTATCGATGTCAACTTGAATATCATCTTGAAATTTTTTGATTTGCTCTAAAGAAGCATCTAACTGTGCTTTTTGTTGTGCCAGTTGTTGCGTTAAACGAGCAATATCTTTTAAAGCCTTTATGAGTATTTTTAAGTTATCAAAGCATTTCATTTTTAATCCTTAAAATTGCGTTTGGATACTATCTGCGATTGTTTGATATTTGTCATTATCATAATTAGAGGAGTTATCAATAGTTGGGGCTAAAGTCTCACCCAAACCATCATCCGCATAACGAGGGATCAGATGCCAATGGGAGTGGGGGACAGTTTGTCCAGCAGCGGCACCGTTATTAGAAACAATATTCATACCAACGATGCTATCGTCACTAGATTTAATAGCTTTAGCAATTTTTGGTAGTTTGAGTAGGGTACGTTGGGCAATGTCGTCTGTATAGTCAAAAATATCGCTTACTTCTTGCTTAGGGACGACAAGTGTGTGACCAGGCGTTACTTGAGAAATGTCTAAAAAGGCTACAACATCATCATCTTCGTAAACTTTGTAACTTGGGATTTCACCAGCAATAATTTTATCAAAAATATCTGTCATATCTAAACTCCATTCCTATTATTAGTCTAATTATAACAAATAATTGGAATATGCCTGCTATAATTAAACTATGGGATTAGATATTAATAATTTGTCTGGCGGTTATGCCGGACACAACATACTTAAAAATATAAGCTTTAAAGTACCAGATGGTAAAATTGTCGCTTTAATTGGACTTAATGGCGCTGGAAAATCTACGACAATTAATCATGTCATCGGTGAATTACAACCACAAATGGGTACGATTGCCCTTAATGACGTTGATCTTATCAAAACGCCAACAGAGTTCAAAAAGCAAATTGCCTATATACCTGAGCAACCTATTTTATATGATGAATTAACGTTAAGTGAACATTTGCATTTAATGTTATCAGCATACGAATTAGATGATGAGCAGCATTGGCAACTAGTTGAGAAGCTACTGACTAAATTTCGTTTGGAAAAAAGCAACATTGGTTGCCGACGCATTTTTCTAAAGGCATGAAACAAAAGGTAATGTTAGTTGCAGCTTTTATGCTAGAGCGCCCATTATTAATTATTGATGAGCCATTTTTGGGATTGGATACATTAGCCATCAAAGCCGTCATTGATTTGATGCAAGAACAGGCACGTAAGGGCAACAGTATTTTACTAACAACACACTTATTAAAAGAAGCGACACAGTTTGTGGATGAATTTGTTGTGTTGTACGATGGGCGTATTCGTTTCACAGGATCACCACATCATTTGGCTGCTGCATCTCAATTGAGTGTTGATAATTTGGAACAATTTTTTGAGAGTATTCAAGAGGAGTTAGATGATGAACGCTAAAGCTTTATACTACAAGCGTTTTCGGGTGGCTCAAAAAATAATATTAAATATTTTAGATTACTGTTTAACGATCATTTTGTCCTTTTTCTACTTATTGCTTTAGGTACTTTTATATTAGGTTATCGACAACTTCTAACATATGATACAATCAGTTCTTTTGGAAAACCTTGTTTGTGGCAAGTTTTTATTGTTTTATGGTTGTTATTAGGTTTACAAATTGGCAGTTTAATGACTTATTTTAAACCAGCTGATCGTTTATTTTTATTGAGTCAAGACACAAATATTTGCCATCAATATTTTAAATCGGCCCTCAAAGTGAGTGTCGCAGTGAGTGCGACTGTACAATTGATATTCGTCGGTTTACTAGTGCCAATATTACATCAGCTATACTATGAAAGTTATGACAGGATAATTTGTTTATTGGCATTTTTGATTGTCTTTAAAACTTTTATATTAGTATATGAGCGATATAAACAGCTCATGATATCACATAGTCGCATGCTCATGATTTTTGAGCCGAATTCACTGATTGAAAAAGTGCTATTTCGATTTTTAATGCCAATGGTATTTATTGTTTTGATATTAATTGTGCCATCATCAATGGTATTTATCTGTACTGCTATCTTACTGATTATTGCGATATTTATGATTTATTTATTTAGTATTTCTAAATCCTTATCGTATCGGGTGGCGATGAATTGGCAGAATGCTATTAAATATGAACGTAAGCGTCAGCAACGTATTCAAAGCTTTTATGCGTCCTTTGCTGATGTACCGAATAAAGAGACGGTGATCAAGCAAAGACCAATAATTAATTGGTTGATTCAACCATTGACAAAGTCAAGTACAGTCATGTATCGTTTGTACATGTTGCGTTTTATTCGCACACAAGAATTATTCCCGCTTATAGGTAGATTAGCGTTTGTTGGTGGGGTATTGATTTATATTTTAAAATCAGCACCATTATGGTTGATTTTGGTGACGAGTGCGTTATTTATCTATTTGGTTAATTTTCAATTTTTACCACTTTATCGTAGTACACAGATGAATCTTTGGACTCGATTAATACCAGTAACGGATATACAAAAGGAACGCGATTTTAGAAAATTAGCGCGCCAACTATCAATCATGACATCACTATACTTTATGATTTGTATTGTATTAGGACAGAATAAGTTGTCTGACATGGCGTTAGTTGGTGTTAGTATTATTTTAATCAATATCATTATTAATAGCATTTACTTACCTTTTATCTTGAAGCAAGTTAAGCGACATAAATAATAAAAGCAAACTTTATGAGGAGATACGATTATGCATCTACGATCAAAACCATGGGCGGCCGATTGGCTATTAGAACATCATGATATTGTGATTGACCAGGATCGTGCCGTCAAACAACGTGGTGATTGGCAGGCGCTTTTTGATGAACCGCAACCTATTCATATTGAGATTGGTTCAGGGAAAGGCCAATTTATTTTGGGGATGGCTTTAGCACATCCAGAAATTAATTATATTGGGATGGAAATCCAGGAAACGGCAGTGGCGATTGCTGCCAGAAAAAGTTTTGATAGTGTTGGTAAATTACCCAACTTAAAATTTATCTATGGTAATGGCGCTGGTGTTGAGAACTATTTTGAAAAAGAAGAAGTCAGTAAGTTATATTTGAATTTCTCTGATCCGTGGCCTAAAACACGTCACGAAGCGAGAAGGCTGACTTATAAGACTTTCCTAAAGGGGTATGAAGCAATTCTTCCTGAAAAGGGTGAGTTAGAATTTAAAACCGATAACCGTCATTTATTTGAATACTCATTAGTTAGCTTTATAGACTATGGTATGCGTTGGACAACCAGTGATTTTTCTTTGGATT
This sequence comes from Leuconostoc fallax KCTC 3537, assembly GCF_000165675.1. Lineage (GTDB taxonomy): Bacteria > Bacillota > Bacilli > Lactobacillales > Lactobacillaceae > Leuconostoc_B > Leuconostoc_B fallax. The sequence continues at coordinate 238,446 of NZ_AEIZ01000015.1, read as the reverse complement.
TACATGCTGACGAAGATAAAGTGGTAGGTAATGTTGAGACAGAGTATGAACAAAAGTTCATGGCTAAGGGACAACCTATTTATTGGATTAAGGCTCACTTTTAGTTAACAATAGCAATGATGTCTATAAATAAAAGCACACGCTAAAGCGTGTGCTTTTATTGTTTTATGATATAAAAAAGCCAAGATACCACAGCTAAATAGGATGGAGGTTGCTCATAGCTCATTAACAAAATGACTTTGTTATTATTTAGTCGTATATCTTGGCTGACGAGAAGGAAATATCTGTTAAACATTACATTGTTAAAATCAAAATATGCTATCTCGTACGTCTATCGTATCATAGTCACGGTAACATGACATCAAAAATAAATTATTTTAACATTATTAATATTTATTTACCTTTAATACGGTTAATCAAAATAATACCGACAATTGGTACGATGATGAAACATTGACTTGTTAATGTGAGGGCTACAGTAAAATTAAAGCGCGTGTCAAAGGCGGTAATTAGTATTGACGCAACAACAACGCTAGTAGCACCAATAAACTGACGCATTGTGGTCACAATTGCGGTACCATGGCTCACTAAATCTTTTGGTAGAGCATTATTCGCAGCAGTTACAGCAGGCATCATAATAAAAGCATTACCACCTTCAAGCAACATCGCGGCGATGAGCGCTGCGATCCAGAATTTTGCACCTACAGTGCTAAGCAAAAGATAACCAAGAATCATCATCCCCATACCAATATAAACTAATTTTTAAGTCCAATTTTGTTGAGCATTTGCCCAGCACGTGGGTTGAGCTGACTTAAGAAAATGGCAGCGGGGACCATTAAGAGGCCTGATACAAGAGGACTGAAGTTAAAGATACGTTGATAAAATAGTGGGAGCAACACAGTCGCAATAATTAAACCACTATAAGATAGACCAGTTAGTAACATCGCTGGTGTATAGCCTGCGTATTTAAAGACTTGTAAATCTAAAAAAGGAACACGCAATTTAATTTGTCGGGTGATGAAAATTATTAATAATAAGACACTGATGATGATGATAGACCACCAGCGCCAATTTATTGTGGTGCTAGGTAAAATAGAGATACTATACAAAATACCCCCAAAACCAAGCAATGTTACAGCGGAAAACCAATCAAATCGGCTAGGTTTTAAAATATGTGTGTTTTCAATATATTTCTGTAAAAAATGGCCAAAATCAGAAGGACGATTAAAAAGAGTGCAAACAAGGCACGCCATGATACCCATTGCAGAATGATACCTGAAATGATGGGGCCGACTGCCAATGCTGATCCCATCACTAACCCAACAACGCCCATGGTCACGCCACGATTGTCTTTTGGTGTGTTCTCAATGATGACACTTTGAAAAGTGGGAAATAAGGCACCAACGGCAACACCTTCAAGTAATCGGCCAATGATAATTCCTGTAAAATTAGGTGTGATCATGGCAATGACAGTACCAACTAAGAAAACAGCGACAATGCCGTTTAATAACTGCTTTAGCTTGATATTATCTAAAAGCCAAGGACTAAGTGGCATTACTAATGTCATGGCAACCATAAAACCAGTGGTTAGCCACTGGACAGTTGTCGTATCAACATTGAAACTTTTCATTAAAATTGGGTATGTCGTCGTCATTGTCGATTGACTAATGGACATAATAAACGATATGGACAATAGGACCAACGAGAACGGCGTTAACTGACGAATATTCTTAAACATAAATTCCCTCTCAATATCTTCTAATATAGAATGATTCTAGAATAAAAACAAAATATTGCAACAAAAAAGCAGAATATTATTCCGCTTCTCGTTTGATATTGATGATACTACCAGTATGTGCATCGGCCATAAAAAGATAGTTTACAGGCACATTATTCTCTAAACGTGTGATACCACCACCATAAATGATATATTTAATTGCAAATTTTTGATAACGCTGTGGTGTGCGATTAATCCATGAACCAAGAATTTTGCCTTCTTGGCCAAATTGATGCTTAACATTGTCTAGAACATGGTGTGGTTTAGCAGCTTCAGCTGACTTAGAAAACAGCCACATCCCTAATGAGAAACCGGCTAAACCACAACTTAATTTTGTAACGATTGAAGTATTCATGTGTCGAGTATAGCATATTTGACTTTATAGACGCGCGATAATTTAGTAATATAGTAGTAGCACATTTAAAGAGGGTTAGAAAATGATAACAAGTTACAATTATCCAGCAATGGGGGATGCCTTAATTATTGTATTGGCACCAAACGTTACAAATCCGAAAATCAATCAGTTTGATAATGTTGTTGCAATAACGGATAGCAACACAAATCAAATAATTGGTATTAATGTTTTTGGTATGGGACAGCAACTCGGTATCCAAGAAGATCGCGGACAAATTTTTCTAGATGAAAAGCAGATCAATCAGCTTAATCAACTATTTAAGAGCGTTGGCTTGGAGACTGAATTAACTGTTTCACCATCAAAACTGGTTGTTGGTTATGTTGAGTCGATGCAAGCACATCCTGACTCAGATCATTTACACATTACACAAACACGTGTTACAGAAGATAAGACATTACAAATTGTTTCCGGATCACCAAATATGGCGGAAAATATTAAGGTTGTCGTCGCACAACCAGGAACGATGATGCCAAGTGGTGAGATCATTTGGGATGGTGCACTGCGTGGTATTGATTCTGCTGGTATGATTGTATCAGGCCGTGAGTTACGCTTACCAGGCGCACCTGATAAGCCAGGCGCACTCATCTTACCAGAAACGTTTGGTGAAGTCGGTGAACCATTTGATTTTGAAAAGGGTGCACAGTTATTTGAGGCATAGTGGATGGTCAACAAAAATGATTACCAGCCAACTTATATCGTTGACAAAAGACGCGTTTACCGTATATTGCATACTGAAGATACGAGATATCGCCAGTTGATTTTTGCATTACGGAAAGGTGAATTACAGTATTTTACATTTGTAAAAGAGGATGGAAATGAGTAAATATTATTTTATTGGCATAAAAGGGACGGGTATGGGACCGTTAGCTCAAATAGTACATGATCAAGGACATGAGGTCATTGGCTCTGATATTGAGCAGTATACTTATACCCAAGCACCATTAGAGGCTGCAGGTATTGAGATTTTACCCTTCTCATCTAAAAATGTAGATGCACATCAAGACGCTACTTTTGTAAGAGGCAATGCTTTTGGTGATGAACAAGTTGAGGTGGCTCGGGCATTAGCATTAGGGGTTAAGATGATTTCTTATCCAGAAGCTGTTCAGGAGCAGATTGCCCAGACAACGTCTATTGCTGTAGCAGGCGCTCATGGTAAAACAAGTACAACCGGTTTGCTCGCGCATGTTTTAAAGAATATTGCACCGACATCTTATCTTGTGGGTGATGGTACTGGACGTGGCGTTCCTAATTCACGATTTTTTGTGGTAGAAGCAGATGAGTATCGTCGTCATTTTAAAGATTATGCACCCGATTATGCCATTTTAACGAATATCGATTTTGATCATCCTGATTATTATACCGATATCAATGATGTGACAAGTGCCTTTTCTGATTTTGCCAATAATGTCAAAAAGGCGATATTTGCTTGGGGAGATGATAAGCATTTACGCCAATTGCACCCCAAAGCGGATATTTACTATTATGGCGTTAATCCGACACGCGATGATTTTGTGGCTCAAAATATTCGAAAGTCAACTAAGGGGTCTCATTTTGATGTTACCTATCGTGGCAAAGACTTAGGCGAATTCTCGGTACCGTTGTATGGTCAACATAGTATTTTAAATGCTTTAGCGGTAATCGCGGTTGCTTACATGGAGAAAGTAGACTTAGATTTACTAAGAGAGTATTTAATGACATTTACTGGTGTTAAGCGCCGTTTTAGTGAGAAGCACATTGCTGATATAACAGTAATTGATGACTATGCGCATCATCCTTCAGAAATTGATGCAACCTTGGATGCAGCACGTCAAAAATATCCAGATAAACAAATTATTGCAATTTTCCAACCACACACATTTTCACGAGTAATTGCTTATAAAGATGAATTTGCAAGAAGCTTAAATGCAGCTGATAAGGTATATTTAGCTAATATTTTTGGATCAGCACGAGAACAGTCGGGAACGATTACATCTGAAGATTTAGGCAAAGAAATTGAAAAATTTGGTGGTATTATTGAGGAAAGTAATATGGGCTTATTAATGCCTTACCAAAATGCCGTGATGGTGTTTATGGGGGCTGGTGATATTGAAAAGTACGAGTTTGCTTATGAAAAATTACTGGGCCAATTACGAACTGATTTACAATAACGGCTCACTTAATGCTCATTTAATTACCCTTACGTTATAATAGTGATTAGGTAGATAATAAATATTTTACGATTGGAGATTGCTTATGAATAATTACGATTTTAATACACGCCGTGATGTAACCGGTGTCGATGAGGGTATGCGTGCCTTCTTTAAACAAACGTATAGTTATATGGCGTTAGCTGTCTTGATTACTGGAATTACGGGATATATCGTTAAATCTTTTTTCTGGGAACAAATCGCTTCATTAATTTATGGTAATGCTGTTGGTGTTATTGGTCTAATCGGTGTTCAATTCTTGCTTATTTTCATGATTGGACGTAATACACTAAAAAATACTGCTAATGCATTTGGTTTATTAATGACTTTTGCAGTAGTAGAAGGTTTAACAACGGGTGTCTTACTTGGACTGTATACAACAGCTTCAATATTAGGCGTATTCGCAGCAACAGCGGCAGTGTTCGGCGGTATGTCAGCTTATGGCTTAATGACAAAGCGGAATTTAGGCGGTCTACGTCAAGCGCTATTTGGTTTACTAGTCGGATTGATTGTTGCTAGCTTAATTAACATGTTTTTCCCTAATGGTATTGTGAATTTGTTGATTTCTTATGTCGCTGTGGTTGTATTTTCACTTTATACAGCATATGACAATCAACGTTTGAAGCTAATGTATGCACAAACGGCAGGGCAGATGGACACAACAGGTCTTGCAATTAACGGTGCATTATCACTATATCTTGACTTCATTAACTTATTCTTCTACTTACTTCGTTTATTCGGTGTCATGAATACACGAGATTAATGATTTAAGGGCTCGCTTCGGCGAGCTTTTATTTTGACATTAATTAAATGGTAGAATAGATGTAACAGACTAAAGATGAGGCGAAATACATGACCAAACCGACACTACTCTTAATAGATGGCAATTCCTTAGCTTATCGTGCATTTTATGCGATGTATAAGCAATTAGACCGTATGGTAACTCATGATGGCTTGCACACCAATGCCTTGGTGGCTTTCAATAATTTTATGGATCAGATTGTGGATCCTATGTCACCTGACTATGCTGTTGTTGCTTGGGATGCGGATAGCGGTAAGAGTACCTTTCGAGGTGAACTATATTCAGAATATAAGTCCGGACGTGCGAAGACGCCAACGGAACTAGCTGAACAACTACCTTATATGCGTGAAATGGTTGCTTTTCATGGCCTACGTAACTATGAACAGCATGGCTTGGAAGCAGATGATATTATTGGAACGTTTAGTCGTGAAGGGGAAGCATTAGGTTATTCTGTGACCATTGTTACCGGCGATCGCGATTTAACGCAGTTAGCCACAGATAATATTACCGTTAATGTGACCAAAAAGGGTGTGACTGAAATTGAACGCTTTACACCAGAATATATTGCGGAAAAATATAATGGCTTAACGCCACAACAAATTATTGAGATGAAGGCACTGACTGGCGATACATCAGATAACTATCCTGGTGTTACCAAAATTGGTGAAAAAACAGCGTTAAAGTTGTTGGCTCAGTATCAAGATTTAGATCATTTATATGCTAATATTGATCAAATGAAAGCATCTAAAATGAAGGAAAACTTAATTAAAGATCGAGATCAAGCTTTTTGTTCTCGAAAGTTAGCGACGATTTTAACTGATGCGGATATGGCATTGCCGTTAGCAGAATTTGAATATCGTGGTATTGATTTTGACCGTTTAATTCCATTTTATGAAACGTTAGATTTTAAACAACAATTGGCTAAAATCAGGGCACTCAAAAAATCTGGTCAACTTGGTAGTGAAGATCAAAGTGAAGTTGAAGATAATTTGTCTTTAACGATATTGCAAAGTAATAATTTACATGCGGTGACCGAATTAGGGCATCAAGTTGCTTTGCATATTGAAATAGCGGGTGATAATTATCATACAGATGACATGATTGGTTTTGTCATTGGGGATGAACAACGTGGTTATTTTGCTAGTCGTGATTTTTCATTATTACAGTCTCCTGAAATTAAGGCAATTATTGAAAGCCCAACGGTTGAAAAACGTGTTTATAATGTCAAAGCGCAACGTGTATTATTCAAGCGATTAGATATTGAATTGCGCAACGCAACTTTTGATTTTTTGCTTGCTGCTTATTTATTAGATACAACGGATAATAATGCAGAGTTAGCTACTTTAGCACAAAAGTATGATATTTATCTCCAATTGGATGAGGATATTTATGGTAAAGGTGCAAAATTTAGTGTGCCGACTGATGAAGGTCGTGTGCTCATGCACATTGCCCATAAAGCTGATACACTCAATCAACTCATTGAACCCGTTATGGTACAACTTAAAGAACATGAACAATTAGCGTTGTATCAAGATATCGAACTGCCATTGGCAAGTGTGTTAGCAGATATGGAGTATACCGGTATTCGTGTTGATCAGAATCAACTGCAAGAAATGGGTGAAAGCCTCGATGCGCAAATTGTCGATGTTGAAAAAGCAATTTATGAAGAAGCTGGGGAGGAATTTAATATTAATTCTCCCAAACAATTAGGTATTTTATTATTTGAAAAAATGGGATTGCCGGTTATTAAGCGAACAAAAACAGGCTATTCAACGGCAGTGGAAGTATTAGAAAAGTTAGCTGATCAAGCACCAATTGTAGCGTATATTTTGCAATATCGACAATTGGCTAAGCTTAAATCAACCTATATTGATGGTTTGCTGGCAGTAGTCTATCGTCAAGATAGTAAAATACACACTCGTTACTTACAAACGCTGACACAAACTGGGCGTTTATCGAGTGTTGATCCTAATTTACAAAATATACCAATGCGTACAGAAGCTGGTCGACAAATTCGAAAAGCTTTTGTACCTAGCGAACCCAATTGGCAAATATTTGGTGCCGACTACTCACAAATTGAATTGCGTGTTTTAGCGCATATGACAGGTGATAAAAATTTGCAACGCGCTTTCTTAAATGACGAGGATATTCATTCAGAAACAGCACGAGCGGTATTTGGACTTAATGATGACGCACCAATTACATCATTGCAGCGTCGTGCAGCTAAAGCTGTGAATTTTGGTATTGTTTATGGCATTTCTGATTTTGGCTTATCAAATAATCTAGGTATTTCACGAGCTGAAGCTAAGCGCTTTATCGATACGTATTTCGAAAAATTCCCGCAGGTTCATGAGTGGATGGAAAATGCGAAAACGTTAGCCCATGAACAAGGTTATGTTGAAACACTTGCCAAACGTCGGCGATACTTACCTGATATTCATGCTAAAAACTTTAATCGCCGAAGCTTTGCGGAACGAACAGCGATGAATACACCTATTCAAGGGTCTGCAGCTGATATTATTAAAATTGCAATGATTAAAATGAATCAGGTGTTGCATGAACATCATTTGCAAGCACGTATGCTACTTCAAGTACACGATGAATTGATATTTGAAGCACCAACGAGTGAAATCCCTGAATTAGAAGAGATTGTTCCGCAAGTTATGGATTCAGCTGTTGCGTTAGATGTACCGCTAAAGGTGGAAAGCCGACATGGTAGTAATTGGTATAGCGCTAAATGAGATGTCAGGAAATCTAACACAAATTCGCTTTTAATAGAGCTAAACGTTACAATATAAGTATGTTGAGCGGAGGTTGTTGCATGAGCGAACGTGAATTGAGGCGGAATTTAGCTATTTTACCGATTGGTACTGTTCGAGAGTTAACGCTGTTGACAGACCGGCAAATTCGTTATTATGAGAAAAATAATCTAGTGCACCCAGAACGTGGTAAAGGTGGACAGCGTCGCTTTTCATTGTATGATGTTGATCAGCTACTAAAAATCAAAGATTATTTGGAAGCTGGTGATTCAATTAAGGACATCCAAGAGATATTTGCAAAGCAGCAACGCAAAGCACAAGAAAAACATAATTCACAGGATGCTTTACGACGTTCACTTCAAAGTGAATTCGCAAAGATTGGCCGTTTTGGTGTTAAGTAAGAAAGGGAGCAGTATGGCACGTAAGTCATTTACCAAAGAAGAAATCAAGCAAATCGTTTTAGATGAAAATGTGGAATTCATTCGTGTAACATTTACAGATGTTCTAGGTGCAGTTAAAAACGTTGAAGTACCTATTTCACAGTTGGATAAAGTGTTGGATAACAACATGATGTTTGATGGGTCATCTATCGAAGGATTTGTGCGAATTAACGAATCTGATATGTATTTGTACCCTGATCTATCCACATTTATGATTTTCCCTTGGGAAACTGATTCTCATGGTGGTAAAGTGGCACGCTTAATTGCAGATATCTACACTTCAGATCGTCAGCCATTCGCCGGTGACCCACGTTATGCTTTGCGCCGTTTGTTAGAAAAAGCTAAAGATGAGGGCTTCACATCATTTAACATCGGAACTGAGCCAGAATTTTTCCTATTTAAATTAGATGACAATGGCAAAATCACACAGAAGCTAAATGATAAGGGTGGTTACTTTGATTTGGCACCGTTGGATTTGGGTGAAAATGTTCGTCGTGACATCGTATTAACGCTTGAAGACATGGGCTTTGAAGTGGAAGCAGCGCACCACGAAGTGGCTGAAGGACAACATGAAGTTGACTTTAAGTATGCTAATGCCTTAGAAGCAGCTGATAATATCCAAACGTTCAAGCTTGTTGTGAAGACGATTGCACGTAAGCATGGTTATTACGCAACATTCATGCCTAAGCCGGTAGCTGGTATTAACGGTTCAGGTATGCATATTAACATGTCTTTGTTCACTAAGGATGGCAATGCTTTCTTAGATACAGATGATGAAATGGGCCTATCTCAAACGGCTTATAATTTCTTAGGCGGTGTTTTGAAGCATGCCACTGCCTTTACAGCATTGACTAATCCAACTGTTAACTCATACAAGCGCTTAACACCAGGATTTGAGGCACCAGTATATGTTGCCTGGTCAGCATCTAACCGTTCACCAATGGTTCGTGTACCAGCTTCTCGTGGTAATTCAACACGATTGGAATTGCGCTCGGTTGATCCAACCGCCAATCCTTACTCATCATTAGCAGCTATTCTAGCAGCTGGTCTAGATGGTATTGACAATGATTTGGAACCACGTGCCTCAGTTGACAAGAACATCTATTTGATGGATGAAGTTGAAAGAGAAAAGGCTGGTATTACAGATTTGCCAGATACATTGTTAGCAGCGGTTCGCGAAATGTCAAATGACAAAGTGATTCGTGCAGCTGTCGGTGAACATATTATTGATAAGTTTGCTGAAGCTAAAAAGATCGAGTATGCTGCTTACCGTCAATTCGTTACACAGTGGGAAACAGATACTTATCTTGAAAATTATTAAAATAAAGACAAGAAGTCAACTTAAGCGGTTGGCTTTTTATTTTTGATAAAATAAAATAAAAATACATTAATAGCCTATGAATTATCGTAAAAATATCGTATGCTAAACTTAATTTCTCAGTTGTGGAGGTCTTCGCAGTGAACGAAACACATCAAATGGTATCAAAAGCATTACAGGGTCAGTTGAGTATAAAAATAGATTATTTGAGTCAGGTACAGCAGGCTATTCAAAATGAAAAGTTGGCACCATTGTATCGCTTATTAGATAAGCAAAGATATGATGACGTAACACAATCTGATCAAGCTGATGACGCGCAGGAGAATTTAGCGTTTTTATTACAAGATAATCGCGCTAGTATTGCACAATTTTTAGCGCCGGATTTACTGGCTTATATTAAAAGTTATTATCCTTTTTTGAGCTGTATCCCTTAGATGCTGAATTAGTAACATATAGTGTTTTTATCGGAGATTGGTGGAATCATCGGCAAATTGGTGTTTTAGATATTATTAATGTTCGCTTTGATTTAAATGAAGAAGCAATTGATAAATTACGGCGTACGAGTCAATTGGAACACGATCAGTCAATTTATGATACCGATATTGATGAAATTAATAAGATCATGGTTGGACTGTCAGAGTTTTTGGATGATGCTACGAAACGACAGTTAGAAATCAGGGTCATCGACGATCAAATTGAACAATTGCATGAGGATAAAAAAGGTTTCTTTGTGAATCGTGCGGATCAAAAAACGCGTGATGAGCTACAAAAGAAACGCCAATTATTGCTTGCATCTGAGAAACGTGTACCAGCAGTTGAAGAAAAATTAAAAGAGCACCAACATGAACTATTAGAATTAGAAAAAGAAAGTACCTTGCTTGATTTAGAATTAAAAGTCGTGCTTGAAAAGTTTACAGATTATGCTACCTTTGAACAAACTTTGCATGATATTTATCGTGCTTATATTGCAAATTTATTAGGTAAAGAGAAGTAACATGTCACAGCTCAATTATTTTAATACAAAAGAATATGCACAACAATTGCGCAAAGATTTAAAGGTATTTTCGCGTTTTAGTGAATATATTACAGCACTCTCTCAATCGACCAATGTCACAGAATCTTTAGGCATGTTGGAAGGTATTCTATCTTTTGACAGCCACGAATCCGAAATGTTACGAATGGACAATCGCTTCTGGTATGCAACGACGCACTGGGTGAGTGTGGTTTTTGCGCAATTGATGAAGAGTACGTCAACTTTGGATATTAATGTGTTAATGCCACAAGGACAAAAAACAACGATATTACATTTTAAAGAATGGTCCAATGCAGAATTTCGTTTCGTTAAAGCACCATTGGCAGCTGGTGGATTCTATTTAGAAGAAGATACATATAATTTACGTGTAGCCTATTGGGATATTTATCAGAAGCGATTTTATATTGATACGACGGAATTAGCGATGTTAATGCAATCTAACGCAGCGCAGCTTGCTGGTGTGAAGACACTACTACAATTTCAGCAGCATTTATTTTTAATCGGCCATCAACTCGAGCAACTTGGGTATGATACTGATATTCATTATTTGAATGTCAATAACGCCGAACGCTTAGAAATGCGTCAGTTAGATCTCACAACAGAAGTATTTGATAGCTTATTTATACAGGCTGCACATTCTGGATTTGTTTTACGACTATTATCGGATGATCAAAATGAGGGGGCTTATATCGATTTTGAAGATGGTAGACTTTCCATTATTCATGAACGTGATCAAGAAGGGCACTCACATTGGTATTATGATTTAACACATTTAACACCAGACACAACTTTTTTTACACTGATACAAGTATTCCCATTTTTGGGAAAATGGTATAATGACTGGCAAAATCAAGTTGGTATTAATGATCATCGTGAAGTATTTACAACAGTATAAAAATAACGCCACTACTTATCTTGAGTAGCGGCGTTATTTTTATGCTATTTAATGTGCAATAATGACGAGGAAAATAATGAAAATGACAGCTAATACATACATCAATGGATGAACTTTTTTACCACGACCAGTTGCAATCATAGTAATGGGATAAAGAATAAAACCAAGTGCAATACCATCAGAAATTGAATAAGTTAATGGCATACCAATGACAATAAGGAATGCAGGAGCGGCAACTGCAAGATCATTCCAATCAATTTGACGAAGATTTTGTGCCATCAATACCCCCACAACAACCAAAGCTGGGGCAGTGACTTGTGACGTTACGACAGTTAATAATGGTGAAAACATCAAGGCGAAAATGAAGAAGATACCAGTGAAAACACTTGTTAATCCAGAACGGCCACCTACAGCAATACCAGATGAAGATTCAACATATGCAGAGGTAGGTGATGTACCTAAAATAGCACCAGCGGTCATACCAACAGCATCGGCCATTAAGGCCTTACCCGCACGGGGCATTTCATTATTCTTCATGAATCCAGCTTGAGTAGCTAAGCCAATCATTGTACCAGCTGTATCAAAGAAAGTAACTAGCAAGAAAGTTAGAACAACAATAAACAATTGAACGGAATTAATATCGCCAATATGCAACAGTGACTGACCGAATGTTGGTGCTAGAGATGGTGCCGGAGAAATTAAAGCACTGGGTAATTTAATTAGGCCGAAAATAATACCAACAATAGCTGTTACTACCATACCAATGAAAATAGCTGCTGGTGTACGACGGCTCATTAAGATGAAAGTAATAATAATACCAAAGATTGATAACAACGCGGTTGGGGTAGTTAAATGCCCTAAGCTCACCATTGTATCTTTGTTGGCAACAATCAATCCAGCTTCATGCAAACCGATGAAGGCAATAAATAATCCAATTCCGGCAGCAATAGCTAATTTCAAATTTTGTGGAATAATGTTAATAATTTTTCTCGAATTTTAAATAATGTTAAAATCAAGAAGATAATGGCAGCCACTAAAACACCGGCCATCGCTGTTTGCCATTTAACACCCATACCAATCACAACAGAGTAGGAGAAAAATGCATTAACGCCCAAACCAGGCGCAATAGCAATCGGGTACTTAGCGACAATACCCATGAAAATAGTGGCAATTGCTGCTGCAATGGCTGTGGCTGTGAATACAGCACCTTGATCCATTCCGGCAGCGCCTAGAACTGATGGATTAACAAACAAAATATAAGCCATCGAAACGAAAGTCGTAATACCGGCCACGAGTTCAGTCTTAATATTGGTTTGAAGTTCATCTAATTTAAAATAATTTGCAATCGACTCCATGATTGCCTCCCAAAAGATAGTTACACACTGTGTACGTATTTAAGTTTAGCAGTCATTTAAACGAAATTAAATCATATTACGTGATGAAAACGTACTATTTGTTAGATAACTACGATTGTGATGTATTGAAAACGGTTTAAAGACGAATTATAATTCTTGATTGTTCGTTTTTTGATAAGATATTTTGGTTCTTAAACTATTAACTATTTTAAGATAAGAAGGAATCATCACTGCAAGAGAACCAACCCATGCTAAGACATTTGCTAAACTAGCACCAAAGAATCCGAATGGTCCGACCAACACAATTGCAGTGATCGCACGCATAACAAGTTCAGCTACACCTGCATATGTTGGTGTTTTGGCATCGTTTAACCCTTGTAGGACATAGCGAATAATGAAGAGGGCGGATAAGAAGAAGTAGAACGTACCGTTTGCCCAGAAGTATTGTTGCGCTAAGTTTAAGACAGCATGTTGACCACGACCGACAAATAATGCAACAAGGAAATGACCAAATGTGATCTCTAAGGCACCTAGGATAATGGCTAAACTAATGGTCATGATTAATGATTGTTTAACACCGTCAAGTATGCGTTGGTACTGCTGAGCACCATAGTTTTGAGCAACGAAAGTTGCCATTGTAATACCAAACGACATTAATGGTAATGTTGCAACTTGGTCAATGCGTTGAGCAGCTGTTGTTGCCGCTACGGCATCGGTACCTAATGTGTTTAACGCACCTTGTAGTACCAAGGCACCAATGGCTACAATTGAACTTTGAAATCCCATTGGTAACGCCGCGTTGAGATGCACTTTGATATCTTGGAAGTCCCATTTTAAATCGGACTTTCTAATTTGCAACATAGGTATGAAACGATAAATATGCCAAAAGCTAAGAACAGCAGATAATGTCTGGGCAATGACAGTGGCCAATGCAGCACCAGCGACACCCCATTTGAAGACAAGAATGAAGAGCAATTCTAACCCAACATTGACAAACATACTAATAATAAGATAAATAAGTGGTGAGCGAGAATCACCAACGGCTCGCATAACATTGGCTGTAACGTTATAAGCCATAGTCGAGAAAAGGCCGGCTAAAATAATACCGATGAATGTTAACGCGTTATTAAATATGTCATCGGGTGTTTGCATGATTTTGAGTAGTGGATAGACTGCTATTAAGCTGACAGTAGTCACAACAACGGTTCCGATAGCTGAAACTATTAGTGTACTTGCCATGCTTTTTTAACTTCTGGTAAATCTTGTGCACCAAAACGTTGCGCCGTAATAATGGAAAGACCCGCAGTAAAACCTTGTACAAAGCCGATGACTAAGAACATGATTGAACCTGTTGAACCGACAGCGGCAAGTGCTTTAACACCTAAGGTTTGTCCAACGATTAATGTGTCTGAAAAATTATAAAGTTGTTGAAATAAATTACCAATCACTAAAGGTATGGTAAAGAAGAGTATTTGTTTTGCGGCATTGCCACGTGTTAAATCTTGCATATGTGTATTCTCCCAAAAATAGTCCGAGAATCATTGTAAACGAAAAGAAACGATTGCCTAGTTTGTTTGCTTAATTTGTCAAAAATTATTGCTATAATAGGAATAACCATCAAAAAGGAGTTGGAATATGGCAGCAACACTTGTAATTGTACGGCATGGTGAGTCAACAGCTAACCGTGATAATGAGTTTACGGGTTGGAGTGATGTACCGTTGACACCCAAAGGGTACCAACAAGCACATCAAGTTGGCCTAACATTACAGCATGCAGGTATTTTATTTGATGGGGTACATACGTCTTTATTAAAGCGTGCGATTAGTACAAGTAACGTTATATTAGAAGATATTCATCAGTTATGGTTACCTGTTAATAAGTCCTGGCGTTTGAATGAACGGCATTATGGCGCGTTACGCGGGAAAAATAAAGATGATGCACGTGAATTTTATGGCAAATCTCAGGTTGCGTTATGGCGTAGAAGTTATACGGCAATTCCCCCTTTGTTATCAACAGATGATTTAATACATGAACGCCGATATCGCCATATTGAAGAACCATTAGGTGAAAGCCTTTCAATGGCAAGTGCGCGCCTATTACCTTATTGGCAAGACGTGATTGCACCAGCATTAAGAGATGGTAAAAATCAACTGGTGGTTGCGCATGGTTCGACGTTGCGTGCCTTAATTAAATTATTAGAAGAAATTCGTGATGAAGATATCGATGGCCTTGAAATTGGTAATGGCGAACCCATTGCTTATTACTTTGACGATGATTTTCAGATGAGTGAGCGACATTATTTAATGTCGTAGGGACTAGGCATCATTCAAGTAGGTGTGATATGAACAATAAAACATGGCAACGTATTAAAAAATATACTGAATTACAAGGTACATCTGGCCAGGAATTTATGGTA
Source organism: Leuconostoc fallax KCTC 3537 (assembly GCF_000165675.1). Lineage (GTDB taxonomy): Bacteria > Bacillota > Bacilli > Lactobacillales > Lactobacillaceae > Leuconostoc_B > Leuconostoc_B fallax. Next base: position 223,049 of record NZ_AEIZ01000015.1, on the reverse strand, counting down.
CGGCAACAATTTAAGCAAGATTTAGCACCATTAGTTGATGACATAAAAAGTGAAGGCTTAGGTGGTATCTTTGGTGTCAAACATCATGATAATCCCAAAGCACCTCGCGTAATGTTTGCTGCGCACTTAGATGAGGTCGGTTTCATTGTAACGCAAATTCTACCGAGTGGTGCATTACAAGTCACGCCAATTGGTGGGTGGAATCCAACAGTCGTTAGTTCACAACGTTTTACATTATTTACGCGATCAGGTGCGTATCCTATTGTATCAAGCTCTGTTTCGCCTCATTTATTACGAGGCAATGCAAATCAGTCCGGCGTACCGACTATCGATAATATTTTATTTGATGCGGGCTTTATGGATAATAAAGAAGCAGATGCTTTTGGTGTCCGTGTGGGTGATTTTATTGTGCCAAAAGTTGAAACCGTTATGACAGCTAATCAAAAACGTGTAATGAGCAAGGCTTGGGATAATCGTTTCGGTGTCGTGACGGTTTTAGAAGCGCTTGAGACGCTAAAAAATGAAGTAACACCAAATACTTTAATTATGGGTGCTGATGTTCAAGAAGAGGTTGGCTTGCGGGGAGCACATGGCGCGGTTAATTTAATGAAACCAGATATATTCTTTGCTATTGATTCAAGTGCAGCCGATGATACAAGAAGTGCTCAAGGTACTCAAGGTGTTCTTGATCAAGGCACATTAATTCGTGTTTTTGATCCTAGTGTGATTATGCCTGTGAGATTAAAAGAGTTCTTATTAGATATTGCATCTGATTATCATATTCCGTACCAATATTTTGTGTCTAAGGGTGGAACAGATGCTGCCGCTGCGCAAAGTGAATTAACTGGAATACCTAGCGTGGCCTTAGGAGTGGCTTCTCGCTATATTCATACACACCAGACTGTATGGTCGATTAAAGATTTTGAAGCGGCAAAAGCGTTGGTAGTAGCGATTGCGCAACAGCTTGACGCCAGCACACTTAAAACGATTATGGAAGGATAGCTACTTGGCAAGACAACCCAGAAAAGTTGAATTGTTCGTAGCGGGTTATATAAACTTGTGTTTAAAAAAGTTACAAAAATTAGATTATTGGATACTGGTGCCCTTTGCTGTTTTGAGTGCTTTAGGTATCGTAATGGTATTCTCAGCTAGCCAAAGTAGTGCGATTATCAATTTTATTAAGCAGCTCATTTTCGTTGTGATTGGTTGTATGGGCGCCTTTTTCTTTTTCCACATGAATTTAAATGTTCTACGTGGTAAGAAAATTTTAGAGCGTATACTCTGGATAATTATCGTTTCGCTTCTTTTAGCACGCTTTGCGTTTCCACCCGTTAATGGGGCGCATGGCTGGATGAACTTTGGATTAATTACAATTCAACCAGCAGAATTTTTAAAGTTAGCATTAATTCTTTATTTTGCAGATTATTTATCAAAAAATCCTTGGAATGAGCGATTGCGCATTAGATCTCAGCAGATTATCCAATTTAGCGCATGGAGATGGCCTGCAGCAGCTTTAGTCTTGGTTATTTTTATGCCGGATAATGGTAATGCAATGATTACATTAATGATATTATTAGTGATATTGCTTGCTTCAGGGATTTCACGTTTATGGGGTGCGACAGTTGTTGCGTTATTTTCACTTGGTTTTGCTATTCTTCCTACATTAATTAAATTAGTGGTGCCAGCAAGTTATTTTAATAATACGAGTCAACACTATGCAGTGTCACGATTGATTAACTTTGTTAATCCTTGGGAAAATCCAGATGCCAGTCGACAATTGTTATATGGTTACTATGCGATTGCACACGGTGGATTATTTGGTGTCGGATTGGGTAATTCGTTAATTAAGCCCTATTTGCCTGAATCCAATACGGATTTTATTATGGCTATCTTTGGTGAAGAGATGGGTGCAATTGCGACTATTGCAGTATTAGTATTAATGCTAATATTAATTGTGCGTATCATTTTAATTGGTATTAGAGCATCTCAACAGTATCATCGTCTCATGATGTTTGGTATTGCAACCTTATTGTTTATGCAGACATTTGTTAATTTGGGCGGTGTTATTGGCCTACTGCCAATAACTGGTGTTGTTTTCCCATTTATATCTGGAGGTGGATCTTCCTATATCGTGATGAGCGCTGGAGTAGGAATGAGTCTTAATATTGCGGCTCATCAAAAGAAATTAGTACGCGCACATCGAGATGATATTATTGCTAGAAAGGAGCGATTATGACATTTAAAATTCAGCCCCGACGCGCATTATATATATATTTAAAAAATATTCGTCATGCTCAACAATTAAAAAATTTGGTCGCATTGTCTATATATCTAAAAAAATGGCGCTTGTAGCATTGTATGTTGATGATGATGAATTAGATAAAAAGATTAGTCATATTATGAGCTATAAATTTGTTAAAAAGGTGACAACCTCACCTCGTCCAGATATTGATCCAGATTTTGATAATGTTCATGATGATATTTTCTTTGAAAGTTATGATGAACAAGAAAGCGAGTCACAGCATTATGCGCATAATAGCCGGTAAATTTCGTGGTACACGCCTCGAAGCAGTTAATGGTAGCAAGACAAGACCAACAACAGACAAAGTAAAAGAGGCCATGTTTAGCATGCTCATGCCATACTTAGATGATGGGCAAGCGCTCGATCTTTATGCTGGTACTGGTGGGTTAGGATTGGAAGCCGTTTCACGAGGCATGACACATGCTACGTTGGTTGATCGTCAATTTCAAGCGATTAAAGTGATTGAGCAAAATGTTCAGAAGACACATGCTGAGAACCAATTTACAATTTTGAAGGCACCCGCACAGGCTGCATTACAAAAGTTAACGGCACAACAAATTAAGTTTGATATGGTTTTTTGGATCCACCATATGCTAAAGAAACCATTGCTGATGATATGGCATATTTATATGCGCATGATTTATTACAAAATCATGCTATTATTGTCGCTGAAAGTGACGACGCTGCTAATCTACCAGACGCAACAGAACATTTTTCGATTATTCAACAAAAGCACTATGGTATTACGATCGTGACAATATACCAGGTTGAAAGGTGAAATTAATTCATGGCAAAGGCACTATTCCCAGGTAGTTTTGATCCACTAACGAACGGGCATTTAGATATTATTGCACGTGCTAGTAAATTATTTGATGAAGTGGTTATTGGTGTGGGAACGAATACATCTAAAAAAGCGTTATTTTCAGCTACAGAAAAATTACAATTGATTGAGGGCGCAACTACACAGTTTGATAATGTGAGTGTGTCATTAATGTCTGGGTTAACGGTTGATTTTATGGCGGAAATTAATGCTGAGTATTTAGTTCGTGGTTTACGTAATGCAACTGATTATGAATATGAGCGTGATATTGCCGAAATGAATCGGCAGTTAGCAGGTATCGAAACGATTTTGCTCATGGCAAAACCTGTTAATCAAAATATCTCGTCATCAATTTTAAAAGAAGTTGCAAAGTTTGGTGCTAACATCGATCATTTAGTGCCAGATAATATTAACAAAGCTTTACAGGAGCGTTTCCATGAGAAAAAAGAGTAAAGTTATCGCCATTATTTTGGCTAGCCTTGTAACATGTGTGCTAGTTGGTGGATTTTGGCCAGTCAATGGATACATCGAATCACCGGGTGGTGCGGATGATTTATCACAATTTGTACGCATTGATAATAAGCAAGATACGCAGAGAGGGGCTTATCGTATTACCTCTGTGTATCTTTCAGAAGCCAATGGTTTTAGTTATTTGAAATCAAAAATTAGTCCACATGAAAGTTTTGAAAAAGCGTCAGATATCACGGGTGGTGAAAGTACCGAAAATTTTGACAAAGTACAAAATTTTTATATGTAAAGTGCGATTGCTAATGCTCAAATTGTTGCCTTTAAGCAAGCGCATAAAACAATCAAAGCAACGTATCGTGGTATCTATGTATTAAGTGTTTCGAAAACATCTAATTTTAAGAATCGTATTCGCATTGGTGATACAATTACCGCAATTGATGGTCATCACTATACTAATTCAGATGGTTTTATTAAATATTTGGCGAATAAGGATAAAAACAAAAAGGTTACGGTTACCTATCAAAGAAATAATAAACTAGGCAACACATCTGGAAAGACCATGAAATTACCTGGTACTAAGACGAAAGAATTTCCTAATGGTCGTACGGGCATCGGTATTGTCTTGACTGATAATGTATCGATTAAAACAGTGCCAAGTGTTAAGGTTGACGCTGGCCAAATCGGTGGTCCTTCGGGGGGCTTGATGTTTTCATTACAAATATATGATCAATTAACGAATCAAAATTTGAGAAAAGGCCGTAATATTTCCGGCTCAGGTACAATTTCTTCAGAGGGTTATGTAGGCGAAATTGGTGGTATTGATAAGAAAGTTATTGCAGCTAATGCAGCCGGTTCAAAGGTATTTTTTGCACCATATATTAAACCTAGTCGTGCGCTATTAAAGTTAGAGGAGCAGCATAAAACAAATTATATGTTGGCGCGTGATACTGCTAAAAAGTATGCACCAAATATGAAAGTTGTACCTGTTGAAACCTTCCAAGACGCACTGAATTATTTGAAAACAGGCAAAGTTATTCAAACAACTGATAAAGTTCAATAATCATTAAAAACTTGTATTCAATACAAGTTTTTTTATTGCGTACGTAATATATAGCAGAGGCGTACGTTATATGAATCAGTGGGATCAAATCAAACAATTTATCATGACTCATAAGAAAATAGTGATGGTTTCTGTAACCCTAATTATTTTTTAATGAGTTTAATTGGCATATATTTTTATAGTGGTGTTACGAACCCAACATCACCAACTAGTACACTAAGCAGTATTGATAAAAGTTCCAAAATTAATCAATCTGGTCAATCAGGAGAAGCAGTTCACGGAGGAAATCACGTCGATCATAAAATTATTGTAGATGTTAAAGGTGCCGTTAATCATCCAGGTGTGTATAAAGTATCCGACTCGGCCCGAATTGAGCAAATTGTGCAACTTGCAGGTGGATTCAATAAAAGTGCAGACCAATTACACATTAACCTGGCGCAAAAAGTAGCGGATGGGCAAGTCGTTTATATACCAAGCAAGGATGAAAAAACGCCTGATATTTATCAATCTCAGCAACAAAGTGTCGCCAGCTCATCAACCGCGACAACAATTAATCTTAATACAGCAACAGTTGAAGAACTACAAAAATTAGATGGTATTGGTCAAAAAAGGCAGAACAAATTATTGCCTATCGTACTGAAAACAACGGCTTTAAGCAGATAGAAGATATTAAAAAAGTATCCGGAATTGGTGATAAACGCTTTGAAAAATAAAGGATATGCTTTCAATCTAATGCACCAAAGAATACTTTTATTAACTAGTTTAATTGTAGCCACAGTAAGTGGCCTTGTGTATCAGTGTAATAGTGTGACGATAACATTATTTCTATTGATGGTTGGTATTTTGTTGAAGTTAAAATCCTTTAAATTATTACTTGTGATTACCATGATTACTTTACCTTTTTTAAGCTATTTTATTTATGATAATCATCAGCTTGAACAGATAAATAAAATGCAACCGGATAGTTATGTTACTGGATATATGTTTGCGGATGATATTGAGGTTGATGGCGATAACTTAAAAGCAGTTGCATATTTAAGGCATCATGAAAAGGTGAAACTATACTGGAAAGTCCCAACACAAAAAGAAAAGCAGTGGCTAGAAACGAATACCAGCACCTTATATTTTCACGCTAATGTTAAGCAAACAGTAATACCGCCAGCCACTAATTTTAACCAATTTGATGCTCAGAAATTTTATAAAACGCAAAAAATAGTACATCAAGCGACGGTTCAACAGTGGTCATATTCCAAACAATCAGATGATAATTTTAAGCCGAATTTTTTGATCGATAATTTAAGACAATGGCATGCAAGAGCTTTGGGACAAGTAGCACAATTACCACAGCCATTAGCTAACTATGCTCAAGCATTGTTATTAGGTACAACACCGAAATCTTTATATAGCGATAATCCAGGTATTTCGACTTTGGGGCTAATTCATTTATTTAGTGTTTCTGGCTTTCAGGTCAGTTATATTATTACAACTTTGATGAGTTTAGCACGACGGCTACGTATGATTAAAGAATACGCTGTTATTTTTTAATGATGATTTTAATTATGTTTTATATATTTGTTGGTGCACCAGCAATATTAGTACGCGCTGTTGTCGCAGGAGAATTAGCTTTATTATCGTTAGGATATAAAGGCTTTAATTTATCAGCGACTAGTATTTGGGCAATTAGTTTATTAGCTAGCTTAGTAGTGGCACCACAATTATTGTTGACCCTTGGCGGGCAATTATCTTTCTTATTGACATTTTGTTTACTGTTTTCTCGCCATTTATCTTTTTGGCAATCTAATTTATTAATGGGCATCGTGATGTTTCCATTAATTACACATCAGCAATTTACCTGGCATTTGTTGGAAATACCGATTAATTTTTTGGCGATACCATTGTTTGAAATCATCATTGTGCCTAGTATTTTTGTTGGCGTGTGGCAAATACCTTTTATCACTTCATTTGTTAACCAGTTAATTCATTTATTTGCGTCAATTATTGACACGGTGGCATCGTTACCACTTAATTGTGTGGTTGGTAAATTAGCTTGGCCTTTTGTACTGTTGCTACTCATTTTAGCTATGCTATCGTTTACCAATAAGAAAACAACCGCACGCATTGCTCGCATGACTTGGTTGATAACGTTAATTTTAGGTATCATTTGGGTCCGCTTTCCTCTACATGGTGAAGTCAGTTTATTTGATATTGGTCAAGGGGATGCGATATTAGTTCGATTACCATTCAACCAGAATGTTACGCTGATTGATACAGGCGGAAAAGTGAACTTTGGTGAAGAAAATTGGCAAAGATTAAAGTATTCACGGCCAAAGGGAGAGACGGTTATCATTAATTATCTACACAGCCGTGGTATTTCTAAAGTAAATCAATTAGTTTTAACGCATCAAGATCAAGATCATATTGGTGATGCGTATATTATCTTGCAAAAGATGGCAGTAGATCGTGTGATTATACCAAAAGGGATGCGGCAACAACCTGCTTTTGCTCAAAAAATAAAGCCGTATCTTAAGCAGAGAACACAAGTGATTGAAACCACGGACAATGATACGCAACAGAATATGCCTTTAAAGGTACTTTATCCTTTTGAATCTGGGCATGGTAAAAATGAAGATTGTATCGCCTTATACGGTGAATTTGGTGGTAAACGATTTTTGACATCAGGAGATTTAGATAAAGCAGGTGAAGAAAAAATATGTCAAAAATATCCAAATTTAAAATTAGATATTCTAAAATTCGGACATCATGGGTCGAAGACATCTACTAGTAGTGAAGCAATAAAGCAATGGTGCCCGCAATATGGTTTAGTATCAGCTGGCCGAAATAATCGATATCATCATCCCCATCAGGAAACCTTAGATCTGGCGCAACAACAAAAATTAATCGTTTATAATACCCAGATAAATGGTATGATAACATATGTTCCACGGATTTGAGCTTAAGATAACCTAAAAGGCAATATACCAACGTTTTAAAATTTATAATATTCGTTTATGCTTTTAAAATGTTGGGTAGGGTTGGGAAAAAGTTGGGAACTTTTAGAACATGTTTCCGATCTTAGTAATCACATTCTGTTTGCCTTCATCAGTTCCGTTGTTATAGAACATGGACATGTCCAACTTTGAGTGTCCTAAAATATTGGCAATGTCTCGTGGATTTATTCCCTCTATTCCAAAGGCTATGGTAGAAAATGCGTGACGTAGTTTATGTGGCCAAACATGAATACCGGTATCTTGACTTATTCTTTGGAACACTTGGGTTAATTGAGTATAGCGAACGTGATTTCCCCAGTGGCTTACAAATATGAAGTCATCAGGGGACATGATTCTGCCTTTCTTGGCGTAGACTTTCTTAGTTTCCTTAATAGCTTGATTAACATATTCCTCTACAAGAGGAGTCATAGGTACCCAACGTTTAGATGAGTGTGTTTTAGGTTCTGTTACTTCTCCGTGAAGATTAAGAACTTCAAATACACCAATCATGTTGTCTTTAACGTATTTCAACTTAATACCGTCTATCTCTTCATGGCGTAGTCCTAGAGTAGCCAACATTGCCATGGCTCGTTCTTGAGTGGATAAACTTGGCGATAACTTGATATAATTGAATACTTTTTCAAACTCCGATCTAGTCATTGAAGTATCACGTGGTTTTGTACCTGATATTTTGATTTTCTGGATCGGATTTTTTGGTATGTCATCATTGACTAATGCGTCTGCAAACACACTAGAAACAATATGACTAAATGTAGAAGCAGTATTGTGAGCGTAGTTCTTGTCTTTGATGAGTTTAGTTATCCAACGTTGATAATCACCACGTCTAACATCAATCATTAGCGTGTCGCCCCAATCAGGGTAAAAACGCTTTTTAAACATTGATTTTGATCGTGCATATGTTGAATAACGCCAAGAACCATTGTTTAGTTTCTCTTCACAATATTGTTCAAAATACTCCTCAACAGTAAGCGTTGTATAACCAGTTTCAGATTCAAGATCAGATATGATTGACTGCTTCATAGAACGCGCCATATCAAACGAAGTAATGCCTTGGCGTTCTACTTGATGACGCTTACCACGAATAGTAATAGTAAATCTAATACGCCAGCGTTTCCCTTTATCAGTCATATAACTTTGTATTTGGGGATCACGGCGTTCTTTTTTATAAGTATATTTCAAAATAATTGTCCTTTCTAAACCACTTTTGTCGATAGCAAGGTGTTTAGAAAGAGGGCAGTTTAACGGCATGACTTTGTGGCCTATGTACGCCCAAAGAGGGCATTAATTATTTATTGAGATTTGCTATTGCATAGTCAGCTTGTGCAGTAGTGAATTTTTCACCAGCAGCGGACACTAATTGATCATGAATTGAATCTACTGACATACTCATTTTTTCTTGATAGGTTTTTGCTTTATTTAACGCATTTTTATTGTAATCTGCTTTAACATTATCAATGGCATACTGTGCAGCATCAGCAGGAAATTTTTCACCGGCTTCAGATGTGAGTTGGTCATAAATTCCTTGTTTAGACATACTCATTGTGTCAGAGTATGTCTTTGCTTTTGCCAAGGCAGCACTGAATTCTGCTGAAACTTTTGGCTTGGAAGATGAACTACTTTTGGATGATGATTTTGATGGTGAAGAAGATATTGTTTTGGAGGAAATGTTTTTAGTGGCCATGCTACCAAACATTACAATAATAACAATCGCTACAATCCAAAACAAAACACGTTTGTAAATGGGCTTCTTTTGCACATATGTGTTGCCGTTCTCATCTACAATCTTTTTACTCATAAAAAACTCCTTTGCCTTTTAACGTGGTTGCTTGGCACGTACTACTTATTTTATTTAACGTTTAACAATTTCTGATAAAACAATGGGCTCTAAATAACTGCCAATTCCAAATACGTGCATAAATTCTAAATAACGCTCTGGTAAAAAATCACCATCTGGAAAATACATATTCAGTAATCTAATAATAGCATTTCGGTTGGCACGTCGTTCTTCGCTACGTTTACCCAAGGGAGAGAAATTGTAGATCTGAATGTTACCATGATCTGCATTGATAACATGATCCAACTCATGGGCTAATCTGAACGGAATTGAGTAATTTGTATCAAAATTGGGATTGATATTTATCCAACGTAAAGAGGGTGTTGCTGTATCTGGTTCACTAGATGGACCAGATATTTTACTAACATAAATATCATTGCTTCTAGCTAAATCTTGTAGTTCTTCATAATAGTGTTCGTGTAATGCTTCATGCTGCATACATAGTAGGTCTCCTGGTGATTATTTCTTACTAGGCTTACGATTACCGTTTTCGTCAATTTCCCATTGCCCAGTATCAATCATTGTCTGAGCAAAAGCACGTAACTGTGCTACATATTCTGGAGACAATTCAGCACCATCAAATGAGAGGATATCATCAATAGCCAAATCAGAAGGGTGATTTTTATTCTCTAGGGGCATAGTCATTTCATCTGTACGACCAAGAAGATAATCGGTTGAGACGTTCAGGACATCGGCTACCTTTTGAATAGTTGAAGGTTTTGGTTCGTGAATATCCCACTGGTAGATACCTGATTTTGATATACCAACTTGTTTGGCTAGTTTTTCTATAGATAATCCTCTTTTTTAGCGGTATCTTTTGTACGTGAAAGTAGCGTCATAATAATCTTTTCTCCAAATGTGTACAAGAAAAGTCTAATAAGTTAGAAATATATGTTTACAAGTCTAACTAGTTGTACTATAATAATTCTTGTAAGTTACTTAGTAAGCTAAAAGCAAAACAAAAACACTTACGTATTATCTATCTTGGCGGAGGGATAAAGGCGTTTAGTACATTTGTTATGCGTATTTACTATGTCATTATAGTCTAAATTATCAGACTTGTAAATAAAAACTTATAAGTAATCATACAAAACTTAGTAAGTTTTAGAGGAAGGAGACACCATGACAGAACAAATGATTGTTAACGCTGCCCGTGAATTTAAAAAGCGTGTCAAAGATGCGCTTTACGATCGAGAGATGACACAGCGAGATTTGGCCAAAGCTATAGGTGTTAGTGAAGCGACATTGAGTTTAGCTATCAACACATACGCTGTTAACAAGCAATCGCGAGAAGTTAGAAATAAGGTACGTCAACTTTTGAATATTGAAGATGTATAAACGACTTTCCAACTATGGTCATTGAAATATTGAAGAGTATGGATATAGTCGTCTTCGAATATTTCTCCTTCTCCTTCGGAAGAAAGATAAAATTTTTTATCGAATGTATTGCGTTTCATATTATTATTTCCTTTTTTACTAGGCACTGCAATGCCAGTAACTAAAGGATAGCGCTGTAATAACCACAAAAGATAGCAAGGTGTAAATATGGAAACAAATGAAACGATTGAAGCATTGTCCCGGCTGTTGAACGAAACAGTCGGCGAGCTTCAAAAGTTAAAAGAACAAGACGTTGCCTATGTTTGGAATAGTGATAAAAAAGCTTATGAAGAACTTGGCATTGGTAGAACGTATTTTGAAAAGATACGTCACAAACTACCACACATTGAAATACCTGATGAAAAACAGGAAGCGTAGGGATTGTATATCCGAAGAAAGCCGTTAAGCAATGGCTAGACGAACATACAACAACGTATTAATCGCAACAAAAAAGCACCTAAACGGACGAGGTTTAGATGCGGAAGCTGTAATCTAGATTAGGATTTACAGCTCCGATTATATCAAAAATAAGAGGAGAAAACAAAATGCAAGAAGTTATCAAAATTAATCAAAACGAACAAGGTGAGGCACAAGTGAGTGCTCGAGAGTTATACCAAGCATTAGGAGTGAAGAAACGTTTTAGTGCCTGGTTTACACAAAACAGTGACCAATTAATTGATGGTGCAGATTTTACAGGTGTACTTGGAGGTACACCCGTTAAAGGTGGTAATGGAAATGTTCAATATTTACAGGATTACTCGTTAACGGTAGACGCTGCAAAACAAATTGCTTTAATGTCTGGTACTGAAAAAGGTAAGCAAGTCCGTATGTACTTTATTCAAGTGGAAAAAGCATGGAATAGTCCAGATCAAATCATGGCTCGAGCGTTACAAATTAGCAAAATGAAGCTTGAGAATAGGGATAAGCTAATTGCCGAAATGAAACCAAAGGCATTGTTTGCCGATGCAGTAGCGACTAGCGAAACAAGTGTATTGGTAGGGGAATTAGCTAAAATACTTAAACAAAACGGTGTCGACACTGGTGCCACACGATTATTCAGTTGGTTACGTAATAATGGCTACTTAATCCGTCGCAAAGGCACTGACTATAATATGCCAACGCAGAAAAGTATGGAATTAAGATTATTTGAAATTACCGAAACATCAATCACTCGAAGTAATGGCAGCATCACAGTATCAAAGACACCAAAAGTGACGGGTAAAGGTCAACAATACTTCATCAACAAGTTCTTGAAAGAGAAGGTGGGCTAATATGATCGCAATTAATATCTTAATCGTAGTAATCGTTGTTGGGTGGTTCATCTACAAAGAAAATATTGATTGGTGGCTCACGATCAAAGCTATCAAGCGTGAATTGCGAAAAGGCAAGCCAGTACATTTCTATACAGAAAATGATGAAATATGCATTAGTAACATTGCTGATTTGAAGCAAGAAACCGTGTGGTGGTGGATATGAGATATGTACCAGATATCACAGAACGACACGATAGCACGTGGGGTGATCAATTCTATTACGAAAAACAAGACAGGCGAGAGTTTTTAGAACATGAAATCGAAATATCTAAGCAAGAAATAGATGGTTGCAATGATTACATTGCTGAGTGTGAAGAAGAGTTATCAGAGATGGGAGCAGATTAATGGCAAATGATGTAGCGAAAATGCAGAAGATGATTAACAGCGACAAAATGACAAAACATTTTGAAGATATTTTGAAAGACAATGCTGCTGGTTTCTTAAGTGGGCTATCGACAGTAGTGGCGTTGAACCCAGACTTGGCCAAAACAAATATTGCCGATTTGACCAGTATTGCCATGCGCGCAGCAGTGCTTGATTTATCGGTTTTGCCTGACTTGGGTGAAGCCTATGTCATACCGTATGGTAAAAACCGGAAAATTGATGGCAAGTGGGTCACAACTGATGTTAAACCACAATTTCAGTTAGGTTATCGCGGCATTATCAAGTTAGTTCAGAATACGGGGCGCGTTGGTCGTATCGGGGGTAGCGTGGTCTATGAAGCGAATAAGCCACATTATAACTACGTGTTTGATGAGTTCCGAATGGATAACGAAGACTATGATCCCTATGTTGATGGTAAGAGTCCCGTTGCGGGTTATATTGCCTTTTACTATTTAGATGGTGAACGCATTGTTAAGTATTGGCCATTACAGAGAGTGGTCGAGCATGCCCTAGAATTTAGCCAAACATTTAAGGGATTAGATTACAAAGATAAGTATGGTAACAAACCTAAAACGCCTTGGTATTCAGACTTTGATGCTATGGCCATTAAAACAGTGATGAAGGATTTGCTTAAGTTTGCTCCCAAAACAACTAAGGTAGCACAAGCCATGGCCGAAGATGACCGTTCAGAACGAGAAGTTCGTGATGTAACGCCTGATAATGCACCGCAACAGCAAGTAGTTGAAGCCAATAATCAAACGAGTGCAAGTGCAGTCATTGAACCGGAACCAACTACTGAAACGCCTAAGGCACCTGCCACTGAACAACCACAACAAAATGCAAAAACAATAAGTGATAATCCATTTGCTGATGATGCTAATGCCGGGTCTTTGTTTAATAATTTGGAGGATGTGAAATGAGTGAAGTAAAAACAGTTTTACCAGTCGTAACTTTTGAAAATGGCGTTGCCCAAGGTTTTGAAGATTTGCGTGCCATGTTGCGTGGCGTTCAAGTTGTGGCTATTGAAGACAAGATTGATGCGCAACAGATGGCAGCTTTGAAAAAGGACATGAAGTTCGTATCGGATAACATCAAAAAGTCCACCAAACAAGCTGTTAAAGAGTATGAGAATCAACTACATGAACAGAATGGCACGTTGTTTGCTATTCAAGATACGGCAGACAGTATTATTGCGGATATTACTGAAAACCAAAATGTTTATAACACAGGCAGGCTTAAAGAATTAGAAGTTGTCTTACAAAAAGAAGTTGATGAACGTAATGAAAATTATCAACTAAAAGTACCGTTGACGATCAAAGCGGACTGGTTAAAGATGAGTAACTTTACGGCAACCGGTAAACCAACTAGTGCTTTAACAAAGTTATTGAATTTGGAATTTATCAAAGCAAAATCGGAAGAGAATAAAGTACCTGAAATTACTGAAGATGAACGCTTTAAACGAGCATTGAAATATCAGTTTGCTAAAGTGTGGGAACAAATTGAAGATGATGATATCTATAGTGGTGCTGATATCAAGAATCTACTGAAGCCGATTGCAAGTGAATTTGGTTAGAGGGATGATATATGGCTAATAAGAAAAAACCAATCTACTTTTGGCTGAGACTTGACAACAATTTCTACAAAAATTTAGCTATAAAAAAAGTTAGAAAAATGGCTGGTGGCGACACCATGGTAGTTATATACCAGAAAATGATGTTGAGCTCTCTAGACACCAGCGGAGTCATTTATTACGAAGGTATCTACGGAAAACTTGAAGAAGAATTAGCGTTAATGATTGATGAAGAGGTGGAGCAAGTTGCAATGACTTTATCATATTTCACCAAGGCTGGTTTAATCCAAATAGATGATAATCAAAACGTTGAAATGTCACAAGTATCAGCATTAATTGACCAAGAAACTAATTGGGCTAGATACAAAAGAGAACAACGAAAAAGCAATAAATTGGACAATGTCCAATCGTTGTCCAATGAGCGTCCAACAGAGATAGAGTTAGAGAAAGAGATAGAGATAAAGAAAGAGACAAAGTTAGAGAAAGATGTAGATGTAGAAGACGAAAAAGCAAAAGAGGACGACAACGCGAAAGCTTATGAATCTCTTGTTTCACTTTTCGAAGAAAATGGTTTCGGTACTATTGGTGGTTTGGTATCAACTGATATCTCTAACGAACTAAAAGATTTTGCTGAAGCTAATAATGATGATTATCGGGAAGCATACAAAGTAATTCTATTAGCGATTAAATTGGCAGTATCTAACGGAGCATGTAAGTTTAGCTATGTTTGGTCTATTACGAAAGGTTGGTACCAGAAAAAGTTATTCACGGTAAAAGACATTGAAGCCTCTGAACAAAAACGCAAAGATGAAAAATCTAAGCAAAGTCGAAATAGTTTTAACAGGCGTCCGCAAAAGCAGGAACCTGAGAAGGCTGTTATTAGCGAATCTGAGCAGGTTAGATCATATAGTGATGACGAATACCAAAAAGCAATGGAAAAGCTCAAGAACCTCAAAACAAAGGCAGAATAATGACAACCTAGATAGCAGGTAATTTGGACAATAAAAACCGAGCCAGAAATACACACCAATGGATTTAAGGATTGCACCTGATGGGCTGTGTGTATTCTGATTCGGTCATTCAAATGATTGCTCACTTGAATATAGTAAGTTTAGCATTTGGTGATTAACTCAAAAGTAAAACCAAGATAAAGATTTAATAACAACATTTCTGAGATGAGACTGGTCAGTCTTACATCGATAATGGGAGAGAGATGTCATGTTATTAAAAATTATCTTGGCTTGCAAGCAAATACATTGGTAAAAAATCTCATATAAACTTTTTAAAGGAGAGATCTTCTTGCAACTTCATGATAACACTTTCTGAAAATAAATGTTGTTTTTCATGAAAATAAAAAGCCGGAGCAAATACTCCAGCTTGAGAAGTGTAAAGAAGTTAAGAAAGTTGAGTAACTAATTCATTAGCAATAAACACTTCACCAGTAAAGGATAACACTAATACCTTGGTTAAGGAAATGAAATGGGTAAACGTGAACCATCTATCAGTATGCTTATATCTTTAGCGAACTATTTTGATGTCACGATTGATTATTTAATTGGGAGATAAAATTTGCTTGATACAACGACAAGCTTTGATTTTAAAACAGAATTGATTAACAAACCGCATCCCCATAATGGCATGGTTTTCAATACCAAACTAAAGCGCGCAATTCCAAATAAAAAAGAGCGGGCTTACCAAGCTGAATTGCAGTTACAAATTGCACGCTACATGCATAACAACAAAATCAGTATGTTTGGCAAGGTGCCACTCTACGTTGAATATGAGTTTGGTTTTGAGCCATTGAAGTCATTTAGTAAAAAGGACCGAGTAGCTGCCTTATTGAGAAAGTTATTGCCGGTTAGTAATCGCAATCAAGGTGACTTAGACAACCTTGAAAAAATCAACACAAGATGTTTTGAATGGTTTGGCCATTGATGATGATCGTTTTATCGTCGCCAAGTATTCAGTGAAATATTATACGGAGAAGCCATGCGTGGCTATCCGAATTAAGGAGTTAGAGATTTGAAATTATTAGTGATTGGACACCGATCAGGAACTGTTTATTTTACGGGCACACATCCCGAATGCACCCGTTTTATTAACGATAGGGCAATTAGACGTAAAACTAAAAAAGGTGTCTCAGGGGTATCAGCATTTGGTTTTAGTGAAGCGCTATGGATTCAGAAAGGGTAAAGCAATAATGACACACAGACCGGTTTATTATGATGTGCGCAGAAATGGTGAAACATTGTTTAGCGACACAGACAAGAATAAAGCGTTGGAACAGTTAAAAGCGTTTAACATGAGCGCTGAAGTTAACGGCGAGAGCAAAGCGGTGCTAGTAAGGGACTATGGGAGATAAATATGACACAAAATAAGTATTGTGAATTTTGTGAAGAAGTAACAAGGTGTTACCGAGATGACCAAATATGGTATGGAAATCTAGTTAAAACATACTTTTGTTCTGAATGCCAAAAGAAAGTTGAGTGATTATGCGAGAGACTAGATTTAGGGCATGGGATAAAGAGGAAAGTAAGTATATTAATATTGAAAAATTCTACATTAGTCCATATGACGGAGCAGTTATTGATATGGGCGGTTATGAATATCGAGACGCCGTTTTGGAACAATACACAGGACTTAAAGATAAAAACGGTGTCAATATTTATGAGGGCGATATCGTTCAACATTATGAAAGTAAAGAAGATATTTCGATTGTTAGATTTGGAGAATTTGGTGTTCCGAATATGGCAGAAGAGGTTTATCAGGACCGTGCGGTAGGCTTTTATTACGAAAATGCAAGCAACTTAAAAACGTAGCACCTTTTGATATGACCGTGCCGGTTAACACAATATACACACAAAATGCTGAAGTTATCGGTAACATACACAAGAACACGGAATTATTACAGGAGTGATTGCTAGAAATATAGCAGCGACCAAGAGAGAGTTACAAGAAGTCGTATAGAGCACTGTCCTGAGCATGACATTAAACTGTTACTAAACATATAACCCAGTGGAAAGAGTTCGTTTAGTATTAAGCCACAGAAGTACCCTGTGGCGTACATAACTATTTGGAGGAAGTATTATTTTGGCAGATAAGATTGATGCAGTATTGAGAGATTATTTTACCGGTGCTCTGGATTTGAAGATTATACAAAGAAAACGTGAGTTGGATAGCGTTGGCTCCACTGATGAAAATGTGGGCGGTGGTCGTGCGCAAAATAAGCACACCCGTCCGTTAGATGATATGCTTATCCGTTACGAAAGTGATTATGAGTTACAAGCTTTATTTCGGCAACGTCGTATTATGAAAGAGTGGTTATCATCTGGTGTGTGTGACAAGGAAACCAATGAGATATTGAAATTGCACTATGGTAAGAAGTATACATGGGACAAGATATCCAATGAGTTATTTATTGGGCGCAACACAGCGATTCGCAAGCGAAATTGGTTTAAGCGAGTGTTGGCGGTTCAGATGTGAATAGACTGTTAAGATAATGAAAATTAACCATTATTTTAAATTAAATTGCAATAAGTGAGTATTTTTATGTACAATAAAGGTATATCTAAGAGAATATTGAGGCTTTTGATGAGACTTGAAAATTCAGCTATTTTTCCCAGTAGCCTTGTAAATCAAGAATACAGACCCGTCGCGGACTATGTAAATAGTCCGCGTTTATCCATCATTGAAAAACAATTATTGAAATTTGTTCTGAAAAAGATCAATGGTTTAAGTAATCGTATTCTTTACCAATATTACATAGGTAAAAGAAATTCGACGTATCGTTTTATACCATATGATACTAGTAATGGAGATCCCATATTAGGTCAGAATTCTAAAGGTGAAGATAACTACATTGATGTTGTGGTGGTCAAGAGAATTTCTAGTTCGTCTGAAGACGTCTATGAGGCGCGTTTAGAATTAAATGAGAAAAATATACAAAGAATTTGTACGAGACTATTTTTTGGAATTCCAAGTAAAAATGGCGAATTAAGAACATATACTCACTACTTAGATAAAATACCCTTATTTTCACGTAGTGGTGCTACTAATCAGGAAACAAATGAGTGTGCTGATTCGTGTGGTTATGTCTTGAAGAATATAAATTATCAGCAGACACATATACAAGGTTATATACAAGAGAGGATAGAGATATGAAGAAATTGGATGAAAAGTTAGTGGATACATTATCTCAAGATATGTTCAATTACTCTTTGAAATATGATGTTGATTTAGTAGATATTTTAAGTGTAGCTCCTTATAATATTCCGGTTAATGATGTTCAGCGACTAGGTAGTGGGAATCCCTTTGTCTCTGAGTATTCATTTGAAAAAATAAGTAACGCACTCTCTTATTTGAGTATACAAAAAAACTAGATAAAAATTTTGGCAATGGTACTGCTAATGTGAGAGTTGAGCGTAAAGATATTTATGGTTATTTTAAAAATAATAATTCTTATCGTACACAGATCAATAGCACCACTACTATAAAAGAGGAAGATAGCTTTGCATACGCATAAGTTGTCTAATCATTGAGGAATATATCTATATGAAAATTAAGTATTGGCTGTATAGAATAAATAATTTGGAATACCACTTTAATGAGACGTTTCCATGGGATCGTAAAAAGGGAAATGAAAATTGTAACATGAATATTGATAATATTCGTGTTATATCTAATGAACAATCTAGTAAAGTTAGTATTGCTTTTAAAGTCACATTGATATCACACTATGATAATGTCGATGAGGAGTTTAGATTAATAAAGTTTGATTATAAATACATATTTGACATGGAAGATTTTCCGTTGAATGATGCTGAGTATATAAATAATTTTGTATTTAAGCACGGCTTAGAAGCAGCATTATTTAGTGTAAAAGATGTAATCAAAAAGATAACAGACTTAGATTATCAACCAAGAATAAATGTAAATATGATTGCTGTTCCTTTTGATGCAGAAAACGAAAGCACAGAAAATATCTAAAATGGTTTTTAAAACATTTTAGATATTAATATAAATGACAATTTTTTCTGTGGATAACTCAACCCCTAAATATGGTGGTACTATTTTGGTACTTTTTGCCTAAAAAATGGTGTTAATATTGTAATATCGAAAAGAGTCAGACAAAAGTATGTGTGGCTCTTTTTATTTGCGTATCATTATTCAGAGGATAATTGAGTATGAATGATGAATACGCAAAAATATAGTTAAATAGATGAAAGACACTCCATATTGTTGTGATTTTTATTGGATTAATTGTACGGTTCGTCTCTTGTTTGGCATAGTGATTTTGTTGTTCAACGTTTTCCAGTAGTACAATCATGCCATTGGAGGTTGAAAGTGTGAAAGACATAGGTAATTATTGGGAATACTTTATAGAATGGATTAAGAGATTAAATTGGGGTACCGTTCCAGATTGGTTCGGTGCGTTAGGAACGATTGCTGCTGTTTTTGTAGCCGTTTACTTACCGTACCGAGCAACCAGACCAAGAGGAAAAGCTGAATTGGAATCTATGTATTACACTCCACAAGTTGAGTTAATGGGGTTTAAAGTGTCTTTTTACAATACAGGGTCAACTGCAATAAATATCCGTAGCCTATCTATTGGCCTAGTTGGTAGTACAAAAATGTTGCTTTTATCTATGGAATTTTTAGGCGGAGTTATTCAACCAGGAGAGGGATATTCTACAGGTTGTAACGCAGTCGGTGTTTATAAGACTCTTAAAGACATTTATGGTCCGAATAAAAAAGTGAAAATATATCCCAAAGTAACTGATTCTATTGGAAATATATATACTGGAAAAGTAATATCTTTGAGTTTGAAATCTATGAGGGAAGATTTGAAGTTTCAGTATCAATATTATAATTTGAATCCACAAGCTGCTAACGCAGAAAATGAGGAATTATTTAATACTAAAAAAATCGATTGAGATATGAATCATGTTACTTAAATTTAATGTGAAAAATAAACTTATTTTAACAAATAGGATTTTAAAATTAAGAGAGAAAAAACTTTACGAGAAAGCGGGGGGTTACCAAATGTGGTAGCCTTTTTATTTTGTGACAAGAGTAAACATTTACTATCAAAAAATGTAGAAAGGAGAGCAGATTGGACAAATTAACAACAAAACAAAAACGCTTCTGTGAAGAATACGTGAAACTTGGAAATGCAACTAGAGCCTATCAAGTTGCTGGATACGCTGTGAAAAGTGAAACGAGTGCAGCATCGTCAGCAAACAGAATGTTAAGAAATGTTAAGGTTAAATCCTATATTGACGGGCTTATGGGCGATTTGAAAAAGTCAACGATTGCGGATGCTGATGAGGCATTGGAAACGATCACTAATATTATGCGTGGTAATACAACTGATGAGGTTGTGATGATGAACCCGATCACTGGTACGGTGGAACGAGTTGAGAAACGCGTGGATAAAACTGTTATTTTAAAATCTGCTGCCGAAATACTCAAACGCCATCCATTACCAGTGGATATTAATTTGAATGCACCAACAAAGATTAATATTGTGGCGTCGTTTGATGATGTTGAAATACCGGAGCCCGAATATGAGTAATGAACGTGTGCTGACGTTAGATTTAAAGGACATGATAGCGCCACGTTTTTATCATATGTATTATGACATGATGAGAATAGCGCATTCAAATTACTATTTTGTTGGTGGCCGTGGTTCTACTAAGAGTTCGTTTATTGCCGTTATGCTGATGTTAATGCTGGAGGAAGATAGTAACGCTAGTGCTGCAGTATTAAGACGAGTTGCTGATACCTTACGTGATAGTGTGGTGGCTCAATTAAAATGGGCAATTAATAAGCTAGGTTTATCTGCTAACTGGAAAGCAACAACATCCCCATTAGAGATAAAGAATATCTACACAGGTCAAAAAATTATCTTTCGAGGTGCTGATGATCCTGAAAAGATTAAATCAGTGAAGGTTGATAAAGGGCATATTAAATTCATTTGGTTTGAAGAGTTGTCAGAGTTCAAGGCAGCAGCTGGTATTCGTAATATTAAGCAGTCTCTTGGACGTGGTGGTGAGCAGATGTTTATCTTCTCGTTTAACCCACCAAAGTCACAGCGTAATTGGACCAATGAATTTGTGGAACAAGAAAAGGTGCGTGATGATGTATTAGTTCATCGTTCAACTTATCTGACTGTCCCTAAAACGTGGCTAGGTAATGTTTTTATCAGTGAAGCTAAGGCGCTTAAAGAAGTTAATCCAACAGCGTATGAGCATGAATATTTGGGCAAGGTTGTTGGTACTGGTGCTGAAGTATTTACTAATATCATTAATCAACGCATTCCAGATGAATTGGCTGCAACATTTGATACGATTTATCGTGGCCTCGACTTTGGTTTTGGTGCAGACCCACTTGGGTATGTTGAATTTTATTATGACAGTACACGACGTCGTTTGTATTTCGTGAATGAGATATACAAAACGGGGATGAAAAACCGTGTAGCAGTTGAAGCCATTATGAAACTTAACAAAGACAATAATGTAGTGATTGCTGATAGTGCCGAACCAAGAACGATTGCTGAATTTAGAGACTTAGGGCTTAATATTCAACCAGCCGTCAAAGGACCTGGTTCAGTTGAACATGGTATCAAATGGTTGCAAGACCTAAATGCCATTATCATTGATCCACGTAGAACGCCTAACATTTATCGTGAGTTCTCAGGTTATGAGTTAGAAGAGGACCGTATGGGTAACTTACGTGGTGAGTATCCTGATCACGATAACCATACGATTGACCCAACACGATATGCTGCTGAACGTATTATTCGATTAGGTGGCTTTAAGCAGTGGAAGAAGTAATACACAGAGGTAAGTATAATGGATATTGAAAAAATCAAAGAGCTTGTTAAAAATAAAACATCAGAGCGTATTAATATCTATGCAAAATTTGATGAAAGCCAACGTTATTATGATAACCAGAATGATATTACTAATCGTAATAATGGTGAAAGTAAGCTCAATTCAAAGGGTAAAGATGATCCATTACGACCTGCTGATAACCGTGTGAGCAATAACTTCCATCAGCCTATTGTTGACCAAAAGGCAGCTTATTTGGCTACAGTAGCGCCACAAATTGATGTAGGTAATGGCCAAGATATCAATGATAAGATACGCGATACATTGGGTGATGGTTTTGCTAATACATTATTTGATTTGGTAGTTGATGCAAGTAATGCTGGTTTGGTGTGGTTACATTATTGGATAGACAGAGATACCAATACTTTTAGATTTGGCATCATCCCCCCTGGAGAATGCACACCAGTGTATGATAACTATCTTGAAAAGAACGTTATCGGGATGTTGAGAACGTATAAAAAGCTAGATGGTGATACTGGTAAGAATGTTTACATTCATGAGTACTGGAATGATACCGAAGTACAGATGTACCAATCACAGCCATACGGTGAAAGTGGTTCACGAGTATTTCAAGAGTATCAGGGCATTAATATTATTGATATCAGTACACAAGAAACTGTTGGCACTAGTAACACTAGGCAACATGAATTTGGTGAAGTGCCATTTATTGCATTTAGAAATAATAAGCGGGAACGTCGGGACCTAGATAAGTACAAAGGTTTAATAGATGTCTACGATAAAGTTTATAACGGCTTTGTTAATGATGTTGATGACGTACAACAGGTTATCCTGGTGCTTAATAACTACAGTGGTACTGATTTAGGTGAGTTCAAAAAACAGCTCGTTGAAGATAAAGCCATTAAAGTTGAAACATTTGCGGGTTCTGAAAAAGCAGGGGTTGATACTTTAACCATTGATATTCCCGTTGAAGCTAGAGAAAAACTGCTGACTAATACACGTGATGCCATTTACTATAATGCACAGGCCGTTAACCCGAATAAGATTGAATTAGGGAACAACACAGGTGTGGCCATTAAAATGCTTTATTCACAGTTAGAGTTAAAAGCTAGCGTTGTCGAAAAACAGTTTAGAATTGGTATCTCACAGCTTATTAGAGCGATTATGCGTTACTTGAATGTATCTGATTATAATACTCGTAAAATCACACAGACGTGGACGAGAACATCAATTACTAACAACGTAGAACAAGCGACAGTCTTACAACAGCTTGCTGATGTATCTAGTCTTGATACCATTGCCAAGAACAATCCACTAGTTGATGATTGGCAGGATGAAGTAAAGCGTTTAAAACAAGAACGTGAGGCAGGACATGATAGCTATGAACCATAAAAAATAGGTGGAGATCATTCATGGATTATTGGCAAGAGCGTCATCTAGAAAACAAAAAGGCTAGTCTAGCAAGAAGTGATGATTATGAACGGTATATTCTCAATCAATCTCAAGCAGCATTAAAAGAAATACAGCTTGTTTTACATAAATGGTTGAATAAATATGCGTTGTCTACTGGTATGACTATCGAGAGTGCTAATAAGAAATTACGGGGTAAATCATTAGATAGCTGGTATGAAACTTTAGATCATTGGGAAGAATTGGCCAGAAATGGCAGATATGAAGGGCGACTTAATTTAGCCTACTACCGTTTACAAATTACTAGATTACAGGCTCTTGAAGCTGAGACACAATTTGTCATAGCTAAGTATGCTGATTTAGAAGTTAAGTCCATGGAAAACACACTAGTTAATGAATTCAAACAAAATTATTATCGTGATGTGTATGAGATACAAAGTGAGAAAGCAACCTATGACAGTAACTTTGACAAATACACTGATGCACAATTAGAAACCTTTGTAAATCAGCGTTGGCACGGTAAAAACTTTAGTGAACGAGTATGGGGCAACTTTGTTAATGACTTGCCACAAGAATTAACTACTGCGGTAAGACGTGGCATATTGATGGGGATGAGTAATTACAACATCATTAAACATGCCAGTGCAAAGTTTCAAGAGTTTGAGCAATATAAACAACATCGACTTATCATTACAGAAATGTCTCATGCTGCTAATGAAGCCAGCTATAAGGCATATAAGACGGAACATATTGAGGAATATCGATTTTTGGCCACGCTTGAAACAAAAACGTGTGCAATATGTGGTGACTTGGATTATGAAACTTTTGCAGTAGATGATAGAAAAATCAGTGTTAATTATCCACCTATTCATGGTCATTGCCGTTGCACAACGGTGCCAGTGGTTAAGGGAGAAGAACGATTAAGCCATCAACGTTGGGCTAGAGATCCTGATACCAATAAAGGGAAGTACATCCCTAAGCAAACTTATAATGAGTGGGCCAATTCTGTTGGCTTAAATGATATATAAACATTGTTATCAAATAATGGCGTACCGTTAATATACGGCACGCTGTACATAATATATTCGCCCGCTAGCATACCGGGCGTTACAAATAGTGTGCTTTTTGTATGCACTCAATCGCGGTCGTTCCGCGTAATAAATCACGAGAGAGGTAAAACAATGAAGCGAGAACAATTAATTAAGTTAGGTTTATCAGAAGATCAAGTTAATGGTGTTATGAAAATTCATGGCCAAGATACAGAGTCTCTTAAAGATGCTGTTGCCTTACAGGATAAGGTCAATGAATTAACCACTGAACGTGATGGATTTAAAGCGCAAATCAAGCAACGCGATAAAGATATGGCCGAATTGAAAAAGATGGTTGGAGATAATGCTGACTATAAAGAGAAGTACGATGAGTTGAAATCAAAGTATTCAGATGATACTCAAAACTTACAGTCTAGCATTGATAGCTTGAAGTTAGATACGGCCATTGCTCAGGCTTTGACAGGTTCTAAAGCCCGCAATAATGATGATTTGATGCGATTTATCGATAAAAGTGAACTTAAGCTTAATGATAAAGGGGAGGTAGAGGGGCTATCTAACAAGATTGAAGCAATTCAAAAAGACAAACCTTACTTATTTGATTTAGGTAAGACAGATTCAGGATATAAGCCGGCTGGTGGAGATCCTGCTAATCAAGATGCAACAGATGCCTTTATTTCTGCAATGGGTGGCACTGTTAATACACAATAACGGAGGTAAGACATGGTTTTAAACTATGCAACAAGCTATCAAGCTGCATTACAAGCAACAATTTATCAAACACTTCTACATTCAAGCGATTTATGGAATTCGCCTGCCAATGCATTAGTTAATTTTTCAGGTGCCAAGCATGTTAAGGTGCCTAAGTTAACCATTGAAAGTGGCCGACGTGATCGTAAGCGAGCAACAATTACACAACCTGTCATGAATTACTCAAATGATTATGATGATTACGAATTAAAGTTTGAGCGTGATTGGTCAACGATTGTTGACCCATTGGATGTTGATGAAACAAATCAAGTAACATCTATTGCTAACGTAACAAATGCTTTCAATACACAACAAAAGATCCCTGAAAAAGATCGTTTTATGTTCTCTAAGTTATATAAAGAGAAGAAGGCATTTAACGATAAAGGGATTATTACAGATACTCTGACTGAAGAAAATGTACTGGATCTCTTTGATGAGTGGATGGCGCAGTTGGATGAATTACAGGTAGCTAATTCATTGCAACGTATTCTTTATGTGACACCAACTGTTAATAAGATTTTGAAGTCAGCACAGGCACGATCACGTTCAATCATTTTGAGTTCCTCATCAAGTATTGATCGTCGTGTTTACTCATTGGATGATGTAACTATTAAGGTTGTGCCAGCACATCTTATGCATACAACTTATAACTTTGAAGTCGGTGCATTGCCTGTTGATGGTTCACAGCAAATTGATATGTTCTTGATTTTAAATGGTGTTCAAATTGCACCAGAAAAATATGAATTTGCAGGATTTGATGCACCTACTGCTGCAAACTCTGGTAATTATTTGTATTACGAAAATTCATATGAAGATGTATTACTTTTGAAACCACGTAAGGATGGTATTTTCTTCCATATTTCTGATCGTAAAACAGGGACAGCACCACAAGGATAGGGAGACAGATGATGGCAAAAAAGTATATTGTTCTACAAGACTTCACTGATAAGTTGGCTAATCGTTTATACAAGAAAGGCGATACATTCAAACATGTTGGTGTGCGTAGCGAAAGGCTAGAAGAATTGAAGTCAGAAAAACATCCCCATCACAATGGTGCGATCATTGCTTTGAATGAGCAGTTGGATGTTCAAGATGACGAAATGGAAGTAGCCGAAGAAGTAGCTATTGAAAACGATGAGGAAACAGCTGACGACGTTAAGGAGTAACTATGCTAGAGGAACAGGTAACTCATCCCCGATATGATCATTTGTTAGCGACATTGAAATTGGTATCTCCTAAAAAGATTCAGAATAATGAGGAATACAGTCAAATGTATGACAAAATTATTGATTTGTTACTCAACAAAGCGATTAAAGATGTGACGACTTATACCCATATACCCGTTAATGAGTTGCCTGCTGAACTTGATGAAACGATTGTTATGATCGCTAAAAATACGATTGATTTGTCGGGCTTTACTACACCTGTTGAACAAATGGTTAACCAGAATGTTTCAAATTTGACTGAAGGAGATACAAGTGTGTCTTTTAAATCAGACGGTGAAGTTATGGCCAGTTTATTAGGTGTCAATCTCATTACAAATAGTTACTATGGGCTTCTAAATACTTATAGGCGGTTGTTGAGATGAGTTTATTTGGCGGAATGGGAAGTATTTTGAATACATTATATCGGGATAAAGCCACGATATATGGTTCTGGTGTTGCAAAGTCTGGACCATTTACTGAAACTCAACCAAAGATTATTGCCGAAGATTATCCATGTAAGGTTTCTAAAATTACTCAAAATGTTGTTCAGACAGATAGTGTTGGCATGATAGATTCTTTTGATGCAGTGTTGTTTATTGATGCCAATATTAAGATACCTGCTGCAGCTACTATTGTGGTTACAGACGTTAATGGATATCAGACGACCTATAAACGTTCATCAAGCGGTTATATGGGATATGAGAGTCATCAAGAAGTACGCATGAAGTTAGACAGAAAGGCATCAGAGGTGACTAATGTCAAGAATGGGTAAATTTGACGATGGTGAAATAAAATCTTTCTTGAGTAACTTGCAAAACTCACTTCATAATCAAGATATCTTGCAAGCTATGATTAGTGAGATGAATGATGTAGGTAATTTAGGATTGATTGCTGTCAAAGAGCGAACCCCAACTGATAAAGGTCGTTTAAAGAGTGCTTGGCAAAAGACATCAGCCACTAAACGTGGCAACGCTGTTGTTGTTGAGCTTGTCAATAATACTGAATATGCTGCATCTGTTGAATTTGGTCATCGGCAGAAGGTAGGAAGATACGTACCTGCTATCAATGCACGCTTGGTTACACCATTTGTGCCTGGTAAATTTATGTTGAAAAATTCAATGACTGAGATTGAAGCGCTTATGACACAACGAGTAGATAAACGCTTCACAGCTGAAATTAATAAATTATTTGGTAAATAATATGACAGATATTACATTGCTTATCGGTAATACTTTAGCGGATATTGATCCTGACATGATTATTTATCGTGATAAACAGGAAAATGGTGCATATGAAACACCATGTTATCTCATTCAAAGATTACCGGTGACTATTGGAAGCTCAATTGGTCATCATGAACATCGTATGTATACGTATGATTTGGTATATATGCCGGCAGAGGACAGCCGTAAAAACTATCTGATATTGATTTAAAGAGTGAGTTATTGATGGAAAAATTCAAACTTATTCAACCTAATTTTGCACGATTATGGCATCGTTCACTAAACATAGTGGACGATGTTTTGCATTTTCAGTTTGATATTTATGTGCAAGACCATGTCTCAGATGATGGGCCAAAGATGAATAACAATTTAATTTATGAAGGAGGATTGTTGAATGGCAACAGATAATTCTAAAAATTCATCTAGTACTAAGCCTGATGATACAAAGGTATCAACTAGTACAGATAAGAATGATAAAGATGTTTCAACCAGTACGAAAAACACTGTTACGCCTAAAGCGCAAAATAGTGCCAGTAAAACTGTTGAAACAAAAGAACCGATAACTGAAAAAGCAACTTCTGGTATTGATCCAGAAGTTTATGACAGTATCGAATTTACTCGTGAACAATTATTAACAAGTAGTTTTAACGATACAGACATGTTGATGATAAAAATGCTGACAAGGCCTGGGAGAACGTACACACGCCCTCAGATTCGTCAATTGTTTGCAGATTTTAAGAAGAAAGGACTTTTTTAAATTATGGCAGGTGGAAATTGGACATCACAAAACAAAGCACGCCCTGGAGCATATGTTGATGTTAGCTCTAACTCATTAACGGCAGCAGGATCAGATACTTCACGAGGTGTTGTTTTCTGGATTCATAGCGGTTCATTTGGTTGGGGTAAGAATGGTGTAACAGAAGTTGGCGGTGGTAGCGACTTCAAAGCATTATTTGGCGTTGATATTAACTCTAACGAGTTAGCAGCATTGAATGAAATCTTAAAGGGGGCACCTAAGAGTGTTCTAGTATTTAATTCTAATGCTGGAAACAAGGCAACAGCCACAAGTGATGTATTACCTTGGGTATTCACAGCTAAGTATGCTGGAGAAAAAGGCAACAGTGTTAAGGTAAGCGTTTATCGTGATGCCACTGATACGACAAAGTTAGATGTGGCCACATTCTTTGGAACAGAGTTGGTTAATACACAGTCAGTACGAAATGCATCAGAATTAAAATCTAATGCTTATCTTGATGTACAGGCAACTTCTGCTTCACAAGGGGATGATGGCCGTGCATTGATTGATGCGGTGTCATCAACGATTACACTTAATTTGTCAGGTGGCACAACGGTTCTAAGTGAAGATCTATTAGCTGAAATTAACCATGCTACTGAAACAATGAACTTTAATGTATTGACTGCCGCAGGAGCAGATAAAGATGCAAATATTCATTTGATGGTTTACAACACAATCAAAAGTTTACGAGAGAATGATGGCCTGAAAGTTACAGGTGTTGTTCCTGGTAGTGATAACTTTGATTACGATTATGAAGGTATTAGTGTTGTTCAAAATGGTGTGAAGCTGTTAAACGACAATGAACTACCTGAAACGGTTGCAGCGGGTTATTTTGCTGGTGTGAGTGCTGCAGCTGATATAAATGAGTCATTGACATATCGCTCATATCCTGGAGCTGTGGACGTAGTACCACGCTTTAGTAACAGTGATACAGAAAAAGCGTTACTAGCTGGAAAGATTGTTTTTACAGCACGTCGTGATGGCAGTGTTGTTATTGAACAGGACATCAACTCACACCACACTTATTCAGTATCAAAGAACCAATATTTCCGTAAGAATCGTGTGCTACGTGTCTTGGATGAAATTGCTAACAATACGCATGACACTTATGAAAAGCAATTTATTGGGAAAGTGGATAACAACCCACAAGGTCGTGATGTGTTTAAGGCTAACCGTATTACCTATTTGACAGGGCTACAAGCACAAGGAGCCATTCAAAACTTTGTACCAGATGATATTACGGTTGAACCTGGTGCAGATAAAGATGCCGTTGTGATGACGTTGGCAGTTCAACCAACGGATTCAATGGAAAAGTTATACGCAAAGATCACAGTTCAATAATCTAAGGGGGACAACAAATGCGTGATGTGTTATCAGGTAAAGATGTTATCAATTCAAAATCAGGTATGGTGACTGTCAATATTGATGGCCAAAATATTGAATTAATTGAATTGACAGAATTTACTGCTCAAATCGATAAGAACAAGGAAGATGTTCAAGTTATTGGCTCATTGTGGACTAAGAAGAAAACAACTAGTATTGCTGGTTCTGGTTCCATGGGTGGCAAGGTTATTAATTCAAATTGGGCTAAATTAGGTCAAAAGATGGCTAATGAGGGTGTTGATACATTCTTTGATGCCACAGTAGTCGTTGAAGACGAAACAAGTTCAGTTGGAAAGCAAACAGTAGCATTCCATAACATTAATATGGATAGTATCCCATTGGTGGCATTAGAAGCAGATGATGGCGTTATGGAATGGGAAAGCGACTTCTCGTTTGAAGGCTTTAACCTTGTATCGGCTTTTAATGGCATTTAATTAGTATTTACAAATCAATTGATATCAGAATTTAAAATTATAGGAGAAATTTATCATGACAGAAACAGCATATAATGTATCAGATTTTTTGAAGGAAAACGTTGAGGCAACAGTTGAGCAAAAGGAAGTGAAGATTGATCGTTTCCCAAAGCCTTTTGTTATTAAGACAATCACTGAAGCTGAGAACACAGCCTTACGTCAACGTGCTACGGTCAAGTTGCGTAGCAAGAATGGCCAAGTACGCACAGAAACAGACGGAGATAAGTATGCTGGCTTGTTAGTTGTGGCATCAACGGTTGTACCTAACTTTTCAGATGCTGTTCTACAAGAAAATTATGGAACAGGATCAGCTGTGGATACTGCTCGTACAATGCTTCGTGCTGGTGAATTCGCTACTTTGGCAAAAGAAGTAACTGAATTCAACGGCTTTAATGAAGATGTTAATGATTTAGTGGAAGATGCAAAAACTAATTAAAGGCGGTAATGGAGATTTTGCTTACTATGCTCATATGCTCAATAATCACGGATGGTCACCTAAACAATGGTCATCCCTAAGTCGTTATGAAAAAGCACTTGTTATTGCATCAATTAACATCAAAGTTGAGCAAGAAAAGGCAGAAATGAAGCGAGCAGAACGTCAGGCAAAATCAAAATGACGCCAAATACGGTGGCAACACCGTGTACATAATGTGGAGGGATATTTATGGGGTCGGGAACAACACTCAGTGCGACGCTACAGCTATTTGATAATTTTTCTAACAAATTAAATAGTTTAGATAGCAATATTAGTCGTAGTACATCACAAATTGATAAATTTAAATCAGCGGTTGAATCCAACATCAATAGCTCAGCCATGACAAGTTTTGCTAAAGGTATGGGTGAGTCGTTCAATCAAGCATACGGTACTGCTACGAAGACTGTTAGGAGTATGACCGAGATGGTATCGCCTCTTGAACAAGCAAAAGGAAGGGCTACTTCTTTAGGACAGGAATTACAGCGTTCTCAACGCGTGACTGATTTGACATCCAAAGCGTTATCAGAGGCACAAAATCATGTCCAAGAATTAGCCAATGGTGGTAAGGCTTCAGCATCTGAAATGTTGAAAGCTGAGAATAACGTGGGCCAATTAAAGTCCCAATTACAACAAGCAGAAAACAATACCAAAGGTTTGGCTATTCAATTTACGTCAGCCACAGCTAAAGCAGCACAATTACAGCAAGCAAGTGGTACGATTGGTGCCAAACTTAGAAGTTCATTACAAAACACCGCCAGTAGTGGCGGTGTTTTTGGTAAGTTGGCTACTGCAGCGATAACAACAGGTAATACTGCCAAGAATGCTTTTACTGGTTTAGGCAATAAAATTAGGTCTGAAACTAACACAGGTGCTAGTGGATTTAGCCAATTGACACAAACGGCAACAAAGACCGGTAGCATGTTTAAAAGTATGTTAGGTGCGAACTTAATTGGCGCTGGTATTGGTAAAGCGGTGGGCATGGTTAAAGATAGTATCGGTGGTGCTGTTAGTCGTGTTGATACACTGAACGCTTATCCAAAAGTTATGGCACAAATGGGCTATGCAACACAGGATACCAATAAGTCTGTTGATATATTGAAAAAGGGTGTTGATGGATTACCTACATCCCTACAGGATTTAACAAAAAGTGCTCAAAGCTTTGCTATTTTGGAAAAAAGTGCTACTGGAGGTGCTAAGACTGCTACCGCCTTAAATGATGCTTTCTTGGCATCAGGTGCTAGTGCTGGAGATGCGTCACGTGGTGTTGAACAATATTCACAAATGTTAGCCAGTGGTACCGTTGATATGACATCTTGGAGAACACTTCAAGAAACCATGCCTTATGCATTGACTAAAGTCGCTAATTCATTTGGGTTGACTGGTAAAAGTGCAGAACGTGATCTTTACGCTAAGTTAAAGAATGGTGATGTCACAATGGATCAGCTTAATAAGCGATTTATTGAGCTTGACGGTGGTGCCAAAGGGTTTGCAAATACTGCACGTACTGCAACCGGAGGTATCGGAACATCATTTGCTAATATGAAAAATGCAGTTACCAATGCAACGGCTACTGTATTAGATGCCATGGCTAAAGGTGGCATGACCAAAGTAATCGATGGTATTACTAATACAATTAAGAGCTCCGTGCCTACTATCAATCGATTTGCAACCACAGCAGTAGATGGGTTATCTAAAGGCTTCAAAACTGCAATGAAGTGGGGTAAAGAGTTCTGGAGCGTACTTAAAGATACAGGCGCTATTGATGACTTACAGGGCGCTTTCTTACAAGCTGGTTTTGCCATTAATGCTATTAAAAGTGCTTTAGCAGGTGTTAAAGGGCAAAAAGCAATTAATCCTATTGCAACTGCAGCACGTTGGGCAGCAGGCGCACTTAAACTTTTGGCGGGAGCTATACAAGGCGTATCTAATTTTATACAGAGTTTAGATCCTAGTACTATTCGGCATTTTACACAGTCATTACCGTTATTAGCTGTGGGTGCTTTAGCAGTAGTAGCTGCATTTAAATTCTTTAAGCCTATATCATTACTACTTGATCTGTTTAGAGGAAAATTGAATAGCTTGTCTAAGGGGATGTTCAGCTTTGGAAAAAGTGCAAAGCCTGTTCAAAAAACTACGGGGGCACTTAGTGGATTGGCTAAGATGGCAGGTATAGCTCTAGTTGTTGCCTCCATTGCCTTATTGGCTAGAGAGTTGAGTGGTTTAGCTTCTATTGGACCATCAGCAGTTGCTCCGTTATTGTCATTTGGCGCAGTTGTGGGTGGCTTAGCCATTATATTAGGATCAATGGGAAGCAAGTTGCAAAGCAGTGCTGTTGGTATTGGTGTATTTGCTGCATCTGTTTCTGCTATGGCTTTGGCAATGGTACCACTCGCTTCATTAGGTAGCACAGCCATTGGGCCTTTAGTAACATTTGGCGTTGTAATAGCTGGCTTAGCAGCAGTATTTGCAACATTTGGTTCAGCATTAACCGCCAATGTATTAGGCATTGCAGTGTTTGCTGCAAGTGTTTCAATTTTGGCATTAGCTATGGCACCGATTGCTCAAACAGGAACTGCAGGAGCCGTGGCCATGGCAGCATTTGGCTTAGTTGTTGCAGGGCTGGTTATCACATTTGCTTTATTTGGTACAGCTCTAACTGCTGCAATACCGGCTATGTTAGCTTTTGGTGCAACTATCTTGATGATTGGTATGGGAATGGGCTTGGCAATACCAGCCATTCAAGCATTACCTCCAGTCATTAATGCGCTATCTATGGCATTTGCTGTTGCAGCTGCATCAATTGCTAGTGCAGTATCTATTATCGTCATGAGTATCGCTATGGCTGTAGCATTAATCATTTCTTCTATTTCTGAACTTGTTAGTAGCATTGCTAATGGTATTTCACAAGTAGTTAATTCTGTGGCTGATGGTTTTAGTCAGGTTGTTACTTCAATTGGTAATGCCATGAGCCAAGTTGTGGATTCAGTATCTGGAGGTATCAGTAAGGTAGTTGATGCTATTGGTAATGCAATATCAGGTGTTTTGAATGCATTAGCCAAAGTCTTTGATTCTATCGGCAATGCTGCGTTATCAGCTGGTAGAGGGTTTGAAATGTTAGCAAATGGTGTTAGTCAATTAGTTTCGTTGCCATTAGGAAAGCTAGCAGGAACTCTAACTGCTACAGCTGTTGGATTAGGTGCAGTAGCTGCAGCAGGTCCTGGTCTAGCGATTGCAGGTGCCGGTATGTCCTTGTTATCAGCTGGAATGGTAACGGTGGTAGCAATGGCGACTGTATTATCTGCAACATTACCAACTGTTGGAACAGCCTTTACAAATATGGCAGCGCAAATACCAACCTTAGGTGCGGCATTTATTAGTTTGGCCACGGCATCAACTGCTCTGTTATCAGCATTTGGTATTTTGGCAGCGGAAATGGCAGTCATGGGTGCTGCTTCTGTTGTTTTGAGTGCAACATCATTAGTGCTAGTAGCAACGTTCACTATGATTACTGCAACAATGATTATGATGTCTGCTACAGCATTGATGGCTAGTGCAGCAATGTTAATGATCGCGACAGGTAGCATGTTGGCCTCAACGAGTATGGCGTTGTTAGCCACTGGAACGATGGCTGTTGTTACAGGATTGACATTAATGTTAGCGACGGTAGCAATGGTTTCGGCAGGTCTATTGATGATTAGTGCCACTACAATAGCTTTGACCGCAACGCTGACATTATTAACCGCCATGTCTATGGCATCTAGTGTTGCATTAGGTATTATGGGTGCTGCCGGTTTTGTAGCTGGTGCAGGACTAATAGTAGCTGGTACTGGAGCTACAATAGCAGGCGCAGGTCTGATGGTATTATCGGCAGGAATTATTGCCACAAGCGCAGCTCTTGTAGCATTATCAGCTGGTATTCAAGCCCTATATACAACGGTATCTTCTGTATTTAGTTCAATAGTTAGCGCTGTAATGTCTGCAATGAGTAATGTCGTTTCATCTGTAAGTAGCGGTATGCAAAGTGCTGTTAGCACAGTTAGAAGCTATGGCAGTTCATTGGTTAGCGCTGGTACAGACTTTGTTATGGGATTTGTTAATGGGATTAAAGGTTCTATTGGAGCGGCAGTAGATGCAGCAGCAAGTATGGCAAAAAGTGCTGTTAACGCAGCCAAAAGCTTTTTGAATATTCATTCGCCATCACGAGTAATGCGAGATCAAGTTGGAAAGTTCGTGGCATTAGGTATGGCGGTCGGTATTATCGCTAATGCTTCTTCGGTAAGTGATGCCAGTGCTAATATGGCAGAATCTGCTGTTAAATCAGCAGAAGGTTATGTAATGCCTGATATCAATGGTGGTAACGTGACAGCATATACATTGCCAGATATTCCAGAAGTTAAGAATGATCAAGTAACAATGTTAAGGTACGTTAATGCCGTACCAACAGCGCCACAGTTACAAAATCAATCAGCTATAAACTATTATGAAAATAGCGTTGAAGGTACGCCTAATATCAGTAATCAAACTGCAACTGTAGATTATATGAATATTGTGCCAACACAGCCAAGTATTGAAAATGCAAATGCAGCTATTCAATATCACAATGCAGTGCCAGAATTACCAGAAATTGCTAAGCAAGTTGTTGGTATTGATTATGTTCTTAATAAAATGGCAACGCCTAATGTTAAGGATCAAAATTCTACCGTGTGCTATAACCAGGTTTTGCAAGATGTTCCAAATATTCGAGATCAAATAGCAAATGTTCAATACAAAAGTGGCGCTCTGGAAACGCCAAAAATTAGTGATCGAGTAGCTACTACTCAATATGTCAATTCAATCCAACCACTAAACGATATCCAAAATCAAACTGCAAATATTGAGTACAAGAATATTGTACCGATGGCACCACAGGCTAATGGCCAAACAGTTATCAATCAATATTTGAGCAGGGCGGAGCCGTTACAAAATGTTCGAGACCAAAATGCTCATATTAATTACAGTAATGTTATTCCGATGACACCGCAGATTAGAGATCAGCATGCAAATCTCAATTATGATGCGCATGCACCTGTAATACCTCAAATAAGTGATCAGAATGCAGCCGTTCGATATACAGCTTCAATACCACATCCAAAGGATTTAACTCAAAACACAACTATGACTCATCAGGAGAATTTTACGGGGAGTTTCGATAATAATCTTATTAATGCAATTATTAATGGGTTTGATTTGGCTACTCAAGCAGTTTTGAAGTTTGTATCAGCTATTAGTGGTATTGGTGGTAGTGACACTGTAAACGTAGAAAACAACCGTTTAAACACTGACACTATTGCTAGGAATGATGATCTATTAGGTGTTCAACAACCCAAACCGGTACTCAATCATGAACAAGGTGATGTTGATGTAATTATTCAACCGGGTGCTATTGTTATTCAAAGTGTTAATGAGAACTATGATGCGGAGAAAATGTTGGCACTGATTGAACAAAAACTAATGGAAAAGCGTAATAAAACTTTAAGAAGGTGAGTTTAATATAGTATGGCTACTCAAAATAAAAGAGCACCAACAAAGAAAGGTGCTTCAATAGTTTCAACAAAGTCCAATAAAAAGAAAATTCATATTGGTGTGTATTTGACTAACCACAAAAATAAAACGATTGAATTACCGGTTAATCCAAGTGATATTGCACATGAGGCTACTTTGGGAAGTGAGGCCAAAGATGTGTCAGCTATTGGAGAGGTTAATTTAATAGGTAGTCAAAAATTACGTGAGTATGAATTTTCTTTTTTATTCCCAAAAATCCAAAAAAGTAAATTATACAACTGCACAAAAATTGCCATTTTCAGATGGTGTTGAGTATATTAAATTTATTAGAGATTGGCAGGATAGTAGGAAGCCTGGTCGTATTTTAGTTACTAGTGGGTATATGAATCTATCGATGATGGTTACGAGCTTCAAATGGGAATTCAGCAATGGTTTTGATGGTGAATGGGTTGCAACAATTAAGTTAACGGAATACCGAAAGGTTGCAGTTCAGAAAATATCAAATAAAAAACTGCTAAGAAAACTACACCTAAGAAAGGGAAACAAAGACCCAAGCCCGCTAAGAAAATTGGTATTGGCTCTGTGGTTATGGTTAATGGTCAGTTACATCGAGACAGTTATGGTAGTGGACCAGGTCAAATTGAAAAAATGCCAAACGGAAGATTAATTTTGTGGCACCTGGAAGAAAATATCCTTACCATGTGACTAATTTAAATGGCGGTTGGCGTGGT
Source organism: Leuconostoc fallax KCTC 3537 (assembly GCF_000165675.1). Taxonomy (GTDB): domain Bacteria; phylum Bacillota; class Bacilli; order Lactobacillales; family Lactobacillaceae; genus Leuconostoc_B; species Leuconostoc_B fallax. Next base: position 186,030 of record NZ_AEIZ01000015.1, on the reverse strand, counting down.
TGGGTATCTAAAAATGCGGTGAAATCAACATGACAATTTCAAAATTTATTATTAAACGACGGACAACAAATGATAGTTGGGATGTGCGGAGTTTGGTTTTACCTCCTAAATGGACGACAGATACTACTTATGAAGCTGGTGAATTATCGTTTGAGTTGCTGATGATTGATAATACTTTTATACCTCAAATGGGAGATGCCGTTTACTTCGGATGGAACGGTAACAATGTCTTCATGGGATATATTTTTAGTGCGGAATACAGCAAGGATAATAAAACGATAAGTTGTGTCGCTTATGATAAGCTACGATATCTTAAAAATCAGGACTCGATTGTTTGGCCAGTTTCGACTTTGTCACAACGATTTGAACGTGTAACAAAGGCAGCTGGTATTACGCATAAAGTCGTAAATAATTCTACGTATAAGTTGAAAACAGAAGTAGCAGATCAAAAAACATACTTTGAAATGCTGCAGACAGGTATTGAAAATGTTTTATCTGCAACAGGGACACGCTATTATATTCGAGACAATTACGGCACAGTAGAGCTTCTTAAAGCGCAACAAACACAAACCGATTTAATATTAGGGGATGCCTCATTATTAACTGATTTCAACTATACGCAGTCTATTGATCAATCAGCAAACACGGTCAAAGTGATCCGTGAAGATAAGCATAGTAAGAAACGTAAAGTTGTAACATATGATGAAAAACTAAAAAGAAGAAAACCAAAACGGAAACGACGTCTTGGACTACTACAACAGTAAAACATGCCGATTCAGCAGATCATATTAAGCAATGGGGAAGATTACAGATTGTCGAAAAAGCTGATAACGATATGAACGATGCACAAATGTTAACCAAAGCAAAGCAACTTTTAAGAGAGAAGAATAAAATCTCTCAAACATTAAAAGTGACTGCTATAGGATTATTAGGTATTCGAGCAGGGACGAGCTTTTATTTTCGTTCTCAAGAGTTAAAGACATTTGGTTTTGGCCAAAAATTAGTTTTTCCAACCAAAGTCACGCATACCTTCGACCCAAATGATTGGACGATGGATATAGAGGTACTAATCTAATGGCAGGTGAAAAGTTAATTGATTTTATTATGCAACGTCATGGCAACAGTTCAGAATATGCCGATATTATATTTGGAATTGTGTCATCCATTAACCCGTTAACAATACAAGTTGGCGATAAACTAACATTGCCTTCAGAATTATTGATACTTGGTCAAAATGTCTCTAAAAGAAAAATTAAAATTGATGGTAAAAGTGTTGAAGTTGACCAATCTTTAAATACTAAGGATAGTGTGGCCATGATACGTATGGATGGTGGTCAAACATTCTTTGTATTAGAGAAGACAAGTTAGGAGAAATCATGATATGGATGATGACCAAATAGTACAAGAATATCCATCAGATGACGTTAATATCAATGATCAGGAATATACTGATGATGAATTAGACGATACCATAGCTGAAGAGATTGATGACAGTGAAGAACAGTCGTTACCGTCTTTGACGTATAGAGTTGAGAACGGGCGAATTCGTTCTATGGTTGATGGACAAGATGCAATTATGCAAGCTATTCAAAAAATACTTATGACAGAACGTTTTGTTTTTGTAATCTATGATGAACAGTATGGCCACGATATCAATGAGCTAATCGGTAAGGATATGGATTATGTTTATGATGATGTTGAACGCGTTATCCGAGAAGCGTTATTGGCAGATGATAGGATTGATGATGTTGAAATTTTAAAAAAGAAATTGTTGAAAAGAATAGTTTAGAAGTAGCAATAACGGCTTCCACCATATACGGTGAAGCCGTTTTTAATATGGAGGTAAAAACATGACAACTCCGGAACAATTAGCAGATAGTATGCAACTATTTACTGCTGATTACTTTATGAATAATGCTCTAGGTCGTGTACCGGATAATATTGATACTCGCCAGGGATCTATCATTTATGATGCTATAGCACCAGTGGCGCAATCATATCAAGAATTAGCTTTAAATATGCGTAATATTATTTTGGAAAGTTATATTCAAACGGCTTCAGGCGAATATTTAGATTATCGCGCACAAGAAAAAGGTACGTTCAGGAAGAAAGCAACATTTGCTGAGGTTATTGCTGAATTCTACGACGATAATGGTGAGCGAACTTCTGTAGAAATTGGTGATAGATTTGCAACTATGAGCGCCAATCCTGTGTTTTTCGCAGTCAAACAAAAAATGGTCAGGGTTCGGCTACTCTAATTGCTGAAACGTCTGGCATAACTGGTAATACCTATTTGGGCCAAATTTTACCGGTCACAGCTAATGATAGAGTATCGATTGCAAAGATTACGAGTATTACCGTCCCAGCTCGTGATAATGAAGCTGATGATGAATTAAGACAACGCTTATTAGAAACAGCAAACGTCATTAAGTATGGCGGTAATGTTGCAGATTATATTGATATGACGCTAAAGCAAAATGGTATTGGTGGTGTACAAGTTTATCCAGTATGGAATGGTGGTGGAACTGTTCGACTAGTCATTATTAATAACGAGTTTGATGTTCCAAGTCCAGAATTAGTCAATGAGATTAAAAACATTATTGATCCCAAACAGTACGAAGGAAAAGGGTATGGATTAGCACCCATAGGCCATAGTGTGACTGTTGCAGCGCCAACCATTAAGACAATTAGTATTTCAATGAAAATTGTAGTTGATAATACAACAACGTTTGATTTAGCAAAGGAAAACATTAATAAAATGTTATCCAAAATATTTTTGAATCTCCGTAAAAAATGGGACACCTTAGTTAATGCAAGAGACTATAACTTGACTGTATATAGGGCAGCAATCATCGGTGAAATAATCAAAATTGATGGTGTTGTTAACGTGGAAAGTTTACGACTAAATGGTCAAGATAATGATATCTCTCTTGTCTTTAGTAATGCTTTACAAGAACTGCCTGTTTTGGGGGAGGTCAATGTAAATGGCTAATTATAGATTGATGAGGTTAAAGAATTTCTTGCCAGAGTATTATGACGATATCTATGACATGCAAATGTTGCTTCAGGTGGAGCAATCTCAATTAGATGAGTTACAAGCAGCTTTTTCTCAATCACATCAGAATATGTTTGTCTTAACTGCTGATGAATCGGCCATTAATATTTTTGAATCTATTTATAACTTAAATGGTACCGGATTGAGCTTAGAAACCAGACGATATAACGTGTTAACGGCAATGCTGCCACCTGAACCAATAACACTCTTATATATCAATAACTTAATTAGGCGTCTTAATATTAATGCGAAAATCGAGTCTGTTTCAAAAAATTATCATGTTAATTTACAGATGTATGAAGTTGATGGAGAGTCTAGTCATCGATTAGATCAGTTACTCCAACGGTTTTTACCAGCAAATTTGACGTATACAAAGATACTTAATGAAACAAGTAATACACAACAAGATATTAATATTGGCGCAGCTCATGCCACATCTATTGAAATCGGGGGAAAGTGATGGAACAATTTCAACAACCAGTATTATCAAGTAAGTTTTTAAATTTATTGGCTAACTCATCGACAACGGCAGATAGCATCGTCTTTAAACGTGCTATTGTTAGTTCGGATAAACATAGTATTAGTGATTTGAAAGCGTTCGATGATACTTATATTCAAACAATAAAAAAGGTTTCAGAATCAACATTTTCAGATGTTCAGCAAAATGATAATAGCTTAGTTCTTGTGACAGTTTTCTCTTCAAACGGTAATCCTGTAAATTATGAGATTAACACGGTCATCTACACCGCAACGTATAAGGGACAAGAATTTTTAGCATTCTCTCAAATTGCTAATTGGCCTATTAAGGTTCCTGCAGGTAATGAAGCCGAAGTTTACAATTTAACGCTTAAGCCTAAATTAGTTATATCGTCTACTAGTGCTATTGCAACAACTGTTAGTCCAGACTCTTTAGCCACAAATGAACGAGTTGATAGTAAGGACACTGCTTTGCAGAAACAGCTAGATGATGCTTATAAAGATCGTCGAAGTATTTGGGATAATTTTTCAAAGTTTATGACAAAAAAGGTACCCAAACTATTGATGCTCTATTGACTTTTACCCAGAAGATACAAGGACGTATTACCTTGGCAGATAAAGCTGATAGTGCTGATAAATTAACTAAAACCAAAAAATTAAATGGATTTGATTTTGATGGTAGTGCTGAAGAATACAACATTCCAGCCGATTTAAAGCCAAATTATTTGTGGGATGGCGCTGACTTAGATAATCTGAAAGTTCCAGGTCTATATGTTGGTTATAAGGTTAAACCGAAAGGGTATAATGCACCAATTAATATCAGCATATTAATAGAAGCTACAGATGGCCGCTATTCTGTCAAACAGATGAAAACCGATTTTGATACCAAGATTATTAGTGCTCGTTTTTATAGCAATAACACATGGTCTACATGGGATAAGTTACCTTCTGAAAGTAGTACTAATGATTGGAGTGGAGATAATACTTTCCAAAAAGAAATTGTCGCGAAAAAAGGATTGAAAGGCAATGCCACGACATCTAGCACAGCTGATAAGTTAAAAGAGGGTGATCAGCAAGTGAAAGGTAGCTTCACCTTACCAAATGACAATTCAATGCTTAGAGTTGGTAATGACGGAGACATGGCCATTGTTAAAAAGCAGGGGAGTCAAGGCACATTTGTTGTTGGTGCTGGTCGCTCGTTTATTATTAATAAAAGTGATAAGTTGCCTGTTAATGTTACAGATAATATGAATAAAATATTTGAAGTAACGCCCACAGGGATAGTTATGGCTAATCGCTTTACTGGTTCTGCGGATAAGTTAACAGTCCAAGACAGCTCTAATACAGATCTTGATAAATTAACAACGGATGGTATATACAAGGTATGGGGCGTTAAATTAACAAATTATCGTGGTGGTTGGACCGTTTATGGGACAGTGGCTGTTACTACTTACGGTAATAATATTCAACAAATAGTTTTTGAAAATAGTGATAATACAATCAATGTTCGTTGGTTTTCAGCTAATAAGTGGACTGATTGGGGTGTCGTTGCTAGGGATAATCAAGCGACAATTTGGAAAAGCAGTCAAACTTTTCAAGGTGGATTAGAAATCAGTCACGCTACACCATTTATTGATTTCCATTTTAAGAATAGTACTAAAGATTTTACATCAAGAATTATTGAGGATATTGAGGGGCGTCTTGCCTTTAGAAAAAGCGATGGCAGTGTTGGCACTATATTAGCAAACTTGCAAGGTAATGCTGATACGGCAACTACTGCCCGTTCACCACAAGTTATTGGAATACTGCCAAATCAAAGCCTAAACGATTATAAAACACCGGGTTCTTACTCATTTCAAGACGGTAAAATTAATAATTCTCCCGTAAATAACTGGTTTTCACTTTCAGTTATTTCAATTGGGTCATATAACGGTACGCAAATTTTACAAGATTCTAACACGGGAACTATTTGGATTCGTGGTTGGAGTTCAACTAATACCTGGACAGAATGGACTCAAATATCCGGATTGAATAGCGATAATAAGTGGACTGGTAAACAAGAATTTTCTAAGGCCATTGTTGGTAATTTGCAGGGGAATGCTGATACGGCAACACGTACTGGAATGATTGATATTTCTAATAATACTAATCTCAATGATTTAAAGGATAACGGAAACTATTCATGTGGAACAAACAATACGTACAATAGCCCTGTTTCTAGGTGGTTTACCATTGTCGTTGTGCGAAATGGAGACTATAACGGAACTCAAACATTGACTGATACAAACAGCGGTAATGTTTGGGTAAGAACGTGGAGTAGTGGTAACCAATTTACAAATTGGGAAAAGATGAGTAAAGATAACACTGTCGTTCACAATAGTGGCGATCAGTACATCAATGGTCGTGTTGGTGCAAAGTCATTTGGTGGTAACGCTGACACGGCAACAAATTTGCAATTACAATATTTGCCAAAAGGTTTCCACGTTGATGGTATTAAAAGTAGTGGCACTTACACACAAATTGACGGTGATATAAAGGGATTGCCAGCATATCCTGTTTGGGGAATTATGGAAGTTACCAGTAACGGCAATGATGTTATTCAAAGATTTAACGTAACTAACGGGGCAGATGATATCGTATTTTGTCAAAGAAGGTTCGCATTAAATGAATGGTCTGGCTGGAAGAAGTTTTAGTAGCTGGAAACAGCAAAGTTAAGGAGTAAGCAAATGAAAATGCATAGGAGTATACATGGAACAATTATTACAATATTTATTCGTTAATTTAAACGGGGCTACTGAAACAGCAGTCCTTTTTATTTTGGTCTTTTTTGACACCTTCTTAGGGTCACTATGGCGTAAAAGAAATGGGGTTGCACGGACAAGTGGTGGTGGACTAGGTGGTTTAATCACGTCCATTCCACTGGCATTGATGCCGATTGTGATTTGGGGGTTCACAATTTTAATATCAGTTGTTCCCAATCATCTTGGTGGTCGTGATTTTACTTTTCAACCGCTGATTTTTGATGTGATTTCATTTATTGTCACGGTGATTATTGGTTCTTATATGTTGAAATCAATTTATGCCAATATGCAGCTGTCTGGTATGGATATCCCGCCATTTTTAAAAAAGTGGGTGGAAGATGAGTACCATGTGAAATTACAGAAAATTGAAGATGAACCGCAAGCAGCAAGCAAAGAAAGAGAGCAATGAGTATGGATTTAATTACATTTTTTAACCTGGCAACCGCCACTGTTTATGGCTTTATCGCCTTACTAACATGGGTGGCTATTCAAGCCGTTAAACAAACTAAAGTGGATAATCGTTATCTACCGTTAATTTCAATTATTTTAGGCACTTTGATTGGTTTTATAGCGGCCCACTTCATTTATGTCACAGATGCTTGGTTAGGGGCAGCGTTCGGCTTTATTTCTGGGTTTGCTGCTACTGGCCTAAACGAAACACTTAATCACTATGCTTTTAATCCTAAGGAGGAAAAATAATGGCTTATAATGTTGCTGCAGCGATTGCAAATATGCGATCAGGAAAAGGTCGCACGATTTATTCAATGAATTACCGTCAAAACGAGAACCCACGAATGCGAGATTGTTCAAGTTCGATTGCTGAAGCACTTTTGGCTGGTGGTGTTAATGTTTATTATGCTAACGGAATGGCACCCAACACAGTTGGTATGTTGCAAATGGAAGGAACCAAGTTCCAACGGATTACTGAGGCACAAGCCCATACAGGAGATATCTGTATTATGGGTGGTCGTGGTGGTAACGGGGGTGCTGGACATGTCTTCATGCTAACGTCTGATAGTGATGAAATTGAATGTACCCCCAATGGTTGGAATGGTGCGGGCGTCTATGTTGATGCCTCTTCAGTTGTTACTGCTTATGCTATTAATGAAGGTAACTATGGTTATTTGAAAACGATCGGTTGGCAAATGGATTGGTTCCGACCTATTGCCGGTGGTACTGCAACAAACGGTAGTCATGCCATTCAAAAGAGTAATAGTAATCCGGTCGACCAGGTACTGGATATTGGCTCTAAAGTACGCTTTGATGGTTTTTATCATTTGGATTCGATGCAAGAATATGGTGATGAGGGGAAGTACTATGCTTACAACCAACAGATTAGTTATGGTTTGCCCGACTATAATAACTACATCCCCATTAGTGAGTTAACTGAAGTTGATAAGAATGGAAAACCAACCAAGGATCAGTTGTTTGATTTCAAGCCAGGCTGGTTGGAAAATACTTACTTCCGCTTTAATGGTACTTACAAGGTGATCGATATTGATGAAGAGAACAATGCCGTATGTATTGAAATTGGTGGGGAACCCGTTTGGACTACAGCAGCAGTATCAGGACTAAAAGAAGTTAAATAGAAACTAAAAAACACCTCGCTTAGTTGCGGGGTGTTTTTATTTGAATTTCCTTACAAATTATATTTGTGTAAATCAACATCCTCTAAAATAAATGTGAATGTTTTTCCCGTTGGTAGGATACTTTTGAATTCTCTGCCTTGACATTTAATTGCAACTTCATCCGACTGTATATTTTTGATCAGTTGTTTTAAGTCCTCAGCTGTCTCTACGTTACCATTACTGTCGGGTGTAAAAGTTAAAGAATTATTATCAATTTCTATATTGTAGCGATAATTTGATTTCGTATCGTTATTTCCAAGATTGTCGGCTAACAAATTTTTTCTAGTAGAGAAAAGTAAGTCGATATGCTTAATAGGTAGTAGAGCATTATTTAGTTCATATAATATACGTTCTTTTTTCATAGAGTACCTCTCATTGAGGACAATGATACTACTATTTACCTTAAAAAACCGACAACAACTCCTACTAATATATTTTCAAAATTCAGATAACTGTTTTCAATTAAATAAAAAAGCACCTATGAGAAGTAGGTGCTTTAAATGGGAGAGGTTTTGCTTCATAATTAGGAAGGTAAAACCTAGAAGAAATCATCAAGTATTAAGGTACTCGAATGTCTACATTGTATCACTATCATGATATGTTGTGGGGACTTATAGGTGCTTTAATCGTCAAAAATGATTTTATAGAAATGTTTTGATAGTCTCAGGAATATTGAAAAAGGATGCCGTTTACCCACAAGTAACAGAAACACATCAAGAGGCTGATGACACTCGAGCGAAAGCAGAACAGTTAGCTAAGGCACAACAAACAAGCACTAACTGATGCGCAAGCTAAGGTTAATGAAGTACAAAACTGAATTAACCATTGACAACTAATAGGTTTTAAACTAGTATTATTCTCTGTTAGTTGTTTTAATTGCTCCATAGTTCAGCGGTAGAATAACGCACTGTTAATGCGCAGGTCCCTGGTTCGAATCCAGGTGGAGCAGTAATAAAAAAGCACCCAGTCGGATAATTCGGTTGGGTGCTTTTTATTTGGAATAGTATATAATTTCACTGTTAGCGGAGCAAAATCATATTAGGAGAAACCATCAAGCTGGGCTGCTTGACTATCCATAGTGTAGCACTAATTAAATTAATTGAAAAATAAAAGCGCATAATCTGTAAAATATGTACACCTTGCTATCAAATGATTGTACAATCATTAAAAGTGGTATTTATTGGGGTTGGGAAAAAGTTGGGAACAGCTGCCTCTAACACTGATGTATCAGGGTGTGTTATGATAACATATGAATATTTTGGTCATGAGGGCCGTTTTAAGGTGAAATGTCAACAAGATGAATTTAAAACAACTCCAGCAACAAATTGAAAATGATGCAGTGGCCAATTTTTATGTTGTGACTGGTGAAGAAGACGCGTTACTTGCATCAGCTTATCGTTTATTTCAAAGCCTGATAGCTGATGAAGATCGTGATATGAACTTGGCACAATTTGATTTAAGTGAAGTAAATTTAGACACTATGATTAATGACGCGATGTCAATGCCCTTTTTTGGTAATAAAAGAGTGACAATCGTTGATAATCCACAATTTTTGACAGCAACGGCTAAGGTTAATAACCATGACCAGGAGTTGCTATTAAAGCTATTACAACAGCCTAATGCAGAAAACGTAATTGTCTTTTTGTTAAACAATTAAAGTTAGATAAGCGAAAAAATAACAAAATTATTGTTGAAACAAGCTGAAATAGTTGACCTACCTTTGTTAAGTGAAAAGCAATCTCAACAAGCTATCGCTGGCTATTTGTCTCAGCGCAATTATCAAATGACACCAGAAGCAATGACTGAGTTACTAAAACGGACAAATGCCAATTATTCTAACATGCTTAATGAAATGCCAAAGTTATTGGCATTTGCACATAAAGCAAAGAAAATTGAACTATCAACCGTCCAAGCTTTAGTACCAAAAACCTTAACTGCTAATGTCTTTGATCTTGTTAATCATGTTATCCAAGCCAAAGTAGAAGAAGCCTTAGTGTTGTATCGTGATTTATTATTAAGTGGTGAAGCGCCATTGCGCCTCAATGCTGTATTAACTTCTCAATTTAGGTTGCTCTTACAAGTTGCAGGGTTACAGGGTAATGATAATGATATTAGCAAACAGCTTGGTGTCCACCCATATCGTATAAAGTTGGCAAAGCAGTCATTACGACAGTACAAGCTATATGATATTCGTAATGGCTATCTCAAAATGTTGGATATTGAAATCCAACTTAAAACAACACAACATAATCCGGAACGTTTATTTGAATTATTTGTTATGAATTTTTCTAAATAATCACGATATAATAATTTTCTAAGGAATAAGTAATGACTTTTTTGATTGATTTTATTTTACATATTGATACCCACATTTCTAATTTAGTAAGTGCCTTTGGCCCTTGGACCTACTTAATTTTGTTTGCAGTGATATTCATTGAAACCGGCGCCGTGATCATGCCATTTCTTCCAGGAGATTCATTATTATTTGCAGCGGGAGCCATTGCTGCATCACGGCCAGATGTCTTAAATCATTGGGTATTTGGTATCTTGTTTTTTGTTGCTGCTGTTTCTGGTGATTCACTTAATTTTTGGATTGGCCGAACGTTAGGCTACAAAGTGGTTAGGCATCGTTTTTTCGGTAAATTCATTAAAGAAAAGCAAATTAAAGAAACCGAAATGTTCTTCAATAAGAAAGGGGCTAGTTCAATTATTATTGCGCGTTTCTTACCGATTGTGCGGACATTTGTGCCATTTGTTGCAGGGGTTAGTCAATTCTCTTATACGCATTTTTTGAGAAACAATATTATTGCTGCTTTCTTATGGTCTTTAATCGGGACAGGTGCAGGTTATTTGTTTGGTAATATTCCATTTGTTAAGGCACATTTTTCGGTCATTATATTAGGTGTGGCGTTTGTGACGATATTACCAACGATTATTAGTGTCTTGCGTTCAATAGTTATTCAACGTCGGTCTAAATTAACTAAATAAGTTGCACTTTGAGAAGAGATATTGATAATGAATTGACGTGCGATGGCACGTTTTTTGTGCTAAAATGTAACATAAGTGCAGACGAAACAATAAGCAATATAAGCTATCTCATTTAATTTTTTACAGAAAGATTGGAGAAAAATGAAAAAAGCAGAACTTTTAACGGCCATTATTACACCTTTTGATGAACAGAATAAAGTTAACTTTCCAGCTATGGATCGTTTAATGGATGCTCTAATTGAACAGGGATCTGATGGCTTTGTTGTCGGTGGAACCACTGGAGAGTCAGCTACGATGACTCATGACGAACAGCTTGAAGTTTATCGTCATACGGCTGAATATATCAATGGTCGCGTACCTTTAATTGTGGGAACAGGTAGTAATAATACACAGGCATCCATTGACTTTACAAAAGAAGTGAGTCAAATTGATGGTATTGATGCTGCTTTGGTGGTCACACCTTACTACAATAAGCCTAACCAAAAGGGGATGTTGGCACATTTTAGTAAAATTGCTAATGAAGGTGGATTACCGGTTATATTGTATAACATTCCTGGACGTTCAATTGTAAAGTTAGATAATGAAAGTGTGATTGAGCTTGCTAAAAATCCAAACATTATTGGTGTTAAACAGGTAACCTCAGTTGAAGACATTAAGTTTATTGTTGAGAACACAGCGGATGATTTTCTAGTCTATTCGGGAGAGGACGCGCAAGCGTTAGCTGCTAAAAAAGTAGGCGCAAATGGTGTGATTTCAGTTGCAAGTCATGTTGTTGCAAAAGAAATGCATGATATGTATGCTGCATTTGATGCTGGTAATGTTGCAGACGCTGATGCAATAAATGCAGTATTAGTTGATAAAATGAAGGCGGTATTTATGTTGCCTTCACCAGCACCAGTTAAAGCTGCTTTGAACCATATGGGAATGCGTGTTGGAACACCAAGATTACCCATTCTGCCGCTTGATGAGCAGGAAGAAAAACAACTATTTAAGATTTTAGGAATATAATATATGACAGATTTAAGCATTATTCCATTTGGCGGCGTTCGTGAAAATGGTAAAAACATGTATGCGGTAACCGTGCATGACAAAATTTTTATATTAGATGCAGGATTAAAGTATCCCGAAACTGACCAGCTTGGCATTGACGTTGTTGTACCAGATTTTGAATATTTAATTCAACATAAAGAAGACATTGCTGGTGTATTTTTATCTCACGGTCATGCCGATGCTATTGGCGCTTTGCCTTATTTTTTGCAACAAGTCAATGCACCAATATTTGGTTCTGAGTTAACGATTGAATTAGCTAAGTTAGCAATTAAAGATCAAGAAGCACTTAAAGATTATGATGATTATCATGTTGTTAATGCTAAAAGTGAAATTGATTTTGGCGATGTGATTGTATCATTTTTCAGTACGACACACTCTATTCCCGAATCATTGGGAATTGTATTGGGAACAGAATATGGCCAAATTGTCTATACAGGTGATTTTAAGTTCGACCAAACAGCGGAGAGTTATTATCAAACAGATTATGCGCGCTTAGTAGAGGTAGGCCAAAAAAAGGTTTTGGCTTTACTAGGGGACGCTGCTGGTACAGAAAATACAGCAGAATCTGTTAGCGAGTCACACATTGCAGACTACATTTTGGAAACATTCCGAGACAACAAGAAAAAAGAATTATTGTTGCTACGGTAGCTTCTAATATTCAACGTATTCAACAAATTATTGATGCAACAGCCGCAACACGGCGTAAGTTGATTCTTTCAGGAAATGATATTGAAAATGTTGTGCGTACAGCTATTCGTTTGAAAAAGTTGAGATTACCAATTCCGGAAGCTCAATTGTTTGTGAACTTGAAACGATTAAAGGATATTCCAAATCACGAAGCAGTTGTGTTGGAAACTGGGCGAATGGGCGAGCCAATTAAGCATTTAAGTCGCATGGCCAATGGTGAAGATCCTCATGTTAGGATTGGATCAGATGACCTTGTATTTATCACAACGACACCTGCAACTGCCATGGAAGGTGTCGTTGCTAAAACAAGAGATGCATTGTTCAAGCAAGGTGCGGATGTGAAGGCTATCAGTACAGATTTGCGCTCTAGTGGTCATGCTTCTCGCAAAGACTTGCAGTTTATGATTAATATTCTTCATCCAGAATTCTTTATGCCGGTTCAAGGTGAATACCGTGTTATGAATACAGCAAATCATGCTGCCCAAGAAGTTAACATACCTGAGTCTCATATTATGATGGCGATGAAAGGTGATCAATTTAAGTGGCAAGAAGATCATTTCGAATTGAGTGATTCATTCACTGTTGGTGAAACATTGATTGACGGTGCCGGAATTGGTGATATCGGAAATGTTGTTTTGCGTGATCGCAAAATATTATCAGAAGATGGTGTGTTCATATCTGTTGTTACTATTGATCGTAAGAAGAGAGAAGTTGTATCTAAACCGAAACTAACATCTCGTGGCTTTGTATATGTTAAAGCTAATCGTGATTTGATGAAGGAAGCATCTGATTTAACTGTCAAGCAAATTGAAGATTATCTTCAAACAGCAAAGTCTTTTGACTGGAACGACCTAAAGAGCAGTGTGCGTGATGTTTTGTCAAAATTCTTATATGAACAGACACGTCGCCGCCCAATGGTGATGCCTGTGGTTATGGAAGTTAATCAAAATCGTCGTCCTAATCGTCGTCGCGTATCCACAAAAAGATTGAACAAAAGTCGGTTGTTAAACGCGGTAAGGTACCGACGAATAAAAAGAAAAAGTAACACAAAATACACATCAATCGCCTACAACATCTCCCAATAAGCCACATAAAAAAGTAACAAACAAGGAAAATAGTTCAGAGAAAACAAATAGTTAGATATTTGATGAGATTTCAACCAGTTTGCTTAATCTAGAAAGGAGTAAACATGGATGAAAACAAACCTTTAACCCCTGAAATCAAAGCGTTGATGAATCGTTCCCAAACCGAGATAGATCAAGAAAATTGGCATGACGCATCACAGACATTAAGTGAGTTGTATGAATCATTACCAACTTTTGAGGTTAATTATAAGCTTGTAACCACACTATTTATGGATGAGCAATATCAATTAGCAGGTTCTTACGCAGATGATTTTTTGGGTGAATATTTAGAGTATGAAGATAATTTCAGAATGCTTGTCGCCCTATCAGTTAAAACGCAAAACTTTGTTTATGCACATCAGCTGATTATGTTATGGGATGATGGGGATGACGGTAAATTACAACAAACGCTGTTGAATGAAGTAAAAGAGGCTGAAAATAAAGCCAAAGACAAAATGGCAGCGACGTTTCAGACAATTTCGCGTCAATTTTATCACATGAGTGATTATGATATTGCTGAGCAACGTAGTCGATATGAGTCTGCGCGCCATTTGCCAGTTGCTGATTTCATTAAAGGTGCTCGTTTCTTATTATTGGATCCGTATACTTTGCCAGTCATTCGTGCAACATTATTGGATGATTTACAGAAATTAAATATTAATGAAGTCATTCAATATCGTTGGTTAGACAACGATATTTACACGGTTAATTTGTCAGAAATTAATGCTTTGACAGATAACACGGTATTTTTAGATATTGCAAATGAATTAGAACAACAAGTTGGCCAAAATGATCCAAATGCAATGACCGCGTTAACACATGAATTACGTCTAGAGCTAACACTTTTATATCCACGTATAGCAGAAGTGATTACCGATGCAAAGCAGTGGGTTGCTGTTAGTTTGTCACATTATTATCAAAGAAGTATGCCAGACGAGCCCAAACAGCAGTCAGAATGGCATCACAAAGTATTACAGATGACGATGAACATTTTCAAAAATTAGTTTGAAAATGAGTTTACATTCTCTTAATAAGTCGATATAATACTATTTGGCTGCGGAAGCCGCAAAAAATGCAAGCTTTTAATATTGTCTTTTAATTGTTTGCGTTGTAAAATAATCTTATAAACATTTTGTGGAATTTAATTGCAAAATGAAATTTTGGAGGAAACTACATTGGCTAAGGAAACTTACGTTCGAACTAAGCCCCACGTTAATATTGGAACTATTGGTCACGTCGATCATGGAAAGACAACTTTGACTGCTGCTATCTCAAAAGTATTGTCAGATAAGGGATTGTCACAAGCAACTGATTTTGCTGCTATCGATAATGCGCCTGAAGAAAAAGAGCGTGGTATCACTATCAACACTTCACACGTTGAATATGAGACTGAAAAGCGTCATTATGCTCATATCGATGCCCCAGGTCACGCGGATTATGTTAAAAACATGATCACTGGTGCCGCTCAAATGGATGGTGCCATCTTGGTTGTTGCTGCAACTGATGGTCCTATGCCACAAACACGTGAACATATCTTGTTGGCACGTCAAGTTGGTGTTGACTACCTTGTTGTGTTCTTGAACAAGACTGATTTGGTTGATGATGAAGAATTAGTTGACTTGGTTGAGATGGAAGTTCGCGAATTGTTGAGCGAATATGATTTCCCAGGTGACGATATTCCTGTTATCAAGGGTTCAGCTTTGAAGGCTTTGGAAGGTGATCCTGAACAAGTTAAGGTCATCGAAGAATTGATGGATACTGTTGATGCATACATTCCAGAACCAGCACGTGAAACTGACAAGCCTTTCTTGATGCCTGTCGAAGACGTATTTACAATCACTGGTCGTGGTACAGTTGCTTCAGGTCGTGTTGACCGTGGTGTCTTGACTACTGGTACAGAAATTGAAATCGTTGGTTTGCATGACGAAGTTAAGAAGACTACTGTAACAGGTATCGAAATGTTCCGTAAGACTTTGGATGAAGCTCAAGCGGGTGATAACATTGGTGCATTGTTGCGTGGTGTTGACCGTAACGAAATCGAACGTGGCCAAGTTTTGGCAAAGCCAGGTTCAATTCACACACACAAGAAGTTCAAGGCCGAAGTCTATGTTTTGACTAAGGAAGAAGGTGGACGTCATACACCATTCTTCACTAACTACCGTCCACAATTCTACTTCCACACAACTGATGTTACAGGTGTTGTTGAATTGCCAACAGGTGTTGAAATGGTTATGCCTGGTGACCAAGTGACATTCGAAATCGAATTGATCGCACCAGTTGCCATCGAATTAGGTTTGAAGTTTACTGTTCGTGAAGGTGGCCACACTGTTGGTGCCGGAACTGTTACAGAAATCGAAGACTAATAACATCAAAAAGTACGTTTAATTACGTGCTTTTTTGTTATAAAAAAGCATGCGCGATAAGCACATACTTTCTTTTATATTTTAATTATTTATTTTTTGTCCAAGTGCCTTTTGACGCTTGTCATTTTCGTCATCACTTTTAGGTAAAGAAATAATGCTGTCTAATGTGTTGTTCAAATGTTCTTCTTGATTGATAATCTTAGCCATAGCAAGCCTCCAGTTCATTTTGATATAATCAAAATTTTATGCAATAATATACAAGGTATTCATGCTTATATGTATATTATACATACTATAGAATTTATTTGCTATACTAATAATCAGTAAATAGATGTGGAGCTCATTATGACAGAATTATTGAAAATACAAAATTAAAAAACAGTATGGTGAAAAAGTTATTTTTGATAACGTTAATGTTAACGTTACATCTGGAGAAGTTATTGCGGTCATTGGGCCGTCTGGTGCTGGTAAATCGACATTTTTACGGGCAATTAATATGTTGGATGCGCCAACTAGCGGTAAAGTTTTATTTGAAGATACTGATTTGACGCAGTTAAATGATAAACAGCTCGATAAATTACGTGAGAAGATGGGAATGGTTTTCCAAAGTTTCAATCTTTTTCCTAATTTAACGGTCCTTGAAAATATTAAACTAGCGCCGCTTAAAGTAAAGAATGAGTCTAATGATGTTGCAACTGAAACAGCTAAAAACTATTAGCACAAGTTGGCTTGTCAGATAAAGCTGATATGTATCCAGCTAGTTTGTCTGGTGGGCAACAGCAGCGTGTCGCAATTGCTCGTGCGTTGGCAATGTCACCTGATGTGTTATTGTTTGACGAACCAACTAGTGCATTAGATCCAGAAATGGTTGGTGAGGTGTTGTCAGTTATGAAGGAATTAGCAGAAGCCGGTATGACGATGATTGTTGTGACACACGAAATGGGCTTTGCAAAAGAAGTCGCTGATTCGGTTTGGTTTATGGCAGATGGTGGCATTCAAGAGATTGCTTCACCAAATGACTTTTTTAGCGCACCTAAAACAGAACGTGCTAAGGATTTCTTAGAAAAAATAGTATAAGCTAATTTTAACGTCCAGAAGGGCGTTTTTTATTTGGACTCATTGTATAATAGAGTTATGCTAGCTGGTATTTCACAACATATCGAACAAAAGCTTGCCTTGCTCCCTAATGAGCCAGGTTCTTATCAGATGAAAGATGAAACTGATAAAATCATTTATGTAGGTAAAGCTAAAAATCTTAAAAACAGAGTTCGTTCATATTTTAAACAGGATCATACAGGAAAAACTGCAGAATTAGTCAGTAAAATTATTGATTTTGATTTTATTGTGACAAATTCTGATAAAGAAGCTTTTTTACTGGAAAATGAATTAATTAAAAATATAAGCCTTATTATAATATTCGTCTGAAGTATGGTACAGGCTATCCTTATATTAAAATCACATATGAATTAAATCCGAAAATGGCGTTGGTTAATGAGGTTAAAAAAGATCGAGGCTTTTATTTTGGCCCTTATCCTAATGTTTATGCTGCACAAGAAACACTAAGATTTTTAGAAAAAATTATCCTTTACGGCGATGCAATGGTTACCAAGGAAGACCTTGTTTGTATTACAATATGGGACAATGCCTTGGTGCTTGTTGGCGTGAAGTACCGCAAGTGGAGTATCAAAATCAAATTCAAAAAATTAAGCGTTTCTTGAATGGTGATACAAAAGAAGTTAAACAAGCTATCACGCGAAACATGATTTTAGCGGCTGAAAATTTAGAATTTGAACGGGCTGCTGATTTAAGAGACCAGCTACACTATATTGATGAAACTGTTGAAAGCCAAAGGGTATTATCAAAGGATACAACACCACGAGACTTGTTTAATTTTTATATGGATAAAGGATGGATGACAGTAGAAGTATTCTTTTTGCGTCAAGCACGACTTATTCGTCAATTTAAACAGACGTTTGCAGTTATCGGTGATGCAAATGAAGAACTGACAAGTTTTATCCAGCAATTTTATTTGCAAAAAATATTCAAAAGCCACGTGAAATTTTGGTGCCAACTGGTATCGATGATAAGACGTTATCCAGTGCATTAGGTGTACCAATTAGGACACCACAGCGTGGTGAAAAAAGGCATTAATGGATCTAGCCCAAAAAATGCTAAAATCGCATTAGAAGAAAAGTTTAGGCTGTTAACACTCAATGAACAAAAAACAGTTGGTGCGATGAAGCAAATTACTGATGCTTTGGACATTCCAATGGGACATCGTATTGAGGCGTTTGACCATTCACATACACAAGGCACAGATATCGTGAGTGCGATGGTTGTATTTGAAGATGGTAAACCCAATAAAAAGCTCTACCGTAAATTTAAAATTAAAAGTGTCGCACATTCAGATGAATGGGCAGAAACACAAGAAGTCATTCGGCGACGATACTCACGATTACTAAAAGAAGGTAAACCATTACCAGATTTAATCTTAATGGATGGCGGTGAGATACAATTACATGCCGCTAAAGAAGTTTTGGAAGATGAATTGGGTTTAAGTATTCCAGTTGCAGCAATGGTTAAGAATATTAAACATCGAACGGCTGATTTAATTAATGGTAAAACGAAAGCAATTGTGACGCTAGATAAACAAAGCGAGGGATTTTTTTAGTACAACGTATTCAAGATGAAGTACATCGTTTTGCGATTAGTTTCCATCGGCAATTACGCTCAAAACATTCACTGGCGTCAAGACTTGATACGATTCAAGGTGTTGGACCCAAAACAAGACAAAAACTTTTGCGTCACTTTGGGTCACTATCAAAAATTGCCAATGCTTCCGTTGAAGAGTTATCAGCAATAGGTGTTAATGAGAAGTTAGCCAGGGTGATTCAACTTTCTTTGAATACAAACAAAGAATAAATAGTTGAGTTATGTTAAACTGGATAAGGCAATATTCGCATATTCTACCAAGTAGATGAAATAAGGAGAAATGTAGTGATAATGACTGCAGTAGTGTAGCTATTATCATACAAGTTAAATAATTATTATGGCATTTGTTGATCAAGCACAAATAGAAGTAAAAGCAGGTAAAGGCGGCGATGGTATCGTTTCTTTTCGTCACGAAAAGTTCGTGGCTATGGGAGGACCGTTTGGTGGTGACGGCGGTCATGGCGGTAGCATTATTTTTAGAGTTGATGAGGGACTAAGAACCTTAATGGACTTTCGTTATAATCGTCATTTCAAGGCGCAACCAGGTGGCAATGGCGGTACGAAAGGCATGACAGGCGCTTCTGCACAAGATCGTTATATTAAAGTACCCCAGGGGACAACTGTTACGGATGCAGATACCGGTAAAGTTTTGGGTGATTTACTTGAAAATGGTCAAGAACTTGTTGTCGCTAAAGGCGGTCGAGGCGGTCGAGGGAATATTCATTTTGCAACACCTGCCAATCCAGCACCAGAATTGTCTGAAAATGGTGAACCTGGGCAAGTCTTTAATTTAAAGCTAGAGTTGAAAGTATTGGCTGATGTTGGTTTGGTTGGTTTCCCTTCCGCTGGTAAATCAACTTTGCTGTCTGTTGTATCAAATGCAAAACCTAAGGTAGCAGCTTATCATTTTACAACATTGTCACCAAATATTGGTATGGTTCGTTTAGATGATCATAATGATTTTGTCATGGCAGATTTGCCAGGATTGATTGAAGGTGCATCACAGGGGATTGGTCTAGGTTTCCAATTCCTAAGACACGTTGAACGAACGCGAGTGATTCTTCATTTGGTTGATATGAGTGGTATTGAAGGAGAGGATCCTTACCAACAGTATCGCAGAATTTTATCTGAATTAGAGCAGTACGATCGTACTATATTAGATCGGCCACAAATTGTTGTGCCAACTAAAATGGATATGCCGGATAGTGAAGAAAATCTAAAAACATTTACGGAACAAGTAACGGCAGAGTCTGGATTGTCAACTGTACCTAAAATAATGCCAATATCAGCAATGACACGGACGGGTGTTGATAGTTTGATGCGTGAAACGGCTAATCTTTTGGCAACAGCACCATCACCAGAAGTTTATCAACCAGAAGTCGCACCAGTTGATGAGAAGGTTTATAAATTTGAGCCAGAACAACATGACTTTAAGGTTGAATGGGTAGAAGAAGAAGAAAAGTGGTTGTTGAGTGGGGATGAAATTGAAAAACTGTTCAAGATGACCAATCTCCAACGAGAAGCAACGATTATGCGTTTTGCCCGTCAATTACGCCACATTGGTGTAGATGATGCTTTGCGTGAAGCAGGAGCAAAGGATGGCGATAATGTTCGGATTAATAATAGTGATTTCGTCTTTGAATTTAGTGATTAATTGAATATTGAGATAAAAGACAGTTCAAGATTGTGAACTGTCTTTTATATTGTGAATTTTTGATCATTGATACTACAGTACTTTTCACAAAAAAATGTTTAAAAGTTAGTGAAAAGTGCTATTATTAAAGGCAATAAGTATTAAATATCAAAAATAATGATTGGACTGATACAAATGAACGAAATAAAAAGATATGGTGCAGATGTTGTTGTTGAAAGTTTAGTGAATCATGGTGTTGAAGTTGTCTTTGGTATTCCTGGCGCAAAAATTGATCGCTTGTTTGAAACTTTAGAGCATCCTAATGCTGGACAAAAAGTACCAAAATTAATTGTGACGCGTCATGAACAAAATGCGGTTTTCATGGCACAAGCTTATGCAAGAATTACTGGTAAAACAGGTGTTGTTTTAGTTACCTCAGGACCAGGTGTTGGTAATTTAGCAACGGGGTTAATGACAGCAACAGCTGAAGGTGATCCGGTACTTGCTATTGGCGGTCAAGTACCACGAAAAGACTTGTATCGTTTAACACACCAATCAACAAAATCAACAGCATTATTTGAACCAATCACGAATTTTAGTTCAGAAATTCAAGATCCTAATAATATATCAGAAATTATTGCTAATGCTTTTGTTGCAGCTAATGGTGCGAAAAAAGGTGCTGCTTTTGTTTCTTTGCCACAAGATATTGACGATGCTGAAGTGGATACACCAGTATTGCCAGTTATGCCAGAAATTTCAATGGGATCAGCAAATGATCGAGATTTAAACTGGTTAGCTGACAAAGTGAAATCAGCCGTGTTACCAGTTATTTTAATTGGCGCACGTGGTTCTGACGACGAGACGGTCATTGCTTTACAAAGTTTATTGAAAGAAACACAAATTCCTGTTGTTGAGACGTTCCAAGGTGCTGGTGTGATTTCTAGAGAATTAGAAAAAACTGCGTACTATGGGCGAATTGGATTGTTCCGTAATCAGGTTGGTGATAAGCTGTTGCATCAATCGGATTTGGTAATCACGGTTGGCTATGATGCAATTGAATATGAGCCACGCAATTGGAATAAAGAACAGCAACTCAATATTGTAGCCATCGATACTTTTCCAGTTCAAATTGATAATCATTTTGTGCCACAAAGGCAACTTATCGGCAAGCTTAGCGAAATTTTGAATGCATTAAAACAGGCTATTGTGGGCTATCAACTCGGGTCTAATAGTTTAGAGACACTAAAAGCTTTGAAACAACAATTGATAGCGTCAGATGAACCTAACTACACACCAGCTGTAGATCATTTGAATCATCCTTTAGATGTCATTCGCGCACTACAATCACATATTACCGATGATATGACAGTGACAACCGATGTTGGCTCTCATTATATTTGGATGGCGCGTCATTTTAAATCTTATGTTGCACGACATTTCTTAATTTCTAATGGTATGCAAACTTTGGGTGTCGGATTACCTTGGGCGATGGCAGCGGCAATGGTAAGGCCACAGGCAAAGGCAGTATCCGTTTCTGGTGATGGTGGTTTCTTCTTTAGCGCGATGGAATTAGAAACGGCAGTACGTTTGAAGTTAAATACGGTGCATATTGTTTGGAATGATAATGCACATTATGACATGGTAAAATTCCAAGAAGAAATGAAATACGATGGCCAATCGGCCGGCGTTGATTTTGGTCCAATTGACATTGTTAAATATGCGCAAAGTTTTGGTGCCAAAGGATTACGGGTGACGAGTCCGCATCAACTGGATGCGATTTTTGATGAGGCTTTTGCGACGAACGGACCAGTTGTGGTCGATGTACCTGTCGATTACTCACATAATGCTGAATTAGGCATGAATTTGCTTTAATAACATTGCATGGAATTTAGAAGAAAGAGCGCATAAAATGACAAAGTTATATGAACACGGGACACTAGCCATGCTCATGGACGGCATGATGGATGGGACTATGACATTAGCTGATTTAATGACACATGGTGATACTGGCATTGGTACGTTGACTGGGACGAATGGTGAATTGACCATTCTTGATGGCGAAGTTTATCATGCGAAGAGTGATGGTGAGGTCGTCCATATAACTGATTTAACAGTTGCGACGCCATTTTCTTCTGTGCACTTCAATGAACCCACAGTTATGTTAGCGTTTGATGTAGTCGATGCACAGTCATTGACAGCCCATTTGGGTGACCATGATTTAGCGAATGTATTTTCTGGTATCAAGTTGCATGGGACGTTCCAGCATATTCATGTGCGTGTTGCCAAAGAGCAGTCTCAACCTTATCCATCATTACTGGACGTCGCTGAGGGGCAAGCCGAGTTTCAAGCGCGTGATATAACGGGAACTCTGGTTGGCTACTATGCACCTGAAATTTTTGCTGGACCAACAACAGCTGGTTGGCATATTCATTTTATTAGTGATGATAAGCAGTTTGCAGGGCATGTATTAGATTTTTATGCATCCCAGTTGAAAGGATCGTTACAAATATTTGATGATTTTGTGCAACATTTACCGGTAGATAATCAGAGTTTTAGAAAAATGAAGCAAAATATGAATGGATTGAAAGAAAATATTGCCAAATCAGAGGGTGGACATCATTAATAGATGTTGCTGTGATTTAGCTAGACAATATGACTTATTTTTGTTAGAATTAAATTTGGCTATATGCCATATTAACGATAATCCGCTGTGCGTTTAGCCTAAGGGCAAGTATAAGATTGTCGACTAGGAGAATG
Organism: Leuconostoc fallax KCTC 3537; assembly: GCF_000165675.1. GTDB lineage: Bacteria > Bacillota > Bacilli > Lactobacillales > Lactobacillaceae > Leuconostoc_B > Leuconostoc_B fallax. The sequence goes on along the minus strand of NZ_AEIZ01000015.1, from coordinate 162,755 downwards.
ACAATGCGTCAGAACAAAATTTTAGAGAATGTAACTTCATCACAATTGCGTAGCGATATTCCTGATTTCCGTGCCGGAGATACAGTTAAAGTATACGCACGTATTGTTGAAGGTTCACGTGAACGTGTGCAGTTATTTGAAGGTGTTGTGATTAAGCGTAAGGGTGCGGGTATCCAAGCTACTTATACTGTTCGTAAGATTTCTTCAGGTGTGGGTGTGGAACGTACTTTCCCATTGCATTCACCACGTGTTGATAAGATTGAAGTAACACGTCATGGTCGTGTACGTCGTGCAAAGTTGTACTACTTGCGTGCCCTACAAGGTAAGGCAGCTCGTATTCAAGAACGTCGTCGTGATGTTTAATTAATTGAGCTGAAAATCATCCATTTTTAATGGGTGATTTTTTATTTAAATAAAAGCTTGACGTTATCTAAAATTCTTGGTATTCTTATATAGTTGTTTGATACGAACAACGTAATTGACCATGGCTCGTTGGTCAAGTGGCTAAGACGCTGCCCTTTCACGGCGGAATCGAGAGTTCGATTCTCTCACGAGCTACTAACAAACCGTTGCACATTGGTGTAGCGGTTTTTTGTTTGGTAGAATATTGAGTAGAGGTACATATTTTGACACAAAGAAGACGTACAAGTTCAAAAAGAAAACAACTCGAACAAGGAATAAAGGGTCGCAAGACCATAAAATTACGCAAACCATTTGGTTGTTAATTGGTATTCTAGTCAGTGTACTTGGAATCTTTCAATTAGGATTAGTTGGTGTATATGTTGCCGACATTGTACGATTTTTCACGGGTAATTTATATATTGCTTGTTTAGCACCGTTGAGCATTTACTTAATTTACATCTTATTATTTAGACAACGCCCAAAAATAGCTGGTCATTATTGGTTAGGGGCAATAATGGGACTTATATCCTTGCTGACGATATCCTCTTTAATGCTTTTCACGCAAACACTAAAGGTTGAGGGGGGTTATGCCTCAGAAGTCATCCGGATTATTGGACAAGATTTTATGACACAATCAGCTAAAACTCCTGTAGGTGGGGGTATGATTGGTGCGTTATGTTATCAAGTTTTGCAGATGTTGGTTGCAAATATTGGTACCTGGATTTTGTCAATACTACTACTAATGAGTGGTGTTATTGTATTTTTCCGTATACCAGCACGTGATATTGCACAATTAGGATTAGAAAAAGTCAAGCAGATATTCTTAGCATGGCAAGATAAGCGGCAACAACAGACGAAATCTAAATCTGATCGGAAACAAAAAGATACAGCTGATGCAACGCCGGTTCGTGCTTCAAATACTGTTAACATGAGACCATCTAGCAAAACAGTACCTGATGATGAGGTGGCAACAACTGAATTCACACAACCTGAAATTAAATGGAATCGGCCAACGCCAGAGCCAGAGGCATCCATGGCGCCAAGTTTATCAAATGAAAAAGAAAATAAAACATCAGCCGATGATGATATAACGTTAGCAACGGAAATTTCAAGCAATGATAATCCAGATTATCAACTGCCTAATCCAGAATTGTTAACACCAATTCCACCAACAGATCAAACAGCAGAGTTTAATCAATTGACTGAAAAATCGCGTATCGTACATGACACTTTGAAAAGTTTCAATATTGATGCGGAAGTCACTAGTGTTTCACTTGGACCAACTGTGACACAGTATGAATTAAAACCAGCTGTCGGAGTGAAAGTATCACGCATTGCTAATTTAGCTGATGACTTAGCAATGGCCTTGGCAGCCAAATCAATTCGAATTGAAGCACCTATTCCAGGAAAGCCATATGTTGGCATTGAAGTCCCCAACGAAACACAAGCAACTGTTGGTTTTCGTGATATGGTTGAAAGTGCGCCACAAAATAATAAACCATTGACAGTACCTTTGGGTCGTGATGTTACGGGTAATATTATTATGGCGGATTTACAGGCGATGCCGCATTTATTGATTGCCGGATCCACAGGATCAGGAAAATCTGTTGCTATTAATGGAATCATTGCCTCGCTATTACTAAAGGCCAAGCCCAATGAAGTGAAATTGATGATGGTAGATCCTAAAAAGGTTGAATTATCAGTTTACAATGGAATTCCACATTTATTGACACCAGTGGTGTCTGAACCGCGAAAAGCAGCCAAGGCATTACAAAAAGTTGTGACCGAGATGGAACGTCGTTATGAATTATTTGCGCAATTTGGTATGCGAAATATTGCAGGGTATAACAAAGCGGTTGACCAACAAAATGAACAAAAGCCAGAAACAACAGATACGGTAATGCAAAGGATGCCTTACATCGTTGCAATTGTTGATGAGTTAGCTGATTTAATGATGACGGTTTCTGGGGAAGTGGAACCAGCTATCATTCGTATTGCACAGATGGGGCGTGCAGCCGGTATTCACTTAATCTTAGCAACACAGCGTCCATCTGTTGATGTTATTACGGGTCTAATTAAAGCCAATGTACCAAGTCGTGTTGCTTTTGCTGTTTCTTCAGGAACAGATTCACGGACAATTCTTGACGCTAATGGTGCTGAAAAATTGCTTGGACGTGGAGATATGATTTTTGCACCGTTAGGTAAGGTGCCACAACGTGTGCAGGGTGCTTTTATTAGTGATAGTGACGTTGAAAACTTAGTTGATTTTGTTAAGAGCCAACAAGAGGCTGAATATGTTGAAAGTATGACAGTTACAGATGAAGAAGTTGAACAGAATGGTCAAAATTCAGCAGCGAATAGTGAAGATGAGTTATTCCAAGATGCATTGAACTTTGTCATTCAGCAACAAAAAGCATCTACATCACTATTGCAAAGGCGTTTTCGTATTGGGTATAATCGTGCCGCACGGTTAATTGATGATTTGGAGTCAGGTGGTTATATTGGCCCAGCAGATGGATCAAGACCACGGCATGTCAATATACAAGATGGTAGTTCGGGTACAGAACATTAAAAAAAGAGATAGGCAATCTGCCTATCTCTTTTTTATTTAATATCAAATGTAATTTAACCCAATGCACTAATTGAAGCATATACAACAGAGCCAACCATCAAAATAATCATCACCCATGCCATAACGAGTGTTATTTTTTCAAGTCTTGTTCTTGATTTCTTTTCGGTTTTTGGCAATCTATTATGATGTTGATTTAATTTTGCATCAATCTCTGCTTGTAATTTTGCATTAACGGGCTGTTTTGGATGTTCTTCTGACATAGTCCACCTCGTTTTTTATTCTATAATAGTGTAACATGTTTATACAGTACAGACAAAACGTCTGCTATAGTATATAAATTAAGGCAAAAAAGTGGGGTGTCTCATGACAAATTGGTGGTGGTGGCCGATTGGCGTGTTATTATTTGATGTCGGTTGTTTTATCATTAACAAATTTCTAAATAAAAATCGTTTGAATATATTAGATATCATTGTCATACCAAATTGGATTGGCTTACATTATACAATGGGTTATGCATTTGGATTGTCATATATTTGGTGGTTACTATTAGCTTGGTTAATTGTAGGTCTTTTATTAGCAGGATGGTTAATGTCAAACACGAAACGTTGGCGCTGGCAAAAATTTTGGCGTAATTATTGGCGCCTAAGTGGTTTAGTGGCGGTGCTATTATTTATTTTTTAATCATCATAAAATTAATTATGGGATAATCTCCCACTTATTTATTATCTATTAAGAAAGTCATGTTGTTGAGATACAACATGGCTTTTTTGTAACCAAAATTTACTGAATGATAACAATTTTAAAATTGGGTGGTGGGAAGTGGTGGATTGTGGTAAATTAATAATATAGAAATTACTGGAGGTTCCTGCATGTTCATGGGTGAATATCAACATACCCTAGATACTAAGGGGCGCTTAATTATTCCAGCTAAATTTCGTAATCAACTAGGCGAAAAATTTATCATAACACGCTGGTTAGACCGCTCTTTACGGGGAATGCCTATCGAATTGTGGCATGAACTTGAAGCCCAGTTAAATGCTTTACCAGCTGGTAAAAGTGATGCACGAAAGTTTCGCGCTTTAGTTTTTGCTGGTGCGATGGCAGCAGAATTTGATAAACAAGGGCGTATTCTTTTACCTGCAAATCTAAAAGGCTATGCTGATTTAACAAAAGATGTTGCTGTAACTGGTAATGGTGATTCTTTTCAAATTTGGAATGCGCAACATTGGCTAGAATATCAGCGTGAAGCTGAAGCAAATTTTGATAGTATTGCCGAAGATTTATCAGATTTTGATTTTTAAATTTTTGTTAACAAAGGAATCTTGAATGAATTTTGAACATACAACCGTGCTATTACATGAAGCCATTGCGTTGCTTGATATTAATCCTGAAGGGATTTATGTTGATGCAACACTTGGCGGTGGTGGACATACTGGTGAAATATTAAAGCAATTGACCACTGGTAAATTGTATAGTTTTGATCAAGATGATACGGCAATCCATTATAATAAAGCCCAGTACGCTGATGAAATTACTGCTGGCAAACTAATTTTAGTACACCAAAATTTTAGAAACTTAACGCATGTATTGCATCAGGATGGTATCACTTCAGTGAATGGTATCGTTTATGATTTAGGCGTGAGTTCTGTGCAATTTGATGACGGGCAACGTGGCTTTAGTTATAATTACGATGCTGAATTGGATATGCGCATGGATCAACGTCAGGCATTAACAGCTAAAATAATTGTTAATGAATGGCCATTTAATGATTTGTTACGTGTACTCAGTCGTTATGGTGAGGATCGATTTGCTAAATCAATTGCACGTAAAATTGAGCAATATCGTGAAAAGCAACTGATCGAAACCACTTTTGAGTTAGTAGATATCATTAAAGATGCGATACCGGCGCCTGCTCGAAGAAAAGGTGGTCATCCGGCAAAACGTACTTTTCAAGCATTACGCGTAGCCGTTAATGATGAATTAGGTGCTCTAGAGGACTCTTTAACACAAGCAATCGATTTATTAGGTATCAATGGCAAAATTAGTGTTATTACTTTCCAGTCATTGGAAGATCGCTTAGTTAAACAAATGTTTCGAGAAAAAGTATCATTACCTGAATTGCCAGCAGGTTTACCATTATTACCAGAACAAATTGAAGTAGACTATCGATTATCAAATCGCAAGCCGATTTTACCAAGTCAACAAGAAATCGCTCATAATCATCGTGCTGAGTCCGCAAAGTTACGAGGTATTGAACGAATCCATATGAGTGATGAATAAATTTAATATGTATTTAAAAATTGAGAGGCAATATTAGTATGGCTCAAAATGCAACAAACTATTCGGCTACGGCGCATGCATTGCCGCAAAGTAAACAAAAGAGCAGAGTTAAATATAAAGCAGCGGTATGGACAAAGAAAGAAAAGTTCTTATCATTTGTCGTTGGTCTTGGTGTTTTGGGTATGATGATTGGTGTTGTTTATACAAGTGTTAGAATTGACGGTGTACAACGACAAATTCAGACTTTACAAAACAAAATCAGTACAACCAATCAATCTAATGATGATTTGCGAGATGAGGCTCAACGTATTACAAATAAACAAAATCTAGATAAGGTTGCAAAAAAATACAATATGACGCTATCTGACGGTAGTGTTCGTAATGTTAACCAGTAAATAATTATGAAAATCAAGAAAAAACGGGTATCAATGAAAATTATCACAAAAAACGCCAAAGTTTTTGGTGTCTTGTTGCTTATCGTAACAATTATTGTGGTAATAGGATTGGCTATCCGTTTTTTTCAGATTGCAGGAACAAAACAAGTTGATGGGCATAATTTGACCAGTGCTACTAGAGCCGCATTTATTCAAAATCAACAAGATCCGGCAACCCGAGGTAAGATATTCGATACTAATGGTAAAGTGCTAGCTGATAATACAACAACATATAATCTATATGCTGTTTTAGATAAAACACAAAAGCAAGGTAACAAGCCATTATATGTAGTGGATAAAGAAGAAACTGCAGAAAAATTGAGTCGTATTATTAATATGAAACGCTCAAAAATTTACAAAATTTTATCACAAAAAATCTTAAACAGGTTGAATTTGGGACAGCTGGTAAAAACTTAAGTATCGCTGTTCATAAGAAAATTGAAGATTTGAAATTATCAGGTATTAGTTTTACAGCCCAACCAGCACGAACTTATCCCAATGGTCGTATGGCATCTCACTTAATTGGTTCGGTGCAGTCAAAAGAAAATGCGACAACAGGTCAAACCAAGTTGAGTGGCTTGATGGGTATAGAGGCTGCTGAGAATAGTTTACTATCGGGTAAGGATGGAATTAAGAGTTATGCTGGTACAACAGCTGACGGACAGGCTAGTGAAGCAGCTAAGAATGGTGACAATGTTTATTTGACTTTGAATTCAGATTTGCAGAATACTTTAGAAACTAAAATGGATAAGCTATTTAGTGATACAAAGCCTTCTGGTATCGTTGCGGTTTTAGCTGAGGCTAAAACAGGAAGAGTGCTAGCTGCATCGCAGCGACCTAATTTTGATCCAAATACTAAAAAGGGCTTGCAAGATGAATGGCAAAATTTATTAACGCAAGGTGCTTTTGAACCAGGATCAACGATGAAGGGGATTACACTCGCTTCAGCTATTGAAACCGGTAATTGGCAACCTAATGCAACTTTCCAATCTGGAACAATGCTGGTCGATGGTAAGCAAATTAATGACTTTAACAAAGAAATGGGCGTTATTTCTTATCGTGAAGGATTCTGGCGTTCATCAAACATTGCGTTTGCTAAGACACAACAGAAAATGGGTGCAAATACGTGGTATAAATACCTAAAGAAATTCAAGTTCCTACAATCCACTAACTCTGGGTTATTAGGAGAAGAAAAAGGTAGTATTGCGTTCAATTATCCACTGGAACAGGCCAATACAGCATTTGGTCAGGGGATCAGTGTGACACCGTTACAAATGGTACAAGCTTATTCAGCTATTGCTAACGATGGTAAGGAGGTTAAGCCTTACTTTGTAGACAAGATTAGTGAAGCGGATACTGGTAAAGTAGTGAAAGAAGGAAAGACTGAGGTCGTTGCTAATCCAATCAAGAAGAGCACGGCACAAGCTGTAAGAAAAGAAATGATTGATGTTGTCAATCAAAAAACAGGGACAGCGCGTGAGTTTGATTTGCGTGATGCCGGATATCAAGTTGCCGCTAAAACAGGAACAGCACAGATTGCTAAAAACGGTCGGTATTTAGATGGTTTGTCTAATGCCATTCACTCAGTTGTTGTATTAGCACCAGAAAAAGATCCACAATATATTTTTTACATGGCGATTACAGCACCACAAAAATTTGTTGATACAGAAATTCAAGTAACAATGAATAAGCTCTATCGACCACTCATGTTACAAGCATTGAATAGTAGTACTAAAGCGGTTAAATCTAAAACAACCAAAGTAACAGTGCCTGATACAGTGGGTAAGTCAATTGATAGTGCTAAGCATACATTATCAAATAGAGGCTTACGTGTTGCGGTGATTGGTAGTTCAGGCAAAATAAAAGCACAGTCATTGAACCCAAACCAACAAGCCTTGAGCAATCAGTTAATTATTCTAACTGCCAAAGATGGTAATACCTTAATGCCTAATATGACAGGATGGAGTTTGACTGAGGTACAGGAATTTGCCAAAATGGCCAATATTAACCTTAATTGGACTGGTAGCGGATATGTGACGAGTCAGAATGTATCAGCGACACAACAGCTAGGCAAATGGTCTAATATTACGGTAAAATTAAAACAAAAGGAATAGTGAGGGCGTTATGTTATCTGATAATTTATGGGCATTTACCAGGGCTTTTATTGTCACTGTCATTTTTATGCCAGCGTTAATTAAATTTTTGAAGCAATCAAAGGAGCAAGCAGTTATTCGTAAGCTTGGGCCAGATCATCAATCCAAGGCAGGAACGCCAAGCATTGGGGGAGCACTGTTTATTGCAGCAGCTGCATTAAGTGCGATTATTGGTGGCTTTGCGATGGCAGATGGACAACAGAGTATCTTTCATATGCTCATTCTTGTCTTAGCCATGCTAGCTTTTGGCATTATCGGTGGCATTGATGATGTTTTGAAACTTATTAATCATACAGATGATGGTTTCCGTTTTAAGCCAAAACTTGCCGCACAATCATTAAGTGCATTACTTGTTATGCTCATCATGTGGGCATTGAAGATTCCGTTTATTGTGCAGTTGCCGCTGATTGGTACAATTAATTTGGGTATTTTCTATTTTATATTCCTTTGGTTCTGGCTAGTTGGTTGGTCTAATGCAACAAACTTAACAGATGGATTAGATGGATTACTAACAGGTATTAGTATCATTGTCTATGGTGCTTATACATGGATTGCAATGGGTATGCATAATAACATGGTTGTCATCTTTAACTTTGCGGTGATTGGTGCTTTGGCCGGCTTTATGTTATTCAATAAGCCAAAGGCAAAAATTTTTATGGGGGATACGGGCTCATTGGCGCTGGGTGCAGGTCTTGCTATTGAGTCTATTGTGTTGGGTATCCCATTTTCATTGCTTTGGTTTGGTTTAGTGTTTGTTGTTGAAACGCTGTCCGTAATCATACAGACTGTAGGTTACCATTTTTGGAAAAAAGAATTTTCCCTATGGCGCCCATCCATCATTCATTTGAAAAATTTGGTTGGGCAGAATGGCAGATTGATCTGTTGTTTTGGTTAATTACATTCGCTTTAGCATTTGTAGGCATCGCTTATATGAGCTAAAATTTAAGTGCGTTCGCGCACGTACATAAATATAGATAGAAATCAGGGAATCATAATGAAGGCATCAGATTTTGAAAATAAAAAATATTAGTATTTGGTTGGGCTCGTTCTGGTAAAGCTGCAGCGCAACGCTTATATGAATTAGGTGCAAAAGTTACAGTGGTTAATCGTGATGATTTTGAAAAAGATAAGGATTATCTGTCATTAGAGAAGAATGGCGTTGTGTTTATTAATCATGATGCAGCAGATATAGTAGATGATTCATTTCAATACATTGTGAAAAACCCTGGTATCAATTATCAACATCCCATTATTAAACAAGCAGAAAAGCTCAATATTCCAATAATAACAGAGGTAACAGTGGCCTTGAGTACTTTCAAAGGGCGCTTAATTGGTGTGACTGGGTCAAACGGTAAAACAACCACGGTTTCTCTCATTCGTGACATGTTACAAGCAGATGGGCAATCAGTTGTAACAGCTGGTAATATTGGGACACCTGTCTGTGAAGTCGCTGGGCAACTCAGAAAAGACGATACCTTATTATTAGAACTATCCAGCTTTCAATTATTGGGAACGCCAGATATTCAGCCTGATATTGCCGCAGTGACAAACATATTTGCTTCACATTTAAATTATCATGGTAGTCGTGAGAACTATGTTAAAGCAAAGTTTCAAATAACAAAGCATCAATTAGCCACACAGCACTTAGTATTGAATGCAGATATTGCGGACAGCCAGAGATTTGCACAAGATACACAAGCAGCCGTAACGATGTTTTCTAGACAACAATCTGGCTATTATGCTGGTGCAGATCAGGATAACTTATTAGTTGATAATCAGATAGTTATGCCACTAGATAATATTAAACTGGTTGGGCCCCATAACTTGGAAAATATTTTGGCGGCGGTGAGTGTTGCTAAATTAGCTGGTGTCAAAATTGAAAGTATGCGTCAAGTTTTGTCACAATTTGGTGGTGTTAAATATCGATTAGAATTCGTGTTTAGTCATAATGGTATTAAATTTTACGATGACTCTAAGGCAACAGATATTGAAGCGACCCAGCAAGCCCTTAACAGTTTCGATGTGCCAACTGTTTGGTTAGCTGGCGGCTTAGATCGTGGCGATGATTTAACACGAATGAAAGATAATTTAAAACATGTTAAATCAGTTATTGCTTTTGGCGAGACAGCAGATAAAGTTGTGTCATTGGCTAAAATCGCCGGTATTCAAAATATTACTGTGACTGAAAATGTTATGACGGCTGCACCAATAGCTATTGCGCAAGCAAAAGCAGGGGATGTGGTGTTGCTTTCTCCAGCAGCAGCTAGCTGGGATCAATATCGTTCTTTTGAGGAGCGTGGTGATTTATTCGTTAAAGCGTTAGAAGCAACACTGAATATTTAAATTGAAGGAGGGAATTATGCGAGTAATACTATCAGGCGGTGGTACTGGAGGCCATATATATCCTGCTTTGGCGCTGTCCGAAGCTGTGCTACACCATGAGCCAGATTCAGAATTTTTATATGTCGGTTCAGAACGTGGTGTTGAAGCAAATATTGTACCGAAAACGGGCATGCCATTTAAACAATTGGTAGTACAAGGCTTTAAACGGTCGCTATCATTTGAAAATATTAAGACGATTAGATTGTTTTTAAAAGCAGTCAAACAAGCTAAAAAATTATTCGTGAATTCCAACCAGATGTTGTTGTTGGTACTGGGGGATATGTCAGTGGCGCAGTCGTCTATGCAGCCCAACAATTACATATACCAACAGTTATTCATGAACAAAACTCTGTAGCAGGTGTAACTAATAAGTTCTTATCACGTGGTGCGACAAGAGTTGGTATTGCTTTTGAAATGGCCAAACATGAGTTTCCTAAAGGCAAGGTTGTTCTTGTTGGAAATCCACGAGCACAACAGGTAGCTAATATTAAATCTCATTTTTCATGGCGAACGCTTAGCTTAAGAGATGATCGACAAACATTGTTAATTTTTGGTGGTTCTCAAGGAGCACCAGCTATTAATCTAGCTGTCCTAGAGGCTATCCCACACTTCAATCAACAAACTTATCAGGTTGTGATTGTGACCGGCCCTAAACGTTATCAAAATATGCTGGATTTGTTAACTGAAAAGCAAATTGAATTATCAGATAATGTGCGTATTTTGCCATATATTGATAATATGCCTGAAGTATTATCTGAAACATCAGCTATTGTTTCTCGTGCTGGGGCAACATCAATTGCTGAGATTACAGCGTTAGGTATTCCTTCTATTTTAATTCCTTCACCATATGTGACTGGAGATCATCAAACGAAAAATGCGCAAAGTCTGGTTGATGCTGGTGCTGCTCTAATGATTAAAGAACCTGATTTATCAGGTATTAAATTAGCAGAAGCTAGTGATAAATTATTGTTGAATCAAGATTTTGGGGATGTTATGGCAGCTCAATCAGCTAAGATTGGCATGCCTGATGCCGGGGACAGATTGTACGCGTTATTATTGGATGCGGTTGCAGATAAGGCAGAGTAGTTTATGGCTAGTAAGGATTATTTTGCTGATAAATTATATATTTTGCTGAACTTCCTAAAACGGCAACCAAAACAATTATATTTGTCATTTTTTATTTTCTTGAGCTTAATAGCAATCGTAATCTGTATAATACAACCATGGCGTGTTGTTCAAAGCGTTAAAGTGAATGCTGTGTTATTAAACCCTAAAACAATTCAAAAGCAATTAAATATTAAACCAGGCACACCGCGCTGGCGTGTTGCTGGACAATTAGCTTTTATTGAAACAAATTTTCTTCAAAAAAATCATAAAATAGAAGATATTCATTTGGGACTGAATGGTAATCAAGTTAATGTGGAAGTTTCAGAACGTGTCACAGCTGGTTTCATCAATACAAAAGAAAAATGGTATGCCTTAGATCGTAAGGGCCATCGTGTAAAAGAAGTGACAACGCCGGATGGTAGTGCACCAATTTATAAAGATTTTGGTTCTAAAGGTAAATTAGCTCAGACTGCACAAAGTTTTGCAGATTTAGATTTGACATTAAGGCAAAATATTAGTCAAATTACATTTTCGCCAATAAAGTCTAATCCTAATCGTTTAGTAATTAATATGAATGATGGCAATACGGTATATGCCTCAATTGGGACCTTTGGTAAGAAAATTATTTATTATCCGGGTATAGCAGCTCAAATGCCACAAAAAGGTATTGTGGATTTACAATTTGGTGCTTACTCATATACTTATGGTCAAAATCATGACAAAAACAATACAAAGCGTTAGTAACGTAGCCTGATATGGTGATTTTATGTTAGTATTTATATTAGGTATCTTTTGTCCAAAATAAATTGTAAAGGGGCACGGCGAATGAATGATTCAGGCGTGACGGTTGGTATCGACATCGGCACAACTTCTATTAAGGTAGTGATTTCACAATTAATAGGTAACCAATTTAATATCATTGGTGCGGGAATTGCACAATCCAGAGGTTTGCGTCGCGGTATTATCGTTGACATCGATGCAACCGCCAATGCAATTCGAGAAGCAGTCGATCAAGCACAAGAAAAAGCAAATTATCAAATTAAAGATGTGGTAGTCGGTATAGCCGCTAACCAATTAGAAATTATTAAAGTAGATGGGCTGGTTTCAGTCGCAAATCAGAACAAACGTATTACATATCAAGATGTTCAAGCCGTTGCAGAACAGGCACTTTCAAGAAGTATGCCAGCAGATCGTGATGTCATTGATCTTGTTCCAGATGAATTTATTGTAGATGGTTTTGATGCCATCAAAGACCCTCATGAAATGATCGGTGTTCGTCTAGAGATGCGTGGAACAGCTTATGTTGGACCAAGTAAAATTATTGACAATACACGAATGGCAATTCAAAAAGCTGGTCTCGTGCTAAAAGAATTTGTACTAGCACCATTAGCCATGGGTAATAGTATCTTAGACGATGGCGAACAAGATTTTGGTACTGTTTTGATCGATTTGGGTGGTGGACAAACAACAGTTTCTGTTATTCATGACCGTAAATTGAAATTTACCTATGTTGATCCAGAAGGTGGAGATTATGTTACGCATGATATTTCTACCGTTCTAGGAACATCTTATGGTAATGCTGAGAAATTAAAGCGTAATTATGGTTTTGCTGATCCAAGCCAAGCCAGTGCAGATAATGAATTTCCGGTTGCTATTGTTGGAGAACCAAATCCTAAGTTAGTCGATGAAAAGTATTTAGCTGAAATTATTGCAGCACGCTTAGAACAAATTTATAGTAATATCTATCAACATTTAAGCCAGATCAATGCTTTACAATTACCTGGCGGATTTGTTTTGACGGGTGGTAATGCAGCATTGCCACGTATGGCAGATTTTGCAAAGAAAATTTTGGGTGAAAACGTTCGGTTATTCGTACCTGATCAGATCGGATTGCGACATCCATCTTACGCAAGAGCTATGGCCTACGCGCTTTACGCATCACGCGAAAATATGACACAGCTTGTCATTAAGCAGGTCATTATGAGCCGTCGGGAACCAGAGATTACAGCATACCCAAATCAAGTTATTGAAACCAATAACAACGAACCAGCTGATACACGATTAATTGTAAATGATCAATATGCTGGCGATAGCCGTGAATCGACTAATCAAAGTTGGTTTGCAAAGGCACGTCAAAAATTAAGTAATTTATTCGAAGATTAACGATATATTTTAAGGAGTAACCTCATGGATTTTACTGTAGAAGAAGCCATCGATAATGGTGCTATTATTAAGGTGATCGGTGTTGGTGGTGGTGGTTCTAATGCCATTAACCACATGATTGCAGAAGGCGTAGGCGGTGTCGAATTCATCGTTGCTAATACTGATGTTCAAGCTCTAGAAAAGTCTCAAGCTGATACCAAGATTCAAATTGGTCCAAAATTAACAGGTGGACTAGGTGCCGGTTCAAATCCAGAACGTGGTACAAAGGCAGCTGAAGAATCTACTGAAGCTATTTCAGATGCACTAAAAGGCGCTGATATGGTTGTTATTACAGCAGGAATGGGTGGTGGTACAGGAAATGGTGCTGCGCCAGTTGTTGCACGCATTGCTAAAGAGCAAGGTGCTTTGACAGTTGCTGTTGTCACACGTCCTTTCCAGTGGGAAGGACCAAAGCGTGCACGATACGCAGCTGAAGGCTTGCAAGCATTATCTGAAAGCGTTGATTCATTAATTGTTATTACCAATGAACGTTTGAAGGACCGTATTGATCTACGGACACCACTTTCAGAAGCCTTTAGAGTAGTTGATGAAGTCGTGGCGCAAGGCGTGCGTGGTATATCAGAACTTATCACAAACCCTGGATTTATTAATCTTGATTTTGCTGATGTGAAAACAGTCATGCAAGATGCTGGTCCTGCTTTGATGGGTGTTGGACAAGCAAGTGGTGAGACACGTGCTGCTGATGCAACAAAGCAAGCCATTTCATCTCCATTGTTAGAAGTAGATATGGCTGGAGCAGAAGACGTATTACTTAACATTACTGGTGGACCAGACATGTCTTTGTTTGAAGCACAGACAGCATCAGAAGTTATTTCTCAAGAAGCTGGTCGCGACGTTAACGTTATCTTTGGTACATCAATCGACGAAAACTTAGAAGATAGTATTCGTGTTACGGTGATTGCCACAGGACTTCAAAAAGCCGTTACTGAGCGTCTTGAAAAGAAAAATACTAGTGCAAGTGCAGCAACTAAACCTGCCTCAAGTGTATTTGGTAATGCTGCGGGTAATACACAACAGCAAGTGCCAAATACAGCACCAAAGAGTAATCCAATTAATCCTAATGCCGGTTCAAATTTCACACCAGCACCAGAACAACCAATGAATCAACAACCAGTTAAGCGTAATGATCCATTTGCAGATTGGAACATTGCCGATAACAACAAGAACGCGTTTACTGATGATAAGCGTTTTGACGGTGTTGAAAAGCAGTCATTTGATGTTTTTAAATCACCTGCACAAAATGATAATAATCTTGATTTAGGCAATAACTCACAAGATGATTTAGATAATCCCCCATTTTTTAAGAAGCGTTAGGAGTCAGTATGGCATTTGAAAAGATAAAGTCACTGTTTAATAGTGACGATGAATACTATGAGGATGATTACGAGAATGATTATTCAGAAACACCACATAATCAATCTCAGTCTGATTCACATCAGTATTTCAATCGGCCACAGGCAAGTGTACGGCAGTCAAATGTACATGGTGTAGCAGCTTCGTCTGGTAATAAAATTGCATTATTTGAACCTAAGGTTTATTCTGATTCACGTGCTATTTCTTCACAAATATTAAACGGCGAGGCAGTCATTGTTAATTTTACACAAATTGATGAGGACCAAGCTAAGAGAATTTTAGACTTTCTTGGTGGTGTTGTCTTTGCAGTTAGTGGTGAAATTGAACGTATTGGCCAATCAATCTTTTTGGTGACACCTAATACTTTTGAAATATCGGGAACGTTAACGGATAATTTAGAACCCAATAGTCGGTATTAACTATGACACTAATATTTAATTTAATCTTCAGAGCGATGATGCTTTATGAATATGCCATTGTCGTTTATATACTTATGACCTGGTTGCCTGGAGCAACACGATCACGATTACACCAATGGTTAGGCTCAATTGTGATGCCATATTTGAGTGTTTTTCGATTCATTCCACCAATTGGGATGATTGACTTTTCTCCAGTTGTAGCAATTATCGTATTGCAGTTTGCTAGAAGTGGACTTCAGTATTTAGTTTCCGCTTTTATTTAGGTTAATGATGCCCCATTCCAAACAACAATCACTTTTTAGAGAAGATGAATACCAATTTGTACAGCAATGCCATGATTGGTTATCACAATCCAGTGATGAATATAGACCTATTCTAACGCCGTTTTTAAATCCACGTGAGCAATACATTTTAAAGATGGTTGGACAACCTATTGAAGATCTTAATATATTTTTTGACGGTGGTAGTGTCGAGGCTGAAAGTCAGCGCGCAATCATTACCCCAGAGTATTTTTCAAAAGATAATTTAGACTTTGAGATGACGTTATTTCAAATTGATTATCCAATTAAATTCACTACTTTATCGCATCCACAAATATTGGGTGCCTTATTGGGATTAGGTCTTCAACGTAAGGCTATTGGTGATATTTTAAATGATGAGCATATTTGGCAAGTAATGGTAGATAAACGAATATTTACCTATATTCAGCAGAATTTTGTTAAAGTTGGGCGCACTACAGTAAAGGTAACAGCACTACCTTTAAATAAAATGATTGATACTTCGAAAGCGTGGGAAGAACAATTTTTACTGGTGAGTTCGCTACGATTGGACACGCTTGTTGCTGCCAGTTATCATCTATCACGCGTTGTCGCTAAACAAATGATTGAATCAGGACAGGTGCGGTTAAACTGGACAGTGGTTGAAAAGCCAGACAGCCTAATAACTATCAATGATATTGTCTCGGTGCATCATTATGGTAGATTTCAGTTAAAAGGTCTTGACGGTCGGACTAAAAAGGATAAAATAAAAGCAATCGAGAATATTATTCGGCGATAGTTGTCGGTGGTAATTAAGGAGATAGTAATGGCTTTAACACCTGATGAAATTTTAGAACATGAGTTTACAAAAAAGGTTCTAAGGCATATATAGCAAGTGAAGTTGATGAATTTTTAGATCGTGTTAATTCAGATTATGAATCTGTTTTAAATGAACGTAGTCGACTCATGCAAGAAAATGCTGCTTTGCAAGCCAAGGTAGATGAATTAGAATCTAAGCGTGACCAAGTTAATCAATCTATCTTGATTGCACAAGAAGCTGCAGATAGATTAAAAGCTGAAACGGATACAGAAGTTAAAAAGAAGTTAACACACGCACAAGAGTCAGCAACTAAAATTATTGATGATGCTCGGGTTAAGGCTTCACAAGAAGCCGAAAATTTGGCTCAAGAAAATCTTGATTTAGTAGCTGAGCAAAACCAATTGCGTGAAGAAGTTGAGAGCTTTAAAGATTCATTCTTGCAATTGTTAGATGAACAGCGTACACTACTAGAAAATGATGCGTTGGCTAGCGCCGTGCATCGTTTACCTCTTGGCAAAGCGACTGAAGAACGAGCAGCTAAGGTAGTAGAACCTTTACATATGGCTGATGAGCAAGAGGCTGATTCTGAAGAGGAAAACACTGAAGTGGTCGACGAATCAGAATCAGCACCTTTAGTTGAAGAAGTACAAGCAACGACCAACAATCATGTTGAAGGCCCCGTTGTGGTTTTCCCCGATGCAGAGGAAACTAAATAAACAGAGTTTTAATAGTATAGAAAGATTAATAAGTAAACGCCCAGCGAGTCATGATGGTTTGAGATGATCGTCCCTGTTATTAATCAGATCCACTATTTATAATGAAATTTTGAAATTTAAGTAAATTTTTCCGGTGCAGATCGTTAAAACTGTATAAGGATAGAATAGCCATAGGGCGTTATATCAATGATATTGTTTCTATCAAAAGTGGGTGGTACCGCGTTTAAAGACGTCCCATGTTGTTAAATTTTTTAACAGCATGGGACGTTTTTGTGATTTTAAAGCGATAAATATAGGAGATTGATATGAAATATAAAGATACATTGAATTTGGGAAAAACTAAATTTCCAATGCGAGGCTCATTGCCAAAAACAGAACCCGAACGTCAAGCTAAGTGGTATGCGAATGATTTATATCATGAAAGATTAACTCAAAATGAGACGAAACCTCATTTTAATTTACATGATGGACCACCTTATGCCAATGGAAATATTCATTTAGGTCATGCTTTAAATAAAATTTCTAAAGATATTATTGTTCGCTATAAAAATATGACAGGCTTTTATGCTCCCTATGTTCCAGGATGGGATACGCACGGGTTGCCTATTGAACAGCAATTAACTAAAGCAGGGCACGATCGCAAATCAATGCCAAAGTATGCTTGGCGAAATTTGGCTCGTGACTTTGCTCTGGAACAAGTGAAGAAGCAAAGGCAAGACTTTAAGCGCTTGGGTGTACTGGCTGATTGGGATAAGCCTTATATTACATTGCAACCAGAGTTTGAAGCAGCGCAAATTCGTGTTTTCGGTGATATGGCAGATAAAGGCTATATTTTCAAAGGTGCTAAGCCTGTTTATTGGTCATGGTCATCTGAATCAGCTTTGGCTGAAGCTGAAATCGAGTATCATGATATTGAGTCAACTTCTTTATTTTATGCCAACCGTGTTAAAGATGGTAAAGGTATTTTAGATAATAATACCTATCTCATTGTATGGACAACGACACCATTTACAATCACAGCATCACGTGGTATCACACTGGGACCAGACTTTGAGTATGCAGTAGTTCAACCAGCCAATGATGATCGAAAGTTTGTTGTGGCGGCTGGATTGTTAGCTGAAAGTGCTGAACGTTTTGGCTGGAATGATTATGAAGTTGTCGCAACACATTTAGGTAAAGAATTAGATCGCATTACAGCACAACATCCATGGGATCAAAATGTTGAAGAATTAGTGATGAATGCTGATCATGTTACATTGGATTCTGGAACTGGATTAGTGCATACGGCACCTGGATTTGGTGAGGATGATTATAATGTTGGTAAAGCATATGGTCTACCAGCAGATGTTACAGTTGATGCTAAAGGCTTTATGACTTCAGAAGCTGGTCCTGACTTAGAAGGCAAGTTCTATGATGATGTTGTTGATATTGTGATTGATAAATTAAAGCGTGCTAATTTGTGGATGGCAACAGAAAAAATAACACATTCATATCCATTTGACTGGCGTACCAAGAAACCTATTATTTGGCGAGCGGTACCACAATGGTTTGCATCAGTTGATCAGTTCCGCCAAGACATTCTAGATCAAATTGATCAAGTTAATTTTTATCCTGAATGGGGTAAGAAACGTCTCTACAATATGATTCGCGATCGGGGTGATTGGGTTATTTCACGCCAGCGTGTTTGGGGCGTACCATTGCCAATTTTTTATGCAGAAGATGGTACGGCAATTTTAGATCGTGATATTATTGAACATATTGCCCAGCTATTCGAAAAACACGGTTCAAACTATTGGTTTGAGCACTCAGCTCAAGAGTTGCTCCCAGAAGGATATACCAATGAACATTCTCCAAATGGTGAATTTACCAAGGAAGAAGATATCATGGATGTTTGGTTTGATTCTGGATCTTCATGGAATGGTGTCTTAAATACACGTTCAGAGTTAGATTATCCCGCTGATGTTTATTTGGAAGGTTCTGATCAGTATCGTGGTTGGTTTAATTCTTCGTTGATTACTTCAGTAGCAGTTAATGGTGTGGCACCTTATAAGAATGTTATTTCTCAAGGATTTACGATGGACCAAAACGGCAATAAAATGTCTAAGTCATTGGGAAATACTATTTCACCATTAGAAGTTGCAGATAAGATGGGAATTGAAATATTACGATTGTGGACGGTAACAGTTGATACGTCAGCTGATATGCCAGTTTCAAATGATATTTTAAAGCAAGTTTCTGAGAGTTATCGAAAGATAAGAAATACTTTGCGATTCTTACTTGCAAATACAACAGATTTCAATCCAGAGACAGATAGTGTCGCTTATGATGACTTGGCAGCTCATGACCAGTATTTTTATACGTTACTTAACGAATTGGTTAAAGATGTGCGACAAGCCTACGATACTTATCAATTTAAAGCGGTATTTAATCGCTTGATTAACTTTATTAATGTTGATTTATCAGCATTTTATCTTGATATTGCTAAAGATGTTGTTTATGTTGAAGCACCAACAGGACATGTACGTCGTTCAATGCAGACCGTATTCTATAAGACTTTGCTTGATTTGGTCAAGTTACTCTTACCAATTTTGCCACATACGGCAGAAGAGGTTTGGGAATATTTGCCACATGAAAATGAGGCTTTTGCATATCTAGCAGATATGCCTGAGGTGGAGAACTTAACTGGTGCTGAAGAACTATTAGCACGTTGGCATCAGTTTATGAAATTACGCGATAGTGTAAACAAGGCGCTAGAGCAAGCACGTGTTAATGAATTAATTGGGAAAAATTCTGAGGCAGCGTTGACACTGTTTGTAACTGATGAACAAGAAGCGTTATTAAATTCTCTAAATGCAGATGTTCGCTTAATTTTGATGACATCACAATTACATGTTTATCCAGCTAACCAAGCTGAAAATGCGACAGATTATGATGGCTTCTTAATTAATGTGGCACATGCTAAAGGTGCAGTATCACCACGTGATCGTATGTATCACGAAGATTTGGGCGCTGATCCAGCGTTTCCTGAATTATCAAAGCATGAAGCTGAAATTATACGTGAATTCTATCCAGAAGCTTTGGAGGAAGGATTCGAATAAAGAAGAGCGGCTCGTAGAGCTGCTTTTTCGATTTGAACCATGGTACAATACACATATGAATAATATTGAAAAAATTAGAACATTAACGGATTTAGATACACATACTGTACTTGAAACAGTGCCAATGCGCATTGATGAGTATAAAGCGGTGTGTCATGAAAAGACAGCTGCTTCTGTATCAATACTTGAAAAATTAAGTTTACTATTTTCAGAGCAACTTGATCAAAAGGGAAGTCAGGTTGCTTCAACAAAGCACCCGATTCATATTAGATTATCGGCAGATTATTTGTTGAATTTAGGCATTACGATTTCTGACTGGATTAGTTTGAAATGGGCTTTTGAGAGTGCATGGCATGGGGAACAGTTGGCTGTTGCTTTCTTTATTGATGGTAATTTAGAACGCTTAGTTGTAACATCTGAAGAGTTTGTTGAAGCCTTTGCTGGATACCTCATTTTACAAACTAATGGACAATTTGAGCCATATATTGATGAGTTTAATGATAATCAAGTTTATGATTGGCGTCTTGTAAGATTAACACAGTATAGTCAGCAATTATCAGAGGTCAACTGGCAAGATGTAACGGCACAATTCATTAATAGTACATTACCTGTCATGAATCAATAAAGTGGACTAAAAGACGTTTATTTTAATAAACGCCTTTTTATGCGTAAAAGAAATAATATGCAGTAATGAGATGTATAAAGGTAAAATAAGCTTGAATAAATATTTATAGCTAGGTATGATAAATTATGTTTAATTATATTTAATATTCGCATCTTAGGAGAATACATATGGGAAATAAATTATTTAAAAAATTGGTGTGATTTTAGCAACATTAGGGTTGTTAATCCCATTATTAATGGCGACAGCACCAGTTGCAAGTGCGCAAGAAACAGATCCTGCACTAGAAAAAATACAAAAAAGGGCACATTAGTTGTTGGACTATCAGCTGATTATGCACCTTTCGAATTTCATTCGACCGTTAATGGCCAAGATAAGATTGTTGGGTTTGATGTATCCATGGCTCAGCAGATTGCTAAAGATTTAGGCGTTAAATTGGTCATTAAAGAAATGGGCTTTGACGGGTTAATTGGTGCGCTACAAACTGGAAAAATTGATATTATTATTTCAGGTATTGTTGATACACCAGAACGTCAAAAAGTTGTAGATTTCTCAAAGCCTTATCTTTCTTCAAAGCAAACTGTATTGATTATGAAGAAAAACGAAAAGAAGTTTACAAATAATATCAATTCGTTCGATGGTCAAAAAATTGGGGCTCAACGTCAAACTACACAAGAAACTTTTGCCAAAAATGATATACCAAATTCTAAAGTTGTTAGCCTACAGAAAGTACCTGATCTTGTATCACAGTTGTCAGCAGGTAAGGTTAACGGTGTTGTTCTAGCAAGTCCCATTGGTGAAGCTTATGCGCAACAGAATAAGGCATTTAAATTGATTTATCCAAAGCCATCTTCTTCCGAAGGTAGTATGGCTGTTGCAATGCCAAAGAATTCCCCAGCATTACAAGCAAAAATCAATGCAACAATAGACGATATTAAGAACACTAATAAGTTTGAAAAATTCCAAAAAGAAGCCAACAAGTTAATGTTTGCCAATGATTCTTTTTGGGCAAAGTACGGTAATTTATTTATTAAAGGAACATTGTACACATTAGCCTTAGCTGCGATTGCGGTGATTGTTGGTGTTGGTTTGGGTACAGTACTTGCCTTGATGAAGTTGTCACGTGCTTTCATCTTAAAGGCTATCGCGAATATTTATGTTGAATATGTCAGAGGTACGCCGCTCTTGGTTCAGGCATTCATGGTATTTTTCGGAACACAGGTTATTGGTCTTAATTTGAGTGCGTTTGCTGCCGGAGCGTTAGCCATGGGACTTAACTCAGCAGCCTATGTGACGGAAATTATTCGTTCAGGTATTAATTCTGTTAGTGCCGGTCAAATGGAAGCGGCACGATCACTTGGTTTGTCTAATGGTAAAACAATGCGCTATGTTATTTTGCCACAGGCTGTTAAAAATATATTACCAGCGTTGGGTAATGAGTTCGTGACAGTTATTAAGGAAGGTTCAGTAGTCTCAGTGATTGGTGTAGGTGAGTTGATGTTCCAAACAGGCGTTATTCAAGGCGCATCATTTAAGCCATTTTTCCCACTGTTAATTACATCAGTTATTTACTTTGTTTTGACGTTTAGTATTAGTCGAGCATTAGGATTTGCTGAAAAAAGAATGGCACGTAGTAGTCGATAAGAAACATATATTGTAAAAGGCATAATACATCAGTATTATGCCTTTTTTTGTATAAAATTGAATAAAAATGATGATATTCATCGTTTTGGTGTATAAACAGAGAATTGTGTTGTATAAATAAAACAAAAGCGTTAAAGTAATAATATACAAAACAAACAGGAGGAAACGTATATCTGATCTTTTGACAGAAATGCGATTAAATATTATGACAGAGAAATTAGTTTTAGCTTATTCAGGTGGATTAGATACTTCGGTTGCTATTCCGTGGTTAAAAGAAAAAGGATATGACGTTATCGCTGTTGTCTTAGATGTTGGTCAACATGGTAAGGACATGCAGATGATTCAAGAAAAGGCATTGACGGTTGGGGCGATTCAATCTATTGTTATCGATGCCAAGTTGGAATTTGCAGATCAATATGTTGCGCCAGTGATTAAAGCTAATATGCTTTATGAAGGTGAATATCCTATGGTATCGGCATTGTCTCGTCCGCTCATTATTAAGAAGTTGGTCGATATTGCACATGAAAATGAAGCAACGACAATTGCACACGGTTCTACAGGACATGGTAATGATCAAGTGCGATTCGAGGCCGCAATTCATGCATTAGATCCAGATATGAAAATTGAAGCACCAATTCGTGATTTCCAATGGTCACGTGAAGAAGAGATTGAGTACGCTCATGCACATGATGTGCCAGTGCCTATTGACTTAGATTCACCATACTCTATTGATGAAAATTTATGGGGACGTGCTAATGAAGCTGGGATTCTAGAAAATCCATGGCATCAGGCACCAGAAGATGCTTATGCACTAACAAAGGCTATCGAGCATACACCTAACGAAGCTGAATTTATTGATATTACATTTGCAAAAGGTATTCCCGTTGCTTTGGATGGTGTTGAAATGCCACTATCTGACTTAATTATTAAGGTTAATGAAATTGCCGGTGAACATGGTATTGGTCGTATCGATCATATTGAGAATCGTCTTGTTGGGATTAAGTCACGTGAAATTTATGAGGCGCCGGCAGCAGCAGTTTTGATGACAGCGCACAAAGATTTGGAAGATTTGACGCTCGAAAGTGATGTGGCACATTTTAAGCCAATTGTTGAGCAACAACTCGCTAACCTAACCTATGAAGCTAAGTGGGTTTCACCATTATTCGATTCATTAATGGCCTTTATTGATGCTACTCAGAGTACAGTGAATGGTATTGTAAAGATGAAGTTGTTCAAGGGAAATGCGATTGCAGTGGCACGTCAATCAGCAACAAACTCTTTGTATGATGAAGATTTGGCAACATATACATCTTCTAGTTCATTTGATCAAGCAGCAGCCGTTGGCTTCATTAAGCTATGGACGTTAGGCAATACAGTATATGAACAAGTCAATCATGTACATTCTCAAAAGAAAAAGATGAAAGCGGAGATTTAATGTCAGATAAACTATGGGGCGGACGTTTTACCGCCAAAGCAGCAGAATGGGTTGATGAATTTGGCGCTAGCATTCATTTTGATCAAAAAATGGCAGCAGAAGATATTGAAGGTTCTCTGGCACACGTTAAAATGTTAGGTAAGCAACAAATTATTACAGCAGATGAAGCTCAAAAGATTACTGAAGGCTTGGAGCTACTACAACAAGATTTGTTGAATGGACAGTTAACATTTGATGTTAAAAATGAAGACATTCATATGAATATTGAAGCGCTGCTAACAGAAAAAATTGGGTCAGTTGCTGGTAAATTGCATACTGCACGTTCTCGAAATGATCAAGTCGCAACAGATTTTCATTTGTGGGTGAAGCACCGTCTGCCTCGTGTTTTAGATGCCTTAGATGAGTTACAGCATGAACTTGTTCAATTAGCTGATAAGTATAGTCATACGGTTATGTCAGGATATACACATTTACAGCATGCCCAACCTATAACTTATGGACACTATCTGTTAGCCTATTTTGAGATGTTCCAACGTGATTATGAACGTTTCGAATTTAATCAAAAACATACGAATATATTACCTTTAGGCGCTGCAGCTTTAGCCGGTACAACATTTCCTATTGATCGTGCTTTCGTTGCTGAACAGCTTGGATTTAATCAAATTTATCACAATTCTTTAGATGCAGTATCAGATCGTGATTTTGCTTTGGAATTTCTCAGTAATTCATCAATATTAATGATGCATTTGTCACGAATGGCTGAAGAAATGATCTTATGGTCAACCTACGAATTCAACTATATTGAAATCTCAGATGACTTTTCTACTGGATCATCAATTATGCCACAAAAGAAAAATGCAGACTTTGCAGAGTTGGTCAGAGGTAAAACGGGAAGAACTTTTGGGTCACTCATGGCGTTGCTGACAACCATGAAAGCACTACCACTTGCTTACAACAAGGATATGCAAGAGGATAAAGAGCAGGTCTTTGATGTTATGGATACTGTATTGGCATCTATCAAAATCTTTACGGGGATGCTAAACGGTTTAACAGTTCATGAAGAACGAATGCTTGAAAGTACAACACATGATTTTTCCAATGCAACTGAGTTAGCTGATTACTTAGCAACTAAAGGTATACCATTCCGTGAGGCGCATGCAATTGTTGGCCAATTGGTTCTACAAGGCATTCAACAGAACACAGCATTACAGGATATGTCCCTTGAAGTACTACAACAAGCTGCCAGTGTTATCGATGAAGATATTTATCAGGTGTTGGACGCTAAAGTAGCTGTTGATCGTCGTGTCTCATTAGGTGGTACAGCGCCTTCTAATGTACAAAATGAAGTTCAACGTGCATTAAATATCTTGCAGGAGCGGACACTATGACATCACATTTTCAAGGTAAAAGTTTTTTAAAAGAAATTGATTTTAGTACAAATGAATTAATGTATTTAATTGATTTTGCTGCCCATCTAAAATCGCTTAAACAGCAAAACATACCACACCCTTATTTATTAGGGAAAACATTGCACTCTTATTTGAAAAACATCAACTAGAACACGTTCTGCTTTTACAGTCGCAGCAAATGATTTGGGTGCGCATCCAGAATACTTAGGTAAAAATGATATTCAATTCGGCAAGAAAGAGTCACTATTTGATACGGCTAAAGTTTTAGGTAGTATGTATGATGCCATTGAATACCGTGGTTTTAGTCAAAATACAGTAGATGGATTAGCAGAATATTCTGGTGTTCCTGTGTGGAATGGGTTGACAGATGAGTGGCATCCGACGCAAATGTTGGCTGATTTCTTAACAATTAAAGAGCATTTTGGTAAAATTGAAGGGTTAACTTTAGCTTATTTGGGTGATGGCCGTAATAACGTTGCCAATTCGTTACTAGTGACGGGGGCTATTCTAGGCGTCAATGTGCATATTGTTGCACCAAAAGCACTACAACCAAGCACTGACATTCAAGCTATTGCAGAGTCAAAGGCACAAATTTCAGGTGCTGACTTAATGATTACAGATGATGTAGATCAAGGGGTCAATGGAGCTGATATTTTGTATACAGATGTATGGGCTTCGATGGGTGAAGAAGAAAGTTTTGCCGAACGGATTCGTTTGCTTTCTCCTTACCAAATTAATCAAGCCTTAGTTAAAAACAGCGAATTCAAATACCATTGTATTACATGATTTACCTGCTTTTCATGATTTAAAAACACAGATGGCACAAGATATTTATGCTAAATATGGTGTTTCAGAGATGGAAATTACAGATGAAGTTTTCATGCACCGTATGCTTATCAGTTTCAACAGGCAGAGAATCGCTTGCATACAATTAAGGCTGTAATGGCTGCAACTTTAGGGAACTTATTTATTCCAAACCAAATTTAAAAAGCCACCATACGGACGTGTGGTGGCTTTTTAATATGATTATTTTATTTTAAGCTGTTGAGGTAAATCAGCCGATGGTGTCACATATAATGTCTGTTGCCCTTCAAAAATAACAAAACCAGGCTTAGCGCCATTGGGCTTTCTGAGCTTCCCAGCAGGTAAGTAATCAACAGGCACATTAGCTGACTCGCGTGCTTTACTGAAATAAGCTGCGAGTTGTGCCGCTTCCATTAATGTTTTATCGCTTGGATTATCGTCATGAATAATGACATGCGATCCAGGTATTTTTTGAACATGTAGCCAAATATCGCGTCGATTAGCTTGTTTTAAAGACAATCGTTCATTTTGTAGGTTATTTTTACCAACTTCAATTAAAGCACCATCAGTACTCATAAAACGATCTGGTTTAGATATTTTTGGCTTTTGCTTTTTACGCTTATTTTGTCGAATATAACCTTCACCAATTAATTCTTGACGGATGTCGTCAATATCTTTTGGAGAGGCAACATCCAATTGGGATAAAATAGTTTCGAAATAATCAATTTCTTTATCTGTTAGCACGAGTTGTTCATCAACATAGGCTACGGCATTTTTTAATTTGCGATAACGATTAAAATATTTTTCGGCATTTTTAAGACCATCAAGTTTCTCATCTAAAGGAATTGTCAAAAGCTGATTATTATCATAATAATTCTCGATAGCAACTTTTTTCATTCCTTTTGACACAAGATGAGGGTAAGTAATGAGCAAATCGCCCATTACTTTGAGTTGATTAGCATTATCCGCATCGGCCAATGTTTGATTTAATTTCTTTTTCTTATTTTTATTTTTTTCAATTCATTCTTAATAATGCGAATAAGTGTACCGGCTTGCTGATTCACTCTTTCTCGTTCGGCTTTACCAATATAATAGGCATCGAGTAGTTCACCTAAACTTTGATAAGACTGTTGACTACGGTAAGTATTAGGCCAATTAAAAGCGGAAAAGCTCAATGATTGATCCGATTTAATACCTAGTGTTGGTGATAGGTTTTCAAATCCTGATAACCAATCTTTGGCTTGTTGCATGGTATTCGTGGCATTTTTTAATGCTAATGCCAGAGATTGAGCACTTTCTTTGCTAAATCCCTGATAAGTAGACTGAATGACTTTTGCCCAGTCTTCAGAAGGGTTATCAAGAACAAGTGGTGCTAATTTATCTAAACTTGTAAAGGGATTAATTAGATTTTGTTGTGGTGGTAAAGTGTATGTTGCGCCTGGCATTAATGAACGAACACGGTTTTGATCGGCAGGAACGTGCTTGATTAAATCAAGGATACGTTGATCTTGTTGGCGAACAAGAAAGAGATTGGAGTGGCGTCCCATCATTTCTAAGGTGAGGCGTACAGATTGAATATCTCCTAATTCGTCACGAGTATTAACGAAAAAGTTAATAATACGATCATTATCAATTTGTTCAATACTTTGTATTTTAGCGCCTTCTAAATATCGGCGTAAAAACATGACAAAATTAGGCGCAACCTGTGGGTTTTCGTAAGGGATGAAAGAAATTTGCGCACGGGCATAAGTAGGGTGAGCACTTAATAGGAGCGGGTAATTTGTACTGTTGTTACGGACAACAAGAACAATTTCATTAGGATAGGGTTGGTGTACTTTTGTAATTCGACCGCCTACAATCAGTTCATTTAATTCATGAACGAGGGCATGCGTAAAGAGACCGTCTAATGGCATTATAGAGACTTCCTTTTGTTATTTTAGTTAATGTTGATGTATTAGCGACGATAATATATTTATGCGCTTTATATATGTCATGATACTAATAGAGCGTAACATATTTAATCATGGATTCTCCACTATAAGTTATGTACTTTATGATAAATGAAAAGTATCTTAAGATAATTTAATTGAATAAAAAAACCTGTTCGATATGAACAGGCCAGAAATCATTTATTACTTCTTGTCAACAACTTGTTTCCCGTTGTAAACACCAGAAGGTGATACGCGGTGAGAAACACGGTATTCACCGGTCGTTTGATCCAAAACAATACTTGGAACATTCAAACCAATATGACCGCGACGATTGCGCTTGTGTGACTTAGAATTCTTGTTAGATGGGGTAGCCATAAAGCACACCTCCTTTCGTTTAAATTACTTAACGTATTTTGCCAAACGTGACTTGTCACGGTTAGCCTTGTTCTTCTTGATCAAACCTTTTGAGTAAGCACGATCAATAGCTGAAATGGCTGCTTTGTGTACTTCTTCTAGATTATCAGCATTGTCATTTACAGCTTTTTCAAACTTTTTAACAGCTGTACGATAAGCACTGAGTTGAGGTTCATTGCGGTCATGTTGCTTCTTTGTTAGACGGACGCGTTGAATTGCTGATTCAATAACAGGCATATGTCTTTTCTCCTTAAATTTAATACGGGTTTAAAGTTAATCTGTTGATTAACGACGCAAACCGAGGCGTTGGATTAGTTCACGGTAACGCGGAACATCTGTGTTACGGAGGTAACGCAATAAGTTACGACGGTGACCAATCTTCTTCATCAAACCACGTTGTGAGTGGAAATCATGTTTGTGAATACCCATATGAGTATTTAATTCGTTGATGTCGGCAGTCAAAACTGCAACTTGTACTTCAACTGAACCCGTATCGCCTTCGTGGCGAGCATATTCCTTAATGATCTCGTTCTTACGTTCTTGTGTAAGGGCCATATCATTAACCACCTTTCTAATTTGTCGCCATAATCCGAGAAAGACGACAGGTGAGACGTCAATCGCAGAGAATGGTCGAGTTGTTGATACAACAAATTTAATTATACAGAATATAAAATAAAAGTAAAGTTTAAGTGCTTTTTTTAGGGAAAATGCTAGTATGGCGGGAATCAGTTCAATCGCTTAAGGCTATAATGGTGTTCATTTCAATTTGAAATGATGGCGAAACATGTCAAACAACAATGACAAAGTGTGATAAAATTGGATAGTTAAAAGTTAGTACGTAGAGTTTGTTTTGAACGTACATTATATAATGAAGACTAATTTAGGAAATATACTTATGCAACTTGAATTCTTAGGAACTGGTTCAGGACAACCATCAAAATTTCGTAACGTTACAAGTATTGCACTTCGTCTACTAGAGGAGAGAAATGCGGTATGGTTGTTTGATGTCGGTGAAGCAACACAACATCAAATTTTGAAAACAACGCTACGGCCCCGAAAAGTTGAAAAAATATTTATTTCTCATTTACATGGTGATCATATTTTTGGTTTGCCTGGATTCTTGAGTTCACGCTCTTTTCAAGGTGCTAATAGAAATGAACCTTTAACAATCTACGGACCAAAGGGTGTTCAAGATTTTGTGAAGACTGCTTTACGTGTGTCGGAGACACGATTAACCTATCCAGTTCATTATGTTGAGACGACGAGCGGTATTATTTTTGATGATGATACATTTACCGTTGAAGCCCTACCTTTGAAACATCGTATTGAAACATGGGGATATCGAGTGACGGAAAAAGACCATCCTGGTGAATTGCAAGTTGATAAATTACAAGCAGCACATATTCCGGCTGGTCCCATTTATGGTCAATTGAAGGCTGGCAAGCAAGTCACATTACCAGATGGCAGGATAATTAATGGCCAAGACTTTATTGGTCAGGCACAAAAGGGTCGAATTATTACCTTTATTTTGGATACACGGCCAAACGATAATAGTCTGCAGTTAGCGCATAATGCAGACGTGTTAGTACATGAAAGTACTTACGGTAGTAGTCCAGAAGAAAATAAAATGGCCAAGGCTCACGGACACTCTACGAGTTTAAATGCTGCTAAGACGGCGATTCAATCTCATGTTGGCACGTTACTCTTAACCCATCTGTCAGCACGCTATATTGGGCCACAAGTTAATCAATTGATCCACGATGTACGTGATGTCTTTCCAAATACACGCGTCGTACGTGATTTTGATATTATTGAAATTCCATTTAAGAAGGTAGGCAATGACACAAAATAATTGGAAAATTTTACCAAAACCTAATCCAAAGGTTGTAGATGAATTAGCATCACGGTTGGATATTAGTCGGCTTACAGCAACTATTGTGGCGCAGAAGGGCTATACAGATGCCGAGAGCGCATATCAATATTTGTCGCCTAGTATTGAACAATTACACGATCCAATGCTGTTACATGATATGGATAAGGCAGTAGAACGGTTACAAGATGCAGCATTTGGTGGCGAAAAAATCGTTATCTATGGTGATTATGATTTAGATGGCTTAACCAGTACAGCTGTGATGTATGAGGCCTTGGCTATCTTGGGTGCGGATGTTTCCTATTATATTCCTAATCGATTTAATGACGGCTACGGTCCTAATAAAGCCGTTTATCAAAAATTAATTCAAGATGGTGCGCAACTTATCGTCACAGTTGATAATGGCGTGACTGGTTATGATGCTGTTAATTGCGCTAAAGCGTTAGGTGTTGATGTCATTATTACCGATCATCATGAGCTTGCACCAACATTGCCTGAGGCGTACGCTATTGTGCATCCCAGACATCCTGAAGGGCACTACCCTTTTAATGATTTGTCAGGCGTTGGTGTTGCTTTTAAAGTTGCACAAGCGTTATTAAGCGATGGGGAAGCAATAACAGATATCAGCCAATTACCCACGGAAATGCTTGATTTAGTGGCTATGGGTGAAATTGCTGATATGGTTTCGTTAACTGATGAAAATCGTGTTTTGGTGTCATTGGGACTCAAGCAAATGAACGATAGTCCAAGGCCGGGTATTCAATATCTTTTGAAAAACGCTGGGCAGGCCAAAAACCAACCCGTCATTTCAGAAACGGTGTCTTTTAAAATAGCACCACGATTGAATGCAGTTGGCCGTATGGGAGACGCTTCATTAGGGCTCGATTTGCTATTAAGTCAAGATCTAGATGAGTCAAAAGCTTTAGCTAAAGAAGTTGAAGCGATTAATAAGCAACGGCAAGAAGTCGTTGAAAAAGTTTTTTCAGAAGCTAAATCTTTAGCATTATCACCACAATATCAGAATGATAAGATATTGTTATTAAGTGGTGAAAATTGGCATGAAGGTATTTTAGGCATTGTTGCAAGTCGTATTGTGGAATTAACAAAGAAGCCGACGATTATCCTCAGTCAAAAAGATGATATATTAAAAGGGTCTGGACGATCATATGGTGCATTTGACCTATATCAGTTTATGGCGCTATTTCGAGATACGTATACTACATTTGGCGGTCATGCCAGTGCCATTGGGTTATCGTTGTCTGTAACATCTTTGGCAACATTACGTGAAAAAATCAAGGCTAAAAATAGTACAATTACCTTAGTGACTAAACCAATTGAAGTTAATTTATTATTACCGTCTGATACGATTAATAATAGTACGTATGAATCACTGACCTTGTTGGAACCATTTGGCACAGATAATCAACGCCCTGTTTTTGTATTTGAAGAACCTAAAATTATGAACGCGACGACGATGGGTAACTTGAAACAGCATGTTAAATTATCCTTAGCTAATTTGCAATCTGATGTCGAGGCTGTTGGTTTCAACCATCCGGATTGGGTACCAGTTGTAACACAGTCCACTAATATTTCGTTTGTGGCAACAATTGGTACAAATTACTTCCGTGGTCGGCAAACATTGCAATTGATGATGCTGGATATTAAACATGTGGCTTCAAACGATGACATAACGGTTAAACAACGTTTTGCAATGACTTATAAATATATCATGCAACATCAAAGTTTAAATTTTGCGCACCATTTACCTGATGTCGCGTCGCAACTTGGTGCTTCAGTAAGTGATTTGAAAGTTGTTGTACAAGTGTTTTTGGAGTTGGGATTTGTTAAAATCGATAATGGCTTCGTCAAAATTATTGAAAATGCACCACAAAAAGCATTATCACAATCCACAACTTATTTACGCTATTTTAATAAAGTAAAATAGCGTGTGTCATTTTTAAATAAAACGTGTACTTATAAAGGATTAAATGATAAATGGTAGACTTACATAATTACATTGCAACTGTGAAAAACTATCCAGAACCTGGTATTAGTTTTAGAGACATTTCACCGTTAATGGGAGATGGCGTGGCTTATCGGCAGGCCATTAATGCTATTGCTGATTTTGCTAAGGATTTAAATGTTGATTTAATTGCAGGTCCTGAATCGAGAGGATTCATTGTTGGCTCACCTTTAGCTTATACTATGGGTATTGGTTTTGTCCCTGCTCGTAAGGGTGGTAAATTACCGCGTAAAGCCATTCAATCAACTTATGAATTAGAATATGGCGGCGTTAACGTTTTGGAAATTCATGAGGATGCTATTCAACCAGGCCAACGTGTTTTGATCGTTGACGATCTTCTCGCAACAGGTGGGACAATTAATGCGACACGCGAAATTATTGAAAAATTAGGTGGTATAGTTGCTGGCGTTGCATTTATTATTGAATTGAACGATCTAAATGGTCGTGACAAGATTATGTCAAGTGGCGAAGTACCATTCTTGTCATTAATGACATACTAATAAAAAGACGTATCGGATATCCGGTACGTCTTTTTATGTGAGATTGTTAAACAAGTTTTGGTGACTTTTTAGAGAAAATTGTGTGCGCAGCTGGTAGGTTGGTTGGTGGTGTTTGCGCATCGGGTTCAAATAAAGCTTTTAGATCTTGTAAAGTACAATTTCTAAAACATTCAGCCAGATTTTGACGATAGTTCTCAATTAAAATACTAGGTGTTGTATGTGCAATATTATCTTTGACATAAGATTGTTCAGCAATTAAGGCATTAATTGTATCGATATCCATTCTGTTATGAAGGAAATCATCTGTATCCATATCCAAAAATTCAGCAACCTCTTGAACTAAATCTTCACTGTAATCTTTGTGTTTTGCTACTAATGCTTCTTGCATGTGCATCAAAAAATGGCGTGCCTTTTTATTACCTTCTAGCTGTGCTGCTTTAAAATCAAGGGCTAGTCGATAAGCAAGTTGCTGACGATTAACAGGTGGTTGTTGTGCCATTTTGATTTGTTCATGTTTAGAAAATGACAAGAATTGCTCGTCAATGACAGGAACAAAACGCAAGTGCATAACGCGCTGATTACTGTCGATGAGATATTGCAAGTACTTCTCTAGTTCTAAGCACTGCTTTGTTAATAATTGATCAAAGTGATAGACGTCTAACATAGTGATTTCTCCTAATACTTATATATAAATATTTGATATGATGATTTTTACCATATAAATTGTAACGCCTTCATGATAAGTTGTCGATGAATAAGTCTCAGATGAATATGTTTCGTGTTAAAATAATGAAGTATGAAAAACTTTTAACACACTCATAGGGGGTGTCAGAATGAATTGGAACACTTTTTTTGTGCCATATCAGCAAACGGTTAAAGAATTAAAAATTAAATTAAGAGGGCTACGCGCGCAATATGAAATGGATGGTGAAGATTCGCCAATAGAATTTGTCACAGGACGTGTCAAATCAAAAGCGTCCATAGAGGAAAAAATTATTCGCCGTCATTTGAAAGAAGAGCGGTTAGCTTTAGACTTACAAGATATTGCAGGTCTACGTATTATGACAAAATATGTTGAAGATATCTACCAAGTTGTGGACATCTTACGGCAAAGAACAGATTTCAAGATTTTAGAAGAACGAGATTATGTCACAAATGCTAAGCCATCAGGCTATCGTTCTTATCATATTGTAATCGAATATCCTGTACAAATGTATAATGGTGAGAAAACAATTTTAGCTGAAATTCAAGTGAGAACCATGGCAATGAACTTTTGGGCAACCGTTGAACACGATTTACGTTATAAACACGGCGAAGAATTGTCAGACGATATTGCACAGCGATTAACAGGATTATCTGAAATGACATTTGCACTTGATCAAGAATTATCTGAAATCCGTTCGTTAGAATAAATTCAAATGGGGAATATACACTATGCGTATAGGAATCTATCAAAATGATGGTCCCATCAGTCATAAAGTTGCTGATGAATTAGCCTTAGCGTTACGTCAGCATGGTATTGCATTAGATAACAAAACGCCCGATGTGGTGATATCAGTAGGCGGTGATGGGACGCTACTTGGTGCCTTTCGTCATTATATTAATCAAATCCATACCATCCGATTTGTTGGTTTGCATACTGGCCATTTAGGATTTTATACTGACTGGTTAAGTGATGAAATTCCAGCGTTAGTAGCAGCGTTAGTGCATGATAATGGACAAAGTGTAGATTATCCTTTATTATCATTAACTGTTGAATATGACAATGGCAAGCGACAAGAACACTTGGCTTTAAATGAAGCAGTGGTCAAACAACCCATGGGAACACTCGTTGCCGATATTTATTTAGGCGGCGAGTTATTTGAGCGTTTTCGAGGTGATGGTGTCTCTGTATCAACACCAACAGGCTCAACGGCTTATAATAAGTCTAATGGTGGGGCAGTGTTACATCCTAATCTTTCGGCTATTCAAATGTCGGAGATTTCATCGCTGAATAATCGTGTTTTTCGAACCCTTGGTTCACCTTTAATTGTACCTAAAGGCGAAGAAATTATCATAGAACCAGCTCACTCAAATTTTGCTTTGATGTTTGATCAAGGGATGATAGCGACAAATCATGTGAAACGCGTACGCTTTAAAGTTGCAGAACAAAGAGTACACTTTGCAGAATATCGTCATGTTAATTTCTGGCGACGTGTACATAATTCATTTATTAATGATATAGAATAACGGAGAAAATTGTGAAATTTACTTGGACATATCAAGGAGAAGAATTACGTAAGGTACGGACATTTTTACAAGGGCATGGGGTTTCCCATCGAATGTTTAGCCGAATGAAACATCATGGCGGTGCTATTTTGGTGAATGAAAAGCCAGTCTATACCTCTGATTTTTTAAAGCAGGGTGATAGCGTAACAATCATTATGCCTGTTGAAGAAAGTAATGACTTGGTGGTACCAGATTATCGACCAATGGATATTATTTTTGAAAATGAACATTGGCTCATTGTTAACAAACCTTTTGGTGTCACAACAGTTCCGGGACATGCAGATCGTTTGCATACGCTTGTTAATCAAGTGAAAGGCCACCTAGAAGAAATTGAAGCAGAAGATTTGGTACCACACGTTGTGACACGCTTGGATCGTGATACTAGTGGCTTGGTTTTGTTGGCAAAACATCGTTTTGCACATGCTGTTTTAGATGACCAGTTACAACGCCATGAAGTGGAGAAGTTCTATGTAGCTTATCCTAGTGGTATTTTGGAACAAAATCATGGTGAAATTAATGCACCGATTGGTCGTATGGATGGTGATTTCATTAAAAGAGAAGTACGCGAAGATGGGAAACCATCATTAACAGAATATTGGGTGGAGGACGTGATTGGTGCGGATACGCCTCATCCAATGACCAGAGTTAAAGTGCAATTACACACTGGTCGTACACATCAAATTCGTGTACATTTTTCAAATATTGGGCATCCTTTAGTCGGTGATGATTTATATGGTGGGCCATTGGTCCATAATATTCAACGCCAAGCGTTACATGCATATCATATGCGTTTTTATGATCCATTCGTTGAACAATATCGAGAATTCGAAACAGGGCTACCCGATGATTTGACGGCGTTAAATATTCAAAAATCATAAATCATGTATTGGAGAGGTAATGGCAGAAGAACAAAATCAACAATTAGAAGTGGCTATTCAACATCTTTCTGATCTATTACATTCAGGGCAGGATGAAACTTTTAAAGATAGTTTTGAAGCCTTACATGAATATGAAATGGGTCAAGCCTACGCAGGATTACCTGACCATTTAAGGTCTGTTGCATGGCGCTTATTAGATATTGAATTATTGGCGATGGCCTTTGATAACTTAGACAGTAATGATGATGAAACAATTGCATTACTTTTAGAAATGCCACCACAAAAGGCCGTTCAAGTATTGCGGAGCATGTACGCCGATAACGAGGTCGATTTATTGCAACAACTATCTTCACGTCAACTTGCCACGTACCTGAGTTTAATGCCGAAAAAAGAAGCTGAAGGTGTGCGTAACTTAATTGACTATGAGGAACAAACTGCCGGTTCTTTGATGTCAACGGAGTATATGGCAGTTGAAGAAGAGCTATTGGTTGGCGATGTGATGCAACTTGTTAAGAGGCATGCCAACGAAGCAGAATCGATTAGTTATGTTTATGTATTAGATAATCAAGCAAGATTAGTTGGGGTGATTTCTTTACGTGACTTGCTAACGCATCCTGATAAATTACGCGTTTCTGAAATTACTAATCCGCGTGTCATTAGTGTGAAAGCGGGGGATGATCAGGAAGATGTTGCTCAAATTGTTGCTGATTATAATTTTGTGTCCATTCCTGTAACTGATGATGATGAACACTTATTAGGTGTTATCACAGTTGATGATATTTTGGATGTTATTGGTGAAGAAGCGGTCGAAGATTATTCTGGATTGGCTGCGGTTAACGTTTCTCAAGTGGATGATTCTTTTTGGCAATCAGCGATTAAACGAATTCCTTGGTTGGTGGCATTGCTGATTTTGGGTATGTCTACAGCAACGCTCATTAATCATTTTGATGGATTAGTTCAGAAAGCTTCAATCTTAGCTGTCTTTATTTCTCTGATTACAGGAACGGCTGGAAATGCTGGTACACAAGCACTGGCGTTAGCCGTTCGACGTATTGCGATTGGTAATACTAAAACACCAGTCAAAACCTTTTTGAGTGAAATGCTAACAGGTGTGGTGGTTGGTGTTGTCACTGGATTAGCTGTATTTTTAATTGTGACCTTTTGGAAACACAACATGGAATTAGGATTAGCAGTTGGGTTAGCTATGATGATCGCTATTATGGTAGCAAATTTGGCCGGCTATTTAATTCCAGTTGCAATGGATCGTTTAGGTTTAGATCCAGCAGTTGCCAGTGGACCGTTTATTACTACACTATCTGATTTGACGTCGGTTTTAATTTATTTCTCAGTCGCACAATTATTCATTTCGCATTTTATAGGTAAATAAAAAGTGTTGGTCTAAAACCAACACTTTTTTGTTTATTCAATTTTAAAAATAGGCTGAATTTGTTGCGCAAAGCTACCATCAGGATCATAGACAAAAGTAGCATAATCGTGCCAGTACTTATCAGATAAGATAATGGGCTCAGCTATATTATCTGGTATAAACGCTCTAGGGATACCACCATTCTCAGATAAGGGGCCATCATAATTGTTAATGAAGTCCTGCATTTTCTTTTCAATAACTAATGCCTGCGGACCAAACCAATTATAAGGTTCACGATGTATGCGTTGATCATCAATAGCTGTTGTTTGTGTTGTACTGATTGGATGAATGAGTGATACAAATTCAATTTTATATTCAAATTGATCTGCTATGGGTGTGACATCTATTAAATTGACAATAGCTAAGGCTACTTCATTGGGCAGATTAAGCTGTTGTTGATGATCAGCTGCTAACATTAATTCGCCACGATAATCAGTATTATTGTGTGTTTTGAATTGTTGTTGTTGTCCAATTAAAATCGGCAACAAAGATTGGCTTGAAATTTTTAATAGTCGCATATTAGTCCTGTATGTTAATGAATTGGAATTTATCAAAATCGAATAGACCTTGATCAGTAATTTTTAGACTAGGAATAACAGGTAATGCCATGAAAGATAATGTTAAGAATGGATCAAAATCAATATCAGATAGCGTTGAAAAGGCAGCTAATAACTGTTGGTTAGTCTTAATTGCTTTTTGATAAGGTTGATCTGACATTAAGCCACCAATTGGTAATGGCAATGTTGTGACTTGATGCTGTGCGTCTACAACAACCAAACCGCCACCAATTTCTCGCAGTGTATTTGCTGCAATGATCATGGCTTCGTCATCACAACCGGCAATAATCAAATTGTGCGAATCATGGGCAATTGTTGAGGCAATGGCACCACTTTGAATGTTAAGACCTTTAATAATACCGATACCGTAACCTAGTTGGTGATATCGTTCCGCTACGACAACTTTGGCATAAGTGGCATTGGGGATGAAATAACCGTTTTCGACAGGGACGTTCGTGATCAAATGCTCCGTTGTAATGTGATGGGGCATAATACTGATAACATGTGCTGGACGATCAGCCTGTAATGGTAAAGATAAATCCGATAATGATAATTTAAAGTTGAGTGCTTGGTTAGCAATTGTTGTAACAGTTGAATCATGATCATGGTTGAGCCAGTGACCGTCAACCATGACCTTCTTTGCTTCAAAATGCTTAATATCGTTAAATAACACTAAATCTGCAACATAACCATCTGTTAAGGCGCCAACATTTTTGATGTGATGCGCTTTAGCGGCATTAAAACTTGCCATAGTAAATACAATAGCAGGATCAAGTCCCTTTTGGAGTGCTAAATTAACGCTGTAATCAATAGAACCTTCATGTTCGAGGTCGGTTGCTGATTTGTCATCTGTAGCAAATGAGAAAAATTGTTGATTAGCTACGTTAATGGCTGGTAAAATAGCAGCTTCATCACGTTCAACGGTACCTTCACGAACAAAGACACTAAATCCAGCATTCACTCTATCAAGCGCTTGGGCAGCATTTTCGCTTTCATGATCAGTATCAATACCATATTGTCGATATGTGGCTAACTGTTCGCGGCTCAAGCCAGCAGCATGACCATCGACATGCTTATTAGCAGCCAAGGCATCGTTGATTTTTTGATGCATATCTTCATCTTGATTAAAGACAGCAGGAAAATCCATAACTTCAGCCAAACCATTCACTTCAGGTACACTATAAAAAGGTTTTAAAGCAGCAGCATTTAATGTGGCACCTGCATGTTCAAATGGCGTGGCAGGTACTGAGGAAGGTAACATATAATGAATATGTAGTGGTGATTGACGTGCGTCTTCTAACATGTACTGTATGCCTGAAATACCAGCAACACTAGCGATTTCATGCGGATCAGCAAAGATACGTGTTACACCTTTTTTAAGGACTAACTTTCCAAATTCACTTGGTGCCAATAAAGAACTTTCAATGTGCAGATGCGCATCGATAAGACCGGGGATAATATATTGATGATTAGCATCAAAAGTTGCTTTTGCTTTATAAGTTAAATTAGCACCACGGTAAAAGATTTTGCCATCATTAATCCACAGTTCAGTATCATCAAATTTTAAATTGAAAACATCTAATACTTTGGCGTTGATGATATGCAAATCAACAGTTTGTGTCATGAATTATTGCTTCCTTTTGTTTTTTTAGTTTATCATGATTCTGATAATTCAGAACATTAATTTATAGCAATAATGGCTTTGAATATTTAGCATGATGTCTATACCAATTTAGATTTTTTATTTTGACATCATGTTATTTGTCTTATACAATAGGCATTGTTAGATTTTAAAATAACATACCAATTAAAAACGAGGTATCAATATATGTGTGGAATTGTTGGCGCTACAAGTGTAAGCGAAGTATTACCAATTTTATTAAAAGGGTTAGAAAAGCTAGAGTATCGTGGCTATGATTCAGCTGGTGTCTATGTCAATTACAGTGAATCAAAAGATTATCTTATCAAGGCAAAGGGACGTGTATCTGCATTAGAAGAAGAGACCAGTAAAGTAGAGATTCATGGTACATCAGGTATTGCACATACACGATGGGCAACACATGGTGGTGTTACTGTTGAAAATGCGCATCCCCATAAAAGTGAAGATGGCCGTTTCTATCTTGTGCACAACGGCGTCATTGAAAATTATGAAGCACTACGTGACACATACTTACAAGGTGTTACATTACAATCTCAGACTGATACTGAAGTTGCCGTGCAATTAATCGACAAATTTGCCAAGGACAACCAACTAAATGCACTTGAAGCTTTGCGTATGATGATTAGCAAATTAGATGGCAATTCGGCTTATGGCTTTTTGCTAATGG
This sequence comes from Leuconostoc fallax KCTC 3537, assembly GCF_000165675.1. GTDB lineage: Bacteria > Bacillota > Bacilli > Lactobacillales > Lactobacillaceae > Leuconostoc_B > Leuconostoc_B fallax. The sequence continues at coordinate 122,431 of NZ_AEIZ01000015.1, read as the reverse complement.
ATCGTCAAGAACCTGGTATTATGTATGCTGCAAAACGTAAAAGTCCATTACTCATCGGTGTTTCAGAGGGGACAAATGTTGTCACTAGTGATGCAACTGCTGTTTTGGATATTACCCATGACTTCATTGAATTAATTGATGGTGAAGTTGCTATTGTATCTAAAGATAAAGTTACATTGTTAAATGAAGCTGGTGAAACCATTGTGCGTGCACCATATCATTTAGATATTGATGAATCTGCAACGGATAAAGGCGTTTATCCTTACTATATGCTAAAAGAAATTGATGAACAGGCCATTGTAGCGCATACATTGGCCCAACATTATTTCGATGAAGCTGGACAGATTATTAATATTGATGCCGATATTATTAGTCAAATCAAACGGGCGGATCGTTTGTACATTGTAGCAGCTGGTACTTCATATCATGCGGGTTTGGTTGGTAAGCGTTATTTTGAACAGTGGACACATACACCAACAGAAGTACATATTGCTTCTGAATTTGCTTATGATCAGCCATTACTTAGCGAGAATCCGTTCTTTATCTTCTTGAGTCAATCTGGAGAAACAGCCGATTCACGTGAGGTATTACAAAATATTAAGGCGCAACAATTCCCTACATTAACGATTGCTAATGTTATGAACTCAACGTTAACACGTGAAGCAGACTTTGCTTTACCGTTGTTGGCTGGTCCTGAAATTGCAGTAGCTTCAACTAAAGCTTATACTGCGCAAATTATTGTACAAGTCATTTTGGCACATGCCGTTGAAAATTCTGGTTTAGATTTGAAAGAAGAGTTAGCTAAACTTGCCATTGATATGCAAACAATTATTGATGATAAGGAAATTTTCAAGACAATTGCTGAAGAAGCATTAGATGGCCAACGTTCAGCATTCTATATTGGCCGTGGATTGGATGCTGCCGTTGCAATGGAAGCTGCATTAAAGTTAAAAGAGATTTCTTATGTGCAAACAGAAGGTTTCGCTGCTGGTGAGTTGAAACACGGTACAATTTCACTAATTGAAGATGCAACACCGGTATTTGGTCTGATTACGCAAAGTAAAACGGCTGGACTAGTACGTGGTAATATCGAAGAAACTAAGGCACGTGGCGCTAACGCTATTGTTTTGGCAACGCAAAGCTTGTCTAGACCAGGTGACGATTATGTACTACCTGATGTAAACGAATTATTGGCACCGGTATTGAGTGTGATACCTGCGCAGCTGATTGCTTATTATTCTACTTTGGCACGCGGCTTGGATGTTGATCGTCCAAGAAATTTGGCCAAATCAGTAACAGTGCAATAAACATTAAGTTAGAAAATGTAATAGGAGTGTGGTCTCTTATTACATTTTTTTGTTGTTCATCTGTTTATTTGGTAAAATAGATTAGATAATTGTGTAAAAATGGCCATTAAGGAGGAAAGCGTTTTGGCGCTTTTTAATTCAAATAGTGATACGGACAGTGTCGCGCTCAAAATTCCCAATCACATTGCTGTCATTATGGATGGTAATGGTAGATGGGCGAAAAAACGCTTTATGCCCCGTGTTGCAGGGCATAAAGCAGGTATGAATACAGTAAAACGTATTGCAATTGCTGCACAAAAATTAGGTGTTAAAGTTTTAACGCTTTACGCTTTTTCAACTGAGAATTGGTTACGTCCAACGGATGAAGTCAGCTTTTTAATGCAGCTGCCTATTGATTTTTAATGATTTTGTTCCTGATTTGGTAAAGAATGATGTCCGTGTTGAAGTAATGGGAGACATAGATGCTCTACCAAGTAATACACAAAAAGCAGTACGTCGGGCGATTACATTAACGCGCGAGTGCCAATCGATGGTTTTGAACTTTGCTTTAAATTATGGTGGTCAACAAGAGATTGTTAATGCGACCAGACAAATTGCAACTTTAGTTCAAAGCGGGCAATTAGCAGTTGAGGACATTGATAAGCAGGCGATTGAATCAGTGTTAGCGACACATCAATTGGGAGAATATGCAATGCCTGATTTGATGATTCGAACATCTGGTGAATTACGTACAAGTAATTTTATGCCTTATCAGTTAGCGTATTCTGAATTATATTTTACTGATAAGTTTTGGCCAGATTTTACTGATGATGATTTAAAAACAGCGGTTTTGGCTTATACCAAACGCGATCGTCGATTTGGTGGCTTGAAAAAATAATAGAGACAGAGGGCAGTATGAAATGAAAGTTCGCGTGATTACAGCGATTGTAGCGTTGATTATATTTATTCCAATTTTATTATTGGGTGGTAATACATTACTTATCTTAAGTTTATTGTTAGGTATTGTTGGTATTAGTGAATTTTTACGGATGAAGCATCGTTTTTTGTTTCCACAGAAGCATGGATTAGTTTTTTAGGTGTTATTGTCTTGATTTTACCGCGTAATTTCTGGCACCATATTCCGTTAATTCAAAGTTCTCATATTGTTTTTATTTCTTGGCTTTTTTGCTTTTATTACACACAGTCTTTAGTCGAAATCGTTTTAATTTTGATGATGCTGGCGCGCTAGCATTAGCTACCTTATACGTTGGCACGGGCTTTCATTACTTCGTACAAGCACGCGCCGTCGGCTTGGCTGTTATTATGTTTGGCTTGCTGATTGTTTGGCTAACCGATTCTGGCGCCTATATGGTCGGTCGTGCCATTGGGAAACATAAATTAGCGCCCAAAATCAGTCCCAATAAAACATGGGAAGGGTCAATTGGTGGCAGTATTGTTGCTGTTATTGTTGTCTCTGGATTATTTACTATTTTTAATTGGTTACCACAATATCACTTCTTTGAATTGTTAGTATTGGCTTTGTTGTTATCAATTGCTGGACAAATGGGTGACTTAATTGAATCAGGTTTTAAACGTCATTATGGTGTCAAAGATTCTGGTAATATTTTACCAGGCCATGGTGGTATTTTGGACCGATTCGATTCAATGTTAGTTGTCATGCCCTTGATGGCAATTTTAGGTATGCTAAGCTAATGATATGATATTTTTAAATCACTATGATAAGGAGAAAAAATGACCTCTATCATTGCCTTTATTTTGTTTTTGGTGTCTTGGTCACTGTTCATGAATTTGGACATTTTATTGCAGCCAAACGAGCTGGCGTGCTTGTTCGAGAATTTTCCATTGGTATGGGACCCAAAATCTTACGTTTTAATCGGCATCACACAGCCTATACAATACGTATCCTACCAGTTGGTGGATATGTACGTATGGCTGGCATGGACGAGGAAGCGGATTTAGAGCCTGGACAACGTGTACGTTTATTAACTAATGAGAATAATGTTGTCACACAAATTGACACGCAGGTCGACGTAGCGGGACAAGGAATTGCCTTTAATGTTGACCATGCTGATTTGGTTGATGATTTGGTACTTGTTGGTTACTTAGAAAATGATGATGCCATGCATCGTATGCGCGTCGATCGTGAAGCAACAATCATTGAAAAAGATGGTACAACACTTCAAGTTGCACCAAGAGAGACATGGTTTCAAAGTGCTAAAGTTTGGAAAAGAATGGTCATTAATATTGCCGGTCCTTTGATGAATTTTATTTTAGCGCTTATCGTTTTTTCGGGATTGGGCTTTACGTTACCGGCAGTTAATTTAAATGAACCGATTGTTGGTCATGTACAAGATAATATGCCAGCTAAAAGCGCTGGCCTCAAAACAGGTGATCGGATTACTGCGATTAATGACACGAAGATTAATGAGTGGGCTGATATTGCGAATGCGATTTCGACGAACCAAGGTGAAACAGTTAATGTCAAAGTATCAAGACAAGAGCAGCAACGAAATTTTAAATTAACACCTAAAACCATTTCTGAAAATGGACAAGAGACACATTTGCTTGGTATTGAAATCCAAATGCACAAGGATTTTAATTCACGATTGAAATATGGTTTTGTTCAGACGCTTGATACAACAAAAAGGGTGTTATATGCTTTATCACATTTGTTTGTTGGTGGCTTTAGCTTAGATAAATTGGGCGGCCCAGTGTCAATTGCTAAAGCAACTTCTAGCGTTGCTCAAACAGGATTTATCAATATTTTAGGGTTTATGGCATTGTTATCTATTAATTTGGGCATCATGAATTTACTTCCAATTCCTGCACTGGATGGTGGTAAAATCATATTGAATTTATTAGAGTTAATAAGGCGTAAGCCACTACCAGCATCGTTTGAAACGGGCGTAACGATTGTTGGTGCTATCTTTATGGTTTTGCTAATGCTCGCCGTGACGGTTAATGATATTTTACGCTAAGTTATTGTATGTAGAGATGAGTTCAAATAGAAAGAGAAAACAATGAAACAGTCAAAATTATTAATGCCAACTTTAAGGGAAGTACCGGCTGATGCTGAAGTGCGCAGTCATGCATTACTTTTAAAGGCGGGATATATCCGTCCAGTTGCAGCAGGTATGTTTTCATATCTACCATTAGCACAACGTGTTTTAAATAAAATTGAAGCCATTGTTCGCGAAGAAATGGCTAAAATTGATGCTAACGAAATGAGCGTACCAGAAATTTTACCCGCTGAATTATGGCAAGAATCTGGCCGCTATGCGACATATGGTCCAGCGCTTTATAAATTTAAAAATCGTCAAAATCGTGATTTTATATTAGGGCCAACGCACGAAGAAACCTTTACACAACTTATGCGTGATGACATAAAGTCATACAAGAAGTTGCCGTTGTTGGTTTATCAAATTCAAGCAAAGTTCCGTGATGAAAATCGACCACGTTTTGGTCTCTTGCGTACGCGCGAATTTATTATGAAGGATGCTTATTCATTTAGTGCCGATCAAGAAGGACTGGACGATGCTTATCGCGCTATGGAACAAGCTTATACGAATATTTTTGATCGTGTTGGCTTGACATATCGTGCAATTGTTGGTGATGCCGGTGCCATGGGTGGTTCTGATTCAAAAGAATTTTCAGCACCAGCTGATGCTGGTGAAGACATTATCGCTTATTCCGATGCTACTGACTATGCAGCAAATTTGGAAATGGCCAAAGACTTTTATGAGCGTCAAACTAGTGACGAGGCACCATTAGACTTAGTGACATTAGAGACACCAAATGTTAAATCAATTGAAGAATTGGCTGAATTTATTGATCAACCAGCAACTGAATTGGTAAAAACGATGTTATTTATGGCAGATGAGAATCAGCCAGTAGCAGTAGTGGTTCGTGGTGACTTTGAAGTTAACGATGTGAAGGTGCAAAATTTCTTAAAGGCAGATAGCCTTGAATTGGCGACCGACGAACAAGCAGCAGCAGTACTAGGTGCGCATTTTGGCTCATTGGGTCCGGTTGGCTTGCCAGAAAATGTTCGCTTGCTAGTGGATGAACGTGCAGCAGATATGGCAAACTTTACAGCTGGTGCTAATCATGATGATCAGCATCTGTCACATATTAATTGGCAACGTGATGTGACTTTACCTGAAGAGAATGTTGGCGACTTCCGTGTAGCGCGTGAAGGTGATCTATCGGTTGATGGCAAAGGTAAACTTGTTTTCACCAAGGGTATTGAAATTGGACATATTTTCAAGTTGGGCACACGATATTCTGAAGCTCTGGGTGCACAAGTATTGGATAAAAATGGCCGCCAAACAGATATGATCATGGGGTCTTATGGTATTGGTATTTCTCGTTTGCTAAGTGCTATTAGCGAACAGAAAGCTGATGAAGATGGTCTTGTGTGGCCAACAAGTGTTGCCCCATTTGATGTTCACATTGTGCCTATTAATTTGAAGGATACTGAGCAAGCACGTGTAACGCGTCAATTAGAATCGGAATTTCTAGCACAAGGGTTAGAAGTGCTTGTAGATGATCGTAAAGAACGTGCAGGTGTTAAGTTCGCGGATGCTGATTTAATTGGGTTGCCTATCCGTATAACAGTTGGTAAAAAGGCAGAAGAAGATATTGTTGAAGTCAAAGTTCGCGCAAGTAACACGAATATTGAAATGCGTGTGAGCGAAGTTGTAGACTCCGTAGCAGTGTTACTTCATGATGAAAATTAATATTATTTTCTGGTAAAATGATATTAACCACTAAAAGTCGGTTCGTTTGGATACGGCTTTTTGTTTGAAAGTATTTGAGGGCGACAATGTCATTAACACAACAAGAACAACTTAATCAGTTAATACAACAAATTGATTTACCTGAGGAAATACGACCAGATTTTCAAGAAGGATATATTGAACGGGTCGATGTATCACCAGTAAACAAGACCTGGTCTTTTGTAATACATCTGACAACATTTTTACCTGCTAATACATTTTTACAATTTGAACAATATCTTAAACAGAGTTTTACTCAAATTGCACAGGTACATATTCAAATTGAAACTGTATCAGAGACAATAGCTGAGCATGATATAACAGACTATTGGCACATTGCTTTGGACAAGATGGGTGTGAGTCATGCAATTGCTCATCAATTAACCAATAATACTTTGTTAAAATTAGCGCAACATGATGTCACAATTGGTGTTGGTGCGACAATTTTATATCAGAATTTAACACATGATTTACTGCATAATCTGACTAATATTTATCAGGAATTTGGTTTCCCGCAGCTTAATTTTACGGCAACACTCGATGAAGCGTTGGCCGCACAGATCCATGATAGCGTTGCCCAACATCACGAAAAAGTACAACAGGATGTTCAAAAGGCGATTGAAGCCAATAAACAATCTAAACCAAAAAAGTCCAATGATGGGACAGCTTTAACACTTGGCAAGAAAATTTCTATTGATACGGATATCAAGCAATTAGTAGACATTGTAGATGAAGAAAAGTTAGTTGTGGTTGAAGGCTATATTTTTGCTCAAGAGATTCGTGAGTTGCGTTCTGGTAGAAAGTTGTTAACGATTAAATTAACCGATTATTCGAGTTCAATTTCAGCTAAGAAATTTTCTAATAACGAAAATGATGAAGCAGTATTTGAAAATATTCAAAAAGGAATGTGGGTACGTCTGAGAGGAAACATTCAAGAAGATCAATATCAACGCGAGCTTGCCTTGAACATTTATGATTTGCAAGTTGTTGATCATCAAGAACGTCAAGAGCCTTATGATGGAGAAACGAAGCGAGTTGAGTTGCATGTGCATTCTAATATGTCAGCGATGGATGCAGTAACGGATTATGCAAAGGTAGCTCAACTTGCTAAAAGCTGGGGAGATACAGCTTTGGCGATTACGGATACTGGTAACGTACAAGGATTTCCTGAGGCGGTAGCGGCTGGTAAGAAAACCGGTATGAAAATGATTTACGGTATGGAGGCTAACTTAGTAGAAGATGGTGAACCAATTGCCTTTAATTTAGCGCCAGTTTCGTTATTAGATGCGGACACTATTTATGTTGCGTTTGATTTAGAAACAACCGGTTTATCAGCAGTTAGTGATCATATTATTGAATTATCAGCAGTTAAAATGCAACTCGGTAACGTTATTGATAAGTTCTCAGAATATATTAATCCTGGTTTTCCGTTGAGTGAATTCACCATTAATCTGACTTCCATAACGGATACAATGGTAGCCAATGCAGATCCTGAGGAAACAACACTGAATCGCTTTCGAGAATGGTGTGGCGATGCAATTCTAGTCGGGCATAACGTAACTTTTGATGTTGGTTTTATGAATGCAGGTTATGCCCGCTATCACCAAGAACCACTCGCTAATCCAGTCATTGATACACTGCCACTAACGCGTTGGTTATACCCCGATTATAGAAGTTATCGTTTGGGGACCATTGCTAAAAAGTTTAATATCAACTTGGAGCAAGCGCACCGAGCAATATTTGATTCGGAAACAACAGGACACATTGCTTGGCGTGAAATAAAAGAAGTCAAAGAACGTTTTGATATCCAATCTCATGATCAACTGAATGACCATATGACTGATGGTCATGCTTGGAAACACGGCCGACCGGTACATGCAACGTTACTTGTTCAAAATGAAACTGGTTTAAAGAATCTATACAAACTCGTTTCTCGATCTAACGTTGAATTTTTTAATCGGGTGCCAAGAATTCCAAGATCTATTTTAAATCAGTATCGTGACGGTTTAATTGTTGGATCTGGTGATACGGGTGGTGAAGTTATTGTCACTTTAATTGAAAAAGGACGAGCTGAAGCAGAAAAAAGGCACAGTATTATGATTATTTAGAAATACAGCCAACTGCTAACTATGCACCAATGCTGGAGAGTCAATTAATTGCTTCTCCAGAAGCCTTGCAAAGTATTTTGAAGGATATGATTAGTCTCGGTCATGATTTAGATAAGCCGGTTGTTGTAACTGGCGATGTTAAATATACCAATCCTGAAGATAAAATTTATCGTCAGATATTATTAGCAACGCAACCAGGAAATCCACAAAATCGAACAGAGTTACCCGATAATTACTTTAAAACAACGCAAGAATTATTAGACGACTTTAGTTTTCTTGGTGAAGCTTTAGCACGCGAAGTCGTCATTGATAATACGCATGTGATTGCAAATCGATTAGAAGCTATCATGCCATTAAAAGATGGTTCTTATCCGCCTAATATTCCAGGTGCCGATGAAGAGTTGAGGCAGATGACGTTGCAAACAGCAAAAGAATGGTATGGCGAACCAATTCCAGAATTGATACAGGCTAGAATTGATAAAGAGTTGAAGGCGATTATTGGTAATGGCTTTGCACCGCACTATATTATTTCGCAGCGTTTAGTGTCTAAGTCTAACAAAGACGGCTATTTGGTAGGCTCACGAGGTTCAGTGGGTTCGTCATTTGTTGCGACAATGGTTGGTATCACTGAAGTAAATCCTTTACCACCACATTATCGCTCTGTACATGGTGATTATCTTGAATTTGTTGATCCAAAAGAATATGAATCAGGTTATGATTTACCAGAAAAAGAGGATCCTAATCATTCAGGCGAATTTTTAATTGGGGATGGCCAAAATATCCCTTTCGAAACGTTTATGGGATTTACCGGAAACAAAGTGCCAGATATTGATTTGAATTTTTCGGGTGACTATCAACCATTAGCGCATAATTATATGAAAGTATTATTTGGTGAGCATAATGTTTATCGTGCCGGAACGATTGCGACAGTTGCTGAAAAGACAGCTTTTGGATACGTTAAAGGTTATGAACGCGATCATGAAGTAAACTATCGTGGGACTGAAGAAGAGCGTTTGGCTGCAGGGGTGACCGGAATTAAGCGAACCACTGGACAACATCCGGGTGGAATCTTAATTGTTCCCAGAGAATATGAAATTTATGATTTTACACCAGTCCAATATCCAGCTGATGATCAAAAGTCATTATGGCAAACAACTCACATGGATTATCATTCTATTCATGATAATTTATTAAAAATGGATATTTTGGGACATGATGATCCGACAATGATTCGAACATTAAAAGATATGACGGGTATTGATCCTAAAACGATACCAGCTAGTGATCCTGGCGTGATGAGCTTATTTACGTCAACAGAAGCATTAGGCGTGACACCAGAGCAAATATTTTCCAAAACCGGTACCTTGGGTCTACCAGAATTTGGTACTAATTTTGTTCGGGGCATGTTAGAGGAAACACAACCACATAGTTATTCAGAGTTGCTTCAAATTTCAGGATTATCTCATGGAACCGATGTGTGGTTGGGGAATGCTAATGAACTGATTCATAATGGTACAGCCACAATTGGTACAGTGATTGGAACGCGTGATAAAATCATGACGGATTTAATTAACTGGGGTATTGAATCAGCTGATGCCTTCAATATTATGGAAAAGGTGCGTAAAGGAAAAGGCATTACAGATGAATATCAAAAGGTATTGCGTGACGGTGGCATTCCGGAATGGTATATTCAATCTATGCTCAAAATTAAATATATGTTTCCACGTGCGCACGCGGCAGCCTATGTTTTGATGGCCTTGAGAATTGCTTATTTCAAAGTATATATGCCAACAATTTATTACGCAGCTTACTTCTCAGTGCGTGCTTCGATGTTTGATATTGAGGCAATGAGCCGTGGAAAGGAAACTACTAAGGCAGCATTGCAAAAGATTAAGTCATTAGGTAATGAAGGAACGGCTAAAGATAAAGAGACACAAACCGTACTTGAAATGGCGAATGAAGCGTTAGAACGTGGTATTATTTTTGATATGGTTGACTTAGAACGTTCACAGGCAACAGAATGGATTATTGATGGCAATCACTTGGTTGCACCGTTTAATGCAATTCCGGGCTTGGGCGATAACGTTGCTAATCAAATTGTTGCTGCTCGTGCTGAGAAACCGTTTTTGAGTAAGGAAGATTTAAAGAAGCGTGGTAAAGTATCTCAAACAATCATTGAATTCCTAACACAAAATAGTGCGCTAGATGGTATGCCAGATGAAAATCAATTGAGCCTATTTGACTTCTAAATGTATTGAATCGCATTGGAAATGAGGACATTAAGTTATGAAACATGAATGGCATCAACGTGTTGCACATTATATTGAGTATGTACTTAACGTTGCAATTTTAATTATTGGTATTATTATCTTCGGGTTTTTAATTAGAGAAATCATCAGTTTAGCACAACTCCTCACTGTTGCAAACATCAGAACGCACTTTACTGAAATTACAGAAGTAACCCTAGCTGTTTTTTGTTTTTTGAGTTTATGAGTTTGGTACGTGAATATTTTGTTAAAGATGCCCATATTTCTATGGAAAGTTTTCTTTATATTGGTGTCACAGCACTTATCCGTGCGATTTTGGTTTATCATGATCAGACAAATAAAACATTATTATTAGCGATTGCTATTTTCTTCTTAGTTATGGCATTAACATTTTACCGTTATTTCAGATCATTGATAAAAACTAAATCAAATTAATCTCATCTTATTTGATTTTTATTTATTACTTTTAATAAGTTAACCACCAGCAAATGCAATAGCTGGTGGCTTTTTAGTATGTTTTTAATTAAATAACTGCAAAATATACTCATTAAATTAATTTTTTGCCATTTTATTCACAACGTTTTAAAAGGTAGTACACGTATAAATGTGGTAATCTGAATTTAAAGTTAATTTTTATATAGGAGATAAAATGTATGACAGAATATGTCTCTGAATACATTGTTGAATCAATATGATGAAAATAGCAATTGCTGGTTTTGGTGCGCTAGGTTCCCGTGTAGGTATTAAATTGCAAAAAGCTGGTCATGAAGTGACTGGTATCGATGGATGGCCTGCACATATTGCTGCGATTAATACAAAGGGATTGAAAGTAGTCAATGATGCTGGCGAGTCAAAACGGTATTTCATGCCGGTCGTAACGCCCAAAGAGATTCATGGTACGTTTGACCTAATTATTTTACTCACTAAAACACCACAATTAAATCAAATGCTAACTGATATTGCCCATATCATTACGCCACAAACGAAGTTGTTAGTATTATCTAATGGATTAGGAAATATTGAAGTTATACAAAAACACGTTGATCGGGAACAGATATATGCCGGTGTAACTTTGTGGACTTCTAGTCTAGCAGCGCCAGGAGAAATTCATGTAACAGGTACTGGGTCAATTCGCTTACAGGCTATCGGTGGTGGAGATGCGGAAGATATTATCACCGCTTTAAATCAAGGAGAGCTTAATGCTGAATTATCTCGGGATGTGATGACTGATATTTGGCGAAAAGCCGGTATTAATGCCGTTTTGAATCCATTGTCTGTATTGTTAGATGCCAGCATTGCTGAATTTGGTACAGCTGGAAACCAAATGGAATTATCATTGGGCATCCTAAATGAGATTAAAGCTGTAGGAGAAGCAGTCGGCATTCGTGTCGATGTACAAGATATTATGGATACATTGGCTGAGCTCCTAAAACCAGAAGTTGCTGGTGCACACTATCCGTCAATGTATCAAGATATACAGGGTGCTAAGCGAACAGAAATTGATTTTCTAAATGGCTACTTTGCCAAATTGGGTGCGCAACATCAAATTTCAATGCCAATTAATAGCTTAATAACGCAATTAATTCATGCAAAAGAAGATATTGTTCGTGTAAAGCAAGCTAAAACGCAAGAAACTTTTGAGTTATAAGTTTGCGTCAGCGCTTTAAAAAATGGTATCATACTTTAAAATAAATAGAACCTTTAATTGGGTCCAGAGAGGCCTGCAAGGAAACGATATAATTGAAGTCGGGGATAGTGTATTCTCCGTACCTATTTTTACGGAACCGAGCAGGCTGTGAGCTGCTCGGTTTTTTGTATAAAGAAGGTATATATGCATAACTTATTGAATATAAATTCATTATCATCTGATATCGTGTTAGGATTAATTCAGCGGTCATTAGCATTGAAGCGTGGTGCGCAACCACATGCTAAGTCATTGACTGTTGCCAATTTATTTTTTGAAAATTCAACCCGAACACATAGTAGTTTTCAAATGGCAGAGTTGAAACTTGGGTGGCAAAATATATTTGTTAATCCACAAACGAGTTCAATGACCAAAGGTGAAAGTTTATTAGATACTTTAAAGACCCTGAAAGCCATTGGTGTGGATGTGGCAGTTGTTCGTCACTCTCAAAATGCTTGGTACACAACGGCATTACAAAATAGTGGGCAACCAACACCATATCTTGTCAATGCGGGTGATGGTAGTGGTCAACATCCGTCACAAAGTCTGTTGGATCTTGTTACAATTTATGAACAGTTTGGTCACTTTGACGGGTTAAATATTCGAATTGTTGGTGACTTAGCGCACTCACGAGTAGCCAGATCTAATGCTGAAATATTAAACCAATTGGGTGCTAATTTAACATTTAGTGGACCAGAATATTGGTATCATGATGATTTTAATCAATATGGTCAATTTGTTGCTATTGATGACATGTGGGAATCGTTAGATGTTGCAATGTTTTTACGAGTACAACACGAACGCATCACACAAGTTGAAAACCAAAACTTTTCAACAGCACAATACCATCAGGCATACGGGTTAACACATCAACGATATGATGCATTAAAGTCTGACGCCATTATCCTGCATCCAGCGCCGGTTAATCGTGATGTCGAAATCGCTGATGACTTAGTAGAAGCACCCAAGTCTAAAATTTTTGAACAGATGAAGAATGGGGTATTTGCGCGTATGGCTATTTTAGAGTGGGTAGGACAAGACAGCCGCGTTGATCATTCAGCACGTTAGAGCGAATTGAATTTATAGGAGCGAATCATGTTACTCATTAAAAATGCAAAAATTTTATCAGATAATCAACAAACCATTCAACGTGATATTTTAATCCAAGATGGTACGATTAAAGAAATAGGTGACAATCTATCTGATGTACAAGCAGACGTGTTTGATGCACAAGGTCACTTCCTAACACCAGGTCTGGTTGACGTCCACGTCCATTTCCGCGAACCTGGTTTTGAGTACAAAGAGACTATTCAGACAGGAAGTTTAGCAGCAGCTCGGGGTGGTTTCACAACAGTTATGGCAATGCCAAATCTTAATCCCGTTCCTGATGATCAAGCTAAACTAGCGGCCCAAATAGCGCGTAATCAAGAAAATAGTGTAATCCATGTCGAACAGATTGGCGCAATATCAAAGGATTTAACTGACCATACGATTAACGATATTCAAGGTATGACTGAAGCAGGTGCCATTGCATTCTCAAATGATGGCAAAGGTGTCCAAACAGCAGATACAATGTTGCAAGCGATGACTGCAGCAGCCAAAGCAAAACGCCCACTCATTGCACATTTGGAAGATGATACATTGTTACACGGCGGTGTTATGAATGATGGTGAGGTATCGCAACAGTTAGGTCTACCAGGTATTACAGGTCTTGCGGAAAGTTCACAATTAGCGCGAGATTTAGTCATTGCAAAAGTAACTGGCGTGCATTACCATGTGGCACACATTTCTACTAAAGAGAGTGTGGCATTAGTTCGAATGGCTAAGTCTCAGGGTGTCCATGTGACCGCTGAAGTGTCACCGCATCATTTATTATTAAGTGATGATGCGATTCAAAAAGATGATGCATATTTTAAAATGAACCCACCACTACGTGCGCAAGAGGACCGAGAAGCCCTAATTGCTGGCCTAATAGATGGCACAATTGACATGATTGCAACGGATCATGCACCACATGGTACAGAAGAAAAGCAAAAGTCGTTTGCTGTTGCACCATTTGGTATTACAGGTATCGAGACGAGTTTCCAGTTACTATATACACATTTGGTAAAGTCAGGATTACTATCTCTTGGAACACTGATTGATCGGATGTTGATTGCACCAGTTAAAGCTTTCCATTTAGACGCACCAACTCAAATTGCGGTGGGTCAGCGAGCAGATTTGGCCTTATTTGATTTAACACATTTGACAACTATTGCAGTGGACGATTTTCTATCTAAAGGTAAGAATACACCTTTCATTGGCTGGCAAGTTTATGGTGAAACACAGGCAACTTGGGTATCAGGTCAACAAGTATATCAACGTTAAAAATAAAAGGAGTACGCGATATGACAACGAAATATTTAGTTTTAGAAAACGGCTCAGTCTATGAGGGAGAAGGGTTTGGTGCGGACAAAGATGTTATCGCCGAATTAGTCTTCAATACAGGAATGTCGGGTTATCAAGAATCCATTACGGACTTATCATATCGTGGCGAAATGATTGTCTTTACCTATCCACTTATCGGCAATTATGGTGTCAATCGTGATGATTTTGAAAGCTTACGTCCAGCAGCGACAGCGATTGTCACGCATGAAGTTGCGCGACGCCCTAGTAATTGGCGAATGATGATGAGCTTGCCAGAATGGGCTGAACAAACGGGAATGCCTGGTATTACAGGCGTTGACACACGTGCACTCACTAAAGAATTACGTGAATATGGTGTGATGAAAGCAGCTTTGGTGAGCGAAGTTACACAAGACGTCTTGGCAAAGTTAAAAGCTTACGCAACGCCTACTGATTTAGTAGCGCATGCAACAACACAAAGTCAGTATCAAAATCCAACTGATGGCGTATCTGTTGCTTTGATTGATTTTGGCCTAAAGAATTCTATTCTACGCGCGCTAGCAAAACGTGGTGTGAATGTCATGGTATTTCCAGCGGATGTTAGTGCTGAAACAGTTTTAGCAGCACATCCTGATGCGGTCTTATTGTCAAATGGCCCCGGCAATCCGCAAAATGTAGCGTATGCAATTCCAATGATTCAGAAATTACAAGAACAGTTACCACTTATGGGCATTTGCTTAGGACATCAACTATTTGCCTTAGCGAACGGGGCACAGACGTTCAAAATGAAGTTTGGTCATCGTGGGTTTAATCATGCGGTACGTCACATTGGCAAAGCACGTTTGGATTTTACTTCACAAAATCATGGCTATGCTGTTGATCGTGAAAGTCTAGCGGACACGTCATTAACTGTCACACATGAAGAAGTAAATGATGGGACTGTCGAAGGGTTAACATTAAAGAATCATCATGCCTTTTCAGTACAATTTCATCCCGATGCTGCGCCAGGTCCGCATGATGCTGAATACATTTTCGATGACTTTTTGAAGATGATTGCAGAGAGCCAAGCCAAGTAAAACAAAAGAAAGTGAGTGCATACTAGAATGCCTAAACGTAATGACATTAAAAAGATATTAGTAATTGGTTCTGGACCAATTGTGATTGGACAAGCTGCTGAATTTGATTATTCAGGTACTCAAGCTGCACTTTCGTTAAAAGAAGAAGGCTATTATGTGATTTTAGTGAATTCTAATCCAGCGACTATCATGACAGATGCTGAGATTGCAGATAAAGTCTATATTGAACCGTTAAGTTTAGATTTCATGGAACGTATTCTTCGTAAAGAACGCCCTGATGCTATCTTACCAACACTTGGCGGACAAACTGGTTTGAACATGGCTAAAGACTTATCTGAAGCAGGTATCTTAGATGCGTTGGGCATTGAATTACTTGGTACGAAGTTATCTGCTATTGAAGAAGCGGAGGATCGTGAAGAATTCAAAGCATTGATGGAGCGACTCAATGAGCCTATTCCAGAGTCAACGATTGCCACAACTTTAGATGAAGCCTTGGCATTTGCTGATCAGCATGGTTATCCTGTGATTGTCCGACCCGCGTATACGTTGGGTGGTACTGGTGGCGGTATTGCAAAAGATCATGTCCAATTAGTTGAAATTGCAACGAACGGATTAGATTTATCACCGGTTACACAGATTTTGGTTGAACGTTCAATTGCTGGTTATAAAGAAATTGAATTTGAAGTAATGAGAGATTCTAGCGATAATGCGCTTGTTGTTGCTTCTATGGAAAATTTTGATCCCGTGGGTATTCATACCGGAGATTCAATTGTTGTTGCGCCAGTACAGACACTTTCTGACCGTGAATTGCAGATGATGCGTGATGCTGCTTTGAAAATTATTCGTGCGCTGAAAATTGAAGGTGGGGTTAATATTCAGATGGCTTTGGATACCCAAAGCTACAAATACTATATCATTGAGGTTAACCCACGAGTAAGTCGCTCATCAGCCTTGGCCTCAAAAGCAACGGGATATCCGATTGCTAAAATGGCTGCTAAAATTGCAGTTGGCTTAACACTTGATGAAATTGTTAATCCAGTGACAGGCACAACAAAAGCTGAATTTGAACCAGCTTTGGACTATGTTGTGGCTAAAATTCCAAGATGGCCATTTGATAAGTTCACTTCAGCCAATCGTCATTTAGGCACGCAAATGAAGGCTACTGGTGAAGTAATGGCCATTGGTCGTAACTTAGAAGAGGCCATATTAAAAGCAGTGCGGTCATTAGAAATCGATGTCATTGGTTTTGATGATATGACTTATCCTGATTTGTCGACGGATGAACTATTAGATATGCTGATGCCAGCACGTGATGATCGTTTGTTTATGATTGCTGACTTATTACGCCGTGGTGTTACTATTGAAACCATACAAGATAAGACAAAAATTAATGACTTTTTCTTAGATAAAATTGCACATATTATTGAAATTGAAAAAGCGTTAGCTGAACATGTTAATGATCTGCCAACACTAAAATATGCTAAAAAGAATGGCTTTGCTGATGTGACAATTGCAAAATTGTGGCACCAAACAGCTGCAGAAATTCGTGATTTTCGTCAATCCGCTGACTGTTTACCTGTCTACAAAATGGTTGACACAGTTGCGGCTGAATTCGATTCAAAAACACCCTATTACTATGCTACTTATGAACAAGAAAACGAGGCTATTGTGAGCCAACGGCCGTCCGTTTTGGTTTTGGGGTCAGGACCAATTCGTATTGGTCAAGGTGTTGAATTTGATTATGCGACAGTACATTCTGTTAAAGCTATTCAACGTGCCGGATACGAAGCCATTGTGATGAATTCTAACCCCGAAACAGTTTCAACAGACTTCTCAATCTCAGATAAACTATATTTTGAGCCACTAACGTTAGAAGATGTTTTAAACGTTACAGAATTAGAAAAGCCAATCGGTGTTGTTGTTCAATTTGGTGGCCAAACAGCCATTAATTTGGCGGAAGATTTGCAAAATGCAGGCGTTAAAATTTTAGGCACAACGGTTGAAGATTTAAATCGCGCTGAAGATAGAGAAGCCTTTGATCAAGTGATTAAGGACTTGAAATTACCACAACCAGTTGGTAAAACAGCAACAACTGTCGCTGAAGCATTAACATCTGCTGATGAAATTGGTTATCCTGTCTTAATTCGACCAAGTTATGTTTTGGGTGGCCGCGCAATGGAAATTGTTGCTAACGATGATGAGCTAAAAGACTACATGCAGCGTGCAGTTAAAGTATCCAATGATCACCCAGTCTTGATTGATTCATACTTGGAAGGACAAGAAGCTGAAGTAGATGTCTTGAGTGATGGTGAAACTGTTGTTATTCCAGGAATTATGGAACATATTGAACGTGCTGGTGTGCATTCTGGTGATTCGATGAGTGTGTATCCACCACAGTACTTATCACAAAAGGTACAAAATGAAATGGTCAATGCTGCTATTAACTTGGCTAAACGGATGCGCACAATTGGGTTGATGAATGTCCAGTTTGTGATTCATCAAAATACTGCTTATGTTATTGAGGTTAATCCGCGTGCATCACGAACAGTACCATTCATTAGTAAGGTCACACATTTGCCACTAGCGCAATTAGCAACACGTGTGATGTTGGGCGAAAAGTTAACTGATATGGGATTGACAACTGGTTTAGTGCCAGAGAGCGATATGGTTCATGTTAAAGCACCAGTATTCTCATTTACGAAGTTACCAGATGTTGATTCATTGCTTGGCCCAGAAATGAAATCAACCGGTGAAGTAATGGGATCCGATAAGACACTGTCAAAAGCATTGTATAAGGCCTTTGTAGCAGCTAATATTAAAGTACCGAAGTATGGTAATGTATTGTTTACAGTTGCAGATTCAGATAAAGCCGAAGCCCTAGAATTGGCTAAGCGCCTCTATGACCTAGGGTTTGCCTTGTTTGCCACTGCGGGAACTGGCGAGTATTTTGGACAAGAGAATCTAGCTGTTACGGTTTTGGATAAAATAGATGAATCTGATAACAATGCTGTGTCGGCAATTCGTTCACAATCTCTACAAGTTGTCATTAATACGGCTGAAGCTGATGAACGCGTTGCTGCTGACGGGCAATTAATTCGAGATGCAGCCATTGAAAATGCGGTGCCATTATTTACTGCACTAGATACTGTCAAAGCATTTATTGACATTTTGGAAAGCCGTAGTTTTTCAGCTGAGGAAATGTCTTAAAAATTAATGAGTGAGGGTAATGATGGATCATCCAATATTTATTGCATTAGATTTTGCAACTGCGGATTTAGCACGTCAATTTTTAAAAAATTTGAGCACGTTCAACCTAAGCCAGCTATAAAGATTGGTATGGAATTATTTTATGCGACAGGGCCAGATTTTGTCAGAGAACTACGACAAGCGGGATTTACCATCTTTTTGGATCTAAAATTGTACGATATTCCAAATACGGTTGCACAAGCAGTACGCACAATCACACGTTTAGACGTTCAATACCTTACTTTACATGCAATGGGTGGGGCGAAGATGTTAGAGGCAGCAGTGGCTGCCAAACAGAATTCTGACTTAAAACTATTGGCTGTGACGCAGTTAACTTCTTTAACTGAAGTTGAGATGCAATCAACACAATCAACCACGTTAACCATGACGCAAAGTGTTAAGCATTTGGCAGAGTTAGCTTATCAACAAGGCATTGATGGAACGATTAGTTCAGCTTTAGAAGCGACACCTATTTTACAAGTGACTGCACCGGAATTTTTGCGTATCACGCCAGGTATTCGCCTAGCAGGTGATAGCGCAGACGATCAAAAGCGGATCACGACACCCAGTCAAGCACGTGAATTGGCTGCGAGTGGTTTAGTTATTGGCCGTAGTATTACCAAGGCGCAAGATCCTGTGACAGCTTATATGCGAGCTAAAAAAGAATGGAGTGAATAATGATTGATTATGCACAGCGTGTAGCTAATGATTTATTAACAATTGGGGCTGTTAAATTTTCTCCTCAGGAACCTTTCACATGGGCTTCAGGCATTAAAAGTCCAATTTATACTGATAATCGGATGACGATTGGCTTTCCAGAAGTGCGACGTAACATTGCACAAGGTCTAGCACAACTTATCAGAGAATTGTATCCTGATGTTGAGATTATTGGTGGTGTTGCAACTGCTGGTATTCCTCATGCAGCCTGGGTTGCAGAAGTGATGCAGTTACCTATGATTTATGTGCGAAGTAAGCCTAAAGATCATGGCGCCGGACGTCAAATTGAAGGTGCCAATGTCAATAATCGTCATGTTGTGTTAATTGATGATTTGATTTCAACAGGTGGGTCAGTACTTGGCGCCGTTAAAGCTGTACAAGATGCCGGAGGTATTGTTTCGGGTGTGACGAGTATATTCTCTTATGAATTACCAGCTGGTGAGAAAAATTTTGCAGCAGCTGAAACACAATATGCGTCATTAACAAACTATACACAATTGATGGAATCCGCTATAGCACGTGGTGAGTTAGATAAAAATCAAATTGCTACGTTACAAGATTGGAAAAGAGATCCAGAGACTTGGGATAAAAAATAGAGGAAAGCGCGAAAATTCGCGCTTTTTCTGTTATGCTAGAGAAAGTGAAAAATACGCTGAAATGCGTTATTTTATGGAGGAATAAACCCTAATGATTACAGTCGCAGACATGAGTTTTAGTTTCTCAGGGAAAAAACTTTATTCAGATGTTAATTTGAAATTAACACCTGGCAACACGTACGGCATTATTGGTGCAAACGGTGCTGGTAAATCAACATTTTTAAAATTATTACAAGGTGAATTACAACCAACAGAAGGTACTATCGCTATTGGTGATAATGAACGTATGAGTTCTTTGCAGCAGGATCACTTTGCTTTTGATGAATTTTCTGTGATGGATACTGTGATTCAGGGGCACCAACGTCTATACCAAGTTAAACAAGAGATGGATGCTTTATACGCTAAGCCAGACTTTAATGACGCTGATGGTGCGAAAGTTGCGGAGTTAGGTGCAGAATTTGAAGAGTTGAATGGTTGGAATGCTGAAGTTGAAGCAGGTCAATTATTGAATAAATTGGGTATTGACGACAGCATGCAATACACAATGATGGGCGAATTGACAGAAAATGATAAAGTGAAAGTATTGTTGGCCCAAGCTTTATTTGGTAATCCTGATATTTTGGTTCTTGATGAGCCAACCAATGGATTGGACGTTCAAACGATTAATTGGTTAGAAGATTTCTTGGCTGATTTCCCTAACTTAGTCATTGTTGTTTCTCATGATCGTCACTTCTTGAATGCTGTTTCAACGAACATTTTGGATGTTGATTTTGGCAAAATTACGCCGTTTGTGGGAAACTATGATTTTTGGCGGGAATCTTCAGAATTAGCACAAAGATTACAATCTAACCAAAATGTTAAAAAAGAAGAGCAGATTAAACAATTACAAGAATTTATTGCGCGTTTCTCTGCCAATGCTTCTAAATCTAAACAGGCAACAGCGCGTAAAAAGCAATTAGATAAAATTACATTAGATGATATCAAGCCATCTTCACGTAAATATCCGTATATCAAGTTTGAGATTAATCGTGAACTTGGTAATGATATGTTACGTGTAGAAAATATTTCAAAATCTATTGATGGTGAAAAAGTATTAGATAATGTGTCATTTATTGGACGTCCCGGTGATAAAATTGCTATTCTATCACGCTCAGATTTAGCAACGACAACGTTGATGCAAATTATTGCCGGTGACTTAGAGCCAGATAGTGGTACAGTGACTTGGGGTGTAACAACGTCACGTTCATACATTGCGAAAGATTTGAATGATAATTTTGATAAACAAGATGCAGTCATTTTAGATTGGCTTCGTGATTTTGCAGATGAAGAGCAAAAGGACAACACCAGTTTACGTGGTATGTTAGGTCAGATGTTATTCCGTGGAGACGATGCGTTAAAGACAATTAATGTATTATCTGGTGGTGAAAAGGTACGTATTGTTTTGGCAAAGATGATGTTATTAAAAGCCAATGTTTTGCTAATGGATGATCCAACAAACCATTTGGATTTGGAATCGATTCAATCATTAAACGATGCGGTTGTTGATTTTAAGGGTTCAATCGTCATGACATCGCATGACCATGAATTCTTGGCAACGACAGCTAATCATGTCGTTGAAGTGAGCCATAAAGGTGCAGTTGATCGTATTGATACAACATATGATGATTTCATCAATTCTGAAAGTATTCAAGAAAAAGTAAAAGCATTGTACTAAATAATTGAGCAGCGTAATAGCGTTGCTTTTTTGCTAGATACATATGCAGAGAAGTAAATGAAGAAGGATCAAATAGATGACAGTAGTTGGTATTGACAAAATTGGTTTTTATACACCAGGCTATGTTTTAGACTTAGTCGCATTAGCTAAAGCCAGAGGGGATGAACCAGATAAGTATACAATTGGTATTGGACAGGATTATCAGGCAGTTATACCACCCAATGAAGATATTGTGACAATGGGAGCAAATGCTGCAAAACAAATTATTGATGATCAGGATCGCCAAAAAATTGATATGGTCATTGTAGCAACTGAATCAGGTATTGATAATTCAAAATCAAGTGCAATGTATATTCAACGTCTTTTGGGATTATCCGAATTCTCACGAACAATTGAAATGAAACAGGCATGCTATGCGGGAACGTATGGTCTAATGCAAGCTCGTGATTATGTTACCTTGCATCCAGAAAAGCGGGTATTGGTTATTGCGGCTGATATTGCACGTTATGGTCTAGCTACACCTGGAGAGGTTACCCAAGGTGGCGGGGCAGTTGCGATGATTGTTGCAGCAAATCCTAAAATCTTAAGTATTAATCATGATTCTGTTTATATGAGTCGCGATGTGATGGATTTTTGGCGACCATTAGATCGTAGTGAAGCAATAGTCGATGGACATCTATCAACAGATGTTTATAAAGAAATGTTTATGACATTGTGGCAACGTTATGTACAGCAAAATCACAAAAGTATTGATGAATTATCCGCTTTTGTTTTTCATTTACCTTATACTAAAATGGGTAAAAAAGCTTTATTACAAATTTTGCCACAAGCGACAGAACAACAACAAAGCCTATTAATGAATCATCTACAGGAAAGTCAACGGTTTAGTCGACAAGTGGGTAATTTGTACACTGGTTCAGTTTATTTGAGTTTGTTATCCTTATTGTGTCATGCGAGTGATCTACAATCAGGCGATGATATTGCGGTCTTTAGTTATGGCAGTGGCGCTGAAGCCGAACTTTATAGTGTCACGTTACAATCTAACTTTGAGGAATATGTTCCAAAGACGTTATTGCATGATTTATTAGAAAAACGTCAAGTAGTGTCTGTTGCAACATATGAAGATATATTCAAGCAACAGCTAACGCGTTCACAAATCGACACTACAACAGCTATGCGATCAACAGGTTATAATTTATTGGGTATTCAAGATGGCATGCGCATTTATGAATAAACTAAAAAACGTTTTGAAGAAAATTACAAAACGTTTTTTATTATTAAAGTTAATTGGCATGTTTTTCATGAAAATTGGTAATGCCATACTAATTTGCGTAGGCAAAGTGACATATTGCGTGATACTTAGTTCATCTGCAATCGCAGAATGCGTATAGACAGCAGCACCAACACAATCAACTAATTTTGCTGAATGGAATTGTGCAACAAAACTGGCAATGATACCAGCTAATGTATCGCCCATACCACCCGTTGCTTGATGCGGTCCACCAATTGTAAGGGACATGACTTGCTGTTGATGATAAATTTGTGTGTGATACTGTTTCAGTACCAAAACGGCATCAGGGAAAAGCTGTTGGAGTGCGCTTTGATTTCTTTCTAGGCTTTGATCATCAATTTTGATTTGACTTAGTCGCTGCCATTCCATTTGATGTGGCGTTAAAATCACATGCGTATTTGGTAAAGGGAAGTGATGTAGTGCAATGAGACTCAGTGCAGAACCGTCAATAATGAGTGTTTGATTTAAAGTGACTGCTGCTAAAGTGTCTTGTAATACATGATATGCGGTGTCATCTTCTCCTAATCCTGACCCGAGTAAGACAACATCGGCATTCTTAATTAATATTTGTAGCTGTGTCGTATCGTGATAATCGGTCACCATGGCTTCTGGGAGATGAGCGTGTAAAGCGGTGAAATTACTAGGATCTGTGGCAACAGTGACTAATCCAGCACCACCATAAACGCTTGCTAGCGCGTTCATTATGACAGCGCCACCATAATTAGGGTTGCCACCAATCACTACGATACGCCCATATGTTCCTTTGTAAGAATGTAGTGGTCGCTTTTTAATGACATTTTCAAGAATTTTATCTGTTAAAATTATCATTTTATTCTCCTAATTGAATCTCTTTCATAACAATTGTAAACCACAAACGCGTATAATAAAAATATTAAGTAAATGCGAGGCATAATTAAATGGTTACAATTAATTGGCAAAACGAAACTGAAAAACGTAAGACAGAATTTATTGAAGATTTAAGTACGTTGCTTGCTGTTGAAAGTGTTAGGGATGATAGTCAAGCAACAGATCAAGCACCGCTAGGACCTGGTCCAAAGGCTGCTTTGGATAAGATATTAGCAATGGCAAAGCGCGATGGGTTTCGTGTGAAAAATATTGATAATTTAGTGGGCTATATTGAAATTGGCCCGCAAGACGCTCAAGATTATGTCGCGATTTTGTCTCACGTTGATGTGATGCCTGCTGGTGAAGGCTGGCAAACAGATCCTTTCGAGGCTGTTGTCACGGATGATAAAATTATTGCGCGTGGTGCTTCTGATGATAAAGGGCCTGGAATGGCTGCTTATTATGCTTTCAAAATTTTAGCCGAATTAGATTTACCACTCAAACGTCGTGTTCGTTTGATTTTTGGTACGGACGAAGAAAATGACTGGACTTGCATGAACCGTTATTTTGAGGTCGAACCCGCACCAGCTTATGGCTTTTCACCTGATGCTGAATATCCGATTATTAATGGCGAAAAGGGTAACGTTCAAATCGAGATTAAAGATCAAGCGACCAATGGTGGTACCTTGACGCTTGACAATTTTGAAGCTGGATTAAGGACTAACATGGTCCCTGGTAAAGCACGTGCGACAGTTACCGGTGACACAAAAGATCTAGTTTCGGATTTTGAAACTTACTTGAGCCATCATCCAGTAATTTCAGGGAGCCTAAGCCAAGAAGACGGGAAAATATACCTGCTTATTAATGGTCGACAAGTGCATGGTGCAATGCCAGAGACGGGCGAGAATGCTGGTACTTATTTGGCACATTTCTTACAACAATATGACTTTGGTGGCACAGCCAAAGCATTCTTAACTTACCTAGGTACACCATCTCATGATGATACGATTGGCGAAAAGTTTGGCATAAACTATACGGATGATGTCATGGGCGCGCTTTCTATGAATGTCGGTATTCAACGCTTTAAAGCAGATGATACACTTTATATTAACTACAATTTCCGTTATCCAAAGGGGATTACACCAGAAGAAATCCAAAAAGGCCTGGCGAATCAACGTAACGGTTGGGCAGTAACACCACAAATCGGTGGGCATGCTCAAGTACCACATTATGTATCACCAAACGATCCTTTGGTTGCCACATTACTACGCATCTATCATGAGCAAACAGGCCTACCAGCACATGATCAAGTAATTGGTGGTGGAACCTACGGCCGGCTTATGGCACGCGGCGTTGCCTTTGGGGCTTTATTCCCAGATTCACCTGATACGATGCATCAGGTGAATGAATTTGCGATGTTAGATGACTTATATCGCTCAATCTCAATTTATGCACAGGCTATTTTTGAAATTACTAACTTTGATTGATTTATATTTAATCTTGCCACGCTAAAATGATAAAAAATAGACAGGAGCAACGCTTATGATTATTTCAATTATTACTGCTAGTGGTTTGATTCTCTTTTCATTAACTAAAGTACTACGTGTTGCGCAACCAGCGCGTGTAAAAAACAGCCGATGAGCTGTTTTTTATTACTTTTGATGACGTGCTGGAAATAATATCGCAGAGCGTCAAAATGCACGGAATTCATGTAAATAATCAGATAAAACGGTTGTGATAATTCCAAATTTAGTCTAAAATTATATGGTACTGAAAAATCGGAGGAAATATCATGTCTAACTGGACACCAGCCAAGGATGAAAAAACCAAGGCACATTAGAATTTGAAATCTCACGCGCACAAGTTGAAGAAGGTTTAGAACAAGCTTTCCAACGTAATAAAGATAAAATATCAGTTCCTGGATTCCGTAAGGGTAAGATTAGTAAGCAATTTTTCTTCTCAAAGTTTGGTGAAGAAGCATTGTATCAAGATGCAATGGATGCTGTTTTGCCAGCTGCTTATGAAGCTGCTGTTGAAGAAGCTGGTATTACACCAGTCGGTCGTCCAAACATCGCACCTGTTTCTATGGAAAAAGGTAAGGCTTGGACAATGCAAGCTGTTATTACAACTGCACCAGCTATCGAATTAGGCGATTACCTTAATCTTGAAGTTGACAAGCAAGATACAAAAGTAACTGATGAAGATGTTGCTGCTGAAATCAAGCGTTTACAAGAAGGCCAAGCTGAGCTTGTATTGCAAGAAGAGAGCACTAAAGCCGAAAAGGGTGACACAGTTATTATCGACTTTGATGGTTCTGTTGATGGTGAACATTTTGAAGGTGGACAAGCCAACGACTTTAGCCTTGAATTGGGTTCAGGACAATTTATTCCTGGATTTGAAGATCAGTTGATTGGACACGTATCTGGTGAAGATATTAACGTTAACGTTACTTTCCCAGAAGATTACCAAGCTGCTAATTTAGCTGGTAAGGAAGCTTTGTTTGAAGTGAAGATTCATGAATTAAAGCGTAAGGCTTTACCTGAATTGGACGACGAATTTGCTAAGGATGTTGATGAAGAAGTTGAAACTTTGGCAGAATTGGAAGCTAAAGTTAAGACACGTTTGTCAGATGAAAAGGCACAATCAGCTCAAGAAGCCTTCGAAGATGCTGTATTGACTAAGGCTGTAGATAATGCCAAGGTTGACGGTGACAAGATTCCTGAAGCGATGATTGATGAAGATGTTCATCGTCAAATGGATCAATATTTCGCACAATTACAACAACAAGGTATTTCACGCGAAATGTTCTTCCAAATTTCAGGTCAAACTGAAGATGACATGCATAAGCAATTCACAGATGGTGCTGAAAAGCGTGTTAAGACAAATCTTGTTCTTGAAGCTATCGTGAAGGCTGAAAATGTTCAACCGAGTGATGAAGAAGTTGAAGCTGAAATTAGTCGTTTGGCTGAGACTTACAAGATGGAAGTTGAACAAGTTCGTGCGGCTGTATCAGCAAGCATGCTTAAGCATGATATTGCAATGCGTGAAGCAATGAAGAAGTTAACTGATTCAGCTGTTGCGAAGTAACATACTGAGATAAAGTTAAAAAGTTGGACATTGTCCAGCTTTTTTATATCGTCAATGATTATAAACTGGTAAAATGGAACATGACGTGTGAGCGCCTATATTTTTTCATTGTATTTTGAATATGATGATTGATGATTTTTAAGAATAAAGGTTAAATGATATGACACAAACAACCGATTATGATGAAACGATTACTTGTAGTTTCTGTGGTAAATCAGCAGACGAAGTTAAAAATTAGTTGCTGGTCCAAATGTATATATCTGCGATGAATGTGTGGCATTGGCGCAAAATATTATCGACCAAGAGTTGAGTGCAGATCAAGCTGCTCAAGTTTTGTCATTGCCAACACCGCATGACATTGTGGCAAAATTGAATGATTACGTGATTGGTCAAGATGAAGCAAAGAAGACATTGGCAGTTGCGGTTTATAATCATTATAAGCGGATCAACGAAAGTTTAGTTAAAACAACAGACGTTGAATTACAAAAATCGAATATTGCTTTACTGGGCCCAACGGGATCAGGAAAAACGTATTTGGCCCAAAGCTTGGCACGAATTTTAAATGTACCATTCGCTATTGCTGATGCGACAACGCTAACAGAAGCAGGGTACGTTGGTGAAGACGTTGAAAATATTATTTTAAAGTTACTGCAAGCAGCGAATTTTGATATTGAATCAGCTGAGCGTGGTATTATTTATATTGATGAAATTGATAAAATCGCAAAGAAGTCTGAGAATGTGTCAATTACACGAGATGTATCTGGAGAAGGTGTCCAACAGGCACTCTTGAAATTACTAGAAGGCACAACAGCTAGCGTACCACCACAAGGTGGACGTAAGCATCCGCAACAGGAATTGATTCAAGTGAATACAACAAATATCTTATTCATTGTTGGTGGTGCTTTTGCTGGTATTGATACATTAATCAAAGAGCGCCTTGGTGAGCGGGTTATTGGTTTTGGTATGGATGCTAATCGAACGGATGAATTTTTATCTGGTAATATTTTACGTCATGTGGCATCAGAAGATTTAACCAAGTTTGGTTTGATACCTGAATTTATTGGCCGGTTACCAATTATTACAGTACTTGATGAATTAAAGATTGATGATTTAGTTCGGATTTTAACTGAGCCCAAAAATGCTGTCATTAAACAATACCAAGCGTTGCTCGGATTTGATGATGTTGATTTGGAGTTCCAACCAGAAGCATTACAAGCAATGGCAAGTCTGGCAATCGATCGGAAAACAGGAGCGCGTGGTTTGCGTTCAATTATTGAAAAGGTCATGAAGGATATTATGTATGATATTCCGAGCCGTGAAGATGTTGCAAAAGTAATCATAACTAAAGGCACTGTTGAAGATGGTGAGCAGCCAGAACTACAGTTGAAAAAGGTGACGCAATAATGGAAGTTCATAACGTAACAATGGAAATCAGTGCAGTAAGTCCAGCACAATATCCAGTCACTAATTTACCCGAAATTGCTTTAGTTGGTCGCTCTAATGTTGGTAAGTCTTCTTTAACCAATACTTTGATTAATCGTAAAGGATTGGCTAGAACAAGTGCGCAACCCGGAAAGACACAGACGTTAAATTTTTATAATGTGGAAGATGCGCTTTATTTTGTTGATGTGCCGGGTTATGGTTATGCGAAAGTTTCTAAGAAGCAACGAGAAGCCTTTGGCGAGATGATTGAAACCTATATCACATCGCGTGCACAATTGCGCGGTGTTGTTAGTTTGGTCGATGCACGACATGCACCAAGCGAAGAAGATATTATGATGTATGAGTGGTTACATTATTATAAAGTGCCAATTTTAGTCGTTGCAACTAAAGCTGATAAAATTGCCCGTGGTAAGTTTAACCACGCTGAAAGTGTTATAAAAAAGCGTTAAATTTCGATTCAGAAGATAGCGACTTTCAGTTCTTTTCATCACAAACTAAATACGGAAAAGATGAAGTATGGCAATGGATTGAGAATCATATGCCAAATAAAAAGAACGCCTAAGGCGTTCTTTTTATTTAAACTTTTTTAGTTTTTAGTTTGGGAATGGATAACATAACGATCAAACTCACCATATAAGCGGTTGATAAGAAGCCCATGACGATAACAAGGGTATAGTGGTCCATTAAGAAACCGATGAGAACGCTTGAAAAGCCACCAACTGCGCGGCCAAAGTTCATGATGGCGTTACTAGCTGTCGCACGTACTTCAGTAGGATACAAGAAGCCAAAGATAGCACCATAACCACCATACATACCATTAGAAAAGAACCCAACTAAAACTTGAGCGCCTAATAATTCCCATTTATTAGTTGCAAGTGTTAAAACATAGACCGAAATAGCAGCGGCAACTAGAAAGATTGTAAAAGCACGCCTAGCACCGAATCTATCCATCACAGTACCAAAGGTCATCATTCCAAAACTCATCCCAATAATTGTTGCAATCATCCAAAGCGATGAACTAGACGTTGTGAGCCCTAAGCGGTTTTGCATGATGGAAGGTAACCAATTCATCAAACCAAAGTAACCCGCAATTTGTACCATTACCATGATTGTTAAAGCAACTGTTTGCCAAGCTTGACTCGGTGTGGCAAAGAGGATTTTGAGTGACCCACTTTTAACGTGCTGTTGTGGCGATGCTTGTAATGCTTTAAATTCTGGACTTTCGTCAAGATGACGTCGAATAAAGAAAATCAAGATAACTGGCAGTAAACCGAAGAGATATAATGCATGCCAACTGAAGTGTGGTAGTATTACCGCGGCCAAAAGTGCTGCGAGAATGGCGCCAACTTGACCACCAACAGCAGAAATAGATGAAATTCGAGCGACCATTCTTTTTGGAAAACTCTCAGCGATGAGGGCCATGCCACTACCATATTCACCACCAGCACCAATACCAGCCAGAAAGCGTAGCGCATAAATCATATAGATATTTTTAGCAAAGAACATTAATGAAGTTGCAATGGCAAAAAATCCAAATCGTATAAGTAAATACACGAACCCGACCGTACTTATCAGCTAAAATACCAAAAAATAAACCACCGATGAGCATACCTAAGTTAGTAATCGAAGATATAAATCCGGCAGCTGTACTTGAGATACCTAAAGTCGCAATGATAGACGATAGTGTGAAGGATAGGAACATGATATCCATGTTTTCTAATCCAAATCCGGCAGCCGTTGAGAACATGACCTTTTTCTGGTAAGACCCAATATGATGGTCATTAAGTGGGGACATATCTTTTGATGCGCTACTTCGCATAATTTTCTCCTTAAAAATGGTTGCTCACAGGCAACCTTTATTTTTAATAACTATTGTGACCTCACGATAGTTAAACAAGTTAACGATACGCTTTTACTATGATGATGTCAATAAAAAACCAAGCGAACTTGGTTTTTAGTGTGATTAATTTTCAAAGATAACACGTACACTTTCAGGAATAGCAAAATCCTTTTGTAACAGTGTCAACTGACCATCTTGTGCGTTACGTTCAAATAATGAAACATTATCGGTGTTTTGATTAGGAACAATCAAGAACTGTTCGTTGGCATCCCAATTCATATCACGTGGGAAGTCACCCTCAGTACTAATCAGTTGAACACGCTTAATTTCTGCACCTTGATTAGATATTTCAAAAACAGCAACTGAATTGTGACCACGATTAGAAGCATAAATAAAGCGACCATCTTTGCTGATGCGAAGTGCAGCACAACCGTTGTGCTCTGTCCAATCATTTGGAATAGTTGAGGCTGTCATCACATGTTCAAATTGACCGGTTTCTTGATCATACTTTAAAACACTTAAGAGACTTGAAAGTTCGCCCAACAAGTAAGCATAGTGGCCATCTGGTGAGAAACGAATATGACGAGGCCCGAATCCTTCATCAGTACGATAACGCGCGATCTCTGTTAATTGGCCATCATCAGATACGTCAAAGGTGATCACTTCATCAGTACCCAAATCAACAACGACTAAGCGATTATCTGGTGTTAAGTGACTGAAATGAACATGAGCAGAGCCTTGCTCTGGGCGTGGACCTGATCCCTCGTTTTGGAAAGTATCACTCAGTGTTAGCTTACCATTGGCATCAATACGGTATACCTCAACACTACCACGATGGTAATAACCAGCATAAACAAGTTGGCGTGCTTCATCAACACCGATATATGCAGGAGCTGATCCTTCGCTGAGATGTACTTCTAGTTCCTGTAATGGGCGCGCGCTGTTGTCCATCGTTACGACACCACCTTGGCCATCACGATTTTCAACGGCATATAATTTATTAGCCTGTGAAAGCGCAAAATAAGTAGGATTAGTTAAGCTACCAATAAATTGCGGGTTAGTCAATTGTTTCGTTTCTGTGTTTAATTCTGCTTCGTAAATCCCTTTAGAGATACGCTTAGTATAAGTACCGAAAAGAATCTTATGTGTTGTCATGATGCTTCTCCTAAAATAGATTTGATATTGTGTTACACACCACAATTTTATCATATATGTAAGCCTTTTCACATAAAAAGCAAACATTTTCATGATAAAATAAGGGCATAACTCTGGGAGGTGTTTTATGAAATCACCATCAAATAAAACAAATTGGTATCAACGTTGGTTTTCTGGAAATAATGTTTTAAATGGCCTCATTATGGCACTACTCGTTTTGCTCATTATTTTCATGATTTATCAAATTCGATTTATCATTGAACCAATGCGTGCCTTATTTACGGCGGTTGGTGCACCCATCATTATTGCAGGTGTTTTGTATTATCTCTTGATTCCTGTTGTTAATTGGCTAAATACTCACACTAAAATGCCTAAAAAGTTTTCGGTAGGTTTAGTATTGGTGGCGGTATTGGCTATTCTAGCATTGATTGTCACGATAGCGGTGACGATTATTAGTGATCAAGTGAGCGGTTTAGTAGATAATTGGCCAAATTATTGGCAAAATAGTCAGCGGGTAATTAACGATACTTTTGCAACATCGGAATTTCAAACGGTGAGAGAATGGCTATCTAATACCAATTCTGACATTAACCAAACTGTGGCCGATTGGAGTCGCAAGTATCTGCAAAGCGGTGTGAGTGGTATTGGGCAAATTGCATCAACATTAACCACAGTTGGTGTGACACTAGTGGCTTCACCATTTATTTTATTCTATATGTTATTAGATGGAAATAAATTATCTAGCTTCATCGCTGATAAATTACCAAGTAAGGCACAAACATCCTTGCAAAGTGTTTTACAAGAAGTAAGCAAACAAGTTGCACAATATATTCGTGGTCAGCTGGGCGTCGCATTGGCTGTTATTATCATGTTTTCAATTGGGTATACGATTATTGGTTTGCCATACGGTATTTTATTGGCATTCATGGCTGGGCTGTTCAATATGATCCCGTATGTTGGCTCTATTTTGGCGCAAGTACCGATTTTTATCGTTGCTCTAGTTGCTGGTGGACCAAAGTTGGTATTGTTTGCACTTATTGTTCTCGTGATTGAGCAACCAATTGAAGGGCATGTCATTGCACCTAAAATCTTGGGAAGTGCACTTAAAATTCATCCAGTGACCGTTATTGTCGTTTTGCTAACAGGGGGACACATATTCGGTGTGTTAGGTATCATATTGAGTGTGCCAACCTATGCGGTTGTTAAGGTATTGGTTACGCACATTTATGAATGGTGGCGTACGAATTCTGATTTATTTGCAGAAGATGCACACGCTACGACATCGGAAATGGATAATTCAGTTAAAAAATTAGAAGGAAACACAAAAGAATCATGACAAATCATATCGTATTGTTTGAGCCGGTAATGCCGGCTAATACTGGGAATATTGCCCGTACAACAGCAGGAACAGATGCTGTCTTGCATTTAATTGAGCCGTTAGGTTTTGAACTAGATGATAAACATGTCAAACGTGCAGGGCTAGATTACTGGGAACATGTACAATTAGTTAAGCATCCAAGCTTACCCGATTTCTTGGACACATTAAAGCCAACGGATCATCTTTATTTGGTATCAAAATTTGCTAATCAAGATTATTCACAGCCAGACTATCAGGCAACTGATGGTGATCATTATTTCTTATTTGGGAAAGAAACGACTGGTTTACCTGAAGTGTTTATGCGCCAAAATCCTGAAAAAGCGATTCGAATTCCACAGGATGATACGCACATTCGGTCATTGAATTTATCGAATACCGTTGCCATTGTGTTGTACGAAGCCCTACGTCAACAAAGCTTTGCGAATTTAGAACGTATACATACTTATGAGCAAGATAAGTTAAAGTAAGAGCCTAATTGGGCTCTTTTTATTGTGGACTAAAAATGGGCTTGTAAACCTAAAGAAAATCTGTAGAATAGAATATCGGTTGGTCATTATTATCTGAATGACAGTATATGATCAAATAATATAAGGTATGGCAGAATTGGCTACATATCATGTCATAATAAATCGTGCTGTTTCAGCACACTAGGGGAGAATTGCGATGAAAAGATCAACACAAATTATCAGCGGTATTGCTGCAATTGCTATTATTGGTGGTGGTATTTATGCTGCAACAGGGAATAAGAAAGCAGCATCTAATGATACTGATAAAGCTAAATTAGCTTTGGTTTTAGATGTGGGTGGTGTTGACGACCATTCCTTCAATCAATCTGCTTGGGAAGGCGCTAAGCGTTATGCGAAAGCCAATAATATTCCTGCTGGATCTAATAAGTCAGTTGCTTACTTCAATACAACGGATCAATCTGAATTGGACCAAAACTTTAGTTTGGCTACAAAAGGCCAAAAGTATGATATTGTTTATGGTATTGGTTATTCATTAAACCAGTCCATTCAAAAATCAGCTAAGTTAAATCCTAAACAGAAATTTGTTTTGGTTGATGATATTGTGAACGGTAAGAAAAATATCGCTAACGTGATGTTTCGTTCAGAACAATCATCATATTTAGCAGGTGTAGCCGCAGCCACTCGAGCAACTGAAAATGGAGACAAAAAAGTTGGATTCATTGGTGGTATCCATGGTAATATCATTGATGCGTTTGATGCAGGTTTTGATGCTGGCGTTAAGGCAACAAATTCTGATTTAACTATTGTTAAGCAATATGCCAATTCATTTTCTGACTCAGCAAAGGGTAAGACAATTACTCAGACAATGTATGCCAGTGGTATTCATACAATTTTCGCAGCTGCTGGTTTTGTTGGTAATGGTGCTTTTGCTGAAGCAAAGGCTGAAAATTCAAAGTTGACGGCAACAGATAAAAATCGTTTATTGATTATTGGTGTCGATCGTGACCAAAAGTCAGACGGTAATTATACGTCAAAGGATGGGAAGAAGGTCACATCAACTATGGCCTCATCAATCACATCAGTGGGTGATGGTGTTAAGAATATTGCTGATGATTACAATAAGAACGGTAAGTTCCCTGGTGGTAAGACGATTGCTTATGGTTTGAACGAAAAGGGTGTTTGGTTAACTAAATCTGAATTAACAGATAGCCAAAAGAAAGCAGTTAATGAAGCTGAAAAGAAAATTAAGGATGGTAAGATTACAGTACCTAACCATCCAAAGGGATCTGATTTTAATCAGAAATTCTAATCTATAATAGACGTACTAAAAAGCCAATGATATTTATCATTGGCTTTTTGTTTTGAAAAAATCTAACATATATTGGTTGAATAAGTCCGGAAACTCAATATATGGCATATGCCCAGCACCATCAATAGTGATAGCTTCAATATATTTGGTATTGAGTTTTTGAGCAGCTTTAGCATGATCAGCAGACCATAATGGTGAATCACTACCAGCGATAAACAGTTGCGGTGTGTGTGTCATTTTAATCACATCACGCCAATCTTGCGCGGTGTGATCGCGAAGGAGTGGTAAATTGAGTTCAAAATCAAATGGTCGATATTCTTTGCCGATTGCAATCTTGATGTCAGATTTAATTTTGTGTCGGGTCATGCGTGTTGTTTCAATCTCACGGACACCGTTTGCATAATTTTCCCAAGTTAATCCTAACAGACCGTATTGCCAATCGTTCTCGCTAATAGTTTTTGGTGATTCGTCAATTGTGATAATGTGAGAAACATTTTGATCATACCAGAGAGATAGGTAGGCCCAGATGGTAGCAGCACCCATTGAGTGACCTACTAAATTAACGTTAGTGAGCTGAAGATGAGTAATGAGTTCGTATAAATCTTGCCCATGACGCGCAATACGCAAACCTTGTTGTGACGTTTGTGAAGCACCGTGATTGCGTCGATCATAAGTAATGACACGATAGCCATTGGCTAATAAGGCCTTTTTTGTTCAATCCATGAACCTTGAACGCCAGAATAACCACTGATTAAAATAACTGGTTGGCGATCATCTTGACCAGAATCAGAATAATTAATGCTAATATGATCATTTGTTAAAAAAGTAGACATCATAAAAACCTCCAATTCTATCATGCCACAAACCCAGGTAATAGTCTTGCATATTAGGGGGAAGAAAGTTACAATTAGGGCGTAGGAAAACGCTTTCATTTATGGTTGCAGTTTCCTAAAATGATAACAAATTCGTTGAATATGAAGGAGTAATGCATGCGCTACGTGATGAATAACCAAACAGATGCAACCCATAACATTGCCATGGATACATGGCTGTTAAATGATTTGAAACCAGATGAGCCAATTTTTACATTGTGGCAAAATCGTAATGCTGTTATTCTTGGACAAAATCAAAATACATTTCAAGAAGTCAACCAAGAATATGTCGATGATCATGGTATCCAAGTTGTAAGACGTGTTACAGGCGGTGGTGCAGTTTACCATGATTTGGGTAATTTGAATTTTACTTTCATCGTACCTGTTGAGCAAACGGCAGAAGTCAATTTTCACAAGTTTGTGCAACCCATGTTAGCCGCACTTCACTCATTGGATATTCCAGCTGAAATTACTGGTCGTAACGATTTGGTGATTGATGGCAAAAAATATCTGGGAATGCGCAACGGTATGCTAATGGTTATTTAATGCATCATGGTACTTTACTTTTTGATACGAATGTTGACACGATGGTACACGCTTTGAATGTGGCAGACGAGAAGTTCATGTCTAAAGCGGCTAAGTCAGTCCGTTCTCGTGTAGGTATGATTAAAAATTATGCACCTAAAGAAACGACAATGGATAGTTTCTTTGAAGCGTTACAGTATTATTTGTCTAACCAAGGTAAGGATCAAGAGATTATTTTGGATAGTGCACAAAATGCGCAGATTACTGATTTACAGAAACGACAGTTCTCAACATGGGATTGGAATTACGGTAAGTCACCGGCCTTTAATTTCCATAGTCATGAGAAGTTTACAGGTGGTGCAGTAGATGTCTTTGCACAAGTTGAGGAGGGAATCATTCGCGACATTCATTTTGAAGGTGATTTCTTAGGCTTGCTAGACATTACGCCACTTCGACAAAAATTAATTGGTCAGAAATTTGATGAAGCCAATATTAAACGTGTACTTGATGAAATGGATGCATCTGACAATTACTTTGGACACATACCAAATCATGATATTGCCAAAATGTTTGCCAGTTAATGATAATGAACTGAGATATCGGTTATAAGGAGGATGAACATGGTAGATATATTAGATTTTAAAGCACAACTTGAACGACAAGATTCCGAATTTAAGACATTCCAAATTTTGAATAATAAAGGCAAAATTGTTGACAAGCAGGCTTTAGAGAAGGTTGGGCTTAAAGATGACCAATTAGTCGAATTAATGAAACAAATGGTGCTATCAAGAACGCTAAATGATCGTTCTACTCGACTAGCCAAGCAAGGGCGCTTAGGATTCTTTGCACCAACAGCAGGACAAGAGGCATCACAAGTTGCCTCTAATTATGCTTTTGATTCAGAAGATTATGTCATGCCTGGATATCGTGATGTGCCACAACTTGTTTTAAAAGGATTACCAATTTACAAAGCTTTCCTCTGGTCACGTGGTCATTACGAAGGTAATGAATTTGGGGATGTTAAAGGTTGGTTTCCACAAATTATCATTGGCGCTCAATATGTTGAAACAGCTGGTATTGCATTAGGCTTTAAAAAGCGCGGTAAGAAGAATGTTGCTTATACCTACACTGGTGATGGTGGTACATCACAAGGTGATTTTTATGAAGGCATGAACTTTGCAGGTCATTATCAAGCGCCTGCTGTCTTCTTTGTTCAAAACAATGGCTTTGCGATTTCAACACCACGCCATACGCAAACAGCAGCAAAACATTTGGCTGCGA
The DNA here is from genome assembly GCF_000165675.1 of Leuconostoc fallax KCTC 3537. GTDB lineage: Bacteria > Bacillota > Bacilli > Lactobacillales > Lactobacillaceae > Leuconostoc_B > Leuconostoc_B fallax. The sequence continues at coordinate 85,059 of NZ_AEIZ01000015.1, read as the reverse complement.
AAGGTTGGGCAGCTGGCTTACCAAGTATTGTTGTAGATGGTATGGATCCGTTAGCTGTGTATCTAGCTGCTAAAACAGCACGCCAGTGGGCCCTTGAGAATGGTCCAGTGCTCATTGAAACACTGACTAACCGTTTTGGTCCGCATTCAATGAGTGGTGATGATCCATTACGTTATCGTTCACAAGAAGATATCGACGAATGGCTAAAAATGGATCCATTAATCCGTTTCCGTAAGTACCTTGGCGATAAGGGACTATGGAATGAAAAAACTGAGGAAAGCTGGGTTAAAGAAGTTAATCAGCAGATTGATGAGGCAGTTAAGCAAGCTGATAATGTTGAAAAGCAAAAGGTATCTGACTTTATTAAGCAAACTCTGGCACAGCCTGGTCAAGCCCAGCAGGAACAAATTGCACATTTTGAAAGTGAGGGTAAGTAATATAAATGGCTGTTAAAACATATATACAAGCAATTACAGATGCGCAAGATATCGCCCTTGAACGTGACGAAAATGTTGTGATTTTTGGTGAAGATGTTGGTAAAAACGGTGGTGTTTTCCGTGCGACTGATGGTTTACAAGATAAGCATGGTGAGGAACGCGTCTTTGATACACCTTTAGCTGAATCCGGTATTGGTGGATTAGCTATAGGTTTAACAACGCAAGGCTTTAGGCCAATCATGGAAATCCAATTTTTGGTTTCTTGTATGAAGTGATGGATTCGCTTGCCGGTCAAATGGCTCGTGGTCGATTCCGCTTTCATGGCACACGACAATTTCCAATTGTTGTGCGGGCACCGTATGGTGGTGGGACTAAAACACCAGAAATGCATGCGGATAATTTAGAAGGGATTGTAGCCCAAACGCCTGGTTTACGTGTCGTTATGCCAGCTAATCCCGCAGATGCAAAAGGTTTGTTACTTAGCGCAATTGAATCTAATGACCCAGTTATTTTCTTAGAAAATTTGAAGTTATATCGTTCAATTAAAGGAGAAGTACCTGATGGTTACTATACGACACCTTTAGATAAAGCCGCTATTGCACGTGAAGGACAAGATATTTCAATTATTACGTATGGCGGTATGGTGCCTGTGTCGTTGGCTGCTGCTGAACAATTAGCTAAGTCTGGCATTAATGCTGAAGTTGTTGATTTGAGAACAGTAAGTCCACTGGATATTGAGACTATTGGTCAATCTGTTGCTAAGACTGGTCGTGTCGTCGTTGCTCAAGAAGCGCAGCGTCAAGCTGGTATTGGGGCAAGTGTGATGAGTGAAATTTCTGAACGCTTTATTCTTGACCTAAAGGCACCTATTGGTCGTGTTGCTGCACCGGACAGCATCTATCCTTTCGCCTTGGCTGAAAATGATTGGTTGCCAAATGCCGATGATGTCATTGCTAAGGTAAAAGAAATTGTTAACTTTGACTAATGTAATCAGGTAAAGGGAGGATATTTACATGACAGAAATTTTTAAAATGCCAGATATTGGTGAAGGTATGGCCGAAGGCGAAATTTCATCTTGGTTAGTCAAGGTTGGTGACACAGTTAAAGAAGAAGATGCTGTCGCCGAGGTACAAAATGATAAGCTTTTACAAGAATTGCTATCACCATATGCTGGTAAAATCACAAAGTTATTTGTAGATGCAGGAACAACCGTTAGTGTTGGAGATCCAATTATTGAATTTGATGGTGATGGCACGGGCACAGCAGAAAATGATACCCAATCGAAAGCTCCTGCTAAGGCAGTTGAAACAGAGTCTAATACTGTTGATAACCAGCAACCAACGAATAGCAATACATCAAATTCAGCTGATGACAAGGCAGGTGCACCAATTGTAAATGGTCGTGTACAAGCCATGCCATCGGTAAGGCAATATGCGCGCCAACATAACATTGATTTGACCCAAGTCCCAGCGACTGGTCGACATGGACATATTACTTTTGCTGATGTGCAGAGCTTTACAGGCCAGACGTCAGAACAACCAACTCCTGATACACAAAGGGCGAGCGCATCTGATCAAAGGACACCACAAGCAGAGCCTATTGTTCAAAGCGAATCAGTTAAACCGCCTAAAGTGGGTCGTGTTCCAATGACACCAATTCGACGTGCAATTGCGAAGAATATGGTGGCACAGAAACAGAACTTACCACATGTGACGGTATTTGATGAAGTTGAGGTTACTAAGTTAGTTGAACATCGTAGAGCCTTTAAGGCGACTGCAGCCCAACAAGACGTTAAGTTAACCTATATGGCGTACTTTACAAAGGCTTTAGCAGCAGTTGGTAAAAAGTTCCCAGAATTGAATGCATACATTGATGATGACAAGCAAGAAATCGTTTATGGTCAAGAATACAATGTTGGCATTGCAGTTGATACACCACAAGGTTTATTTGTACCTGTTATAAAAGGTGCCGATCACAAGTCGATCATGGCCATTGCTAAAGAAATAGAAGTTTTGGCACAAAAAGCGCGTGATAATCAATTGTCGCCGAAAGATATGTCTAATGGTACCGTAACAATTTCAAATATTGGTAGTGCTGGTGGTCAGTGGTTTACACCTGTTATTAATGTTAATGAAGCTGCTATTCTTGGTGTTGGTAAAATTAACAAAGAAGCGATTGTTGCAGAGGATGGTCAGCTTGCTGTTGGGCAAATGTTGAAGTTGTCTTTGAGTTTTGATCATCGTTTGATTGATGGGATGTTAGCACAACAAGCAGTCAATTACTTGAAGTTGTTGCTAGCTGATCCTGCATACATGTTAATGGAGGTATAGGAATGGTAGTTGGTGCACAGACACAAGCTGTTGATACATTAGTCATTGGTTCGGGACCTGGTGGCTATGTGGCTGCCATTCGTGCTGCCGAGCTAGGTCAAAAAGTAGCTATTGTTGAAAAAAATCAAATTGGTGGTGTTTGTTTAAACGTTGGCTGTATTCCATCTAAAGCACTTATCGGTGTTGGGCATGCATATCATGCCGCAACGCATGATACACCGTTTGGTTTGACTGTCGATGATCCAGAATTAGATTGGCAAAAAGCGCAATCTTGGAAACAAAACGAAGTAGTGAACACATTAACTACTGGTGTGAAAATGTTACTTAAAAAGCATCAAGTTGAGATTTATAAGGGTGAGGCACGCTTTGCTGATGATAAAGTTGTCAATGTGATGACAGATGATTCTTCCACCTTACTAGAATTTAATCATGCGATTTTGGCAACTGGATCACGTCCCGTAGAAATCCCCGGTTTTACTTTTGAAGGTCGCATTATTGATTCGACTGCTGCGTTATCATTACCTGAGATTCCCGAAGCATTAACGATTATTGGTGGTGGTGTGATCGGCTCTGAATTAGCAGGTGTTTATAGCAACTTAGGGACTAAAGTGACGATTATCGAAGGGTTACCTCAGATACTGAATGGTTTTGATAAAGAAATGATTCAACCTGTTTTAAGTCATTTTGAAAATAATCAAGTTAAAATTGTAACGAATGCACAAGCTAAGTCGTCACAACAAGATGATGATGGTGTTACAGTTACTTACGAAGTTGACGGTGAATCAGCAACCGTAAAAAGCGATTATGTTTTGGTATCTGTTGGCCGTCGCCCAAACACAGATGAGATTGGTTTAAATGCAACTGATGTTAAATTGACGGATCGTGGTTTAGTTGTGGTGAATGATCAGCAGCAGACCACAGCACCACATATTTATGCGATTGGCGATATTGTTGCAGGACCAGCTTTGGCGCATAAGGCAAGCTTTGAGGCAAAAGTAGCTGCTGCAGCTATCAGTGGTCAAGACATCACTAATGATGCGATTGCTATGCCATCAGTTGCCTATACGGATCCTGAGCTTGCGACTGTAGGTGAGACACTGATGTCAATCAAAGATAAAAATTTGGATGCTAAAGTTTCAAAATTCCCATTTGCTGCTAATGGCCGTGCTATTACAATGCATCAAACCGATGGCTTTATCCGCTTGATTACGGATAAAGAAACGGATATTTTGTTGGGTGCCCAAATTGTGGGACCTAATGCTAGTGATTTAATTAATGAAATGAGCTTAGCGATTGAAAATGGTTTACGCGCTGAAGATATCTCATTAACAATTCATCCACATCCAACATTGGGTGAAGCCATTATGGATACGGCTGAATTAGCCGATGGTTTACCAATTCATATTTAAAGTCTGAAATTGGAATAGAATCTGAAAATCAGTTAATGATTTTCGGTTTTATTTTTATTTTCGTAAAATGCGTCAAAATAAGGTATAATACATTGGTAAAAGACGTTGGTTAAAATTAAATAGTTCGTGTTTTATGAATACTAAAAGGTTAGGAAATGCTATAATGTCTGGTGTAATTGTTGTTGGATCTCAATGGGGTGATGAAGGAAAAGGAAAAATCGTTGATTTTTTCGCAGAACATGCTGATGCTGTTGTTCGCTATCAAGGCGGAAATAATGCAGGGCATACCATTTATCATGGTGACACAAAGTTTGAATTATCTGCTTTACCTTCTGGTATTATCACAGAAGGTCAATTAGCCATTTTGGGTAATGGTGTCGTTGTTAACCCGGATGCGTTATTGGCTGAAATTGCGGAAGTTGAAAGCAAAGGTATCTCAATCGAGAATCTACGTATTTCTAACCGTGCTCATGTGATTATGCCTTATCATATTGCTTTGGATAAAGCAGCTGAAGGGGCAACTAACAATCGTATCGGTACAACTAAAAAAGGAATTGGTCCTGCTTATACTGATAAAATTTCTCGAAATGGTATTCGCGTTGCTGATTTAATTGAACCAGAAATATTTGGTGAGTTACTTAAAAGTTACTTACCGCATAAAAATGATGAATTAACAAAATTGTATGGTGAAGCAGCACTTGATTATGATGAAATTTATCAACACTATGTTGAGATGGGTCAGAAGTTAAAGCCATATGTTACAGATACGGCTTATCTTTTGGGAAACTTGATGCGTGATGGTAAGCGTGTCGTCTTTGAAGGTGCACAAGGCGTTATGCTAGATGTTGATCATGGTACTTATCCATATGTGACGTCATCTAATCCTACTGCTGGTGGCGTATTAAATGGTGCTGGCGTTGGTCCAAAGCAAATTCAAGATGTTGTTGGGGTTATTAAGGCCTACACATCACGTGTTGGTGAAGGGCCTTTCCCATCTGAATTATTTGATGAAATTGGTGCTCATATTCGTGAAGTTGGTCATGAATATGGTGTGGTAACAAAACGTCCACGGCGTATTGGTTGGTTAGACACAGTAGCATTGCGCCATGCCGTACAAGTTTCTGGCTTAACAAAGCTAGCAGTGAATTCTTTGGATGTATTGTCTGGACTCAAAGAAGTTAAAATTGTGACTTCATACAACTATAACGGTGAGGAGATTCATCATTTCCCTGCTAGTGATACATGGTTTGAAGGCTTGGATATTAATTGTGAAACATTACCTGGATGGGATGAAGACATTACAGGTATCGATACTTTTGAAGCATTACCTGTTAATGCACAAAACTATTTGAAGCGTATTTCTGAATTATTAGAGGTACCATTATTAAGTTTTGCAGTGGGTCCTAAACCTGAACAAACACATCTACTAGGTGATGTTTGGAAAGCTTAATTTGCTAAAAAGCACTTAACATTGTTAAGTGCTTTTTTAATGTTCGTTTTTAGTTAAAAAGGAAGCGCTTATTTTCTTAACATTCGGATTCGATTATAATTTTATATAAATAGTTCGTTTATAACGAACTATTTTTTATATTGTGAGAAAAATATTATTTTAAAACGAACACATGATAATATATTTTTGGTAAATTATAGTTGTAAACGAACTAGAACACTAATCATATTTTATATAATGATCAATATCATTATAGCGAGGTAAAAAATAAGATGACACAAGTCGCCGTGGTAATGGGATCTAAAAGTGATTGGCCAATTATGAAGCAAACTGTAGAATTGTTAACACAGTTAGGCATTACATATGAGAAACATGTCATATCGGCACATCGGATGCCAGATCAGTTACAAAATTTTGGTAAGCAGGCACAAGACAAAGGACTTCAGGTGATTATTGCCGGTGCAGGCGGTGCGGCGCATTTACCAGGTATGTTGGCTGCTAATACAGTCATTCCAGTTATCGGCGTACCCATACAAACACGTGCCTTAAATGGTTTGGACTCATTGCTTAGCATTGTTCAAATGCCATCAGGTATTCCTGTCGCGACAGTTGCAATTGGTGAAGCAGGCGCTAAGAATGCTGCAATATTAGCCGCACAGATTGTGGGGTTGAGTAGTGAAAATGTGACATCGTTGCTTCAAAAATTTAGACAGCAACAAACGCAAGCTTCAATTGAAAGTGAGGCTGACCTGGTATGATCAAAAAAACAGATGCAAATGTTATTTTACCACCAGCAACGATTGGCATTATTGGTGGTGGTCAGCTTGGGCGAATGATGGCGCTAGCAGCTAAGCCAATGGGTTATCGTGTTGGTATTTTAGACCCGACACCTGATAGTCCAGCTGGACAGGTAGCTGATTTTCAAATTACGGCTGAATATAACGATGCAACAGCATTAGCTAAATTAGCAGATGAAAGTGATGTCATCACTTATGAGTTTGAGAATGTTGATCAAAATGCTTTAAGTCAACAAAGCAATGTACGTATCCCTCAAGGTATTGCATTATTGGATATTACCAGTAATCGGATACAAGAAAAACATTTATTCGCGATGAAGCGCAGGTACCTGTTGCTGATTTCGTTGAAATTAAAACGCCAGCTGACTTAGAAAAAGCAATTCTAAGCATGGGAACACCATTAATTCTCAAAACAACCAGTGGTGGCTATGATGGACATGGTCAATGGGATATCAATGATATAGCTGATTTAGCAGAAATGAAAAAGCACTGGCCCAACGCACAATTAATTGTAGAAAAGAAAATTCAATTTACCCGAGAGGTGAGTGTTATGGTCACGCGTTCAGCCAATGGCGATATTACAACTTGGCCCATTGCTGAAAATAACCATCAACATCATATTTTGAAGACCAGTCTAGCGCCGGCTAATATATCACATCAGTTAGCACAAAAAATTGAAGATATTGCAACAAAGATTGCAACAGCATTATCTTTGCGTGGCGTCTTGGGTGTTGAGTTGTTTATTAATGAATCAACTGAAGAAATTTGGGTCAACGAACTAGCACCACGACCACATAATTCTGGACACTATAGTATTGAAGCAACGACTATTTCTCAATTTGAAGGACATATCCGCAGTATTGTCGGCTTACCGATACCACAAATTGAATGTTTTAAACCAGCATTGATGTTAAATTTACTCGGAGACGAACTCATTCAAGCACGTCAAGCATTAGCCAATCATCCAGAATGGCATTTCCATGATTATGGTAAAGCAGTCGTCAAGCAACATCGTAAAATGGGGCATATCACTGTTTTGGGTGAGGATAACATCGCAAAGTTATTAAATTGGGCAGCAACACATCAGGAAGGAACTGAAGATGAGCAGTGAAAAATTTGAATTAGATGGTCAATTCATTGAAAAAAAGCACTGAAGTATGAAGGTAAGGCCAAACAGGTCTTTGCAACGAATAATGCTGATGTTTTATGGGTGCATTATATGGATCAAGTGACTGCCTTAAACGGTAAGCTGAAAGAAGACTTCCCAGAAAAAGGGCACTTCAACAATTTAATTAGTAACTTATTATTCGATTATCTCACGCAATCTGGTATTGCTAATCATTGGTTAGCTAATATTTCTGAAACAGATCAGTTAGTAAAACGGGTTGATATTATTCCTATTGAAGTTGTGACTAGAAATTACGCATCAGGGCATTTTGTTAGTCGTTTTGATGTTAAGCCAATGATGCCATTAACACCAACTGTCCAAGAATTTTATTATAAGTCTGATGCATTGGATGATCCGTTTATGAATGATTCACAAATTCTTGCTTTAAAGCTTGCCACCAAAGAAGAGCTAACTGATTTACGCATATACGCACGACAAGTCAATGAAAAGCTTGTTGCCCTGTTTAAAAATATTGGCATTACGTTGGTAGACTTTAAGCTGGAGTTTGGCCGGACAGCAGATCATCAAATTCTATTAGCTGATGAAATTTCACCAGATACAATGCGGTTAGTTGATCAATCAACAGGGGAATCATTAGACAAGGATGTCTTCCGTAAACATCAAGGTGACTTGCGTGTTGGCTATCAAGAAGTATTGAATCGCTTAGAACAGTTTCTAAACCAGTAATCAATGATCACATACGAAAATGGATAATATTCCAAGGAGAATAAAGATGTATCTTGCAAAAATTTATGTTACCTACAAGCCCTCTATTTTAGATCCCCAAGGTGAAGTGATTAAGTCTGCATTGAAGCGTATGGACTATTCTGGTATTGAAAAAGTTAGCCAAGGTAAGTACTTTGAGGTGAAATTTAATGCACGTGATGTCGATGCAGCTGCTCAAATCGTTGAATCCTTTACGGACGCATTATTGATTAACCAAAATACTGAAACATATCGCTACGATTTAACTCTGGTAACAGATGAGGTAAAAGCCCAATGATGAATAAAATACGTGCTGCAGTCATTAGCTTTCCAGGCTCTAATTGTGACGATGACATGTTGTATGCATTGCAAGATTTTGATATTGATGCCGATATTGTGGACGCAAGACAAGCATCATTAAGCGGTTATAATGCGATACTTTTACCAGGTGGCTTTTCGTATGGTGATTACTTACGCACAGGTGCTATTGCACGATTTTCACCAATTATGTCGGCGGTTGCACAAGCAGCCAATGAAGGTAAATTGATTGTCGGTATTTGTAATGGTTTTCAAATTTTAACCGAAGCTGGCTTGCTACCTGGACAGTTGTTAATGAACGAGCGACCTGGCTTTATCTGTGAAGAAGTTGCTATAACAGTTGCTAACCACCAAACAAGCTTCTCAAGTGATTATGCGCAACAAGAAACCGTCATATTACCTATTGCCCATGGTGAGGGAAATTATTATGCGGATCCGGAAACGTTAGAACGCTTGGAACAGCACGGTCAAGTCGTCTTTCGTTACGCGCAAAATGTGAATGGCTCTCTTAATAATATTGCTGGCATTATGAATGAAAAAGGAAATGTTTTTGGTATGATGCCACATCCAGAACGTGCAGTTGATGCCTTGACGGGTAATACAGATGGTCGGCAATTCTTTAAGAGTATCGTCAATAGTATTTTAAGTACAGTTGCTAAATAATTTGAACAGCATATTTTAGGAGATAAGTCATGCCCAAAAAGCCTTTAAATCCCATGGCAAATGAAGCAACGCCTGAACAGGTACGTGATCACAAAATTTATGAACAATGGGGATTAACTGAAAAAGAATATGCACTCATTGTGAAGACAATAGGTCGTTTACCTAATTATACAGAGACAGGTATTTTCTCTGGTATGTGGTCAGAGCACGTGTCATATAAGAAGTCTAAGCCAGCTTTACGCAAATTTTGGTCTCAAAATGATCGGGTTTTGCAAGGCCCTGGAGAAGGGGCTGGTATTTTAGATATTGGCGATAACCAAGCAGTCGTCTTTAAAGCTGAAAGTCATAATCATCCTTCATTTGTAGAACCATACGAAGGCGCAGCTACGGGTGTCGGCGGTATTTTAAGAGATATTTTCTCGATGGGTGCACAGCCCATTGCAATATTAGACTCTCTGCGTTTTGGTGAACTAGAAAATTCGCGTACCAAGCATATTGTTGATGGTGTGATTGCAGGAATTGCTGGTTATGGTAATGCTATCGGTATTCCAACTGTTGGTGGTGAAATTAGTTTTGACGATGTTTATGCTGGTAATCCATTGGTGAATGTTATGGCAGTTGGACTCATGGATCAAGCGGCTATGCAAGTTGGACAAGCCAAAGGTGTTGGTAACTCAATCATTTATGTTGGTGCTAAAACAGGCCGTGATGGTATTAACGGGGCAACCTTCGCTAGTGCTGAATTTTCATCTGAAGCAGCTTCAGATCGTTCAGCCGTGCAAGTAGGCGACCCATTCTTAGAAAAGCTAGTTATGGATGCGACTTTACGTGTCATTCGTGAACATGCTGATAAAGTTGTGGGTATTCAGGACATGGGCGCTGCAGGATTAGTATCTTCTAGTTCTGAAATGGCTGCCAAAGCTGGTATGGGCATTGATCTGAATTTAGATCTTGTGCCACAACGTGAAGCAAATATGACGCCGTACGAACTGATGTTGTCTGAATCACAGGAGCGTATGTTACTCGTTGTCACTAAGGGACAAGAAAAAGCAGTGATGGATATTTTCCAGGACATGGATCTTGATGCTGTGATTATTGGTCAAGTCACTGATGATGGCCGTTATCGTTTACGCTTTATGGATGAAGTCGTTGCTGATGTGGATGTTGAGTTTTTGACAAATCCACCTAAACAAGATTTACCACAAACAAAGCCACAACGCTTATTGTCAGCACATCAAGAACAATTTGTACCAGACGTAGTTGATGCAACAGCGACATTGAAACAATTATTAGCACAACCAACAATCGCTTCAAAAGCTGAATTATTTAGACATTTTGATTCACAAGTCCGCGCTGATACAGTTGTGAAACCGGGTGGTGACGCTGCTGTCGTTCGAATTCGTGGTACTAAAAAAGCATTAGCAATGACGACTGATGTTAATGCGCGTTATCTCTACTTGAACCCACGCATTGGTGCAAAAATGGCTGTAGCTGAAGCAGCTCGAAATATTGTTGCCACTGGTGCATTGCCTATTGGAATTACAGATGGTTTGAACTTTGGTTCACCAGATAATCCTGACGTCTACTATGAATTGCACGAATCAGTTGAAGGCATTACCGAAATTGCTAAGCAATTGAACACACCAATTATTTCTGGAAATGTGAGCCTTTATAATGAAACAGATGGTACAGCCATTTATCCAACACCAATGATTGGTATGGTTGGTTTGATTGAAGATAATCGTTATATCACAACGTCGTTCTTTAAAAAACCAGGGGATGTTATTTATTTAATCGGTGACACGCAAGACAGTTTCAATGGTAGTGAAATTCAAAAGCTGCAAACGCAACAAATTAGCGGTCAACTTTTTGAATTTGACGAACAAGCAGAAATCGCTAATCAAGGTTTTGTCTTAGATGCTATCCATGCTGGCTTAATCGAGAGTGCGCATGATTTAAGTGAAGGCGGATTGGCTGTAAGCTTAGTTGAAAGTGCAATTAAAAATAATCTAGGTATTGATGCCACTTTTGCTGGTAGTACATCACAACTCTTTGCCGAAACGGCTGGTCGCTTTATTGTGAGTGTTGCTGCTTCAAATGTTAAAACATTTGAAGCATTAGTACAAAATCATGATGTCTCAGTTTCTGAAATTGGAGAAGTAACTGCCACTGATCTCATCAATATCGGTACTGATCAGGGGCAAGTTATTGCATTACCAGTAGCAACTGCTAAAGACATTTATTTGCATAGTATTTCTGAAATGATGAAAGATTAAAAATGATACAGAACACTTGTTTTGGAGAAAATAATAATGAAACACAATGAACATGTATCACAGATTAACACTGGCGATGCCCATAGTGCTGAAGTTGAGCGGGCTTTAGATTTAAATACAAAATCACTTAATGAAGAATGTGGTATTTTTGGCGTTTGGGGACGTGATGATGCTGCACAAATTACTTATTATGGCTTGCATGCTTTGCAACATCGTGGACAAGAGGGAGCAGGCATAGTATCCAATGATGCTGGTCATTTATGGCAAGAACGTGGCCTCGGTTTACTTTCTGATGTCTTTCGTGACACAGCCCATATTGAAGCACTTCAAGGGACGGCAGCTATTGGTCATGTGCGATATGCAACAGCTGGTTCACATGGCGTTGAGAACATACAGCCACTAATGGCTAATTTTCATGATATGCAAATCGCTTTAGCGCATAATGGTAATTTAACTAATGCGTTATCGTTACGCCGTGAATTAGAACAACAGGGTGCAATTTTTCAATCTTCTTCCGATTCAGAAATTTTATTGCATTTAATTCGACGTTCAAAAGCAGATAGCTTTACAGATAAAATAAAAGAGGCCTTAGGTAAAATTCGAGGTGGATTCGCTTATTTACTGTTAACGCCTACAGCAATGTATGCTGTGCTAGATCCGCATGCCTTTCGACCATTTGTCATTGGACAGATGCCTGATGGTAACTATATTGTGACCTCTGAAACGGCTGCTTTGAGTGTTGTTGGTGCAAAATTTGTGCGTGATGTTCAGCCAGGTGAATTGATTACAATTGATGATGAGGGAATCACCATCGATACTTATACGACTAAAACAACACTTAATATTGATGCCATGGAATATATTTATTTTGCGCGACCAGATTCAAATATCTATGGGGTCAATGTTCATCAAGCGCGTAAGCGAATGGGATTGGCATTAGCTAAAGAACAACCAGTGCCTGATGCTGACGTTGTGGTTGGTGTTCCAAATTCAAGTTTAAGTGCGGCAATTGGTTATGCTGAGGGTGCTGGTATTCCCAATGAAATGGGATTAGTTAAAAATCAATATATCGCTCGCACCTTTATTGAACCAACACAAGATAAAAGAGAACGTGCTGTTCGGATGAAATTGAGTGTTGTTGATGACGTGGTACGTGGTAAAAACATTGTGTTAATTGATGATTCGATTGTACGTGGGACAACATCTATGTATATTGTACGTATGTTGAAAGAGGCTGGTGCTAAGTCAGTTCACGTGAGAATAGCTAGTCCAGTTTTCAAATTCCCATCTTTTTACGGCATTGATATGCAAACGACCAAAGAACTTCTAGGTGCTAATCATTCTATTGAATCAATGACGCGTATGATTGAAGCAGACTCTTTAGCTTTTCTTAGTGTTAACGCACTAATTAAAGCTATTGACCTACCTTATCATGGTGAAGGATCTGGCTTGACAACGGCTTACTTTGATGGACAATACCCAAGCCCAATTTATGATTATGCGCAATCCCTACAAACTTTTGTAGACAAAGGAGAAGTAACTTTCGCACCGGAACCTACTACAACTTATCATCCCCGACAAGTTGCTTCATTGCATAATCAAGAATTTTTACCGGATGGTACTATCCATGCAAATCCGCAGTGTGCAAAAACCAATATTTCATAAGGAGCAAATACGTGGCAAATCAAATCAATGATAATGAACAAAATGCTTACCAAAAAGCGGGTGTCGATATTGCAGCAGGTGAACGGGCTGTTGAATTAATGCAATCGGCTGTAGCCGATACATACACACCAGAAGTGATAAACGGTCTTGGTGGCTTTGGTGCGGCTTATGCCTTAGGGTCTAACTATCAAGATCCCGTATTAGTATCTGGGTCCGACGGTGTGGGCACTAAGTTATTGTTGGCAATTGCAGCTCAGCGACATGATACGATCGGGCAAGATTTAGTGGGAATGGTAGCTAACGATATCCTAGTACAGGGTGCTAAGCCAGCCTTTATGCTTGATTACTTAGCAGTAGATAAGATGCGCCCAGAAGTTGTTGCTGAAATTGTCACTGGCATTGCTAAGGCTTCTAAAGCTTCTGGTATGGCTTTAATTGGTGGAGAAAGTGCAGAATTGCCTGGCTTGTATGCTAAAAATCATTATGATTTAGCTGCATTTGCAGTGGGTGTTGCTGAGCGTCAACAATTGTTGAACCCACAAACTGTTTCAGCAGGAGACGTCTTGATTGGTTTGCCATCATCGGGTATTCATTCTAATGGCTATTCACTGGTGAGACATGTACTTGGTATTCAAGATAACGAAGATTTTCAACAATTAGATTCTGATATGCAAGAGGTACTATTAACACCAACACGCCTTTATGCAGAAACTGTCTGGCCTTTGATTGAAGCAGGTTTAATTAAATCAGCGGCGCATATTACAGGCGGCGGAATCGTCGAAAATCTGCCACGTGCTTTACCAACCAATGTACTTGCCAAAATTGAATGGGGATCATGGCCAATTTTACCAATATTTAATACATTGCAAACACGAGGTAACCTATCATTAGATGATATGTTGCTGACATTTAATAATGGTTTGGGTATGATTCTTGTTGTAGCAGCTGATCAAGTTGAGGTAGCTATGGCACAATTAACGCAACACGATCAGGAAGCCTATGTTATTGGCACGGTTGCTAATTGTGACAATCAAGAGCCTCAGGTTAAGTTTACTGGGGATGCACCATGGTAAATATTGGGAACAAAGAGCGTGAGGTGCGACTGGCTGTTTTCGCTTCTGGAACTGGCACTAATTTTAAGGCATTGCAAGCAGCTATTGCATCACGTCGCTTTAATGCCAAAATTGTGCGATTAATTGTTGATAAAGAAAATACAGGTGCTAGTCACTTAGCTGAACAGTTTGGCATTCCGATCACAGTGATCCGCTATGCTGATTTTGCTAACAAGGTAGATGCTGAAATTCATATTATTCAACAACTTCAAGCAGATCAGGTTGATGGTATTTTATTAGCAGGATATATGCGTATTTTGACCACAACATTGCTAGACGCATTTCCTCAAAAGATTATTAATATTCATCCAGCATGGTTACCACATTTTCCTGGGCGGCATGGCATACAAGATGCATTTGATGCTCATGTTCAAGAAACAGGCGTAACCATTCATTATGTTGATTCTGGTGTTGATACCGGTACGATTGTTGCACAGCAAAAAGTACCCAGATATTCAACTGATACATTAGAAACGTTAGAACAGCGGATACATCAAGTTGAACATACTTTGTATCCTGATACACTTGAAAAATTATTAGATGAAGGAGTATTTTTAAAATGACACGTGCATTGTTAAGTGTTTCCGATAAGACAGGGCTTGTACCTTTCGCGCAAAAGTTAATTGAATTAGGTTATGAATTGGTTTCAACGGGTGGTACACATCGCGTACTTGCTGACGCTGGATTGTCAGTAACGTCAATCGATGATGTAACAGGCTTTCCTGAAATGTTAGATGGTCGTGTTAAGACATTGCATCCTCGTGTACATGCTGGTCTATTAGCACGTCGTGATTTGCCAGAACATATGGCTAAGTTATCAGAATTTGACATTACACCAATTGACATGGTTGTTGTTAATTTGTATCCTTTCAAGTCCACTATTCAAAAAGAAGGTGTGACAGAAGCGGAAGCTATTGAAAATATTGATATTGGTGGCCCTTCCATGTTGCGTTCAGCTGCCAAAAATTTTGCAGCTGTATTGCCAATTGTTGATCCATCAGACTATGATATCGTCATCGAAAAGTTGCAGGAAAAAACGATCGATGGTGATTTTCGTAAGTTACTTGCAGCAAAAGTTTTCCAACATACAGCTGCTTATGATGCGTTAATTGCCAATTATTTGACCAAAACAGAATTCCCGCAGTCTTTGACATTACCTTATGATAAGTTTGATGATATGCGTTATGGTGAAAATCCTCATCAAGCTGCAGCAGTTTATAAAACAGCCTTGCCAGAGACATATTCTGTGCTTAACGCCGAAATTTTACACGGCAAGCAACTCAGTTATAATAATATTCGCGATGCAGATGCTGCATTACGTATTATTTCAGAATTTGAAGACACGACGGTTGTTACAGTTAAGCACATGAATCCTGCTGGCATAGGGCAAGGTGATACGGTTGAAGCTGCATGGGATAATGCTTTTGCGGCTGATGATATTTCTATTTTTGGTGGTATCGTGGCCTTGAACCGTGAAGTCGATGTTGCAACTGCTGAAAAAATGCACGCCATTTTCTTAGAAATTATTATTGCGCCTAGTTTTACACCTGAAGCTTATGAAATTTTGGCTGCAAAAAAGAACTTACGTTTGCTAACACTACCATTTAGTACAGACGTGCCACAAAAGTTAGAAGTAACCAGTGTTCTTGGTGGCCTCGTTGTGCAAGAACGTGATTTATTGAGTGAAAACCAAGCTGACTTTGAAGTGGTTTCTCAAGCACAGCCAACAGCAGAACAACTTGAAGCAATGGTTTTTGCACAGAAAGCTGTTAAGCATGTGAAGTCCAATGCGATTGTTGTTGCGCGTCAGGGCCAGACATTGGGTATTGGTGCGGGTCAACCTAATCGTATTGATTCTGTAGTGATGTCTATTGAAAAAGCAAGTCAAAAGCCTGGCTTTGACACGGCCGTATTGGCTTCGGATGCTTTCTTCCCAATGAATGATTCAGTTGCATATGCTGCTGAACACGGCATCAAAGCAATTGTTGAACCGGGTGGGTCGATTAAAGATAAAGATTCGATTGCTAAAGCAGACGAATTAGGGATTGTATTAGTCTTCAGTGGTAAACGTCACTTTAAACATTAATAATGATTTGATTTTATCATGCTTCAAAATCCAATAATCAGGATTTTGACTACATAATTTAGGGGAAGATCATGGCAAAAGTTTTGATTGTGGGTTCTGGTGCTCGAGAGCATGCATTAGCTCAAACATTTTTACGAAGTTCAATCGTGAGTCAGGTATATGTTGCGCCGGGAAATGATGGCATGACAGATGAAAATCTTGTCAGATTAGATATTCAAGCCAATGCAACAACAGCATTAATTGAAACAGTAAAAAATAATCATATTGATTTAACCTTTGTCGGCAATGAAGAACCCTTGACATTAGGGATTGTCGATTGTTTCCAAGAAGCCGGGTTAACAATTTTTGGTCCTAATGCGGTTGCAGCACAACTAGAGGGGTCTAAAGATTTTACAAAATCATTGCTGCATAAGTATCATATTCCAACTGCTAATTCCGCTACCGTAACATCTTTAACGGCCGCACAGTCGACTTTGTCCAAATTTGGATTACCAATTGTCTTTAAACTGGATGGTTTGGCATTGGGTAAAGGCGTTACAATTATTAACGATGTAGCACAGGCAGAGGACTATTTATCTGATGTATACACGCGTGATGCTGCAGCAAAATTAGTGATTGAAGAATATCTTGATGGTGTAGAATTTTCAATTTTCTCATTAGTTGGGGAAAATGGCGTTGTCACGCATGCCCCTATTGCGCAGGATCATAAACGTCGATTTGATGGCGATAAGGGACCTAATACTGGTGGTATGGGTGCTTACAGTCCAGTACGTTGGCTGAGTGACGCTGTGCGTGATCGCGCAATTTCAGAACTTGTGATGCCAACCATTGCAGCTATGGCTAACGAGGGTACCCCATTTATAGGGGTATTATATACCGGTGTTATGTTGACACAAGATGGGCCTAAAGTGATTGAGTTCAATGTCCGTTTTGGTGATCCAGAAGCACAAGTTGTGTTACCACAGTTGACATCTGATTTCTATCAATTAATTATGGACTTGCTCAATGGCAATCAACCTGTAGCCGAGTGGCAAGATAGTGATGTTTATGTTGGCGTGGTTTTGGCTGCTGCAGGATATCCCCAAGCACCAATTAAAGGCGCAAAAGTGCCAACAGCTGATGAGATTACGCCATTAATTATTAATTTTGCAGGTGTTAAAGCCGGTGTTGCTAGCGGTGGTCGTGTAGCGACTGTTGTGGCACATGACATGAATACGACATTGGCGCAACAAAAAGTTTATAATAAATTAGACCAATTGGGCACTGATTTACAGTATC
This sequence comes from Leuconostoc fallax KCTC 3537, assembly GCF_000165675.1. GTDB lineage: Bacteria > Bacillota > Bacilli > Lactobacillales > Lactobacillaceae > Leuconostoc_B > Leuconostoc_B fallax. The sequence goes on along the minus strand of NZ_AEIZ01000015.1, from coordinate 67,365 downwards.
GGCATGATATTGCTTATCAAGCCATACAACATGAAGTAAAATAATAGGTCAACAATCGTGACACATCATTATTGAGCGAGGAATTTAAAAGATGCAAACAGACATTGAAATTGCACAATCAGCAACAATTACCCCAATTATTGAAATAGCCAAGTCAGCCGGTTTAGCGACACATGAAATTGAACCTTATGGTTATGATAAGGCAAAAATAAAGCTTGATGACGATGTTGAACGTAAAACGCAACTTGGGAAATTGATTTTAGTAACATCAATTAATCCCACACCGGCTGGTGAAGGGAAATCAACGGTGACAGTTGGATTAGCTGATGCATTGCAATTAGCGCATAAAAAACGATGATTGCCTTACGTGAACCATCATTAGGACCAGTGATGGGGATGAAAGGCGGTGCTACTGGTGGGGGCTATTCTCAAGTCATCCCCATGGCTGATATTAATTTACACTTTACTGGGGATTTTCATGCATTAACTGCTGCACATAATATGTTAGCAGCCACGCTAGATAACAGCATTTATCAAGGGAATCCTTTAAATATCGATCCAAGAAGAATCCTTTGGAAACGTGTTTTGGATATTAATGATCGTGCTTTGCGGCATGTGACCATTGGGTTAGGTGGCCCTACAAGCGGTGTACCACGTGAAGATGGCTTTGATATTACTGTAGCTTCCGAATTGATGGCTATTTTAACACTATCAACGAATTTGCAAGACTTAAAAAATAGAATTAAGCGTATTGTCGTCGGATATACTTATGATAAAGAACCAGTGATGGTTGAAGATCTGCACGTTGCAGGTGCTTTAACAACTTTACTTAAAGATGCAATTAAGCCTAACTTAGTACAAACATTAGCACATACGCCTACCATTATTCATGGTGGTCCTTTTGCCAATATTGCGCAAGGAACTAACTCGGTTCTGGCAACAAAAACGGCACTTAAATTAGCTGATTATGTAGTTACAGAAGGTGGTTTTGGCGCTGATTTAGGTGGCGAGAAGTTCTTAGATGTCAAAGTGCCTATTTTGGGTAAAACGCCTGATACAATTGTTATCGTAGCAACCATTCGTGCGCTAAAGCATCATGGGGGTGTTGCACTAGACGATTTGAATACTGAGAACCTTGAGGCTTTGCAAGTCGGTTTAGAAAATTTGGGTAGACATATACAATCAATGCAGCGCTATGGGGTACCTGTTGTTGTGGCGATTAATCGTTTTACAGCTGATACCGATGCAGAAATGCAAACTATAAAGGCCTATACACAACACTTTAACGTAGAAGCTTATACCAGTGATGTGTGGGCCAAAGGTGGTTTGGGTGCGACTGAACTTGCCCAAGCAGTAGTTGAAAAAGCAAATCAGGTATCTGATTTTAAACCTTTATATGCAACAGAAGATACAGCAGTCGAGAAGTTAAACAAAATCGTTCAAACCATTTATGGCGGACAAGGCGTTGAATTAAGTGCTAAAGCAGAAAAGCAGTTATTAGAATTTGCAAAGTATGGTTGGGATAAATTACCCATTATTATGGCTAAGACGCAATACTCACTATCTGATAATGCTAAAAAACTTGGGGCACCAAGAGATTTTGTTATTCATGTCCGTGAGTTTGTCCCTAAGTTGGGAGCAGGATTCTTAGTAGCGCTAACGGGGTCAATTTTAACCATGCCAGGGTTACCTAAACATCCTGCTGCATATGACATCGATATTGATGAATCTGGCACGATTACTGGATTGTTTTAATGGTAAAGAATACATATAAAAAACACGAATGTCAATATTCTAATATTCGTGTTTTTTATTTATTATAATGGTTTAATGTTAAAATTATACGTGTTTTGTTTACAATTTAAACTTATTATGATTAAATGATAAGATAAACAAGTGATGGGAGAAGGTTTAATGGAAAACAAATGGGTACGAGCGGCGCTACCAGCATTATTAATTCACGGGAGTATCGGCACCGTCTATGCCTGGAGTGTTTTTAAGCAAGCTGTTGCGGACTATATTGGCGCATCGGTACCTAATGTTGAATGGGCATTTTCAATTGCAATTCTATTCTTAGGCTTATCTGCCGCAGCATTAGGCCATTTTGTTGAGCAGGATATTAAAAAGTCGGCACTCTTGTCCACGTTATTTTTGTGGTTGGGATGATTGGCACAGGTATAAGTATTCAGCAAAAGTCGCTCATTGGTATTTATATTTTTTATGGCGTCATTATGGGGATTGGTCTTGGTATTGGCTATTTAACGCCAGTAAAAATTTAATGCTATGGTTTAAAGATAATAAGGGCCTTGGTACTGGACTAGCAGTTGCTGGCTTTGGTTTAGCAAAAATGATCTTTTCACCAATTATGATGCGGCTACAGACGAGTGTTGGCCTGTGGCAGATGTTTATTGTGTTAGCTATTGTATTTGCAGTGATGATGTTGATTGGTTCTGTGCTGATTAGAAAACCACTCGATTGGCATGAAAAGCCACTTAAAAACAAGTTTAATCCAGTACAATTAGTTAAAAATACTAATTTCATTGGTATATGGTTAATGTTTTATCTGAATATTACTGCTGGATTAGCGATTATTTCACAAGAAAAGGATATTTTAGCTGGCCTAACCAATACGAATAATGTAGCTGTTTTCTCAGTTGGCGCCATTGCAACAGTTGTTAGTATTGATGCATTCTTCAATGCAGCAGGTCGAATTGGTTTTGCAACACTATCTGATCGATTGCTAGACCGTAACACTGTTTATCGTGTTATCTTTGCAATATCATTAGTGATGTCATTATTGGCATATTTCCTACCAAATACCAGCGGATTGATGCCAATTGTACTTGTGGCAGCATTCTTCTTAATTAACGCTGGTTATGGTGGTGGTTTCTCAGCCTTACCACCATTATTAGCAGATCGATTTGGAATGCATGCCATTTCTAAAATTCATGGTATTGCCTTGACGGCATGGGCAGCGGCTGGTTTATCAGGTAATCAATTAGCAAGTTTTATTGTTCATGGTTTGAATATGGATTATCAAATTGTGTTTGTTGCTATTGCTGTTTTGTACGCTATTGCCTTTTTGGTTTCGATGGTGGTTGTTAAACCAACGCAAACATTAATCAATTAAACGGTTACAAACTTAACGTTCGTTTAAGATGAATAAAAAGCTTAAAAGGTTCGCTATTTACGAACCTTTTTTATTTTTGTGAGATAAAATTAATAAAATGTCGAACTCAAAAATGAAATTAACTGGTACAATGATAGATAAAGACAGAATATAAAGGATTGTAAACATGTTAGAACGATATTCACGACCGGAACTTCGCGATATTTGGTCTATGCAAAACCAATATCAAACGTGGCTTGATGTAGAAATTGCTGTTGATGCTGGCTGGGTAGCAGAAGGACACATTCCTGCTGTAGATCTAGAAAAAATTCGTGCCAATGCAACATTTGACCCAAAGCGTATTGCAGAAATTGAATTACAAACGCGTCATGATGTTGTAGCATTTACACGAAATGTGTCAGAATCATTAGGGGAAGAGCGTAAGTGGATTCATTACGGTCTAACTTCAACTGATGTTGTTGACACTGCCCAAGCATTACGCTTGAGACAGGCTAATGACATCATTAAAGAAGATTTGCGTTTATGGCAAGCTGCCATTAAAAAGTTGGCTTTGACATATAAAGATACAGTCATGATGGGACGGACACACGGTGTCCATGCTGAACCAACGACGTTTGGTTTGAAAATGGCACGTTTTTATGCCTCAGCAACACGTGCCATTGAACGTTTTGACCGTGTATCAAAAGCAGTTGAAACAGGTAAGTTAAGTGGAGCGGTTGGAACTTTTGCCAATGTACCACCGCGTGTTGAAGAAGTGGCAATGGATGAACTTGGATTAACACCACAACCTATTGGTTCACAAGTTTTACCGCGTGACTTACATGCTGATTATATTCAAACAATTGCGTTAATTGGTACGCAAATGGAAGAGTTGGCAACAGAAATTCGCTCATTACAACGCTCAGAAATTCATGAAGTGGAAGAGGGATTTGCTAAGGGTCAAAAGGGCTCTTCAGCAATGCCACATAAGCGTAATCCAATTGGTGACGAAAATATCACAGGATTAGCACGTGTTTTGCGAGGGTACGCTGTAACTGCATTAGAAGATGTTGCTTTATGGCATGAACGTGACATTAGTCATTCTTCTGCTGAACGGATCATTTTAGCTGATGCAACAGCTTTGATTGACTATATGTTACATCGGCATACAGGTATTTTGAATAATTTAGGTGTTTTCCCAGAGACAATGCGTCGTAATATGGATCGTACATACGGTTTGATTTATTCACAGCGTCTATTACTGAGCCTAATTGATGCTGGATTATCTCGTGAGCAAGCTTATGATACCGTACAACCTTTGACTGCGCGTTCGTGGGATGAGCAATTAATGTTTAGAGATTTAGTGGACGCCGATGCAACAATTACATCGCATTTGACAAAAGAACAAATTGATGATGCATTTGATTATCATTATCATTTGCGTCATGTGGATGAGATTTTTAAGAGAGTAGGATTAACTGAATGACTTCATTGATTAATCATCCAGCAATAAAGCGAGTTATTGCTACCGAAACAGATATCCAAGCACAAGTGCAACGTGTTGCCAATGCGTTAACAACAAGGTATGAGCATAAAGCTCAAAGGCCGATATTTGTCGCCGTATTGAAGGGTGGCGTCATATTTGCAACTGACTTGTTACGTCGCATGCCACTTGATGTTGATTTTGATTTTATTGATGTTAAAAGCTATAATGGCACATCGTCAACCGGTCAAGTGAAAGTTGTTCATGATGTGAGTATGGATGTGACGGATCGTGATGTTGTCATTGTAGATGAGATTATCGATTCTGGACGTACAATGAAGTGGCTCATTAATTATTTCGAATTAAAGGGTGCTGCCTCAGTGACCTCTGTAGCTCTTGCTGATAAAAAGGATGCGCGTGTTCTTGATATCGACGTCGATTTTGCGGGGATGCTTGTACCAGACGAATTCTTAGTCGGGTATGGTATGGACTATAATAATCGTTTTAGAAATCTACCAGTTATTGCAGTTGTAGATTTTGATAAATTATGATGAATAAAAAACATCAAATTATATTTGATGTTTTTTGTGTCTATATTTAATTTTAGTCGATATACTTAACATCATCTTCAACACGCCAAGGTGCTGTTGTATTGATGTGGTCATAATAAAGATGACCGTGTAGATGATCAATCTCATGCTGGAAAATAATAGCAGGATAATCACGCAATTTGATGGTTTGTGTTTGACCTTGTTCATCTTGATAGCGAACTGTAATACGGTTGGCGCGTGTGACGAAACCGGGAACGTCTTCATCTACAGATAAACAGCCTTCTCCAACGTTAAGTGCACCGCGCTTCACTGATTCAGAAATAATGACCGGGTTAAAGATGGTACCTTGCCAATAAGGCTCATCACTATCTTCATCCAAAGGCGGAACAAGAATTGAAGCCATTTGGAGAGAGTAACCAACTTGTGGTGCAGCTAAACCGACACCCGGACGCAAGCCGTACTTTTCGTTTTGCTCATCATCTTGTGAAATAACAAGATAGTCCATCATATCCTGAGTTAATTGTTGGATTTCATCGCTAAGAGGGAATTCAACCTTTTTTGCTTGTGCACGTAAAACGGGATCACCATCACGTACAATTTTATCCATTGTAAAACGCATTTTTCATTTCTCCTATATGTCACATGACACATTTTTATACTATTTTAGTATAGCAAAATTTGATAGAATTGGTGTATGACAAATAATAATTATCAGCTGCCAATTGAACGACATTGGCATACACAGGATATCATTAAGGTTTCTAAGTTAGTAGATGATGTGCTCTCAGTTTATGAAACGAGTATGCGACGTTCCAATTTACTAACAGCATACCGTGATTTTTGTGATGTAATACCATCTAAGGGCGAACAGCGTAAATTTGATCGAGATTTTGAGCAACAAACGGGATATAGTATTTATAGAACGATACAAACAGCAAAAGCTTCGTCAAAAGATAGGATAAGATTAGGCTTATGAGTTTTCAACAATTTGAAATTCAAGAAATTGACCAAACAGTCATGTTATGGCTTGATGAGTTACGAACACAAACGATTACAGCAATGAATCAACAATTAGACGTTGATGTGAAATCAGACGCCAGCGATTTAGTAACGAATGTTGATCGAAACAATGAAAGAATTATTGTCGAAAAAATTCGGAGTTTTGATGCTGGCGCTGTTATTGTGAGTGAAGAAGGTTATGGCGATCGACCAACTAATATGGCAGGACACGTTTGGTTTGTGGATCCGATTGATGGGACGATGAACTTTGTTAAACAACGAGAAGATTTTGCTATCATGATTGCCTTATACGTTGATGGCGAACCAATTCTGGGTTGGATATTAGACGTAATGGGCAATGTAGTCTATCATGGTGGGCCACAAATTGGTGTTTATAGTAACCAATTACGGATGACTAATCCAGTAGATACACAACTCGAAAATGGTATCATTTTGTTGAGCGGTAAACGGCTACTATATAATATGTTCGGATATGACACAATTGCTAAGCATGCATTAGGATATCGTGTGATTGGTGCGGCGGGGCCATCGTTTATTCGAGTCATTCGTGGGCAATCAGTTGGCTATTCTTCCAAGATGATGCCCTGGGATTTTGCAGCAGGCAATGTCCTGGCAAGAACATTAGATCTTTTGGTAACAAACCTTGACGGTTCACCACTTGATATGTTAAAAATCAAACGTAGTATTAGTTGCTACACATCAGACGCATCGTAAAATTATGACGTTGCGAAAGAGCTAGGGTAATAAGCTATCTTGTTTCCCTAGCTTTTACTATGAGTAGCAGTAAGTTAAAGGAGCACTGGAAAATTGGCAAATCGCGAAGACATCCGTAACATCGCTATTATTGCCCACGTCGATCATGGAAAGACAACGTTGGTCAATGAACTTTTGAAGCAATCAGATACAATAGACTCTCGTAAAGATATTGGTGACCGTGCCATGGATACCAACGATATCGAAAAAGAGCGTGGTATCACGATTTTGTCAAAAACAACAGCTGTTAAAGTTGGCGACAAACAAATTAATATTTTAGATACACCCGGACACGCGGACTTCGGTGGTGAAGTTGAGCGTATTATGGGAATGGTTGATGGTGTTTTATTGGTTGTTGATGCCTTTGAAGGTACAATGCCACAGACACGTTTTGTTCTTAAAAAGGCGTTCGAACAACATCTAACACCAATCGTTATTGTGAACAAGGTCGACCGTCCAGGTGCTCGTCCTGATGAAGTTGTCGATGAAGTTTTGGATTTGTTCATTGAATTGGGTGCAGACGATGAGGGCTTAGAATTCCCTGTTATCTTCGCATCAGCTATGAATGGTACAAGTTCAATGAGTTCAGACGTAGCAGATCAAGAGCATACAATGAAGCCAGTCTTTGATGCAGTATTTGATACAATTCCTGCACCAGTTGATAATTCAGACGAACCACTACAATTCCAACCTGCAATGTTAGATTATAGTGATTTCGTTGGTCGTATTGGAATTGGTCGTGTTAAGCGCGGTACAATCAAAGTTGGTGATAATGTTGATCTATTAAAGCTTGATGGCACAACAAAGAGCTTCCGTGTAACTAAGTTATTTGGTTATATCGGTTTGGATCGTGTTGAAATTGAAGAAGCAAAGTCTGGTGATTTGATTGCGATTTCAGGTATGGAAGACATCAACGTTGGTGAAACTGTTACTGATCCAGAACATCCAGAAGCATTGCCAATTTTGCGTATTGATGAACCAACATTGCAAATGACTTTCCGTCAAAATGATAGTCCGTTTGCTGGTCGTGAAGGTAAGTTCGTTACTGCACGTCAAATCGAGGATCGTTTGAAGCGCGAATTGCATACTGATGTTTCTCTACGTGTTGTTGATACAGATCAAGCTGGTGCTTGGTTAGTATCTGGTCGTGGTGAATTACACCTATCAATTTTGATCGAAACAATGCGTCGTGAAGGCTTTGAATTACAAGCTTCACGACCACAAGTTATTTACCGTGAAGTTGATGGTCAATTATCAGAACCTTTCGAATCTGTACAAATTGATACACCTGACGAATATTCATCAACAGTTATTGATTCATTGAACCAACGTAAGGGTGAGATGATTAATATGGAAGCAGTTGGTAACGGTCAGACAAGATTAACATATATGGCGCCTTCACGTGGCTTAATTGGTTATTCTACTGAATTTATGACTGCAACACGCGGATACGGTATTTATAACCATACGTATGCTGAATACCGTCCTGTTATCCGTAACTGGGAACCTGGTCGTCGTAATGGTGCTTTGGTTTCAATTAATCAAGGGACTACTTCAAACTATGCCATCATGGGTGTTGAAGATCGCGGACAAATGTTTGTTGGTGCCGGCGTTGAAGTTTATGAAGGAATGATTGTTGGTATGAATTCTCGTGACAACGATATTTCTGTTAACGTAACAAAGTTAAAGCCACAATCTAACGTTCGTTCTTCTAACAAGGATCAAACAGCATCAATTAAGACACCACGTATCATGGGTCTTGAAGCTAGCTTGGAATTCTTGAATGATGATGAATATGTTGAAGTAACACCAGAAAACGTTCGTATTCGAAAGGAAATTTTGAATACTTCAGAACGTGAAAAATCAGCAAAGCGCCGTAAGGCAGCCACAAATTAATTAATAAAAAAGTAAGACCAATAAATTATTGGTCTTACTTTTTTTGTCGTTGCTGTATAAAATTATCGATAGTAGTACTTGTTATAAATTCTCGACTTTGTAACTCAGAAGTATTTTTTGGCGCCTAATAATGCATATATTAGCGGCAAATTCTGTTGCCATTCGTTTATTGTATGAACGAGGGCATCTTGCCCTTTAGAAACAAGCGTATGTAAAAAGTATCCTGCACTACTTGTAAGCGTAGCACCCAGCATCAGACTGGTAATCACATCTTGAATTTTTTGAATACCACCAGTTGCGATAAGCGGTAGCGTATTTTGGGACATTTTAGCATCTAATAAGCTTTCAACCGTTGAGAAACCATAGTTGTCTAAATTTAATTTCAGTTTATCTTGATTACGCCGATTTTCGATTTTTGCAAAATTAGTACCATTAGCACCACCTACATTTATAGCTGCAACTCCAGTATCTTGTAATAAATTAAAAGTAGCTTGACTCATGCCAAAACCAACCTCTTTAACAATTACTGGGACAGGGGATTTAGCTGCGATAGTTGCGATGTTATCTAACCAATAAAAACTACGATCACCTTCGTGTTCGCTCATGGTTAGCTCTTGCGCAACGTTAAGATGAAGCTCTATTGCATTGGCGTCAATCATATCTATTGCGTTACGTACATTGATAATGTTGTGATTAGCACCTAAATTAGCAATTAAGAAACCATCTTGATGCGTCTTACGCACTATTTTAAAGCTTTCTCTTTTGTCTGGCTCTTTGATTGCAATACTTTGTGAACCCACGGCCATTGCCAAATCTGTCTCTAGTGCTACTTCGGCAAGTTGTTGATTGATTTGGGTGGTCTTTTGTGAACCACCGGTCATTGCCTCAATATAAAATGGCCATGAGAAACGATGATTAAGCATAACGGTACTTGTATTAACATCTTGGACAGTTAATTCGGGTAATGCATTCGGAACCCAGCGGACATCATCGAAGGTAGCGCCGATAATTTGAGGTTGCTGTCGCCAAGAATGAACACCAAGTGATAAATGTTCATCTTTTCGATGTGATTGTTGAGATTCAGTCATAGTTACCTCCTATTTTTAGATCCTCATAAATGGTAACAGGTAGTACATCGAAATTTGTAGCGGGTAATGGCTCTTGAGTTAATGCAATGATATAAGCATTATCACCAAAACCTGCGCCACTTATTTTACCAGCTAATTGATGTTGTTGAATATATGATAGCACGGTAGCTAATTTTGATGTACTATACGTTGCAGGTAAATATTCTGTTAAGAGTGCTTGATTGTAAGCGATATACTGTTTGAGCTGTTGATAATTTTGACTTTTGATAGCGATTATAATTTTGTCAACAATGGTAATATTTTGCTTATAAAAGACGGCAGGTATCTGCACAGATTTTAAAGCTTTTTTAGTACTAGCGGCTTGATAAGTTGGTGCCAGATACAGTTGCCAATTCATAGGCCAAGTTAGAGGCTCAATATGGAGCCCAGACCAAGGAGAATCTACTATTTTGGCTGTATATGGTTGTTCGAATTTTGATAGATCAGGACTACTATAAGCAATGATGCCGTGATAAACGCCAACTGCAATATCGCCTAAGGAACCAGATTGTTGCACATTTAAATGTGCTAAAGCTGCTAATTTAAATAACTGAATACGTGATAAATGTAACTTAAAATAGCGATCTAATCCTTCAACAACGGCAACGACGACGGCTGCAGATGAGCCGAGACCAAGTTTTCCGGTTGAATGATCCAAATCACTATTAATATTGATATTAAATTCTTTTAATAGAGGCTTTTGATGATGATACATATAATCCTGTACGATATGCACAGCAGACAGGGCATAACACCATTTTGTGTCAGCTACTGTATTGGGTAAATGATCAATGTTAAAGGTTAAAGGGCTTTCAATTAAGTTGGATGTCATTGTTGATACATTGTTATGTGTTTCACTAATCGTTAACGTTAGACCTAAATTGATAGCCGCAACAATGGCTAGATTACCAGGCTGTGTAATGGCATATTCACCGGCTAAAAATAGTTTACCAGGCGTTGTGATTTTGATTTTATTCATAGGATATATCGGGACCACTTTGTGCGATTTCAAGTTTTAAGTTGGGTAGGGCATTGTTGAGCGTTTGAATAATCAATTGTGCGTGTTCAACATGTGTAATAATTTTGACGTTAGGGCCGGCATCCATTGTGGCAAAAGCAAGAAGACCTTGATGTTTTAAATCATCAACAATTTGTAAGATACGTTGTGTTTCTGCTGTGAAATATGTAAATGGATGCTGTGTGGCAGTTAGATTCAAATCATGCATGCTCATAGCATTGGCTTCTGCAATAGTCCCAATTTTTTCAATATCTGCGGCCATCACTGCTGACTGCATATCAATGAATTGCTGCTGACTATTGTTAACCCAATTGCCATAATCAGGTGAAGTGAGCGCACGCTGCATACCTTCAGTAGAACCCACTTTCTTTTGCTGACTAGAGACTTCTGCAACAACTAACGCAATCGGCATGGCTGGGGCATGTAAACTTTCAGCAAAAGAGGAATCGTTATCAATGCCAGCATGCCATACTGCAAAATGGCCGAAAAATGAACGACTAGCGGAGCCTGATCCACGGCGTGCTAATCGAGATAGCGTACAAGTATCCAAATGCAATCCCAATTCTTGAACGACTGCGCCAGTTAAGGCAGCAAAAGCAGAAGCTGAAGAGGCTAGACCAGCACTAGTTGGTACGTGATTATAGCTATTAATTTTTAATGTGGGGAAATAACCTAATTCGTCTCGTAAAACATCTAAAAACTGATGAACACGCGTCGCATCAACCTTTTGATTATTGAGATATAATACGTCGGTAGATAACGTATCATCAATGGTAACGGTTGTTTTGGTATAGAATTTATCTAGTGTTAAAGATAATGAACTTGTAGTGGGTAAATTGAGTTGTTGATTTTTTTACCCCAATATTTAATGAACGCAATGTTGGTGTGCGCTTTAGCTGTACTTGTCATGATAGTGGTTGTATCCATGTATTTTGTGCGCCCGCAGCATTGAGGGCGTTAGCAATTGTAATCGCATCGTTATTATTTTTGGCAAGTGCAAACATTGCACCCCCAACACCAGCACCAGTTAGCTTGGCACCAAGAGCGCCGGCATTTATAGCCGCTGTGACTAATTTGTCGAGGCGTGGATGTGAAACACCAAGTGATCGTAAGGTACGGTGTGCTTCGCTAAATAATTCACCTAAGTAAGCAGGTTGATTGTTGACTAATGCTAATCGAACCTCATCGCTTAATGAACCAAGATGTTCAATTTGCGCATAAGTTTCATCAAAATTAATTTTGAGTTGTTCTTTAATTACACTGATGGCTCGAATAGTTTGACCATGAATGCCAGTGTCAGCAATCACTAGTGTGCCACTCAGATGCATATCAAAAGACTGCATGATTTTGTTCTTAACGAACCAAACAGGGTTGGTTGCATGAACTGTGGCAGCATCTAAACCGCTTGGTGAACCGTGGGTAATAGTTTCTTCAATATCTGTAAAATAAGTACGCTCAGTTTCACTTAAACCAGTATTGAAATAATTAAAAAAGGCCTTAGTAACTGCTGTAGCTAAGGCAGCTGAAGCGCCCAAACCTCGTTCTTGTGGGATGTTAGTTTCGATGGATAATGTAAACGTCATATCCGGCACGCCGAATTTATCTAATAAACGTAAGATTAATTGGCGAAGGCCCTCAATATTTGCACCAATTTCATTTAATTCACCGTGAAAATGATTACCATCGAGGACTTGACCGCGGAATGCTGGTCGTAATGTAGCAGTCACTGTGAGATTTGGGAGTGGCATGGCAATAGCTGGTTGACCATAGACTACTGCATGCTCACCAATCAATATTACTTTAGCGTGTGAAGTACCAACGCCAATCATTTGACTAATCATAAATTTCTCCAAATAATACCTTACTATTGTAACGCAGACAGACTTTTTAGGCCAAATAAGTGTAAAATATAATAGAATTGCGTTGTTAAAAATAAGTCAGATTAATAATCGTAATGCTAAGATTTTGTAGCATACTGTGTAAATTATATACGTTCTTCTTAAAAAATAACAATAAAAATTAGCGATATCGTTAATTTTGGCTGATTTTTAACAGCGTGATTCAACTCTAAAATAGAAAGGTATCATGAACCTAATGATGAACGCCAATGACTCCTTTGTGGTAGTTGATTTGGAGACGACTGGTCAAAGTGTTGATCGTGGTGGCAGAATTATTCAAATTGGTATGACGTTTATTAAAAAGCGTAAGATTGTGGACCACTTTGAAACTTTTGTTAATCCTGGCCAATTAATTGATCGTCAAATCCAACAATTGACGCATATTTCGCAAAACGAGGTCCAGCATGCACCATATTTTGAAGAGATAGCACCTGTTATACACACGCTGTTAAAAGATAGTGTTATCATTGCACACAACGTTAATTTTGATTATCCTTACCTGAATGAAGAGTTTGAACGAGCGGGATTATCACCATTAGATATTCCTGCCATTGATACAGTGATGTTATCACAAATTTTGCTGCCTACAGCACCAGGGTATCGACTTGTTGATTTAACACAATATCTGGATATTAAGCTTTCCAATGCGCATCGTGCAAATGAAGATGCACACGCAACGGCAGAATTATTCTTATCTTTATGGCGTTTAGCAGAACAGTTACCTGCACAAACATTACAACAACTGCAGCAAGGACAGTGGCAATTATTACGCCAAACACAAGCTTTCTTGCAATTGGTTCGGCCAAAGAGAACCCATCATCAATTTACAATTTTTAATGAAAAAATTGCTTTACGTCAAACGTTCTTATCGAATCAAAAATCACCAAATAATGCATCACTCACTTTGCCACAAGTGAAGCAGCATATGAGCTTTAAACCCGCACAAGATAAATTAGTACGTCATGTGTCTGAATTTATCGATAAAAAGCATCATGGTGTATTGACGATTAATACACCACCTAAAAGTGGTAAAACAGTTGGTTACTTAATCCCGGTGTTGCTTAATGCGTTAAAAAAGCAGACTGTATTGTTGACTGATGATGTCAGCTTACAGCAGCAACAAATGCAACTAATTCATCAATATTGTCGCTTTTTCAAGTTGCCAATTAGGGCATCTATTTTATATGAACCCAATTGTTATATTGATTTAGAGAAATATAGTCAACTTTTGACGGATGATCAATATCCAGCTCAGGTACAGTTACTCAAGGCGCGGATTCTAGTTTGGCTAACGCAAACTAAAACTGGCCTGTTACAAGAAATAAAAATTGGTGCGAGTAATGTATCCTGGTTATCTGAACTAAAAGGTCATGAACAAACTTACTTTTTCAAACGTGCACAACAAAATGCACAGGTAAGCCAGATTGTCATTATGAATTTCGAAGCATACTTCGCCTTATCGCAACAATTATTGGTTGCTAAGCAACACGAAATATGGCCGATTGTTGTAATGGAAACGCCTAGTCGTTTTCGTAAAGATTTGAATTACTATTTCCATGTTGCCATTCCTTTAACCCAATTGAAACATCAATTAAGAGCGTTGGTTCTTGAGGAAATGAAAGGTATGACACATCGGCAACGTTTGTTAATGAAACAAATCATAAGCGAGACGTTGCACATTATTAAACAGATTAAACAAAATGGTACGGCTAACAGCAACTTAAAACGCGCACATAAGTTATTTGGCATCCTCATTAAATTACGAGATTTATTGGTTTATAGTCATAACGATGTGCCGCAATTTTTACTATTAGTTGACCACCAATTATTACGGAGCGAAAGATTACTTGCACAGCGTTATTTAGTCAGCCAAGACACGCATCAGTTGGATAATGGCGATCGTCAAGTGACATTGAATTTTGATATAGATGATGTGGCATTTTATCAGAGTCAGTTCTTAACGGCGATTGATAAGTTACTGATTGTGAGCGAATTTTTACCGGTAGATGTGAGTGAATTACTGATGGCTGTGCCAAAAACGCACACTTTCAAGCGTGAATTTATTCGAGATAATACGACCAAGGTTAATCTCGTGGCGCTAGGTGATTTTTCATTTTTGCAACATTTAGAAGCTTTGGTGCAAACTAAAGTAGGTCCCATTCTAGTCATTCTGCCGGATAAGGTTAGAGTGAATCATTGGTATCAAAAGATACGCTACGGATTAGAAACAGATTATGGCATTGTGGCCGAAGGCGTGACAGGATCATTTAATAAAATACATCGTCAGACACAACCTAATCAATTAGAGATAATCCTTGTGACTGATCAGATATTTGATCACTTATGGCAAAGAGAACAGTCTGTTCCAAAAATTGTTGTTGTACCTGAGAAAACAGTCTGGCAACCGGCGTCACGACTGGAATTATTATTGGGTAAAATGCAACGTAATAATACTAATGTGCTTGTGACACAACTTAATGCAATGCAACGCCATCGTTTTAAAAAGAAAATCGATATTAAAAAATTTGATCAAAAACCCGAAATATTAACTCAAAAATATTTGGAAATGATGAAAGAATATTAAATTTGTGATGCATTTCTTGATATAATATTTGAGTAAAGCAGTGGTATGTAGGAGATATTTTATGATGCAATTTAGAGAAGATATTAGGATCCGGCAAAACCAAAGGAAACCTAAGATTCATTGGGCACGTGTATGGTTTTGGTTAATAGGGGTAATGATTATTCTCTTAGCCGTTGTTTTGACTGTTTTTTATATCTCACTATCACCAGTACGACAAGCTGAACAGAAGGTCAATGCATTTGTTTTGCATAAAACTAAAATTACGAAGATTTCGTCAACGAGTATTGATAATCGTAAACATATAACTTATGCAGTGATTGGTGAAGACGCATCAAAACAAAAGCAAGTTGCTATTGTTAATGGCAGTATAAATCATGTGCGGGTTTACCGTCGTGATAGCGGTCTTTCAGATGATGCTTTACGGCAGTTAATCATTAAGAAGTATCAGCCCAAGAAAATTTATAGTGCTAATATTAGTCGTTATCAAAATGCTTTGGTATGGGAAGTGAGTTATTTAAACCAACGCCGGCAGTTGAATTATGTGACATTGGATTTTAAGACGGGCAAGCCGTATCGCACAATTGAAGGGATTTAAACAGATGACACTATCAAAAAGAATTTCTGAATTAACACCATCGCCGACTTTGGCTATGAATAAAAAAGCAAAAGAAATGCAAGCTGAAGGCATTGATATTATTAATCTTGGTGTTGGAGAGCCTGATTTTCAAACGCCAGACGAAATTGCCGAAGGCGCTATTCAAGCGATTCAAGCACAAAAAACAAGTTTCTATACAGCCACAAGCGGTATAACAGAGCTAAAATCTGCCATCGTATCAACTGTTAAAACCAGATATAATGCAACGATTTCACCACGGAATGTGACGGTTACTACAGGTGGTAAGTTATCATTATATGCGTTAATGCAGACATTACTAGATCCAGGAGATAGTGTTGTAACGGCTGCACCTTATTGGGTAAGTTATCAAGAACAAGTGAAATTAGCAGGGGGGCTTTTAGAAGCAATCCAACCCGCTAACCCTGCCTTGAAATTAACAGTAGCAGATTTAGATGCATTAACACATCCTGTAAAAGTGATTATCATTAATACGCCGACTAATCCAACCGGGCAAGTCTATACACGCAATGAAATCATTGCCTTATTAGATTGGGCTAATCAACATGACACTTACATTATTTTAGATGAAATTTATGGTCAGTTAGTATACAATGATACAGTATTTGTTTCAGGACTACAGATTCAACCAGTCGATGATAGTCGCATGATTATTGTGGATGGGGTGTCTAAAGCCTATGCAATGACAGGCTGGCGTATTGGGTGGACGATTGCTGATGCTAAAATTATTACAGCTATGAACAAGTTGCTCGATCATTTAACATCGAATCCAACGGCAGTAGCACAGTATGCAGCATTGGCAGCCCTTCGTTCTAATCCAGATAATATCGAAAAAATGCGTTTGGCTTTTGAACAGCGCTTAAACAAAACTTACACTGCACTCAACGCGGTTAAAGGATTGTCTGTTGCATTAAAACCACAAGGTGCTTTTTATTTATTCCCTAAAGTAGACAAAAATGTTATGGTTAATGTTGGTGTTAACAGCACTGAAGAGCTATCTTTGAAGCTACTTAATGAAGCACATGTTGCTTTGCCTGCTGGTGAAGGTTTTGGCATGCCAGGATACTTAAGAATCAGTTATGCTAAGAGTCAGGATACTTTAGATCAAGCGATTTCACGTTTGGCAACGTTCTTTAACCAATATTAAAATATTAATGATAGAAAGTTCAAATAATTCAATGTTACAAGAAATTCCTACGATTCAGATTACAGATGTTAAACATTACGTTAACCAAACTGTCCGCATTGGCGTATGGTTACGTCAAAAGCGTGGTAGCGGTAAAATTGCCTTTTTGCAACTACGCGATGGTACAGCCTTTTTCCAAGGTGTTGTGGTTAAAAGTGATGTCTCAGAAGAAACTTTTGAGATAGCCAAGAGTCTTAAGCAAGAAACCAGCATGTATGTTACTGGCGAAATTCATGAAGATACACGGTCTGATTTTGGTTACGAAATGGCAATTTCTGGTATTGAGATTGTTGGTGAAAGCCATGATTATCCGATAACACCTAAGGAGCATGGTGTTGATTTTTTGATGGATCATCGACATTTGTACTTACGTCATTTAAAGCCTTTCGCAACTTTGAAAATTCGTAACGAATTAATTCGTGCAACATATGAATTTTTCAATAAAGAGGGATTTACAAAATTAGATTCACCCATTTTAACAGGTTCTGCACCTGAAGGTACAACAGAACTATTCGAGACAGATTATTTCGGTGAATCTGCTTATCTTTCTCAAACGGGACAGTTATATGCCGAAGCAGGGGCAATGGCTTTTGGTAAGGTGTTTACATTTGGGCCGACATTCCGTGCTGAAAAATCTAAGACACGTCGTCATTTGACGGAATTTTGGATGATTGAGCCTGAGATGGCTTTTACAACCCAAGAGGAAAGTCTGGAAGTTCAGGAACGTTATATTTCATATTTAATTGAATCTGTTTTGAAAAATAATGAGCAAGAACTTGATATTTTAGGGCGTGATAAGGAGGTTCTGCGTTCATACACACAATTACCATATCCACGTTTGAGTTATGATGATGCGATTCAGTTATTGCAAGATAATGGCTTTGATGTAGAATGGGGTGTTGATTTTGGTTCGCCAGAAGAAACATTCTTGGCAGAACACTTCTCAAAGCCAGTGTTTATCGTTAATTTCCCTAAAGAGATCAAAGCATTTTATATGAAGCGCCACCCAACGCGTGACGATGTTGTGATTAGTGCTGATTTGCTTGCCCCTGAAGGGTATGGTGAAATTATCGGCGGATCAGAACGTGATACTGATTATGAGTATCTTAAGACACGTATTGAAGAGCAGGGTCTGGATTTAGCAGAATATCAATGGTATTTAGACTTACGTCAATATGGTACGGTACCACATTCAGGATTTGGCTTAGGGCTAGAGAGAATGATTACTTTTGTAACTGGTGAAGAACATATTCGTGAGGCCATTCCATTTCCACGTATGATTTCACGTATTCGACCTTAATTAGTGCATAAAATTTAAAATACGTCTGGGCACTGAGGTAGCGCTCGGACGTATTTTTTGAAAGGATGCGACGAATATGGAACAGCGTTTTGAACAATATATTAATGCTGGACATACCAGTATCAGTAATGATTTATTACTGCACTATCATGATATTGGCCTAGATAATGATGATTTTGCGTTATACTTACAAATACAACGCATCCAAATACAAGGCAACTTGGCTAATCCTAATGTTTTAGCGCAAGTACTACATACTACTGAAAATGTAGTGTTATCAAGGCTTAAGAGTTTAGTGAAACGCGGGTTTGTTAAGATTAAAGGGACATCACGACAAACCGAAACATATGATTTTTCACCGCTATACGATAAGCTGATTAACGGCGAAAGTCATCATGCTGCTACACCTTTATCTGATGGTAAACAAACACGTCGTGAAATATTACAAGTACTAGAGGTTGAATTTGGGCGACCACTATCACCAATGGAAATGGAAACGGTGGGCCATTGGTTTAGTTTAGATAAATTCAATCCAGAAATGGTAAAGTTAGCAATACAAGAAGCGATTGCCAATAATGTTAGGAATCTGCGCTATATCGAAACAATTCTAGTTAATTGGCAGAAAAAGAATATTAATACGCCACAAGCGGCCCAGGCGACTAAGGAAAAAAGACGAGGGATTGCTTATACTGATGGTATGCACGAATCTATTTCGTATGATGTGCAAATTCCATTGACAAAATTGGATGAAGAGCTCTAATGTAATATAATTTGAATGGGCTGTGTTGTAATATCGAGCTGAAATCCAAAAATACTGTCTTCGTTTGGGTATAATAAACGTGCATGACCTGATATTTGACGACTTCGTGTGGTCAATTGGGATAGGGTTATTGGTCTGTTGCCCGTGATTAAAATAATATCTAATTTATTAGGTGCAAATGCCAGTTGACTGATTGGCTTAATTTGATTATCATGACTGCGTAAATATAATTGTGCAGTTGGTGTCACATATTGTACTAAACTTTCAAAATCAATCATCTTCATAGTAACGTTCATTTTAACATGATTAAAGAGGAAATAATGACAAAAACTTATCAAATAATGGCCACAGCAGCTGCTGGTATTGAATCACTTGTTGGCAAAGAACTTGATCAATTGGGTTACAATCATCAGGTTGAGAATTATCGTGTTCGATTCCAAGGGACGCAGCGTGATATTTTAAATACCAATGTCTGGTTACGGACTGCAGATAGAATTAAAATTATTGTCGGTGAATTTGAGGCAACAACGTTCGATAGTTTATTTGAACAAGTTAAAGCACTGCCTTGGGAAGAGTATTTGAATTACGATTCGCAATTTCCAGTAGCTGGTCGTTCTAGAAAATCAACATTATTTAGTGTGCCAGATGTTCAAGCTATCACTAAAAAGGCCATTGTTGAGCGCCTAAAGCAAGCCTATCATGTCCGAACACGTCTACCAGAAACAGGATTTTTTGCACAACTTGAAGTTCAAATTGAAAAGGATCATGTTTTATTAACTTTGGATACAACCGGCGAAAGTCTATTCAAACGTGGTTATCGTGTCAATAAAGGGGGTGCGCCTCTGAAAGAAAACTTTGCTGCAGCACTTGTAATGTTAACGAATTGGCATCCAGATCGGCCATTTGTTGATCCCACGACTGGATCAGGAACGATACCGATTGAAGCGGCCTTAATCGGTCGAAATCTGGCACCAGGATTAACACGTCGTTTTGCAATTGAGGATATGGATTGGTTTGATGAAAAGTTATCCGACGAAGTGCGTGATGAGGCTGAAAGTAAAGCTGATTACGATAGAACATTGGATATTACAGGCTATGATATTGACGAAAATATGATTGCCATTGCCAATGAAAACGCAAAACATGCTGGGTTATCACAAGATATTACGTTTAAGCAATTAGCTGCCAAAGATTGGCAAACGGACCAATTAAATGGCGTACTTGTATCTAATCCACCGTACGGTGAACGTTTGGGTGAATTAGAAGCTGCCAGAGAGCTTTATGCGCAGATGGGCAAAGTCTATAAGCAGATGCCCAGTTGGAGTAAATATATTTTGACGAGTGATTTAGATTTTGAAAAATCATTTGGTCAAAAGGCAACGAAGAAAAGAAAGCTATACAACGGTGCTTTACGTGTTGACTATTTCCAATTTTGGGGTAAACGTGAAAGATAAATACGCAATGAAAAACAAGTCATATTTATGACTTGTTTTTTTGATGGAGCATTTGCAATGCTAAATGATGGGCACCGAGATTTTCCTTTTCACTTATCCATTCAATAGATACAAATTTAACTTGATTTAATATCAACCAAATATCATCAACATATGCTTGGTAATGTTTAGCATATTGTTTGTTAAGCGAATCAGCGACAATTTTTGAGTCAACGTATATCGTTAACATGGCGTCTTGCAATGATAATTGTTGTAAGATCCATAACAATGCAGTAAATTCGGCTGCATGGTTATCTGGTAACGGGCCCAAGGTAGTTTTGAATTGTTGCTGTTGTTTGTTGACGATGACAATGGCACCAGCGGTGCTGACACCAGAATGTTGCTGACGCGCAGCATCACAATATAAACGAATCATATTCACTATTTCCTTTAGGTTAAGTTTAACGTATATGTTAAATAATTACTGAATCAGTTTAGGTCATTCAGTAAATTCAGCACTAAACATGATAAAATAAGTTGGAGAGGTTTTAAAATGATTCCAAAACGTGGTTATTTCCAACCAATTGATGTGGTTGGACAAATTGGCTGGCTTTGGTGGGGCATTCTCATTGCCTTATCTGGTGCAATGTGGATTGAAGTCAACTTTAAGTTTAATTTATTATTGATTATTTTTACTATTGTTTCTATAGCAGTTGGTTTATTATTGATACTTCGTCGTCGGATATACATTGCTGGCGGAGAGGTCTTTTTGGGTCGCATATTTTTGACAGAATATGAACAATTCTCTTTAACAACTTTAAAAAATGTTCAATTGAAAGGACAAAAGCTGTCTTTTGAACGAGCAGGTCGGCAACGTAAGTATTGGGTGAGCCGTAATATTGCGGATTCAATTAGACAGTCTTTACCAAAATAGGGCAAAATAAATGCATGATATCATAATAGAACAGCAACAAGGGCGTATAGACGCGGTACTCGCAAAAGAAAATTTAGGATATTCTCGGTCTAAAATAACGGATTGGCTCAATAATGGACAAATTTTGGTCAATCAAAAAAAGTGAAGCAATCTTACAAAGTTAATAAAGGTGACATTATTGTCATTACACCACCAAAGGTCCAAGCGACAACAATTGAACCTGAAGCAATACCTTTGAACATTGTCTACGAAGATGACGATCTTTTAGTGGTTAATAAGCCGCAAGGAATGGTCGTACACCCATCAGCAGGTCATAGTTCGGGCACATTGGTGAACGCGTTACTTCATCATGCACCGCTTTCGACTATCAATGGGGAATTTAGACCAGGCATTGTACATCGTATTGATCGCGATACAAGTGGTCTGTTAATGGTTGCAAAAAATGATACAGCGCATCAAGCGCTGTCAGCCCAACTGAAAGCACATAAAAACCAACGAATTTATTACGCATTAGTTCGCGGTGAATTTAAGGAAAATAGTGGTACAGTAAACGCACCGATAGCACGGCATAAAATTGACCGTAAAAAGCAGGCGATTGTGTCAGACGGCAAGCCAGCTGTTACACATTTTGAAGTGGTACAGCGCTATGTCGGTTATACATTGCTGAAAGTACGTCTTGAAACGGGGCGTACACATCAAATTCGTGTTCATATGACATATATTGGGCATCCTATTGTTGGTGATCCAGTGTATGGTAATGCGCCGAAAATGCCTAATGTTACGTTGCATGGACAGTTATTACATGCCAAAACATTATCTTTGATGCAACCAACAACACAAGCAGAATTGACATTTGACAGCCCATTGCCAGTATATTTTCAGCAGGCTTTAGATACATTAACACCATTGTATGAGTAATTGAGAGTTAAGGAGAAGAAATGAGTAAAAAAGAAGTTCTAGATAATGCTTCACTCCAACGTGCACTAACACGTATTACATATGAAATTATTGAAAGAAACAAAGGCGGCCAGGATTTAGTATTAGTCGGTATTAAAACACGTGGCGAATATCTAGCACATCGCATTGGTAATCGCTTGGCACAATT
Organism: Leuconostoc fallax KCTC 3537; assembly: GCF_000165675.1. Lineage (GTDB taxonomy): Bacteria > Bacillota > Bacilli > Lactobacillales > Lactobacillaceae > Leuconostoc_B > Leuconostoc_B fallax. The sequence goes on along the minus strand of NZ_AEIZ01000015.1, from coordinate 44,574 downwards.
GGAAGATATTTCTATTCCAATTATGGCGATTGATGTAACCAATTTCCGTGATGATGTAACGAATCATGATAGCGATAATTTAGGTTTGAATTCAGAAGATAAAATGAACATTACTGATAAAAATATTGTACTGATTGATGATGTTTTGTTTACTGGACGGACAATTCGTGCGGCTTTGGATGCGTTAATTCATGTAGGACGTCCTAAAAGTATTTCGTTAGCTGTATTAGTTGATCGTGGCCATCGTGAATTACCAATTCGCGCTGATTTTGTCGGTAAAAACATTCCAACAGCACAGGCAGAACATATTAAAGTCTTTGTCAAAGAAATTGATGGTAAAGACGCAGTTGAAATCATCAATTAATATGATGATTTGATGTAGAGGAGTTACCAATGCAACGGCATCTTATTTTAGAGGATGGAACGGTTTTTGCGGGTGAAAGTTTTGGTGCACCTGCAACGACATTTGGCGAAATTGTGTTTCATACAGCTATGACTGGGTATCAAGAAATCATCACAGATCCCGTTTATGATAATCAAATTATTGTATTTGCAACACCGATAGTTGGTGCGGCCGGTATTCATGCTGGTGCTTACGAATCTATGAAACCGACTATTCGGGGGATGATTGTCCACGATTTAGCTGAAGTTTCTGTTAATCGACAACGACGTATGAATTTGGACCGATTTTTAAAGCAACATAATATTCCTGGACTATATCATGTTGATACACGTAAATTAATTCGTCATTTACGTGAAACGGGTTCACAAAAGGCTTCAATTGTTGATTTTGCTGATGATCATGCTAAAGATCAATTAGTTGCCACGGTTTTGACCAATAAGCAAGTTGCTAATACTGCAACAGTTAAACCATATGCTAATCCAGGTAGAGGTCGACATATTGTTGTGATTGACTTCGGGTTAAAGCATGGCATACTACGCATGTTGGATGATTATGATGCAAATGTATCGGTTATGCCATATACAACAACAGTTGAAGAAGTATTAACCTTGGACCCTGATGGTATTGTATTATCCACTGGACCTGGTGATCCACGAGTGTTACCGGATAGTGTATTAACCTTGATTCGTGTTTTACAAACAAAAGCACCCATGCTTGGTATTGGTCTTGGACATGAGCTTTTTGCGTTGGCTAATGATGCAGAACTATTACCATTATCATCTGAACATCATGGTATGAATCATCCCATAGAAGAAATCGTTTCCAGACAGATGATGTATGCAATGCAAGGACAAGGTTATGCAGTTGATCCTGAGTCTATTGATCGCAACAAATTATTTGTAACACACCGTGATTTAGTTGATGGTGCCATTCAAGGATTACGTCATCGTGATTATCCTGCCTTTAGTGTTCAGTTTTTCCCAGATGGTGCGCCAGGACCGTTGGATGCGACAACAATATTTGCAGACTTTTTTGATACAGTAGAGGATTATGTCGAACACGTTCAGTCATAAAAAATAAAAAAGTGTTGTTTATTGGTTCTGGGCCTAATGATTTTGGCCGTGAATCAGAACATGATGCTGCTATTTTTCAAGTGATGCCAGAGTTGAATCAGTTTGGGTTAGAAGCCTATTTAATTGATGAAAATCCGTATTCACTTTCTTTGGAGAGCTTAGCAGCACAAGTTTTTTGGCAACCATTAACGACCAAAAATATAAAAAATATTATTCATCAAGAAGATATTGACACTGTTATTCCACTTTTTGGTGGCGATCGAGCCTTGCGTATTTGGACTCAGGTCGTGCAAGATTGGCAAAAGGGCGATGGTCCTTTGCCACAAACTTTGGGATTGAGCATTGAAATGATGCTAAAGACTGTCAACGTTGCGGCAATGACCGATTATTTAGCAGAAGCTGGCTTACCAGTTATTACGAATCACGTTGTTCATGCTCGAGATGAAGCTAATGACTTATTGCGTCAAGTGCGATTACCATTAATGATTCGCGCCTTGCATCCTATTGTTCAAAATACGAGACGTATTGTTGAACGAGTTGATGATTTTGATGAAATTTTTAACCAAGTTAAAACACAGTCGTTAACACAGGAAGTAGTCTTTTCTCGTGCTATTAATGGCTTAAAAGAAGTAAGCTTACAAGTTATGCGGGATAGACGTGGCAATAAGTTACGTGTTGGCGCAAGTGAAGATATGGATCCCATTGGTATTCATACAATTGACTCACTCAGCATTTCACCCGTATTAACATTGCAAGATCAAGTACTCCAAAAATTGAGAAAATATGCTTTTGACATCGCTGATTTGTTACAACTTGAGGGCACAATGCATGTGCAGTTTGCTGTTGATGACGATTCTGGCGAGATATTCATTATCAAGGTATCGCCTTATATCGATCAAATGGCGATGCGTACAACTTTGGCGACTGGCTATCCGACTATATTAGTTGCGATTAATCTTGCGATTGGTGTGCCATTGGATGAAATTAGGTTGCCCCATTATTTTCATACTAAAACTGCCATCATGGAACCGATGATGGATCATGTTGTGGTTAAATTACCAGTTTTTCCTTTTGGTGAACTGGCAGAATCAGGTGTTCAGGTTAACCGTCAGTTAAGTAGTATTCAAAAATCTGTTGGTACAGTATTAGGTTTTGGTCGTACCTTTATTGAAGCGTTAGAAAAAGCAATCCGTTCAGCACATTTCAATAACGCGAGTTTCTCACCCACTTTTATGCAGGGGATTAGTGATGATGAATTAATTCAGCAATTAATTCATCCACAAGATAATCGCGTCTTATTGCTAATTGAGGCCATTAAGCGGGGCTACGAGGTTGATGAATTAGCCGAATTAACGCATATTGATGAATTTTATTTTTATCAGTTACAGCGCTTATTACGTTTAGAAGAAAGCGTTGAGGCTGCTGTTGATAATATTGGTGCACTCAAAAACGCTAAAGAACACGGCTTATCTGATGGCCTTATTGCGCGATTCTGGCATACGAGTTTTGAAATCATTCGTACCTTAGCACAAGAAAATCAAATTGATGTGACTTATAAAGCTGTTGAGCCATCTGCTGGAGAATTTCCTGAACATGCACATCAGTATTATGCGACTTACGAAGAAGAAAACGAATCTACCCAAGTTGCGACAGATTCCATTCTAGTTATTGGTAATGGTGCTTTTAGAATGGGAGATTCTGCTGCGAGTGGCTATCTCATGACTACGGTGCTATCAGAATTGAGAAGATTGCAATATCATACGGTTATTATGAATAATAATCCGCATGATGCGACATTGATGCCACATTTGGCGGATAAGCAATACTTAGAACCGCTAGAAATTTCAGACATTATGAAAGTCGTAGAAGTTGAACAACCAAAAGCCATTATTGTGTCTGGTAATCGCCGAAAATTAATTCAAGCATTACGTGATTTGGAACAAAACGTGTTAATTATGCCCAAACAAAAGCACGTGCCTAGTGGTCCTACAACAGAACAGTCTGAGTTTGCTTTGAATTTCTTCTTTGATGGTCATGATATTTATCCGCTTAATATCACACAACATACAGTGGGTAAGTTGCGTATTTTAAAGCAAAAAATTACAGCACCAATTGGTATTGATCCTGAACAATGTCCGTCACCAGGAGTCTATCAAATTATATGGTATATCAACGATACTAAACCAATGGTGTCTGTCAACACGCAACCCATTGACCATGACACATGGTTACGACCAATGCCATTTGGCCAAGTTGCTTTTTTGAATAAGGCCATGCAAGTGCAATGGATTCGTCTAACAGTTCGGGCAATGTTAAATCGTTTGACAGAAGAAGATTATCAATTGTTATCCGAGTTAAATACAAAATGTCAAACGCAAACGCAAATTAAGATGATTGATGCGCATGTTGACTATAGCTTACACTTGCAGTCGCAAAATGATATTGATAGTACACGCTTTGAGATGGGAGTAAGTATTACTGATGAGTAAGTCAAAATATGACACACAAAAGTTTTTTGGTATTGTTGTCAAACAGGATGCATCTGGACAATATTTACCAGATGCTAATGCCAAAGTTAATGTATGGCGTACTGGTAAACATACGAAAGGTACTTTTTCCAAAATTGGTCAGGTCTTTCTCACCGAAAATAATCGTTTTGTAGCTGTGTTGCACACTGCTGATTTACCGTTTAATCAGCGTCACGATTTTGTACCATTACAACGTTGGACTCATGAAGTTGTTGCTGAAAAGTATTTAATGCATTTTTTATCTGAATTTCAATAAAGCATGTGCTACAATTAAATGCATATAAACTAACACTATTAACTATACTGTGGCCATCAGAGAATGGGCGGTGCTGAAAGCTCATCAAGCAAAGTAGTGAACTCGGTTAGTCAATCTGATAGTGAACGACTCAGTAGTTATCACGTGCAATCGCGTTAAGATTAAGATAAGGCGTTAGATGTATTGTTACATCTAGAACGTAAACGTAGGTGGTACCACGATTTTAATCGTCCTATGGTATACTTTTTTAGTATGCTATAGGGCGTTTTTTAATATTTTAAAATTTTTAAGGGGAATAATTATGGCCTATAATCACCAAGAAGTCGAAACCAAATGGCAAAAATTTTGGGACGACAATCATACTTTTGAAGTAACTGAAGATACAAATAAACCTAAATATTATGCAATGGATATGTTTCCTTATCCATCAGGACAGGGATTACACGTTGGACATCCTGAAGGATATACAGCGACTGATATTATGAGCCGTTATAAGCGAGCACAAGGTTTTAATGTGTTGCATCCAATGGGATGGGATGCTTTTGGCTTGCCGGCTGAACAATATGCGATTAAAACAGGAAATAATCCAGCCGAATTCACGAATCAAAATATTGAAGTATTCAAAAAACAAGTGAAATCTCTAGGATTTTCTATTGATTGGTCACGCGAAATTAATACCACTGATCCAGAATTTTATAAATGGTCACAATGGATATTTGAGAAGCTATACGAAAAGGGATTAGCTTACGAAGATGAAATGATGGTCAATTGGGCGCCGGATTTCCCGGGTGGCGGTATCGTCGTTGCCAATGAAGAAGTTATTAATGGTAAGACTGAACGTGGCGGGTATGATGTTTATCGGGTACCAATGAAACAGTGGGTACTTAAAATTACAGCCTATGCCGAGCGTTTGTTATCTGATTTAGACGATTTAGATTGGCCAGAAGCAATCAAAGAACAACAACGCAATTGGATTGGAAAGTCAACAGGAGCGTCGGTATTTTTTGATGTTGCTGGATCTAAAGATAAGCAAGTTGAAGTCTATACAACACGTCCAGATACATTGTTTGGCGCAGCTTATATGGTATTAGCACCAGAACATGATCTTGTTGATCAAATTACAACACCTGAACAACAAGCAGCGGTTAAGGCTTATAAAGAGCAAATTGCAACCAAGTCTGATTTAGAACGAACAGATTTAAATAAGGATAAAACAGGTGCATTCACAGGTGCATATGGTGTTAATCCGATTAATGGTGAACAATTGCCAATTTGGATTGCGGATTATGTTTTGTCGAGTTATGGGACAGGTGCAATTATGGCTGTTCCTGCACATGATGAACGTGATTATGATTTTGCTAAGAAGTTTGATTTGCCGATTCGCCCAGTTATTGAAGGTGGCGATGTCACACAAGCTGCTTATACAGGGGATGGACTACACATTAATTCTGATTTCTTGAATGGTAAAAATAAAGCAGATGCCATTGCTGAAACCATCACTTGGTTAGAAGAACATGAAAAGGGACATGAACAAGTTAACTATCGTCTTCGTGATTGGATTTTCTCACGCCAACGTTATTGGGGTGAGCCGATTCCTGTGATTCATTGGGAAGATGGTACGAAATCACTTGTTCCTGAAAATGAGCTACCATTGCGCTTGCCACATTTGACCCAAGATCAATTGAAGCCAACTGGTAACGGTGAATCACCATTAGCTAATGCCACAGAATGGTTAAAAGTGACTCGTGAAGATGGTATGAAAGGTCGTCGTGAAACGAATACTATGCCACAATGGGCAGGATCTTCTTGGTATTTCTTGCGTTATGTTGATCCGCATAACAATGAAGCATTGGCTTCTAAAGATAAACTAGATTATTGGATGAATGTTGACTTGTACGTAGGTGGTGCGGAGCATGCCGTTTTGCACTTGCTTTATGCGCGATTCTGGCATAAATTCTTATATGATTTGGGTGTGGTACCAACTAAGGAACCATTCCAAAAGTTGGTGAACCAAGGCATGATTTTGGGTGAAAACCATGAAAAAATGTCTAAATCTAAGGGCAATGTGGTAAATCCTGACGACATCGTGTCGACTTATGGTGCCGATACATTGCGCGTGTATGAAATGTTCATGGGACCATTGACGCAGAGTAAGCCGTGGTCTGAGGAAGGTATTAGTGGCTCACGCCGTTGGTTAGATCGTGTTTGGCGTTTACTTATTGATGATGAAGATCGTTTGCGAGATCATGTGACAACAGTGAATACCGGTGAGTTGGATAAAATCTACCATCAAACTGTTAAGAAAGTAACCGATGATTTGGAGAACATGCGCTTCAACACAGCGATTAGCCAGCTAATGGTGTTTGTTAATGAAGCCTATAAAGCCGAGGCGTTGCCTGTTCAATATATGAACGGCTTTATCCAATTATTAGCACCAATTGCACCACACATTGCGCAAGAGTTGTGGTCTAAATTGGATAATTCTGATGATTTGAGTTATGCTGCATGGCCAAAGTACGATGCATCACAATTAGTGGAAGATACTGCCGAAATTGTTTTCCAAGTGAATGGTAAGGTAAGAGGTCGAATGACTGTGCCACTAGATGCTGATCGTGAACAACTCATTGCGTTAGCAGAAGCAGACGAAAATGTTCAAAAAAGTATTGAAGGTTTATCGGTTCGAAAAATTATTGCTATTCCTGGTAAAATAGTTAATATTGTGGCGAACTAATGAACAGCCAACCACCAAGTATTCATTTGGTGGGTACATATTGAGGTACAGAGGAGTATTAAGATGACGAAGCAAGATCAGCTTGATGATCAACATAAACGTTCACACAATGGCGGCCGTGTTGATGAGACTGAGATTAATGGACAATCGCTCACAGCAGAAGAAATACTGGCGCGAGCAAAGATTCAGCTTCAAAAGCGGCAAGATGATCAACATCAAGAGCCATCGCGTATGCGTAAAAATGCGAATCGTTCACGACGTACAAAGCGTCGTTTATTACCCGAAAGAAGTATAGAAACAAAGCACCAGTCATCTTCAGATGATAATCATCAAGATGATGAACGAGCCACTACTCATACAACGCAACAGCGGATGATTGAAGCGCCAATTGAACCATCAACAACCGAAACAAGCCAAGCAACGTTGGTTAAAGGTTCTGCGTGGTTATCATTAGGAAATATCCTTTCTCGGGTGTTAGGCGCAGTTTATATCGTGCCATGGATGGCTCTTCTAGGTGTCTATGCCAATCAAGCTAATGCTTTATTTTCACAAGGATATAATATCTATGCTATTTTCTTAGCAATTGCGACTATGGGTATTCCAGCAGCAATATCTAAGTTAGTTGCTGAGTATAATGCGCGTCAGGCAGTGTACCAGTCACGTCAGTTAATGAGGCAATCCATTCTCTTGGGCATTGTATTGGGATTGGTATTTGGCAGTATCATTTATGTTGCAGCACCACAATTGTCGCAGTGGTCCATTAAAAATGATAGTTTAGTTCCTGTATTACATTCATTGGCACCAACAGTAGCCTTATTCCCGGTAATGTCAATGATTCGTGGCATGTTCCAAGGCTACCAACTCATGCACGTTTCAGCATTATCACAGGTGATTGAACAAATTGCACGTGTTATCTATATGATTGCAATGGCAGTCATCATATTGAACATAGATCCACAAAATTGGCGTGGTGTTGTTGTACAATCTACATTTGCTGCGTTTATTGGTGCAGTATTTAGCTTTACTGTTTTTGCTTGGGGATGGTTAAAATATCGCCATGTGATGTTACCAACGCCTCAAAATGATGATGCTGTTATTGAAACAGAATCAACGCGCCAAATTATTTTTAATATATTAGCTGAATCATGGCCGTTTATTATTATTGGTTCTGCAATCACATTATTTCAATTAGTTGATCAATTTAGTTATGTTCGTATTATGAGTCATTTCTTTACCGATTCACAAGCTGAATTATCAACAAAATTTGCTTTATTTAGTGCTAATCCTAATAAAATCATTATGATTATTGTCCCGTTTGCAACAAGTATCGCCTCAACAGCGTTACCTATGTTATCCGGTAATCGTGCAGTATTGTCTTTAAATGATATCCAAGGTCAATTAAAACAGGTGCTTAAGCTATTTGTTTTAGTTATGTTGCCCAGTGCTTTAGGGATGTTTGCAATTGCTGCACCACTATACAAAATGTTTTATCCGATTGATAGTACTAATCAAGAAGGTATTTATTTATTACAGTACTCTAGCATTATGGCGATTGCCTTTAGTTTGTTTATGCTTTTGTCGTTTGTTCTACAAGCCTTGTCAGAAGTTAATATTGTCATTAAATCATTTGCCGTTGGTCTTGTTGTCAAAATAATGTTGCAGATTCCTTTGGTTCGTTATTTTGAAGGAATGGGCGCACTAATGGCAAGTGTGGTTGGTATGGTTATTGCGATACTATATATGTTAGATTTTCTAAAGCGTGCTTATGGCGTGTCATTATATAGTATTAGCCAAGATATATGGTATATGTTCCTTGCAAATATCGTCATGATGATCGTAGCAGGTGGGTCAGCATTCATATTAGGCCATTTACTACTAAGCAATACGCGGTTATTTAATACACTAAATGCCTTAATCAGTGCAGCACTAGGTGGTGTCGTGCTCTTATTCTTCTACTTCAAGCAAGGACTTGGAGATGAGGTATTAGGCAGTAAGATGCGCTACGTTCCTAATTTCTTCAAAGCGAAAAAATAAAAAGACAATTCAAAAAACTGAATTGTCTTTTTTGTTTCAATATTTGATCATTCTAAATTAAAATCATTAATATAATTTTAATACAATACAAATGAAGCACAATTTGTTATCATATAAGTCATAAGGAATGTTAGTTAAGAGAGAAACAGTATGCTAAAGAATCGTAAATTATTGCTGACAGCATTGGTCTTCTTAGGTAGTTCGCTGATACAGGTATTAGCCATGAATGCCTTCTTAGTACCGAATAATGTATTTTCTGGTGGTTTTAATGGTGTTGCACAATTGCTATCGTTATTTGGTCAACAAGCTTTTCATGTGAGCCTGCCGACAGGTATTTTTATTTTACTTTTCAATATCCCAGTAGGTATTATTGGGTGGAAACTTATTGGTGGTAAATTTACTGCCTTAAGTTTTGCCAATGCTATCTTTGTTTCCTTGTTATTGATTTTTGTGCCGATTGATCCCTTAACAACTGACCCTTTATTATCAGCCCTGTTTGGTGATTTACTGATTGGTGTTTCGATTGGTTTAGCAATGCGCTATGGATTTTCAACTGGCGGTATGGACATTGTAGCAATGGTAGTACAGAAGCGTACTGGTAAATCAATCGGTGCATTAATGAATGTCATTAACTTTGCCATTGTTTTGATTGCCGGGTCGTTTATTGGTTGGCAAAATGCGCTTTTTACTTTAATTGGTATTTATGCAACTGGTCGGGCGATTGATGCATTGTACACTGGTTACCAGAAGCTTACTGCTTTGATTGTTACAACCAAAGGCGAAGCTGTCGCTGAAGCGTTGCATAAGGACTTGATTCGCGGGATTACGATTTTACCGTCTAAAGGTGCATATACCAAACGCGAATCAGAAACTTTGATGATGGTAATATCACGTTATGAGCTATTTGAAATGCAAGAAATTGTGCATCAAACAGATCCTAAAGCTTTTGTTAATTTGGTCAATACTGTGAATGTTTCGGGTGAATTCTTAGATGCGGATCGTCAGCTACAAATGAAACGGGCTGCTGCAGTACCAAAAGTAGATACGGTTGAGACTCAGATTGAAGCAGAAGAACAGCTAAAATCACAACTTGAAGAAGTTGATAAACAGCAACATTAGTCGGTATAATAATATAAAAAAGAGGACACGAATATGCCAATTGTACAAGTCGAATTACTAGAAGGTCGCACACACGAACAGCTTGCTAAAATGGTTAAAGATATCACAGATGTCATTGTTGCGGATGCTGGTGCTAGCCGCGAGGCCGTCCATGTTATCTTGCGAGAGATGCCTAAAGATCATTATGCTGTTGGTGGTGTATTAAAAAGCGATCAGAAATAATGAAGTAAGCGATAAAACAAAACTGGAAAATCATTTCCAGTTTTTTGTTAAAGGAGATTAGCAGATGTCAGAACAAATTACAGAACAAGATATAAATCAAGAGAACCATTTGTTGATTGGTGGCGCTGATGCCACACAATTAGCTCAGCAATTTGGTACACCATTGGTGGCGTATGATGTCTCTAAAATCCGCTCCCAAATTAAAGCTTTTAAACGTGTTTTTGAGGAAAAACAGGTACCATATGCGGTGAGTTATGCCTCCAAAGCATTTTCGGCTATTGGTATGTACGAAGTTGTTGCCCAAGAAGGTGGCCATACTGATGTTGTTTCTGGTGGTGAACTATATACAGCTTTACAGGCAAATTTTCCAGTAGAAGATATTAGTTTTAACGGTAATAATAAGTCTTATGATGAGCTAGTCATGGCGATTGATGCTGGTATTGGTGCGATTATTGTGGACAATTTTCACGAAATTGATCTCATTGAACAGATCTTGAGCACGAGGTCAACAAGCGTTAATGTTTTGCTACGTATCACACCTGGCATTTCAGCACATACACATGAATTTATTTCAACGGGGCAAGAAGATTCTAAATTTGGTTTTGATTTAAAATCTGGTCAAGCACGTGTAGCGTTTGAACGTGTGATGAAAAATTCTAAAATTAATATGCGTGGGGTTCATGCACATATTGGTTCACAAATTTTTGATGTCCATGGTTTTGTGGCTGCTGCTGAAAAATTAGTGGATATTGTTGCAGACTGGCGTGAATCTTTTGGCTATGAAGTTGAAGTGATTAACGTTGGTGGTGGTTTTGGTATTCGCTATACTAAGGATGATACGCCAATTCCAGCAGAGTCATTTGTAGCGGCAATCATTGATGCGGTTAAGGCTAAAACAGAAGCATTAAATATGAAGATGCCAGAAATATGGATTGAACCAGGTCGCTCTGTTGTTGGGCCGGCAGGTTATTCATTATATACAATTGGTTCTCGTAAAGACATTCCTGGCATTAACGCTTACTTAGCTGTAGATGGTGGCATGGGAGATAATATTCGCCCAGCTTTGTATCAAGCTGAATATGAAGCGCTTTTAGCTTCAAATGTTAATGCTAAGAGTGAGGAAGTTGTGCGTATTGCTGGAAAATATTGCGAATCAGGTGATATCCTAGTTTGGCAACAAGCATTACCTCAAACAAAACCAGGAGATGTTATAGCTATTCTAGCTACAGGTGCTTATGGTTATGCGATGGCTTCTAATTACAACCGTAATCCAAAGCCCGCTGTAGTGTTTGTTGAAGATGGTCAGGCGAAGTTGGTTATTGCGCGTGAAAGTTATGATGATTTAGTGCACTTAGACCGACATTATGTTTAAAAATATACTCTAATTTTATGAGATAATTTCTAATGTATATGAGCTATTTTAATGGTTGATTTTTCTAATAAAACCGTGTAAAGTATTGTCAACAACTAAAAATGATTTGCAGATATATCGCTGGATAATGGCCAGCAGTCTCTACCGCACACCTATGTCGTGACTATCCGCAAGTGCCAATTTTTTAATTTGCATTTGTGGATCTGTGCATCCCAAATGCTTTTTTGTTGTCATAAAACTGGCGGATCAGTTAATTGCTAACTAAAAGGCTGAGTTTCATATATATCAACTATTCCGGAGGAAATGATCACAATGGCTTCAAATACTTTTTCACCTAACGGTAAGTTCACACAATTGGGTTTAACATTTGATGATGTTTTGTTGCAACCAGCAGCATCACACGTACTACCTAACAATGTTGATTTATCAGTTGACTTAACCCCAACACTTCATTTGAATATTCCAGTTCTATCAGCTGCAATGGATACTGTTACAGAATCTCGTTTGGCAACAAGATTAGCATTAAATGGTGGCATGGGTGTCATCCACAAGAATCTACTTATTGCCCAACAAGCAGAAGAAGTAGCTAAGGTAAAAGCAGAAACATTTGACAGTTCTAAATTTCCGCTTGCGGCAACTGATGCTGATGGTAAGTTAATTGTTGCTGGAGCCGTTGGTGTAACATCCGACACTTTGGATCGTGTTAAAGCACTTGCTGAAGCTGGCGCAAATGCAATTGTTTTGGATTCAGCGCACGGTCATTCAGAAGGTGTATTGCGTAAGGTATCTGAAGTTCGTGAAGCGTTCCCAACATTGAATATTATTGCTGGTAACATTGCAACAACTTCTGGTGCACAGGCATTGTATGATGCTGGTGCAGATGTTGTTAAAGTGGGTATTGGACCTGGTTCTATTTGTACAACACGTGTTGTTGCAGGTGTAGGTGTCCCACAAGTAACCGCAATTGTAGATGCTGCTGTTGCAGCCGCTAAAAATAATAAGAAGATTATTGCCGATGGTGGTATGAAGTATTCGGGTGACCTTGTTAAAGCACTTGCTGCCGGTGGTAATGCCGTTATGCTTGGGTCAATGCTAGCTGGAACACTTGAAACACCAGGTGAATTATTAACTGATGAAGTGACTGGTGCACAATATAAAGAATATCGTGGCATGGGTTCTATCGCTGCTATGGAAAATGGTTCAAAAGATCGTTATTTCCAAGGCGAAGTTAATGAAGCTAACAAGATGGTTCCTGAAGGTATCGAAGCACGAACAACTTACAAAGGTCAATTAGACGATGTATTGTTGCAAATTCTTGGTGGTATTCGAGCTGGTATGGGTTATACTGGCGCTGCTAATATTCAAGAATTAATTGATAATGGACAATTTGTTCAAATTACGGGTGCTGGATTACTTGAAAGTCATCCTCATGATGTACAAAATATCAAAGCTGCACCGAACTATAATCATTAATTTTCGAGCACTAACTTATTAATATCATACACATGAAAGTGAGAATTACATGAGCGAACAAGCGCATGATAAAGTCCTTGTTTTGGACTATGGTTCACAATATAATCAACTCATCACACGTCGTATTCGTGAATTTGGTGTCTTTTCAGAATTAAAAAGCCGGAACATGACAATTGATGAAATTAAAGCTTATCAACCTAAGGCTATTATTTTATCTGGTGGTCCTAAATCAGTTTATGAAGAAGGCGCTTTTGGTATCGACCCTGAAGTAGTTAATTTGGGTATTCCCGTACTTGGTGTTTGTTATGGTATGCAACTTATGGCCAATACATTACCAGGTGGTGAAGTAAAATCTGTTGATGGCCAGGGTGAATTTGGTCAAACGACACTTGTATTATCAAAAGATGCTGGTCAGCTATTTGCTGATACACCAGCTGAGCAAACAGTACTTATGAGCCATGGTGATTCAGTCACTCAAGTTCCAGAAGGCTTCGTTGTTGCTGCTGGGTCAAAGACAACACCAATTGCTTCAATCGCTAACGATGATAAGAAGTTATATGGTGTTCAGTTCCATGCTGAGACAACATTAAGTAAACATGGTAAAGATATCCTTCGTAACTTTGTTTTCAATATTGCTGGCGCACAGGCCAACTGGAAGATGGAAAGTTTCATTGAGGAACAAATCCAAATCATTCGTGAAGAAGTTGGCGATAAGAAAGTATTGCTTGGCTTATCTGGCGGTGTTGATTCTTCCGTTGTCGGTGTCTTGTTACAACGTGCGATTGGTGATCAATTGACTTCTATATTTGTCGACCATGGTTTGCTTCGTAAAAATGAAGCTGATGCTGTGATGGAAAGTTTGGGTGGAAAGTTTGGCCTAAACATTATTAAAGTTGATGCACAAGAACGTTTCTTAACAAAACTATCAGGTGTTACTGATCCAGAGAAAAAGCGCAAAATTATTGGTAATGAATTTATTCAAGTTTTCAATGATGAAGCGCAAAAGCTTGATGGCATTGATTATCTTGCGCAAGGAACGCTGTATACTGATGTGATTGAATCAGGTACGGACACAGCACAGACAATTAAGTCACATCATAATGTTGGTGGTTTGCCTGAAGATATGCATTTCAAGCTAATTGAACCATTGAATAAGTTATTCAAAGATGAAGTGCGTGAATTGGGCGAAGCGTTGGGTATGCCACATGAATTAGTATGGCGTCAACCGTTCCCTGGACCCGGATTGGGTATTCGTATTCTTGGTGATATTACAGAAGACAAGTTAGAAATTGTCCGCGAATCAGATGCTATTTTACGTGAAGAAATTGCGAATGCTGGTCTAGAAGGGGATGTTTGGCAATACTTTACAGTTTTGACAGGCGTTCGTTCTGTTGGTGTTATGGGTGATTACCGTACGTATGATTACACCATTGCAATTCGTGCTATTACATCAGTTGATGGTATGACAGCTGACTTTGCTCGCTTACCATGGGAGCTTTTGCAGAAGATTTCTGCACGTATCGTCAATGAAGTGGGTCATATTAATCGCGTTGTCTATGACATTACCGCTAAGCCGCCTGCGACAGTGGAATGGGAATAACAGATCATTCTAAAACCTATAAAAATCCAGTTCAAGTAGAGCTGGATTTTTCAATTGTATCTATATCGCATTGTATAATCATATTTTTTATATTCGTTCATCAATCATGAGATAATAGCCTTAGTGAAACGAAACAAGCAAAAGCATTGATTAACATGGAGGTATATAGACATGACAAAAATGATATTTGTGAACTTGCCTGTTACAGATTTAAAGCGATCGATTCAATTTTATGAAGCGCTAGGTTTTAAACAAAATAAAGAATTTTCTGATGATAGTGGCGCAGGTATGGTTTGGGATGAAAATATTTGGGTCATGTTATTGACCCGTGATTTTTATCAGAAGTTTTTGAAAGATCAGACAACAGCAGATACGCATGAAACAAGCGGTTCAATGACAGCATTTAGCTTGCCAAGTGTTGAGGATGTTAAAAAATTTGCGCAAACTGCTGAAGCAAATGGTGGTGAATCTTATCATATAGATATTGGTATGCCAGAAGATCAAATGTACGAATTAGATGTGAAGGATCCGGATGGCAATGTTTTGTCAGCAGTCTGGATGGCAATGTAAGTCATATATGTTAAGTAATATAAAGTCTCTGTTTAGTAGCAGAGGCTTTTTTGCTTGTTTTATATAAAATAAGTTTATTTTCCAAAAAATCTAAAATGTTTTTTAAGCGTATCTAAACTTCGTGATAAAATACATGTGGTGCAAAGGACGGGAGGTACAAATGCACAAAACAATTATTTCGAAATGGCACATTATCTGTTTGGTGATGATGAACTTTTTAACGGCATTCATTACTAGACGTAAAATGATAATGGATTTTGTGAGTTGGCATGAACCGATGACAATTTATCTGATTATGACAGGTATTAGCGTAGTAGGGATATTGTTGGTTTTGTTGTTCAAATCATATCGGCAGTTATGGTTGATACAATTATGTTTTATTACTATTGTATTCTTTGTCGGATTTTATGTCGGTGTGTCATCATTCCACGAGGTCAGTAGCACATATCTCACCTTGATGAGTGCTATCGGTCTGACGATTTCTTTAGGTACATGTTGGCATGCTTTTAGACAAGAAGCTTCATTTTAAATTGACGTACTGACGTTGAATTTAGAATAAAATAAAAAGCGAGAATGACAAAAGCTATTCTGGTTTTTATTTTTGCCTAAATTTTGCTGTTGGCAATTGTATATCAAGGGCGTCTTTATAATTGTCTTGTGCATATCTTGTAATCGCGTTAGAATGCTAGTCTTAAGCAGTTTACTGTGCTAAAATTAAAAGGAAAAACAAATGCAAAAGAGGTTTGAACTTTTTGACTGCACAAATTCAAGTGACTTATCATTTCAAGAATAGTGAACAGCAAAGTGGGCTAGCGGGTGCTAACGATAGCTTCCTTCGTCTTCTTGAAGAAGGGTTAGATGTACGCCTTCATGCACGTGGTGATCAATTAACAATATCTGGTGATGAAGATGCGGCACAATTAACTTTACAAATTATCGAAGCGTTAGCGAGCCTTATTCAACATCAAATTACACTTTCAGCTACAGATGTTGTGAGTGCTATTACCATGGGAAAGCGTGGTACACTAGAGTATTTCGGTGATTTATATTCAGAAACATTGATTCGTGATAACAAAGGCCGAGCGGTACGTGTGAAGAATTTTGGACAACGGCAGTATGTCCAATCCATTCGTAAAAGTGATGTGACTTTTGGTATTGGACCTGCTGGGACCGGAAAAACTTTCCTGGCAGTTGCAATGGCTATTTCCGCACTTAAACGTGGTGAAGTAGAGCGAATTATTATTACACGTCCAGCTGTTGAGGCGGGAGAATCATTAGGATTCTTACCTGGTGATTTAAAAGAGAAGGTAGATCCATACTTACGTCCTATTTACGATGCTATGAACACCTTAATTGGTGCTGAGCAAACGCAGCGATTAATGGATCGCGAAGTGATTGAAATCGCGCCGTTGGCTTATATGCGTGGCCGTACATTGGACGATGCATTTATCATTTTGGATGAAGCGCAGAATACAACGAATCAGCAGATGAAGATGTTCTTAACACGATTAGGTTTTAGTTCAAAGATGGTGGTTAATGGAGATATTTCACAAATTGACTTACCAAAAGGCGCAAAATCTGGTCTCATTAGTGCGCAACGCATATTAAAAGATATTAATCGTATTTCATTTATTAATTTCACAAGTGCAGACGTTGTGCGTCATCCTGTTGTTGGTTTGATTGTGAATGCTTATGAAGCAGCTGATCAACGTATTAAAGATTTGAAAAAGGAGCAAACTGATAATGGATCTCGCAATTATTGATCAAACTAAAGATGGTGTTAGTCCATATCATCAAGATTTAGTCCGTTCGGTTTTAAACTACGCAGGACATTATCTGAAGTTGCCGGAAGACACAGAAATGTCAGTAACATTCATGAATAATGATGCAATTCATGAATATAATAAACAATATCGTGGTGTTGACAAGCCAACAGATGTCATTAGTTTTGCTATTGAGGAAGATGGCGATGACTTACCAGTGTTACCTGATGAAGAAATGGCAGAAACATTAGCTAAAAATATTGGGGACATACTAGTATCGATTGATATTGTTGATACTCAAGCTGACTATCTAGGCCATAGTTTTGAAAGAGAACTCGGTTTTCTAGTGGTCCATGGTTTCTTACATTTAAATGGTTATGACCATATGGATGAAGGCCCACAGGAAAAAGAAATGTTTGAATTACAGCGAAAGATTTTAGATGATTATGGCCTCGAAAGATAAATACAAATTAGAAAATGCGCCGAAAGACTATAATAAGAAAATAGAACGTAATAGCAATTTTTTCCGTGCTTTGAAAAATTCATTACGTGGAATATGGATGATATTGGTTCGCGAGCGTAATATGCGTATCCATATTGTGCTAGGATTTTGTATTCTATTAGCAGGTTTATATTATGATTTGGCACGTTCTGACTGGTTGTGGGTAGCTGTTGCTGTATTTACTGTTATTTCCAGTGAATTTTTAAATACAATTATTGAAGCACTCGTAGATTTGGTTGTTAACAAAACTTATCATCCACTTGCAGGTCTTGCGAAGGATGTGGCATCCGGTGGTGTATTAGTCGCAGCTATTTTTGAATTTATTATTTTAGCTATTATCTTTCAACCCTATATATGGCGACAATTCGGTATTGTTACCAATTTCTTCCATCATTAATAGACGTTGTGAGCAATTGAAAGGAAATGCAACAAAGTGTTGCACTTAAAATATGACAGAAAAAGTTTTTAAATCAGGTTTCGTAGCCATTATTGGACGACCTAACGTTGGTAAATCAACACTTTTAAATCGAATTGTTGGTGAAAAAATTGCAATTATGTCTGATAAGGCACAAACAACGCGTAATAAAATCCAAGGTATTTATACAACAGATGACGCACAGGTCGTTTTTATTGATACACCAGGTGTCCACAAGCCTCAAAATTCATTAGGTGATTTTATGGTTAAGTCTGCCTTTTCTTCATTGCATGAAGCAGATGCCATTTGGTTTGTAGTGGATGCTAGTATGCCAAGAGGTCGTGGTGACGATTTTATTATTGAACGACTTAAAGAAATTAAAGCAACACCAATTTATTTGCTTATTAATAAAGTTGACTTGGTTGATCCACAAACCTTACTAGACATTATTGCAAGCTATCAAGTCGAAGCGCCTGAATGGCAAGAAGTTTATCCAATTTCTGCTACTGAAGGTGATAATGTACCCCAATTATTAGAAAATATTATTAGCATATTGGATGAGGGGCCACAGTATTTTGATGCTGATCAATTGACAGATCATCCGGAACGTTTTGTTATTGGCGAATTGATTAGAGAAAAAGTGCTACAGTTAACACGTCAAGAAGTACCACATTCAGTTGCGGTGGTCATTGACAAAATTGCACGTGAAAATGAAGAAAAGATTCATGTGCAAGCATCTATCATTGTAGAACGACCAACACAAAAAATATCATCATTGGTAAGCAAGGTAAGATGATTAAGCAGATTGGAACACGTGCACGTCAAGATATCGAACGCCTTTTGGGTGATAAGGTATTCTTGGAAACATGGGTTAAAGTTGAACCGCGTTGGCGTGATCGTCCACAAGCACTACAAACACTGGGTTATAAGGAACAAGATTATTAAACTGGTTTGGTGCTTAGATATGGTGGATAAATCCTAGAAGAGTGTGTAGTTGAAGATGACATCATTTCATGGCATTGTGCTTTATACAAGGCAATATAAAGATAATGATTTATTAGTTCGTGTGCTAACGGAAACGGAAGGCTTGCGAACTTTTTTGGCTCGTGGTGCTAAAAAACAAAAATCAAAATTATCTGCTGGTGTACAAACATATACATTATCATTATTTGAAGGTGCACTACCTAAGCAAAATGGGTCTTTAGGTTATATTAATGATGTGCAAGATACCAAGCAATATACGCGATTGATAAAAGATATTGAGGCTAATGCCTATGTCGCTGTAATCGCTAGTTTGTTGGATGCGGCTTTTGAGGATGGAGAGCCGATAACACATTGGTATCAACAATTCGTCATCGCATTGGATAAAATCAATAACGGTGCTGATCCACAAATTATCACGAATATATTTGAAGTACAGTTATTAGTGCCACTAGGTGTAGCACCTAACTGGCGTGCAGATCCAATTGATGGTAATCAAGTTGGTATTTTTGACTACTCAGAAAAGTATAATGGTATTATCAGTGAAAATCATTTTGGCTTAGACGAACATCGGTTGCACGTTGATGCCAAAACCATTTTTTATTTGCGTCAATTTAGCACGATTAATTTAGCACAAGTTGGACATATTAAAGTGTCCAACATTACCAAACGTGGCTTACAACAAGTGATTGATTATATATATGATCGACAAGTTGGCTTCAAACCACGTGCAAAAAGATTCATTGAGCAAATGCATTCTTGGACAAATCAATTAAAAAACTTCGAAGAACGGATAATTAATTATGGCTAATAAGAAAATTTTGGTTTTACATACGGGTGGTACGATTGCGATGCATCAAGATGGCGATGGGGATGTTGAAACAAGTGAAGAAAATCCACTCATTCAAGCCATCATTAAAATACCGCAAAATGTCACATTACAAGTGGAAAATATTTTTAATTTACCAAGTGAGCATATTGGTCCTAAGCATATGTTGGTATTATATCAGCGTCTGTTGAAAGCTAACAGTGAAGGCTTTGCGGGAATTGTTGTGACCCATGGAACGGATACTTTAGAAGAAACAGCTTTTTTCTTAGATAGTACGTTGGATATTGAATTACCAATTGTTCTAACAGGTGCCATGCGTTCAGCTAATGAGTTAGGATCAGATGGTCTTTATAATTATGAATCGGCAATCCGTGTTGCTTCGGATGAACAATCAAGTGGACGTGGTGTATTAGTTGTACTAAATGACGAGATTCATGCAGCACGTTTTGTGACTAAAACACATACAACAAATATTGCAACATTTGGGTCACCAATTAGTGGTGTGATGGGGATTTTGACAAAACGTCAAATTATCTACCTATATAATTTACCTAAACGACATGTCTTGCCTATTCATAATGTGAATCGTAATATTCCGGTGCTAAAAGCCTATGCCGGGATGGATGGACAATTATTGGAGTTATTGGCTGCGACGAACATTGACGGTATTATTATTGAAGCGTTGGGTGCGGGTAATTTATCACGTGAAGCTGCTACAGGTGTGAGTTATCTTTTATCGCGCCATATTCCGGTTGTGATTGTATCTAGAAGTTTCAATGGTGTGGCAGAACCTGTGTATGATTATTTGGGTGGTGGCGTGCAGCTGGAACGTGCAGGTGCTATATTTGCGACAAGCATCAATGGACAAAAAGCACGACTTAAGCTATTAATTGGTCTAGATAATCATTTAATTGATGAACGTCTTAGAAAATATTTACAAACATTTTAGGATGAATGACAAATAGAAAGTAGAGTGACCACTGAATATGACACCGCATTTAGTTGAAACAACACAGGATAAAATTGTTGAAGTCGTCAGTCAGCATATGACATCGCTTGCCAAAAAACAAATTGCTAGTACTCTGACATTATTAGAGGAAGGTAGCACTGTACCTTTTATTGCTAGATATCGTAAAGAAATGACAGGTAATCTAGATGAAGTCCAGATTCGTGATATACAACAAGTAGCTAAAAAGGTGAGTGAATTATCGCAACGTCAAAATGCTGTGTTGAAGTTAATTGCCGATCAAGGTCAATTAACTAAGCAGCTGAACAGTGCGATATTGAACGCAACTAGTCTTCAAGATATTGAAGACATTTATTTACCTTATAAGCAAAAACGACGTACCAAGGCGATGATTGCTAGGGAAAATGGCTTACAACCACTTGTAGATTGGCTTTTAACACATTTATCAGCTACACGAAGTCAGATTAATGCACAAGTGAATGATTATATCAGTGAAGCACTACCAACATCAGAATCTATCTATGACGGTGTTCATGAAATATTATCAGAGCAGATTGGGCAACAAGCATTATTCCGACAATGGTTGAGAGCACGTTTGGTACGTGATGGTGTTGTTTCAACAACATTAAAACGCGGTGCAGCAGAAAAAGATGAACAACAAATTTATCAACAATATTATGATTTTTCGGAAACGGTACCACATTTGAAACAAAATGGTTACCGTATCTTAGCCATCGATCGTGGCGAAAAGACTGGTATTTTATCTGTTAAAGTCACGTTTTCCGACGAACGCGCATTTTTCTTTATGAAAACGCAACTGATCAAATCAGTAACTGGATATGCTGCTGATTTGGTAATAGCGGCTATTGAGGATGCGTATAAACGTTTTATTTTACCCGCTGTAACAAGAGAAATACGTCAAGAACTGACACAACTAGCACAAGAAGAGGCGATTAAAGTATTTGGTGACAATTTATATCATTTACTGATGCAACGACCGCTGAAAAATAAAATCGTGATGGGATTTGATCCAGGGTATCGAACGGGGTCAAAGTTAGCGATTATTGATGAAAACGGTAAATTTTTATGTAGTCAGGTGATTTATCCGCATAAGCCTGCTAACAAGCAACAGCGTCAAGAAGCTGTGACATTATTTCAACAATTGATTACACAGTATGGTGTCCAATTAGTTGCGATTGGTAATGGGACTGCGTCACGCGAATCAGAGGAATTTGTGGCAATGCATAAGCCCGACCATGTGCAATATGCTATTGTTAATGAAGCAGGTGCTTCCGTTTATTCTGCTTCGAAAGAGGCGAGGGAAGAATTTCCTAATTTGCACGTAGAAGAACGGAGTGCTATATCAATTGGTCGGCGTATTCAAGATCCACTTGCGGAATTAATCAAAATTGATTCTAAATCTGTTGGCGTGGGACAATACCAACATGATTTGAACGTTAAAGCTTTAGATGAACAAGTTGATGTTGTTATTGAAACTGCTGTTAACCAAATTGGTGTTAATCTTAATACTGCTAGTCCCCAATTACTGACACACATTGCAGGACTTAATAAGACGCTTGCACAAAATATTGTTAATTATCGTAATACACAGGGGACATTTGATTCGCGAGCACAGCTTAAATTAGTGCCAAGATTAGGTGCAAAGTCTTATGAGCAGTCTGCTGGATTCTTGAGAATTGTGGATGGTAAAAATCAATTAGATAATACTGATATTCATCCTGAAAGCTATCATATTGCGCAACAATTATTAGAAAGAGTAAAGGGACATGCAACAGATAGTGCATTAACGGCTTTAGACAACGAAATGATGGCTAAAACGCTTAATGTGGGCCGTGAAACGTTACGAGATATTATTACTTCTTTGCGCCGTCCTGGTCGTGATGGTCGTTCGGAAATGACAGGGGCGCTATTACGCGCCGATGTATTGCGTATTGAAGATTTAAAAGTTGGCATGAAAATGCAGGGAACAGTACGGAATGTTGTCGACTTTGGCGCCTTTGTTGATTTGGGGGTTAAGCAAGATGGCTTGGTACACATTTCAAAGTTAGCACAAAAACGTGTAACGCATCCTTCGGAAGTTGTTGCCGTTGGTGATATTGTGGATGTTTGGATTGAAAGTGTTGATGAAAAGCGTCATCGCATCGGCTTAAGCATGATTGGTATTAACTCTTTGAGTGAATAAAAAACGTGCAAATATTATTTGCACGTTTTTTATTCTATGATTTGCAGTTGTCCGCGTACTTGGTTGAGGTTATCATAACCTTTAGCTTTTAAAATAGCAGTCAATTCATCAGTCACTCTGTCAAATACAGGGGTACCTTCAATTGCTAACTGTGAACCAATCTCGATGAGATCAGCACCACATAAGATGAGATCATAAACATCGCGACCACTCGTGACACCACCAGTACCAATAACTTTGATTGAACTGTTAAGACGTTGACGGAGAGCACGAACGTTAGCCAGCGCAGTTGCTTTAACAATTGTGCCACCTAACCCGCCAAAGCCGCCTTTAGGTTTGATAACAACAGTATCAGTTTCTGGATCAATGACTAGGCCATTACCAATTGAATTGATGGTGTTAACAAATGCTAGTGGGAACTGATTAAGAACTTCCGCAATTTGGTTAAAGTGAACAATATCAAAGTAAGGTGGTAACTTCACACCAAGATCGCCTGTAAAGAATGCGAATGCTTCTTCAAGAATAGCTTGTGTTGCTTCAAAGTCATAGGCTGTCTGTGGCTTACCGGGAACATTTGGGCAAGATAAGTTCAATTCAACAAGGCCATTGAAGTTGCTATCTTGTAAACGATGCAACATATCAATGTTTTCTTGTTTAGTGAGTCCAGCGATTGAGAAGAAAATAGATTTTGATGTTGTGTTTTGTTTGTCTAGAACATAGTCTAGATAGTAATCAAAGCCTTCATTGGGTAATCCCATTGAATTAATCGTACCAAGATTGTCTTGCATTTCATGGTAACGTGGTTTAGGGTTACCTGGACGAGGAGCTGTTGTCGCAGATTTTGTGACAACAGCGCCAGTGTTGCTAGTCTCTATAATTTGGTCCAACTCTTCAGTTGTTTGGCACATAACGCCAGCAGCATTTAAAAGGATGTGATCAAAGTGGTGATCGCGGATTTGGGCAGATAGTGTCATGGTGTTCTCCTACACAAAAGTATTTAAATTAATATAACACAAAATTGCCAATCTAAAAAGATAAGATGTGGGTATAATACTATTATGAAACAATTTAGAGTAGATAATTTAACAAGTACATATGGCGAGAAAGTCCTTTTTGACCATATTTCTTTCTTGATCACTGAGGGTGATCATATTGGACTGATTGGTGTTAATGGTAGTGGTAAAACATCGCTACTTAATGCAATTGCGGGTGTTACTAAGGCCGATTCCGGAGATATTCTCACACAAAATGACTATCGGATTGGCTATCTGAAGCAGTTGCCTGATTTAGATCCAGATGCAGTAGTTATGGATGCCATTCTTTCAGGCGACCAGCCAGTCTTTAAAGTGATTCGAGATTATACTTTTGCCTTACAACGGTTTAGCGAGCAACCCAACGATGATAGTATTGCGAATCAGTTTGAAAAAGCACAAGCTGCAATGGAGCAAGAGGATGCATGGACGACTGAAGCTAAAATAAAAACGATTTTAACGCAACTACATATGCCGGACTTACAGCATCGTATTAGTGAGTTGTCTGGTGGCCAAAAAAGCGTGTTGGCTTAGCTCAAATTTTGATTCAAGAACCTGATTTGTTGATTTTAGATGAGCCAACGAATCATCTTGATTTTGATTCTATTGCGTGGCTGGAAAAGTACTTAGCTAACTATAAAGGCGCGGTATTAACCGTCACTCATGATCGTTATTTCTTAGATGCGGTGACAACACGTATTTTTGAATTGTCTTTTGGCAAATTATACGTGTATAAAGGGAACTACCAAGATTATGTTGTCGGTAAGGCAGAACGTGTCGAACAAGAAAAGGTGGCCGATCATAAGAAACAGCAATTGTATAAAAAAGAATTGCAATGGATGCGTAAATCTGCACGGGCACGAACGACGAAACAAAAGGGACGTGAAAATGCGTTTGCACAGCTAGAAAATGAAATGGGCCCTGTTGCTGTCGACGAAGATGTCCAGGTTAATCTTGGCCAGCAAAGATTGGGCAAAAAGGTTGTGGTCATCGAGGATGCCAAACTCCAATTTAATGATAAAATCATTTTGGATGGTTTTGACTTACGTGTATCTGCTGGAGATCGTATTGGTATCACCGGTGCCAACGGAGCAGGAAAATCAACATTTTTAAATGCCATTGCAGGTAAACAACCTTTGACCAGTGGGTTAATTCAACTTGGTGAAACGGTCAAAATGGCTTATTATACACAAATGACCGAAGCTATTCCTGATGATAAGCGCGTTATTGCTTATTTGAGTGATGTGGCAGAATCAGTCATTGATAAAGAAGGTAATCGGGTCAGTGTTTCAGAATTATTAGAACAATTTTTGTTCCCGAGCTTTATGCATGGGACACTGATTCGTAAATTATCTGGTGGCGAAAAACGCCGACTATATTTACTTAAATTATTATTACAACAGCCTAATGTTCTGTTGTTAGATGAGCCAACGAATGACTTAGATATTGGTACTTTAACCGTACTAGAAGATTTCTTGTCTCATTTTGCAGGTGCTGTCATTACTGTCAGCCATGATCGCTATTTCTTAGACAAGGTTGCTGATAAACTGTTTATCTTTAAGGGTGCTGGAAAAATTGAACGATTTGATGGTTTATTTAGTCAATATTTAACAACAGAAACACAGTCCGAACCATCGGTGAAAATACCTAAGAAGATCAATCATGAGACGCCGACAACACCAGTGAAAAAAAGCTCACTTACAACGAAAAGAAGGAATGGGCAACGATTGAAGATGATATTGAACAGTTAGAATCACAAATGAGTCAAGTAAGCGATGACATGACACATAATGGTACCGATTATGTTAAATTAGGTGAACTTCAAAAGCAAAAAGAATTATTAGAACAACAACTTGATGAAAAGATGGGCCGCTGGGAATATCTCAGTGAAATTGTTGAATCATAAAAAGCACTCTTAATGAGTGCTTTTTTCTTTTGATAGTACCAACCAAACGGGACGGTGCTTTCAGTACCGTTTTTAATACGCACAATGTTTGTGCGATGGCGATAAAAGACGAAGATGGTTAAGCTGACAGCGACAATTGTTAAAATCCAATCATGATAATATAAAGAGCTAAGGGTTGCAAAAGTAAAAGTTACCATAGCGCTCATGGATACCATTGAACTGATAAGTAGTGTCAACACAAATACCAACACAATAAGTAAGAAGAAACTTGGATTATAAGCTAATAACACACCAGCACTTGTTGCAACAGCCTTACCGCCTTTAAATTTGAGCCAAATGGGGTAGGTGTGACCAATAATAGCTGCGAGTCCAACTAACATTGCGTTAATATGACTGTCGAATATCATCGGCAACATACCAGCAAGAGTTCCTTTTAGCAAATCAAGTAGTAAGACTAATGTTCCAGCTTTTGGACCTAAAACACGAAAAGAGTTTGTCGTACCAATATTACCTGAACCGACTTTTCGGATATCAACATGATAAAATAGTTGACCAATCCACACGCCAGGAACTAATGATCCTAGTAAATAGGCGAGTATAAATATTAATATTGTGATAATCATTTTTTATTTTGCTCCTCAAATAATGCAAATTCAATTTTACCACATTAGTAGATGACATAAACAACATTTAAGTATTTCACAATAATTATGCTTGTCAGGGTTTGCTTTTTCAATTAATATAAAGTAGATTGTGTTTATAGGCAGTCAAGCACACATGCTATTAAAGTGAAAGTAAAATGTACGTCATCATATTTTAATTTAATGATTATTGGGTACGCTTAAGATATATGGTAAAAAATAACGAATATAATTCAGATTCAATTAAAATTTTAGAAGGCTTAGAGGCGGTTCGTAAACGACCAGGAATGTATATTGGTTCTACAGATGGCCGTGGCCTGCATCATTTAGTATATGAAATAGTGGATAATGCGGTTGATGAAGCGTTGGGCGGTTTTGGCGATGAAATCAATGTAACGATTCACGAAAATAATGCCATTACAGTTCAAGATTTTGGCCGTGGAATGCCAGTTGGTATGCACGAAAGCGGCAAACCAACACCTGAAGTTATCCTAACAGTGCTACATGCGGGTGGTAAATTTGGACAAGGCGGTTATGCGACATCAGGTGGGTTACATGGTGTTGGTTCATCAGTGGTTAATGCTTTATCTGAAAGTTTGCAAGTGACAATTGTTCGTGAAGGACATAAGTGGGAAGAGGACTTTGTAGACGGTGGTAAACCTGTAGGAACCCTGCGTGATTTAGGTAAAACCAAAGAACATACTGGGACTATATTGACGTTTAAACCGGATGCCAATATTTTTTCGACAACTGTTTATAAATATGAAACATTGGCTGAACGATTACGTGAATCGGCCTTTTTAATGAGCGGCGTTAAGTTCACTTTAACTGACGAACGCGTCGATCCAATTCGGCATGAGGCCTATCACTATGATAAAGGGTTAGAGGCTTTTGTTGGCTTTTTAAATGAAGATAAGGGCACCATTGGGTCGATTATGACTTTTGAAGGTCAGCAAGAAGGGATTATTGTTGACGTTGCCGCACAATACAACGATGGGTATTCTGAGACGTTATTATCGTTTGTGAATAATGTTCGAACACAAGATGGTGGTACTCATGAAGCTGGGTTCCGTTCGGCATGGACGAAAGCTTTTAATGAGTATGCACGTAGAACTAACTTATTAAAAGATAAGGACAAAAATCTTGAAGGTTCAGATGTGCGTGAAGGTCTATCTGCCGTCATTTCTTTGCGGGTGCCAGAACAATATTTGCAGTTCGAAGGCCAAACGAAAGATAAGTTGGGCACACCTGAAGCACGCGGTATCGTTGACGCCATTGTGAATGAAACGCTAAGTCGTTTCTTAATGGAAAACGGTGATTTTGGACAAAATCTTATCCGTAAAGCATTACGCGCGCGTGAAGCACGTGAAGCAGCACGTAAAGCACGTGATGAAAGTCGCACTGGCCGTTCTAAAAACGCCAAAGAACGATTATTGTCCGGTAAACTATCGCCGGCACAATCTAAGAATGCGGCTAAAAATGAACTCTTCTTAGTTGAGGGAGATTCAGCCGGTGGTTCTGCCAAGCAAGGTCGAGATAGAAAATTTCAAGCTATTTTACCGTTACGTGGAAAAGTTTTGAATACGGAAAAGGCAAAATTAGCAGACATCTTAAAAAATGAAGAAATTTCGACATTGATTTATGCTATTGGTGGTGGTGTTGGCGCTGACTTTAAGGTTGCAGATGCAGCTTTTGACAAAATTATTATTATGACTGATGCTGATGATGATGGTGCCCATATTCAAACGTTGTTGCTAACGTTCTTTTATAAATATATGCGACCACTAATAGAAGAAGGCAAAATTTATATTGCTTTGCCACCATTGTATCGTGTGAAGTTTGGTTCTAAAAAGCATGATGATCAGTTTGCTTGGACAAATGATGAGCTTGAAACGATTACAAGCCAGACAACTGGTCGTTATGAGCTAACACGCTTTAAAGGTCTGGGTGAGATGAACGCTTCATTGCTTTGGGAAACAACAATGGATCCAGAGTCACGGACACTGATTCGTGTGAAAATTGATGACGGTGTTTTGGCTGAAAAAAGAGTCACAACCTTAATGGGTGATAAAGTTGAACCACGCCGTAATTGGATTGAAGCTAATGTATCGTTTACTTTAGATGAAGCGGGATCGATATTGGATACCGTCGATGGCGACAGTAATAGTAGTGCTGTATTTGAAAAGACACGTCAAAAGCAAAAGAACATGCAGTCTAAGACAACAGCGACAAAGGCAATCCCAAAGCAATCTGATACTCAGCCTAAGATTACGACATGGCAAAACGATGCGACATCATCGGATACAAATGAATCGACCAACTTAAATTTATTTTAGAAACATGATGATATAGAGAGGAAAAAGTGTATTATTCAAAATACACAGTAACTATATGGCAGATCGTATAACCGAATTATCGTTAGAAGCTGTTATGGGAGAGCGGTTCGGACGTTATTCAAAATATATTATTCAAGAACGTGCTTTGCCGGATATCCGTGATGGATTAAAGCCGGTTCAGCGGCGTATTTTGTTTGCAATGAATCAGGATGGCAACACGTATGATCATCCGTATCGTAAGTCGGCAAAATCTGTGGGAAATGTTATGGGTAATTTTCATCCCCATGGCGATTCATCGATTTATGAAGCAATGGTCCGTTTATCACAAAATTGGAAAGTACGTGAACCATTAATTGATATGAATGGTAATAACGGTTCTATTGATGCTGATCCACCTGCAGCTATGCGTTATACTGAAGCGCGGTTATCAAAAATTTCTGGTGAAATACTAACAGACTTAGATAAAGAGACAGTTGATATGGTTTTGAACTTTGATGATACAACCTATGAACCAACTGTTCTGCCTTCACGTATTCCTAATTTATTGATTAATGGCGCAACGGGTATTTCTGCGGGATACGCAACTGAGATACCACCACATAATTTAAAAGAAATTAGCCAAGCTCTGATTTATCTCTTAAGTCATCCTAATGCAACGATTAAACAGTTAATGCGCTACGTGAAGGGGCCTGATTTCCCAACAGGTGGTATTATTCAAGGTTTAGATGGTATTCAAAAAGCTTATGAAACAGGACGCGGTAAAATTATCGTTCGCGCTAAGACAATCATTAGTGATCTTAAAGGTGGTAAGAAAAAATTGAGATTACTGAATTGCCATACGAAGTAATTAAGGCTAATTTAGTTAAGAAGATTGATGATATTCGTCTGAATAAAGAAGTTGCCGGTATTACAGAAGTGCGCGACGAGTCAGATCGTGAAGGGCTATCGGTCGTTATTGAACTTAATAAAGATGCCAATGCGACAGGAATTTTAACTTACCTATTTAAGAAAACTGATTTACAAATATCATATAACTTCAATATGGTGGCTATCCATAACCAACGACCAGTTCATGTTAGTTTACGTGATGGATTAGAAGCATTCCTGGACTTTAGAAAAGAAGTTGTTTTGAAGCGTTCAGCTTACGAATTGGCTAAAGCCCAAGCACGACAACATATTGTTGAAGGCTTGATTCGCATGTTATCGATTTTGGATGAAGTCGTTGCAACGATTAGAGCATCAAAGAATCGCAAAGATGCGACTCAAAATTTGATCACAGCTTTTGCGTTTACACAGCAACAAGCTGAAGCAATCGTCACGTTACAACTCTATCGTTTAACCAATACAGATGTGACTCAGTTGGAACAAGAGTTTGCTGATTTGAAAGCTAAAATTGATCGTTTGCAATTGATTTTGGATGACGAAGCGACATTAAATGCTGTGATTAGTGATGAAATTAAAGCGATCGTGAAAGATTATGCCACGCCACGCTTATCCGTAATCGAGGCGGAAGTGGAGAACTTAGTTATTGATAACAGTGTCATGATTAGTGAAGAGAATGTCGCTGTATTGATTTCACGTAATGGGTACTTTAAACGGTCTTCATTGCGTTCTCATCAGGCTTCAGGCAACGAAAACGGTTTAGCTGAAGATGATGTGGTTGTGTTGGAGTCAACACTTAATACAACGCAACATTTATATATGTTTACTAATAAAGGCAATGTCATCTATCGCGCAGTGCATGAATTGCCAGAAATGCGTTGGAAAGATTCTGGTGAACATTTTTCTCAACAACTAAGTAACTGGTCGAGTGATGAAGTGATTCTGAAAGTCATTGTTGTAGATGATTTAGCTGGTCAAGGGACATTTGTCTTGGCAACCAACGATGGCTATATTAAACAAACAGCACTATCTGATTTACAACCAAGTCGTACTTATAAGAAAAAGACAATTGTGGCGATGAAGTTGAAAACAGCAGCTAGCTATATTGTAGATATCGATTATGTGACAACATCGATAGATGTTGATGTCTTGTTACTATCACATGATAGCTTTGCTTTGCGTTATAGTCTTGATGAGGTACCTGTAGTTGGTGCACGAACTTCTGGAGTCCGTTCAATGGATCTCAAGGGAGAAGATGAAGTCGTTAGAGCATTGCTGATTCGCGATAAAAAACAGCAGGTCGCGATTACTGCCATGAATGGTGCATTTAAGTACATGCCAGTAAAAGAAATCACACCATCTTCCAGAGCGCGTAAGGGTGTTGCTATTTTTACTCAAAAGAAGACGGTTGCTTATCATGTTGCAACAGCGACTTTATTTGACGATCAAGTAAAAGCCTTGTCCATACTAACGAATCGTTATCAGTTGCAAGAGTTGCAGTTGAGTGATTATCATGGTTCTCAACGTGTTGGCAATGGTCAATACGTCGTTGACATTGAGAAGAATGGCACACCTTGGATGATTAAGCCGTTAACCTTAACAACGACAAATGCTTAATTATTTGGTAGAATGGAACTATAAATTTAGAGGAGAAAGGTGCGCGTCCACAGTTTGTGTGCCCAATAAGTATATGAATTGTGGCATAGCACACGATTAAATGATTATGGTAAACACACTTGTTTTTGGACACAAAAATCCTGATACGGATACAATTGCATCAGCTATTGGTGCTAGCTATTTATTGAACCATGCTTATGGTGAAGATACAGAAGCCGTTGCACAGGGTAAGCCAAACGCGGAAACACAATTTGCGTTGGATTACTTTGGTGTATCACCTTTACGTATTATTACATCAGCAGATACTGAAAATGTTGTGTTAGTTGATCATAATGAAGCAGCACAATCCATTGATAACCTAGCTGACGTTCATGTCGCTGGTATTTATGATCACCATAAATTTGCCTTTAGCACATCCACACCACTTTATATTACAGCTAAGCCATGGGGCTCAGTTTCTACTATTCTTTTTTATGAATATAAGCAAAATAACCTTGAATTACCACGGGAAATTGCCGGACTCTTACTCTCTGGTTTGATTTCAGATACTTTGCTGTTAAAGAGCCCAACAACGACTGACTTTGATCGTCAAGCATTGCCAGAATTGGCTAAAATGGCTCAGGTAGAGGATGTCAATGCCTATGGCCTTGGCCTCTTGAAGGCTGGTACTGATCTATCATCACGTTCTGATAAGGAATTGATTGATGGGGATGCTAAGTCATTTGAGATGGGCGGTAAGTCATTCCGTATTGGACAAGTTAACACTGTTGACATTGATGATGTTTTGGCACGTCAAGCAGGTATTGAATCAGAGATGCAAGCTGAACGTCAGGCAGAGGGATATGACAACTTCTTATTTGTTATTACGGACATTTTGAATTCTAATTCAAAGGCGATCTTTTTGGGTGATGCTAACGCAGAAGTTAAGGCAGCATTCGCTGGCGATCTGGTAACGAATGTTATCGATTTACCAGGTGTCGTTTCACGTAAGAAACAAGTTGTACCACCATTAGAAAAGCAATTCTAAACCCATTATTTTAACTAGAATATTCAAAGATGTTGTGCCGTGTGCGCAGCATCTTTTATTTTGTCCAAAATTAATACGAGTTGGTGAGTAGCGTGGACATCGCCCTTCAAACGACGTATACTCAAAGATGCATTTAAAAAATCAAAGCGATGATGCTTTGGACTGGTTCGAAAACTTCCCAGTAATAAAAAACCAAGAATCTTCAATCATTAATGAGAGGTAGGAAATTTAGATGCAGAAACAAAAAGTAATTATTGATGCTGATCCGGGCATTGATGATGCGATGGCACTTTTACTGGCTGTTAATTCACCAGAGCTAGACATTCTCGGCATTACAATAGCTGAGGGGAATGTCCCCACTGATTTAGGTACAACAAATGCTCTTAAAATTTTGAATTGGGCACAACGCTTGGATATTCCGGTGTATAGTGGTGCTAAATCCCCGCTTAAAAAGGCCTATGTTAGCGCTCAAGACACACATGGTGATAATGGCTTAGGCAATGCTGACATACCGCCTGTTACGGATGCACAGCCTCACAGCGATGCACAGCAATTTATCAATGAGATGCTGATGACGCACCGCGATATGACGATTATTGCTTTGGCACCACTAACCAATATTGCTTTAACTTTAAAAAACAATCCAAAAGCTTGGCAAAATATTCAACGGTTTATTGTGATGGGCGGTACATTTAAAAGCCATGGTAATACATCGCCCGTTGCTGAGTACAATTTTTGGGTAGATCCTGATGCCGCACAATATGTCTTTGATCATATGCCGGTTAAGGTAGAGATGGTTAATTTAGATGTCACGCGACCTATTGTGTTCACACCGAATTTATTATATTTTGTGAAACAATGTCATTCAGAAGTGGGCGAGTTACTAGGTAAAATTTTACCTTTCTATTTTGACTTTCATTGGGAACAAGAGCAAGTGATTGGTGCGGTAATTAATGATCCGTTAGCTATTGCTTATGCAATTAATCCTGACAGATTTGCTCGAGGGTTTGACGCTTACACGACAGTATGCACAGATGGTGTAGCGATTGGGCAATCTATTGTTGATGTCGGCGATTTTTGGCGCAAAACGCCTAATAGCTACGTACTAACAGATGTTGATGCCTCAAATTTTATGGTATTCTTTTTGTCTAGAATTACACATTTACCCGAAGAAATATTAGCTAAAACAATCACACAGATTATGGTGGAGACTAATACACATGGGTAAGAAGATTTCAACGCAAATTTTAACCTTGATGGCACTATGTATTGTCCTTAATATTGTTGGTGGTCATTTAGCATTATATCTGCATCTTGTGATTTATTTGGATACCATTGGTACGATTTTATCAGCGGCATTATTAGGGCCGGTTGCAGCGTTAATTGTTGGATTTTTAACGGCACTAATCAATGGTTTAACTGGTGATTTATTTTCAATCTATTACATGCCATCACAATTGATTGTTGCACTAGTAGCTGGCGTAATGTTTAGACGAATAGGCATTCAAAACAAAAAAGTTTATGGTGGCTGGCGTTCATCATATCTTTACCAGCGACGATTGTTAGTACTGTAATTACGGTTATCTTATTTCATGGGATTACGTCATCTGGATCCAGTTCATTAGTTCAAATTATGTCGGGTCTTGGTATGAATCAGGCGTTAGCTGTCTTTTTGGTACAAGTTGGCACGGATTATATTGACCGTCTTATTGGTATCTATATTGTTGCTGTAATTTATATCATTATGAAGAAAAGAATGATGATACATCGTTAAAAAAGAAAACATAATCAAATATGGTAAAAGCCCTTTACACCCGTACATTTGTTATGTATAATAAATATCTGTATTGACAAGCAAATTAATTTTTAATAAACCACACTAAGGAGCAAGGATTATGCGTATCCACGTCGTTTTAGGCAATGATGAAACTGGTGAGCGTATTTACTTGACGTCAAAAAATCGTCGTAATACGCCTGACCGCCTGGAGTTAAAGAAGTACTCACCAAAACTTCGCAAAGTAGTGACATTTAAGGAGATTAAGTAATTTATGGCAAAGAAGTCAAAGATTGCAAAGGCAAAAAAGATTGAAGCAATGGTTGCTAAGTATGCTGACAAGCGTGCTGAGTTGAAGGCCAAGGGTGATTACATCGCTTTGGCAGCATTGCCAAAGAACTCATCACCTGTACGTGCACATAACCGTGACCAAATTGATGGTCGCCCTCATGCTTATATGCGTGAATTCAAGATGTCACGTTTGAACTTCCGCCAATTGGCACACAAGGGTCAAATTCCTGGTGTGAAGAAGGCTTCTTGGTAAAATTCATTTTTTACAATTGATGAAGTGGTAAAAACGCCGAATGGCGTTTTTATTTTGGGCTCATCATAAATATGTTAGAGTAGACAATAGTGGTTCGTAACCATCCCACTTAAAAAACTAGGAGAATTGAAAATGAAACAAAATAGAGCACGTGAAATCACATTAACAGCAATTGTTGCAGCTATCTATGCAGCAATTACATTAAGTATGATGCCGATTGCTTTTGGACCAGTCCAATTACGTTTATCAGAAGGTTTGAATCATTTATCAGCTTTTAATAAACGCTATATATTAGCTTTGGGACTAGGCGTCTTTATTGCTAATTTCCTATCACCCACATCACTTGGATGGGTCGACTGGGTATTTGGTACGCTAGGAACGGTCATTATGACTGCTGTTACTTACTGGTTAACACGGCGTGTGACAAATACGATAATTAAGATATTAATTTCGACAATTGTGGTATCAACGTTAGGAATGGCAATATTAGCGGCTGAATTTGTTTTAGCCTTTAATTTGAGCGTTCACAATGCTTTTCCTTCAGGTAGCAATGGTGGTTTAGTGGCGCAATGGTGGGCATATTATGTGACTGTTGTACCTGGAGAATTGGCATCTTTGATTGTTGGTGCTGTTGTGATTTTTGCTTTAAGTAAGATTGTTGATTTAGCGAAATAAGATGATAGATCAAAATTATTCAAATCAAAATGTTCTGATAACCGGTGCAGCGTCAGGTATTGGATTAGAACAACTAAAATTATATTTAGAAGCGGGCGCAAATGTTTTTGCAATAGACCGTCAAAATATTCCGATAGAACATGCACAATTAACCAGCTACAAGTTAGATATAACAGATCATCAGAAATTATCTGAAATAGCAGCAGCTATTGTACAGCAAGTATCTCATATTGATATTTTGTTGAATACTGCTGGTAAGCTAGATGATTATACGCCTTCATTAGAAACAAGTTATGCATCTTGGCAAGATATGATTGCAACTAATTTAACGCCGATGTTTATCTTATCTAACAGTGTGCTACCTGGCATGTTAGCTAATGGCTATGGTCATATTATTAATATGTCCTCCATTGCAGGACTGGTTGCTGGTGGCGGTGGGGCAGGTTACACAATGACCAAACATGCGATTGCAGGATATACAAAACAATTAACATATGATTATGCTCATAAGGGGATTCATGCTAATGCAATTGCACCTGGTGCGATTCAAACACCCATGAATCATAAAGATTTTGAAAATGGCGGTGAAATGGCAAAACAAGTTGCTGATGAAACGCCAGCTGGGCGATGGGCGAAACCCGAAGAAGTTGCGCATTTAACACTCTTTTTAACTAGTCCTCAAGCAGATTATATTAATGGTTCAGTAGTACCGATTGATGGTGGCTGGACCGTAAAATAAAAAAGCGATAATGAATTATAATGGTTCATCATTGCTTTTTTATTTATTCTTGTATAATTTTTGCGTACTTTTGAAATGTTGTATCATCGAGTTGTGCTAGGGTATCAAAGACTGCATTAAAGAAAGAATAAGGTTGATTAGGATACTCTTGAGCAGCGATTTCACCGGCAACTGATAGCAGAGCAGTACCGAAAGCGCAGGACTCTAAGTTGAACTCTGTTGCCAATGCAACGCCGATAATACCGTCTAGCATATCACCAGCACCGACATTGGTTGCAAATTGTGGATTACCATTTTGAATGATAAAAACGCTATGCCCGTCGGTTACAATATCTTGTTCACCGGATATGATAATAAAGGCGCCGGTCTTAATAGCTGCAGTTTTGGCAATAGCTATTTTATCACCAGAATCTTGCCCAGCATCAATGCCTTTGCTAGCCCAAGCAACATCAGCGATATGTGCAATTTCACTGATATTTCCTCGAATGGCAGCGATTTTTACGCTTTCGCTCAGTAATTTAAAATTAGTATCTCTTATTTTGGAAGCACCAATAGCAACAGGATCGACAACCACTGGGATGTCCTTTTTATTTGCTTCCCGGCCACTGCTGATGACACTCTTGAATGCTTCAGGATTTGTGGAACCTAGATTAAGAACTAAAGCGTTAGAAATACCGGTAAGATCGCCAGCTTCACGAGGATCTGTGAACATGATGGGCGAACCCCCAATAAAATTAATGGCATCAGCAACGTGTTGAGGTGTTACCATATTAGCAACATTAAGGATGATAGGATTAGTGGTTCTGATTTTTCGATGGTCAGTGTCATAATAATGATTTTCCTTTTAACTGATATATGGTTGCTGCAACATTGCTACTATTCATGATTGCTGAAATGACTGCAACGCCATCAACTGGTGCCTGTCTTACTGATTGAACATTATGTTCATTAATACCGCCAATTGCTACCGTTGGTAAATCTGTTGCTTGGGATAGTTGGTGGAGATTTTGTGTTCCGATTGCTGGTGCTGCATCGCGTTTACTTTGGGTGGAAAAAATAGGACCGATACCTAGGTAGGCAATACCAGACACCTTTTGAGCATCATGTAATTCATCTTTTGTGTTGATGGATAAACCAACAAACATGTTATGCGCATCTTGCAAAACTTGTGAAATATCAGTATCGTTTTGCCCGACATGAAGACCATCTGCGTTTAATTGATTGGCGAGTTCAATATCGTCATCAACAATAAAAGGAACATGGTATTTCTGAGTGATATCATGTGCTAAGCGTCCGATTTCAAGTTTTCTTGTACCAGATAAAGCGCTAGGACCTTTTTCACGGTACTGAAATGCTGTAATGCCGTGACGGCAAGCTGCTTCTAATTGGGATAAAAAAGAATCAATATTACCATGAACGTTTTGTGTTCCAGCAACTAAATACATATCTAAAATAGCCTTATTAAATTTCATTTGGGGTACCTGCCATTTTCCAATGATTTAATGGTCCGTGTCCATGGCCAACAATAATATCTTGTTGAATGATTGTTTCGATAAAAGACTTCCCAAAACGAATTGCTGATGGGATGGTATCGCCTTTAGCCAGCGCGCTAGCAATGGCTGAAGATAAAGTGTCGCCTGTACCATGTGTTCGAATTGTGTCAACCTTTGGACTTGCCATCCAAAAGTCAGTCCCGTCTGATAGTAGTACATAGTCAGAAATAATATCACTGTCTTGATGGCCACCTTTGATGATGACGTTTTTAGCCCCCATACTAGCAATTTTTTAGCTGCAGTACGTGTATCTTCATGATTTTTGATTGTCATATTAGTAATGGCTTCTGCTTCAGGAAGATTAGGTGTCACAATAGTCGCTAAGGGAATGAGATCATGAATGACAGAATCTATAGCATCTTTAGATAATAAACGTGTACCGCCCTTGGCAACCATGACAGGATCAACAATTAGTGGTTGTATATGATATTTTTTAATATTTTGCACAACACAGGCAACGTGTTCAGCATCAGCTAGCATACCGGTTTTGGCCGCTTTAATATCAAAATCCTCATAGATAGAGGCGAACTGCGCATCCACCATATCGGTGGGGAGTGCAAAGGCTTTTTGCACGTCCAGCGTGTTTTGAGCGGTAACCGCAACAACCACATTAGTACTAAATACATGGCAAGCTTGCATTGTTTTAATATCAGCTTGAATACCAGCACCACCACCCGAATCGGTGCCGGCAATCGTTAGCGCTTGAGGATATTGTTTCATGATTGTTGTGCCTCGGGTTGACTAATGATTGATTTAAAATGCCAATCTTGTTGATAGAAAGCCTGTTCCCAGAATTGCCACTCTAGTTCACAACTCTTTAGGAAAAATTGTTTTGCCTGAGTTCTTTGCTCAGATGTTGCTTCTGAAGCGAGGCGGTCGATCCAGCTAAAGACCCGTTTTGATAAGGATTCATCAGCGTCATTTTCCGTACCGGCATAAAAATCAATCCAACTTTTAAATGGATTATCATCAGTGTTAGCGTTTT
The DNA here is from genome assembly GCF_000165675.1 of Leuconostoc fallax KCTC 3537. Lineage (GTDB taxonomy): Bacteria > Bacillota > Bacilli > Lactobacillales > Lactobacillaceae > Leuconostoc_B > Leuconostoc_B fallax. The sequence continues at coordinate 5,823 of NZ_AEIZ01000015.1, read as the reverse complement.
GAGCAACTTGTTGACGGGCGATTTCACCGTAAGTCCAAGGGCAAGGCAGAAAGGCAGCCAGAATATTCATGAGAGAACCCGTGTCAGCTGCTCGATACATATGTGATTCATATAAATAGGCTTTGGGTGCTGGGGTAGCGTGTTGTAAATCTTCGTACTGAACACCTGCCACATCGCAAAAGACATGATGGGGATGTATTTCACTATTCAAAATAAAATCAATTGAATTGGCAAAAAAGGTCATTTCATTACGATCGGTTAGTTTTGTAATAGCATTAGCATAAATTTTAATGAATTCACTTAAGTACTGATAATCTTGCTGTACATAAAAAATAAGTGCCGCTTTGTCGACGTGCCCATTTGTAATACCTTGTACAAATGGATGTTTGTGAATTTCCGCCATAATAGGCGCTGCTGCTAGTTTTAGTTCATCTGAAAACATAAATCCTCCTAGCTGCCACTAGTAGAATACAAATAAAAAACCTTCTTTACCTAGGTGAAATCTAAGTAAAAAAAGGTATCTTTTATCAGAATACCACTTTCCTACGCTAGTATTGACTAGATCAGGTTCAAAGGGATTGACTTTACATCATCTCAGCCAAAATGGCACCCCTAGTGGACAGCATATTATTATTTTTAATGACGTTAGCATAGCATAACTTCATCATTTATTGCAAATACTTTTCTGAACGATTTTGAATGGAAGGATAAAAAAGTTCTTGATTTAGGAAAAAGGATAACTTATACTAACGTCGTAGTTAAATTATTTATCTGGGGTACCGTAAGGTTGAGATAATACCCATTGAACCTGTAGGTTAATACCTGCGAAGGAAGATAAGCTAGATTGGTTTTTAGTGCCGTCTGTTGCATTTTTCTTTTGCAATAGATGGCTTTTTACGTTGATTTAGTCATCGGGCAATTTATTGATACATAAGGACCTCTTTCTCTAGGAGGAGTAGGAGATTATGGAAAATTCAGAAGCAGTACAAACATCAAGGGCGTACAAATGGTCACTTAGAGAAGTCATTTTGATGGCTTTAATCGGGATTGGATTCGGTGTCATTTATTTTATTATGGATCCGATTTATGCAGCGCTAGATGCGGTGTTAGTCCCAATGGGACTACATCCCTATGCAATTGCTATTACAATCGGGCCATGGATGATGGCTGCGCCATTAGCGAGTTACTTACTTAAAAGAGTAGGTGCTGGCTTGATTGGTGAAATATTAGCAGCCACTGGTGAAGCTTTATTGGGTGGCTATTGGGGTGTTGCGACAATTATTTCAGGATTTATTCAAGGGATTGGTTCGGAACTTGGTTTTACATTAACGGGTTATAAAAGTTGGAAATTAGGATTGATTTTATCAACATTAACGGGAACTGCCGTAACCTTTTTTGGTCATTGTTTCATGATGGCTACCTACAATTGAATATAGGTATGTTAATTGGTTTGTTTATTGTGCGTTGGATTTCAGTTGGCTTTTTTGCAGGCGTATTAGTTTACTGGATTGTTCGCTTATTAGAAAAGTCAAAATTGTTGAAGTGAACGTTGGTATTGAATGTGATTAAAGAAAGTTGACTGTAGGTATGAAATTAGAAACACATCAGCTAAGTATTCAATATGACAATCAAATTATTTTGAAGGACGTTGATTTTGAGCTGGAGAGTAAGCAATTTGCTTTGTTAGTTGGCCCTTCGGGATGTGGGAAATCGACTTTAATGATGGCACTTGCCGGTCTGTATCCAAAATACGGCGGGGTGTTAAGTAGTGCAGTGACATTAGATGGTCTTGCTGTTCACTCGATAAAAGCGAATCAACGCGCGCCACAAATCGCTATATTATTTCAACATCCTGAACAGCAGTTTGCGATGGACAATGTTAGAGATGAAATGATTTTTGCACTCGAAAATTTGTCGTTAGCTGCAGAAGAAATAGATAAACGAATTGATCAAGCGCTTCAATCGGTTGGTATAGCGTCATTGCAGCACCGCCAGTTGTCACAGTTATCGGGTGGTGAATTACAAAAAGTTGCACTTGCTGAAACATTAGCATTAGGTGCTGAAATAATTTTATTAGATGAACCATTTGCGGCAGTTGACCCGATACATCGTCGAGAATTACAGTTGGTACTCAAAAAATTAGTCGACGAAGGACACGGCATTTTAGTATCCGATCATGATAAAAGTAATTATGATACGCTCATCACGCATTTATATCATATGGAAAATCAGCAACTAGAACGAGTTGCTGATGCTGCATGGGGTGATTTTTTAAGTCAACGCAGCAACAGAATCGTGTAGATAATGCACCATTTAATCAAAATATTTTTCAAATGCAACATATGGGTTTAAGTAATGGCAATCAAAGGATACTCGAAAATACGGATTTAGTATGGCCAAAGGGTAAAATAACATTGATTACTGGACCAAATGGTATTGGTAAATCAAGTTTATTACGGGCAATGGCTAAATTACAGGCATATTCTGGTGATTTAACCTATCAAGACGTTCCACTGCATCGTATCAAATTAAAACATCATGCAAGACGAGTTGGAATGGTGTTTCAAAATGCGAGCCAACAGTTTCTAAATATTACTGTTGCCGAGGAAATCGAACAAGCACAACAACATAGCCATCGTAGTGATTACTGGACAGCTGAAGTGATAGCCGATGCAGTCGAAAAATTAAATTTAATTGGATTATCTCATCATTCAGTCTATGAGTTATCAGGTGGTCAGCAAAAAAATTACAAATCTTAATTATGATGATTATTGCACCAGAAACTTTATTAATGGATGAGCCATTAGCAGGTCTAGATGAGCATTCTATTCATGTATTAATGTCATTATTACAATACACAACTGCATTATTACATCAGAGCATTATCATGATTTCACATCAAACGCATAATCTGTTACCTTATATTGATTATCACGTGCATTTTGATAAAAATGGTTTGCACTATTGTCAGCAGGTAGCCTCATGAATGAATCACAGAAGTTGTTATTAGTTCTGCTCATCTCCGTTGAAATTGCTTTTACACATTCCGTCGTCGTGAATATGGCGCTAATTGTGATCAGTATTATGATTTTGATTCTGGTAAAATGTCCAATTAAGACATTAGTTCGTTTGACCATGATGTCGATTTTACCAGCCTTGGGATCATTTACATCTTTCTATTTTTTCGGTAGAGGTGATAGCGCTGATCGTTTACATTTTGCTTTAGTCATGACAACGCGTGTGTGGGCTTATATTTTTATGGGTGCAGCCTTTATGGAAACGATGGTGCTATATAAACTATTGAGAGCGTTGGAACAAAATGCTAAAATGTCAGCTACCTTTGTTTATGGTATTCTTGGAGCTTTTAATTTCATTCCTAAAGTTATTACGGCTGTTAAAACAACGCGAGCAGTAGCATTAATGCGAGGACAAGTGCTCAGTTTTTGGTCACCAATTTTGTACTTTAAGGCGATTAGCCAAGCTTTAGTATGGTCTAATAATCTAGCTATGGCTATGACATCACATGGTTTTGAAGAAGGAGAATCAAGGAGCTATTATCAATTATTACCGACAAAAATAGCGGGCTGGCTAATTATTTTATTTATTATGATAGCGCTACAAATTTGTCTGTTTGTGATTAAGTTGTGGTAATTAAGTCTCTTTAAATGAGATTAAAATATGATAATACTCATAAAAAGACTAATGAATATCCTTGAATAATTAGGATTTATTAGTCTTTTTATATGGTTTAAGTGGCTGAAATCGTCTCTTTTGTTATTTGACTTAAATAGAGTTAAGATAAAAACAAGGAAACTTATAAATGATATAGGATGATTGTAGTGAAGGGAGAACAAATGTCTGATAAAAAAGGTAGTCGATGTGCCGCAAGGTGATATTCATGTTTATGATGATATTATGCCTTATTTTAATTCAGATCCAGTGATTCAAAATACAAAAAAGCAGTATCAATCGGTGACGTTTGTCACGACGGGTATTATTGCTTTTGACGGTGGACAGACAACGATGTTGCATCTTGGAACAGCGTTGAGTAAGCAAGGTTACCAAGTCTATTATTTAAGTTATGTTGAACAGCCTGTTGAAGAAATGGAAGAGAACGCAGCGTTTAATTGCCCTGGATATCAAGGGACTTGTTTAGGTATTAATGATTTAGAACGACATCAATCTGATATTTGGATTGCAACATTATGGGAATCCGCTTATGTGATTAAAAATTTCAAAGGGTATAAAATGTATTTTGTTCAAGATTATGAACCTTACTTTTATGCCTATGGTGATCGTTATCAATTAGCCAAAAAACGTATGAACTTGGCTTACATATGGTGAGTTTAGGTCCATGGTGTGCTGATTTGATCGAAAAAATTGTGTGGTTAATAGTCCACTTGAAAGCATTAATTTCCCTGTTGATAGCTCAACATATCCTTTCCAAGAACGCGATTTTAGTCAATATTTAGATAAGAAAAAATTAAGTTGGCAGTTTACACAAAGTGGGTGAGCCCAAGACGAGCGCCCATTTACATTCAAATGGTATTGAATAATAGCCAACGACTGCTAAAAAAGAAAGGAATTGAATTAGAAATTTCTTATTTTGGGTCAGACAGTCAATACCAATTCATTAATGGTCGTAATTTAGGGAAGTTGAATCATTCACAGTTATTGCAACTTTACCGAGACAACGATTTTGGTATTGCACCATCTATGACAAACTTCTCATTAGTAACATTTGAGATGATGAGTGCTGGATTGCCTGTTATTGACTTTGCTGAAGGTTCCGGACCATGGTTTATGTCTAAAGACACTTATATATCAACGCACTTGGATGAATATCAACTTTCTGTAGCTATCGAAAAGGCTATAGCGTCACCAAGTCGTCGTTTGCAAAAAATGACACAGGATGCTAGAAACTATTTGCAACGTATCACATGGCAAAAAACAATTGATGATTTTATCGCTGTATTGGCTAATCTGTGAGATTGTCATTGGTTCATTGAGAAAGTAGACAGTCATTATGAAAAATAACAAGGTACTTGCAACTGTACAGTTTATTATTATTGTATTAGTTGTAGAAGGTATTGGTTGGTTATCTGGATTGTTAGCAGGTGACATTGCAACTAAGTATAATCATTTAACCCAACCGGTGTTATCACCACCTTCATATGTTTTTGGTATTGTTTGGCCATTACTTTACTTTATGATGGCTACAGCTTTCTTTATTGCATTGCGACAAAAAATAAGCGTTATCAAAATCGCTTTATTGGCTTGTTTGTTGTTCAATTAGCTGTTAATTTTATTTGGAGTATTATTTTCTTTGGCGGAAATGCTTTTTGGTGGGGACTACTGGTAATTATAGGTTTAGATGTGCTGGTTATGTTCACTCTGAAATATGCCTATCGTATTCACCGCTACGCTGGATACTTACTAGTGCCATATATGTTATGGTTGCTATTTGCAACGTACTTGACGATTGGTACTGCTATACTCAATTAAAAAAGGTCGGACATTAAGTCCGACCTTTTTATACTTGGATTATATAATATTAATACCAACCATTAGCTAACCAGAAGCTCTTGGCATTTGACCATGAACCATAACGATCACTAACGTAGCTGTCCGCAACCTTTTCTTGGTTGGCTGCAGAATAATCACCATTTAAGTATGATGAACTCAATTGGTATTTACCAATATATTGGCCATTACGGGCGCTATAAGAATTTGTTGATTCCTTATTAGCAATCCACGCTTTGGCTGAAGCATCGCTACCTGAAACAGAACTTGAGCTTGATGCTGTTTCTTCTGTAGACGTAG
>NZ_AEIZ01000016.1 GCF_000165675.1 Leuconostoc fallax KCTC 3537 | reverse complement strand
TTGTACTTAGCGATGTTGAGCCAGATACGGATTCACTCGTGCTCATAGAAACCGGATCTTTTTCATAAGTAACTATTGTATCAACAGAAAGGCTAGCTGGCTTATCACCATTTTTAATGTTATTAATGTCAACTATATTTCCATCACTGTCTTTCGCTGTAATCACATAGCCTGGCTTATCAACAAGAGTATCTGGATAATATGCTTTCGTCGCATCTGTTGAATCATTTACATATTGTGTTTCATTAAGAATTGTTCCATCTTCATCCTTAATAATGAGATTTCCCAATTTTTTATATTGATATTGTATATCTTGTGTTTGCTGAATATATGGATTTCTAATGTTATAGGTTGTATTGCTATTAACATATTGCACAGTCTGTCCAACCGGGATACTGTAGGTCGCTGATTTAACCCCGTTCCTATAAACATCAGCTTGCATTGTTCCAATACCATCTAATTGTGTGTAAATAACACTTGTACCATCATGATAATTTTTTCATATTTAGCACCAATTTCTCCAAACTGAGACATTGTACCGTTACCATTATCATTAACGTCATCAGAATAGTAACCATTAATTACTTGCCCTGACGAAGTTGTATACGTTTGACCAGTCCATCCATTTTGTGTAACATTATCAGAATCGTTAATGGGCTTTCCTTCTTCATCCACATACGTTGTATTTTGATTTACATTCTTAGGAACAAAATTAGTAACCGTACCATAGGCATTACCAGAACTATCTGCAACAAATCCAACATAATTTGTTCTTAAAGCTCCACTTGATCTCTTTACAACTAGTGAATAGTTTCCATTTATTCCGTCGTAATAATATGTTGTTTTGGAAAATAATGAGGAAGAGATACTTGCTGTACTCTGACCCAACGTCAATTGTTTTTTTGCACCATTCGTACTTATTTCTTGAATGTACAATTGACCAGATCCATTGCGATCAATTGAGACAGAGATATCACCAACTTTGGTGCTACCACTATAAACTGTCAACCACTCAAAATCATATTTATTTTCATTATCCGAATTTCGTGGCATGCCACTCGGATATTCTGGGTCATTAACAGAAAATCCACTGTTCGTCTTTTCAAGAGTCTTTAAAACAGCTAACAAATTACTGTTTAACATTGCATTGTTAGTAGTAACAGAATATGTATTACGCGTTGGATATTCGGAAAGCGTGTTTGAATCAGTGACTGCCTCGCTTTCTATATTTTCTGAAATATTGCTATCCAAAGACTGTGTTTCTTTGCTATGCTCAGTCTCACTACCAACAGAACCCGATTCAGAATTTTTACTAGTATCGATTTCACTACTGCTCAATGACTCTGATACAGAAGTTGATGTAGACTCACTACCAACAGAACCCGATTCAGAATTTCTTACTAGTATCGATTTCACTACTGCTCAGTGATTCTGATACAGAAGGTGATGTAGACTCACTACCAACAGAATTTGATTCAGAATTTTTACTAGTATCTTTTCACTACTGCTCAATGATTCTGATATAGAAGTTGATGTAGATCCACTATCAACAGAATTTGATTCAGAATTTTTACTAGTATCTCTTTCATTATCGTTCAAAGAATTTGTAGATACATCATTATCTTGGTCCGTTACATTGTGAACAGTAATCTTTGGTATAGTTACCTGATTTTTTCAACAATAGTATCTTGTTCATCATTGCTTTTTCTTTTGCAACATTCCCATCATCAGCAAAAATATCATTAGCAGCAATTATGGTTCCACCAAACAATGTACTGATTGCCACTATCCCTTTAGGAATATTGGTAATCAATCCATCAACTTTATTCGATCCTGACGATAAATCACTTTTTCGGTTGTTGAACGATGATAACCATAGCATCGTTTTGCATATTCCAGATGTAACCCACATCTTACCATTTTTATACATTTTAAAATGAGTCACTTGGTCTAATTCTACAAAATTATTACTCTTTTTTTCTCACTTTTAACCTCTAACCCGTTTATTACAGTAAGCATTTCCCACAATAAAAACTTGTTGTTAGAATAATTCTCGTTTAAAGAGGTTACTATTTCATGATAAAAAAGAGAATTCATAATAAATAAAAAGACTTTGTACCTTTTACATCACTTGTTATTAAAATATTTTTATATCATTAGTGTTAACATGATTATTTTTATATAAAAAAGAGAAAACATAGTAAAATAAAAGAATTTTATTAAAAACATTCAAGTTAATAATGATGTACTGGGGAATATGATATGAAAGATATTACAAAGTTAGCCACCATTTTAAATGCTGATGCCATTTTAATTGATTACAGAACAAAAAAACAACCTATTTGAGTGAAATGACAGATACAGATAAATTAATTACTAATTTATTAATACAAAATATGGAATTATTATTAACTCATACTTATCAATCTCTAAGTTATCGATCTGGGCATATCTTAACTTGTCGTGTTGACACTCAAACTGTTATTTGCTTTTTATTTGACTATAGCGATATGTTCTCTAGTAATAATGAATTAATGATGATTAATTCATTATCTAATTTACAATCAATTTCTCAAGTAATTTATACTCTTTATACATACAAAAATGCGCCCGAAGAAGATGTAGTGATTCGCCATCTGGGAGAAAACTTTTCTGATGTGCAAAATACTCAACAAACTAAAAACCCACAGAAATTTTTTGACGCCGAAACAAATATTATTAAGGGAATAGTCCATTCCGATAAAGAAGCGCTTATTATTGCTTTAGATGATTTATCCCATGTCAAAATAATTGGTGAATATTTTGCATCAAATAACTTAATTCGTGGTGAAAAGGATACCTTAATATCGTACTTAGCCGTTATGAATCGTGCTATTATTCAGTGGGGATATCCCGTCCAACTCGCTTTTAAATTACATAACGAGCTTGTCCAAGAAATTGAACTATCCCACCGTTTCCCTGATTTCTTTCAGGTTATTCGAGAAATCACTTGGCAATACTTTAAAACTGTTCAGGAATATCGTATTCACAATTTTTTGCCATTACATCAACGTATCCATCGTTATATTGACGAACATATTGGTGAAAATATTACCCTTGACGATTTAGCAAGTGCTCTCAATACATCCAAAAAGAATCTCAATCCAGCTTTTAAAAAAGAATATAATGTTACGATTACACAATTTATCCGGCACGCTAAAATTGATGCAGCGAAAGAATTACTCATTGCTTCCGATTTGAATTTAGATGAAATTACTCATTTACTATCTTTCTCAACAAAAAGTTACTTTGTCAAAACATTTAAAGAAATTACCGGTGTAACGCCGGCGTATTTTCGCCAACATTTTTTTGATCAACACCTTCATTTATAAGAATGAAGGTGTTGATCAAATTTAGGATAC
>NZ_AEIZ01000017.1 GCF_000165675.1 Leuconostoc fallax KCTC 3537 | reverse complement strand
CGAGTACATGCTTTTTATTAGCTATTTAATTCAATATATCATAACTGTTTCGCCAATATTCAAGACGCCTTAAATATCATCACTTTGAAAATCATGTTCAATTTGAATCATATCTTCATCAGGATCATCACGTGTATCACCAAAAAATGTAAATAGACCAAGAATGAGGTATAAACCACTAAAGTAGAATCCGTAATCTGTTGATACTGCTTGCCATAGTAATGTGGCAAGTACGCTGAATCCTAAGGGTAAGACAACCAATATAAAAGGTGTTAACCCTCTTTTCCTTGTATACAAACCAAGATAAAGCATATAGACACCATTAATCAAAAATAAACCAAAGCAAGACGCGTCAATTCATTGAATCCTAGTAATCTACTAAAATAAGGCGAAAAAACACCCAAAAATAGTGATATTAGAATATGATAAACATAGCTTTTATTAAGATTGTTTTTTACCATAAGTTTACCAACTTCCAAATGTATATAATGTATTTTAACGAATTATACCAATTCGCACAATAGGCTAACAGCAGATAAAGCGTATAATGGCGCCGTTTCCGCACGTAATATTCTTGGGCCTAATCCTGCTGACAGAAAATCATGATGGCTTAAATCTTGGATTTCATTTTCTGTTAATCCACCCTCTGGTCCAAATAACATCGCTAATCTGCTATGTTGGTGATGGTTAACAACCGACACTAGCGCCGCATGTTCATTATGGCGTGCTGATTCTTCCCATGCCACAATACCAGCATCTTTTGGCACTTTGAGAATATCTTGCCAACTCATAAATACAATCTCAGGTATTTTTAATCGATGGGATTGTTCCGCAGCAGCTTTAGCAATTTTTTGTAATCGTTGTTGTTTTTTGGTAACTGTCGATCCCAGTTAGCTACTGTCCGTGTCATCTTAGTAAAAATAATTCGATTGGCACCTAATTCCGTAGCCTTTTGAACCAACCAATCGGAGCGATCATTCTTTAAAGGTGAAACGATTAAATCAATACTAATAGGTAACTCAATGTCTCCTGCATCTTTTTCATCAATAACACGCAGCACCATTTCATGACGATCCAATGTTTCAACTTCAGCAATATAAATCACTTTCTGAGATGGGGTGACGAACTCTGCTTGACTTCCAATCTTAGCACGTAATACTCTACCAAAATGTTGAAAGGCATCAGCATCTGATGTTAATGTGAAAGTTTCTGATATTTCATTGTTTAAAAAGTATCTCTGCATACTATGCTATTTCCTCATCGACTAGTTTTTGAACAATAAAACTATGCCAGTCTCCCATTTGATTATGTTGAATGACTTGGTAGCCAGCGTCAGTGAATTGATTCAAAATATGATGTGCATTCGCCTCGATAATACCAGATACCATAAAGTAACCACCTGGTTTTAAATAGCCCCAAATCTGTGGGATCAATAACTCAATCACATCTGCTAAAATATTAGCCACAATTAAATCAACAGGCGCTGAATCAACACCTGCCATCAAGTCACTAACAATAACCTTAACATCTTGTGCTATCGGATTAACAAGTAAATTATCTCGAGCAACTTGGACCGCATCGTCGTCAACATCTGTTGCTAAAATCTGTGCCACGCCCAACTGTTTCGCTGCAATCGATAATACGCCTGATCCAGTACCAATGTCTAACATGGTTTCTCCACCACGAACGACTGTTTCCAAGGCCTGCAACATGAGCTTGGTTGTAGGATGTGTTCCTGTTCCAAAAGATAGTTCAGGATTCAAAAAGATAGGATACTCATGCTCTTGCTGTGGCAAAAACGATTCCCAAGCTGGTACCACAGTGAGATGACGTGTGATTCGTGTCGCATGATAATAAGCTTTCCAGTTATCAGACCAATCTTTTTCGCTAATACCTGCAATATCTAGTGTTGCAGGCGACGCATTGATACCATATCTTTCTAAGCTTGCTAATGCTGTTTTTATCGTCTGAATAATATGACGGATAGCAGCATTATCTTCAAAGTAAGCTGTAATTTTTACGGGTGTCACTTGATCATTCACTTGAACGCCCTCTGCACCAGCACCATCCATTAAAATGGCAGAAACTGCCTCGATGGCTTCATCACTGGTATTGACAGTAATCGCTTGCCAATTCATTATATTTCCTCATTATGTCGCACAACAACTTTTCCAATCATTCGGCCACTTTCCACGTCTTGAGTTGCTTGCCGAATATTTTCAGCTGTTAACCCATGATAGGTTTTGGTTAATGTCGACTTAATTTTTCCTTCTTCTAATAGTTGACTAATCTTAGATAATGCTTGCCCTTGTGTTTCCATGGCAATACCATAGTTTGCCTTAGCAAACATAAATACCCAGCTAAATTGAACGCCTCGATTTTTCAAAGGTGCCATATCAATTGGCGCTGTCGTTTCTACAATTGAAACAATATGTCCAAACGGCTTAATCGTTTGCAGAACAAGAGACCAATAGGCATTTGTATTCTGTAAAATTGCAATATTATCTACCTGATCATGTCCAATCTTTGTAAGTTGTACTTGTAAATCTTGATGATAGTCAAGGATGTAATCAGCACCTAAAGATTTAACCCATGCGACTGATTCTGGACGAGAGGCTGTCGTAATAACAACCATCCCCATATATTTAGCTAATTGAATTAAAGTTGAACCAACACCTCCAGCACCATTCACAATAAAAATCGTATGTCCTTGCGCGCTGTTACTATCAATCTGGTAGCCCATAGCATCCCCTAAAATTTCTGAGGCAGTAATTGAGGTTAACGGCATTGCAGCTATTTCTTCATCACGCAACGTCTGGGGTGCTAATGCGACTAAACGTTCATCAACTAATTGATATTCCGCATTAGATCCCTGTCGCATCTGTGCGCCCGCATAAAATACTTTATCACCAACTTGAAAGTCTGTAACTTGAGATCCCTTACTGATTACTTCACCCACAGCATCAAAACCGAAAACACGAAATTCACCATTATTTTTGTAACTTTCTCGCATTTTAATATCTACTGGATTAATAGCGCTTGCCAATACTTTAATTAATAAATCTCGACTGGTAGCGGATGGCCGTGCAATTACTTTGGCAGTAAAAGCACGAGCGTCTTGGCTAGGCAAGAATTGATCTACACCAATAGCCGTCATTTTCACTTGACCAAATGGCCAAAATTTTTTAATTTTGTCAATAACTGATATTGCCATACCCAACCTCTTTCTTGTTCGACACGTTTTCAATTTACTGAAATAGCACTTCTATCACTATCTTAGCACCATAAACAAAAAAGTGAATCAGTAACGATACGACTAATTACCACGTGAGTATTGTTCGTCATCATCTGTATTCAATACTGCCATAAATGCTTCTTGTGGAATATCCACAATACCAACAGCCTTCATACGTGCTTTACCTCTTTTTTGCTTGTCCAATAATTTAGCACGTCGATCTGGATCACCAGTATGAATTTTAGATGTCACATCTTTGCGATAAGCCTTAATATTAGTACGTGCAATAATCTTAGAGCCAATCGCTGCTTGAACTGGAATTTCAAAGTTTTGACGTGGAATTAACTCTTTCAATTTAGCCGTGATAATGCGACCGCGTTCAGCAGCAAATGTACGATGAACAATGAAACTCAATGCATCTACTTTCTCACTGTTAAGTAAAATATCAATCTTAACTAAATCACTTTGTCGCATACCACTAATTTCATAATCTAATGATGCATACCCACGTGTATTAGATTTTAAGCGGTCAAAGAAATCAAAAATGATTTCTGAAAGCGGAATATAGTATTTAACGTTAACCCGTGAGGCATCTAAATAATCCATCGTGTCAAATTCACCACGTTTACGCTGGGCTAATTCCATCACTGCACCAACATATTCATTTGGCACCATAATCGATGCATGGACGTAAGGCTCTAATATAGATTTAATTTGACTAGCTTCAGGTAATTCTGATGGGTTTTCAATTTCAACAACTTCATCGTCGCTCTTGGTTACTTGATAGGTTACTGACGGTGCTGTAGTTACTAAGTCTAAATTAAATTCACGCTCTAGACGCTCTTGAATCACATCCATATGCAGTAATCCAAGGAATCCAACACGGTACCCAAATCCTAGAGCCTGTGATGTCTCAGGTATAAACTCCAATGCCGCATCATTCAACTGCAATTTTTCTAAGGCTTCACGTAAATCTGTATATCTCGCGTTGTCTGCTGGATATAATCCTGCATATACCATCGGCGTCATAGGGCGATAACCAGGCAAAGGTTCTTCAGCTGGATGAGTAGCCAATGTTACTGTATCCCCTGAATGTGTGGTCGTAATATCTTTAATAGATGCTGTTAAATAGCCAACATCTCCAGCCATCAAATAATCACGTTTTTGTGCATCTGGTGACATGACACCAACTTCAGTCACGTCATATTCCGCTCCTGTATTCATAAGTCGAATACGGTCGCCAGGCTTAACGATACCTTCTTTAATTCTCAAGTTCAGTACGACACCACGATAAGCGTCATATTCCGAATCAAAAATAAGTGCACGTAAAGGTACTTCTAAATCCCCTTGTGGTGCTGGTAAATCAGTTACAATTCTTTCAAGTAATTCAGGAATACCGATACCTTGCTTTGCCGATGCTAATACTGCTTCCGATGCATCAATACCAATAACATCCTCGATTTCTTGTCTGACTTTTTCAGGATCAGCAGCAGGTAAATCAATTTTATTAATGACTGGCAAAATTTCTAAGTCATTATCCAAAGCTAAATAAACATTGGCTAATGTTTGTGCTTCCACGCCCTGTGCTGCATCCACAACTAAAATTGCGCCTTCAGCAGCGGCCAAAGAACGTGATACTTCATATGAAAAATCAACGTGTCCTGGTGTATCAATCAAATGAAAAATATACGTCTCGCCATCTTTTGCATCATAATGGACCTCAACAGCATTTAACTTAATTGTGATACCACGTTCTCGTTCTAGCTCCATCGTATCAAGTAATTGATTTTGCATATCACGTTCAGCAACAGTATGCGTCTGTTCTAAGATACGATCAGCAATTGTTGACTTACCGTGGTCAATATGCGCAACAATACTAAAGTTACGAATATGTTTTTGTCTTTCTTTTAAAGCGTTAATATCAATATTAGGCATAATTTTCTAGCGCATTATCTCACTACAATGCGTTTTCTTTCTTTATATATACACTCTTATTTTACCAATAAAAAAGCGCTGGATAAACCCGCGCTTTGCATTATTTTAATCATTATATATCGCTTTATTTTGTTACAATTTGATTCAAATCACCTAATTGCATAATTAAACGATTAATTTGGCTTAATTGTGTCAAGCGGTTGTTTTTAATTCGTTCATCATCAACCATCACCATTGTATTATCAAAGTAATCTTGAATTGCTTGTGTCAAATTAGCTAGAGTCGTATAAACAACTTCAGCCCCTTCGTTCACCAATACATCAAGATTCAATTCATGTGTCAAACGATATAATGCCTGTTCAGCGTCGTTTTCTAATAGCTCCACTTGAACTTCCCCTTGTGCGACGTATCCATGCGCTAATTTTTGAACACGTGTCAAAGTTTCCATAACTTCTCGGAAATTAGCATCATCCTGTGCATGTTGTGCTAAAACATGCACGCGTTCATCAATATACACAATATCTGATATTGACTTCATTTGTGTTCCTGCTGCAATAATGTCTGAGCGAATACCTTTATCACTCTCAATTTTACGCACTCTATCCAATATGAAATTCAAAATCGTCTGTAGATCAGCACCCTCTGTTGCTGAATTCTTTGGTATAAATGTTGCTAAAACATCAGCTAAGGCGATGTGCCACTTTTTGTCTTTCAAAATGCGCACAATACCTGTTGCAGCACGACGCAACCCATAAGGATCATTTGATCCACTTGGAATTAACCCAGCAGCGAAGAAAGATATAATACCATCTAACTTATCAGCTAAGGCCAACACTGCGCCAACATCACTAACCGGCAAATCACCATCTGCACTAACTGGCAAATAATGTTCTTTAATAGCAGCAGCTACGGCATCACTTTCACCAAAGCGTTTAGCATAATGCTCACCCATAATACCTTGCAATTCATCAAATTCGCCAACCATACCAGTCATTAAATCAAACTTATAAATATCAGCACTGCGTAAGAGATCTTGCTGCTGTTGTGTTGTGAAATCAAATGATTCTGCTAATTGCGCTGCAAGTTGTTTAACACGCTGCATGTGTTCATAAACACTACCAATTTTTTCGTGGAAGACAAGCTTTTTAACTTTTTCCATATAATCAGCAATTGTCTTTTGCTGATCTTCTTGATAAAAGAAGACTGCATCTTCCAAGCGTGCAATCAAGACCTTTTCATTTCCGGCAATCACATTTTGTAAGTGATTAGCGTCACCGTTTCTTACGGATACAAAATAAGGCAATAAGTGCTGATCTTGATCTGTCACAAAAAAGAAACGTTGATGCTCACGCATTGAAGTGATTAAAACTTCATCAGGAACAGCTAAATATTTCTCATCGAAGCTACCTGAAAAAGTTGTGGGCCACTCAACAATATTATTCACTTCTTCTAGCAGGTCTTCATCAACATGCAGCACCCATTGGTGTTGTGCTGCAATATCATCTAATTGCTGGCGAATTTTTTGTTTACGTTGGTGCGCGTCCGCCACAACATGCGCTAATGCCAATGTTTCTTCATAACTTTGAGCATTTAAAATGTCGATGTTGTCCGAACTCAAGAAGCGATGTCCTCGTGTCGTGCGACCAGAACGAACATCTAGAACTGAAAAATCAACAATGTCACTGTCAAATAGCGCAACTAACCAACGTATTGGACGGACATAAAGAAAATCAAAATTAGCCCACTTCATGTAAGTTGAAAACTTCATTTGCTCAACAACTTCACTACCAATATTAGCTAAAATATCGATGGCAGGTACTCCTGAAATATGTTTTGAAACGAAAACATACCCATCTTTTTCAACGAAATCATCTGGCGTGGCCCCTTTTCCTCGGGCAAACCCCTGTGCAGCTTTACTCCAATTACCGGTGTCGTCTTTTGCAATTTTTAAAGATGGACCACGATATTCTTCATCAATCGATGCACTATTTTCTGCAACATCAATGAGTTGGACAGCTAATCTTCTAGGTGTTGAATAAGACTTAATTTCTGCAACATCTAATCTGTGTTGCTCAAGAAAAGCTTGTGTCCGCTTGACTAACTGTTCTGCCGCACCTGTTACAAGATGTGCAGGTACTTCTTCTAAACCAATTTCTAATAAAAATGTATGTGCCATTTGCTTTGTACTCCTATATTTGCTCAATAATGTTTGGTGTATCAATGAATAATGCGATTATTTTTCATCTTTATTAGGCACATACTTGCCATTTTCACCTAAATATTTCTCACGTAGTACTTCATCTTTTAACAATGGGAAACCACGCTTAGCACGTTCTTCAATAAAGACATGCGACACTTTACGTGCCATTGCACGAATACGATGTAAGTATCCTGCACGTTCAGTAACAGATACGGTCCCTCTAGCATCTAATAAATTAAAAGTATGTGAAGACTTTAGAATATAATCATATGCAGGATGTACAAGTCCGAGTGCCAATAGACGTGTTGCTTCTTTTTCATAATCATCAAAATGCTTTAACAAAAGTTCTTGATCTGATTCATCAAATGCATAAACAGAGTGCTCATATTCTGGTTCTTTAAAGATATCACCATATAATACACCGTTTCCCCATTCTAAATCGTACACTGTTGGCACTTCTTGAATGTATGATGCTAATCGTTCCAAGCCATAAGTTACTTCTGCAGTGACAGAATCTACTTCAATACCACCAACTTGTTGGAAATAAGTGAACTGCGTTACTTCCATCCCATCTAGCCAAACTTCCCAACCAATACCAGCGGCACCCATTGAAGGGTTTTCCCAGTTATCTTCCACGAAGCGAATATCGTGTTCTAAGGCATTGATACCTAGTGCTTCTAGGGAACCAAGATATAGCTCTTGTATATTTTCTGGTGAAGGCTTCATCACTAATTGAAATTGATGATGTTGGAACATACGGTTTGGATTATCACCATAACGGCCATCGGCTGGACGTCTAGAAGGCTGAACATATGCTGCATTC
The DNA here is from genome assembly GCF_000165675.1 of Leuconostoc fallax KCTC 3537. Taxonomy (GTDB): domain Bacteria; phylum Bacillota; class Bacilli; order Lactobacillales; family Lactobacillaceae; genus Leuconostoc_B; species Leuconostoc_B fallax. The sequence continues at coordinate 35,372 of NZ_AEIZ01000017.1, read as the reverse complement.
CAAGGCTCTGGACCATTGGCACGCAAAAAAGTATAAGGGCTCATCGTACCAGCACCAACTTCATTATCATATGCTTGCATTAAATTAGCACCTTGCGCACTCCAATACTTCTGCAAAGTTAAGATGATATCTTGTAAAGATAATTTCTGGGACATATCACATTCGACTCCATTCACTTATTTTGGGTTTAAATTAGATTCATTAGCACACAAAAAGCGCCCTAATGTCAAAATGACATCAGGACGCTCTTCGCGCGGTTCCACCTGATTTCCGGATATATTATCCGACACTCGAGTATTCCAATTCTTTCGGTGAACGCCACTTCACGTCATTAAGAAATTGCAATATATACCATGTTATTATGCACCGCAGGACGGCGTTCGTCAAGAAATAATTAGATAGTTAATAATTCTTCTTCTTTTTCTGCTGCTATTTTGTCAATAGCCTTTACATTCTCATCTGTCAATTTTTGAGCTTCAGTTTCGGCCTTGTGCATATCGTCTTCGTTAAGCGCATCATCTTTTTTGATACTATCCATAACATCGCGTCGAATGTTACGGATGGCGACTTTAGCTTTTTCACCTTCAGCTTTAACATCTTTAGATAATTCCTTACGACGTTCTTCTGTCAATTGTGGAATTACCAAACGAATGGCATTACCATCGCTAGCAGGATTCAAACCTAGGTCAGAAACATTAATTGCATGCACAATTGCATCCAATGCTGTTTTATCAAAAGGTGTTACTAATAAAATACGTGCTTCTGGTACTTGAATTGATGCCACTTGATTAAGTGGTGTCATCGCACCATAGTATTCTACTTCAACACGATTAAGTAATGCTGGATTAGCACGTCCCGCACGGATACCAGCTAATTCACGTTGTAAAGCATCTTGGGCTTTTTGCATCCGTGCCTTTGCGTCTGAAAAATCAAAACTCATTATTCTGCTCCTTTAACTGTGGTACCAATATTTTCACCACGAACAACACGCTTAATGTTTCCTGGTGTATTTAAATTAAATACAACGAGTGGCATATTATTATCCATAGATAATGAACTAGCCGTTGAATCCATCACTTTCAAACCTTTTTTAAGGATATCGAGATGGGTCAATTCTTCAAACTTTACTGCATCTTCATGTGTTCTTGGGTCTGCTGAATAAACACCATCCACACCATTTTTAGCCATCAATATCGCATCAGCATTAATTTCATTAGCACGTAAAGCTGCTGTTGTATCAGTACTGAAGTAAGGTGAACCTGTACCAGCCGCAAAAATAACAATTCGTCCTTTTTCTAAATGGCGAATCGCACGGCCACGAATATAAGGTTCAGCAATTTGACGCATTTCGATAGCTGTTTGTACACGTGTATCAACACCCGTGCGTTGCAATGCATCTTGCAAAACTAATGCATTCATTGTGGTACCAAGCATACCTGTGTAATCGGCACGAGAACGTTCCATACCTACTTTAGCTGCTGGCTCACCACGCCACAAGTTACCGCCACCAACAACAATGGCAATTTGTACACCCAAATCGTATACATCCTTTAATTCTTGTGCGATTGATGAGACCGTCTCTAAGTCAATACCACTTTCCTTGTCGCCAGCCAACGCTTCACCAGATAATTTCATTAATACACGTTTATACTTTACGCTATTACTCATTATTTGCCTCTTCTACCTTTGCTTGTTTAATTATACCAAAATGCTTGGCTTTTCAGTAAAACGTCTCAAAAAAGATGCGCCAACAAAACAGCGCATCTTCATGCTAAATTAGCCTAATTGTGCAGCAACTTCAGCAGCTAAATCCGTCACCTTCTTTTCGATACCTTCACCAACTTGGTAACGAACAAATGACTTTACTGAACCATTCTTACTTGCTACGAATTGAGCAACTGTTTGGTCCCCATTTTTAACGAAATCTTGATCCAACAAAGTAATTTCAGCCAAGAACTTCTTGATACGTCCTTCGACCATCTTTTCTTTGATGTTGTCTGGCTTACCAGCAAGATCTTCAGATTTCAATTGTACTTCTTTTTCATGCGCAATAACTTCAGCTGGCACTTCAGAATCAGCAATATACTTAGGCGCAATAGCAGCAATATGCATTGCAACATCCTTAGCAGTACTTTCATCTGCACCTTCTAACACAGCCAACGCAGAAATAGAACCACCCATGTGTGAGTAAGCACCGAAGTTTTCTGCATCAGTCTTTTCGATTACCGCGAAACGACGCAACGTAATCTTCTCACCAGTAATTTGTGTTGTGTGAATAATCACATCGTTCAAAGTTTGTCCATCTGCAACTGGTAATACAAGTGCTGCTTCAACATCCTTAGGATTTGCTTCAACAATTGTCTTTGCAACTGTACGTAGCAATTCGTTAAATTCTGCATTACCTGCAACGAAATCAGTTTCTGAGTTCAATTCAACGATTGCCGCTTTGTTACCTTCAACAGTAACATAAGTCATACCTTCAGCAGCAACACGGTCTCCCTTTTTAGCTGCCTTAGCCATTCCCTTTTCGCGCAACAAATCAATTGCCTTTTCCATGTCGCCATCGGCTTCAACCAAAGCCTTCTTTGCGTCCATCATACCAACGCTTGTCTTATCACGTAATTCCTTCACTTGTGCAGCAGTAATTGCCATTATTGTGCTCCTCTAAAAATAATTTAGTTTTATTATAACAAATTGCATTAAAAAATGCCGCTTCACGTCCCAAACAGGTCCGCGTGGAACGGCATTTAGTATAATTAATTACTTGTTGCCTTCTTCGACAATGTTTGTAATTTCTTCAATTGATTCAACGTTGTCATCACCTTCAACGAAAGCATCTTCTGGTGCTGAATCTTGGCCTTGACGACCTTCGATCACAGCATCAGCCATCTTTGAAGTAATCAAACGAACTGCACGAATAGCATCATCGTTAGCAGGAATCTTAACATCAACAAGGTCAGGATTTGAGTTTGTATCGATCATTGCAACAACAGGAATGTTCAAAGAACGGGCTTCCTTAATTGCAATCTCTTCTTTGTTAGGATCAACAACAAACAATACGTCAGGCAAACCTGGCATATCCTTGATACCACCCAAGAACTTTTCCAACTTGGCATGTTGCTTGTTCAACAAAACAACTTCCTTCTTTGGCAAGGCATCAAATGTACCATCTTCAGCCATCACTTCAAGATCCTTCAAACGTTGGATACGTGTCTTGATTGTGTTCCAGTTTGTCAAAGTTCCACCCAACCAACGATGGTTGATAAAGTATTGACCTGCACGTGTTGCTTCTTCAGCAATAGCATCAGCTGCTTGCTTCTTTGTACCAACAAACAAAATGTTAGCACCATCAGTAGAAGCATTACGCACAAAGTTATAAGCTTCGTCAGCTAACTTCACTGTCTTTTGTAAATCGATAATGTGGATACCATTACGCTCTGTAAAGATGAATTCGTCCATCTTTGGGTTCCAGCGACGTGTTTGGTGTCCGAAATGAACTCCTGCTTCAAGAAGTTCTTTCATTGAAATAACTGCCATGTTCTAATCTCCTAGGTTTTGCCTCCGGTAAATTCTGCATTCATAATGACATTTCTGCACCTATGTGAACTCATCTACCGTGTGTATTTATTGCTTATGCAACCCTTACATTTTACATGATTATAAACTACCAGTCAATAGCGTGTTCATGTAAGAAATGTTCTTTTTGTGTCCGAGTGAGCTTTTTAAAAGCAGCCTCCGCCTTTAATGCATCACTTTTGGTTGTAAAAGCTTCTGCATAGATTAATTTGAGTGGATGTCGAGACTTTACTCTAGTGAATTTTGCACCTTTGAAAGCTTGATGAACAGCAAAACGTTTACCCACATCATCTGTGAAACCGGCATAGAAATAATCATCAGCAGTGTGTAAAACATAGAAATAATAAATTTTGCTTATTTGTTCCATACGTCACCATAAAGTATCTCATGCACTTGCGACGTATATGCATTATCTTCGGTATAAGCGATAATTGGTGGTAAAATTCGTACGCCTCCAGGTTTACCAGCCTTTATAGCTTCAACTAATACCATATTGGCTTCCCGACCAGCTTTGCCATATACAAATTGCACACGTTTAATCATCAACTTACGTTCAGCAAACGCGGCAAAAATATCTGTTAGACGTTCTGGTCGATGTACCATGTAAAATTTACCATTATTTTTTAATAGTTTGTTTGCAATCTGTGCAAGTTTAGGTAAGTCAATGGTCAATTCATGCCGAGCTAATTCATAATGTCTATCAATATTCGTTTTTGTAGTCGCATTCAGTGGGAAATATGGTGGATTACTTAACACAGTTTCCACACTCCCTGGTTTAATATCATCAAAAATTGTATTCATATCGCGATTAACCACACTCACGCGCTCCTGCAAATGATTAGTGACAATACTGCGTTGTGACATTTCTGCGAGCTCTGGCTGAATTTCAACGAGTTTAACAATTCCAGTAATTTTGGGCGCATAAAGCAAACCCACTGCGCCTGTACCGGACCCAAGATCAACCGTTATGCCACGTCCCTTACCTTTAGGTTGCGCAAAATACGCGAGTAAAATAGCATCTAATGAATATGAAAACATATCTGGATTTTGAATAATATAAATATTTTGCGACGAAAGGCCATCCAATCGTTCGCCTGGTTTAAGATGAGTTTCTATCATAATATTGCGTTTCTTTCTATTAGTTGAGATAATACTAAGGATTATAAATGAGGTGTATTATTTAATGAAATTTTATGATTTTTTAAGAAGTGTAGCTGTCGGTATCATCTGGACAATCAATGGGCGTATCCACTATATGGGGAAGGACAACCTACCAGACGATAATTATGTTTTAGTTGGACCGCACCGTACCTGGTGGGATCCCGTTTGGTATGCAATTGCAGCCTACCCCAAACATTTTATTTTTATGGCAAAGATCGAATTATTTCGATTCAAACCACTCGCATGGCTTATCACCAAAGCCGGCGCCTTTCCCGTTGATCGTCATAATGTTGGACCAAGCGTGATTAAGACACCAGTCAACGAACTCAAGTCAGGTACGCGTTCCCTTGTCATGTTCCCTTCTGGATCGCGTCATTCATCCGAGCTCAAATCTGGTGCCCTAGTTATTGCAAAATTAGCTGGTAAACAAATTGTACCTGCAGTTTATCAAGGCCCTGTGACGTTTGGGCAACTTTTCCGTCGTAATAATACAACTGTTGCTTTCGGTAAACCTATCAATATTGACCGTAAAAAAGGCTTACAGATGAAGTTATTGCGGATTATGCACAACAAATGCAAGCTGCTTTTGACCAATTAGATCATGATATCAACCCTGATTGGCATTATGAAGACCCAAATCCCAAAAATAATCAGAATCACTCATGAAGAAAAGCCTGAGCATAGTTGCCTCAGGCTTTTTAAATTATCCCATCATTAGCAACGGCCGCTGTAGACTAAGTTGTCTAAATCGATGGCTATTTCATTTGGTATATTAAGGGATAGTAGAATAAATTACTTTTTTGTTGCTGTTGCTTCATTTGTGCCATCATCTGATTCAATTTCTTTTGTGATGGCTTTTGTCCCATCGACATCATCATTGATTTCATCATTTCTTCAGAAATTGGTGGGTTCTTTTGTAAGTAGCTCTTCATTGAATTACGTGCTAGGAAGAAACCACCAACCAATCCCACTGCTAAAGCAATAACTGCAACTAATACCATCATTAAACCTGTACTCATCTTGTTAAATCCCCTTAATTAGTCTGTAAACATTTTATCAGAGTTAACAAGCTTTTACCATAAAAGCGGATAAGAAACATTTAATAATTTAAAAAATCTAAATAATTACGAACATATGTTTGAACTACGAACAAAAATTCGATATACTGAAATTAATTTATAACGAGTAGGATAGAAATGGCAAGCCAAGAAAGTAAACAAATACAAGTTTTACGTTTCATACATGAAGCGCAAACCAATAAAGGATATCCACCGACTGTACGAGAAATTGGTGAGGCAGTTGGCTTATCTTCATCTTCTACAATTCATGGACATATTGAGCGCCTCGTGAAAAAAGGCTATCTAAAAAAAGATACTAAAAAGCCTCGTGCCCGCGCCATCGAAGTCACAACTAGCGGCTTGGAAATTCTAGGGGTTTCAACAACACCTGGCCGGATTCCCGTATTGGGTGTGGTCACTGCGGGGCAACCCATTTTAGCAGTTGAAGAAAATGCAACTGAATTTTTCCCTATCCCAGATGATTTAGCACAGTTTGATGGTGACCTTTTTATGTTAAATGTTCGTGGTGATTCTATGATTGACATGGGTATTCTTAGTGGTGACAAAGTCATTGTCCGTAAGCAAGATAATGCGGATAATGGCGAAGTTGTTGTTGCTATGAATGAGGACAACGAAGTAACGGTCAAACGCTTTTTCAAAGAAGCGGACCACTACCGATTACAGCCAGAAAACACAACTATGGCGCCGATTATTTTACAAAGTGTAACTGTTCTTGGAAAAGTTGTTGGTTTGTATCGTGACGCTATTTATTAAAAATAGAATCAAATGAAATACCCCCAAAGTTAAAGTTCGAACTTTAACGCTGGAGGTATTTTTTATGACACTTATCTTAAAAGATTTCGCCAGAGAATGGTACAGTTTTCAATTCATCAAAATTATAGTGTTGAATATCTTCGATATTTGTAAAATAAGCCTGTAATGGCACACCCATCATCAAATTTACAGCACCCGATTTCTCTTTTAACACAATAACCGGAATACCCTTGGCGACAGCATAGCCAAATTCCCATGCTGTTCCTGGATCCACTTGATTATCTTCATAATCAATAACGGCAACTAATACGTCTGCCGATTCAATCGCCTTGACATCACCTGCATACGTTGCTTGACGCCAAGGTTCGCTGAATAATTCAAATTCTTCATGTTGATTTAAGCGTGGTGAAAAAAACGATGCAACAGTGTCGTTTGCTGCCAAAGCTGATTCCACTTGTTTAACGCGATTAATCTGTTCATCATCAAAAAAGGGCTTGCTAAATAAATCTTTTTGGTCATCAAAATACTCCAATCCATTAATAATATTAGTTTAACATGGATTAAATCGCTTAGCTCAAGAACTCCCAATAGGATATACTAATACCATGACAAAAAATACCATTTATCTTTTCCATTATTTATAGGTGCTATATTACTATTCATCACTTTAACTTACGGTGTTATTAACAACGCCACCTGGCTTCAGCAATTTGACCATACCCTGCAACATATCCTCATCCAACGTAACACAGTATTAGATTTTATTTTTATCAATGTTACACAACTAGGCAATAGTTCGACAATAGCCATTCTGTTAATGCTTATCTGCTTACTATTAGGTAGACTAAAAAACTATCGGGCAATGGTATTACTCTTAGTTAACACCATTATTTTTTCAGGATTAGTAACAATCGTTGTCAAACAGATTATTATGCGTGCACGCCCCACCCCACAACTCATTTTAGAGCATGGCTTTAGTTTCCCTTCTGGTCATGCCATGGTATCAATACTATTTTACGGTACGTTATTTTTAATTATTTATCGTGAATATCGTGTATTATTAATCAAACGCTTTCTATTGACACTACTTGCTATGCTCATGCTGATAATTCCCATTAGCCGTGTCTATATTAACGTGCATTATCCCAGTGATATCCTTGCAGGCATATCGTTAGGCTTCATTTTGCTTTATATTTCCAGCCATTATTTATTTAAATTACCAAGAAAACTTTTGGAGGATAATAACCATGCTACCATCTAGTCATAGCTTTACACATTATATTTTCGAACAAACTATTCAGGTTGGCGATACTGTGATTGATGCTACAACTGCTAACGGTGATAATACGCGCTTCTTGGCAACTCGTGTTGGCGCTACCGGTCATGTTATAAGTTATGCATTAACTAAGGATAATGCAAATAGTGCTGTAACCTCTCTTTTTATGAGTGGTTTATCAGAACGTGTAACCCTACTGGGTAAATCTTTAGATAGCGATTTTGTTCAAGAAATGGGTGCACAAGTTCAAGCATCAGCTATCATATTTGATTATTCAGATGATGTTGATAATCAAGACGCTCAGCCCAATGACTATTTAAATCAAATCGAGCGTACATTATTACGTTTAACACACGGTGGTATTTTAATTGCTAAATTTAATCATGTGCCTGAAAATTGGCAGCCTTTTAGAGAAAGCTTATTATCCGCAGACTTTAAACAAGCACTTTTCCAAACAGATAGTATTTCTGTATTTATGATTGAAAGAGTATAAAAAATGAAAAAATATTTACCACAAATTAGTATGGGTATCGTCTTACTGATCATCATCGCCGTTGCTGTGTTGTGGACTCGCCAACCACAACAAACTGCTACCGAAAGTACACAAAAGAAAACCAAAAAGCAACTCGATCAACTCACCCTACCACAGCTTTCTAATACTATTGCTAAAAATGAAAGTCTAGTACTCATTAAGACAAGTTCTGGTAATATCAAAATTAAGCTGTTCAATCACTACGCACCACTTGCCGTTGAAAATTTCTTAACACATGCCAAACAAGGTTATTATAACAACACGACATTTCATCGTGTTATAAAAGACTTTATGATTCAAGGTGGCGATCCTAAAGGCGATGGTTCGGGCGGTGAATCAATTTGGAAGAATAAGAATAGTAAAATAGATAGTGGCAATGGCTTTAAAAATGAGATATCCACATCTTTATATAATATTCGTGGTGCACTTTCAATGGCTAACGCGGGTACTGATACAAATGGTAGCCAATTTTTCATTGTTCAAAATGGTGATGATCAATCCAGTAAGTTAGATACTAATAATTATCCAAAAAAGATTATTGATGCCTACAAGCATGGTGGTTATCCTAGCCTTGATGGTCAATATACAGTTTTTGGTCAAGTGATAAGTGGTATGGATATTGTAGATAAAATTGCTAATGCTAAAACAAAAATAATCAGCAAAAAGAACAATCCCAACCAATCAATCCAGTTAAAGTGACAAATATAGATATTTTACAGGAAGCAAAATAAAAAGACATGCTCTTAGCAGCATGTCTTTTTATTAATCTCTATCAAGCGTTCTTGCAACTAAAACATCTATCTCAGATGTCTTCGTGACAAAGGCAGGTACTGTACCGGACATGGCACGCTGCATCCGATTCATACCAGTTTCACCCACAACAATTAAATCATTGTGATGATCTTTAATGAATCCCCGAGAAATAACTTGTTTAGGAGAACCAAAACGAATATGAATGTCAACATCTTCATGACCCAAAGCTTTAGCATACTTGTAGGCCTTATTAATGTACTCCTCAGCTTCTTGCTCCAGCTGATAGATAATATCGCTATTCATAACAATCGTACCAAAGTAGCCACCGCCAGTTGTGTCCACAACTGTTAGAATATCAATATGTGCTTCAGGGGCAAAATTATGTGCAACCTCAATTACTTTATTCGAGATATCTGAACCATCAATAGCAACTAAAACATTCTTATAAACTGTCATAATATTCTCCTACCTGTATCTCTTATTTAATTCTATTCTACAACTTTGAAAGCAAATTTGAAAGCGTTTCCATAAAAATTACACTAATTTGTGAAAAAATGTTTATAGAAGTGTTTATTTATCAATTTTCCCTATACTTGCAGTATACTAAAAATCAAAAGCAAAGTGAGTATTTATATCGAGAAGGAGAAGTAATTATGTCTACACAGAATATTCCTGAAATTACAACAGAGTTAAAAAAGACATTGTTAAAGTCCCTCCGGTCATCAGACAAGCCAGTGGCATTAAAATTTTTGGTAAAAAATACGATCTATTATATTTACCACAGACATCGCTATCATTCGTAATACTGATGCAGATGCTGTTATTGCCGTTTATCCTTTCACACCACATCCCGCTATTACTAAAAGTATTATCGAAGCAGCTGATATTCCTGTCTTTTCCGGGGTCGGCGGTGGCTTAACTAATGGTTCTCGATCAGCATTTATGAGCTTATTTGCTGAATCACAGGGATCTATTGGGGTTGTCATGAACGCACCCACCCCACTGGAAACTATTCGCCAAGTGGATACAACAGTTGATATCCCCATTGTTAGCACTGTAACATCTATTTATACACCAATTGAAGATAAGTTAAAAGCAGGTATCGCTATTATCAATATTAGTGCAGGCAAAAAGACAGCCGAAACCGTTCAACATTTTCGAAATATCTATCCTGATTTACCAATTATTGCAACTGGTGGACCGACAGATGAAGATATAACGAGCACTATTGCTGCTGGTGCTAATGCAATCACTTATACACCACCTACTAACGGACAATTATTTAAAGAAAAAATGGAGAGTTACCGTAAAAAAGAGTTACCTCATCAATAAAAAGCTACCTTTCTAAGGTAGCTTTTTATTTGTATTTATTTTCCAAATTACTCATCCATTTACCCAATACGATACCTAAAATAAATAATACAATACTGATGATAATTGCCAAAAAGTCAAAGCCACTATAATCAGCAATTGGTGGTAATACAATAAGCACAGTTGATGCTACGACAATACCTAAAATAAAATGTGATACTTTAGAAAAGAAACGCTGATATAAGAAACTCATAATTTTTGAAAAGAAGGCCATGGTCAAGATACCACCAATAGCAATGGGAATAAATACGCCTAAGTCTGCTCGCTTGAACCCATTGAGCATTGGATTGAATAATCCCAAATATAACAATAAGTTAGATGGACTTAATCCTGGCACAATAACACCTAGTGCAATAAGCCCACCTGCTAACATCCACGAAAAAAATTAACGGGTAATTGTCCGAACAAATGTGTCATATTGTATAAAAATAAGCCACTACCGATAGCCGTTCCAATCAACCAAAGCCAATCGCTCTTTTTCCGACCATCACGCCCACTATCTTTAAACATAGTGGGTAATGTACCAACAATAGCGCCCGCAAATCCCCACAAAACCATTGCTTTATAATGGGTTAATAAATATTCTAAGGGGCTACTTAGTAAAATAATACCGACAATACCACCTAAGCCAACCGGTAAGAAGAAACGAAAATCATGCTTAAAATTTTGGCGGAAATGAGCCAAAAAATTCAACATTCTTTCGTATAATCCTAAGATTGCTGCTAAAACGCCACCAGAGACTCCTGGTAAAAATAAAACCCAATGCGATAAAAACACCTTTAATAAATCGAATTAACCAATTTTTAACTACTTTTTGTCTCATTTTGTCCTACCTTACTTATATGACATACTGCTACATCATATGTATTGATTGCGTACTATTTAATAGCAAAACGTAATCCCTTAGGATAAAAGTTTTTAATTTGCCCATTAACATACTTACCAAATCCAGCACCATTCCCATTCATTGTCATGAGAACCCATCCCTTTTTGAAATCCCCTTCGACATTCAAAACATCTCCATGAACAAATTGGCGCCACTGCGCATCATTCATTTCATAATACTGTTGGAACTGATGTGGTGCTAAAGCCAATGCAAGCGCATGAGCAGGCTCAAAACGCTTTGTCTTAAAGCTACCTAGCTCTAGTCCAACACGTAAAATACGCATGCCTTTAATACTAGGCGCCCCAGTGGGTGCTAGGTAAACATGGTCACCAAATAAAATAAGCCTATCTTCAGCTAACTCAAAATCAATCAGCGTGTCTTTAATAAATGCTGTCAATAAGTCACGTTGTTGTGCCGTTAAACTGGATGATTGTATTGTTGTAACGTTGGCATCACTCGTCACTGTATCTGTTGACAACTTTAATTTAGCAACAAAATGTCCCTCACCCTCTAAAAGGTGTGGCCATAATCGTGCGGTCCCTTTTAATTCAGTCATATGCGTTGTTTGGCTATGGTCAGAAATTCCTGAAACATACTGACTATCTGCCCATTCTGGACGGCCATCAGCTATGCCATTAACTTTCTCAATCGGCACAACACTGAAATCAGGATATTCCGATAATAGCCAAGCAATCATCTGTTCATCTTCTTCTGGTGCAAAAGTACATGTGGAATAAACAAGTTCGCCACCTGGCTTCAACATTTTAACTGCTTCAGCCAAAATATCACGCTGTCTTTGTGCGCATTCTGCTGGATAACTTTCAGACCAATAGCTTATCGCATCGGGATCTTTTCTAAACATGCCTTCACCAGAACAAGGCGCATCAATTAAAATTTTATCAAAAAATTGTGGTAATTTCGCACTCAATTCTTCAGGCTTTTGCGAACTAACAATACTGTTGTAAATACCCATTCTCTCGATATTTTCATTCAATATTTTAGCTCTGTTGAGAAATATTTCATTGGTCCACAATAAACCATCTTGTTGCATAAAAGCTGCTAAATGAGTCGATTTACCACCCGGTGCAGCAGATAAGTCCAGAACTTTTTCGCCTGGCTGAGGTTGCACAACCTCACCGACAAATTGCGCCGAAGGTTCCTGAGAATAAACGACACCATTAGTATGGTCAACGCTGCGTCCTGAAACAGACCCAAAATGTCCCCATTTACCATACGGTACCTGACCATTATCTGGTGTGGTATACAATTGTGTTTGATTTTTTAAAGGATTAACACGATAAGCCTTCTGTGTTGAATGTGTGAAGCTCGCAAAAAAAGCTGTTGCTTCATCACCTAATAAGCGTTCATATTTATTTTTATAGCTTTGTGGCAGTGTCATTAAAATTATCTACCTCTTCATAAGTCGGAATCGATGGTATTGCCCCTGCACGTGTTACAGCTAAAGCACTCGCATACGTTGCCCGAGTTACTGATGCATCAATATTTGTAAAATCTTTATTTAATACATTAGCTAGTGTACCAATAAACGTATCTCCTGCCGCAGTTGTATCTTGTGCTAATACTTTTACAGGATCAACAAACCAGCGTTTCGTTCCTTCCGCAACAAACGATCCAGCACCACCTAGTGTGATAATCACACGTGGTACGCCAGTCGCTAATAGTTTATCAGCAACGCGGTTTAAGACGCCCTCATCTGGTATTACTTTGATACCAGAAAGTAATTGCGCTTCCGTTTCATTTGGTACAATCACGTCAGTTAATGCAGCTAATTCTGGTGTGATACTGTATACTGCTGGTGCGGGATTTAAAATTGTTTGAACATTATAGGCTTTAGCCATAGCAAAAGCCGCTGTAATCACCGCCAAAGGTACTTCAAATTGTGCAACTAAAATATCAGCTTTTGCAATAATATCTCGTGCTGCTTCAACGTGATCCAGTGTCAGGGCCTGGTTGGCACCACCATGAATCATAATAGTATTTGCACCGTTTTCTTGCAACATAATATAAGCAGAGCCAGTAGGCACATCACTTTTAACCGCCACTTGATCAACATTCACCCCATTTGTCAGCAAGGTTGTCTTCATAAATTGACCATTTGTGTCATTTCCAACGGCACCAACAAAAAAGACATTGGCGCCCTGTCGAGCAGCTGCAACTGCTTGATTGGCGCCCTTGCCACCTGGCGCGGTGGTGACATCTTGTAGTGCCATTGTTTCGCCTTCAAATGGCATTCTTGGCATTTTTAAAATGTTATCGACATTTAAGCTGCCGAGTACAACGATATTCTTAAGCATAGCGTCCATCCAAATTGATTATTAACCTTACTATCATATCATGTTTCGAAATAAAACTGGATACGTAAGCTTATATTATGTACAAATAAAAACAGGCATTATGCCTATTCTTTTTGTGTATTTAATACTTCTAAAATGGTATTCAATACACCATCATGTTCGTTATCACTAACTGCAACATTAAAGTCGTGATCAAATAATGCAGGATCACTATTTGGCATTGCATAAGGATGGCCTACAAAATCGAGCATCTCCATGTCATTTAGGCCATCCCCAAAAGCCATAATTTCATCTGGTTCAATGGATAGCTTGTTAGCAAGATATTGTAAAGCATTTGCTTTATTAACATCAATATTAACAATATCGATAGCACCATACCCAGACGTCGTCACATGTACTTGATGGGGTAACATCAGTCGTACGGCCTGCATAAATTCTGGTGTTTCTTCAGGTTGAACAACAACTGTTGCTTTTAATACTGGCACATCAATTTGCTCAATACGATCTACCACAATCAAATTTTCAAAAAAGTCATTGGCCTTTTTGACAATTGCTGGATCCTCTGGTGCTTGTGATGCCAGCATGAACGATCGATCAGCTGCTGTATAAACAAGCCCCATCTGTGGCGCGGTTTTGAGTTGCTCAACTAAGCTTAAAATAACACTTAAACTGTGTTCTGGCAGACTTTTAACATTCTGGATAATACCGTCTAATACCACTTCCGCACCATTATTTGCGATAAGTTGATACTGTCCTGAAAAGTTAGCAAAATAGGTTGCAACACGTTGCACATGGTTACCTGTTGCCACAACAAAATAGCCATCAAATGTCTTTAACTTAGTTAATACAGTGCTTAATAAGTCTTCGTTAAAAGTTTTATCAGCTCTTAAAAACGTTGCATCTAAATCAGTTGCGATTAACTTAATCATATTTACTCCATACCTTTAATTGTGTTCATCAATAATTATTTTGTCATACATCGCTGATTGCAAAATATTTTCACTTTTAATTATCTCATAATCATACGGATTAAGGCGAATCGATTGAAGATTCACTGCGTAATCATTCAAAAAATACAATAATTGGCGATTCACATTACCTTGATGATCGAGTATGCTATTTATCAACGTGAGTTGGGTGTCTGCATTTTCTGGTAAATACTGTGCTAATTCAATCTGCGTCATATTCACCTGATGGCTTGCTATTCGATCTGTTAACATTTGCCTAAGATAATCTTGTCGTTGATTAAAGATATTATCATCTCTTATAACAAGATTTGCTTGCCCTTGATCGTACATTTGTCGTAGTACTACATCCGATTGGCCAAAATAAAAATCACTAGATAGAACAGCCCCTTCGCTAAAATATTGCCGGGCAAATAATTGACCATTTCGCTGATAAACATCTTGATAATCGATTTGTTCATCTTGATCTAACCAAGTAACTGACTGAATGCGTCGGTTACTGGCCATAAACCATCTCATCTGAGCCACAACATGACCTTGACTGATGATTTGCTTCGTTAGATTGCTCTGAATCACCAATTGCGCATCATTTGGTACGTTTAATTGTGACCACCACATCCCCTGATATGGTTGATAGGTTTGTAAATACTGTTGTGCATAAACATCATAAACTTTTTCTGGTGGTAAACCCATCTGTTCAACTAAATATGTTGCATCTTCATGCGGTGTTAAAAACCACAATTCATCACTTTTGCCATCTTTTATGCGCTGGATTTGCCACTGAACACTATCCAAATGGCATTGCGTCAAATCTTTAATCAATTCTATCCTCAATCGCCTACCCCCATCAATTCAGCCCATTTTTGTGTTACACGATTGCTTGAATACTGTTGTGCTGTTTGGATTGCACCAACAGATAGCTTCGGATAGTTATTTGATACCATTACTTTAACCATAGCCTGTACTAAGTTTTGAATATTTTGTTGAATATCAGATGACTGATTAGAAAAGATGACATTAGCTAAATAGCCATTCACACCATCTTTAATCAAATGCTGAGCACCATATGTATTCGCATAACTGACCACAGGTAAACCCTGACTGAGTGCTTCCAAATAAGTTAACCCAAAGCCTTCTGAATAAGATGCCGATACCAATGCATCATATTCATTCAAAACAATTAAAAAATGATGCGTCGTTGGCATTAAATGTACCGTATCTGAAAGATTTAGTTTTAAGATTAATTTTTTAACCTCTGATTGTCATCACCATCACCATAAATTGTCAAAGCTACCGAGTAATTGTTCTGCTTCAATTGCTGAATGGCGTAAATAATATGATCAATATGCTTTTCTGGATGTAATCTTGAAGCTGTCACAAATTGAAAGACATTCTGATGAACCTTTCGTGGTGTCTTAATCGCTCTGGCATAGCCAGCAGGAATCGTTTTGACCATTGCTTTTGTTTGCTCATGATCAAGACCAATGGTTTGCAGATTTTCTATAACCTGTTGTGTCTGACCCATTGTCGCCGTAATAATATGGTCAAACATTTTAGCATGGTCAAATAAGTATTGATAGTGCTGATTAAATAGCAATTGTTGTTGCTTTATACCAAAAAATGTTGTGCATGTATCACTTGGGTTATGGTAATCATAGCACCTGCTGCTTTCAATCGAATCAGTGCTTCTTGATTATCCACACCACGATCAATGATATAATGCCCATTTGAAAAAGTTTCATTAACCTTTTGATAAAAAATGATAATAGCCCTTCGAAATTTTGAAACCAGTAATTCTGGTCTTCAAAGTCAAATAACCGAAAACTTGTTGCGTGCCGTCCAGATACCCTATTCACTTGATAATGCCACATCAAGCGATGTGTCCCATTGGTTAAAATGACACGATCAATATCATGAACTACCTTTCCTGTATCATGATCAATACGGTAGTGATAATAAAGTGTCGTCGTATAGTGCCTGGTATTATGAATGACAGATAATTTAAGATGTTGCTGATCATCATAATAGTCTTTTTGGTCAAATGCCTGAGATACAGTTAAACCTTTTTTCAAATATGTTACTGGATCCTCACTCAAAAAATATTCATATAAATTGATTATTTCTCGATTCTTTAACTGCATCTGTTGGATACTTTTATCTAAATTCGGCAAAAAGTCTGTCAAGATAAATTTAAAAGGCCATTGTTGCTGATTAAAGATATCTGCACGGTAAAACTGTGCGTATTCAACACCGCTATTTAACTGATGAATTCCTTTATTCACAAAAAATACATGCATTTTCCTCAAATTGACTATGTCTTTATACTTACTATTTTACTATAAAAACAAACAAAAAAGCTGGAACCGAAGTTCCAGCTTTTTTAGTAGCTCGTGAGAGAATCGAACTCTCGATTCCGCCGTGAAAGGGCAGCGTCTTAGCCACTTGACCAACGAGCCATGGTCAATTACGTTGTTCGTATCAAATAACTATATTAGAATACCAAGAATATACGGGCTCGTCAATACTTTTTTGAAATTAATGATTTTTTCTGAAAACAGCGACAGTTTCAACATGCGTTGTTTGTGGGAACTGATCCAATGGCTGAATATCTCCATCAATGTGATATCCAGCAGCTATGATTTGAGCCGCATCTCGTGCTAAAGTAGCAGGATTACAACTAATGTAAACAAAAGTTTTTGTATCCATATTACTAATGGCTTCAATAAGGTCTTCTGTCAACCCTTTGCGTGGTGGATCAACAAATACAACATCAGGTTTTAAACCTTCTGCCGCCCACTGTGCCATTTGTTCTGGTGCATCTTTGGCAATAAATGATACATTACTAATTTGATTATTTTTGGCATTTAGTTGCGCATCTACTACTGCTTGCTGTACTATTTCAACACCATAAACTTTTTTAACACGGTTCGCAATAGACAAAGTAATTGTACCAATACCTGAATAAGCATCTACCACAACATCTTGAGGCTTTAACTGTGCTTTATCAGCTGCTAGCTGGTACAGTACGGATGTTGTCTGCGGATTCACTTGGTAAAAAGAATTCGGTCCAATCACAAAATCTAAATCAAGTAACTGATCGTGAATGTGGTCTTCTCCCCACATCACGCGATTGTCTTCACCCATAATAACATTTGTCATTTTATTATTAACATTGTGAATAAGACTTTTAAGTTCCGGTAACTGTTCACGTAATTTTTTAATAATAATATCACTACCCAGCAACTTTGCCGTATGAGTAATAATAACAACCATCAATTCATGTGAATAATAACCTCGGCGCACCATAATATGTCGTATGGTACCTTTTTTAGTATCTTCATCATAAGCAGAAATTTTAAGTTCTCTTAATACGTCCCGAACAATGCTTACTGCTTCATCAATTTTAGGATCTTGAATGTAAAAATGATTCGTCGGTACTAGCTTATGAGAACCACGACGATAAAAGCCAGTCTCTAACTGACCATTAATTTCTTGGACAGGCACTTGTGCTTTATTACGATATGCTGTGGGATTCTCCATACCGATAGTTGGTGCAACAGTGACGTCGATATTCATTTTTTTAAACAATTGTTGTACTTGATTTTGCTTGAACAACAACTGTGCTGAATATTTCAAATTCACTAATGGTGCGATACCACTGGTAATCAAAGCTTTATTTTTATTTTCAACACGATCGGGGGATGCCTTTAGACGTTTTACAAGTCGGCCAAAAGCATAGCTCTTCAGTACTTTGGTGATACCAACCTGTATTAATTCTCCAGGTAAGGCATCAGGTACAAAGACAGGGTATTGATCTATTTTAACAACGCCCATTCCTTGATAAGTGATATCTATAACTGTTGCTTCAATTGTTTCATTCTTTTTGACGGGTGCACCGCCTTTTGCCTTCATTACTCGATTTATTTTTGCCATATACTTATCCTTCACCTTAATATTCTTTACTTAATTAAAAATAGTTACTAACAAATTACTTGCCAGTAACTGATCACTTACTTTTCAAACTTTTTGGCCTCTTCGGCTAAATGACGTTCTACCTCACTATCTCTGTCAGGTTCAGGCAAACGCGACATTGCACTCAAATTAGCAACTAATTCAATATGCCGTGGCATATCTGTAAAAGCCATAGGTGCATCACCACCATATTCACCATCAATATTAACTTTCATCTGATCATTAGTAAGTGGCGTAATCTTGACTTGATTCGTTTTCTTATAAATTAACTGTGGATCGTCAATATGCTTGCCACCGTTAATCATTTTAGCGACAATAGTCAATATTTGCGCTAAATTGGATTCCTTAACAATGAGCAGTGTGAAATAACCGTCATCCAACTTGGCATCAGGTACAATCGATTCGAAACCACCAACAGAATTCGTTAAAGCTAAGAAAATCATAGATGTTTTGCCTGAATACTCACCATCATCATATTCAACTTTAACATTAACTGGTTTAATTCGTGTTAATAATTCAGCACCTTTAACTAAATATGCTAAATAACCATACAACGACTTCATCAAAGAAGGCACTGCATAAGTTACTTCACTAATGGTACCTAGTGCCGCGATATTCATGAAATATTTTTCTTGATTATCTTTAGTAATCTTACCAATATCCATGTGAATCGTTTCTTTCTTTAAAATCACTTTAGCTGATTCCAAAGGTTCATCTCGCGGCAACTTTAAAGCTCGTGCATAGTCATTCGTCGTACCTGCTGGAATAACAGCCAACAATGGTCGCTCATTCAAAGGTGCCAAACCATTCACCACCTCATTAATCGTGCCATCACCACCAGCCGCCACAATCAAATCAAAACCTGCCTTTGCCGCACGCTCTGCTTCTTTAGCAGCCGACATTGGCTCCGGTGTTGTCGCAAAAGTGCTGGTTTCGTAACCAGCTGATTCGTAGACAGCCAAAATATCTAACATTTCACGCTTAATTGCTTCGCGTCCCGCTGTTGGATTATAGATAATTCGTGCTCGTTTCATAACGTTACTCCCATTGTTTATGTACACCAACCAGATAGTCTGTTCTGGTTGGTTTTTAAAATTAATACTTATCGCTCATTTAAAGCTTGCATCAATATTTTATTGACAACACCAGGATTGGCTTGCCCCTTAGTTGCTTTCATAATTTGACCAATCAAGAAACCAACAGCGCGATCTTTTCCACCCTTAAAATCTTCAATAGACTGTGGGTTATTATCCAAAATCTCATTGATAATTGGTGTTAATTGTGCGGGATCACTTAATTGCACAAGGCCATGTTGATGTGCATATTCTGCAGGATCTTCACCAACCATGATAGCTTCAAATACTTTCTTAGCTTGCTTGGTTGAAATGGTACCATCTTCAATTAACTTAACCATGCCGGCAAGATGCTCTGGTGTTAATTGTGTATCTGGTAGTTCAACTTGGTTCTTATTCAAATAGGCATTCACATCGCCAATCAAGTAATTAGCAACACGCTTAGGTTCTCCACCACTCGTCACAGCTTGATCATAAAAATCAGCCATTTCCATTGTTTGTGTCAAAACATCTGCATCATATTGTTCAATACCTAATTCAGAAACATAACGCTGACGACGATCATTAGCCGATTCTGGCAATGATTGAGCCACTTCAGCAATCCAATCTTGGCTAATTGCAATTGGTGCCAAATCGGGTTCTGGGAAGTAACGATAATCATCAGCACCTTCCTTAACACGCATCAAAATTGTTGATTTTGTTGGTTCGTCATAACGACGTGTCTCTTGACGAATCGTACCACCACTCATCAACACACGTGCTTGGCGTTTTTCTTCAAATGCCAATGCGTTATAGACATAGTTAAATGAGTTGATGTTCTTCATTTCTACTTTAGTACCATAAGTATCAGATCCATACGGACGTAACGATACATTGACATCTGCACGCATTTGACCTTCTTGCATCTTAACATCAGATACACCGGTAAATTGAACAACCTTACGTAATTGTTCTAGATAAGCTTTGGCTTCTTCTGGAGAAGATAAATCTGGTTCAGAAACAATTTCAATCAATGGCGTACCCTGACGGTTTAAGTCGACATAAGAATAACCATCAGTGCCATGAGTATTCTTACCCGCATCTTCTTCAACGTGCATTTCAGTAATACCAATACGTTTTACTGTACCATCATCTAGCGTAATATCAATATATCCATTCGTACCAATAGGTGTCTGAGATTGTGTTGTTTGATAGGCTTTTGGGTTATCAGGATAGAAATAGTTTTTACGATCCCAACGAATAAATGGTGTAATATCAGCATGCAAGGCCATAGCAACCCGCATACCAAATTCAATAGCACCTTTGTTGGCGACTGGCAAAACTCCGGGATAACCAAAATCAATCGCATTAGCATTTTCGTTAGGTTCAGAACCAAAATGTACCGGTGAGGGTGACAATAATTTAGAATTAGTCTTCATCTCAACGTGGACTTCAAGACCAATAGTTGTTTCAAAGTTAGACATGTTGTGTGGACCCCCTCTTAATATTCCTTTGCAATGTCAGGCTTCTTTTCGAACAAACGACTAGCTTGTTCAAAGGCATATCCTGTTTGGTAAACAGTCGACTCGTCAAATGGTTTTCCAATAATTTGTAAGCCAACTGGTAAATTATCAACAAAACCAGCATTCACTGACATACCAGGCAATCCAGCCAAGTTCACGGGAATAGTCAGAACATCAGCTAAATACATAGCCGTTGGATCATCAATTTCTTCACCAATACCATAAGCAACAGTTGGTGCAGTCGGTCCTACAATCACATCATAGTCTTCAAATACTTTGTTGAAATCTTCAATAATCAAAGTACGAATCTTGGCTGCTTTTTTAAAGAATGCATCATAAGCGCCAGCAGATAATGAAAATGTGCCTAACATGATACGTCGCTTAACTTCATCACCAAATCCTTCAGAACGTGTTTTTACATACAAGTCTTCCAAATTTTTAACATCATCAGCACGGAACCCATATTTGACACCATCATAACGTTGTAAGTTAGATGATGCTTCAGAGGACATAATAATATAGTATGCTGCAACACCATACTTGGTGTGTGGCAAGCTCACTTCGTCCACGGTAGCACCTAAGGCTTCGAGTTGTGCAATGGCAGCTCGAACGGTAACAGAGACACGTTCGTCAATACCTTCACCAAAATACTCTTTGGGAACAGCGATTCTGAGGCCTTTAACATCCCCAGTTAACTTGCTTGTAAAGTCAGGAACTTCACGTGTCGCCGAAGTAGAATCTCTTTGGTCATGACCAGAAATAGTATTCAATACCAAAGCATTATCTTTAACCGTTCGTGTAAATGGACCAATTTGATCTAATGATGAGGCCATTGCAAATAGGCCCCAACGTGATACACGACCATATGTTGGTTTCATACCAACAATACCATTGAACGCTGCCGGCTGACGAATTGATCCACCAGTATCAGATCCCAAGGCGAAAGGCACTTGCCCACCTGCTACAGCTGCAGCAGACCCGCCTGAAGAGCCACCAGGAACTTTAGTGTGGTCCCAAGCATTGGTTGTGGTCTTGTAGTAAGATGTCTCGGTTGAACCACCCATGGCAAATTCATCCATGTTAGCTTTTCCAACAGAAATAGCACCCGCCGCATTTAATTTGTCAACAGCCGTTGCTGTGTAAACCGGCTTAAAGTCTTTCAAAATACGTGATGCGGCACTCGTCTGAATGCCCTTAGTTGCCATATTATCTTTCAGACCAAGCGGAATACCGGCCAAAGCATTGTCAAATTGTCCTGCTTTATCCAAAGCTTTTGCTGCTTCTAACGCAGATTCAGGATTCGTTGTAATAAAAGCATTAAGTTGATCATCAGTAGCTTTAATATTGTCTAATGTGGCTTGTACCAATTCAGTTGCTGTTGTTTCTTTGTTAACAAGCTGTTGATGCAATGATGTCAAATCATGATCAAAATAATTCATTGTCATTAATTTTCTCCCTCATCTAAAATAGCCGGTACTTTAATTAACCCAGCTGCCTCTAATGGCGCATTTTTAAGCAATTCTTGCTTTTGTTGCCAATTATCCGCAACATCCTCACGCAAAATGTTGACATTTTCTGTAACTGAATACGTTGGTTCGACATTTTCCGTATTAACGGTAGCCAAAGTATCAAAAATATTTAAAATATCACTCAATTGTGTTGTAAAATGGTCAAGCTGTTCATCATTAAATGATAATTTAGCTAAACCAGCAACGTGAGCAACTTCTTCACGCGTGATTTTTTCTTTCATAATGACTAAGTGTTGCCGTAAAATCAGTAAATAAATGCTGATATATCAATACGTGCAACACTTTTCCTCCCTTTTAGATATCTAATCCATTCTAGCATATTTTATATAACATAATAATTGGAATCATCAAAAAATAACAATAAGTGGTGATTAAATATTTTTTATTTTAACGTGTTAAATAAAAATACCCAACCGGGTATTTTAAATATTATTTTGCTGTGCTAATCAACGCTTTAATGTCGTCAACTTTGTCCAAATGTTCCCAAGGTAAATCAACATCTGTTCTACCAAAATGACCGAAGGCAGCTGTTTGCTGATAAATCGGACGACGTAAGTTCAAATGGTTAATAATTGCCAATGGTCGGAAGTCAAAGAGCGTCTCAACGGCCCGACGTACTAACGCGGCGTCAACATGTCCCGTACCAAATGTTTCAATATTTAGTGATACTGGGCGGGCAACACCAATAGCATAAGCAACTTGTAGTTCCAAACGATCAGCCACACCAGCAGCAACTAAGTTTTTGGCAACATACCTTGCAAAATATGCGGCTGAACGATCAACTTTAGTTGCATCTTTTCCAGAAAATGCACCACCACCATGATGTGCAGCACCACCATAAGTATCCACAATGATTTTACGGCCTGTTAACCCAGAATCTGCCTGAGGGCCACCCAAAACAAAACGACCGCTTGGGTTAATATAAAAAATTGTATGATCATCTACTAACTCAGCTGGCAAAACTGGATCAATCACATGTTGCTTAATATCTGTACGTAACTTTTCAAGTGTTATATTTTCATCGTGTTGTGTTGACAAAACAACAGCTGCAATGCGTTCCACCTGCCCGTCATCGCCAATTTCGACACTTACTTCAGCTTTAGCATCTGGTCGTAAATAATCGAGTTCACCGCTCTCACGTACATCGCGAATTTTTCGCATAAGTTGATGAGATAAGGCCAATGCCAATGGTATATAACCTTCTGTTTCATTAGTAGCGTAACCAAAAATAAGACCTTGGTCACCTGCACCTAACTGTTCAGGATCATCATCAGCTTGATCAACAGCATCAGAAATATCTGATGATTGCTCAACAATACGATTAGATACGTTAACAGAATCAGCACTAAAGCCCAATTCTGGCTTGTCGTATCCAATTTCACGAATCTTATCAGTCGCAATTTGGCGGACATTAACATAAGCTTTGGTTGATAATTCACCAAAGATAGAAACATCGCCAGTTGAAGTTGTGACTTCAACAGCACTACGAGCATCAGGATCTTGCTCCAAAACAGCATCTAAGATCGCATCCGCAATTTGATCAGCGATTTTATCTGGATGTCCTGCAGAAACAGATTCTGATGTGAAATACTTAGTCATTTTGTTCTCCTAATATACCTAAATGGTATTTTTTAACAAAATAAAACGCGCTCGATAATCGAACGCGCAGAACGTGTCGACTATCTTACAGAAGTACCACCGCGCTGTGCCGGTTGGTGTAGGGTCATTGTGCTGTATCACTCACCTACTCTAGATAGCTCGTTTTAAATTGTATACACATGATAGCAAAATATGAAAAAAATGCAATTGGGTAAAACGTTACAAAAAAGAAAACTTATAGTTACAAAAAGTAATGTAAAATAATTACCGATGACATTAAGGCGGAAAAAGTATGGACAATATTAAGACAGACAAAAATAATTATGATTTTCAAAGGCAGCAATTACCAGATGGCAGAAAAATGCCTCGACGTTTTTCACTCAACGCATTTGATCATCGCCCATTTGAGCAATTTGCCCGTCTAGATAAAATGGATTGGCGTTTTTGGACCCCACTAGTTGTTATTGTTACATCCTTAAATATTGTATGGTGGTATCTGCCGTTACACTATTCTAGCCATACGTTGCAAGTGCCGTTCACTTGGCAACTCGCACCAATGATGGGCTACACACTGACAACAAGTATTGCGATTGCATTGATTATTACGCAAAATTTTTAGAAGTTATTTAAGCTATCTGTTCATTGTCCTGGGCACCTTATTTACTTTCACGTCATTAATTCAAACACGTCAAGAAATATTTTGGCTATTACTTCTATTTAATGCGTTACTCATTATCATTCAACAATTGTGGCTAGGTATTCAAAATATTTTAGGTTTATTATTATTCGGTGCTTTAGCTACCTTCACAATCCCTATCGCCTTATTTTATGTTCAAAATGACTTTATTACACAACGATTCCTCATTTATCTATTACCTGTATTTTTCAGCTTTTTCTTCTACTTCACACCTATTATCATGCCGAACCCAAACGGTCGGAAATTGAGTATTCTAACGGTTGCATTATTCATCGTAGCTATCTTTAGTCATCATGTAGATTTTGGTATCATTTTCATCTTATTATTCAGTTGCGCTGCTTTTATTCTCCAATTTACTAAAGCTAAAATTGGGAATTGGCAAAATATGCTCTACGTTTTATTACAAATGATATCCTTAATTATCATGTATCATTAAAAAAAGCTCACAATTGTGAGCTTTTTTTTAACCATTGATCTACTAATACTGATGTATCATATTGTGCCGTATTACCATCAATCCAAATTAATCCAGCAATCTGATGGCGCAAATATGTAAGCTGTCGCTTGGCATACCTTCTAGAATTTTGCTGGAGTTGTTGTTTTGCTACAGCTAACGTTGTTTGTCCTAATAGATATGGAAAGAGTTCTTTATATCCAATTGCTTTCCCTGCCTGTAAATCCGTCCCGCCTTGTTCCAATAGTGTTTTAGCTTCATCGAGCAGACCCATACCCAACATTTTATCAACACGAGCATTAATCCGTTCATATAGCACTTCTCTAGGCCAATCTACACCAACAACTAAAGCATCGTAACTTGGCCGTTCTATATTACTCTTTTGCGCGCTTTGCGCAATGAGTATGGCACGCTGCACACGATACGGATTATGCAAATCAATTTTTGTTAATTGATCTGGTGCAACTTGACCTAACATAGTAACTAATTCTGATAATGACAATGTTTTTAATTTTTGAAGCAGCGCTGTATCGCTTTTTTGATAATCTAACGGCTGTAACCCAAGTAGGGCTTTAATATAAAAGCCTGTGCCACCAACAATAATTGGTAATCGCCCTCGGTGAATAATTTGTTTAATGATTTGATCTGCTTGTTCAACAAATTCAGCAACAGAGTAGGTATCTGTCATATCTAGAATATCAACTAAGTGATGTGGCACTGTAGCTTGTTCTGCCGCGCTGACTTTAGCAGTGCCAATATCTAAATGACGATAAATTTGCAATGCATCTGCCGATATGATTTCGCCATTATATCGCTCTGCCATTTGTATTGCTAAATCACTCTTCCCGGAAGCCGTTGGGCCCATAATCACTAAAATTTGATTCATTATTTCTTACCTTATATATCTGTTTATTTTAAAAGTACAATTATTCTAGTAGTATAGTGAATGACAATATATCCTGTATCTCATTAATCCATTAGCAAAGACAACCTTAATTCGCTTAAATATGATAACTTTATTATCCCATATAAGCAATATTGATTTACAAAACGGCTAAAATAGTTGATAATAGACTTTAGAAAATCTTAAGAAAGTAAGTGTAACATATGCATATCGTTACACGAGAGACAAATATGAAATCATTTAAAGCTGGTGTTTTTGTTGGTATCCTGAGTTCGGTTGTCGTGGCCGCTGCAAGCGCTTTAGGTTACAAGCACACAGTCGTTAAGCCACAACAAAAAGCGGCTGAACATACTGAAGAAGTCTCAAAGGCAGCGATTCGCAAAAGTGTCTCTGCTCATCAATCACGCTTTTAATATTAAAAAATGGTACCACTAATTGGCACCATTTTTTATTTTGTCTTTTTACCTGTATATTGATCAAAACCACTACGCAAAATGTAGAGATTATCTTTCTTGTATCCCTGCTTTTTTAATAACTTTGCAGCACGTGCGGCATTACGCATATTATCATCATATAAGAAAATCTGCTTGTCTTTACGCAGTCCTGCTTTTCCTTGTGAAAAATTAATGGCTGGAATATTCCGTGCACCCAAAATATGTGAGCGTTTATATGGTTCCTTGTCACGGACATCAATAATTTGTCCATCGTTAGATTGCGTTTCAAATGCTTCTGATTTTAGTAATTGCGCATTCATTCGGGCAGATAAATACATCCATCCCCAACTGGCAACTGACACCAAAATCCATGCCAACGCAAGATAAATAACCATCCAAATAATGTTCATCATTCGACCTCTTCTTAATTATGTCAACGGTAAACATTATAGCATACGCCACATCAATTTTTGCTAATATCCCCAGCAATACACTAAATTTTGAGTCATTATCTAATCGTTACCTCAGTATTTTCTGGTATATTTTCATAAAACCACTTTGCATCCGATACAGATAGTCTAACGCAACCGTGGGAAGCCGCTTTTTTACCGAGTTGTTGACCTTCGGCAGCAATATAATGCCCAGTGTGATCAACTGGTACACTGTGAAAGAGGTAGATACCATGATCCTTCCAAGATACCCAATAATTCGCGCCTTCATCAGATGAGGCATTATAAAAATGTTGGCCACGCTCACCTTGAATGTGATACTGACCGCGTGGCGTAGTATCATTTTTACCAGTCGAACTATACATAGTGTACAAGACCTTTTGATTTGATCTAATATAAACCCGCTGTTTAGCAATCGATACTAAAACGTTAACATGCTGATATTTTTTAAGATCAACATAGGGCTTCTTTTCAGATGATTTCAAATAATAATCACCAGTCATTGGCCGCATACTAGATTTCTGTTGTACGTGATTTGGATGTGACTTCTTCACTGACAAATGTTGAGCAGACGCAGAGGATGTGTGCGAAGTAACCAAACTATGATAGCCACCAATGACAATACCAATGCCAATCATACTTAACACTAAGATGGTCCATTTTTTCATCACACTACCCCATTTCTATTCTCTCATCTTTTTAAGTATATCACGCGTTTTAGTGTTTATTATCATTCGCGATATAATAAAAAAGTTCTATACCTTTAGGTATAGAACTTTTTAACACTTACTTAGCAGCAAGAATTTGGTCGTATTGTTCACGTGAGTAAACAGATACTTGACGCTTGTCACGACCTTTACGCTCGAACTTTACAACGCCATCTGATAATGCAAATAATGTGTCATCATTACCACGCTTAACATTAACACCTGGGTAGATGTGTGTACCACGTTGACGGTAAATAATTGAACCAGCAGTCAAAGCTTGTCCATCAGCAACTTTTGTGCCTAAACGACGACCAGCTGAGTCACGACCGTTGGCTGAAGATCCGCCTCCCTTGTGGTGGGCGAACATTTGCAAGTTTTCTTGATTTAATAACATGTCTTTTCTCCTTTACAAATGATGCTTACGCGATTGAATCAATCTTCACACGTGTATATGGTTGGCGGTGTCCTTGCTTTGTGTGGGAATGCTTCTTAGGACGGTACTTGAAAGTAATAACTTTCTTTTGCTTACCTTGCTTTTCAACAGTTCCCTCAACTTTAGCACCTTCAACGAAAGGTGTACCAATCTTGCCGTCAACAAGAACAACTTGATCAAAGGTAACCTTTTCACCTTCAGCAGCGTTCAACTTTTCAACGAAAATTGTGTCACCTTCAGTAACTTTATACTGTTTACCACCAGTTACAATAATTGCGTATGCCATTATTGGATTCTCCTTATACTTAGACTCACCATTATAGGCGGCGTGGCCCTAGTCCATCGCATGCTTTAACCTAATCTGAGTGGTTGTAGCTACGCTAACAACTCTCCCAGTGTATCAAAATTATTCATAACTGTCAATTGAACTAAAGTCAAATAAAGACAGTCCTGTTTGTTGTATCGCCCCATGATTAACCCGCCAAACTTCAGAAAATTCTTCTAGTAACTCAACTTGAGATAATGTCATATTTTCTTGTAACCACTTGCCAATGATCCCCCAAAAGCCGGCATGAATAACTTCCCATTGGTAACGCACATGTTGTTGTATGGGTTCCTCAAGACTTTGTGTTTGAATCAACATCTGGTCATGAATATGTGTCATCAAAATATGATAAAAAACTAGGATTGCTATTCAAATTTAAAGCAGCATTATAAAAAGCAGCATCTTCACTAATGGCTTTAATAACGAGTGCTAATTGGAATTTTGTCTCAGTATATTGTACTAAATCAGTCACAATTGCATGATTCACTTCAGCTACTAAGTGTGCTTTATTATCATAATACTTATAGAAAGTGCCTCTTGTAACACCTGCTTGTGTTAGAAAAGTCGTCATTGCAAAGTCGGGCTGTGTAACCATCAAAGCTTTTGCTGTATTTCTTATTTTATTCATCGTTTGAATAATTCTGGCATCTGTATTGATCATATCGACCCACTCCTAAAAAATGACATTAAATATTAAGGCCGATACTTTTTCAACTTTTCATCAGTCGTTAAAATATGATTTTGTGGGGCATAGCTTAATTTAATGTAGTTACTAATCATTTGCGCACCAGCAGCCACACAAGCTTTTTGAATCGCTGGAATGAGCATAACTAATTCTTCAAGATCACCTTCAACCGTTGTTTCAAAAGCACCAACTTCATATGACAAACCTGTGCTATCAATTTCTGCTATTGCTGCATCAACTATCTGCAATAGTTCCGTTGTATTCGTGGTTTGTGGTAGTACTTGAATTGCCATTGCCGCATTTGCCATAATAATATTATCTCCTTTATTCTCCTTAACATATGGTGACGTAATGCTTAGATAAGTCACCTATACATCTTTTTGCCAAGGTACAATACACCATCATATATCCCTTTGCTTCATATAATATCATAATCTGCATATCAATGAATTTTAACCATTTTGGTATTGACTCATCTCGATACCACGTTTTTGAGTTAAAAACCAAATAAGCACATCTTTTGTACATCATCAAATTTACGCGTATGCTGAGGATACAATTGGAGCATAACATATATGGAGGTAAGATATGTCGCAAAATAAATTTGACTATGATGTTTTATATATTGGTAGTGGTCATGGCACTTTTGATGGTGCAATTCCACTTGCTGCAAAAGGTATCAAAGTTGGCGTTGTAGAAGCTGGATTAGTTGGCGGTACCTGCCCTAATCGTGGTTGTAATGCTAAAATCAGTTTAGATTCTCCCGTTACCCATCAACGCTACGCCGAAAGCATGCAAAAGATTGTGACGCATCCTGTTCATATTAATTGGCAAGAGAATGTTCAACATAAAAATACGGTTATTCAAAACTTGCCGGGTGCCATCACTGGCATGCTGAAAAATCAAGGTATTACTATTCTTAAGGGTACCGGTCAATTTCAAGACCAGCACACCGTCATTGTTAACGAACAGGCGATTACAGCTGAAAAGGTTGTCATTGCTACTGGATTACATCCACATCGTTTAGATATCCCAGGGACACAATTAGCACATGACAGTGAAGACTTTATGAACCTAACACACCTGCCTGATAACATTGCAATTATTGGTTCAGGTTATATTAGTATGGAATTTGCCACAATGGCTAATGCTGCTGGTGCTAACGTTACGGTTCTAATGCATGGCAAACAAGCATTACGGCAATTCTATCAACCTTTTGTTCAAAAAATTGTCGATGATTTAACGCAACGTGGCGTTAAATTTATTACCCAAGCTGATATTTCAGCTTTTCGACAAGAAGGGCAAAGCTTATGGATTGATTATGGACAAGATCAGTACCTTAAAACAAACTGGATTTTGGATGCTACTGGTAGAGTGCCTAACATTGAGAAGCTAAACCTCGATAAAATTGGTATCGCTTATAACGACAACGGCATTGTTGTCAACGATCATCTACAAACAAACGTAGAAAATATATACGCTTCTGGTGATGTTATTGATAAACAACAACCAAAGTTGACACCAACTGCAATCTTTGAATCGCTTTATCTGACACAACTATTAAGTCAAGCAACAACAGACCCCATTCAATATCCTGTTATTCCTTCTGTTGTCTTTACATCACCAAGAATTGCTAAGGCTGGTATGTCTGTGGCGGCCGCACAAGATAACCATTTCGATATACAAACCGTTGATTTTGACAATGACTGGTATCGTCAGGTAAATAACGAAAAAATCGCAGACAGTCGATTAATATTTGATAATGCACACCACTTAGTGGGGGCCACTGAAGTAAGTGACCAAGCCGACAATGCGATGAATACATTGCTACCTGCAATTGAATTCCAATTTGGTAAAGCGGAACTTTCAAGGTTAATCTATCTTTTCCCTTCGATTTCATCTGCAACTTGGGATCAAATCAAATAACAGCACATTGCTACAAACGCAATAAAAACACAATCTACCATTGAGATTGTGTTTTTATTTTAACCTTGTACCATTTCACCAGAATCAGCATCATAATATCGTAAATGGCCATTTTCATCTAAATGTTCACGACCCTTCACTTGATCGCCATCACTCTCAAAGTACAAATGCTGTCCATTAATAACTTGTGACCCGGTCACAACTTCACCACTCTGATTGAAATATGCCCAAATATTGTGTTTTAAATTAGCAAATCTTGATTGTGCTAAATTACCCGAATTGTCATCATAATAATGTACGTGACCATTGGCATCATTTACTTCACGGCCCTTCACCTGACGGCCATCGTTCATAAAGTATAATTTTTGACCATTGATCGTTTGTTCTCCCGTTACAGCAGCACCATCTACACCGAAATATGCCCATGATCCGTCTGATAACTGCTCAAAGCGATTAACAACCATTTCACCAGAATTTGCATCATAATAATGCAATACACCATTATTATCAGCTACGGCTTTACCTTTTATTTGCTGACCATTCTCGTCAAATAATAGCTTTTGTCCCTTGATTGTTTGATTTCCTGTCATAGCAAGACCATCTGTACCAAAGTATGCCCACACGTTATCACCAATTTGTTCAAAGCGATCCATTACCATGTTACCGGAATCAAGCGCGAAATAACGTAATTGATTATCTGCTGCTTTAATTGCTTTGCCCTTAATTTGGATGCCATCCGCATCAAAGTATTGTGTATATGACTGTCCATCCATAGTAATGGTTGTCAAACCCTTAGCCATCACACCATCTTTATCAAAGTATCGCCATTGCTT
This sequence comes from Leuconostoc fallax KCTC 3537, assembly GCF_000165675.1. Taxonomy (GTDB): domain Bacteria; phylum Bacillota; class Bacilli; order Lactobacillales; family Lactobacillaceae; genus Leuconostoc_B; species Leuconostoc_B fallax. The sequence goes on along the minus strand of NZ_AEIZ01000017.1, from coordinate 3,183 downwards.
GTTCTTATTCATATAGTAACCGTCAATTGACTGCTTACCCTGTTGATTAAAGTAATATGTCTGACCCTGACTATCTTCTAAGAAAGCATCTTGCAACTCAATACCGTTTGGTAGGAAATAATAATTATTGTCTTCAACTTTACGGAAACCATAAGCCATGTAACCATCTTGATCAAAGTAATACCAGTTATTATTTTCATCTTGAATAAATGTGTCTTTAGCTTGATATCCACTCATTGAGTAGTACATCATCCCTTTATCATTTGAGATAAATCCAGTGCTTGTTGGTTCATTCAATAATTGTTTAGGTAAGAATGCTGTACTATTATCTGAAGCACTTACCTTGAAGTATTCATTAGTTGCCCAATCCTTTAGCACGTAATAAGCACCACGGCCTTGAATATTAGTACCATTGAAATACTTAGCTGACCATTCTGTTATTTTTTCATTTGGATTCATTGGTACACCCGTTGAAATTTGATTAATCTTAAATAGTTCAGGATAACGCGACTTTATTTCATCTAAGAAGGCACCACCATATTGTGCCTGATATGCACCACCACCAACGGTTTGAGCGGCATATAGTGTCTTATTAATGACAGAAGTTTGGTCATAAATTCCTGAATTATTGACACGCTGTGCAGTAACTACCTGCTTACCTGTCAAATTGTAAATCTGGTCTGGCACCCAGTCCGCCATCGCTTTGATACCTGTTGTGTGCAAAGCTTTAATAGCTGTTCGTAATTGATCCACTGTTCCATACTTGGTTGGTGTGTTGAAGCCCATGTCATAACGGTCTGTAAAGGCATAACCATTTTGAATGATTGAATCTAAGAAACTACCCTCAGTACTTGAACGATACTGTGGGGCAAATTCAAAATTAGTAATCCCCCAACTTTTATATAAATCAGTATTCTTAGCAATAACCGCATTAGTGTATTCAGATTCTGTTGTTGGAAAGTCTTGGAAGTTAGAGAAACTTTCATAAATCACTTGTGAATCTAGGGCAGCATTAGAATGTAATGTCTGACCATCATTAACACTCTTTGTCTTACTGTCACTTCGTGCATCTTGAGAATCTTTAGCACCCATTGGTACCCATGCTGCTAAATAGCCAGATACTTGTGGGTTTGCAGCACCTTGAATGTCTGATTGATCAAAAATCAATTCACCATTCGCGTTCGTATATTTAATCAAATTAGTCGCAACGGTGGCATCGTTTTGATAAGTTGCCAAGCCATCTTGTGTTGTCAATAATACCGGTCGATAAGCTTGATTACGATGCGCCAATCCCATATTCACAACAACTCTATCTGTCTGGCTTAACTTCAGGTCCGGATTATTGCTTTGAATAACAGCAATACCTTGTGTTCGGGTATTCTTATTACCCTTATCTTTGGCACTCATAGCGCCTTTACCGTAACGTACTGATGTCAAAATACCACGATAGCTATCTGATGCCATATTTGCATCACCTTGCATGTATTGCATATTCATGCTTTGTCCACCAGAAACATACTTCATTCGTGACTTTAGTAAAGTGTCAATAGCATCATAATATGGTGATTTATTAGCCATATACTGGCCGTTATCGGTATATAAGTCACCATAATAAACACGTGGTACTGTGTCTTTATTTGTTAAAATTGTGGCGTATGTGCTTGGAATATTATATTGTGTAAACTCTTTATTTGTCTTAAGTTGATCTGCATTATATATTTCAAAGGCAGCTTTTAATTGATCCATTGTTGGTGTTAAACCATCAGCATTCGGATCAATTTTTTGTTTAATAATTTCGGCAATAACCGTTTGTACTTCACTATCATGTGCGCGAACGAAAGAATAATTCGGACGTGCTGTATTTTCAGTATTATCCTGCGTACGATCAACCAAGCTGTTTGTCAAAAATGGTTCCAAACCGCTTCGCTTGTTCCCATATTGATCCACAGTTGGCATTGTTAATGAATACTTGAGAGATAATCGCAATTTATTATCCATTGATAGTTGATTATCACCATGATCTTTAACATATTCTGCGTCATTATCACTCCAATCTTCTAGGATTGATACGTGTTGGTTAGCAATGGCATCATTTTTGTTAACACCATACGCTGCTTTAAAATAATCAGCCGCAATTTGTAACAAATCAGCGTCCACATTGTCAACAGCATCCACACGAATACTATCAAAATTAGCATCACTATCATTATCAGTAATTGAACCGAAGTTTAGCAAATAGTACATCCAATTTAGCTGTTCTGCTTGCACAACCGGATTTGAATTATCGACATCGTTCGCTAATAAGAAATCATAACCACCTTGAGTTGGATCAATTGTATATGAAGGTGATCCTTTTTGATTTGTTGGTGTGCGATTTAATAAACGATAATCTGAGTTAGCATCAGGCGTCTTGTCGCTATTGACATACAATAACGCGCCCCCCTGCAAATGGTCTTTATCATCACCTGTTGTTTGTGATTCACTGGCAAAGTTCCAATTTGGTTGGCTGTTCACAAAGGTAGCTAAATCGTCCTTTAACCATTGCGTTTGGCCTTCTTGACTAATCTTTTGTTCAATATTTGCTTGAACATCTTGTGCCGCCTGATTCAAAGCATCTTGATTATCTGTTACTTTATAGTCGTTGGCTTGATTAGAAATACCTAAGCTTTTCATATAATTAAGATAGTTAACTTGCGTGGTCTTATCTGGCCACCAGCTCATCAAAATCGGACGTAAATCTTTATCGGTTGAAGGGGTCCAATTTTTACCATCCGCTAATATTTCTTTAGGACGATACCAACTGTCAGCCGTCAAGTATCCGTCAATGGCTTCAAAATTATCAGCAGTTGTTGCATAAGCAGCATTATGCGCTGTGTAGGTATTATTTTCACTAGACAAGCCTTCGCTGAACTGATATTTGTCAGTAGTAACGAGTGCCCCGTCATCCTTGCCAAAATACATTACCTTGCCGTCAATAACAGTCGCAAAATTCTTCTTAGTTTGCCCGTTATCGTCAACAAAATATGTTTTACCATCAATTACTTTAAGATTTTTAGCAGTGTCTGATGTCGTTGATGCCGTTTTGTCTGTTGTTTGAGCTGCTACATCTTGTGTTGCTTGTGCTGCAATCTTATCTGTTGCTGTTGTCTTAGCTGCTGTATCTTGTGTTGCTTGTGCTGTTGT
>NZ_AEIZ01000018.1 GCF_000165675.1 Leuconostoc fallax KCTC 3537 | reverse complement strand
ATATATATTATTTTTATTATACGGATAAACTCCGATATTATATTATAGATGTCAATTACTTAACAGTAACTGAAGCACCAGTTTCTTCAAGCTTAGCCTTTAATTCGTTAGCTTCGTCTTCAGAAATGCCTTCCTTGATGTTTGAAGGTGCATTGTCAACTAAGTCCTTAGCTTCCTTCAAGCCCAAGCCAGTTACTTCACGAACTGCCTTGATAACCTTAACCTTAGCAGTACCTGCTGATGTCAATTCAACATCAAATTCTGTCTTTGCGGCAGCACCTGCACCGTCAGCACCTGCAGCGGCTACAGGAGCAGCAGCTGAAACACCAAATTCTTCTTCGATAGCTGAAACCAAGTCAGCCAAGTCTAAGATCGTTGCATCCTTCAATGATGCGATGATCGCGTCTTTATCAAAAGCCATGATCTATATCCTCCAAATAAATGTTTTATTAGTAATTTTGTTTAAATTATTCAGCATCTGCAGCTGCTTCTTCAGCAGGTGCATCGCTTTCTGATTCCAACTTCTCTTGCAATGCCTTAACAGCATATGCAAATGAACGGATTGGGAATTGGAATTCGGCCAACAATTGACCAAACAAACCTTCGCGTGATGGTAATGAAGCATACTTATTGATTTCATCAATATCAGATACATTACCGTCAACAACACCACCCTTGATTTCCAAAGCTTCATTTGCATCAGCAAACTTCTTCAAAATACGAGCGGGTGCAACAGCATCTTCTGATGAGAAGGCAACAGCTGATGGTCCAACGAAAATATCATTCATTTCACCATAGCCAGCCTTATCAGCAGCACGTGTCAAAACCTTGTTCTTGATAACCTCAAGAACAATACCTTCTTCACGCAATTGATGACGTAAATCAGTTGACTGTGCAACAGTCAAGCCACGTGTATCAACAACAACTGCAGAAGCAGAATTCTTGAATTGTTCAGCAACTGCCTCAACTTTTTCAGCTTTAATCGCAATAGCTTTTTCACTCATGTCTTTACTCCTTCCTTAAAAATTATTTTGCAAAAGAAATCCGTGCGCCAGAAGACAACACGGAAAAGTTTTAAACTTCCTCGGCAGGGTATTAAGGCAAATGCCACCTGAGTCTTAGGCAAAATAGATTCAATTACTTGTTAAGTATATCAGATACAACTAACGCTGTCAATTACAAACCAGCAACATCCAAAGTTACAGATGGACTGAATGTTGATGCAATTGAAACGTGTTGTACATAAGTACCCTTAACAGCAGCTGGACGTGACTTAATTACAGTAGATGCAATTGTCTTAATGTTTTCAGCTAACTTATCAGCATCAAATGATACACGACCAACAGGTACAGCAACGTTACCGTCACGGTCTGTACGGTATGTTACTTGTCCGCCCTTAGCATCTGAAACAGCTTTGGCAACGTCCATTGTCACAGTACCAGTCTTAGGGTTAGGCATCAATCCCTTAGGACCCAATGCACGACCTACACGACCTACTTGTGCCATCATATCAGGTGTAGCAATGGCAACGTCAAAGTCTAACCAGCCACCTTGGATACGTTGTACCAAATCAGCAGCACCAACAACATCAGCGCCAGCTGCTTCAGCTTCTTTAGCCTTATCGCCTTGTGCAAAGACAACAACCTTCTTGTCCTTACCAGTACCATTTGGCAACACAACAGCACCACGCAATTGTTGGTCTGCTTGACGTGTGTCAACGTTTAATTTGAATGAAACTTCAACTGAAGCATCAAAATTTGTATAATCGATTTCTTTTAATAAAGCTACTGCTTCATCAAGAGCATATGCCTTTTCAGCATCTACTTTCTCGAGGGCAGCAATGTACTTCTTACCATGCTTCTTTGCCATTATTTTTCTCCTTGCAAATGCGGTCAAGCAATCAGAAAACTGATAATTTAGTCTCTAATCTCCCGCTTGATCTTGTCAACTTTCGTTAACGATCCGACAAACGCTTATTCAGCATCTTCCTTGATTGCTGTACCTTCAACAGTCAAGTCAACACCATCAACAGTAATTCCCATTGAACGCGCTGTACCTTCAATCATACGCATAGCATTTGTAATGTCATTGGCGTTTAGATCTTGCATCTTATTTTCGGCGATTGCTTTGATCTGATCAAGAGTTACGTTACCAGCCTTCTTGATGTTAGGCTCACCAGAACCCTTACCAACCAACTTACGTAATTGGTCAGCTGCAGGTGGTGTCTTAGTAACGAATTCGAATGAACGATCGTCAAAGACAGAGATTTCAACAGGAATGATTGATCCTGCTTGATCTTGTGTGCGCGCATTAAATTCCTTAGTAAATTGCGCAATGTTAATGCCAGCTTGTCCTAAAGCAGGTCCCACCGGTGGAGCTGGTGTTGCTTTAGCAGCAGCAATTTGTAGTTTAACAACGTTTACGACGTTTTTTGCCACGATATTTTCCTCCTCGTGTTGTGGTAGACGCAGCTTGTCTGCTGCTCCCACGCATGCTCTACGCATACCAGTTAATGTTATCAAATATCACAACATATTACAACATCAAAATGCTTTTTATAGTGTATCAATATCAGTAAATGATAATTCAGTTGGTGTTTCGCGTCCAAACACTTCCACAGTGGCTTCTATTGCTTGCTTCTCTGGATCAATACTTGTCACAATACCTTCCATACCAGAAAATGGTCCTGCAATAATCTTAACGGCATCACCAATTTCAACATCCAAGTCAACTGTTTCTCGCGTAACCATGCCCATTCGACGTAACAATAATTCAACTTCTTCAGGTAGTAAACTATTAGGTTTTGATCCAGCACCGTGAGAGCCCAAAAATCCGGTTACGCCAGGCGTGTTACGAACCACATACCATGCTTCGTCTGTCATATTACCTTCTTGTGGTGTTGCCATTTCTACCAACACATATCCTGGGAAATCATTTTCAATCGTTTGTTTAGCTTCGCCGTCTTTGATTGTTGTGACTTCTTGTTCAGGTACTAAAATACGGAAAATTTGTTCTGACATTCCCATTGTTTGTGTACGTGATTCCAAGTTTGCCTTCACCTTATGTTCGTACCCAGAATAAGTATGAACAACAAACCAGCTTTTCTCGATTTCTTCAGACATGATATAACCTCTTTTTTCAAAATAAAAAGAACTCCGATATTGAAGTCCCCTGCTAACAATTATTGTAACGCATTTTAAATTAATGTGCTAGTAGCCAACCAAAGCCATTTTGTAGCAGCCAATCCGCGCCGCCCAAAAAGGCAGCAAATATAATAGATACTGCAATCACTGTAACTGTCTCACGAGAAGCTTGCTCCTGTGTTGGCCATGTTACTCTCTTCATTTCTTTGGCGACATTCTTAAAATACGTAATCATAATTTACCCTACTTAGTTTGTTGATGCAAAGTATGTTGTCCACAATGTGAACAATATTTTTTCACTGCTAAACGTACTGTACGATCTTTTGATAGCATTACTGTATAGTTACGCGATCCACAAATTGTACACGCTAAGGAAACTTTCTGGCTAGCCATTAGTAACCTCCTCAAATTTTCTTGTATAACTATATCATTTTGCTATATAAAATTCAAATACTTTAATCCTCAGCAACTTCATTAACCAGTTGTTTCAATTGCTTTTTTAATCGATATTGAAATTGTTCTACTTGCCGTTTTGCTTTTAAATTGTCATGTTCAACCCAATCTTGAACACCAAGTAATCGTTGAACTGTTTCACGAAATCGTTGGCTGTTACTGAATTGTAAACGATCTAAACTATCTCTTAGTAGCAATAATTTTTCTGGATTAAATGTATTTGTACTAATCTCCACCAAATGAACATCTTCTTGATTTTGAGTATCCGGCGCTAAAGCAGCGTTCAGAAATACTTGTTTTTTAGTATGCTGTTGTCGAATAATGTCAGTTGCCCGATTGTGTAACGATTGAATAAAATAAGTTGAAAAGCGTGCGGTTGGCGCTATGATATTATAACGTCGCACACAACGCATCAATAACTCTAACCCTTCTGAATACCAATCGTCTTCACGAATGTGGCTAAATACTTTACGTCGATGAATATCGTATATTGCCGGACGCAAGTGATTTATCAACACCGTATAAGCAACGTCATGCCCCCTTTTTGCAGCACGAACAGCCGGTAATAATCTATCCCCCAATAGACTCCCTCCAAGTCATTAATTTTTATGACGACTATTGAAACCTTGATAAATTAATAAACTAGCAGCTACACTGGCATTTAAACTTTGAACATGTCCAATCATCGGAATAGTTAACATACCGTCCATTTTTTCTTAAGTAAAGGTGAGATGCCTTTTCCCTCATTACCAATCACAAGCGCCGTTGGCCCAGTAGCATCCAAATGACGATAATCTTCACCTGCCATATCTGTTCCAAATATCCAGAGCCCCCGCTCTTTCAAAGTTGTAACAGTATTAGCTAAATTCGTCACACGCACTACAGGTACATGCTCAATGGCTCCCGTTGAAATTTTTGCGACGGTTGCCGTTAGCTGAACCGCTCTTCTTTTAGGAATAATAACACCATGAACCCCAGCTGCATCAGCCGTTCTTAAAATAGAACCCAAATTATGTGGATCCTCAATACCATCTAGGATAATGAAAAATGGCGTCTCGCTCTTTTCTTGTGCACGATCAAACAAATCATCCAACGTTGCATATTGAAATGCCGCAACACTCAAGGCAACGCCTTGGTGCGTACCGCCTTCTGAAATTTCATCTAACTTTGATTTGGGTACAGATTGCACAACCAGCTGTTTCTTTTTAGCTAATTGTAATATTTCATTGATATGCTTACCTTTTAGGCCAGATTGGAGCAAAACTTTGTTGATTGTTTGACCTGCTTTAAGTGCTTCAACGCTGGCATGATGTCCATAAATGAAGTCAGTGTTGGCTGGTGCTTTACTTTGTTGGTTCATATGTGGTTAACCCTTTCTGATGATACTTGCTTAAAAATCCATGTCATTAATTCTGTTATACGATCTTGCTGTTTTGAAAGATATAAATAGCCAAAAAGCGCTTCTATTCCCGTTGATATACGATAAGTCACCACATCAGTATTTTTAGCCTTTGTATGTGACTTAGCATTTCGGCCCCTCTTAAAATAGTTCAGTTCATCATCAGTCAGTACATGATCCTCTGTCATACATTTAAAAATTTTGGCATGTGCTTTGGCCGAAACAAATTGTTTACTATGTCGTTGTAAATCATTGACCTTAGTCAAACCAGTCGATAACAAATATTGCCGCACTTGAATTTCATAAATTGCATCACCGATATAAGCTAACGCAAGTCCGTTGAGTTGTTCATAATTTAAATTTTGCATAGTTATATTATACGCATTTTCAAAATATGCGTTGAAGTTTCATACTCCCCTTGAATGTTCTGCAGAACACCTTCTCATCATACACATTCTCTATGGATAACTTGAATTATTCGGCATAAATGGTTGTTTTTTAACATGATTAACTAAAATTACTATTAATTTGTTGATGCGCGCACTGTTAACTGCCCGTTAATAAGAATTCTTTTCTTTTGTGGCTCAGGCTGATGCCGCACTTCATCAAATAAATGATAGAGCGCTCTTCCTGTTTCAAAAAAATCATATTCAAAGCTTGTCAAATTGGGTGTGACAATGCGACTCATGTCTGATTGTCCAAAGCCAATAATTTTCGGTGATTGATGCAACGTCAAACTTGCTTGCAATGCTCCGACTGCCATTCGATCTGTTGCTGCAACGACAACATCATACTGCTGTTGCTGCATTGCCGTTAACGCATCGTCTTTGGCAACCTGCAAATTGAAATCACTCATCACTATATCATATACAATCTGCTGATCATGCAACGCTTGTTGAATAGGATTAAATCGATCATGCCCAATCGCCTGATCCTTCTTAGCGTCAATACCCAATAGCAAAACACGTTGTGGTGCCAAAGTTAATAGATACGCCGCAACATTGCGACCAGCTGCTACATCATTCATCACAACACGGTGAAAGCCACTGTCATCTTGACCTTGAATGACGATTGGAATATCAAACTGTTCCAGTAATTGCCTAATATTAGCGCTAATATTGGCTGTCAATAAAATTAACCCGCCAATATTTTGAGAAGATAACCTTTCAATCGCAGCTAATTCACGTGCTTCATCTTGATAACTATTAACAATTAAGAATATATCATCTTGATTCGCATTATCTAATCCACGCAACATTTCTGTTTGAGCCGATGAGTCTAATCGTGGCACGATAACCCCTACAGTGTGGTTAATTTGCTGCTTTAAACTTTGCGCAAAAGCATTGGGTTGATAATTATGTGCAACAACTACATCATCAATTTTCTCACGTGTTTTAGGACTAATAGACCCGCCATTCAAATAACGAGAAACCGTACTTTTTGAGACATTGGCGATACGTGCGATATCGTTAATCGTAATTTTCTTTTCCATATTTTTACCGCATCCATTACATCATAATGGCAACAACCAACGTTATTGTCATCCCCAACATTAATACCACTAGATTTTTAATAGATAATACAAACGTTTCTTCTTTTATTGGTCTTTTCGTAAAAGTACGCGCATTTTGAATAAGGATTGGTGCTAATAATAAAGTGACTAGCATTGGTAGTGGTGCATATTTAAGTATAATTGCCACTATTATTTCAATTAAAGCTAGTACAACTAGTCCTTGATACAACACTTTAGACCGAGAAAGGCCTAAATAGTGTACTAATGTATGTCGATGATTCTCTTCATCTTCCTGATGATCTGCAATATTGTTAGCAAACATAATATTGGCAATCAAAATAACCAATGGTAAGCTTACAATCAACCACTGCCACAATATTGCCAAACTCAACTGTATTTGCGTATTCACATATAGTTGCGCAACAAAATAAAGTATCCCATTGTGATACCTGACACCAACTCTCCAAACGGTGTGTTAGTAATCGGCTTAGGTCCAGCTGAATACAGGTAGCCAATAAAAAAGCTAATGATACCAATAATCCAAGTGACATAATCTGTAAGCAGCGCCACTGATATACCTGCAATCGCCGCAATTACGGCTAAGCTAACTGCCACGTGCAATACCTGTTTATCTGTGATAGTTGCTTCTGATACTGTTTCACGTAAATAGCTGTTATTTTGCTGACGTTTATTATCTTCATAACGATTAAAAGTATTCACTGCTAAATGGACACATACCGTAGCAATTATGAGTAGTATGGCATTTAACCAATTAATTCTAGCATACTGCCACTGGCTGTATGCTAATCCTACCATTAACGGTGCGACACTTGGAATGACTACACGCACTTCAACTAAATCCAAAAACTGTTTCGGCGTCATTTTTTTAAACCTCGACTTCAAACATTCTCAATATATAAAGTAGTGTAACAGAAAAAAAGCGACTTTTGAGGTCTTGCACCTACATTTTAAAAGTGTAAGATGATTAACAAATACATTATCCACTAAAATAAGGAGCTTTTTTATATGCCATTCGCTATTTCATTACATCAAATTGAACAATTTAGAAAAAATACGCAAACAATTGAACATGCCGTTCGTCAACGTGCTATCACCAAAAACGGCATTGCAGCGACAAGTTTTAATCAAAAAACTATCAATCAGAATCCCGATGTTTTTTCAGTTGACCTTGATACTGGTAAAGTAGCCAATCAAAAGCAATCCGGTCGTTGCTGGATGTTTGCTGCGCTTAATACAATGCGACATGATATTAAAGACACTTTCCATTTATCTGAGGATTTCCAACTTTCCCAAAGTTATACGTATTTTTGGGATAAATTTGAAAAAGCAAACTACTTTTACGAGAATGTATTAGCCACAGCTACTGAAGCACTTAATTCAAGAAAAGTGAGTTTTTTGATGACGACGCCACAGCAAGATGGCGGTCAATGGGATATGATGGTGGCCATTATTCAAAAATATGGTGTTGTCCCTCAATCTGTTTATCCTGAAAGTTATGAATCATCATCTTCTCGCACCTTCAATACAACATTTAATACCAAGTTAAGACACGATGCCGTTATCCTACGTAATTTGATAGCTCAAGAAGCCAGTACAGATGAGATAACACAAATACGGCAAACCATGCTGTCCGAAGTTTATAACATGCTTAGTTTAACTTTTGGTGAGCCCCCTGTTGCCTTTGATTTTACTTATCGTGACCAAAATAAAAACTATCATGTTGAACATAATCTAACGCCAAAAGCCTACTATGAGCAATTTATCGGCTGGCAATTAGATGACTATATTTCAATTATCAATGCACCAACTGCAGACAAGCCGTTTAATGCAACTTATACTGTTGATATGCTGGGCAACGTTGTTGGTGGTCGCGAAGTCAAGCACTTAAACGTAGATATCGATTTGATGAAATCATTAGCCATTAAACAACTACAGGCTCATCAAAGCGTGTGGTTTGGCGTTGATATGGGGCCACAAGTGGATCGTGGAAGCGGTGTAATGGCCAATAATATGTTTGCAACAGACGATCTCTTACAAGTCAACACGATGATGACAAAAGCCCAACGTTTGGACTATGGTGAGAGCCTCATGACACATGCTATGGTTCTGACAGGCGTCGATTTAGATGATAGCGGTAAGCCATTGCGTTGGAAGGTCGAGAATTCTTGGGGTGAAAAGGTTGGCCAAAAGGGTTACTTTATTATGTCCGATGATTGGATGAGCGAGTATGCTTATCAGGTGGTTGTCAATAAGTCCTTCCTATCAGATAAGCTTAGAAATATTTATGATACAGCCGAACCAACACAACTTGCCCCATGGGATCCGATGGGTGCATTAGCTTAAATAAAAACGTCTACTGATTAGTAGACGTTTTTTATTTATCATATTGCTTTAAAAATTGACTAATTTTTTCACGATAGGTAACTGGATAATCATGAAAGCTTTGGACATGCTTGGCACCTTTGGTTACCCACAGTGATTTTGGTCCATTATCTGCTTGATATAGACGATAAACCATTTTGGTTGGGACAAAATCATCCTTGTCGCCATGAATGAATAAAACAGGTCGTGTATTCTTACGGACCTGATTGATTGGACTCGCCTCCGCATAGCTATATCGCGCGCTAACTTTTGATATGCCTGATACAACATTTACAAGTGGAAACCATGGTAAATGATACATATTATTGGCTTCGTATTTCACCTCATCCCACACACTCGTGTAGGACGAATCAGCAATGACTGCCTTAACTTGTGCTGGTAAATCACGCTCACCAGAAGTTGATAAAACAGTTGCTGCGCCCATACTCATGCCATACAATACGATATCGCTTTGTTGACCATTCTTTTGTAAAATCTGATTAATCCAACCAATATAATCACGCCGATCCAACCAACCATAACCGATTAACTTACCTTGGGAATCTCCATGTGCACGATTATCTGGAATTAATACATTATACCCTAATTCATGAAATAGTTGACCATAAATAGCCATTGTCGTTTTATTATTATGCCAACCGTGCGCCAAAATAGCGGTTTTGTTAGTTGCTTTATCCGCCGGAACATACCAAGCATCTAATTTCAAATGATCTTTTGTTGTTTGATGTAGCATTTGCTTTTTTGCTTTAAGAAACTATTTTCGTAGTGATACAGTGCATCTTGCTTTGATCTTAGTACATCTGGTTGGTTCGAGCGTACATCGCGTACTTGTGCCACTTTAAAAAATAACTACCAGCCGCAAATAATACAATACTGGTTATAATGAGACCAATGCCAATCCATCGGTATATTTTTTGATTAATCTCTTTTTTTCATAACTTTGGTATTGTACCTAAAAATAATATATCTGACAAATGATTTATGATTAGTGCTTATTTCATAAAAACGGTATAATGACGGTATAGTTAATCAGCACGCACAATTTGAAGAGAGGTATCACATGGTCTATTCACAAAATTGGGATTTAGATAGTATTTTCCCCGGCGGTATTCAATCACCACAACTTGCTGATAAGTACACCACTATTCAAGAGCAAATTAAAGATTTTGCTCAAAAAGTGACGACTTATAACCTATCCGAAGATCAACAATTCAATCAATTAGCCGACTTAGCTGATTTAGCGCAAAGTATTGGTGCTGGTTTGGGTACGGTAAATATTTTTGTCAATGGTCTATTATCGACTGATTATGGTAATAGTATTTATACACCCCATCTCACAAAGATTGGTCAACTTTGGGTAGATTTCACCAACCCACTGAATCAATTTCAAAAAGTCTTACGCCAATTCGATGATGATACTTTTGCTAAAATACAAAAACACGAGCGTTTAGCGCCAATTGCCTTTTATTTAAATGAACTGCGTGATGAAGCGCAACGTTTGTTGGATGATCAAACAGAATCTCTTATTAATAAGTTTGCTTTAGACGGTCAAAATGCATGGTCTCAGCACTATGATACAATTAGCGCTTCATTAAAAATGACATATACAGATGCCAATCAACAAAAGCATGAAATTTCATCTGGCCAGGCTTTGAACATGTTAGACGGCGAACCCAACAATAATGTTCGTGCTGATATCATGAAAAATTACGAAGCAATGTGGGGGCAGTCTGAAAATCTAACCGCAGATACCTTAAATCATTTGGCTGGATTTAGAATAACCAACCAACGCGCACACCATTATCAAGATCATTTAGAGCAACCACTTAAAATGAATCGCATGAAAAAAGAAACACTAGATGCGATGTGGTCTGTTGTTGACCGTAACAAGGACATGTTCAAGCCTTATTTTGATCGCAAAAAGTCATTATTAGGTTTGCAAGAATTTGGTTGGCAGGATCAAGTTGCACCCATTACCCATATTGGCGACTATCACCCTAAAAATATTTCATACGATGATGCTGCCAAATTTATCATTGAAAACTTTGCCAAGTTTTCACCTAAAATGGCTGATTTTGCCAAGATGGCTTTTGAAAACCCATGGATTGAAAGTGAGAATCGGCCAAATAAACAACCTGGCGGTTATATGGAGTCTGTTCCAGATCTACACGAATCACGTATTTTCTTAACCTATACTGGTTCAGTGAATGATGCAGCAACCATTGCTCACGAATTGGGTCATGCTTTCCATTCTTACCAACTCACAGATTTACCATTTTGGCGTGATGCTTATGCGATGAATGTAGCAGAAACAGCTTCTACATTTGCCGAATTAATCGTAGCCGATGCTAATGTTCAGGCAGCCAAAACCGATGCCGAGAAAATTGTATTATTAGATGCCAAAATGACAAATCCAATTGCCATGTTCTTAAATATTCGGGCACGCTTCTTATTTGAAGATGCATTCTATCAAGAGCGCCAAAAAGGTATTGTGCTACCAGAAAGATTAAATACATTAATGGACCAAGCACAAAAAGAAGCCTTCGCAGATACTTTAGATACTCGCCATCCACATTTTTGGAGTTCTAAGTTACATTTCTTTATTGATTCAGTACCATTCTATAATTTCCCATATACTTTTGGTTACCTATTCAGCGCTGGTATCTATGCCCAAGCAAAGGCACAGGGCAGTGATTTCGAAGAGCAATATATCGCCTTACTTCGTGATACAGCTAATATGACTTCTGAAGAATTAGCCATGAAACATCTTAATGTAGATTTGACACAGCCAGAATTTTGGCAATCAGGTGCCGACCTCGTTAAAAAAGATATCGATGAATTCCTAAAACTCTCCGAACCATTTGTAAAACAAACAAATGCTGGTATGAAAATTTGGGAATGGTAATAACAAAAAAGCAGTATCCCATCTGGGATACTGCTTTTTTTATTGCCATTCAAACCGCCATTGTTCAGCCTTCTTTTCCAACAAAGCTAACTCATTGACTTGTTCCTCATCAAAAACTTTTAGCATTTCAAGAAATGTATGAGGTGTTGGATACGTCACTAAATTTTGTCGCGTTGTCCAAAATATTTCGCCCTCACGGCCGGAACAAATTTCACCACTAAACTTCGTGGCTTTATACAAAAATACAATATAACGTTCACCTGTTACACCTAGTGGCCATTCCTTAATACCAACCAATTTGGGCTGAACAATCGTAAGGCCAGTTTCTTCCTTTGCCTCGCGAATCGCACTCTCGGTAACTGTTTCACCAATCTCAATATGTCCACCAGGAAAAGTGACACCAGGCCATTTTGGATTCAATCGATTTTCCACAAGAATTTCTTGCGTTGCTGGATTTTCAATCATAATCATATTGGTTAATTCAATTGATGTTAAACGTGCCATAAATTCCTCATATGTACGTCGCCCAAAGGCGACTCTAAAAATTATTGATTTGCTTTCAAAGTTGCAAGACGCTCATGCGTTGCTGCTAACTTAGTTTGCCAATCGGCTAATTTCGCTTGTTCAGCTTGGACAACAGCTTCTGGTGCACCTTGGACAAATTTTTCATTGCCTAACTTACCTTGTGCACGTTTCACCTCGCCCGCAAATTTCTTAGCTTCACCGGCCAAGCGATTGATCTCTTCATTAATATCAATCAGTTCAGCTAATGGTACATAAATTTCAGCACCACTAATCACTTGTGACATTGCTAATGCTGGTGCTTCAATATCAGCAGAAATCGTCAATGACTTAGGATGTGCAAAACGATTAATGTAGTCTGCATTAGACTCAAAGATTGCCTTAATTGCTGCATCGTCTGTTTTGATTAACAAATCAATTTCCGTTGACATCGGTGCATTTGCTTCCGAACGAATATTACGTACAGCGATAATCAAATCTTGCAATGTCTTGAATGCAGCTTCACTTTGAGCATCATTCAACTGATCATGACTTACTGGATAAGCTGCAACGACAATACTTTCATTTTTACCCTGTTGTGCTGGCATCTCTTGCCAAATGGCTTCTGTCACAAACGGCATAATGGGTTGAAGCAATTTCAAAGTTTGATCCAAAACATAAGCTAACGTCTGTTGTACAGGTTGCTTATCACCATCACCATTCAATGTTTCTTTAGTCATTTCGATGTACCAATCAGCGAAATCACTCCAAATGAAATTATATAGTTCGCGACCGGCTTCACCAAATTCAAACTTGTCAAAATTACGCGTAACATTTGCAATTGTTGTGTTCAAACGTGATAATATCCACTTATCTGCAAGGGTTAATTTATCAAAATCAGGCAACTTTGTCGGTGTGTCCTCTGCCAAATTCATAATAACATAACGACTAGCATTCCAGATTTTATTGATGAAGTTCCAAGATGCGTCCATCTTTTCATAAGTGAAACGTGTATCTTGGCCTGGCGTAGACCCTGTGGCCAAGAACCAGCGTAATGCGTCAGCACCATACTTTTCAATCACATCCATTGGATCAACACCATTACCCAATGACTTAGACATCTTACGACCTTCACCATCACGAATCAAACCATGAATTAATACGTTTTTAAATGGTCGTTCACCTGTGAACTCTTTTCCTTGGAACATCATGCGTGCGACCCAGAAGAAGATAATATCATAGCCTGTCACCAATGTGTTCGTTGGATAGTAACGTGCAAAATCACCATCTGTTTTTTCAGGCCAACCCATTGTAGAAAAAGGCCACAGTGCTGAACTAAACCAGGTATCTAGCACATCCTCATCACGTTCCCAGCCCTCGCCTTCAGGTGCTTCTTGACCAACATAAATTTCTTCTTGATCGGTATTCTTATTTTTATACCAAGCTGGAATTTGATGTCCCCACCATAATTGACGAGAAATAACCCAGTCTCGAATGTTTTCCATCCAATGTGTAAAGGTATCTTCAAAACGTTCAGGTACAAAATTAACCTTTTCATCAGGCTTTTGTTGCATAGCTAAAATTTGTTCAGCTAAAGGTGCCATTTTTACAAACCACTGCGTTGATAGGCGTGATTCAACTGGCACTCCTGTCCGTTCAGAATGTCCAACAGAATGGACAATCGGTTCAATGCGTAACATATAGTCGCCAGCTTCTAAGTCAGATACCATCGCTTTTCGCGCTTCAAAGCGATCCATACCATTATACTTACCAGCATACTCGTTAAGAGAACCATCATCATTCATCGTATTAATACGTTCTAAATTATGACGATTACCAACCATAAAGTCATTTGGATCATGTGCTGGTGTAATCTTAACCATTCCAGAACCAAATTCTTTATCAACATATTCATCCGCAATAATTTCGACTTCACGATTAACTAAAGGTACAATCACCTTTTTGCCAACTAGATCTTTATATCGTTCATCAGTTGGATTAACTGCCACCGCAATATCCCCCATCATTGTTTCGGGACGAGTTGTTGCAATTTCGATATAGTTTTGACCATTATACGTGTCATTTGGATTGACAAATGGATACTTCACATGATAAAAAGCACCCTCATCATCATGATAAATGACTTCGATATCTGACAAAGCAGTTCTTGCTTGTGGATCCCAGTTAATAATGTATTCACCACGATAGATTAGGCCCTTTTTATAAAGATCAACAAAGACTTTATTCACCGCTTTATTTAAACCATCATCCAAAGTAAAACGTTCTCTCTCAAAATCTAATGAAAGACCCATCTTACCCCATTGTTGCTTGATAACCGCAGCATATTCATCTTTCCACTGCCAAACTTGTTCAACAAACTTTTCACGACCTAAATCATAACGCGTTACACCATCTTGACGTAAGCGTTGTTCAACTTTAGCTTGAGTTGCAATACCGGCATGATCCATACCAGGTACCCACAGGGTATCAAAACCTTGCATCCGTTTTTGACGAATAATCATATCTTGTAACGTCGTATCCCAAGCATGACCTAAGTGGAGCTTTCCGGTCACGTTTGGTGGTGGAATCACAATCGAATATGGTTCTGGTTCACCATCGCGAATAGCCAAATTCGCCTCAGGCTTAAACAATTCCTTTTTTGCCACTCGTCATACCGACCGGATTCAACTGCAGTGGGATTATATTTTGTCGACATATCAATGTCACGCATTAGCATTACTCCTTTAATCATAAAAAAACGCCCTAATTAATTTATTAGGACGCTTGCACGTGGTACCACCTAAATTACAATCAGCTTTTACGACTAATTGTCACTTAACTTATTATTTTTAATTAAAATGCTTAGCAACCTTGGGCATTAACACGACTGATTTCCATCAACCATCAGCTTTCTATACGTGCGCTTGCTTAATCCTCTAAGATACGTTTAATAGTAGCTGAAAAATATTAACACGTCAAGTTTTTATCTCATGCATATTACTCAGTTAAATGATAATAATACGTTGCCACAGAAATATCTTCTCGAGCGGCAAATGCAGCACGTAATCTCAGTGAATTTTGGTTATGCAAAATATTTTGCCAAGGCTTTTTGGGTACAAATTGTGGTACCAAAACAGTCACAGAATGGTTACGCTTATTAGCTTGTTTAACGATCGCATCGACAAATCCCATCGATGGTTTAATAATTGAGCGATACGATGAGTGGATATCAATAAAACGGACTTCAGGAAAATCTTGTTTAAACTGAGTTGCCGTCTTAATTTCTTTTTTAGGATTAACATCGAAACTAACATGCATAGCAACAACATAATCACCAATTGATTGTGCATAATCAATTGCACCAGTTGTCACTTTGGTGATGTTGGATACCAAAACAATGACTGTAGCACCATCGTAATGATGCCGTACCGCTTTATCGCTATTAATATATTGAATCCGTAGTTGACGCGCAATACTTGTATAATGTCCCTTAATTTTTAAGAGCATCCCCAACAACAGCGGCATAATAATTAAATATGGCCAAACGTGATTAAGTCGCAAGCTAAACATGGTAATCACTAAGACCGCTGAAATAGCGGCACCAACAAAATTAATAATCGCTTTAAAAATCCAATTTTTAGGTTTTGTGCGATACCAATGCACAATCATTCCAGATTGACTAAGTGTAAAGGGAACAAAAACACCCACTGCATATAATGGAATTAAAGCATCAGTCGAACCATGGAAAATAACTAATAGTACGACTGCACCTAAAGCTAATGACACAATACCATTAGAATATCCCAAACGATCACCACGATCCATATAAAGATGTGGCATATATTTATCTTTAGCAAGATTTAAAGCAAGCATCGGAAACGCTGAAAATCCAGTATTAGCTGCAACAGCCAAAATCAAGGCTGTTGCCATTTGAATCACATAAAATCCAATATTGTAACCATGAAAAGTCATCGCAGCAATTTGGGAAAGCACTGTCGACTGCTTATTAGGCACAATGCCATACCAATAACTCAAAAAGGTAATACCAGCAAAGAAATAGCCAAGATAAAGGCCATCATTGCTAGTGTACTTGCAGCATGGCGTTCTTTAGGCACTTTGAAGTTGGGTACCGCATTAGAGATGGCTTCTACCCCAGTTAATGATGATGATCCACTCGAAAAGGCGCGCATAAACAGTATTAATGACAAACCGCTAAAACTTGTTCCCACTTTAGCAACAGCATGATACGGAATTTGTCCAGTGATTGCTTGAAAAATACCGTAAACAATCATGGCTGTTAATACTACTACGAAAAAATACACTGGAAACATTAAGAAATTAGCACTTTCGCGTAATCCTCTTAAATTCATGCCAGTTAATACCACCACAATTAAAATCGACAACGCTACAGTAAACGGCAGTAATGCGGGTACTGCTGCAATGATTGCATCAGCCGCTGCAGAAGCAGATACGGCAACAGTCAGCATATAATCGACCAATAGTGAACCACCAGCAATTAAGCCGGCCTTAGGCCCCCAATTTTCACTGGCAACAGCGTAAGCGCCACCGCCAGAAGGATAGGCATGGATAATTTGACGATAGCTCAGCACAATAGCACCTAATAATACAAGGACTAATAGGGCAATCGGAATTTGTAGCCATAGCGCTACTGCACCAGCTGCTAATAATGCCATGGTAATCGATTCAGTACCATAAGCAACAGATGACAATGCGTCTGATGACAATAGTGCTAATGCCTTTGTTTTGGATAAAGACTGACCACCTTCATCAAGTGTCTTTAGAGGCTTACCAATTAAAAACCGCTTAAAATTACGAAACATATTTCTTCTCTAGAAATGTTTTATGATACTAAAACATGCTTTCTTTTAATTTATTACCTCACACATTCTACACCGTTTAATTTCACAAAAAAAGCCGTTAATGTAACGACTTCATAACAACTATTATCATTTAGCAACTTTTTGTGCAAATAAATCAAAGAACAATTGATACGGTGCGCCATTAGCAAGTAACATTTCTGGATGCCACTGGACCGCATAAATATGCCGAGCATCATCTGAATAGGCTTCAATGACACCATCGGTACTTATCGCATCCAGCGTTAGTCCAGGTGCTAATGTTTTAACAGCTTGATGATGAAAACTATTCACTAATGTATTGCGTTTCGCAAAATCATTTAACCAATTATCACGCTGCCATTCTAGGCGATGTGTCGGTATCTCCCACTTCGTTGGATATTGATTATGCTTGATTGCTAACGTTTTATATTGCGTCTCAAGATCTTGATATAAAGTACCACCCAATGCCACATTAATCAGCTGTTCACCACGGCAAATGCCCAGTATGGGTTTGTTTTGCGCTAAAGCAGCCTTAACCAACGCAATTTCAAACTGATCACGATATTGATCTGTTTCTCCGATACCTGGTACCGGCTCTTCGTTAAAAAATTTTGGCGAGATATCTTGGCCGCCGGCTAATAATAAGCCATCAACTTGTGCCATATACGCTACGGCTAATTCAGGGGCACCCATCGGTATCACCATTGGCAGTAATCCTGAATTAGTTATACCCTCAATATAGTTTTTTGAATATAATCCACATAATTTGTACCAAATCGTGAATTAGCATGATTAAGGTGATTGCTTGCGACACCAATAATTTTAGTCATGTATTTCTCCATTACGTTTCAATCAACACGTTTACTTTTCTTCAGCATAACGATAATTTTGATAACCAATGAGTGGATAAACAAGATTATCAACTTTATTACTATTCTGCAAATGCACATTTGCAACCTGATACAAAGGCGTTACACCATTTAAGTCATTATTCAATTGAGCAGCAGACTTAGCAAGCGTATAACGTTGTGCATTAGGTTCATACTGCTGATTAACTTTTTCAAGTAAACGTTCATAGCGTTCATCACGCCAATTAGTAAAATTAATCGCCCCTTTACTATAAGCGATATCTAAAAAATCGATAGGATCATTAAAATCAGTCGTCCAGCTTAAAGTCCCTGACTGGAAATTCTGATTATCAAATGCCTGAATTTCAGCATTTAAAGGCATACGATTCAAAGTCACGCTCACATTAGGTAGGTTACGTTCTATTGATTGCTTCAAATAAACCCCAAGGGCCTTATAAGCATCAGTATCAGCTGTATTAATTTTTAATGTAATATGCTTTTGCCCTAATTCAGATTGTGCTTTTTTCAAATATTCTTGGGCTGCCTGTTTATCATACGGCAAAGATAGCCCATCATTGAAGTCCTTACCATCAATCTTCACTTCACCGCTAGGAACAATTGATTTGGCTGGTGTAGACCCATCAGCCAATACTTCTTGTGTGAGTTGTTCCCGATTAATTGCTAAACTCACAGCCTTCTTAAAGTTCGTATTGCCTGCCACTTTATCATCAGCATTCCACACGAGAAATGCCATACGACCTTTTTGTGAGGTCTTGATATCTTTTTGCGCTGACTTTTTAATATTTGCCACCAAAGCACCTGAAATTTCTGCTTCATCGACTTTTTTGGCCTCATATTGTTTAGCGGCAAGATAAGCATCTTTAACCACAGTCACTTTGATTGTATCGAAATCTACTGACTTCGCATCAGCAAAATGTTGATTCTTTACAAATTCCCATTGTGTTGCTGATTGGTTCCATTTTTTAACTTGATATGCACCATTAGCGACCGTTGTCTCTGCTGTTTGGCCATATTTATTGCCCCACTTAGCTAACTTATCAGTATTAACAGGATATAACTGATTGGCTAAGACAAAATCAAAATAAGGTACGGGATGTGCTAACTTAATCTGTACTGTATATTTATCGGGTGCACTAATGCCCAGATTTTTGGGTGCTACTTTACCAGATAATACGTCACTGTAGTTCTCTAAATCCTTAAAGTGATTAGCGCGTGTTGATTTTGTTTTAGGATTAACTTGCCTTTGCGCTGAAGCAACAAAGTCCTGTGCGGTTACAGCTGTGCCATCTGACCATTTTTGATTATGTTTTAACGGTATCGTATATAGCGTCCCGTTTTCTGTTGGCTTGACAATCTGTTTGGCAACGCCCGCTGTAATTTTCCTTTGGCATCCGCAGTATACAATCCTTCTAATATTTGTGTTTCGCCCCATTCTGCGCCAACTTCGTCAATATGATTGGGATCTAATGTTGACATCGTATTTTGAACCGAAACGCGCAACGTTTTTTGCTGAGATGATGTTTGCTGTCTCAAAACAGTAAACAAAATAATCGCTACAATGAGCAAAGCGCTCGCTATTAACCATCTTTTTTATTCATATCTCAACCTCATCTCTCACGTCATCATTTGATTTAATTATTATATCAAACTTTACGACACCAGCTATCAATCGCTTGTTTAATCGCTATAATATCTTTCGGTGTCGTACGACAACATCCGCCAATTATTGTGGCGCCCTGATTCAGCCATTGCGGTACTAACTCTTGCCAATCAATTGGGCCATAATCATCAACCCATTGTTTTGTTTGTGGATCATAAGTATCACCTGCATTCGGATAAATGATAATTTGCTTTGTTGTCTGTGGCTGTATGGCTTGTAATGCGGTCAAGATATTGTCCGGTGCTGTACAATTTACACCGATTGCCTTAATTTGGGCATACTTCTCAAAATAGCCTACTGCTGTTGCAAGCGATGTCCCATCACACAAAGTATTGCCATCTTTAATTGAAAATGATAGATATGCAGGCGTTTCTGAAAATTCAGTTTCCAACAACTCAGCAAGTGCTTGTGCTTCTGTAAAGTTAGGCATCGTTTCCAACCCGATTAAATCAACCTCGTCTTGTACCAATCGCTCAATACGTTGCCGATGAAAATCTTGATAGGCTTGTTTGGATAAATGATAATCCCCAGTATATTCCGCACCATTTGCTAGGTACGCCCCGTAAGGCCCTACACTACCAATGATTAACCCATCATCTTGTGTGGATAGCGCTAAACCTTCTTTAGCCAAATGAACAGCAGTATCAATGAGTTCGTAGGCTTTATGACTATCAAATCCCTGTGCTAAAAATGTCGCAACATGTGCCTGATAAGTATCGGTAATTGCCCCTTGAGCACCAGCATCAAAATAATGCTGATGGATTTTCGCAATAGTTCCCGGTGACTGAATTAAAGCCGATGCCGACCATAAATTGTTATCCACATTAATATTTTGCTGTTCTAATTCACTACCCATACCGCCATCTAAAGTAAGTGGCGCCATTTTTAGATATTGAGAAAACTTATCCATGATATTAAACCTCCGTTGACTTCTTTTTCAGTATTGGTAACCATTTAAATCGGACGAAATAATATGCATAGACCAGTCCAACAAAAGGCACAGACCACAATAAAGCAGGTCGCTGCTGTGGATCAAATATTGTTAAGATAACAGAAAGACTAGCACCGATAAACCCAGCCAAAGGCAATAATGGATAGGCCCATTTCGGATAGCGTAAATCTTTTTGACGACCCTGGTTTTTAAGTTGCTGGCTATATTTATAATGAGACCATGCAATTGCAATCCAAACAAAGACAACAGCTAACCCTGATACTGCTACCAAGTTCAAATAGAGCGCACCAGCCGCCACAAAGCTAGATAATAAGGCTAATAAGCCACCAGCTAAACTAGCTAATAAAGCCCATACCGGTATCCCCTGCTTATTCGTTTTTTCAAATATTGGATGGATCAATTTTTCGTGACTTAGTGACCACAACATGCGTGTTGAAGCATACAAGCCAGAATTGGCCATTGATAATATACCCGTTATAATAACAAAATTCATCACATCAGCGGCATATGGAATACCAATCATATTAAATACAGCAACAAATGGACTTTCTGTCACGCCCGCTTTTTGATAAGGTAAAATCGCTGCCAAGATTGTGATACTCCCAATAAAGAAAATGACTTGACGCCACCAGACTGCTTTAATTGCACTTGGTATTGCCTTTTTCAGGATTTTTTGGCTTCTCCTGCTGTGACACCCATTAGTTCTGTTCCACTAAAAGCAAAGTTCACGGCTAGCATTGTCGTAAACACTTGCCCAATGCCATTAGGGAATAACCCATGACTGAAAATATTATCAAAACCAGGATGGACATCCCCACTAACATGTAACCAACCTAGTAGCACCATACTGCCTAATAATAAGAAGGCAATAATAGCCACAACCTTGATACTAGCTAACCAATATTCGCTTTCACCGAATACTTTGACAGAAAAGAGATTACTCAAAAAGATGATAACAATAAAGATGGCTGAAAATACCCATGCTGGAACGGTTGGAAACCATCTTTGCATGACAATACCAATGGCTGTAAACTCTGATCCCAATGCCACCGTCCATGTTAACCAATAAGAAATGGCCACAAGGAACCCTGTTGCCGGGCCAATCAATTTTTGTGCATAATAATGAAAAGAGCCTGTTACTGGCATGGCAATAGATAATTCTGCTAAGCTCAGCATAATCAAATAAACTAAAATTGCACCAACTGTATAGGCTAAAATTGTACCAAACGCGCCAGCAGTATGAATTGTATAACCCGAGGATAAGAATAATCCCGTACCAATACCACTAGCTAACCCTATCATACGAACTTGTCGCTCCGACATTGCTCGTTTTAATTGCGTATTCTCTGCCATTTTTCTCGATTTCTAATAAATTAATTTGCAGTATTTTCATTTAGATACTGATCTGCAATACGTTTAATCAGCGCTAGCTTTTGCCATTGATCTGGAATAGTCAAAATATTACCTTCTTCAGTAGATGAAAAGCCACATTGTGTCGATAATGCTAAATTGCTTTTAGGTACGAACTGACTCGCTTCATCAATTCTCGCCACAATATCATCAACAGATTCTAAATCTGCTGATTTGCTGGTAACAAGTCCCAAAACAATTTCCACTTGATGCCTATTATACCAAATTTCAGACAAAGGTTCAAAACCACCCGAACGCTCATTGTCATATTCTAAAAAGAAAGCATCATAATTTAATTGCCCTAGATAAGGTGCCACCGTATCATAACCACCAGAAAAGAGATAAGTTGATTTAAAGTTACCACGACAAATATGAGTTGATACTTTTAAATCATCTGGCAAGCCAACTAATATCTTGTTAATGACATAAACATCATCTAATGCAAGCTGTCGATATTTTGCTTGTGCTTGCACATCATCAGCTGTTTCATTAAATTTGGCAATTAGGTATCCCCATGTCGTGTCATCCAACTGAATATAACGCGCACCCAAATCATAAAAGTGTTGTAATGTATCGTGATAAGTTTGTGCCAAAGCATCTAAAAATGCTTGCCATGAATCGTAGTATTTTAGCGCATTATCCGAGCGATGATCACGATTAATAATCAAACTTGGGGATGGAATGGTAACTTTTGCTTCAACATCATCAGGTATGATCGATTTTAAATACTTAAAGTCCTCGTAAAATGGGTGGTTTGGATTTGCTGAAATTTTATCCACAATACGGACATTTGTTGTACGTGTTTTCTCACCGTGGAACTTATAAGAGTCCTGTTGCTCAAAAGCTTCAAATCCATTTAAGCCCCATAAGAAATCTAAATGCCACCAAGATCGATTAAACTCGCCATCTGTCACCGCTTTAAGCCCATCCTTAACCTGTTGCGACACAACTTCACTTATTTCCTCACGCTGTATTTTTAATAGTGCTTCACGCGAAATTTTACTTTTATCCCATTGCTCGCGGGCTCTTTTAAGGCGCTCTGGACGTAGATATGACCCAACATGATCAAACTTATAATTTAATTTCTGTTGTATTTGTTGCATAATTATTACCTCTTTCGTTAACAATAAATGTTAAATTCGTTGAAATAGATCCGCATGTGTTATTAGATAATGCCATCATTTCTATTTTTAAAATCATCACCTTCTTTACTCATCAATTAGACAATAAAAAAACCGCAGTCTAATCTAATAGACTGCGGGACGCGCATCGTGTAACCACCCGGTATTTATATAGCATTCACATGTTATACCTCATTAAGTACGCTTTAAGATCATTGATATCAATTCCTACCAGTATACTCTGCACGATAACGGGTACTACCGAATTCAACTCATGCGCACAATGACACCATTGCCGCCTACTCGTCTCCTTATATCAACTCCAAGACCATTTTCCCGAATATCAAACACCTGTTTTCACCATACACAGGCTCTCTATTGATTAACGCAACGGTACTTATCTCTTCAACGTTTTGTTATTAAATAAGATACTGTTTCTATCAATAAAAGTCAATGATTTTAATAGAATAACTTCATTTTTCTAATAAAGCTTTTATAATGTAAGTGATATCATCAGATATTTTATCAAAATATGTTAGAATACTAGTAATTGTATGTTATACAAAATAAACTAGTGAGGTATTGCATATGTACGAACCAACGAGTCATTCTGACCAATTTTTAGAAGAAATTATCAACCGTTCTGGACGTAATCTTATCTTTTTATCAACTGAATGGTGTGGCGATTGCCGTGCTATTAAACCTTTTGTGCAAGACATTAAAACAGAAGTTGTTAAAACAGCCAATTGGTTTGACGCCGATCGTGATGACAATATCGAAGTCGCTAAAAAATATAATTTAAAAGGATTGCCTTCATTCATTCTATTTGAGAATGGTCAAGAGATTGATCGAATTGGACACGGAGAGCGTTTGAATCCTAAACAAGTTCTCGATTGGTATCAAGCAACACTTGCATAATCAATAATATATAAAAAATAACGATTAGCCAGAAGCTAATCGTTATTTTTTGATTTTAATCTTGATTATTTTTTAAAACACGTGTTTGGAAAATATCATCCACTTGGTCAAAACGCTCATGAATCAATTGCCATTCTTCATCAGTTAATGCATTCAATGAAATTAATGTATAAGCAATATTGTTTTTAGCACGATTAGATAGTTGTTCAATGTTGATACCGTGATCACCAAAGAAATTAGCAATTTGACTCAACATTGTCGGTACATTACGATGAATAATCGAAACACGATACTTTGTTCTAAAAGGTTCATCGATTGATGGCAAATTCACAGAATTAACCACATTACCCGTTGTTAAGTAATGGTCAAGTTGCTTAGCCGCCATCAAAGCTGATGTATCTTCCGCCTCAATTGTTGAACCACCAATATGTGGTGTAATAATCGTTTTAGGATTATCAAATAATACAGCATCAGCAAAATCCGTAATATACATGCGTAGCTGATCAGCATCCAAGGCTGCCTTAGCTGCAGCATCATCCACAATACCGCCACGAGAGAAATTCAACAAGGCTGCTTCTGGCTTTAACTGTGCTATTTTTTCAGCATCAATAAAGTGCTTATTATCTGCATTCAGCGGAATATGAACTGTCACATAATCTGCTTTTTGCAAAACTTCTTCTACATTACGTGCATGCCCAATGTGGCGATCAACGCGCCATGCCGTTGTCGCATCCAGACCTGGGTCATACCCAATGACTTCCATGTCTAACGCCAACGCTGTGTTGGCCACCTTTGAGCCGACATTACCTAATCCAATCACACCCAATGTTTTACCTGATAATTCAGTACCACGGTAACCACCTTTGTTGGTTTCGGTGCGTAATGACACATCCCCACCACGCGTTTTGTTAGCAAAGTCAATAGCTGCTACAACGGGTCGTGCAGCCATAATCAAAGCCGCAATTGTGAGCTCCTTAACCGCATTCGCATTACCACCAGGTGTATTAAATACCGCAATACCCCTTTGCGTCAAATCATCTACTGGAATATTATTAAACCCAGCACCAGCACGAACCAAAGCACGAACAGTATCAGGAATTGTCTCTTGATGCATATCTTGCGATCTCAACAAAATACCTTTGGGTGCTTCATCACCATTAATCGTATACCCCTGCTCTGTAAGGTAATTGAGTCCCATTGGCGAAATTGCATTATATGTTTTTATATTAGTCATTTAAATATTCCATCTCCACATTTTTCAAATACGCAATTAAATCATCTACTGCTTGTTCAGGCTGAGCGTTATACAAGGAGGCTCTAAAGCCACCCACACTACGATGACCCGCCAAGTTATAAAAACCAGCTTGAGACGCCTTTTGTGCAATTTGTGCATCCCGCTTTGCATCACCAGATGTAAAGACAACATTCGTCAACGACCGTTCTTTACCCGTCACCATGGCATCAAAGAATGAGGAATGATCTAAATAGTCGTACAATTTGTGCGCTTTTCTTTGGTTTTTTCGTAAAGCCCTGCAATACCACCGGATTGTTCAATCCACTTGAGAACTAAGTTTAAGACGTAAATTGCAAAAACCGGTGGCGTATTATACATTGAATCTTTATCAATAGCCGTTTGATACTTTTGCATGGGTGCCAAATGTGATAAGTCTTGTTCATCTAGCCAATCTTGATTAACAATAGCTAATGTAATGCCAGCAATCCCCAAATTTTTTGTGCACCAGCAAAAATCAAATCAAACTTTTTGAAATCATAGGGTTCAGCCAAAATATTGGATGACATATCAGCCACTAAGTGCTGTACGTCAGGAATATCTTCTTGGTGATACGTTGTGCCTTCAATTG
Organism: Leuconostoc fallax KCTC 3537; assembly: GCF_000165675.1. Lineage (GTDB taxonomy): Bacteria > Bacillota > Bacilli > Lactobacillales > Lactobacillaceae > Leuconostoc_B > Leuconostoc_B fallax. The sequence continues at coordinate 7,704 of NZ_AEIZ01000018.1, read as the reverse complement.
TATTGTTCGTCACTAAATGGACATAGTCATACTGTGTATCATCAAATTGAGCAGGCAAATGTGGTAATTCACGATACTTGATTGACCGTGTTGTACCTGGAACATCAACTGTAACATTTAGGGCTTCTGCGGCACCAATAGGCTTATGTGCAAAATTACCCGAATCTAAAATTGCAATCTTTTTTAGCCGTGTCGCTAAATTCATGGGTACCATTTCAAACTGTGTTGTACCGCCACCTGATAAGAACATTACCTTATAATTATCTGGCAAATCCAATAATGATTTGAGCGATGCTTTTGCTTCATCAAGTATATTTTCGAACTGAGGCGTTCTATGTGATATTTCTAATATTGACATATGTGTTGCTTGATTTTTTGTCAATTCTTGAGTTATTTGTGTCATAACTTCTGTTGGCAAACTACTAGGTCCAGCAGAAAAATTATATGTTGTCATAAAGTAATCTCGCCATTCTTTTTTACCCATTGTATCATATTTCAATACTATAATATTTGCTTTTTCTGACTAATTGGATATAAAAAACGTTTATAATATGCTAAATCCATACTATAAACGTTTTAAACATCTTAAATCACCTTAAATAGCTTACATCATGCCGCCCATGGCTGCTGCTTGAGCTGCTGCATCGCCACCATTTGCCTTTTCATCAGGCTTATCAGCGACTACAGCTTCTGTTGTCAACAATAATGCTGAGACGGATGCTGCATTTTGCAAAGCAGAACGCGTTACCTTCGTTGGATCAACAATTCCAGCTGAAATCATGTCTACCCATTCATTCGTAGCTGCATTGTACCCAAATCCAGGCTTTTGCTCTTTTAACTTGTTGATAATAACAGATCCTTCAAAACCAGCGTTTTCAGCAATTTGACGTACTGGTGCTTCTAATGCCTTCTTCACTGTATTGATACCAGTTTGGACGTCGCCTGTTTCTGACAAAGCATCAACAGCTGCAATAGCATTTACCAATGCCGTTCCACCACCAGCAACGAATCCTTCTTCAACAGCTGCACGCGTTGCGTTCAAAGCATCTTCAATACGGTACTTGCGTTCCTTTAACTCTGTTTCTGTGGCTGCACCAACATTCACAACAGCAACACCACCAGCTAACTTAGCCAAACGCTCTTGTAACTTTTCACGATCAAAATCACTTGTTGTTTCAGCAATTTGTTGCTTGATTTGGTCAACACGAGAAGCCAATGTTGCCTTATCACCAGAACCTTCAACGATTGTTGTATTATCCTTAGTAATATTAACCTTCACTGCTTGACCTAATTGTTCAATTGTCACATCCTTGAGGTTCAAACCAAGATCATCTGTTACAACTGTTCCACCAGTCAATACAGCAATATCTTCAAGTTGTGCCTTACGACGGTCACCAAATCCTGGCGCCTTGACTGCTACAACATTGAAAGTACCACGCATCTTGTTCAAAACAAGTGTAGGCAAAGCTTCACCTGTAATGTCGTCAGCAATAATCAATAATGCACGACCTTGTTCAACAACACTTTGCAATACAGGTAAGATGTCTTGAATGTTACCAATCTTCTTATCAGTAATCAAGATGTAAGGATTATCCAAATTTGCTTCCATCTTGTCGTTATCTGTCACCATATATTGTGACATGTAACCACGATCAAATTGCATACCTTCAACAACATCCAATGTTGTCTCAATACCCTTTGATTCTTCAATGGTAATCACACCGTCATTACCAACTTTATCCATTGCTTCAGCAATCAATTGACCAACTTCTTCATTAGCAGCTGAGATTGATGCAACTTGTGCAATTTCTTCTTTAGTTGATACCTGGTGTGATAATTCATGCAACTTAGCAACAGCTGCTGCCGTTGCTTTTTCAATACCTGTACGGATACCTACAGGGTTAGCACCTGCCGTAACATTCTTCAAACCTTCGCCAACAATAGCTTGTGCAAGAACAGTTGCTGTGGTTGTACCATCACCAGCAATGTCATTTGTCTTTGAGGCCACTTCAGCAACTAACTTAGCGCCCATATCCTCAAAGTGATCTTCCAATTCAATTGCCTTGGCAATTGTTACACCATCATTAGTAATCGTTGGTGTGCCATAGGATTGTTCCAAAACAACGTTGCGGCCCTTCGGACCAATCGTTGTTTTAACTGTATCGGCAAGCTTGTCGACCCCTGCCTTCATCTTTGCGCGTGCATCTTCAGAAAACTTCAATTCTTTTGCCATCATTATTATGTATTAGTCACTGCTAAGTTAATTGTACTAATACTTTCCTCCCTGACTCATAAAATTAGATAACTGCAATAATATCTTTTTCATGGACAACTAAATAATCTTGTCCTTCAACATGAATTTCTTGACCAGCGTACTTATCAAATACAACAGTGTCGCCTTCTGATACGGCAGTTGGCTTTTGTAATTCCCCAACAGTTTGAGTACTAACAACGATTACCTTACCAGTCACTGGCTTTTCTTGTGCATTACTAGCAATGACAATATTACCAACTTTTTGCTCTGCTTCTTTTTCAACTTGCAATACAACGCGATCACCTAATGGTTTTAACACGATGTACACCTCCTTAAAATTCTGTTATGATTTTAGCACTCTTTAATCACAAGTGCTAACTACAATTTATAGTTTAACACTTGGTTGTAAAAAGTCAATAAAAAAGATTGGTTTCAACCAATCTTTTTACTCTGAAAATCCTTTAAGATACTGATCATACGCTTCTTGATCGAGCACCCAATCTAACTCGCCAATATACTCTACTGGAGCGTCATGATAAGCAAAACCATGTTTAAATTTATATAAACCATCTTTTGGTACAAAGTCACCAACACCACCAAAATCATATCGTACTTTATTCAGTGACAAGCCCCACTTTAACATTTCCCATTGTACAGCATAGGGTGCATAGTGCTTGGTAAATGCACGATTTGAACCTGCATACATATACCAGATTTTATCACCATAAGCAAAACCAATACCACTAGCGATAACTTGATCTTCAAAATGCGCTAAGAAAACTTTGAACAAACCCGTACCCGCCCATAATTTTTGCATACGCAAGAAATAATCAATGGGTCTATGTGTAATATTTTGACTTTTTGCCATCATAACATAGGTGTCAAAGAAGGCAGTAACATCTTCTTGGCTATCTCCACTCGTCACCACGACGCCATCACGCGCAGAACGACGAATTTGGTTACGATAGTCACGTTTAAAATGCTTCATGAGACTGTCTTCATCAACAATTTTGTCTGCATCTCCACGACCATCATAGTAAAGGACCACATTCTTACGGGGCTGGATATTACCGTGCATATATGTAATCTGTCGGTTCCGGGTTGTAAAACCTTCTTGCTGGTAAGCCTCATTTAGATCATCAGAATAAGGTTCCTCAGGGTCCAAACGAATCAAGAACGTGTTTTCAGGTAACACTGCAACGGCTTCGTCAACCAAAGCCTTTACCAATTGTACGTTTTGAATATCGGCTATCGGTCCTTTAGGTGAATAAGCTAAAAGTTTTCCTGGTACAGCTTCAATTGTGAGTACCGCCATGGCAGCATCGATCACACCATTTGTCTCATGATAAATATAAATATGACCCCAGTTAGCTTTTAGATCTCCCCATAACGGATCTTGCGTCACTTGTCCGCGGGGATGTTCACGTACAAATGCTTGAAATGCTGCTACTTTATTTTTATCATTTAAATCTAATATGGCCATTTTAAATTCCTGTTGTAATTGACCCATAATTCTCAATAAAATATATGAGTGTTTGTAATTCATTCGTTAAATCAACGTTCTGAACACGTACGTTGTTTGGCACGGTCACACGCAGTGGTGTGAAGTTCAAAATACCACGTATACCAGATGCCACTAATTGATCTGTAATTTCTTGTGCAACCTCTTGTGGTACAGTCAAAATTGCAATGTTAATACGTTGATCTTTAATCTGCTGTTGCAAATCAGCCATCGGATATATTGGCACACCGCTTTGTATCTTACCAACACGTTCTTCATCTACATCAAATGCAGCTGATATACGCACATTGGATGATTGATGGAAGTTGAAATTTAGCAATGCTTGACCCAAGTTTCCTACGCCAATCAGCGCCACACTAATCAAACTATCTTGATCCAAAACATCAGCAAAAAAATCTAATAATGCTTTAACATCATATCCATAGCCGCGTTTACCTAACGCGCCAAAATACGAAAAGTCGCGACGAATAGTAGCAGCGTCAAATTTAATGGCATCGCTTAATTCAGCCGAAGAAATACGGTTTGTTCCTGCATCATGCAGAAAAGTTAAATAGCGGTAGTATATTGGCAAGCGTTTTGCCGTTGCCCGCGGTATTTTAGGTTGTGTCATCATTTACTCCAAAAGCGCTAAGCGCTGTTTTAATTGTCAACAATATTACTTTGTGAAATTCTGCATTACTATTATATCATATTCCATGCTATTCAAAATAAAGTTAGTGAACGAATCACAATGTATTAAAGGCTTAGCAAGTCAAAATCTAATCCTGGATCTGTATTTAAGTCTAAATCAGCAAAAATACCTGCCTGATAGTTCCAATATCCAGCAGCACCAATCATAGCGGCATTATCTCCTGTATATTGCATTGGCACGGGCAAAAACGTTGTCTCGGGGAATGTTTCTAACAAGGCTGTCAAGGTCTGACGTAATTGCTGATTTGCAGCGACACCACCTGCTAAAATAAAAGTTTTAACAGGATAGTTTTCTAGGGCACGTTTTGTTCGACCTAATAAAGCATCCACTACAGCGTTTTGAAAGCTCGCTGCCAACTCGCCTTTGTTAAGATTTTCTCCGCGTTGCTGTGCATTGTGAACATAATTAATCACAGCACTTTTCAAACCTGAAAAGCTGAAATCATAATTATCATCATGCGCCATGGCAGTTGGAAATTTTACTGTTGCTTGATTTTTACGCGCTAAATCATCAATTATTTTCCCTGCTGGATACGGGAATTCAAGTAAGCGACCGACCTTATCATAACTTTCTCCTGCTGCATCATCACGTGTTTCACCTATTACTTTAAAGTCATTTTCTTCGCGCATTAAAACCAGTTCAGTATGCCCCCCAGATACCATTAAAGCCATCGCTGGATACTCGACTTTGCCAGCAAATCTAGCAGCAGCAATATGTCCAGCCAAGTGATTAACGGGCACAATAGGTAAATGATGCGCCATTGCAAAAGTTTTAGCCCCCATCAGGCCGACTAGGAGCGAACCAACAAGCCCTGGACCATAAGTAACGGCTACTGCATCTAAATCTTTTGGCGTTAGCGCCGCTTGCTTCAAAGCATCATCTAAGACACGTGTAATCCATTCAATATGATGTCGACTTGCAACTTCTGGTACAATACCACCAAAACGACGGTGCGAGTTGATTTGTGTTGCAACACTATTGCTCAAAACGGTATGTCCATCTTCGACAATAGCAACACTGGTTTCATCTGCACTAGATTCAAATGCAATAATTCTCGTCACAATATTTTCCTCTCCATCAGTAGCGCATCATCGCCATTTTTATAATAATGACGGCGCCGATTGTAAACTGTAAAGCTATTTTTAATGTATAAACCTTGTGCCGCACCATTATGTTCCGATACTTCTAAAAGAATGCGTTTTAAATCAGGAACAGATAAAACTCGGGCTATTAGGGCTTGGGCAATGCCTTGCTTCTGATAATCTGGCAAGACCGCTAAACTCGTAATCTCTGCCTCATCTAAAATAGTTGTCATACCAATAAACCCAACGATTGTATGATTAATTTCAGCCACAAAATATTGATTACGAATGCATGATAGCTCATGTTGGAAGATTTTTATCGGCCAAGGTGATGAACCAAATGCACCCGTAGCAATATGATAGATTGCTTCAACATCTTCAATGCCTGCTCTTTGGATATTCAACTTTTTTCTCCATACTTATAGCATCTTCTCGGTTATCTAAATAATAACGTGACTTTATTCCTACTTTTTTAAATCCTAAACGCTCATACAAAGCCACTGCTAAGTTATTTGATTTACGAGCCTCCAGACTTAACGTTTGGACATGCATTCTTTTAGCTACTTTTATGATTTCATGTAGCAAAATTGTACCCAATCCCTTATTTTGCCAAATCGGTAAAATGGCAATATTCGTAATATGAATATCTTGCGTCGGCCTTTGATACGCAGCACCAACAAAACCAATAACTTGTTGATTTTTCTTAATAATTAGATATAGTCGTACATCATAACGAATAATCTCATTGTAGAAATCATCTGTTGTCCAAGGTGCTTGTCCCAAATAAACCGCTTCTTCGATTGCAATTAAATGTTTAATATCATCTAAATCAGCTACTCTTAATTCAAACTGATAATCTTGTAGCAAAAAATTTTAGAGATAAACTCGGGGAATTTATCAGAATGCCGATGCGCCCATTTATTTAACTTCAAAAACATAATGATTTGGATCATCCTGTCCAGGATGGTTCTCCAGCCAATTAAGTTCTGCTTGAGTTTTTCGAAGATAGTTAGGATTAAATGTATCGATATCATCAACTGGTAATATGTTCTTTTGTAGTGCAATGATGCCCTTACCGTCAGGTAAACTTTCTTCTGCCGTCAAAACCGCCGCATGAGGAAATTCTGATTGAATACTATCATTAAAAGGTTCTGTATCGCCAACAAAAATCAAATCATCAAGCTGTTGATTTGATTTCAACCACTGGCATAAATTCGCAAAAGATTGGTGTTCATCAGGCTTAATATTTATACCGTTTTGATATACACCGGCAAACACGTTTTGATTACGCGCATTAAAAAGAGGTACTACTATTTTATGGCTTATTACTTGTTGAGCTAATATAGCTAAACTAGAAACGCCAATTAAATCTGTACCAATTGTATTAGCCAAAACTTTAGCAACAGTAACACCAATTCGTAAACCTGTAAACGATCCTGGTCCCTGTGCTACAACAATTCTATCTAATTCATCAAACTGCCAATTCTCATGTTGCATTGCTGCTTGAATGGACGAGAGTAATTGAATTGAATGATTACGGGCTACGTTGCTTGTGAATATATATTTAACCTGATCGTCCTCGGCTAAAGTAACGGTCAAAGGTTGATTACTTGTATCAAATGCTAGAACTTTCATAATCTTAATTTTAGCATAAAGAGTAGCACTATGTGAAAAATCATGCATTAAAATTTGTAACAAAAAAGGCTCCTAATAGGAGCCTCAATCTATGCCGTCGGTGGGAGTCGAACCCACACGGTGTTGCCACCACTGGATTTTGAGTCCAGCGCGTCTGCCAATTCCGCCACAACGGCATTAAGGTACGAAGACGTACCATTTTATAAGGGCGGTAGAAGGGGATCGAACCCTCGCATGCTGGATCCACAAACCAGTGTGTTAACCACTTCACCACTACCGCCATGGCAGGGATAGAGGGAATCGAACCCCCATCAACGGTTTTGGAGACCGCTATTCTACCGTTAAACTATATCCCTATATATCTTCAAAACAGACCACATAAGGTCTGAAAAAACATGTTAAGGAATTGCACCTCAATTAACTACTTATTAGCATGTTACAAGTAGCGGTCACAACGGGGCTCGAACCCGTGATCTCCTGCGTGACAGGCAGGCGTCCTAACCAACTAGACCATGCGACC
>NZ_AEIZ01000019.1 GCF_000165675.1 Leuconostoc fallax KCTC 3537 | reverse complement strand
TTTTTTATTATCAATAAATAGTAGAAATATATATTTTAATGTAAAAATGTCGAAGGTTTAAAAAGATTTTATGGAAACGGCAGCGATGATGTCATTTTCCGATATAATATAATTATGAAAAATATAGATAAACAAGCTAATGAACAATACTTTACAGCTGAACCAACAGCTGAGCACAACTATCATCACTTTGATTTTGAGCTTTTAGGACACCAGTTGTATTTTCAAACAGATAGCGGTGTTTTTTCGAAAAGGACCATTGATTTTGGCACAAGAACGATGCTTGAAGCATTGAGTAAAACGACTATTCCTGAAGGAAAGATACTTGATTTAGGTACTGGATATGGTGTTGTCGGCATAGCTGTGGCTAAAAAATTCAAACGTACGGTTGATATGGTTGACGTAAATGAACGTGCTTTACAGTTAGCACGCGTCAATGCAAAGAAGAATAATGTAGCAGACGTGACGCACATTTTCCAATCAGATGTTTATGACAATATCTCTGAACAATATGGCTTGATTTTGGTAAACCCACCAATTAGAGCGGGGAAAAAAGTTGTAACGTCAATGTTACAAGAAGCTAAATTACATTTACAGCCAGGTGGTAAATTGATTGCGGTTTTACAGAAGAAGCAAGGAGCGCCATCAGCCCAAAAAAATATGGCAGAAGCATTTGGCAATGCGCAGGTTATTCATAAAGATAAAGGTTATTACATTTTAGAAAGTACACGATAGTATGGCGAATATCCCCATTTTTTCAGACGAACAGATTAATGATTTTATGCAAGCAGCACTGGATGAGGCAAGGCAAGCTGGATCGGAAGGCGAAGTCCCAATTGGTGCAGTGATTGTACATGATAATCAAATTATTGCACGTGCACATAATCATCGAGAACAAGGGCAACAGGCCACGGCTCATGCAGAATTGCTTGCAATTGAGGCGGCTAATCAGGCTGCACAATCGTGGCGGTTAGAGAATACCGCCTTATTTGTGACGTTAGAACCATGTATGATGTGTGCTGGTGCTATTATTAATTCACGGATACCAGTCATTTATTATGGGGCTCAAGATGCCAAAGGTGGTGCCGTTAAATCATTATATACATTACTAGAAGATGAACGATTAAACCACCGTGTTGAAGTGCATCCAGGTATTAAAAGTGACGAATGTGGTCAATTATTACAAAATTTTTTCTCTGAAATACGATTAAAACATAAACTTGTAAAACAGCTGAAAAACAAATAGTATTCTCTTTTGGTGCATTTTGTACTATAATATTGTTAGTGGACTAAAAAGAGGTATTGAATGCAAAATTTAAATGAATGGCAAGTTGACCAAGATTATGTGGCAATTGTCGGTGATTTATTACAACGTGAAGAAGTTCAAAAATTAGAAAATTATCCACAGCATCATTTTTCAAATCGATTAGAACATTCTATTTCTGTTTCTTATCAGTCATACCTTATTGCTAAAAAGGTAGGCGCTGATGAAGTTGCAACAGCACGAGCAGGATTATTGCATGACCTATTTTATTACGACTGGCGTACAACTAAGTTTGATGAAGGCACACATGCTTATGTGCACCCTCGTATTGCTTTAAAAAATGCACGTAAAATAACACATATTTCACCTAAAGAAGCAGATATTATTGTGAAACACATGTTTGGTGCAACCATTGCACCACCAAAATATGTTGAAAGTTGGATTGTGTCATTAGTTGATGACTATGCAGCTGTCAATGAGTACTTATTACCACAGATGTATGTTTCTTATTTTAAATGGCAAATGAAGGTTGCAACGCGCTTTACCAATTTTCGCTTGAAAATTCAGTAAGGATTAGCGAAAAAGACTAGCCAGAATCTTAAAAATCACGTATAATATTTATTGCAGGCAAACGTCTTCTCCCGAACTGGGTCAGGACAGGAATGTAGCAGCCCTAAGGTTGTTTGATGTTGTGCCTGTGTACATATTTGACCGCTCAGCGGTCTTTTTTGTAAGTGGAGGTGGAAAATTTTGGCATATCAAGCTTTATATCGCGTGTATCGTCCAAGAACTTTTGACGACATGGTGGGTCAAGAAATTATCACCCAAACGTTACAAAATGCAATTCAGACAGGGCAAACAGGGCACGCTTACTTGTTTAGTGGTCCTAGAGGAACTGGAAAAACAAGTGCAGCCAAGATTTTTGCAAAAGCAGTAAATGGTATTCCAGCTGACCAAGACGATGCACAAATACCTGACATTATCGAAATTGATGCCGCATCAAATAACGGTGTGGATGAAATTCGTAATATTCGTGATAGTGCCAATTATGCGCCAATTGAAGCACAATTCAAGATTTATATTATTGATGAAGTACATATGTTATCAACAGGCGCTTTTAATGCCCTACTAAAAACACTAGAAGAACCACCTGCTAATGTTAAATTTATACTAGCCACAACGGAACCGCAAAAAATTCCGGCTACTATTTTATCTAGAACACAAAGATTTGAATTTAAGCGCATTAGTACGCAGCAAATGCAACAACGAATGTCATATATTTTGGACCAGCAAAATATTGCGTATGATGAAGATGCTTTACGTATTATTGCCAATGCAGCTGAAGGTGGTATGCGTGATGCGTTGTCCATATTAGATCAAGTGATTGCTTTTGGACAAGATCATGTAACCGTTGAAAATGCTTTACAAGTAACGGGTTCTGCAACAACAACGCAGTTGTTTGATTATTTACAAAGCATTATTGACTATGATGTGCAATCAGCATTACAAATTTTGCATGATGTTTTACAAGATGGTAAAGATGCCCAGCGCTTTATTGCTGATTTAATGGCTTTATTACGGGATGTGATGTTATCTAATGTTGCTGAAACATTGGTAAAATCAACAATTCCGTTGTTCCAACTACAACAATTGCAGGGGCGCATTAGTATGCAACGTATTCAGGAGATGATGATTATTCTGGATGATGTACAGCGACAATTAATGCAGACAATGCAAGGTGATGTTTATTTAGAGTTACTTACTGTAAAATTAGGTATTAATAAAAATAATAAATTGGTTGAGCAACCGGCAACGGCCGTGCAACAATCAGCAGAGCCAGAGCCAGAGCCAGAGCCAGAGCCAGAGCCAGAGCCAGAACCAGAGCCAGAGCCAG
>NZ_AEIZ01000020.1 GCF_000165675.1 Leuconostoc fallax KCTC 3537 | reverse complement strand
TTTTTTATTACTTTTAACGGGTATGAGCAGCTAGTACCCAACGTTTGCGTGTTTCCAATAAGACTAAAGGTAGGAAAATGGCAATCGTACAGATGACCCAAGCCTGTCCATCTAAAGTTGTTAATGATAACGCCTCTCTTAAGATAGGTATGATAGCAGTAGATATCATGATGATAACTGCCACAATAACTGCAATATTTAAGCGGATATTACGAGCGATTGCGCTTAAAGTCAAGGGTGCTCTTGTTTTAATAGCATATATATCAATAATCGATCCGAGACCGAGAACTAAGAAGCTCATCGTTTGGCTGACAGCTAGGCTATAACCTAACATATCTGTTATCACATAGAGTATGAGTAGAATAAATGTATACGCTGTTGCTCTAAAAGCTAACCGGTGACCTAATCCGCCACCAAATACAGACTGATTGCGAAGTGGTGGAGCATCGAGAATGTTTTTTCGGGTTGTTCGTAGGCAAGGAAAAAGCCAGGAATACCGTCTGCCAAAATATTGATGACTAACAGTTGTGTTGCTGTTAGTAGTGGTGATTGTGTGATAAATGTCATAATTAACATCAATAAAATTTGAGCAAAGTTTACACCAACTAGAAACTCAGTCGCTTTCATAATATTATTATGAATACCACGGCCACCGGCAATAGCCGGTACAATAGTCGTGAAATTATCATCCATTAAAATAACATCCGAGGCTTCTTTAGCAACATCAGTACCAGTCTGTTCCATTGCAATACCGACATTGGCTTGTTTTAAGGCTGGGGCATCATTGACACCATCCCCAGTCATTGCCACAGTATGCCCCCGCTCTTGCAACAAACGTACGAGTCGAATTTTATCTTGGGGTGTAACACGTGCAAAAACAGTTGCTTTCGTGAGTCGCTGACTCAGCGCTTGATCTGAAAGGTCGCTGATATCTTGGCCTGTTAATGCGAGATCACCGTTTCGATAAATATGTAGCTGTTTAGCGATGGCAATTGCTGTTTTAACGTGATCGCCCGTAATCATAATCGTGCGAATACCAGCTTGATGGAATTGCTGAATAGCTTCAGCAACACCTGATTTCGGTGGATCCATAATACCAATCATAGCGGTTAGTGGCAAACCTTGAAGATAATCACGCCAATCACTGTCTCGTGGAATACGTCGTGCGCTCAAGGCTAAAATACGTTGACCTTGACGACTCCATTCATTGATGAGTTGTTCAGGCAAAATATTTTGACGGAGCGGAACACTTTCTGGTGCCCCTTTAACAAGTAGTAAATTTTCTTCATCGTTTAGTTGATGAATGGTGACCATATATTTATGTGCCGAATCAAAAGGCAATTCGGCAATTCGAGGATAAGTGATTTCCAAGTCTTGTCGTTTTAAATGATGTTCAGCAGCTAACTTCAAAATAGATTGTTCAGTGGCATCTCCTAAAATTTGCTCATCTTGAAAAACGGCATCAGTATTGAGTAATAAATATTGTAACGCGCTATTTTGAGAAAGATCATTTTGAAGTGAAATATTACCATCAGATACAGTCCAAAAATTAACAATGGTCATTTTATTTTGTGTTAGGGTACCGGTTTTATCGGAACAAATAATATCAATATTACCAACTGTTTCCACAGCGCTAACTCTTGTAACAAGTGCTTGACGCCGAGCAATTCGTGTAATACCAACAGCAAAACTAATCGTAACAATGACTGGTAATGTTTCTGGAACAGCTGCTACGGCAAGGGCGATTCCTGCTAATAATGCTTCGGTAAAGCTCTCTTGATAAATCTGTAGTAACACAACAATTGCAATACCAGATATTAAGGCAATAACGCTAAGATAACGAATCAATTGATTCATTTTTTGTTCAAATTAGTCTCTTGCACAGTATTCTCAGATAAGCTTTCTGCAATATTACCAATTTGAGTTGACATACCAGTCGCTGTTACCTTTGCTAAAGCAGAACCACTAACAATGTGTGTTCCTGAATAAATGTCATCAGTGACTGCTTTAGTCACTGATTCACTTTCACCAGTTAGAATAGATTCATCAACGTTAAAGTTCTCTGCTTTGACTAATACAGCATCGGCAGATATTTTATCGCCAGCTTTCAATGACAAAATATCACCGGGAACGATATTTTCAGCTGAGATTTTGATTGTTTGAGGCATAGCATCCGCTGTTGCACGGCGTAATACCAGAACTTCTTGAATACTAAATTCTTGTAAGCTGGCTAACGATACAGCGGCTGCGTGTTCTTGATACATGCCCAGACCGATATTGAGGAGTAAAACACCGGCAATGACAATCACCTCAAGCCACTGTCCATGGCCTGCAAGAACCATATAAAACGATAAAATCAGTGCAAAAAGCAAGACCAGAGAAGGGAGTTCACGAACGTGCTTGACTATTTTATGAACTATAGATTCAGGTGGTGCTTCATTTAAGCGATTGGGGCCAAATTGTATCAGTGCTTGTTTGGCTTGGTTATCTGTAAGTGCTTCATATTTCAAAAGTACAGTCCTCCTTTTACCATCATCTTGCTTTCAGTGTAACAATGTCTACTGATATACGTCCAGAAAAAGGGTTGGGCAATAAAAAACCATGACGATTAGAAATAGTCATGGTTGGTGAATATATTCTTATTGGAAAACCATACCACCGTCAACAATCAGTGTTTGGCCAGTAACGTAATCTGAATCTTTGCTTGCTAAGAAGGCAACGGCGTTAGCAATGTCTTCTGGTTCTGCTAAGCGCTTCAAAGAAATATCTTGTGCAAATTGTTGCATACCCCAGTCAAAGTCTTTACCTGCATTATCTGCTACTTTTTGTGCGATATCGTTCATCATAGGTGTTTTAACGATACCGGGTGCAAATGCGTTGACTGTAATGTTGTCAGCCGCCAATTCACGTGCAGTTGTTTGTGTAATACCACGAATAGCAAATTTTGTTGAGCCATAAACAGTCAGGTTGGGATTGCCAAGGACACCAGCTTGAGAAGTGGCGTTGATAATTTTACCACCATGACCTAAAGCACGCATCTTTTCAACAGCAGCTTGGGTACCCCAAATTGTACCACCAACATTAATTTTCCAAGTACTGTCTAAAGTGTCTTGGTTTACTTCCATAATTGGTGTTGTAGGCGCAACGCCAGCATTATTGACAATCACATTGAAATCACCGAGTTGTTCGGTTGCTTCATTTACTGCGCGGAACATATCATCACGATTTTGTACATCTGCAGCGATAGCGACAGCTTTTTGACCGTTGCTTGTGATTTTATCAGCAACATCTTGAACCTTGCTTAATGTTCTACCAACCAATGCGACTGCAAAACCATCATTGGCTAAACGCATAGCAATTGAAGCGCCAATACCTTGTCCAGCACCAGTGACTAATGCAACTTTACTCATGAAATTACCTCTTTCTTGTCTTTTTTATGTTCATTATATCACAATATTTATGAAATAACCCGTAGTTTTAATTCGTATTGTGAAAGAGATTTCGTTAAAATGAAGTTGGGATTGAGTTGTTTGCTAATGATATGGATAAGAAAGGTTAATCAATATGGCAATCTACGATTTTGAACTAACAGAGATGAGTGGACAACGTATTAAGTTATCTAGCTATCAAGGTAAGGTAATACTTATTGTGAACACGGCGAGTAAATGTGGTTTTGCGCCACAATTGGAAGAGCTAGAAATGTTATATCAGCAATATCATGGTTTAGGTCTTGAAATTATTGGTATCCCGTCCAATCAATTTCATCAAGAATTGGCAACAAATGAAGAGACGAACGACTATTGTCGGTTACATTTTGGGGTGACATTTCCAATGACACAGCAAGTACGAGTTAATGGAGCTGATGCCGATCCGTTATTTGTATACTTAAAAAAGTTTCAGGAAAAGGACCGATAAAATGGAACTTTACGAAGTTTCTCATTGATCGTGAGGGTAAATTGTTTAAACGGTATGCACCAATGACGCGACCTAAAAGTTTTGAAACAACGATACAAGAGTTATTAACCGATCAAAAAACGCAGTGTAATCACTGCGTTTTTTGTTGCATAATAGTATCACGACGATGAATCGAGATGCCACATAGCACTAAAATAACTGACAATATAGCAATAGTTAATATGGTACTGATCCATGAAGATGTTAATGATTGTAGTAATCCAAAAGCCAAAGGGCCAAATGCAGCTAATAAATAGCCAGCAGATTGAGCCATGCCAGATAAGTCTGCTGTTTGATGCCCGGTTTGTGTCTTACTTGTGAAAAAGATGATAGCTAAATTAAAGGATGCACCACAGCCAAGACCGATTAAAAATGCCAATATCATGTGTATGAGGAGCGATTGTATTGGCAGTAATAACCCGACGACCGCTAAAGACAGGCCAATGAATACCAGGCCGAGTATAGATGGTACCCCATAGTGATAACGAACCAACATTGGCACTAAAATCGCTGCGGGTAAAGTGCCAACTTGCATGATGGTCGCGATATTACCAGCTTCAATTGTAGAAAAGCCTTGCGTTGTTAGGATACTAGGTAACCAAGTGAGTAAAGAGTAAAAAACAAGTGACTGCAGACCGAAAAATAACGTAATTAACCACGCTGTCGGTAATCGCCAAACAGAAGGGGAATCTCCGGGTGCTGCGGTTGCTGTGGCGGTTGTCGATATGTTCTGAGTCTGACGATAGTGTAAATTGGGGAACCAAAGGATCAAATTGATGATGGCAATGATTGAGAGTAACCCTAATGTCCATGACAATGTTGTTCGTGCAATCAGCCAACCAGCTAAACCAGTACCCAAGGCACCCACAATAAGCATTGACATTGTGAAAATTGCGGTGATTGCTTCGGTACGATGGGCATAATGATCTTTAATAACAGCTGGTATTAAGACGTTACCGCCATCAATACCAATGGCAATGAATAATGTACCTAAAAAAGAGCAATCACATCGGGGATAATGCGAACAGCACTACCAATGGCAAGAACAATTAACAAAATATAGATGATAACTTCATTGCCAAAGCGTTTTCCTAGTTTAGCAATGAAGGGTGACATGATGGCAAAAGTTAATAGCGGAATGGTTGTTAAGAGGCCAGATAAAGCAGTTGGAATATGGAAGGTTTGCTTAATTGTATCAAGCAACGGTGGCATCAATGTGATAGGCAAACGCATATTTGCCGCAACAAAAACGATACTCAAGAGTAACAATGGACTGTGACCGGACGCTTTTTTCATGATGAGTTATGATCTTTCTGTTAAATTAGTATAATGCACAATGCATTTAGTATAGCAAGGTACACTATCAAAATGTGCGTAGATGTCAGTTAATGCACATGCTAGATAATGGTTGACTGCATAATGCTATCGAAATAGGTTAAAATATAGTAAATTGGTTGAGGCGGTGAACAGAACGATGAAACGATCAAAGACATATCAGATCGTCTATGAAGTGCTCAATGCTGTCACGCACGGCTTGGGATTTATTATGGCGGTTATTGGTGGTATAGCGTTAATATTACATATTTTCAGAGAACCAGTTAGTGTTCTTGAAGTTGTTGCCATTGCAATCTATATTGGTACGGTTGGTTTCTTTTTATTGGCATCAACATTATTTCATTCATTGATTTTTACAAAAGCTGCAAAAGTATTTCAATTTTTTGATCATGCTGGAATTTATCTTGTCATCTTAGGCACCTATACCCCCTATACATGGTTACTGCTGGGGAATTGGATTGGATGGAGTATTTGGGGTGCCATTCTAGCATTAACTATTGCTGGCCTGACTTATGATTTATTTTTTGTTGGGCGGTGGCCATGGGTATCGGTAACAATTTATCTTGTCATGGGTTGGCTGATTATTTTAGCTATGCCAGTATTGTGGGGGATTTTATCGCATACAGCTTTCTGGTTATTATTAGCTGGTGGTATTGTTTACTCTCTTGGCACGATTTTCTATTTGGTTCCCAAAATTCCAATGGGTCATGTTTATTGGCATGTTTTTGTCCTTGTGGGTGCGGGGTTAATGTACTTTAGTATATTTATTTCCTTATAAAAAGGAGCAGTTAATCTGCTCCTTTTTATTGATTGGCTTCAATTGTGATTAAATTATGTTCTGAATCGTAGATTTGAAAGGCGATTTTGTGGTTGAAACGTGTATCGCTATGCACGATTTGAATAAAGTTATTACGCAAGTGCGCTTTGAGAACATCTTGATGATCGCGGACAAGTAATTCAATATCAGCAGTGGGTTCTCCAACAACAAATTGAATATCTTGGCCATCAATTGTTAAATGGCGTTGTGATTCATGTCCGGACTGCGGTAAATCAAAGACATCTCGCCAAAAGCGATAGGCGCGATCAATATTACGAGCTGGAATTGTTTTGAGATTTAATTTACGTGGTTTCATAATATATTTATTGTAGCATGAAGCCATGTCATGTTATCTGAAATTTCATGAAAAACATTACGGTATCAGCTGGAAAATAGGGTACAATGGGAACATGGCATTATTAGAAGTAAGTGGCCTATCAATGGCCTACGCAGAAAAAACATTATATGAAGACGCTGAATTTACCCTTAATCTCAATGAACATATGGGCATTGTTGGGCAAAATGGCGCTGGTAAATCAACACTTATCAAGATCTTGACAGGCCAAGAATTACCTTTATCAGGTAAAATAACATGGCAAAAAGGCTTGAAAATTGGTTATTTAGATCAATATGCTGAAATTCCAGAAGAAATGCAACTCGTTGACTTTTTACACACTGCTTATCAAGATTTGTACGATAAGCAAGCACGTATGAATGAGTTATATGCAACTTATGGTAACACTTTTGACGATAAGCTTTTAGAACGCGCAGCACGAATGCAGGAAGAATTGGATGCAGCAGATTTCTACGAACTTGATACGCAAATAGAACGTGTTATTACGGGATTGGGATTAGAAGCCATTGGTCGTGACCGTGTCTTGGCAGAGATGTCTGGTGGGCAGCGTGCTAAAGTTATTTTGGCAAAGTTACTCTTGGAAAACGATGATGTGATCATTTTAGATGAACCAACCAACTATTTAGATGTTTCTCATATTGAATGGTTACAGGATTTCTTGCAATCATTTGAAGGTGCAGCAATGATTATTTCGCACGATTTCGATTTTCTAGACAAGGTCACTAACGCAATTATTGACGTTGCCTTTGGTAAAATCAATAAATATCGTGGTAGTTTTCAAAAGGCGATGCGCCAAAAGGCAGAACGTACGGAACAACAGTTGCGTTCTTATGAAAAACAGCAAGCTGAAATCGATAAAGCCCAAAAGTTTATCGCGAAGAACAAAGCGAGAGCAAGTACTTCAAAGCAAGCGCGTTCGCGTGAAAAGATGTTGGCGCGAATGGATAAAATTGATCCACCATCTGAAAATTTGAAGGCTTCATTTAATTTTCCTTATGTGGAAAGTCAGTCTGCCAATGCTTTGACAGTAACTGATCTATCGGTTGGATACGTCACACCAGTTCTTGAACCCGTAACGTTTAGTATTACAACGCATCAAAAAATTGCCTTTAAAGGTTTTAATGGTGCGGGTAAATCAACGTTGATCAAGTCAATTTTGGGTGTTATTCCTAGTCTTGGTGGTGAAGCACAATTTTCACCATCAGCTAAGATTAATTACTTTGATCAAGATTTGGAATGGGATAATGATCAAAAGACACCACTACAAGAAATGCAAGATCGCTTTCCGACGATGGAGCCTAAGGCGTTGCGTACGCGTTTAGCTGCTGCTGGTATTAACGCAGAAAATGCGATGAAGCCGATGCAACAACTATCCGGTGGTGAGCAGACCAAGGTTAAGCTTGCCATTATGGAAATGGTTCCCAGCAACTTCATGATTTTGGATGAGCCAACGAATCATTTGGATGAACAAACTAAACAAGCTTTGAAACAAGCTTTGCGCAAATTCCCAGGTAATCTGATCGTTGTCAGTCACGAATCATCATTTACGGCAGGATTAGTTGATAAAGAATTAAACGTTGCTGCATTAAGTTATAAGCAAGAAGATTAAGAAAATTCATATATTTTGGTCATCGTGTTTGACATCTAAATCTAATTAAAATATAATAAAAACAGATTAAAATCATAGAGGTTGCTACTGACATGAGTATCCTGTGGAATGTTTACAGACATGGTGAAACAGGGATAAAGGGGATGTAGCCGAAACACCGATACTGTAGGATCGAGTTGTTGGGCTGTTAGTGAATAACTAGCAGACTGTCGCGTTAGCGGGGTGCTATGACAGTTCGATGATGATGTAGAATCCATAACTGCCAAGAGCCGTTATGGTTTTTTATAAAAATTTTGAGGAGTAATAATGGTTGAAGCAATCACACGCCCGACACGCATCGAAATTTCTAAAAGTGCTATCCAGCACAATATTGAAGTTGTCAAACAAACAGCGGGCGCTACAAAGTTATTTTTAGCGGTGAAATCAAATGGTTATGGCTTAGGATTAGTACCAGTTAGCCAAGCAGCTGTTGCTGGCGGGGCTTATGGCTTAGCCGTAGCCTTGATGGATGAAGCCTTGGCATTACGCGATGCCAGAATTACTGCGCCAATTATAATTCTAGGCATTTCGCCAGCAGAACAAGCTGAGCTTATGGCGGTTCAAAATATTATCACAACAGTTGTCTCACTTGATTGGTTAAAATCCGCAGCGCAGAATTTGAGTGGTGAACAACGTTTAGCGGTATCAATTGGGGTCGACACGGGTATGGGGCGCATTGGTTTTCGAGATCGTGATGCGCTTGCTGAGACGATAGATTATTTGCAGCAACATCAAGATAAATTCGAATATACTGGTTTGTTTACACATTTTTCAGAATCCGATTCTAGTGAAGTTGCGTATTTTCATAAGCAATTAGAACGTTGGCATGCCTTAACGGACGGATTACCAGCCCCTAAATTTTATCATGTGGCTAATTCCGGTGCGGCAATGTATCATGCTGACGAAGTACCACATGATGTTGTGCGCGTTGGTACGGTCGTTTATGGCATGGAACCATCACGTGGCGAACTCAATGATGGCAAGGATTTACAACCTGTGATGACATTGCGTAGCGAAATTAATTTTATGAAGCAATTACCAGCAGGAGAGGGTATCAGTTATTCTCATAAATATACAACCACCGATGATGAGTGGATTGGCACTGTACCCATTGGTTACGGCGATGGTTGGTTACGAAAGATGATGGGATTTAATGTCATTGTCGATGGCCAGTATGTGCCGATTGTTGGACAAGTCGCGATGGATCAACTCATGATTCGTTTACCAAGAGAATATCCACTCGGGACGACAGTAACGTTTATTGGCCGTGATGGTGCATTAGAAAATACGCTTGAAGACGTGGCGACGCATGCTGATTTAGCACCTTGGGAAATTGTGACCGGCTTCCAAGAACGTTTACATCGTATATTAGTAGATTAAAGATAATAGAGGAGAAAAATCATGGCAGAAGTAGGATACAATGTAGCGATTTTGGGTGCAACCGGTGCTGTAGGCACACGATTAATCCAACAATTAGAACAATCCAATGTACCGGTAAAATCAATTAAATTGTTAGCCTCAACGCGCTCGGCTGGGAAAACTTTACAGTTTAAGCAAAAAGATATTGTCGTAGAAGCAACAACACCAGAGAGTTTTGATGGTATTGATCTGGTTTTGGCTTCAGGTGGTGGATCGGTGTCGAAAAAATTTGCACCGGAAGCTGTGAAGCGCGGTGCTGTGGTGGTTGATAACTCTAGTTTTTGGCGGATGAATGATCAGGTACCATTGGTGGTTCCTGAGGTAAATGAGGATGCTTTGTATCAACATCATGGTATTATTGCTAATCCAAATTGTTCAACAATTCAAATGGTGGTTGCTTTGGCACCAATCAAGCAACAATTTGGCTTGAAGCGCGTGATTGTTTCTACTTATCAGGCCGCTTCTGGTGCGGGTCAAACTGCTTGGCAGGAGTTAATGACGCAATCGCAAGCTTATATTAACGGCGAAGAAATGACGGCTGATATTTTGCCTGTCAAAGGGGATAAGCAACATTATCCATTAGCATTTAATCTATTACCACAGATTGATGTATTCGAAGATTATGGCTACACGCATGAAGAGTGGAAAATGATTCATGAAACCAAGAAGATTATGTTTGGTGATAAAAATACCAAGGCAATTAAAGTGACGGCCACGGCTGTACGTGTCCCTGTTCCAATTGGACACGGTGAAACAGTCTACTTTGAAACAGAGAGTGGGACGCAAGCCACGGCCGCTGGAATACAAAAGGCTTTGGCAACAGCAGATGGTGTTGTTTTGCAAGATGATCCGGCACACCAAGTTTATCCACAACCGATTAATGCGGAAGGTAAGCGCGAAACCTTTGTGGGACGCGTACGACCAGATGTTGAAAATGATGATAGCTTCCATATGTGGGTTGTATCAGACAATCTATTAAAGGGAGCAGCTTGGAATACTGTTCAGATTGCCGAAAGACTCGTGGCACTGAATCTTGTACGTGTACCAAAAGATGCATCAGCACTATTTCCAACCGAAGCATAATATAAAAAAGCCTGTCCTTCAATCGAAGAACAGGCTTTTTTCTTATTTTTATTAATGACGATTACTTGTCAGACTTGTGTTTTGCGTCTTCCATTTTTTCTTTCGCATCGTCAACGAAGTCCTTAGCTGCATCTTTAGCATCACTGAGTTTATCTTTGGCCTTACCTAAGAAGCCTTGTGCCTTACCTTCGACTTCACGCGCTTTGTCGTCAGTAATCTTACCTTCGACTTCCTTAGCAGTACCACTTACTTTATCTTTAGTGCTGTCAATCTTATCATCTAATGGCATTGATATATCCTCCTAGCTAAATTTTACTACACCCTAATTGTAGCAAAGCGAATGGTAAAACACTTATAATATGCTCAAAATGGATATTTTCAATAGAATCCTTAAATTCTCATTGATTATTCATTTAAAGTACGGATTTTCGTGTTAAAATAGACTTGTCGGGAGACAAAAATAAACAGGGGTAGACTTTGATGCGTTAAGTGTGATGGAAACGGAATGTGGGCCATCGACGAAGTGAAGCAGTTGCTTTACGCGATATCATTGTCACATTCACCAATAAATAGGTGAACCACTCCAAATGGAGGTTCAGATTTATGAATAGAAGTACGTTGTTTCGGTCGTTTTCGCTGCCTAAATTAGGGACACAGCAGCTGGTTGTGCTTGCCTTGTTGATGGCATTAGATATGGTATTAGGGCGCTTAAGTGTCGGTACTAATATGCTTAGAATTAGCTTCGGGTTTGTTGCGATATCTTTGATTGCGAAGTTGTACGGCCCATTATGGACGATGTTAGTTGCAGCGGTTTTGGATATCGTTGGTGCAACGATTATTAGTCCTAATGGTAATTTCTTTTTGGTTTCACCTTATCTGCTATTGTGGCGGGTTTGATTTATGGCACAGCATACTATGGTTATGAACA
This sequence comes from Leuconostoc fallax KCTC 3537, assembly GCF_000165675.1. Classification (GTDB taxonomy): domain Bacteria; phylum Bacillota; class Bacilli; order Lactobacillales; family Lactobacillaceae; genus Leuconostoc_B; species Leuconostoc_B fallax. The sequence goes on along the minus strand of NZ_AEIZ01000020.1, from coordinate 84,125 downwards.
TACACGGTTATTGCGAGTTGTCATTGCCGTCATCTTGGTCTCAATCATTATTAACTTAATTTCAAATACATTGTGGTTGCAAATGATGTATCATCCAATATCGAATTGGCAAACATTTTATGCTTTTATTACACCACGTTTGATTAAGCAAATTATTTTCGTGCCAATACAGATTTTGATTACTTATATTTTCTTAAATAATGCAATTATTAAGCATTTAATCACTGAATTATTTAACAAAAAAGCTAAACATTGTTTAGCTTTTTTATTAGGCTTCTTTTTTATAAACATCACCATGGACAAGGCGTTTGAAGAGATGACGATCAGTCCAAGCGATATTATGACCTTGTAATAGAAATGAAAAAACAGTGCCCACGCCTAGTGCAACAAGTTGATGACTAAACAGAAAGGCGATGAGGGATAATGTAATCGCAATAACGAAGTTGCTCATTTGTGCTTTAGATGCATTACCAAAAAATAATTGAATCGTAGGATATTGGTCAAATCATCTAAAGGATGCATAATCCAGTTAGCACGTTGGTAAATGGAGATGGCGACACCAATCAAGAAAACAGCAAAAATATCTATAGGTAAGCGTAGTGTCCAGGAAATATTTTGAATACCATACGCAATAAATAGCTTTGAGAAGACGCCGACAAGCCAGCTAAAAGAAAGACCAAAGATGATATTGCCAAAGAATCGTGGCCAATCAATTTTGCGTAAAAGTATCATATTAATCAAAGCAATACTAACAGCAATAATGGCCAAAAAAACACTAATTGGCCACTGCGTTGCGTTGGATAAGTTAGCACCAGCTGCTGTCCATGGGGCCGAACCCATAGCAGTTGCGACACTAAGACCGTTCCCAAAGGCATTAATGACTAATGAAATAACAAAGAAAAATAGTTTCTGTTTTAACGTGAGTTCAAAATATTGTCCGTCTACAATATACATAATTTTATTGTCCTTTCGAGACATTATTTTATTTGGTTACAATAGGAAAATTATAGCAAATTTTTGCACTGAACAAATACAAAAGATAAATCTATTTATTTTGTGACTTTATTTACAAACTGTAAATAGCATTATAGCAACGTTGAAAGCGCATGCAGATTAAGGCGTTCACAGATTTTTTGATTAAAAAGTTGCTTTTTTAAAAAAGCTGATATATACTTATATTGTTAAGAAATGAGCAATATAAAAAGGAGTACAAATTATGGTACAAACAACAGCAAAGAAGCCAGTAAAAAAGGTTTTAACTCCAGAAGAAAAAGCAGAATTAACCCAACAAGCAGAGACGATGATCGCCGGATTGATTGAAAAATCACAAAGGGCTTTGACTGAGTTTTCAACTTTCTCACAGGAAAAGGTTGATGAAATTGTCGCAGCTATGGCGTTAGCCGGTTCTGAAAATTCATTACGATTAGCTCATGCAGCCCATGATGAAACAGGTCGAGGCGTTGTTGAAGATAAAGATACTAAGAATCGTTTTGCATCGGAATCTGTTTATAACGCGATTAAATTTGATAAGACCGTTGGTGTTATTAATGAAGATAAAATCCAAGGAAAGGTTGAATTGGCAGCGCCGCTAGGTATTCTAGCTGGAATCGTGCCAACGACCAACCCAACTTCTACAGCTATTTTCAAGTCAATGCTAACAGCGAAGACACGTAATACGATTATCTTTGCTTTCCATCCCCAAGCTCAGAAGTCGTCAGTACTTGCAGCTAAGGTGGTTTACGAAGCTGCTGTTGCAGCCGGAGCACCTAAGAACTTTATTCAGTGGATTGAGAAGCCATCACTTTATGCCACATCAGCATTAATTCAAAACCCACACATTGCCTCAATTTTGGCAACCGGTGGTCCTTCAATGGTTAATGCAGCTTTGAAGTCAGGTAATCCATCAATGGGTGTTGGTGCCGGTAACGGTGCTGTATATATTGACGGGACGGTTGATGTTGACCGAGCAGTTGAAGATTTGCTATTATCAAAGCGTTTCGATAATGGTATGATTTGTGCCACTGAAAACTCAGCAGTTATTCAAGCTCCCGTTTACGATGCCGTGTTAGCACAGTTACAAGCACAAGGTGCTTATGTTGTCCCTAAGAAGGACTACGATAAGATTGCCAGCTTTGTCTTTAAGGCAAATGCTGAGGGCTATGGTGTAGCCGGACCAGTTGCCGGTATGAGTGGTCGTTGGATTGCTGAGCAAGCTGGTGTAAAGATGCCAGATGACGCTGATGTCTTGTTATTTGAATTAGACCAAAAGAATATCGGTGAAGCACTTTCATCTGAAAAGTTGAGCCCATTATTGTCAATCTATAAAGTGAATACTCGTCAAGAAGCCATCGAAACTGTTCAAAAGTTATTGAATTATCAAGGTGCTGGTCATAACGCAGCCATCCAAATTGGTGCGCAAGATGATCCGTTTGTTAAGGAATATGCTGATGCTATCGGTGCTTCACGTATCCTAGTTAATCAACCTGATTCAATTGGTGGTGTCGGTGATATCTATACAGATGCAATGCGACCATCATTAACACTAGGAACTGGTTCATGGGGGAAGAATTCATTGTCACATAACTTGTCAACTTATGATTTGCTAAATATTAAGACTGTTGCACGCCGTCGTAATCGACCACAATGGGTACGTTTGCCTAAGGAAGTTTATTACGAATCCAACGCTTTGACTTATCTACAAGATTTGCCAGGCGTTCAACGCGCATTCATTGTTGCTGATCCTGGTATGGTACAGTTTGGATTTGTTGACCGTGTATTAGGCCAACTAGAATTGCGTCAAGATCAAGTCCAGACATCAATTTATGGTTCTGTTAAGCCAGATCCAACATTGTCACAAGCTATTGATATTGCACGTCAAATGGCTGAATTTAAGCCAGATACAGTGATCCTATTGGGCGGTGGTTCTGCTCTTGATGCTGGTAAAATTGCGCGATTCATGTATGAATACTCATCACGTCATGAGGGTATCCTTGAAGATACAGCAGCACTTAAAGAATTGTTTATGGAACTCCAACAGAAGTTTATGGATATCCGTAAGCGTATTGTGAAGTTCTATCATGCACGCTTGACGCAGATGGTAGCTATTCCAACGACATCAGGTACTGGTTCAGAAGTCACACCATTTGCCGTCATTACAGACGATGATACGCATGTTAAGTATCCATTAGCAGATTATGAATTAACACCTGAAGTTGCAATTGTTGATCCTGAGTTTGTTATGACAGTACCAAAGCGAACAGTGGCTTTGTCAGGATTAGATGCTTTGTCACACGCCTTTGAAAGTTATGTTTCTGTCATGGCTTCTGAATTCACACGGCCATGGGCACTTCAAGCGATTAAGTTAATCTTTGAGAACTTAACAGCGTCTTACCAGTATGATCCTAAGAATCCGACAAAAGAAGGACAGTATTCACGTACAAAGATGCACTATGCTTCAACGTTAGCTGGTATGTCATTTGCCAACTCATTCTTGGGTATTAATCACTCTCTTGCCCACAAGACAGGTGGCGAATTTGGTTTGCCACACGGTTTGGCTATCTCAATCGCTATGCAACATGTGATTCGTTTCAACGCGGTTACTGGTAACGTTAAGCGCACACCATACCCACGTTATGAAACCTACACAGCACAAAAGGACTATGCTGATATTGCGCGTCACATTGGTTTGAGTGGTAAGGACGATGCAGCGTTGGTTGATGCTTTGATTAAGAAGATTCAAGAATTAGTAAAGAGTGTTGAAGTGGATACTACCTTATCAGGAAACGGTGTATCTAAGGCTGACTTAGAAAAGTCATTGGATAAGTTGACAGATCTAGTCTACAATGACCAGTGCACACCTGGTAATCCACGCCAACCAAGCCTATCAGAAATCCGTCAATTATTACTTGATCAGTTCTAATGTTGATTGAATTGGCATCATAACCACATCTATTTTTTGGCCATACCTTGCGGAGTAGCTTAAAATAAGCTAGAATGAATTTACAGTTTGCCATAAGTAGATCCGCTTCAGAAAGTTATTGGTTGATGAGAAATAACACGATCGAAACTCCAGCAATTATCGTTTAGTGGGTAATGCCACTCGGTTACCACCGTTATTTGGTTGAATGAAGTGTCGTATATTGTGAATGTGATATACGAAAGTTGGGTGGTACCACGGAAGCGCGCTTTCGTCCCTTTGGGATGTGAGCGCGCTTTTCATTTTGAGATAAAAGGGAGCAAAATCAATGTTAGATATCAAATATTTACGCAAATCAACACAAGAAGCGAAGCAGCGTTTAGTAGATCGTGGTGTTGCACCAGAAAAATTAGATGAATTGCTGGCGGTTGATCAACAACGTCGTGATACGATTCAAAAAGTTGAATCACTGAAGTCACAGCGCAATGATGTAACTGAAAAAATTGCCTTTGCTAAGCGTCATAAAGAGGATGCAAGTGAAGCTATTGCGCAAATGCAAGAAGTTGGCGCTGAAATTAAAACATTGGACGCGCAACAAGCGCAATTGGATGAACAGGTACAATCATTGGCAGCTCATTTGCCTAATTTGGCGCATGAGGACGTACCGGTTGGGCCAGACGAAGCAGCTAACGTTGAGCAAAGAAAGTGGGAACCAGCGGTTTATGGTCATCGGCCACAAGCATTAGCACCAACACCAGAATGGGTTAAGGCGCATTATGATATTGGTGAAAGACTGGGTATTTTAGACTTTGAACGTGGTGCTAAAGTTTCAGGTGCGCGTTTCTTGTATTACGTTGGCGATGGTGCGCGTTTGGAACGCGCTGTGTATAACTTTATGTTGGATGAACATCGTAAAGAAGGTTATACGGAAATGATTACGCCGATTGTTGTGAATGATTCAGCGATGTTTGGTACGGGACAATACCCTAAGTTTCAAGAAGATGCGTATCGAGTAGCTGGTTTAGATCAAACATATATTCCAACAGCTGAAGTGCCACTGACGAATTACTATTCAGGTGAAACTTTGCCTGCTGAAGATTTGCCAATTAAATTTACAGCCTTGTCACCATCGTTTAGAAAAGAAGCGGGTGCTGCCGGAAAAGACACGCGTGGCTTGATTCGTTTGCATCAATTTAATAAAGTTGAAATGGTTAAATTTACAAAGCCAGAGCAGTCATATGATGAATTAGAGAAAATGACTGCCAATGCGGAAAATATTCTGCAAAAACTTGGTTTGCCTTACCATGTGATTGCTTTGTCAACGGGAGATATGGGCTTTAGTGCAGCCAAGACTTATGATGTAGAAGTTTGGATGCCACAACAGCAAGTTTATCGTGAAATTTCTTCGGTCTCTAATACCGAAGATTTCCAAGCGCGACGCATGCATATTACTTATCGTGATGAACAGGGTAAGTTACAACTTGTTCATACACTCAATGGTTCAGGTTTAGCAGTTGGACGTACAATTGCGGCCATTCTAGAGAATTATCAAAATGAGGATGGTACAGTGACGATTCCAGAAGTATTGCAGCCATACATGGGTGGACAAGAGTATTTACAAGCTACACGCCATATTTAAAAGTACGATCAATGAGTTGTCATTTTGACAGCTCATTTTTTAGTTTGTTCAGCAGTCATATTTTAACTACTCTGACATTGATGTGTGTATACTGTAGGCGAAAGCACGTGAACAGGGAGAAAATTATGCAAAAAATTCAAATTGGACAAACGGATATTCAAGCGAGCAAGGTTGCATTAGGTGTTATGCGGATTAACGATAAATCTGCATCTGAAGCCCAGAAGATTGTTCAGACAGCTTATGGTAATGGCATTAATTTTTTGATACAGCTGATATTTATGGTGCAGGGCGCAGCTCTAAAATATTTGGTGATGCATTAAAGACAACCGGTATTGCCCGTCACGACATTTATATTCAATCTAAGTCTGGTGTTATTTTGGCTGATGGTCAAATTGATGGTGATGGTTTAAAGGGACCACGCTATGATTTTAGTAAGCGACATCTGATAGCGACAGTGGACACAGAATTACGTCGGCTACAAACAGATTATTTAGATACCTTTTTGTTACATCGTCCAGATGCATTAATGGTCTTAGATGATGTTGCCGAGGCTTTCCAACAGTTGGAACAATCTGGCAAGGTGCGCTATTTTGGCGTGTCGAATATGCATCCGGGTCAAGTGACGCTGTTACAAAGTGCCTTATCGCAAAAACTACAAATTAATCAGTTACAATTTGGATTGAAACATACCAATATGATTGATAATGAGTTGCATGTTAACGTTGATAGTACACATACTCTTGGGGATAATAGCGATATCTTATCCTACTCGCGTCTCAATAAAATGACGATTCAAGCTTGGTCACCATTGCAATATGGCTATTTTGGTGGTGTTTTTGTCGATAACGAACAATTTCCTGAATTGAATGCAACGTTGCAAGCATTAGCCATTAAATACGATGTGACAAAAAGTAGCATCGCCGTCGCTTGGATTTTACATCATCCTGCAAAAATTCAAGTCACTATTGGCACAATGAATGTTGAGCGTATTGTACAGATGACAGACTTAGATTATGACTTAACAAATCAAGAATGGTATGACTTATACGTTGCTGCTGGTCATGATTTACCCTAATAATCTGGAAAATCCTAAGATTTTATAAAGTTCTTCACAACGCAATGAATTTGCAGGTAACATAATAAGTATTGTTATCATGAGGAGAATGAAAAAATGTTAGGTTGGAAAACCGTTTTAGACAATAGGCGAGCAGTCTATGGCTGGCTTTTAGCACTTATTGTACCTACTTTATTAGTTGGCGGTTGGCTTGGGGTGACCAGCCACGTGGCACAACATACTAATCGTTTAAAAGTGGCTGTTGTTAACCAGGATTCGGGCGCTAAGTATCAAGGTAAAAATCAAAATATTGGTGCGCAATTAAGCCAGGGGCTCATGGCTCAAAAGCAACTTGATTTTGTATCTGTCAATACGGTGAAGCAAGCGCGCCAGAAGCTCGAGCAAAAACAAGTATCGGCTGTTTTGGTTTGGCCAGAGAATACAACACAGCGATTATCTGAATTTAAGCACTCTGGAAAGCCTATCGTTGTTCAACAATATATTGATTCTGGTCGTAACGCCTTTGCGACAGAACAGATCCAGCGTCGGTTGACTAATATTGTCACTGGATTAAGTGAGCAGTTGCTGATGGGAAATACTGGTGCTAGTACTTTAGAAAATCTTGTCAAACAAAGTGGACAACTACAGGATGAAGCTAACGACTTACAGACTAATTTACGTGCAGTTGGGCGTAATTTAGACACAGATAAGGCAGCAGATTTGCAAAAAGATGCAACAGATACAGCCAATGACTTGGCACAATATTCTTCAGCATTAAATGCAGCCGTTGCTAGTGATGATAAAGAAAAAATGTCGGAATTGGCTACTAAAATCAATACATTATCTTATAAAATGCAAACTGATATTGTTAGTTCAATAGCGGGTATTGCCACGAGCCTGGATGATACGAAGATGCTAAGCAGTCAAGATAGCGTTATCCAAGCGGGTGCTAAAACAATTGCTGATGGTCAAAATGGTATTCAAAAATCATTAAAAACAATGTTGGGGCAACAGGCAGATAATCAAGATGCTAATGGAACAAATCAGATGATTGCCATGCATACAGTGGATCAGCGGCCGATTAAGCAGTCCGGACAAGTGACTTTGCCAACGATTACAGCAATTGCTTTAACAATACAAGCTATTTTATTTGGTATTATCTTGAAAGTATCACATGTTAAAGCCGAGACATTAGCGCTTGAGCAATGGTGGCAGACTTTCCGTGTTGTTGGTCTCTTATCGATTATAAGCGCTGTGGTTATGGGTGCTTTACCGTTATTGTGGCACATTTCACTTGAGAATATCTGGTTGCTGATGGGCATTAATGTAATTGGTTTGTGGTTGTTGACCAGTATTGTTTGGTTATTTAAGCATTATTTAGGACAAATTGGTTGGTGGTTGGCAACGGTATTGCTGACTATTCAGACTTTTATGGCAACTGATTTATATCATTTGGCCATTTTAGATAAGCCGTTTCAATTGCTTCATCAATTATTACCCTTACATCAAATTCAGTCTGCTATTCAGTCTGCTGTATTTGGTGGTGAGGTGACCAACGATATATTGATTGTGATTATCTGGTTTTTAGTCCTAACGATGTTAATTGTCATCAGTTATCGTGTGCACCAACGTGCGGTTTGGAACAAAACCCTTGCTACGGATGCCTCATAAATAGTTTGAAAGCCGGCACCACCGGCTTTTTTAATGTCGTAATGTGAAAGCGTTTACACATCGGTGTTGAAATGCTAATATGAAATTGTAATGGTTTACTCGATTAAAGAAACTGGAGGCGTATATGCGTAATGTAGTTGTGATTGGGAGTTTAAATATTGACATCGTTCAAAAGGTGCCACGCTTGCCACGACAAGGTGAGACGCTGGGTGTCACCGACCAGTCGAGTAACTTTGGTGGAAAAGGTGCTAACCAAGCCATTGCGGCACAACGTCAAGGTAGCCAAGTGGCGATGATTGGTGCGATCGGGGATGATGATCGTGGTTTGGCTTTTCGTCAATTGATGACAGATGAAAAAATGGATGATCGTTATATTACGACAAAAGCACCACATACAGGGTCGGCAACAATTATGTTGGAACCTGATGGTCATAATACAATATTGGTACATGGTGGCGCGAACATGAGTTTGACGCGTGAAGATGTCAGACGGGCTGAATCAGTCATTGCTGAAGCCGATGTGGTTGTCGCGCAGTTGGAGGTTCCTCGTGAAGCGATTGAAGAGGGGTTTAAAATTGCCAAACAGCACGGCGTAACAACTATTTTGAATCCAGCACCTGTCACGCATTATATTGAACAAGCAATTATTGATCACACAGACCTTGTGGTGCCAAACGAAACAGAAGCGGCTGCATTGGCGGGTGTTCCTGCAACAACAGATCGAAAAGAATTAGAACAGGTTATTGATATCTTACATGACAAAGGATTTAAAGATATTGTTGTGACTTTGGGTGCTGATGGTGTTTATTACGATGTGAAGCAACAGCAGGGTATTGTCCCTATTATTCCTGCCAAAGTTGTTGATACGACGGCTGCGGGTGATACCTTTATTGGTTCTTTAGCTGCGAACTGGTCGAGTGATTTGTCAATCGAAGCGTTATTGACACGCGCAACCGCTGCATCATCTATTGTTGTAGCAAGGCCGGGGGCTATTGCAGCGATTCCTTTGAAGCGAGAAGTTGATGCATTGTTAGTGGAACGAGGTCTTGCTGATGAGTAAAAACGACATTAAGCAACAAATTGGTAATTATGCAGCAAAGTTAGTGCAAAATCATACCACGGTAGGGCTTGGTACTGGCACGACAGTATCTTATTTCTTAGTTGCCTTAGCACAAAGGATTAAAAAGAACATTTGGATATTGTTGGCGTAACAACTTCTGAAAAGACAACGTTGAGTGCCAAAGAACTTGGTATCCGAATTGTTGATATTGATGACACAGATGGTATTGATTTAACGATTGATGGCGCGGACGAAGTGGATACTTATCTTAATGGCATTAAAGGCGGTGGGGCAGCATTACTAATGGAAAAAATTGTTGCCAAAAATTCAAAGGAAAATGTCTGGATTGTTGATGAAAGTAAGGTTCACAATATTTTAGGTAGTTTCCCGCTTCCGGTTGAAGTTGTACCATTTGGCAGTGGGCGTTTATATCGTGAATTTGCATTGAAAGGGTTGAATCCACGTTATCGTGTCGATAATTTAGGCAGACGTATTGTAACAGATGCACAGCACTATATTATTGATTTGGTACTGGATGTAATCAATAACCCATATGAGTTAGCGCAATATTTAGAAAGTAGGGTTGGTGTTGTTGAGCACGGCTTGTTCTTGGGTATTGCTAATCGTGTTATTGTAGGGAATGACGATGGTATTGAAGTTTTGGAGCGTCGTACAGCTAATCAAAAATTATAAATGTTGCTAGATAAAAAACACCCGCCATTTTATGAGATGGTGGGTGTTTTTAATGATAGAAAAACGAGTAGCAAAAGCTACTCGTTTGGAACTGCTCCACCTGGATTCGAACCAGGGACCTGCGCATTAACAGTGCGTTATTCTACCGCTGAACTATGGAGCAAAAAGTGGACAGTCAGGGGCTCGAACCCTGGACCCACGGATTAAGAGTCCGTTGCTCTACCAACTGAGCTAACTGTCCATGTCTTTAACAACAGATAATAATATAACATGATTTTTTGATGATGCAATACTTTTTAAGATTAAAATACAATGTTTTCGATTAGATACTTAAAAAGTACTTTTAGTAGTATTGAAAGCGCTAACATTGTGTGCTATAATTAAGTTAACAAATAAGAGGAGGCTATAGATGACGCAAAGACAACTTGAACAAAACGCTTCAATTGAGATGTTTAATAGCCGGTGGTCGAATCAATAAGCGAAATGATAGCATGTATAGTCAATGATACGTGAACACTAATTCGTGAATGAAAGCGCTGATTGATAGACAATCTGGTAGGGGAATGAATTACCGATAACACACGCTAGATAACATTTGAATGGCGTATTTAAGTAACACGTTTGCAGCGTGTTTCACATGAGAATAATGGAAAAGCACAATGATGGTAAGCATGGTTGTGCTTTTTTATTATTCTGATTTTTATAAAAAATAATATTATAGATGCTAATTGTTTTATTTTTGCTTATAATGGTAAGCAGTATGAATTTAGGAGATATGTCATGAGACAAAAGGCTAGTAATGCAATCTATGATGTGCAAGAACGACCACCGTTTTGGACGTGGTTTGGTCTATCATTACAACATTTATTTAGCATGTTTGGTGCAACGGTATTGGTACCCTTGCTTGTGGGGTTGAATCCAGGTGTTGCGCTGTTTACATCTGGTGTAGGGACATTACTTCACTTGTTAATCACCCGTGGCCGAATTCCGGCTTATATGGGATCGAGTTTTGCATTTATCATTCCAATGGCTTCACTGATGAAGACGATTGGCTATCCGGCAGTGGCCCAGGGGATTATATCTGTTGGTGTCGTGTATTTGCTAGTTGCTTTACTTGTGACAGTAACTGGAACGAAGTGGATTAATCAGATTTTCCCACCGGAAGTTGTTGGTCCTATTATCATGGTAATTGGTTTGAGCTTGGCAGGATCAGCTGCGAGCTCAGCCACGATGTTGAATAACCATTATGATATTCGTGTTTTTTGGTAGCGTTGGTGACCTTACTAGCGACAATTGGCTTTAATATGTTCTTGAGTGGCTTTTGGGGATTAATGCCAGTATTGCTTGGTATTATTTTTGGGTATATTGTCGCCTTGATTGTCGGTCTTGTTGATTTACAGCCAGTTATTAATGCGCAATGGTTTGCGTTACCGAATTTTGAAAGCTTTATGGATAAGGATGGTTTCAAATTTTATCCGGCAGCTGTTTTGAGTATGGCACCACTTGCTTTGGTTACATTATCAGAACACTTAGGTCACTTAATGGTCTTAAATAAAATTACTGGACATGATTTTTTGAAAATCCGGGATTGAAGCGGACATTGACAGGAGATGGGACAGCTTCTGTTGTTGCTGGTTTAATTGGTGGTCCTGCTGTGACATCATATGGTGAAAATATTGGCGTTATGCAATTGAGTCGTGTTTACTCTGTTTGGGTGATTGGTGGTGCTGCCTTTTTCGCCGTTATTTTTGGTTTTGTTGGTAAACTTTCTGCATTAATCTCAACGATTCCTGGTGCAGTCACTGGTGGTGTTGGCTTTATGTTGTATGGTGTCATTGCAGCAGCAGGATTACAGGTTATTGTTGATAATAAAGTTGATTATAGTCGTAAACGTAATTTAATGATTGCAGCACCTATACTGGTTGTTGGTATTGGTAACTTTCATTTGCAACTTGGTTCACAAATGGACTTTTCTGGTGTCGCAATTGCAACTGTTCTTGGGATTATCTTGAATATTTGCTTACCACGTGTTGCAGCATCTGAAAAAGAAGATTAAAAAAGTGACACACGTTAGTGTGTTGCTTTTTTATATACGCTAAAGGGTATGGCAAATATAAAAGAGATAATGAAAACGTTATCATTAATAGTGGCTTTGGTAAAGATATAAGGGTTTGTGAAAAATGTGGTTTTTATGTTGTTTTTTAATTCAAAAGAGTATTATAAATTTATGTATTTATGACGAATAGCCGATTTCGACCATTTCGCCAAATAGCAAGAAAGGAGAAAGCGCATGGATGAACCTACGGCAACGTTTGAGTTTATTGGGCTAACATTTGATTGGACCACCATTCTTTCAACGTTGCTGGCGAGTGCAATTGTTGTTTTAGTCGCTTGGTTGCTGACACGTCACTTGAGTGTTAGACCAGGTAAAAAGCAAAATGCAATTGAATATTTGTTGGATTTCACTAACAATATTGTTGGTGGCCAATTAAGCAAGTCGCAGGCAAGAACTTTTGGTTTGTACGCGTTTACGTTGTTTTTCTTCATAATCGTGGCAAACGAAATGGGCTTATTGTTGCAGATTAAATTTGGTGATGTAACTTATATTAAATCACCAACTGCAGATCCTGTGGTAACAATGACCTTAGCCATTATGTCATTAATGGTGGCTCATGGAACTGGTGTTAAGGAACTTGGTTTTGGTGGATATATTAAAAATATGTTATTCAAGCCATATGCCTGGATGTTGCCTTTGAATATCATTGAGCAACTGGCCAATTTCTTAACGTTGTCATTGCGATTGTTTGGAAATATTTTCGCTGGTGAAATGTTGCTAACATTGGTGGCTAACAGCCTAGCTTGGCCAGGTCACTTTAATGGTTTTTGGTCAGTAGTAGCTTTGCCAATTGAAATGATTTGGCAAGGATTTTCACTCTTTATTGGTGCCATTCAGGCATATGTCTTTGTCATATTGACAGGCGTATTCATCGCCCAGTTGAGTGGGGACGAATAAGTAATGAAGTGTGATAGTGGAAAAATAGTGAGACTATTGCCCACAATAATTAGTAAGTATAATTTTTTGAATAGTACACTGATATTTGATGAATCAATTCAGTGTGCTAGAGGATAAAGGAGATAATCTCATGGAGCACTTAGGTGTTATTGCTGCCGGACTTGCTGCCGGCGCAGCTGCCATTGGTGGTGGTATTGGTAACGGTGTTTTAATTTCACAGTTTTTTGGCCGGTATGAGCCGTCAACCTGAATTAGAAGGTCGTTTGTTGTCGCGTATGTTCTTGGGTGTTGCGTTGGTCGAAGTTATGCCAATTTTGTCAATCGTTTTCGCCTTCATGTTGATGAACAGATAATTAAGATTAGCGGAGGAGAATCATGTTGGAGACAACAATTTTAGCGAGCGTGCCGTTAGGCTCAATGCTCTTTGTCTTGATTGCATTCCTCTTACTGATGTGGGTCTTATCTAAGGTAGCTTACGGGCCACTGATGAACATTCTTGATCAACGTGCGGACAAAATTAGTTCTGATTTAGATGGTGCAGAAACTGCACGTCAACAAGCAGAAGAATTAGCGTCAAAACGTCAAGGTGAATTGGCAAATGCGCGCAACGAAGCAACAAAAGTGGTTGCTGATGCAAAAGCAAGTGCACAAAAGCAAAGCGATGTCTTAGTTAGTCAAGCTAGTGATCGTGCACAAGCAATTAACAGCCAAGCTGAAGTTGAGGCACAAAAACTCAAGGATGATGCGATTTCTAGCGCAAAGAATGACGTCGCAGCATTATCTGTTGCAATTGCGTCAAAGTTAATGCAAAAAGAATTATCGTTAAATGATCAACAAGCATTAATTGATGCCTATATTTCGGACTTGGAAAAGTCTGAATAAGGAGTATTGGGATGGCAAAGAATAATAAAGACATTGCTGACCAATATGCTAAAGCAATTTTTGAATTAGCAAGCGAACAAGATAATGTCGAAACAATTAAAGTAAGTTTGCAAACGATTCAAACTGTTTTGCAGGATAATCAAACGTTGGTAAAGATTTTAACATCTACTCAGGTAACTGACGATATTAAGCAATCTTTGTTGGCTACATTAACTGATTTTGCACCAGAAAGTGTGAAGAATTTAATTCAGCTATTGGCTTATAATGAGCGATTAAATATTTTACATTTAGTTATAGAACAGTTTATGCATGCTTATAACAGAATGCATGGTATCGTTGATGTTGAAGCGACAACTAGTGTCCCTCTTAATGAGGAACGACTACAGCGTTTGGCAAAAGTCTTTGCACAAAAACAGGGGCAAAGAAAGTTAATGTTTCAAACACTATAGATGAGAGCATCTTAGGTGGTGTTATCTTACAATCAGAGTCTACCTTGATTGATGGTAGCTTGAAAACAAAAATCGCCAAGTTTAAGGCACAATTATTAGGTTAGTGAGGATGAAAAATGGCTATTCAAGCTGAAGAAATTTCTGCTTTAATTAAGCAACAGCTCGAAAAGTTCGACACAACGCTAACTGTAGAAGAGGTGGGAACTGTCACTTATGTAGGTGATGGTGTGGCCCGTGCAACCGGTTTGGCAAATGCTATGGCTGGCGAATTGGTAGAATTTACCAACGGCACATATGGAATGGCTCAAAACCTTGAATCTAACGATGTCGGTATTATTATTTTAGGTAAGTATGACGACATTCGTGAAGGTGATACGGTTAAGCGTACCGGACGTATTATGGAAGTGCCGGTTGGCGAACAACTAATTGGTCGCGTTGTGAATGCTTTGGGACAACCAATCGATGGATTGGGTGAAATCAAGACAGATAAGACACGACCTGTTGAAGTAAAAGCACCTGGGGTTATGCAACGTAAGTCAGTTTCTGAACCGTTGCAAACAGGTATTAAAGCAATTGATGCCCTTGTACCAATTGGTCGAGGACAGCGTGAATTAATTATTGGTGACCGTAAAACTGGTAAAACAAGTTTGGCCATTGATACAATTTTGAACCAAAAAGACCAAAATATGATTGTTATTTATGTTGCAATCGGTCAAAAAGATTCAACAGTACGTACACAAGTTGAAACATTACGTCAAATGGGTGCGTTGGATTATACTATCGTTGTGAATGCTGGTCCTTCTGAACCAGCACCAATGCTTTACCTTGCACCCTATGTTGGTGCAGCAATGGGTGAAGAATTCATGTACAATGGCAAGCACGTTTTGATCGTGTATGATGATTTGTCAAAGCAAGCAACGGCTTACCGTGAGCTGTCTTTGATCCTTCGTCGTCCGCCTGGACGTGAAGCTTATCCTGGTGATGTCTTCTACTTACACTCACGTTTGTTAGAGCGTGCAGCTAAGTTGTCTGACGAACTAGGTGGTGGCTCAATGACTGCTTTGCCATTTATTGAGACACAAGCTGGTGATGTTTCAGCATATATCCCAACCAATGTTATTTCAATTACCGATGGTCAGATTTTCTTGGATGCTGATCAATTCTACGCTGGTGTGCGTCCTGCTATTGATGCTGGAACTTCTGTTTCACGTGTTGGTGGTGATGCTCAGATTAAGGCGATGAAGAAGGTTGCTGGAACTCTACGTTTGGATTTGGCTTCATACCGTGAATTGGAAAGCTTCGCGCAATTTGGTTCCGATTTGGATGCTGCGACACAAGCTAAGTTAGCACGTGGACGCCGTACTGTTGAAATCTTGAAGCAACCATTGAACAAGCCAATGCCTGTTCAACAACAAGTACTTGTATTGTACGCATTGACGCATGGTTATATTGATGATGTAGCAGTTGAAGATATCCAGCGTTTCCAAGATGAACTCATTGCTTATGTTGATGCGAACGCTGCTGACTTATATAAGACAATTGTTGAGACCAAGAGTTTGCCAGAAGAAGCAGATATGAATCAAGCAATTGAGTCATTTAAAGCAACTTTTGCATCTTCTGTCTCAGATGAACAAGAATAAGAGGGGGCGCTGATATGGCTTCTTTGCAAGATATTCAGCGTCGAATTGCTTCAACTAAAAAAACTCGCCAAATTACAAGTGCCATGCAGATGGTTTCGACTGCTAAGTTGAGTCAAATTCAACGTTTTGGTAGTGGTTATTCAGCTTATGCGGCTCGTTTGGAATCAATTGTGGAACATCTTGTATCAGCACATCTATTTGATAATGCTGATGCCGCACATATTCCTTTGATTAACCAACGGCCAATTAAGAAGACTGGCATTTTGGTAGTAACATCAGATCGTGGTTTAGTTGGTTCTTATAACGCCAATATCATTAAACAGACTAACGCTTTAATGGAACGCCTTGGTTTGACACAAGATAACACTGCTATTTTGGCAATTGGTGGCAATGGTGCCGACTTTTATAAGAAGTTGGGATTTGACATTGTCCTTGAACATCGCGGTGTAAGCGATGTGCCAAGTTATAACGAAATTCGTGATGTTGTAAATACAGTGACAAGTCTATATGATTCTGAGGTGTTTGATGCACTTCACGTCGTTTATAATCACTTTGTCAACAGATTAACTAGCGAATTTCGTGATGTTCAGTTATTACCATTGACTGCAGATACGTTACATGCAATGGGTGGTACTAATGAGGATAAAGCAGAGCTAGATGTTCAAAGTGTTTATGACATCGAACCAGATGCCACAGCAGTTTTGAATGTTGTGCTACCACAATTTGCACAGAGTTTAGTGTATGAAGCAGTTCTTGATGCGAAGACGGCTGAACATGCAGCTTCATCAACAGCGATGAAAGCTGCAACGGATAACGCTAAGGATCTTATTGGTCGCTTAGAGTTACAATTTAACCGTGCACGTCAAGCTGAAATTACAACAGAAATTACAGAAATTACAGGTGGTATGGCAGCATTAGGATAGTCTTATTGACGATTCTTTTGTTTGTTTAACAACTGTAAGACAATTAGTGTGATAAAAAATAAGTATCAGTCACACGTTAAAATTGGAAAGGAAACGACAATGAGTACTGGAAAAGTCGTACAAGTGATTGGTCCGGTCGTCGATGTTGCGTTTGAACAAGGGCAAACAGTTCCTGATATCAATAACGCATTAGTTATTGATAAAGGTGATAATACAACATTGACAGTTGAAGTCTCATTGGCTTTAGGTGACGGTATTGTCCGTACGATTGCCATGGATTCAACAGATGGCCTACAACGTGGTATGGCAGCAACAGATACTGGAGAAGCAATTTCAGTACCTGTTGGTGAAGCAACCTTGGGTCGTGTCTTCAATGTGTTAGGGAATCCTGTGGATAATGCCGGCGATATTGATGCTGGTGTAAAGCGCAACCCCATTCATCGTGAGGCACCACAATATGATGAACTAACAACTTCTACCGAAATTTTGGAAACAGGCATCAAGGTGATTGATTTGCTTGCACCATATGTTCGTGGTGGAAAGATTGGTTTGTTTGGTGGTGCTGGTGTTGGTAAAACTGTTTTGATTCAAGAATTGATTCATAACATCGCACAAGGCCATAACGGTATTTCTGTCTTTACGGGTGTCGGAGAACGTACACGTGAAGGTAACGATATGTACCATGAAATGAAAGAGTCAGGTGTTTTGGCTCAAACTGCCATGGTTTATGGACAAATGAACGAACCACCAGGTGCCCGTATGCGTGTTGCTTTGACTGGTTTGACAATGGCTGAAAACTTCCGTGACAATGAAGGAAAGGACGTGTTGTTGTTTATCGATAACATTTTCCGTTTCACACAAGCTGGTTCAGAAGTATCAGCTTTGCTTGGACGTATTCCTTCAGCCGTTGGATATCAACCAACGTTAGCAACTGAAATGGGTCAGTTACAAGAGCGTATTACTTCAACTAAGAAGGGTTCTGTTACATCAATTCAGGCTGTTTATGTGCCTGCCGATGATTATACTGATCCAGCGCCTGCAACAACTTTCGCCCATTTGGATGCGACAACTAACTTGGAACGTGCCTTGACACAACAAGGTATTTATCCTGCCGTTGATCCTTTGGCTTCAACTTCATCAGCTTTGGACCCACAAATTGTTGGTCAAGAGCACTATGAAGTTGCAACTGAAGTACAACGTACATTGCAACGCTACCGCGAATTGCAAGACATCATCTCTATCTTGGGTATGGACGAATTATCTGATGAAGAGAAAACAACAGTTAACCGTGCACGTCGTATTCAATTCTTCTTGTCACAACCATTCTCTGTTGCGGAGACATTTACTGGCATTAAGGGTGAATATGTACCGGTTTCTGAAACTGTTCGTTCATTTAAGGAAATCTTGGATGGTAAGTACGATAACTTACCTGAAGATGCATTCCGTAACGTTGGTGCGATTGAGCAAGCTGTAGAAAAAGCCCAAACAATGGCCCAATAAGGGGGTATTGAATAATGGCTGATGAGACAACAACTCAAGGTATTCAAGTCCAGATTGTGACACCCGAAGGTGATGTTTACAATGAGCAAAGTATTGAAATTGCTACTGTGAACACTAAAGGTGGTCAATTTGGATTAATGCGGCATCACGAACCAGTATTAGCAGCGTTAGATATCAATGAATTATTGGTAAAAAAGACGGTAAAACGGTTTCTTTAGCTGTTAATGGTGGATTTGCAGAGTTTTCAAATAACGTATTAACGGTTGTTGCAGATAGTGCGGAAACATCAGATAAAATTGATGTTAATCGTGCTCAAAGCGCAAGAGATCGTGCGGAAACGCGTATTCAACATGCACAAGAAGTGCATAACGAGGACGAATTAAAGCGTGCTCGCGTGGCTTTGATGCGTGCTGTTAATCGTATTCATGTTGCTGCTGCAAAGCAAGGTAAATAGATTATTTCTATAAAAAGCTGAATGGTAGCATTCGGCTTTTTTTGTTACACCGATAAAAAGAAAACGCTTTTAAAATTAACGTTCGGAATAAAGGACATATCAGGATATAATGTTCGTTATGTACCGGACGTTTCATTTCAAAATGAGTACATTCTAATCATAAAAGGAACTTAATGGCCTAATTTTCTGTTATATTAATAAGCGGGATAAATATACAATGACTTTTAAAAGTAAATAGTGCAGCGATAGCATTTGCTTATCATGCCGTGAGTTATATTTGTTACAGAAAAATTGTCATTAGGCAAATGGGGAGAAGAGTGTCATGAGCAAGAATGCAAAAACATTAGCGGGTATTGTTATCGTCATTATTGTTGCAATTGCGGCGTATTTTGGCTTTACACATACAGGATCAAAGGCAGCATCAGATAAGACTATCAAAGATTTGAAGGTTTACTTTGTTCCGTCAACGCAGCCTGATAAAATCGTAACGATGACAGCGCCAATGAAGACGTTGTTAAAGGACGAATTGAAAAAAGAAGGGTATGACGTTAAGAAAGTTGATATCAAAGTTGGTACGAGCTATGAAGCTGCCGGTGAAGCTTTGTCATCAGGAACAGCTGATATTGGCTTCATTCCGGGTGGTACGTATGTGATGTATCAAGATGGTGCTAAAGTTTTGTTGACAGCAACACGTGCGGCATTGAATAAAGACTCTTCAGATGCTGCGAAATGGAATGACGGTAAGGCAACAGAATTAACTAATGGTCAGTCATCAAAGTACCGTTCATTGTTTATTGCAGGTCCATCTGCTAAGGGACAAGCATTAGCTAAGAAAGTTAATGCTGGTGAAAAGTTGACATGGGAAGATTTGAACTCCGCTAAATGGGGCTTATCATCAACAACATCATCAGCTGGATACATCTATCCTTCATTATGGTTGAATAAAAATTACAATAAAACAGTTTCGAATTTGAAGAACACTGTCACACTTGATTCATATGGATCAGGGATGGCGCGTTTAGCCTCTGGACAAATTGATGTTATGCCAGCTTATGGTGATGCGCGTGTTAATTTTGCTAAAATGTGGACAACTGATTACAAACAACCAAAGTCAATTTGGGAAGAAACAAATGTTATTGGTGTATCACAAGAAATTTATAATGACACAATTTCTGTATCAAAGAAATCAAAGGTTATGACACCTGAATTTGAAAAGGCATTGTCAAAAGCATTTATTAATTTAGCTAAGACTAAAGAAGGTAAAAAGGTTATTGCAGTGTATTCACATGAGGGATATGAACCAGCGAAATCATCTAATTACGATGGTGAACGTGCGGCACAAAAGTTGCTGAAATCATCACAAAAATAATGTTGGGTGATGTATTAATCAATAGTATTTGTTGATAGAACATGATACTTGGTATTAGTAACAACCTAACGCATTTCAAAACGTCGGAAAAGCAGCGCGATTATGTGCCGCTTTTCTTGCGTTTGAGCCCATACGGCTCACATACATAAAACTTTAGGACGGCAATTATGATTAAATTTGAACACGTTTCAAAAACATACGCTAATGGTGTAAAGGGATTACAGGATGTTAATTTAGAAATCGAAGACGGTGAGTTTATTGGAATTATCGGTATGTCTGGTGCAGGAAAGTCAACGTTTATTCGAACAATTAATCGACTTAATGACATTACTGAGGGCCACTTAACAGTTGATGGCGTGGAGATTTCAAAGCTAAAAGGTAAGGCTTTGCGCCAGTACCGACGTAAAGTGGGGATGATTTTTCAATCATATAACCTGGTTCCTCGTATTTCAGTAATTAAGAATGTCATGAGTTCGTTAGTACCGGATATGCCATTTGGTCGCGTACTATTAGGTTTGTTTTCTAAGGAAGAAAAAATGCGCGCGTTAGAAGCACTAGATCGAGTATCGATGCTAGATAAAGCATTTGTGCGTACTGATCAATTGTCTGGCGGTCAACAGCAACGTGTTTCATTGGCACGAACATTAACACAAAATCCGAGTGTATTATTGGCAGACGAACCAGTTGCGGCTTTAGATCCAGTCACAGCTCACGAGGTGATGGATGATTTTAAGCGTATTAATGAAGAGTTGGGACAGACTGTTTTGATTAACATTCATCATGTTGATTTAGCTCTTGAATATTCTAAGCGTATTATTGGTATCCGCTCTGGTAAGGTCGTGTACGATGGACCAGCAGATGGTGTGACACAAGAAATGTTAGATTTGATTTATAGTAAAGACGAGGCTAAATAATGGGTTGGTATGATAAATTATTTGAAGCTGAAAGTTTTACACTTGAAAATGGTAAAACTGTAACACAAAAATTTACTCGCTTGCCATTAATTCTCTTCTTACTGCTGATTGGTATTGTTGTATCGGTTTGGGTTACTGGCTTTAGCATTGTGACGCTTTTCGAAAATTTTGCGGGTTTTTGGAAAATTTTTGGTAGTATGTTCCCACCAAAACTATCGTATTTTGTCCAGGTTTGGCGACCACTGTTAATGACAATTCAAATGTCATTATTGGGTTCATTTTTCGGTGCATTATTGGCATTGCCGATTGCTATTTTAGCAGCCAGTAATATGACGAATCATCGTGCAATTAATTTAACCGCACGTTTTATTTTAACTGTTGTACGCACAATGCCAACATTAGTATCAGCGTTGATCGCCACATATATTTTTGGCTTGGGTACGTTTGCGGGAACAGTTGCCATTTTCTTATTTAGTTTTTCGTTCGTAGGTAAGCAATTATTTGAATATATCGAAACAGTTGATATGGGAGCTTACGAGGCGTTAACTGCAACTGGTGCGAATTCATCACGTGCTTTTGTAACGACGATTTTTCCACAAATTTTACCAACATATCTTTCGACATCGTTATTTGCTTTTGAAGGTAATGTTCGTTATGCAGCCATTTTGGGATATGTCGGTGCTGGTGGTATTGGTATGATTTTGAATGAAAAGATTGGCTGGCGCGAGTTCCAAAGTGTGGGCATGATATTACTATCTATTTTTGTGGCTGTTGTGATTATCGAAACGGTAAGTCAGCAGTTGCGTAAACATTTGAGTTAAGGGGAGAACAACATGAGTGAGAAGTTAGAAGCTGTTCTCAGTAAAGAGCCACGACGTGGTGTTCAGTACGGTATTACGATTATCATTGTTTTGATACTGCTCGCATCCTCGATGCCGGCATTAGGTGGTGCTGATATTACAGCTAAAGGTTTTGAAATGGGCCGCAATATCTTGGGTGGTATTTTAACACCGGATACGAGTTTGTTATTTGGATTGGGAGATAGTGGTGTTGCCTATCTTATTTTGCAAACCATTGCGATTGCTTTTCTCGGGACTTTAGTTGGTGCTATTATTGCTGTGCCGTTATCATTTATTTCGGCGACAAATATTGTGCCACGTCCAGTTGTCATTATCACGCGTTTCATTATTATGGCGATTCGGACAGTGCCATCATTGGTATATGGTTTAATGTTTATTCGTGTGACCGGACCAGGACCGTTTGCTGGTGTGATGACATTGGCTATTGTATCAATTGGTATGATATCGAAGTTATTTATTGAAACAATTGAGGATTTAGATTCAGGTATTTTAGAGTCTTTGGATGCTTTCGGATCAACATTATTTCAAAAAATCCGTTACGGTATTTTGCCACAACTAGGGACTGACTTTATTTCAATTTTAGTTTATCGTTTTGATATGAATTTACGTGAAGCGACGATTTTAGGATTGGTAGGTGCTGGTGGTATTGGTGCACCAATGATTTTTGCTTTAAGTGCTTATCATTGGCATCAAGTTGGCGCTATTTTGATTGGGTTGTTTATTTTAGTATTTGTTGTTGAAATTCTATCAGACAAATTACGTCAAAAGATTTTACATGGTTAAGCAATGAGACGACTGCAGTCGTCTTTTTTGGAGGGAAAATGAAAAATTTTAAACTGTATTATACGTCAGATGTTCATGGCTATTTATTTCCAACTGATTATATTCAACCCAATCAACAACCACTTGGGTTAATTAACGTTGCCGCTAATTATCACAAGGATGAACAGACCATTATCGTCGATGGTGGCGATATGTACCAAGGCTCACCTTTATTACAGTATTTACAAAAGCATAGCGACAGTTTTGATGCCGTAAGTACAGCTATGAATATGGCAGGTTACGACTATGTAACATTAGGTAATCATGATTTTAATTTTGGCTATCGTGAGCTTCAAAAGCATTTGTCACAATTAGAGGCAACTGTGATTGCTGAAAATGTTACTGATAATGCAGGGCATACGCTATATCCAGCACAAGTTAAAGTGCTCGGAGATGGTACTAAGGTTGGTTTGGTTGGTTTGGTAACCGATTATATCAATGTTTGGGAAAGCCCAGAACATTTACAAGGTATTAAAATTGAATCACCATGCATTAAGGCAGCCAAAACAATTGAAAAATTGCGGGAAACAGCTGATGTTGTGATTGGTATTTATCATGGTGGTTATGAACGTGATTTATCAACAGGGAAACTAGTCAGTGACACAACGGAAAATATTGCTTGGCAGTTAACACAAGAACTTGATTTAGATATTTTGCTAACCGGACATCAACACGGTAACGTACAACCGCAAGTGATTAATGATGTTTTGACGTTACAAATGCCAAATCAGGCTAAAATGTATGCTGAAATTAATGGTGTTTTGAAACATGGTCAATGGCAATTTCAGGCTGAGACGAAGTCCGCTGGTGTACAACATCGACAAGACATAGTTGATGCATTACAACCACTACAATCAAAAGTAGAAACATGGCTAGATCAACCTATAACACAGCTAGATTCAGCAATTAAAGTGGAAGCACCGTTATATTTAGCGCAATATGGTAATGCCATTTTGAAATGGATTGCTAATGTTCAATTAGCAACATCTAATGCTGATATTACTTTAGTGAGCTTAAATAATAATCCGTCAAGTTTACCGCAACAGTTAACATTACGTCATATTCTACAAAATTATCCGTTTGATAATACGTTGGTTAAAAAACGGGTGAGTGGCAAAGTATTAAGAGCTAGCCTCGAGCATACAGCGCAATACTTTGCAGTGGAAAATGGTGTATTAGTTGTTAATCCAGCTTGGCTAACGCCCAAAGTAGAGCATTACAATTATGATCTGGCTTTTGGCATTGATTATGCTTTTGATATAACGCGACCATTGGGGCAACGTGTTACAAAGTTAAAATATAAAGGTACAGATGTGCAAGAAGATGATTATTTTGATGTTGCAATGAATAATTATCGGGCTGTTGGTGGTGGTAATTATCAAGATTACGCACAATCTGAAACCATTTTGACTGGTGATCAGTCTGTCCAGGAACTATTAGTTGCATATTTTGATACGCATAATCAATTACCGAAGACGCCTGATTTACAATTTTTGCTTAAATACTAAACATAATGTTATTAAATGTATATTAAATAACATTATGTAATCATTCTGAAATGCAACAGATGTTTTATGTACATATTCAACGCATACACTAGTAAACGTTGAGGCGTTGAGATAAATAGTCAACGTCAAATCGTATATTATAAATTAAAAACATTATATTTTGGGAGAATGATTATTCATGTTTAATAACACAAAGAAGACTTTAGCCGTTGCAGCAGGATTTGCTGGTGCCTTAGCATTTGGCGCAACTAATGCAAGTGCTGACACAACTTATACAATTAAGTCAGGTGACACATTAAACAAAATTGCTGCAAACTTTAATACATCTGTTGATGATATTGCTAGTGCTAACTCTGTTAAGGATATTAACTTCATCTATGTTGGTGAGCAATTAACAATTGGTGGTAGCTCAAAGGCAGTTGAAGCACCAAAGGCACAAGTGCAAGAACAGACAGTTCAAACACAACCTCAAGCACAAACACAAGTTGTTGCGGCACCACAACAAGCACAACAAGTTCAAGTTGAAACACCCCGTGCAACAACTTCATCATCTAACAACTCATCTGCTTTGAATGAATTGATTAGTCGTGAATCTAGTGGTAATGTTAATGCTACTAATGGTAGTTACTACGGTATCGGGCAATTGTCACCACAAGCACGTGCAACTTACGGTGGTAACTCAACTGATTATAACGACCAATTGAATGCTATGAAGTCATACATTTCAGCACGTTATGGTTCTGCTGATGCTGCATTGGCACACCACAACGCTACTGGTTGGTATTAAGATATAATCGATTAAGGTAAAAGCCCTTCACATCATGTGAGAGGCTTTTTTATTGTTCAGTAAAGTCTTTAATTCATAGGGATGGTTGGTATAATAAAGATATGGATCAGAAATTAATTATAGAAACTGAAAAAATATTTAAATTATTAGGTAATAAACAACGGCTAACAATCCTAGTTTTACTCAGAGCACATGAATATACCGTTTCCGAAATCATTGATATATTAGATATGGAACAGTCGGCAGTATCGCATCAATTGAAATTACTACGTGAGGCGCAACTTGTTCAACCAAAACGCGAGGGACGAAAAGTTGTCTATGCTTTAAGTGATTCACACGTTTTAACTTTACTAAAAAACGCTATGGATCACGTGGAACATCGATTGGAAAATGATATTTAAATTTCATTTGAAAAATCTATTGACAAAATCGGTAAAATCAAATAATATTAAAGAGTTGTGTTAGCACAATGCAGGTGTGGCGGAACTGGCAGACGCGCTGGATTTAGGTTCCAGTGGGGCAACCCGTGCAGGTTCGATTCCTGTCACCTGTATAGAAGTATCTAGTATTACACTTAGGTAATACCCGAGTGCTTCAAAAAGCCGACTTAGCTCAGTTGGCTAGAGCACCTCACTAGTAATGAGGGGGTCGGAGGTTCGAGTCCTCTAGTCGGCATTAAATAAAAATCACACTGATATTAATCAGTGTGATTTTTTGTTCATGTAATAGCGTCAACATAGGTTGTGACGAGTGAGAAACCTAACGTTACTATAGGAATAAAAGGTAAGACATGTTTTGCTTTTGCTTTGCTGTAAATAATCGCAATGATACTACTTAATAACAGTATCCATATTAATTGTTCGGTATTGGATATTACTGCGATGACTAAAATGACTGGGATATCGCCGCTACCAAGTGAACGACGAAAAAGAGCTAAATAAATTAGAAGTAAGCCGAGAAACAAAATAAGCCATAAATTAAGATGATTAAAATACCGAAGGGTTAAATATCCTAGCCAAGGGTATAAAATCCAAGTGTGCGCGGTATGATTAAATTGATCTTCTATACTGAGAAATAATAATAGTAGCATTGTGATGTAAAGATGGGGATGTGTCCCAACATGGGTCAACCAAAAGGCAACTGAACCTTCGATGATTGCGTAGTATAAACCAAAAGAGTAGTGACAGTAACGACATTTTCCTAAGGTTAACAGTGCTGAAACAATGGGAAGTGTATCAAACCATTTCAATTGATGTTGGCAGTTAAAGCAAAAAGAGCGTTGCTTTGATAAAGGGATATGGTGATTGATGCGGTCGGCAAGACACATAATAGTTGAAACGATTGTAGCGTTGATTATGAAGTAAAAAATTATCATATGCCATATTACGTAAAATTAACATCATTTACTTGCTAAATGTGCCCTTGACTTTTATTGTATTTCTGATATCATATTTGACGTGCTTTTAGGAAATCAGCGCCATGCATAACGCGTGACGTGCTGAACTGCAGTATAAAGGCAAATGTCGGCAGTATTCCAGTGAGCATTTTTGTTTGATAACATTAATGATACACCTGGAACTGTGAATAATAAAAAATTAAGGAGATTTGTAGCATGCCTACAATTAACCAATTGGTTCGTAAGCCACGTAAGTCACAAGCTTCAAAGTCTAAGTCACCAGCTTTGAACTTTGGCTACAATTCAATGAAGAAGAAGTCAACTAACAATGTTGCGCCACAAAAGCGTGGTGTTGCAACACGTGTTGGTACAATGACACCTAAGAAGCCTAACTCAGCTTTGCGTAAGTACGCTCGTGTACGTTTGTCAAACTTATACGAAGTAACAGCTTATATCCCAGGTATTGGTCACAACTTGCAAGAACACTCAGTTGTTTTGATTCGTGGTGGTCGTGTTAAGGATTTGCCTGGTGTGCGTTATCACATCGTTCGTGGAGCTTTGGATACAGCCGGTGTTGATGGCCGTATGACTTCACGTTCTAAGTATGGAACTAAGCGTCCAAAGAAGTAATTAAGGAGAAAACTGACCTATGCCACGTAAAGGATACACAAAGCGTCAGGAAGTTTTACCTGACCCAATTTATAACTCAAAATTAGTATCACGCTTGATTAACAAGTTGATGCTTGATGGAAAGCGCGGAACTGCATCAACAATTTTGTATGATGCCTTTGACCGCATTAAAGAAACAACTGGTAATGAACCATTGGAAGTTTTCGAACAAGCTATGGAAAACATCATGCCAGTATTGGAAGTTAAGGCTCGCCGTGTTGGTGGTTCTAACTATCAAGTGCCAATCGAAGTACGTCCAGAACGTCGTGCTACTTTAGGTCTTCGTTGGTTGGTTAACTATGCACGTTTGCGTAACGAACACACAATGGACGAACGTTTAGCAAAAGAAATTATCGATGCTGCTAATGATACTGGTGCTTCAGTTAAGAAGCGCGAAGATACACATAAGATGGCTGAAGCCAACCGTGCCTTTGCTCATTATCGTTGGTAATCTGTCGTTAGCGATAGATGAGATGTTGTTTTGTGTTTGACCACTTAACAAGATCAAAAAGCGTACATGTAGATGTCGCTTTTTGTTGCCTATAGACTAAAAATCGGGAGAAATATTCAAAATGGCTAAACGTGAATATCCGCTAGAACGGACACGTAATATTGGTATCATGGCCCACATTGATGCGGGTAAGACAACCACTACTGAACGTATTCTGTACTATACAGGTAAAATCCATAAAATTGGTGAAACACATGATGGTGCTTCACAAATGGACTTCATGGATCAAGAAAAAGAACGTGGTATTACTATCCAATCAGCCGCTACAACGGCTGTATGGCACGGTTTCTTTGATCAATTTGCAAAAACACCTTACCGTGTTAACATCATTGATACACCAGGACACGTGGACTTCACTATCGAAGTTGAACGTGCTTTGCGTGTGCTAGATGGTGCTGTTGCCGTTCTTGACGGTGCTGCTGGTGTTGAGCCACAAACTGAAACAGTTTGGCGCCAAGCAACAACATATGACGTACCACGTATTGTCTTTGTTAACAAGATGGACAAGATGGGTGCTAACTTCCAAATGTCAGTTGACTCAATGCACGAACGTTTGCAAGTTAATGCTGAAGCTATCCAATGGCCAATTGGTGCTGAAGATGATTTCGAAGCCGTTATTGATTTGATTACACAAGAAGCTTATTACCCAGTTGATGATTTGGGTGAAAAGTGGGAACCACGCGAAATTCCTGCTGAATTGAAAGATTTAGCTGAAGAAAAGCGTAGTACATTGATTGAAGCAGTTGCTGATGTTGATGATGACTTGATGGAAAAGTATCTTGAAGGTGAAGAGATTTCAGTTGAAGAATTGAAAGCTGCGATCCGTCGTGCTACTTTGGCATTGCAATTCTACCCAGTCCTTGCAGGTTCTGCCTACAAAGATAAGGGTGTGCAAATGATGTTGGATGCGGTTGTTGACTACTTGCCAGGTCCTTTGGATGTTAAGCCATATATTGCGCATAACCCTGACACTGACGAAGAAGTTGATTTGATTGCTGATGATGCTAAGCCTTTCGCTGCTTTGGCCTTCAAAATCATGACAGACCCATTCGTTGGTCGTTTGACATTTATGCGTGTGTATACTGGAACTTTGAAGTCAGGTTCATACGTACAAAACACATCTTCAGATTCACGTGAACGTGTTGGTCGTTTGCTACAAATGCACGCTACTAGCCGTACTGAAATTGAAGAAGTATTCTCAGGTGATATTGCTGCGGCTATCGGTTTGAAGAATACAACAACTGGTGATTCTTTGACAGACGTTAATAACAAGTTGATCTTGGAGTCAATGGAATTCCCTGATCCTGTTATTGAATTGGCTATCGAACCAAAGACAAAGGCTGACCAAGATAAGTTAGCCAACGCTTTGCAAAAGTTAGCTGAAGAAGATCCATCATTCCGTGCAACAACTAACCAAGAAACTGGTGATACTTTGATCGCTGGTATGGGTGAGTTGCAGTTGGATATCATGGTTGATCGTATGAAGCGTGAATTTAACGTTGAAGCGACTGTTGGTGCACCTCAGGTTGCCTACCGTGAAGCCTTCACTAAGACTGTTGAAGCGCGTGGATTCTTCAAGCGTCAGTCTGGTGGTAAAGGACAGTATGGTGATGTTTGGATTCAATTCTCACCAAACGATGAAGGTGCTGGCTTCGAATTCGAAGACGCTATTGTTGGTGGTGTTGTGCCACGTGAATACATTCCTTCAGTTGAAGCTGGTTTGAAGGATGCTTTGAATGCTGGTCCATTGGCTGGATTCCCATTGGTTGACTTGAAGGCCAAGTTGTATGATGGTTCTTATCACGATGTCGATTCTTCTGAAGCTGCCTTTAAGATCGCTGCTTCATTAGCTTTGAAGGAAGCTGCTAAGACAGCTGGTGCCGTTATTTTGGAACCAGTTATGGCTGTTGACATTGTTGTGCCTGAAGAAAACCTTGGTGATGTTATGGGACATGTCTCAGCACGTCGTGGTTTGATTGAAGGACAAGAAGCACGTGGTCCTGTTTTGGCTGTTAAGGCTAAGGTTCCTTTGGCTGAAATGTTTGGTTATGCTACTACTTTGCGTTCAGCAACACAAGGTCGTGGTACTTTCCAAATGGTCTTTGATCACTATCAAGCTGTTCCTAAGAACATTCAAGAAGATATTATTAAAAAGAACGCTGCTGAATAAGCACATTCTAACGAAAGGCCGCCGTTTCGGCGGTTTTTTATTTGGACAAATATGATCACTTGTCCTGTCATATTAGAGCAATAAAAATGTTGTTTGTAGTTAAAATGCATAGCTAGCTATTCAAGCACTAATTTTGTATGATTAAGAAATACATTGGATAAGATGAATGAGGTGAGAGATTTTGACAGAGCAGAAACCAGTGATTGAATTCAAAAAGGT
The DNA here is from genome assembly GCF_000165675.1 of Leuconostoc fallax KCTC 3537. Taxonomy (GTDB): domain Bacteria; phylum Bacillota; class Bacilli; order Lactobacillales; family Lactobacillaceae; genus Leuconostoc_B; species Leuconostoc_B fallax. Next base: position 54,006 of record NZ_AEIZ01000020.1, on the reverse strand, counting down.
ATCGCTATCGTTTGATGATACAGAAGTTTTGAAGAATATTGATTTTGAAATTGAATCTGGGAAATTTTACACATTATTGGGACCGTCCGGATCAGGGAAATCAACGATTTTAAAATTAATTTCTGGACAATTAATGGCGGATAATGGTGATATTATATTTGAAAACCAGCGTATTAATGAGGTGCCTGCTGAACACCGCCGTGTGAATACAGTTTTCCAAAATTATGCGCTATTTCCTAATATGAATGTTTTTGAAAATGTGGCTTTTGGGCCACGGCTTAAAGGCTTAAATAAGGAAGAAATCAAATCCAAGGTGTATGAAATGCTGGATTTGGTTAAGTTGCGTGAATTTGCTAACCGTGAAATAGATGAACTGTCTGGGGGACAGCAACAACGTATTGCGATTGCGCGGGCGTTAGCTAATGAACCTCAAGTATTGTTATTGGATGAACCACTATCTGCACTGGATTATAAGTTGCGTAAAGAAATGCAGTACGAATTAAGAGAGATCCAACAGCGCTTAGGTATTACATTTATCTTCGTGACTCATGATCAAGAAGAAGCGTTAGCGATGTCAGATTGGATTTTTGTTATGAACGATGGTGTTATCCAACAAAATGGGACACCTGAGGATATTTATGACGAACCCATTAATCATTTCGTTGCTGATTTTATTGGTGAAAGTAATATTGTTGAAGGTAGCATGCGCTCAGATTATTTAGTGCATTTCGTGGGTAAGGATTTCGAAAATGTCGATGCTGGTATGCGTGCCAACGAACGTGTGGAGGTTGTGCTGCGACCGGAAGATTTGGATTTAGTTCCCATTGATGAGGGGAAGTTGGTTGTTACAATCGAAACTCAGTCATTTAGAGGTGATTTTTATGAAATCACGGCAATAGATGATGATGGTAATGAATGGCAAGTACAAGCGACAAATTCAGCGACAATTGGTGAACGTGTGGGGCTATTTTTTCATCCAGAAGATATTCATATTATGCGTTTTAATGAATCAGAAGATGACTTTGATGCACGTTTAGAAAGTTATGAGGACGATGATGAATAGTAAGCAACAACGAAGATTATTTTATCTGGTTCCTTATGGCTTTTGGCTTGTGCTTTTTGTGATTGCACCGTTGGTTTTATTATTGATGCAAAGTCTAACTACGGCGGACGGGCACTTTACATTACGACACTATATGACTTATTTTGGGTCAGGTACGTATCTGCGTATGACCTTTAATTCAGTTTTTTATGCTGTTGTGATTACCTTAATCACTTTAGTTATTAGTTATCCCACGGCATACTTGCTAAATCAGTTAAAGCAACGTCAATTTTGGTTGTTGCTGGTCATCTTGCCAACATGGATTAACTTATTATTAAAGACGTATGCGTTTATTGGCTTGTTGAGTCATACTGGGTCAGTTAATGCGTTTTTATCTTTTTTGGTATTGCACCGCAACAGTTATTATTTAGCGACTGGAGTTTTTTGCTAGTGGCAAGTTATATTGAAATTCCTTTTATGATCTTACCTATTTTTAATTCATTAGCTGAATTGGATCCTAAGTTAACGCAAGCGAGTCATGATTTGGGTGCTAATAAGTGGCAAACACTTCGGCGTGTCATTGTGCCGCTGTCGATGCCAGGTGTGAAGTCAGGTATTCAAGCAGTGTTTATTCCCAGCTTGAGTCTTTTCATGATTACACGATTAATTGGCGGTAACCGCGTCATTACTTTAGGTACAGCGATTGAGGAACATTTTTTAGTGACACAAAATTGGCAATTAGGTTCAACGATTGGCGTGATCTTGATTGTTGCGATGGTGATCACTATGATTTTGACACGAGATCGTGCTAGAAAGAGGCGTTAAAATGAAAAAAGTCAGATGGTCAAATCTATATTTATGGATAGTCTTCATATTATTATATCTACCTATTTTTTCCTAGTTATATATTCTTTTAACGCTGGCGATGTGATGCAAGGTTGGGACGGTTTTTCTTTAAAACATTATCAAGAACTCTTTGCCGATACTCGTATTATTGAAATTGTGCTCAATACATTTGTGGTGGCGCTGTTATCCTCTTTGATTGCGAGTGTGATTGGTACTGCAGGTGCATTATATATTTATAATCAGAGCAGTCGGACGATGAAGGATATTGTTTTGTCGTTAAATAATGTTTTGTTAGTCTCTCCAGACGTTATTATTGGTGCGAGCTTTTTGATACTCTTTACGGTTGTTGGTTTTTCATTGGGCTTTATGAGTGTGTTGTTATCACATATTGCGTTTTCGATTCCAATTGTCGTGTTGATGGTTTTACCCAAATTAAAAGAGATGAATACATCTTTAGTAGCTGCTGCAAAAGATTTGGGTGCCAATAATTGGCAGATGTTATCACGCGTTATTTTACCGGTTATTTCACCGGGCATATTAGCAGGCTTTTTTATGGCTTTTACCTATTCATTAGATGACTTTGCGGTCACATTTTTTGTAACGGGGAATGGCTTCTCTACGCTATCAGTCGAAATATACTCGCGTGCTCGTCAAGGAATTAGTCTTGAAATTAATGCCTTAAGTGCTTTGATGTTTGTTGTATCATTGTTACTTGTGTTAACGTATTACTTTGTTTCAACACGATCACAGAATAAAAAGCACACGACGCGCTTAATTACTTCAGCGACGGAGGGCGTCTAATATGAAAAAATATTAGCTTTTATTGTTTGTGTTTTATTGCTGGTTGGATTAGCTTTTGGCGCGCGTTATTATTTATTGGCAAGTACAGGTAATACACGTGAATCGAGTAAAACCTTAAACCTTTATAATTGGGGCGATTATATTGATCCGGCGTTATTGAAACGTTTCACGGCCGAAACAGGCTATCAAGTTAATTACGAAACATTTGATTCTAATGAAGCGATGTATACAAAAATTAAACAAGGTGGTACGCATTATGATTTAGCCATTCCATCAGAGTACATGATTTCTAAGATGAAACGTGAGCATTTATTATTGAAGTTGGATCATCATCGTCTAAAAGGACTTGAAAATTATGATCAGCGCTTTTTAAATCAGAATTTTGATTTAGGAAACCAGTATTCTTTACCATATTTTTGGGGAACGTTGGGCATTATTTATAATGAAGACACCGTGAGTGCAAAAGAAGTGCAACACTGGGATCAATTGTGGTCACCTCAATTTAAACAACGTATTATGCTGATTGATTCAGCAAGAGATGTACTTGGATTTACTTTGATTACGCAAGGTAAGTCAGTTAATACACGGTCGGCTGCTGATTTAGCTGCGGCACAAGGCAAGTTATCTACTTTGATGCCTAACGTTAAGGCGATTATTGCAGACGAGATTAAAATGTATATGGCACAAGGTGAGGCTGATGTTGCGGTCACTTATTCTGGTGAAGCCGCAGAGGCGATGAGTCATAATTCGCATTTGCGTTATACGGTACCTTCAGAAGGATCCAATGTATGGTTTGATAATATAGTGATGCCAAAGACTGCCAAAAATAAAAAGCAGCCTATGCTTTCTTGAATTTTATGAACGAGCCAAAGAATGCAGCACAAAATGCTGAATATATTGGATATGCGACACCGAATAAAAAGGCGTTGGCTTTATTACCAAAGTCGATTCGGAATGATCGACAATTTTATCCAGATGATAAAACAATCGCACATTTGCAAGTTTATGATGATTTAGGACAGAAATGGACTGAAAAGTACAATGATGCCTTCTTAGAGTTTAAGATGGTTAATCGTTGATTAATTATAAAAAATACTAGAAAAGCCTTGCTATTGCAAGGTTTTTCTAGTATTATATACAAGTACGCTTTTGTAAGAGCACGAGTATAAGTGCTCTAAAACACTGGTGTATCAATGTTTAGCAATGATGTTTAAGGTTGCGACACGCGCGGCCGCGTTGCCATGGGCGCGCAAACACAAGCATATGTTGTCGGTTTTTAAACGGAGTTAGCTGGTTTTGAAAATCAACGAGGAGGCACGAAAATGGCACAAAAGAAAATCCGTATCCGCTTGAAGGCATACGAGCACCGTATTTTAGATCAATCAGCAGAAAAGATTGTTGAAACAGCTAAGCGTACGGGCGCTGAAATTGCAGGTCCTATTCCTTTGCCAACAGAACGTACATTGTATACAATTCTACGTTCACCACATAAGCACAAGGATAGCCGTGAACAATTTGAAATGCGCACGCATAAGCGTTTGATTGACATTGTGAACCCAACTGATAAAACAGTTGATTCATTACGTAAGCTTGAATTACCAAGCGGCGTAGCAATCGAAATTAAGTTGTAATTGATATAAATTACGAGAATATATATTAAACTATTGAGGAGTATAGTCATGACTAAAGGTATCTTAGGCCGCAAAGTCGGTATGACTCAGGTTTTCACTGAAACTGGCGAATTAATCGCAGTTACTGCAGTTGAAGCTACACCAAACGTTGTTTTGCAATTAAAAAATGCAGAAACAGACGGATACAGTGCAGTGCAACTTGGTTACCAAGATAAGCGCGAAGTTTTGTCAAACAAACCTGAACAAGGTCACGCTAAAAAAGCAAACACGACCCCTAAGCGCTACATTCGTGAAATCCGTGACGCGGAAGGCGAATTTAACGTTGGGGATGAGATTAAAGTTGATACATTCCAAGCTGGTGATTACGTCGATGTAACTGGTATCACTAAGGGACATGGTTTCCAAGGTGCTATCAAGCGTTTGGGACAATCACGTGGTCCTATGGCTCACGGATCTCGTTACCACCGTCGCCCTGGTTCAATGGGTGCTATCATCAACCGTGTGTTCAAGGGAAAGCTTTTGCCTGGTCGCATGGGTAACAACAAGCGTACAATGCAAAACGTTGCAATCGTACATGTTGATGTTGAAAACAACCTATTGTTGCTAAAGGGTAACGTACCTGGTGCAAACAAGAGTCTATTAACAATTAAGTCTACTGTAAAAGTTAATGCAAAGCATCCTGCAATCAAGATGGCTGGTGTAGAAGCAGCTGCTGCAGACGAAGCTTAATATAAATTATTTAGAAAGGAGAACAATCATGACTAAAGTTGCTGTATTAAAGCAAGATGGTAGCCAAGCTACAGAAATCGAATTGAACGATGCGGTGTTTGGTGTTGAACCAAACAATGCGGTTGTGACAGACGCTGTTTTGATGCAACGTGCTGCACTTCGCCAAGGAACGCACGCTGTTAAAAACCGTTCAGCAGTGAGCGGTGGTGGTAAGAAGCCTTGGAAACAAAAAGGTACTGGACGTGCCCGTCAGGGTTCAACGCGTTCACCACAGTGGCGTGGCGGTGGAGTTGTCTTCGGACCTACACCTCGTTCATACGCTTACCGTATCAACCGTAAATCATATCAATTAGCGTTGAAATCAGCTTTGAGCCAAAAAGTATCAGAAAGCAAGTTACTTGTTGTTGATGCTTTGAGTTTTGAAACACCAAAGACAAAGGCTTTTGGCCAAGTTTTGGCTAACTTGTCAGTTGATTCAAAAGTATTAGTTATCGTTGACGAAGATAATGATAACGCAATCTTGTCAGCTCGTAACTTGAACAATGTACAAGTTATGACAGCTAAGGGTATTAACGTGCTTGACGTGGTAAACGCTGACAAATTAGTGATTGTTCAGTCAGCAATCGAAGAAATCCAAGGAGGTCTTGCCTAATGGATGCACGCGATATTATCCGTCGCCCAATCATCACCGAAGCTTCAATGGCGCAAACAGAAAACAAGCGCTATGTCTTCGAAGTTGATGTGCGCGCTACAAAGCCTCAAATTAAGCAGGCTATCGAATCAATTTTCGATGTACAAATTTCACGTTTGAATACAGCAAACGTACGCGGCAAGAAGAAGCGCCAAGGACGTTATGTTGGTTACACACGTAAGATGAAGAAAGCAACGGTAACGTTGTCACAAGATTCAAAAGATATTCAAATCTTTAACGAAGGTTAATCTTAAAAGGAGGAAAAGACATTGGCTATCAAGAAATACAAGCCAACCTCAAACGGTCGTCGTAATATGACATCTTTGGATTTCGCTGAAATCACAAAGAGTGTACCGGAAAAGAGTTTGTTGGCCAAAAAATCAAAAACTGGCGCACGTAACGCATCTGGTCGTATGACAGTACGTCATCACGCTGGTGGACATAAACAAGCTTATCGTTTGGTTGATTTCAAACGTATTAAGGATGACAAGACTGCTACGGTTAAGGCAATCGAATATGATCCAAATCGTACAGCAAACATCGCTTTGTTAGTATATGAAGATGGTGTTAAGTCATATATCTTGGCGCCTAAGGGACTTAAGGTTGGTGCAAAAATCCAATCTGGTTCTGATGCCGATATTAAGATTGGTAATGCCTTGCCATTAGCTAACATCCCTGAAGGTACTTTAATTCACAATATTGAATTGAAGCCTGGTAAAGGTGGACAGTTGGCACGTTCAGCTGGAACATCTGCTCAAATTTTGGGTAAAGATGGTAAGTATGTGATTGTACGTTTGACTTCAGGTGAAGTTCGTATGGTATTGGCAACAAACCGTGCAACAATTGGTGAAGTTGGTAATGCAGAACATTCATTGGTTAACTGGGGTAAAGCTGGTCGTAACCGTTGGCGTGGTAAGCGTCCACACGTACGTGGATCAGTTATGAACCCTAACGATCACCCACATGGTGGTGGTGAAGGTAAGGCGCCTGTCGGTCGTCCAAGTCCAATGAGCCCATGGGGTAAGAAAACAGCAGGTAAGAAGACTCGTAACGTTAAGAAGCAGTCTTCAAAGCTAATTGTTCGCGGCCGTAAAGGCAAGTAAGGAAGGAGACAAATAATGGCTCGTAGTTTAAAAAAGGGACCATTTGCGGACCCACACTTGCTTAAGAAGATTGACGCACAACAAGACTCTGAAAAGAAGTCTGTGATCAAGACTTGGTCACGTCGTTCAACAATCTTCCCAAGTTTTATCGGCTTTACAATTGCCGTTTATGATGGTCGCAAGCACGTTCCAGTTTATGTACAAGAAGATATGGTTGGTCATAAGTTGGGTGAATTTGTTCCAACTCGTACGTTTAAAGGTCACAAGAACGACGACAAGAAGACCGCTAAATAATAAGGAGGAAATTGAGAAATGGCTGAACAAGTTACTTCAGCTCGCGCGACAGCCAAGATTGTTCGCGTTGCCCCACGTAAGGCACGCTTAGTTCTTGATACACTTCGTCGCAAGAGTGTTAACGAAGCATTTGCAATTTTGCAGTTCCTACCTAACACGTCTTCAGAAGATATTTATAAGGTTTTGAACTCAGCAGTTGCTAATGCTGAAAACAACTTCTCTCTTGATAGAGAAGATCTAATTGTGAAGGAAGCCTTTGCTAACGAAGGACCAACGCTTAAGCGTTTCCGTCCACGTGCCAAGGGTTCAGCTTCACCTATTAACAAGCGTACTAGCCACATCACAATTGTGGTTGCTGAGAAGGAGGCAAAGTAATGGGTCAAAAGATTAACCCTACTGGATTCCGTGTCGGCGTTATTCGCGACTGGGATGCAAAGTGGTTTGCTGACAAGGCTGATTATGCTAACCAACTTCACGAAGATTTGCGTATTCGCAAATTTATCGAAAAGAATTTAGCTGACGCCTCAGTTGATCGCGTTGAAATTGAACGTAGTACAAAGTCACGTGTTGATATTTCTATTCATACTGCAAAGCCAGGAATGGTTATTGGTAAGGGTGGATCTGAAGTTGAAAAGCTTCGTACACAGTTGGCAAAGTTAACAGATGTTGATGAAAAAGGACGTGCCAAGCGCGTGTTTATTAACATTGTTGAAATCAAGAAGCCTGACTTGTCTGCCCACTTGGTTGGACAACAAGTTGCCGGAGACTTGGAACGCCGTGTGGCATTCCGTCGTGCAATGCGTGGCGCTATTCAGCGTGCAACGCGTTCTGGCGCAAAGGGAATCAAGATCATGGTTTCAGGACGTTTGAATGGTGCAGATATTGCTCGTATTGAACAATATACTGAAGGTACAGTACCTTTGCACACATTGCGTGCTGATATTGATTACTCATGGGACGAAGCTGATACAGCTTATGGTCACTTGGGTATCAAGACATGGATTTACCGTGGTGATATCTTGCCTAAAAAGGCAAACAAGACTAATAAGTAAGGAGGGAAGCAAACATGTTAGTACCAAAGCGTGTTAAGTTCCGTCGTGTACACCGTGGCCACATGCGTGGTGAGGCTAAAGGCGGCAAGACTGTAACATTCGGTGAGTATGGTTTGCAAGCTACAACTTCAAGTTGGATTACAAATCGTCAGATTGAAGCTGCTCGTATTGCAATGACACGTTATATGAAGCGTGGTGGTAAGGTTTGGATTAAAATCTTCCCTCACAAGTCATATACATCTAAAGGTGTCGGTGTACGAATGGGTAATGGTAAGGGTGCTCCCGAAGGTTGGGTAGAACCAGTTAAGCGTGGCAAGGTCATGTTTGAAGTTGGTGGCGTTCCAGAAGCAACAGCTCGTGAAGCTTTGCGTTTGGCACAACACAAGTTGCCTGTACGTACGAAAATTGTTACTCGGGAGGCTGAATAATGGCTAAAGCAAGTGAATTAAAGTCATTGTCACTTGCGGATTTGCAAAAGCGCGAAGCCGAATTCAAGGAAGAATTATTCAACCTACGTTTTCAATTGGCTACTGGTCAATTAGAGAATACGGCGCGTATCGCACAAGTTCGTAAGGACATTGCACGGGTAAAAACAGTTATCCGTCAACAAGAATTGGCAACTGCCAAACAATAAGACGAAAGGAAGAAAGCTGAAAGATGAGTGAAGATCGTAATGCTCGTAAGGTTTACCAAGGTCACGTGGTTTCAGATAAGATGGACAAGACAATTACTGTCGCTGTTGATACTTATGTTAACCACCCTACCTATGGTAAGCGCGTTAAGTATACCAAGAAGTTTAAGGCTCATGATGAAAACAACTCAGCCAAGATGGGTGATATTGTTCAAATTATGGAAACGCGTCCATTGTCTGCAACTAAGCACTTCCGTTTGGTAAAGATCGTTGAAGAGGCAGTTATTCTTTAATTCGATTTTTTCAATCGTCGTAATTAATTGCTAATAAGGAGGAAGAACCATGATTCAACAAGAGAGTCGTTTAAAAGTGGCCGATAACTCCGGTGCACGTGAAATCTTGACGATTAAAGTGCTCGGTGGTTCAGGCCGTAAGTTTGCTGGTGTGGGTGACATGATTGTTGCAACTGTTAAGCAAGCTATTCCTGGTGGTAATGTTAAGAAGGGTGACGTCGTAAAGGCAGTCATCGTTCGTACAGTTTCAGATGTTCGTCGTACTGATGGCTCATACATCAATTTTGATGAAAATGCTGCTGTTATTGTGAAGGACGATAAGTCACCAGTTGGTACACGTATCTTTGGTCCTGTTGCACGTGAATTGCGTGACAGTGATTATATGCGTATCGTTTCATTGGCACCAGAAGTGCTCTAATAATGACAAGGAGGAGCCAATCATGTTTGTAAAAACAGGTGATAAGGTTCGCGTCATTGCAGGTAAGGATAAGGGAAAAGAAGGCGTAATTAATAAAATTATTTCTTCTCAAGACCGTGTCGTTGTCGAAGGCGTGAACATCGTTAAGAAGCATCAAAAGCCTTCTAACGAATATCCACAAGGTGGTGTTATCGATATCGAAGCACCTATCCATGTTTCAAACGTGCAATTGCTTGACCCTTCAACTAACGAACCAACTCGTGTTGGTTTTAAAGTAGAAGATGGTAAAAAAGTTCGCGTTGCTAAAAAGTCTGGTAATGTATTAGGCTAATATTCGAAAGGTGAAATCATTTTCATGGCTAACAGTCTTAAAGAAAAATATGTTAATGAAGTTCAACCTGCTTTAATCAAAAAGTTTGATTTCACATCATCAATGCAAGTTCCAAAAATTGATAAAATTGTTTTGAACATGGGTGTTGGTGATGCTGTTTCAAACTCAAAGAACTTAGATGAAGCGGTTGAAGAATTGAAGTTGATTTCTGGTCAAAAGCCAGTTATCACAAAAGCCAAGAAGTCAATCGCTGGTTTCCGTTTGCGTGAAGGTATGTCAATCGGAACCAAGGTAACATTACGTGGTGAGCGTATGTTTGAGTTCTTGGATAAGTTAATTAATGTTTCATTACCACGTGTTCGTGATTTCCGTGGTGTATCATCAAAAGCTTTTGATGGTCGTGGAAATTACACATTAGGTATTCGCGAACAATTGATTTTCCCAGAAATCGATTATGATCAAGTTAATCGTGTTCGTGGTTTGGATATCGTTATTGTTACAACAGCTCAAAACGACGAAGAAGGTCGTGCATTGTTGTCACAATTAGGTATGCCATTTACTAAGTAATAATTAGTTTAAAAACGCAGTGAAGCTCTATAGAGCGATGCGTTTTTAACTATGTTAGAGTAATAATTATTCTCTCATAGTTAAAAGCGGGTCGTAATGTGCGGCTCGCTTAAAAATATGAAGGAGGATATCGATAGATGTCTATGACTGATCCGATTGCAGATTTTTTGACACGTGTTCGTAACGCCAATTTGGCGCATCACGAAGTTGTTGAAGCTCCTGCATCAAAAATTAAGAAGAGCATTGCTGAAATCTTGAAGTCTGAAGGTTTCGTTCGTGATATTGAATATATCGATGACAATAAGCAAGGTGTTATCCGTGTATTCTTGAAGTACGGCGAAGACCGTCAGCGTGTTATCACAGGTATTAAGCGTGTATCAAAGCCTGGCTTACGTAAATATGCCAAGGCTGAAGAACTTCCAAAAGTGTTAAATGGCTTGGGTGTTGCAATTATTTCAACATCAGAAGGTGTTATCACTGATAAGGAAGCTCGTCAAAAGCAAATTGGTGGCGAAGTTATCGCCTACGTTTGGTAATACATCTAAGAAAGGAGACTTACCATGAGCCGTATTGGAAATAAGGCAGTTGCTATCCCTGAAAATGTAGAAATTACACAAAATGGTGCAACTGTTACTGTTAAAGGCCCTAAGGGCGAATTATCACGCGAAATTTCTTCAGCAATTACTTTAAAAGTTGAAGAAACAGAAGCTATCTTTACTCGTTCAAGCGATGACAACCGTACAAAAGCTTTGCACGGTACAACTCGTGCAAACGTTCATAACATGGTTGAAGGTGTTTCAACTGGATTCAAAAAGACTTTGAAGCTAGTTGGTGTTGGATATCGTGCTTCAAAACAAGGCGACAAGCTTGTTTTGAACGTTGGCTATTCACATCCTGTGGAATTCGAAAATCGTGAAGATTTGACTGTTGAAGTGCCAGATTCATTAACTGTTATTGTTTCAGGTATCAGCAAGCAACGTGTTGGTGATCTTGCCGCAGAAATTCGCGCTGTTCGTGCACCTGAACCTTATAAGGGTAAGGGAATTCGTTACGAAAACGAAGTTGTTCGTCGTAAGGAAGGTAAGACAGGTAAGTAATTTATTTTACTTATGTGCCTAACGCATTCATTTATTGATTAAATAATAATCGGCTATATATTAGTCTTTAAGAAAAGGAAAGCACAGCTATGATTTCAAAACCAGATAAGAATAAGCTCCGCGCAAAGCGCCATAAGCGCGTTCGTGGAAAGGTTTCTGGTACTGCTGAGCGCCCCCGTTTGAACGTTTTCCGTTCTAATACAAACATCTACGCGCAATTAATTGATGACGTAGCGGGTGTAACGCTAGCAAGTGCCTCAACACTTGACACAGAAGTTTCAAGTGGTTCAAAAACAGAACAAGCAACAAAAGTTGGTACTTTGATTGCACAACGCGGTCAAGAAAAGGGTATCAGCGATGTTATCTTTGATCGTGGTGGATATTTATATCACGGTCGTGTTCAGGCTTTGGCCGAAGCAGCTCGTGAAAACGGGTTGAAGTTCTAAAGAAAGGAGGAATAAATAATGGTTGAATTCGTTAATCCTAAGTCACTTGGTGAATTAGAAGAAAACGTTGTTGCTATTAACCGTGTTACAAAAGTTGTCAAGGGTGGACGTCGTTTGCGTTTTGCTGCCTTGGTAGTTGTTGGTGACAAGGATGGACACGTTGGATTTGGTACTGGTAAAGCACAAGAAGTACCTGAAGCAATCCGTAAAGCTGTTGAAGATGCTAAGCGTAAGTTGATTACTGTTCCAACAGTTCAGACAACTATTCCTCATGAAGTACTTGGTGAATGGGGCGGCGGTAAGATTTTGGTTAAGCCCGCCGAAGAAGGTTCTGGTGTTGCTGCCGGTGGTGCAGCACGTGCCGTAATGGAACTTGCAGGTATTGCTGATGTGACTGCCAAGTCATTGGGTTCAGCAACTCCTGTTAACGTTGTTCGTGCAACTTTCGATGCTTTGATTAGCTTGAAAGATGCTGAAGAAGTAGCAAAGTTGCGTGGTGTTTCTTTGGAACACTTAGCTGAATAAGGAGCGATAATATGGCTGATTTAAAAATCACTTTGATCAGAAGTGCGGCTCATCGCTTACCTAAGCAACGTGCGATTGTTAAGTCACTTGGCTTAGGTCGCGTTAATAGTTCAGTGGTGAAGCCTAATAACGAAGCTACTCGTGGTGCAATTTTCCATATTGCACACTTAGTTAACGTTGAAGAAGTTAAATAATTTAACTAAAAAGTTACTCACTAAAATAGGAGGTACCGAAAATGAAGTTGAATGAATTACAACCAGCTGAAGGTTCACGTCAAGTACGTAACCGTGTTGGCCGTGGTACATCATCTGGTAACGGTAAAACAGCCGGACGTGGTCAAAAGGGTCAAAAGGCTCGTGGTAAGACACGTTTGGGATTTGAAGGTGGTCAAATGCCTTTGTACCGTCGTATTCCAAAGCGTGGATTTACAAATATTTCACGTAAAGAATACGCAGTTGTTAATTTGGACAAGTTAAACAGCTTTAATGATGGTGATGAAGTAACACCAACACTTTTGATTGAAAACGGTATTGTTAAAAACCAAAAGTCAGGTGTTAAAATTCTTGCTGTTGGTCAACTTGAAAAGAAGTTAACAGTTAAAGCACATAAGTTCTCAGCTGCCGCAGTTGCTGCAATTGAACAAGCCGGTGGTTCTACTGAGGTGATTTAATGCTTAGCACGTTATTTAATGCAGTACGTGAGAAAGATATTCGAAAGAAGTTGGGATGGACATTTTTGATTCTGTTTGTCTACAGAATAGGGACACATATTACAGTTCCTGGTGTTGATCCTGCTGCTTTGACGAATATGGCCAATTCTGGGTTAATGAATATATTAAACATATTCTCTGGTGGCGGCTTGATGAATTACTCGTTGTTTGCAATGGGTGTTTCACCATACGTGACGGCACAAATTGTTGTGCAACTTTTGCAATTAGATATCGTGCCTCGCTTTGTGGAATGGAGTAAGCAAGGTGAAGTTGGAAGACGAAAGTTGAACAACGCCACACGATGGTTGACCCTTGTACTTGCTTTTGTCCAATCTGTAGGTATAACAGCTGGATTTAATTCACTGTCAGCATACGGATTGGTGAGTCAAACTAATAGTTTGAGTTCATTTGTGATTATTGGATCAGTAATGACAATTGGAACAATGTTTGCAGTTTGGCTTGGCGAAATGATTACTGAAAAAGGATTAGGAAACGGTGTTTCCATGGTCATTTTTGCAGGTATTATTTCACAAGTACCATCTGGCTTATATGAGCTCTTTAAGGAGAATATATTAGAAGCCAGTGCAAATGAAAAAGTAAACGGTTGGGTGTTTATGATTGTGTTACTCATTGCGATTGTCTTAGTCATTGCAATTGTGACATGGTTCTATGAAGCCACTCGCCGATTACAGATGCAGTATACGCGATCAGCAGCAGCATATGGGAGTGAAGCCTATTTGCCACTGAAGGTCAATGTATCTGGTGTGATACCGGTTATCTTTGCATCATCATTTATTTCAACACCACAAACCGTCTTATTTGCTTTCCAGGATAAATACAGTTCGGCAGGATGGTATCAAGTGATGCAACAGTTGTTTAGTATGACAACTGTACCAGGTGCTATATTATATACTGTTCTAATTATCGTCTTTACTTATTTTTATGCCTTTGTTCAAGTTAATCCTGAAAAGCTATCTGATAATTTACAGAAGCAGGGTGCTTATATTGTAAGTATTCGCCCCGGAAAAGAAACAAAAGCCTTTGTTTCGCAATTACTACTTAATTTGAGTTTTGTTGGTTCTTTGTTCTTGGGATTCGTAGCATTAGTGCCATTAATCGCTGGAGATATTTGGGGGCTAAACGAACGCATTGGATTAGGTGGTACTAGCTTACTGATTACTATTGGTGTTGCACTAGATTTGATTCGTCAAATCGATGGATTAATGCAAAAGCGTAATTATATTGGATTTATTAAAAAGGAACAATTAGCAGCTCGGGAGGCAACTAATGGCTAAAAATTTGATTTTATTGGGTTTGCCAGGTGCCGGTAAAGGTACTGAAGCAGATCTTATAGTAAAGGACTATCCACTTGTTCATATTAGTACGGGCGATATTTTCCGTGCTAACTTGGCAAATGACACTGATCTTGGCCAAAAAGCAAGAGCTTTTATGGACGCAGGTGATTTAGTTCCAGATGAAATTACTAATGCAATGGTTGCTGATCGATTAGAAAAAGATGATGTCGAAGCCGGCTTTATGCTAGATGGTTATCCTAGAAATGAAGCACAAGCAATTTTCTTAGATCAATATTTAGCTGAAAACGGCAAGAAAATTTCGGCAACTATTTATTTCGAAGTTTCTGATGATATTTTGCGTGAAAGATTACTTGGACGTGGACGTGAAGACGATACACCAGAAGTAATTGACAATCGCTTAGCTGTTAATAAAGCAGCAAACTTGCCTTTGGTAGATTATTATCAAAAGTCAGGTGTGTTACATGCAATTAATGGTGGTCGCGAAGTTAACGACGTGTATCATGATGTGAAAAAAGTTTTAGATAGTTTGGATTAATTCATTTCTAAACACTAAAAATATTGAATATCATTGTTTTTTCTGGTAGAATATGCTAGTTGGACACTGTCATTTGATATAACATGAAGCACAGGAGGTTAAGTGCGTGGCCAATGATGTCATCGAAATTGAAGGTAAAGTAAAAGAAACATTACCTAATGCAATGTTCCAAGTACAACTTGAAAATGGTGCGGTTATTTTGGCGCATGTATCTGGTAAGATTCGTAAGAATTTTATCCGAATATTGCCAGGAGATCGTGTTACTGTTGAAATGTCACCTTACGACTTAACGAAGGGTCGTATTACGTATCGTTTCAAATAGGCGATTGAAATAATCAGTTAACCGAATAGGAGGAATAGATTATGAAAGTACGTCCATCAGTTAAAAAGATGTGTGATGCTTGTCGTGTTATCAAGCGTAATGGTCGCACAATGATTATTTGCTCAGCTAACCCTAAGCATAAGCAACGTGCAGGCAAGTAAAAATAAAATCAATTAAGGTTTAGCCTTAATTACATACTATAAGGAGGTAAATTGTTATGGCTCGTATTGCAGGTATAGATTTGCCACGTGACAAGCGTATTGTCATTGGCTTAACTTACATTTACGGAATCGGTAATACTACAGCACAGAAGGTCTTAACAGAAGCAAAAGTTTCTGAAGATGTTCGTGTACGTGATTTAACTTCTGATCAAGAAGATGCTATCCGTGCAGCTGTGGACCAATTGAACTTACAATTGGAAGGTGATTTGCGTCGTAAGATATCACTTGATATCAAGGGATTGCAAGAAATCGCTGCTTACCGTGGCATTCGTCATCGTAAGGGCTTACCAGTTCGTGGACAAAACACGAAAAATAATGCCCGTACACGTAAAGGCCCAGCTAAAGCAATTGCTGGTAAGAAGAAGTAATTATTTTTTAATAGGATAGGAAACTATTCTTACATAAATATAATGACCTTTTTCTGCAGTCATCCTCACCGATACTGCAAATGATTATCGTAACCATTAGTTACGTATTGTTGATTATATAAAGTATAATCCGAGAAATTATAGATAAAGTATTGAAAAGGAGGCAGATAGATGGCAGGTCGTACAACGCGTAAGCGCCGTGTGAAAAAGAATATTGAAACTGGTGTGGCTCACATCCATTCAACGTTTAATAACACCATCATCATGATTACAGATGTTCAAGGTAACGCAGTTTCTTGGTCATCAGCCGGTGCACTTGGCTTCAAAGGAAGTCGTAAGTCAACACCGTTCGCAGCTCAATTAGCTGCTGAAGCAGCAGCTAAAAGTGCCATGGAACAAAACATGCGCACTGTTGCGGTAACTGTTAAAGGACCTGGTTCAGGTCGTGAATCAGCTATTCGCGCTTTGGCAGCTGCAGGCTTGGAAGTGACATCAATTAAAGATGTTACCCCAGTACCACACAACGGTTCACGTCCACCAAAGCGTCGTCGTGTTTAATCGAATTTCATTGCTCTTGCTGTGAAAGAAGGGGTAAATAATTAACAGATGATTGAATTTGAAAAGCCAAACATTCATAACATCGAAGAGGATGCCCGCTACGGCAAGTTTGTTGTAGAGCCTCTTGAGCGTGGCTATGGTACGACTCTTGGTAATTCCTTGCGTCGCATCTTGTTGTCATCGCTTCCAGGCGCAGCCGTTAATACGGTCCAGATTGATGGCGTTGTCCACGAGTTTTCGACTGTGGATGGCGTTGTTGAGGATGTTACTCAACTAATTTTAAATTTGAAAAAAGTTGTGCTAGCTATTGATTCTGATGAAGAAAAAAGCCTTGAAATTGATGTTCAAGGTCCAGCAGAAGTTACTGCCGCTGATTTACAGGGCAGTGCTGATATTGAAGTTTTGAATCCAGAATTGCACTTAGCTACTGTAGCAGCAGGTAAGTCATTGCATATGACAGTCACGGCAGTAAAGGGTCGTGGTTATTCATCAGCTGATGAAAACAAGCAATTGCGTGATGAAATGCCAATCGGCGTTTTGGCGGTTGATTCAATTTATACACCAATTGAACGTGTTAATTATCAAGTTGAGAATACTCGTGTTGGTCAACGTGATGATTATGACAAGCTCACTTTTGATATTTGGACAAATGGTTCTATCAAGCCAAGTGATGCTTTGAGTTTAGGTGCGAAGATTTTATCTGAACATTTGAATTTGTTCACTGATATTTCTAGTGTTGCTGCAGAGACTGAAGTAATGGTAGATGTTGAACAAACAGTTTCTTCTGTACAGGATTCTGCACCAATTGAAGATTTAGATTTATCAGTTCGTTCTTATAATTGTCTTAAACGGGCCGGCATTAACACCATATCGGAGTTGACTGATCGTTCTGAAGCCGACATGATGAAAGTACGTAATCTCGGTCGGAAATCACTTGATGAAATCCAAGAAAAGCTCATTGAAATGGGTCTTGGATTTCGCAAGGAAGATTAACGCATGACTTTAAACTACTAATACAAAGGAGGATTCACCAATGACATATCGTAAGTTGGGTCGTACAAGCTCACAACGTAAAGCGATGTTGCGTGATTTGACTACTGATTTACTAATTAATGGTCGTATTACAACAACTGAAGCTCGCGCAAAAGAAGTTCGTAAGACTACTGATCAAATGATTACATTAGGTAAGCGCGGTGATTTGTCAGCACGTCGTAAGGCTGCTGCATTCGTTCGCAATGAAGTTGCTGATGTTATCGAAAATGATGATAATGTAAAGGTACAAACAGCTTTACAAAAGTTGTTTGATGATGTTGCACCCCGTTTCGCAGAGCGTAATGGTGGGTATACACGAATTCTCAAGACTGTCCAACGTCGTGGCGATGCCGCTCAATTGGTCATCTTGGAACTCGTTGACTAATCATTATTAAAATAAAAACGTATTGCTAATAAGCAATACGTTTTTTATTGATGTCGATGAAGTAATCTGGTATTTAATAACTGTAATTGTTGTTTGATTTTGGTATCAGGCAATGATTCAATTAAAGCATTTAATTGCTCGTTATTGTGCATCAATAAATCATTTAATTGTTCAATAGCATGCGCGTTAACAACAAGTTCATGTAATTGATTTAATTGCGTTGGCGTGATGGCATCACGTAGTGCAAGAAGTTTTTTAAGTCATTACGTTTTGTCTCATCTTGCAAGGCAAACAATATGGGAGCGGTGTAGATACCATTTTGTATATCTTGACCAGTTGGTTTACCTAATGCGAGGTTATCACCTAATTCAGAAAAATCTAAATAATCATCTAATAATTGAAATGTCATACCCATAGTTTCGCCAATTTTTTGCATTAAATCGCGAAAGTTGTTGATTTCGTCATTTGGACGACTCATTATACCAAATAACGTACTCATTCTAAACAGCGCAGCTGTTTTACCTTTAATTTGAAGAAGATACTCGTCAAAAGTCATATCTAGTCGATAACGATTTTGTTTTTGTGATAATTCACCAAATAGTATTTCTTTTAAGGACTCATTTGCGTACTGATTAACTTCAATATTATTAACCTTGTTAAGCAAAGTAAACATACCAGTCAGTAAATAATCACCCGAATAAACGGCGGTATCCTTACCAAAACGTGTTTGTATGCTTGTCTGACCGCGCCTTAACTTAGATTCATCAATAATATCATCATGAATAAGTGTCGCTAAGTGAAGTAATTCGACACTAGCACCCAATGTAATAGCATTTTCATTGTAAGCTTCATCAGTTAACTCAGAAAATAGTAATGTTAATGCAGGTCTAACAAGTTTACCAGCGTTTAATTGTGATTTGATCGCAGTGTCAATATCTTTGAAGCCAATTGTCCAACTACTAGAAACTTGCTGAAGCACTAATTCTAGTGGTTTTTTAATTCTGGAAATTCATCCCAAATTATTGGCAATGTAGGTGACGTCGCCATAGTTTTCTCTTTTCAACTCTTTATGTACGGAATGTAGCATCACTGCCACACTCTATCATTATAACTTATTTATGAATTTCATCGTAGTATGATTTTGCTTTACCATACCATAATTGACCAAACCATTTTTGGAGTAAAGGTACAACAAAGAAATCTAAACCAATACCACGGCCGGATCCATTCATGATGGCAAGGCTACCTAAGATTAAGAACCAATGGATGACATCAAAACCATTCATTGCCCAAGCACTAATTGCCAAAATGATTGAAACTAAACCAAGGGGCCAAGTGAATAGGCCTAAAAATCAAACCAGAACCAACGATAAGTTCTAAGAAACTGGCAATACCTTGTTGCCAGAAGAGGTCGTTCATACCGGTATTTAGATTGCCAAGTGCTGCTAGGATCCAGAAAACACCGAGTAATAGACGTAGCGGGGTTGCCCACAAAACGTTACCTAAGCGAGAAATTGTACCTCTAAATGGATTACGGCCATTTTCAGTACGGAAGAATTCATCCAAAGTATAGTTGAAAATAGAATACGCAGAACGAATTTGAGAATAGAAATACAAGTTAATGGCGTGTTTAGCCATACCGGCCATAAAGCCAGAAATGTTGATATTCTTTAAAAGACTGGCAACTGTATAATGTGAACCGATCGATACAGCAAATCCGTGATATTTCACAACATCGGTGAATGTCTTACGTGAACCTAATCCTAAGTCAGCTAATATATTAATGACTGCTGTTTTCGCGGCATTCTCTGCACCTTCAACAGTTTGTGGCACCGGACCAGTTGTCTTATCGACATAAGACAAAGTATCACCGGCAACATAAATATGTTCCTCTGCACTGTCGTCATCTGAAGTAGCGCGCATATAATCATCTGCTTCAATACGACCACCACGGCCATATTTGAATCCCCAATCAGAGATGAATGATTTAGCTTTAACACCAGCTGTCCAAATTAATGAACGCGTGGCTAAGCGTGAACCATCTGCAAACGTAATACCGGTTTCATCAACTGATGTAACACGTGAATCGGTGCGAATATCAACACCGTGTTCAGTCATATAACGGTATGCTTTGTCAGCTAATTTACGATCTTTTAGCATATTTAAAATCTGTGGTGAGGCTTCTAACATGACAAGTTTAATTTCATTCTCATCAAGCTTGTAAGTCTTAGCGAGGACCTTACGTTGCTCAATGAACTCACCCATTAATTCAGTTCCTGTGAACCCAGAACCAACAACAGCTATTGTTAGCATCTGTTCACGCTTAACTGGATCTAATTCCGCAGCCCCTTGACCAACGGTGTTTTCAATATGATTACGAATGGTTAGAGATTCTTCCATTGACCATAGTTCAAATCCGTGTTCTTTAACGCCAGGGGTACCAAAGTCATTGGATTGGCCACCGACAGCTAAGATTAACTTTTCGTAGGGGACATCACCTTGGGTTGTACTGACGATTCGTTTAGATTTATCAACACCATTAACTTCGGCAGTTAAAAGCTTAACGTTTTTATGTTGGTAAAAGAGATGTTCTAGATCTTCTTGGACATGTTGTGGTGCCACACGTTGTGAGGCCACTTCATGTAATTCTGTCATATAAGTAAAGTAAGAATGTTTGTCGATAAGGATAATGTCATAATCTTTTTGTGACTTTAACTTATGAGATAGGAGTTTGGCTGCAAAAACACCACCAAACCCCGCACCGACGACAACAATGTTCTTTTTGGCATGATAAAAACTCTTCCTTTGTGAAAAATGTAATATGATAATAGTAAAGCCAATACAATTATAGCGCTATAAAAGCTATTTTAAAAGAATTATCGCTTGAAAAGTTTGTGAAAGTAGCTTTACATTTTATTACGGCCTATACGATAATATTATGATAAAATAATAGCTAATGGAAAATGCGATTAAGATTAACAATTTAACATATCAGTACCAAAATCAGACGACGTTATTTCAGGATTTTAATTTAACGATTGATCCTGGACAGTGGGTGGCTTTGGTCGGCCATAATGGCTCTGGCAAGTCGACTTTAGCAAAATTAATTATGGGGTTGTTAACGCCAACACAAGGTGGAATTACCGTATTCAATCAAGTTTTATCTGAATCAACGGTTAATGACGTTCGTAGCCAAATTGGTATGGTTTTCCAAAATCCAGATAACCAATTTGTTGGTGCTACCGTCGCTGATGATGTGGCATTTGGTTTAGAGAATAATGAAATTGATACAAAACTCATGCCAAAAATGATTGCTAAAACGCTCGAAATTGTCGGGATGTCTGAATATCAGGATCGAGAACCACATACGTTATCTGGTGGTCAAAAGCAACGCGTAGCACTAGCTAGTGTGCTCGCTTTACAACCTAAAATCATTATTTTAGATGAGGCGACGGCAATGCTTGATCCTGAAGGACGGCAGGCAGTAATGGCAACACTGACACAGTTAAAAGAGCAGTTTGGTGATGCATTAACTTTGGTGACGATTACGCATGACATGGATGAGGCAGCACTAGCTGATCGCGTAGTTGTGATTAATGATGGACAATTGATTTTAGATGGTACACCCGCGCAAGTCTTTTCAGAAGCAGACGTTTTGCATCACAACGGGTTGGGCTTACCTTTTTCTGGTGAAGTAGTTGCGCATTTGAATCAAAAACCCCAAAAATACTTAAATGAAAGTGAATTAATTTCTTGGCTATCAACTTCCAACAAGTAAATTTTAGTTATGGTGCAGGGACGTCACTTGAACAGCCGATCCTATTTGACATCACGGCGAACTTTCCAACAGGGCAAGTGACGGCTGTAGTTGGTCAGACTGGATCAGGGAAATCGACACTGATTCAGCATATTAATGGTTTATTGTTGCCCACTGAAGGGCAGGTAACCGTTGCAGATCACCACATCACCGCAAACACTAAAGAAAAAGAATTGATGCGCATTCGTGAAAAGGTTGGCATGGTATTTCAATTTCCAGAAAATCAACTGTTTGCAAATACTGTTCTGGAAGATGTGATGTATGGGCCAATTAATTTTGGATACAGTCGATCTGATGCCAAAAACGCCGCAGAAATTGCCCTAAAGCGTCTAAATGTATCTGAGACGCTATGGGAGAAATCTCCGTTTGAACTATCGGGTGGGCAAATGCGGCGTATTGCCATTGCTGGTGCGTTGGCTAGTAATCCTGATATCGTTGTTTTGGACGAACCTGCAGCCGGGCTAGACCCTAGGGGTCAACAAGAATTATTAAATTTGGTTATTGAATTAAAGACGTTGAATAAAACAGTGATTTTAATTTCACATCAAATGGATCATGTGGCTCAAATTGCAGATCAGGTCATTGTTATGCATGAAGGTAAAGTGGCAGCGCAAGAAGCGCCAGAACAATTGTTTAATCGTGATATACAATGGTTTACTGACATGAAGTTGGATTTACCAAAAGCTGGGCAATTTGCCGAAAAGCTTAGACAGCAAGACTGGCAGTTTGAGCAAAGGCCGTTAACCATTAAAGCATTAACAGATCTCATTAATTCTAGGGGGACAACGCATGGGTAATATTATGATTGGTCGTTTCGTTCCTGGAAAGTCAGTCGTTCATCAGTTAGATCCTCGAACAAAAATTATTGGTACTTTTGTATTCATCTTGCTCATGTTATGGGCAAATACGTGGTCAACTTATCTAGTAGCGGCGATATTTGTCTGGTTCACTATTTTATTAACGCAACAACCGCTTAAAATGTATATTGATGGTTTAAAGCCAATCTTTTGGCTACTAGCCTTCACAATTGTGTTGCAGATATTTTTCACTGGGGGTACACCGGTATTACTACATTTTGGTTTTATTAAAGTTACCCTGCCTGGTGTGATTAATGCTTTGTTTGTCATGTTTCGTTTTGTTTTAATTATTTTAATGTCGACAATTATGACATTGACAACACCACCCACCAGTATTGCAAATGCGCTAGAATCGCTATTAAAACCATTAAAATCGCTTAAAGTACCAGTTGCAGAAATGGCTTTGATGCTTTCAATTGCTTTACGTTTTGTACCATTATTAATGGATGAGACACAAAAAATTATGAATGCTCAAAAATCACGAGGTATGAGTTTTTCAACAGGTGGGCCGGTGAAACGTGCTAAGGCGATTGTACCACTACTGATTCCGCTGTTTGTTGGTGCCTTACAACGCGCACTAGACTTAGCTAATGCCATGGAAGTCCGGGGATTTAAAGATGCCGAGCATCGTACTAAATATCGCATTTTAAAATATAAAAAACAGGATTATCAAGCTTTTGCAAGTTTACTTCTGTTTTCTATTATTTTCTTTTCAGTTTTGTATTTAATTTAATTTGACTTATTTTAAAGGCGGACGCACTAAGCGTCTTTTTTAGAGTACAAAGGAGTATGAGTATGCCGCGTTATAAAGCAATTGTAAGTTATGATGGTTCAGGATTTTTTGGTTTTCAAGTACAAAATGATGTGCGAACAGTTCAAGGAGAGCTCAACAAAGTCGTCAATCAGATGGCCAAAAATCCAGCAACACCAATTCGTGTCATTGGTGCTTCTCGAACAGATACTGGTGTGCATGCACTTGGACAAGTTATTAATTTTGACTTGCCGTTTAATATACCTGCAGCTAGTGTACGCAAAGGGTTGAATACTTTATTGCCACGTGACATTATGATTCGAGAGGTTGAAATTGTTAACGATGACTTTCATGCGAGATTTAATTCGCATCATAAGAGATATTTTTATCGTTTATCAACGCAAGATTTTGTCGATCCATTTAAGCGGAAATATGCTGGTCATTTTCACTGGCCATTAGATATTCAACGCATTGAGAAAGCGTTACCTGACTTATTGGGAGAACATGATTTTGCGAGCTTTGCGGCTTCTGGTAATCAAACTCAAACAACAATCCGTCGGATTACACGTGCCGACATTATTAATAAGCCTGATGAACAGGAAATTGTTTTTATATTTGAAGGCAACGCCTTTTTGTATAATCAAATTCGTATTATGGTTGGTGTTTTATTGGAAATTGGGACAGGGAAGCGACCAGTTCATGATATTCAACGCTTAATTGAAGTCAAAGATCGTTCGCAAGCACGTTTTACGGCAGCTGCGGCCGGCCTATATCTAGATGAAATTAGCTATAGTTAAAAATAATAATAATATAATGATAGTTATAATCAGTGGTTTCAACGGTAACTTGAAAATAAATTAATAATTGTGTATAATAGTCTCATTATATTTTAAAGTTGGAGAAAATTTATGGGCATATGGCAACGCATCATCAAAAAGAATTCGCCAGATAGATATTTAGCATCAGATAAACATTTACATCGCGTGTTAGGCGTTAAAGATTTCTTGGCGCTGGGCGTCGGAACAATTGTATCAACATCCATTTTCACCTTACCAGGTGTCGTAGCAGCGCAGCATGCTGGACCAGCTGTAATATTGTCATTTTTGGCAGCAGCCATTGTCGCAGGCTTCGTTGCCTTGGCGTATGCTGAAATGGCATCAACTATGCCATTTGCGGGATCAGCCTATTCATGGATTAACGTCATTTTTGGCGAAGTATTTGGTTGGATTGCCGGTTGGGCCTTATTGGCTGAATATTTCATTGCTGTCGCATTCGTGGGATCAGGGTTATCGGCTAACTTCCGTGCAGAATTGGCAATGCTAGGTCTTAAAGTACCCGATAACTTGGCGGGCGCACTCGATACACATGGGCTATTTGGTTGGTCCGAATCAATTTCTGGTCCTAGTGGTGGGGTTGTTGACTTAGTTGCCATTGTTGCAATTCTTATTGTCGCAGTTTTGTTATCACTTTCAGTATCTTCTACATCACGTGTTGAAATGATATTAGTAATTGCTAAAGTTATTGCAGTGCTAATCTTCATTGTTGTTGGTTTAACCGCTGTACACCCTGCTAACTATCACCCATTCATTCCAGCACCAAGTACTAATCCTGATGGCACACCATTTGGTGGTTGGGCTGGAATCCAAGCTGGTGTCGCAATGATTTTCTTGGCTTATATCGGATTTGATTCGATTGCAGCCAATTCAGCTGAAGCTAAAAATCCGCAAAAGACAATGCCACGTGGTATTTTGGGATCATTAGTTATTGCCGTTTCATTATTCTCAGCCGTTTCCTTAGTTTTGGTGGGAATGTTTAAATATACGAACTATAAAGACAATGCGGAACCTATTGGTTGGGCATTGCGTGAAGCTGGATTTGGTGGTGTGGCCACAGTTGTACAAGGTATTGCCGTAATCGGAATGTTTACTGCCTTGATTGGTATGATGATGGCAGGTTCACGTTTGCTTTACTCATTCGGTCGAGATGGCTTATTACCTAAATCATTGGGTACGTTGAATAAGAAAGGCTTACCTAATAATGCACTACTTGTATTAACAATTGTTGCAGTGATTATTGGTGGTGTCTTCCCATTCACTTTCTTGGCACAATTGATTTCTGCAGGAACATTAATTGCGTTTATCTTTGTTTCATTTGGTATTTATGCATTACGTAAACGAGAAGGTGTTGACTTACCAGAAGCCGGTTTTAAAATGCCAGGGTACCCTGTTACGCCTGCCATTGCTGGTTTGCTGAGCATGTGGGTTTTCTCAGGATTAAGTAGAGATGCACAACTTTATGCCGGTGTCTGGTTCATAATTGGATTATTAGTTTACTTGTTATATGGTGTACGACACAGTAAGCAAAATGGTTAAATAACGGTCAAACAGTCAGTTTACAAACTGGCTGTTTTTGTTTTCAATTGAGGAGAAATGGTATGTCTAATAATGAACGTATTTTAGCTCAAGAAAATCAAGATCTAGCAAAAACAGCACGCATTAAATACTATGATATTGTGCTTGAAAAAGGTGCCGGCGCCATCATTACTGATGTAGATCATCATCAATATATTGATCTATTAGCCAGCGCAAGTGCAACCAATACAGGTCATTCACACCCTAAAGTTGTTCGAGCAATTCAAGAACAAGCTGCCAAGTTGATACAATATACACCTGCGTATTTTGCTAACACAACGACAGCTACATTAGCACAACGGTTAGTTCAATTGGCACCGGGAGATGGTGATAAAAAGGTAGCATTTGGTAATTCAGGTTCAGACGCTAATGATGCCATTATAAAGTTTGCGCGTGCTTATACTGGTCGTTCTTACATTGTTAGTTTTACTGGTGCTTATCATGGATCAACATTTGGATCAATGTCAGTTTCTGGTGTGAGCTTGAACATGTCCAGAAAAATGGGACCGTTATTACCTGATATTGTTAAGGTACCTTATCCTGACCAAAATCAGCGCTTGGATGGGGAAGATGATGATACCTTTTCAAAACGTTTATTTGAACAATTCAAATTACCCTTTGAAACTTACTTACCAGCTGAAGAAGTGGCATTGGTTCTAATTGAAGCCATTCAAGGAGATGGTGGCATCGTTAAAGCACCCCAGCAATATATGGATTTAGTTTATGAATTTACACGTCAGCATGGTATTGTGTTTGCTGTTGATGAGGTGAATCAGGGATTAGGCCGTACTGGTAAAATGTGGAGTATTGATCATTTCGGCATTGTACCTGATATGATGAGCATTGGTAAATCGATTGCTAGTGGCTTACCGTTGAGTGCGGTTATTGGTCGACGCGATATTATGGATAGTTTAGATGCACCAGCTAATTTATATACAACCGCTGGAAATCCTGTCACATCTGCAGCGGCTTTAGCAACACTAGACGTTATAGAAGAAGAACATTTGATTGAACGTTCAGCACGACTAGGCCAGATTGCTGAGACATTTTTCCATCAAATGGCAGCGCAGTATACTTTTATTGGGGATGTTCGTTTTTATGGTTTAAATGGTGGCGTCGATATTGTCAATCAAGCAGGAGAAGCAGATGTTGAGGCAACAACTAAAATCATTTATCGTGCTTTTGAACTTGGTGTGATTATCATTAGTTTAAGAGGCAATATTTTACGTTTTCAACCGCCATTGGTCATAACGGAAGAAGAGCTCAATCAGGCATTAACCATATTGGCGCAAGTATTTGATGAGTTAAATGCACATCAGCTAGCGCTACCTGAATCTGATAATCATATTGGTTGGTAAGTGTGATAGAATAGACAACAGTAGAATAATTTTCTGTGAGAATTATTTTTAATCGTTGGATATATAGGTAAGTTAGTTGACATTCAGAAATGTACCGGTAGCTGTGAGGTGCACAATAGCTTACTTATGCTCCCAACGAAAAAGTGTGCTCATCCACACCGCGTCTCAGCGTTATGAGTTTTAAGGTAAATGACAAACAACGTCTTTGCAAAGTGCGGTGGTACCACGGTAACACGTCCGCATCTTATGCAGAGGCGTTTTTTAATATTTAAGGAGATTAGCTGATATGAAAGAATTATCATCGGCAGAGATTCGCCAAATGTTTTTGGATTTCTTTGCGTCTAAAGGTCATGAAATCGTACCTTCAAAAAATTTGATTCCGGTTGACGATCCAACATTGTTGTGGATTAATTCAGGAGTTGCAACATTAAAAAATATTTTGATGGTTCAGTCGTACCAAAGAATCCACGCATTACGAATGCGCAAAAAGCGATTCGAACAAATGATATTGAAAATGTTGGTAAAACAGCACGACATCATACATTGTTTGAAATGATGGGCAACTTTTCGGTAGGCGATTACTTTAAAAAGAGGTCATTCCTTGGGCGTGGGAATTGTTAACAAGTCCAGAATGGTATGGATTGGATAAAGAAAAGCTTTATGTCACAGTATACCCACGAGATAAAGAAGCTAAGACGATTTGGGAAAATGATACTGATTTGCCAGCCGGACATGTCTATGAAGTCGAAGATAATTTTTGGGATATTGGTGAGGGACCTTCAGGCCCTGACTCAGAGATTTTCTTTGATAGAGGACCAGCATTCCAAGATTTGCCGGATGATGATCCTGAAATGTATCCAGGTGGTGAGAATGAACGTTATTTGGAAATCTGGAATATTGTGTTCTCGCAATTTAATCATTTACCTGGTCTGACAGATAATACGCAATATCCAGAATTACCACATAAAAACATTGATACAGGGATGGGACTAGAGCGTTTAGTTTCTGTATTCCAAAATGGTCGCACTAATTTTGATACTGATTTGTTTTTGCCAATTATTCGTGCAACTGAAAAATTGACAGATAAAGTTTACGATACAACACAAGATTCAGAAACGAATACAAGCTTTAAAGTGATTGCAGATCATATTCGTGCTGTTACCTTTGCCATTGGTGACGGTGCCCTTCCTTCAAATGAGGGACGTGGATATGTTATTCGTCGCCTCATTCGTCGAGCTGTATTACATGGCCGTAAATTAGATATTCAAGGTGAATTTTTGTCAGGACTAGTGCCGATTGTTGCGGATATTATGGCTAGTTATTATCCTGAAGTAAAAGAAAACACAGATAAAATTCAAAAAATCATTGCCCGTGAAGAAAAGCGTTTTAATCAAACTTTGACTGGTGGTTTGGCTTTATTGCGTGATGTGATTGCTGAAGCAAAAGCTAGTGGTGAAAAGCGTATTAGTGGTGCGGCAGCCTTTAAGTTATCGGATACCTACGGTTTTCCATTGGAATTAACACAAGAGCAGGCAGCGGATGCTAATCTTGATGTAGACGTTGTAGGCTATAATCAAGCTTTGCAAGAGCAAAAAGAGCGTGCGCGTGCTGCACGTTCAAATGATAAGTCAATGGGTGTTCAAAATGCAGTACTAACCGATTTGCATGTACCATCAGAATATGTCGGTTGGACACAAACTGAGGTAAAGCAGGCAACAATTGCAGCTATTGTTGGGCAAGATACACAAGGTATTGATGCCTTGCTGGATACGGCAACGGCTGGAGAGACTGTGCAGGTTATTTTTGATCAGACACCATTTTTATGCTGAGATGGGTGGGCAGATTGCCGATCAAGGAGACGTGCTATTTGAAAATGAAGTCATTGCACAAGTTGTGGACGTACAACGTGCACCTAATGGTCAACATTTACACACGGTAACGGTTACCAAAGATTTTCAAGTTAATGATATTGTTGACTTACAAGTTGATATGGCACGCCATATTGCGGTATCAAAGAATCATACGGCGACACATATGCTGGACCAAAGCTTACGTCTTATAATAGGTGGCGATGTTCATCAAGCTGGTTCACTAGTCGAGCCTGATTATTTACGTTTTGATTTTACTAATGATGGACCAGTTGATGCAACACAGTTACTAGCCATTGAGGATCTCGTGAATGAAAAAATCGCCGAAAATCTACCTATTTCTTGGGTTGAAACAGATATTGAAACGGCACAGAAGATGGGAGCAGTTGCTGTCTTTGGTGAAAAATATGGCGAAACGGTTCGTGTTGTTTCAATTGGTGATTTTAATAAAGAATTTGATGGTGGTACGCATGCCAAGTCGACAGCAGAATTAGGTCTCTTCAAAATTGTGAGTGAGTCTGGTATCGGTGCTGGTATCCGTCGTATTGAAGCGGTTACGGGATTGGTTGCTTTACAACAGTATCGTGAAGAATCAGATACTTTAAAGGCGATTGCAGCTGATTTGAAGGTGCAAAAACCGGTTGAATCACGTGTTAAAGTACAACAATTGCAAGATGATTTACGTGCAGCACAGCGACAAAACGAATCACTTGAAGCACAACTAGCCAATCAAGCAGCATCAGAAGTTTTCAATCATGTTGAACGCGTTAACGACTTGACTTATATTACTGCTCAACTTGATGTTAGCGGTATGGATGGTCTGCGCCAAGTTGCTGATAATTGGAAACAAGATTATCCATCAGATATCTTGGTATTAGCTGCAGAGGTGTCAGGAAAAGCTAATTTGATTGTTGCCGTTTCACCTAAAGGCAATCAGGCGGGTATTAAGGCAGGCGATTTGATTAAAGCGATAGCACCTAAAATTGGTGGCGGTGGCGGTGGCCGTCCTGATATGGCACAGGCAGGTGGTAAGAATCCAGCAGGTATTGCCGATGCTTTTGCTGCTGTAAACGATTTCTTATCTGCTAAGTAAAACGTTATTCTTGTTTCTTACTTCTGTAATGGATTAGACATTTAATCATGCTAAAATGAAGATGATTGAGAAAGGAGCGTGTACCTATGACAGTAAATGATGAAACAACAGTATTTGATTTTAACGATCAAATGCCAAAAGATATTCATGAAACACTGCAGATTGTGTACGGAGCTTTAGAAGAGAAAGGGTATCAACCCATTAATCAAATTGTTGGTTATTTATTATCAGGTGACCCAGCCTATATTCCACGTTTGAATGATGCGCGTAATTTGATTAAGCGTCATGAGCGTGATGAAATTATTGAAGAACTTGTACATGCCTATTTGGAGAAATAATGCGTATATTAGGATTAGATGTTGGTAGTCGCACCGTAGGTGTTGCTGTCTCTGACCCCATGGGATGGACGGCTCAAGGTGTTGAAATTATTCGAATTGATGAGGCGGCTAAAGAATTTGGATTAGAGCGTTTAGGCGAAATCATTCAAGAAACAAAGGCCAAAGGTGTTGTATTAGGCTTGCCAAAAAATATGAATAATACTGAAGGACCTAGAGCCCAAGCAGCCCGAGATTATGCTAAAATGGTTGAAGATAATTTTGGTTTGTCAACAGATTTTCAAGATGAACGACTCACAACAGTCCAAGCAGAAAGAATGTTGATTGAAGAAGCTGACGTTTCACGTAAGAAGCGTAAAAAGGTCATCGACAAGATTGCTGCGGAATTTATTTTACAAAATTATCTTGACCGTAATGGTAAATTAACCAAATAATTTAAAGAGAGCTAAATATGAGCGATAATAACGAAGAAGTCCAAAAGATCACTTTAGTTGATGATGATGGGAATGAAACCCTTCATGAAGTATTGTTTACTTTTCATTCAGATGAATATAACAAAAACTATATTTTGTTAGTTCCTGAGGGTGTTGAAGAAGACGAAGAAGTAGATATTCAAGCCTTTGTATTTGATCCAGATGAAGATGGTGAAGCGACTGAAGGCGAGTTACAACCCATTGAAGATGACAAAGAATGGGACATGGTTGAGGAAGTATTGAATACTTTCTTAGATGACGATAGCAATTTCCAATAAAAGCGCTGAGGCGCTTTTTTTGTATAATACTTTATTACTTGCTTATCAAGTGATAAACTGTTAACGAGACGTATAGTTTAAAAAATGTTGGAGGAATTTATTGTGACATTAGTGGGCATACTTGAGTTAGCACGTTTTCAATTTGCCATGACTACAATTTTCCATTTCTTCTTTGTGCCAATGTCAATTGGCTTAGCGGTTGTGGTTGCAGTAATGGAAACAATGTATGTTATCAAAAAGGATGAAACATACAAAAAAATGGCACAGTTCTGGGGTAAAATATTTTTGCTCAGCTTTGCTGTTGGTGTGGTAACTGGAATTATTCAAGAATTCCAATTCGGAATGAATTGGTCACGCTATTCGCGTTATGTTGGTGATATTTTTGGTGCACCTTTAGCGGTGGAGGCCTTGGTTGCTTTCTTTGCGGAATCAACTTTTATTGGGTTGTGGTCGTTTACCTGGGATCGTATGAAACCTGCCGTACACGTCCTATTTATTTGGATTGTAGCTATAGCTTCATGTGTTTCGGCCTTGTGGATTTTAGCAGCAAATTCATTCATGCAAAATCCAGTGGGATATGCTATTAATAATCATATGGGGCGTGCGGAACTCACAGATTTTGGTGCATTGTTAACCAATAAACAATTATGGGTACAATTTCCACACGTTATTGTTGGGACATTAGTAGCTGGTGGTTTCATTGTTGCTGGTATGGCAGCGTTTAAGTTACTCAAGCTAAAGCCTGGCGATCCACAAATTATTCTATTTAGAAAATCGATTAATATAGCTTTAGTTGTTGGTCTTATTGGTGTTGGTGGTGCTGTAATTACGGGTGATAAGCATGCCTTTGATTTACAAACGATGCAACCAATGAAGTATGCAGCAATGGAAGGTGTTGATGAGACAATTGATTCATCAAAGCGTTCGGATAAAGCGCAGCCATGGTCATTAATTTCTGTGACAAATCCTCAGACCCATAAGGTTATTGCCAAAATTGAAATTCCTTATGTACTTTCGATTCTAGGTAACCATTCTTTAACTGGTGGTAAAACAGTTGGGACAACCGAATTACAAAAAGAATTTGTGGCGAAGTATGGTGAACCCAAAGATGGTGTAGCAAATTACTATGTACCTGAAAACACATTGTTTTATGCCTTTCGCGTGATGGCTATGGGAGCAGGATTATTAGGATTAATCGCTGTTGTCGCACTATGGTTTAATCGTAAAAAGTCGAACTTGATTTTGACACAACGCTGGTTTTTATGGATTTTAGGTGTCATGACTTTCTTCCCATTTGTTGTCAATACAGCAGGATGGCTTGTAACTGAACTTGGTCGTTACCCATGGGTCGTTTATGGCTTGATGACAATTGCCGATGCTGTATCACCGAACGTATCAACGGCATCATTATTAATTTCAAATATTGTTTACTTTTTGACTTTCTCAACATTAGGTGGTTTGATGATCTGGCTATCACGCCGTGTTTTGCATGCTGGTCCAGATGTACAGGAAGAAGAAATACTTTCACCACAAGATCCTTATGAACATCTACAAGCACAAAAGGAGTCTGAGAAATAATGAGTTTATTACAAATTCTATGGTTTATTTTAATTGCAATATTGTGGGCGGGCTTCTTTTTCCTAGAAGGATTCGACTTTGGTGTAGGTATGCAGTTCTTTGGCTTAGCTAAAGATGATCATGATCGTGAAGCCCTTTATCAGTCTATTGGCCCTAACTGGGATGCAAATGAAGTGTGGCTTATTACAGCTGGTGGTGCAATGTTTGCGGCATTTCCATATTGGTATGCATCATTGTTTTCTGGATTTTATTTGATGTTATTGGTCGTACTCTTAGCCTTAATTTATCGTGGTAGTGCTTTTGAATTTAGGGAACACATGCCCACCATACAAGGAACACGTCTTTGGGAACGGTTGATTGTCTTATCATCGTTCATTGCGCCATTTTTCTTGGGGATGATATTTACAGCTATGGCATCTGGTATGCCCATTGATGCACATGGTGATTTGACGGCTGGTTTCTTTGATTACGTAACGCCATTTACATTAGTCGGAGGTATTGCCGTTACATTGATGAGCTATATTCATGGCTTGAATTTTACACGATTGAAAATTGAAGGTAAAATCACCACACGCGCTACGGCACAGTTGAAATTGCTCTATCCTGTATTATTAGCAGGCGAGGTACTGTTTGCTATCTTGTTGTTTTTCTATACTGACTTTATTCAAACGAAACCATTACTCACGGTAATTTTATTGGCAATATTAGTTGTTATGACGCTACTAGGCTGGTATTCAACTTACCATAATGGTAAAACTTTCCCCTTCTTATTATCAGGGTTTGGTTTGGTAGTTGTTGTTGTCCTATTATTCACGGGTCTATTCCCACGTCTAATGGTTGCTCATAATCCAGCGCATTCTTTGCTTATTGCAACATCTTCATCAACACCTTATACGTTACGTGTGATGACATATGTTGTGGCTACAGCCTTACCTTTGACGCTGGGCTATCAAATTTGGAGCTTTTACGTTTTCCGTAAGCGTATTGTGAGTCATAAAGTTATTGAATAAATAAACGTGCTATGATTAAGAGCGTAGTACTATATATGTTGATATGAGGTTTTAACATGATTGATCGGCGACTATTCGCTTTGCCAAACATATTTAAAACACTATTCGGGCTTGTAGTTCTAACTGGACTACAAGCTTTTGCTATATTATTGCAAGCTATTTTCCTATCAAAAGCCATTGTTGGTTTATGGCAAGGACTGGCTTTTAATATGGTGATAAATAGTGTCATTATTTTTGCTATTGCTTATATTGTGCGATATTTAATTGTTGTTTTAAAAAATCGCTATATGGCGCATTTTGCTGACGTTGCAGCAGAGAAATATCGTGTACAACTACTTAAAAAGTATACAGATTTAGGACCGAATGTAATTGCGCAGTCAGGAACAGGAAGCGCTGTGACAATGCTAGGCAGTGGTTTGGATAATGTCAAAAATTATTTTCAATTACTTTTAATTAAGGTTTTTGATTTAAGCATTATTCCATGGGTTGTGCTGTTATATATTTTTATTTAAAATGGGATGAAGGTGTTTTCTTACTTCTCATTTTCCCAGTTGTCATTTTATTCTTTATCATTCTTGGTTTAGCAGCACAAAGTAAAGCAGATACTGAATTTGCCAATTTTAAGAATTTAAATAATCGCTTTGTGGATGCGTTAAGAGGTTTACCTACCTTAAAGCAGTTGGGATTGGCTGATGAGTATAGTGATGAAATCTATAACATATCTGAAGACTACCGTAAGGCAACGATGCGCACGTTACGTATTGCGATTACATCAACTTTTGCACTAGATTTTTTTACAACATTATCAATTGCCATTGTAGCGGTATTCTTAGGCCTTGATTTATTGAATGGGCATATGCAATTTGAACCTGCGCTTATTATTTTAGTTTTGTCACCCGAGTATTTTTTGCCACTACGTAATTTTGCGGATGATTATCATGCGACATTGGATGGTAAAAATGCCTTAACTGATGTATTAGATATTTTAGACACACCGAGTATTGTTCAACAGCAACAACTAACATTAACGCAGTGGTCAGCACAGGACGTGTTGACAATTTCTGATTTGCAATTAACTTATCCCAAACAAGAAACAGCAACGCTCAAGGCAATTACTTTATCGGCCAGCGGTTATCAAAAAATTGCGATTGTAGGTGAAAGTGGTTCAGGAAAATCAACGCTATTGAATGTATTAAGTGGCTTTCTAGAACCTGATAGCGGTAGGATTGAAATCAACCATCAGCCGTTAACGCAACTCGCACAACAAGATTGGCAACGTCAATTCTTCTATATGCCACAGCAACCATACATTTTCCATACAACCCTACGCGAAAATATTGCTTTCTATACCCCAAAGGCAAATCGTGAAGATATTAAAAAGGCTGCACAACGTGCTGGCCTAGCTGATTTAATACAAGCATTACCAGAGGGGTTAGATACGGTGATTGGTGAAAGTGGCCGTCAATTGTCTGGTGGACAAGCCCAACGCGTAGCATTAGCGCGCATGTTACTGGATACATCACGCCGCATTTTATTATTTGACGAACCCACAGCGCATTTAGATATTGAAACAGAAATCGACTTAAAAAAGACAATGAAAATGGTGCTAGATAATCATTTGGTATTCTTTGCGACGCATCGTTTACACTGGCTCAATCAGATGGATTATGTACTCGTCATGAAGCAGGGGAAAATTGTGGAAAGCGGTGAGCCTCAAGTATTATTGGCACAAGATAATAGTCAGCTTAATCAATTACGCCATCAATTACGTGATGGAGGTCTGACACATGCATAATTTAAAACAGTTACTTAAACATGATAAGTGGGTGATGCCACTATTAAGACAACGCAAAATGTCTTTATTCTGGTCGATCTTCTTGAACTTTATGATGATTTTTTCGGCAGGGGCTTTAATGTTTGTTTCTGGTTTTTTAATTTCACGTTCAGCGCAGCGGCCTTCAAACATTTTAATTATTTACGTTCCCATTGTCTTGACACGGTTATTCGGTATTTCGCGACCCGTATTTCGTTATACACAGCGTCTTGTATCACATAATTGGGTACTCAATGTTGTCTCTAAAACACGACGGGCGCTTTATGAGAGTGTTGCAAGTCATGCAGATTATATTCGCGGTAGCATTCAAAAAGGTAAAGTATTAGGCCTGTTAGCTGATGACTTGGACCGCTTGCAAAATTTGTACTTAAGAACACTATTCCCATTGGGAACAGGCATTATCCTTTATCTTTTTATCATTATTGCTTTGGGAACCATGAGCCTGTGGTTAATGTTATTTTGGTTGCTGATGTTAGCCATTATTTTACTGGCTGTACCGATCTTTAGCTTATTAATGAACCGACAACGTATTCAAAAGCAAAAGCAGTTACAATCCCAACTTTATACTGATGCCACCGATGCAGTGTTAGGCTTACAAGATTGGTTATTAGCAGGTAGACAAGCTGATTTAGTCGCGTCGCAACAAACGACGATGCGGTCGTTAGCTAAAATTAAAGGTAAGAGTATGCACTTTGGATGGTGGCGTGATTTTGCCATTCAAATGCTTGTGTTAATTTTAGTTGTCGTGACACTTTATTGGAGTAATCACTATTTTGCTGGGCAATCTCAATTGATTAATTATATTGCTGCCTTTACGTTAGCTATTTTTACTCTGGCAGATAGTTTTTTGGGTGTTAATCAGGGGATGAGTGAGGCAACATTTTATGAAGATAGTATTCGACGACTAAATGATTTACCAGAACCACGTCAACAGCAGAAAATAGCACAACCACTACAACAACACGCAGCGATTCAGTTCGACCAAGTGAGTTTTAGTTACGGTGATCGACAGATTTTAAAACACTTAGATTTAAACATTGCGGCTGGTGAGAAGATTGCAATACTTGGCCGATCAGGTGCAGGTAAAACAACATTACTTAAGTTATTATCTGGTGATTTGCAACCAGATACCGGTCATATTTATCTAAATAAGAAAAAGTATCATGATTTGCATCCGCAAATTGCTATTTTAGATCAACAAACTTATTTATTTGATACGACTATTCGTAATAATATTCGAATGGGTAATCTTTCTGCAACACAAGAACAGATTGAACAGGCGGTTGAACAGGCTGGTTTATCTGATTTACTCAAAAGCTTAGCGCAAGGATATGATACACCTATGCATGAAGCGGGTACTCGTTTTTCCGGTGGCGAACGGCAACGTTTTGCTCTAGCCAGAATTTTGCTTCAAGACGCACCTATTGTTATACTAGATGAACCGACTGTTGCTTTAGACCCGAAAACAGAGCAAGAAGTGCTTGATCGGATATTTAAAGCATTATCTGGGCGTACGATTATTTGGGTCACCCATCATTTAACAGGTATTCAAAATGTTGATCATGTTTATTTCTTAGAGGATGGTCAATTCATTTTGTCAGGTACACCGCAAAAGTTAGCGCAAGAATCACCGCGATTCCAACAATTATTAAAACTTGATCAATATTAAAATGGCTACAAAAAGAAAACCGTCTCCTCAAATTAGAAAAAATATGTTAAAAAACGACGACCTACTGGGCGGCGACCCAAGAAAAATCAAAAAGTGATGAAACAGTGGTTAGTGCTGGGTGCGTTGTCTATTTTTGTGATACTCATTATTGCAGGAATGTTTAAATCAGAAGAAAAGGTGGTTGAGAAACCAACGAATATGACCAATCAAACCTATGATGCACGGGTTGCTTGGATTAACGAATTAGCCCCTTATGCACGTGAATTGCAAAAAAATATGGCGTGTTAGCGTCAATCAGTATTGGGCAAGCTATTTTAGAGTCTAATTGGAATAGTAGTGATTTGGCGAGCCAGTATCATAATTTATACGGTGTCAAAGCTGATGCTAATCAACGCAGTGTGCTACTCCCAACTAAGGAGTATGAAAACGGTGAGTGGGTAACCATTAACGGTCGATTTGCTGTATATAATAGTTGGCAGGATAGCATGCACGCACATGCAAAGTTATTAGCGCATGGAACAAGCTGGAATCCACAGCAATATGCACATGTTTTAAGTGCGAAAGATTATGCAACAGCGGCTAAAGCTTTAACACAAGATGGTTATGCAACGGATCCAACTTATGCACAAAAGCTCATTGAAATTATTAACACGTGGCATCTGAATCGATTTGATCGTAAAACTTAAGTATAAATTTTTCCAAAAGCGAACTAGTGTTCGTTTTTTATTTGATATAATAGATTAGATAAATTTTAGTGATAAAAGAGGCAAATATGACAGTTGAAACACTGATTGCGGGTATGAATGATAAGCAAGCCGAGGCTGTGCAAACAACACAAGGGCCATTATTAATTATGGCTGGTGCGGGCTCTGGTAAAACGAGAGTGTTGACACATCGTATTGCACACTTAATTGAAGATTTGAATATTTTTCCTTGGCGTATCTTAGCTATTACATTTACTAATAAAGCAGCCAAAGAAATGAAAGAACGTATTGCGCGTTTAGTTGATGAAGATGTTGCGCGTGATATATGGGTTTCAACATTCCATGCGTTAGCTGTGCGTATTTTACGTCGAGATGGTGAGAAAATTGGTTTATCACGTAATTTTACAATTGTGGACACTAGTGCACAACGAACATTGATGAAGCGTGTGATCAACGATTTAAACTTAGACACAAATCAGTATGATCCACGAGCAATCTTGGGGGCTATATCAAACGCTAAAAATGATATGCTATCACCTCAAGATTTCGCCAAACAAGCTGGTAATATTTATCAGGAAACAGTGGCTGAAGCATATGCTGCTTATCAAGCCGAACTAAAGCGCGCACAAAGTGTTGATTTTGACGACTTAATTATGTTGACGATTGAATTATTTCGACAATCACCGGATGTTTTAGAACGTTATCAAAATCAATTTGAATATTTACATGTAGACGAATATCAGGATACCAATGATGCCCAATATACGATTGTGAATATGCTAGCTGCACGTTCTAAAAATTTGGCCGTTGTTGGGGATGCCGACCAATCGATTTATGGTTGGCGTGGTGCTAACATGAATAATATTTTGAACTTTGAACAGGACTATCCAGATGCTCATGTTGTCTTATTGGAGCAAAACTATCGGTCAACACAAAATATCTTGGATGCAGCAAATGACGTCATTGCGAATAATAATGAGCGTCGGCCTAAACAGCTTTGGACACAAAACGGGGAAGGTGAAAAAATCACTTATTACCGTGCGCAAACTGAACGTGACGAGGCTAATTTTGTACTAGCCAAAATTCAAAAATTACGTGAAGAACAAAAACATGCATATAGTGATTTTGCCATTTTGTACCGAACAAATGCACAATCACGTAATATGGAAGAAGCTTTGGTAAAAGCCAATATGCCATATACCATGGTTGGTGGACATAAGTTCTATGAGCGAAAAGAAATTCTGGATATTATCTCTTATTTAAATTTAATTGCTAACCCTAACGATAATGCTGCTTTTGAACGGGTTGTTAACGAACCAAAGCGTGGTATTGGACCAACAAGTATTAATCACTTACGTGAGTTTGCTAATCGTATGGAGTGGTCATACATGACAGCAATTGACAGTATTGAATTAGCACCAGAACTGACAGCCCGTGCGGTCACTAAATTATTGGCATTTGCTGACTTAATGCATACATTGCAGCAGCAAGCTGAATTTTTGACGGTAACAGAATTAGCTGAAATGGTAATGACACGTAGTGGTTATCGTAAGATGTTGCAAGATAAAAATGATCCAGATAGCCAAGCACGTTTAGAAAACTTGGAAGAATTCTTATCCGTTACCAAAGAATTTGATGATAAGTATAATGCGGATGATATCGATGCTGTGAATCCATTGATTGATTTTCTAGGTAGTACTGCACTGATGAGTGATCTGGATGACTTTGAAGAAGGTGATGGTGCAGTGACTCTGATGACATTGCATGCGGCCAAAGGTTTGGAGTTCCCAGTTGTCTTTATGGTTGGGTTAGAAGAAGGTATTTTCCCATTAGCCAGAGCGACGCAAGATGATGATCAGTTAGAAGAAGAACGCCGATTAGCTTATGTAGGTATTACACGAGCGATGAAAAAGCTATTTTTGACTAATGCTTTCTCACGTTTGTTGTATGGTCGTACCCAGAGTAATCAACCATCTCGCTTCATTGATGAGATTGATCCAAAACGATTATTTAATGAATATAGTGGGGTTAGTGCCTCTCAATCATTACCATTTGATCGCAAAACACAACGTGCTGTTGCAACAACTTATCAAGCAACGCCTGTTAAGAAGACAACAGCTGGAGAATCTGGTGCGGACAAGGTGAATTGGCAAGTTGGTGATAAAGTATCACATAAGAAATGGGGTATTGGTACGGTTGTAGCAGTTTCTGGTAATCAACAAGATCAAGAACTGAAAGTTGCTTTTCCTGCCGACGGCATTAAACAATTGCTTGCAGCATTTGCGCCAATTACACGAGTGGAATAGAATATAGGAGATTGTTGAATGTCGATCATATACGATCCACTAAATAAAAATTTTATTGAATGATGAGGTGATCAATGTTACCTGAATTTAAAGCAGTGAGTGAGCTAACGACAGCTCAAGCACAACAGGAAATTGCAAAACTGCAAGATGATTTAACCCGTTATGGCGTTGAATATTATGAGGATGATAATCCGAGTGTTGAAGATCATGTTTATGATGCCTTTTATGCACGTTTAGTTGATTTAGAAGCAGCATTTCCACAATTTATGACACCAGAATCACCGACACAACGGGTCGGTGGTACTAATGTTAAGTCAGAGTTAACCAAAATTACCCATCCGGTACCAATGTTGTCTTTAGGGGATGTTTTTAGTTTAGAAGAACTACAAGATTGGGATGCTAGAACAACTAAAGCTTTAGGTTTTCAAAGTGATTATAATTTAGAATTGAAAATTGATGGTTTGGCAGTTGCTTTAGATTATGAAAATGGTGAATTGGTTCAGGCATCTACACGTGGTAATGGAACAATTGGCGAAGATGTGACGGCTAATGTTAAGACTATTCAAGCTATTCCTCAAAGGTTGAGTGAACCATTAACAATTGAGGTGCGTGGCGAAATTTATATGCCTAAAAAGAGTTTTGCCAAGCTGAATCAGCAACGTGAGTTGGAGGGATTGGCACCATTTGCTAATCCGCGTAATGCCGCAGCGGGGTCTTTGAGACAATTAGATGCTAAAGTTACCAAAAAGCGTGAGTTATCTGCTTTCGTGTACTATACGGCTGACTTTGAAACACTTGGTGCTGAGACACAAAGCGGTGCTTTACAACGTTTTGCAGCATTAGGATTACCAACTAATACGACGAATCAAGTTATTTCAGTAATGTCATATATTTCTTCATATATTACACACTATACGCAACAAAGAGATACCTTAGATTATGGTATTGACGGGGTTGTGGTTAAGGTTAATGCTTTAGATTTACAGTTGGACCTTGGTAATACCGTTAAAATTCCGCGTTGGGCGATTGCCTATAAATTTCCGCCCGAAGAA
The DNA here is from genome assembly GCF_000165675.1 of Leuconostoc fallax KCTC 3537. GTDB lineage: Bacteria > Bacillota > Bacilli > Lactobacillales > Lactobacillaceae > Leuconostoc_B > Leuconostoc_B fallax. The sequence goes on along the minus strand of NZ_AEIZ01000020.1, from coordinate 12,669 downwards.
GCACTGACAACTGTTAGAGATATCGAGTGGACGGTGGGACGTACAGGTGCCGTAACCCCCACAGCAGTGATGGATCCAGTACAACTCGCTGGTACTGTGGTTAAAAGAGCGAGCTTGCATAATCCAGATTACCTCAATGCTAAAGGTATCCGAATTGGAGATACTGTTACCTTACATAAGGCTGGCGATATTATTCCAGAAGTGGGGCAAGTGATTGAAGAAAAGCGGTCAATAGACAGTGTGCCTTATGTCATCCCCGTTATGTGTCCGGCTTGTCAATCAGAATTAGTGCATATTGAAGGTGAGGTTGCACTGCGCTGTATTAATCCATTTTGTTCAGCACAAATTCAGGAACGTTTAACGCATTTTGCTTCCCGAAATGCGATGAACATTGATGGTATGGGGCCAAGGGTGATTGCGCAACTCTTAAAAAATAACTTGATTCAAGATGTTGCGTCAATCTATGCACTGAAGGAAGAACAGTTATTATCACTAGATAAATTTAAAGAGAAATCAGCGAATAATCTATTTAATGCCATTCAACAATCGAAGCAAAATTCGTTAGAAAGATTGTTATTCGGTCTGGGTATTCGCATGGTTGGTGCCAAGGCTGCTAAATTAATTGCTAAAAAGTTTAAAGACTTAACACAACTGATGCATACCACTTCAGCTGATATTGCAAGTATTGATGGTATCGGTAGCACGATTGCTGATTCTATGGTGCAGTTTTTTAGTACGCCACAAGCACAACAGTTAGTGCAGGATTTAATGGCTGCTGGTGTTAACGGTAAGTATCTATCTGATGTAGAAATTGATGAAAATTCATTTTTCTTCGGCAAAAAGATCGTTTTAACTGGTAAACTAGAACAAATGAGTCGTCCAGTGATTGCTAAGTGGCTCGAAAACCATGGTGCAAGTGTTGTCGGTTCTGTTTCTGCCAAAACAGATTTGGTTATTGCTGGACATTCGGCAGGTAGCAAGCTAGATAAAGCAACAGGTCTAGGCATACCAGTGTGGCAGGAACAGCAATTTATTGATACTAAGCAAGAAGAGGATAATCAATCATGAAGCGCATAGGTTTTCGTGGCTATGTCATTATAGCGATATCAATTTTGATTATAGCGTTATTATCGTTGTATATTTTTAATATGAATCGGATTACACCAACTTCTAGAAAAACAAGTAGTGTACAAGTGACTTCTAGTTCAGGGGATGGTGATTATCAGACAGTAATCAAGAACGGACGTTATTTGACAAGTAAAGCACGAGGTATTACGGCGGGTTCGGAAGCCAACAGTTTAGACACAAAACATTTTGAATCCGGCTTATTATCTTTAGCTAAAAATCATTTCAAGACTAATCAATATGTTTTTCAAGAAGGACAGTATTTAAGCTCAGATACGGTTACTTCATGGTTAAGCCGAAGTTCGGATGATAAAGTTGGATTAAATCCAGCAGACAATGGTAAAAAAGATAGTGATCGTGAGCCAATTTATGTACAAAGTCTGACTGAACAAGACTTTATGGTTAAAAGTGGTGATAGCCTAAAATTGTCGGGTATGGTTATCGGTGTTGCGATGAATACACAAGATCAGTACCAACGTGAAAAATATGGTGCAACTTATACTCAAGACATTTCAACAGCGGATATGAAAGCTTATGGTAAGAAAATTGCGCCTAAAATTATTTCTCGTATACGCCAACTAAAGGGGATTAGTGATAGCGTTCCTATTGTGCTTGCAATGTATGCTAATGCACCTGCTGATTCATTAACGCCTGGTAACTTTTATGCTGAAGCGAAAAGTACCAAGGGAACGGATCTGAGTGAGTGGCAATCGATTGATCAAAAATCAATTGTTTTACCTAAGTTATCCACAGACACATCAAGTCTTGGTAGTGATGAAAATAATGGTTTTTCTAACTTTAAAACGGAAATTCAAGATTTCTTCCCTAATATAGCTGGGGCAACAGCTGTCGCTTCGTTTAAGAATGGACAGTTAACGAATATGAATGTGACCATTACAACGCAATTCTATAGTCAAACAGAGATTAGTAGTTTTGCAAACTTTGTTGCACAAGAAGGGTTGCGTTATTTACCAAGTAATGTACCCATTCGTATGGTAATCAAGACGTCTAATGAGACGCAGGCAATATTGCAGCGCAATAAAGACGATAAAACATTTAAAATTACAGTATTAGATTAAATTAAAAAATGCTACTCATCTTTAAGACGGGTAGCATTTTTAATGCAATCATATGAAATTAGGTTAATTAAGATTTGACATCAGCGTTAGCTGTTGCTGATGCAGCTTTAATTGCGATTGTACTGTCATTTAATACTGCTTGTAAATCGTGAACAGTTGGGTTTTCCAAATAGAAATCAGCAATTTGATCAGCAATGTGTTCTTGTAAAACACGCTTCAAAGGCCGTGCACCCATAGCAGGATTGTATCCCAAATCAACTAATTTGGCTTTAGCATCCGCGTCAACATTGATATGCAAATTATTATCAGCTAAGTTGTCGTTCATATCAGCTAGTAGTAAGTCTACAATCTTGAGTAAACTATCGCGGTCTAATGATTGGAATTCAATAATATCATCAAATCGATTCAAGAATTCTGGACGGAAATAGTTTTCCAATCGTGCAACTAAACGATTCTGCGCACTGGTTGAACCAAAACCAACTGGTGCATTACCTGTATCTGTTGAACCCGCATTAGAAGTCATAATGATGATGGTATCTTTGAAACTCACCGTATGACCTTGTGCATCTGTTAGACGACCGTCGTCTAGAACTTGTAAGAACATATTCATCACATCTGGATGCGCTTTTTCGATTTCATCTAATAAAATTAATGAGTAGGGATGACGTCGAACTTGTTCTGTTAGTTGACCAGCTTCTTCATAGCCAATATACCCGGCAGGTGCGCCAATCATCTTTGATACAGAGTGCTTTTCCATATATTCACTCATGTCAAAACGAATCAAAGCATCTTTACTACCAAACATTTCCTTAGCCAACTGCTTAGCTGTTTCTGTCTTACCGACACCAGTTGGTCCAACAAACAGGAAGGAACCAATTGGCCGACCAGATTTTGTTAAACCAATACGGTTACGACGGACCGCCTTGGCAATTTTTTCAACAGCATTGGCCTGACCAATGACATGATCTGACAAATTTTTATCCAAATCTTTCAGCTGATTAGCTTCGTTTTCTTTTAACTCACCAACCGGTATATCTGTTTTGTCTTCAATAATTTTAAGAATATCCTTTTCAGTCACTTGTTGTGGTTGACTCATTTCAGGATGTGCTTCAACTTGGGCTTTTTGTGATGTCAGTTGGTTGACTTGATCACGCCAATAACTTGCTTTTTCAAAGTCTTCTTTATCAATTGCTTCTTGCTTGAGTTTCTCGGCAGAATCAATTTTATTTTGAATTGTTTTTGGATCAGCTACGGTCATGGTCAAATTTTTACGTGATCCAGCTTCATCAATTAAGTCGATAGCTTTATCTGGTAAAAATCTTTCGGGAATATAGCGATCAGATAAGTCAACAGCTGATACTAATGCATCATCAGTATAGGTAACGTGATGATAGTCTTGATATTTCTCACGAATACCTTGCAAGATTGTGAGGGTCTCTTCTTGGGTTGGTTCCTCGACTTGAACCTGTTGGAAACGTCGAGAAATAGCACCATCTTTTTCAATTTTACGATACTCATTAAGCGTCGTTGCGCCGATAAGCTGGAATTCACCACGAGCTAAAGCGGGTTTCAAAATATTACCAGCATCCATACCACCCTCGGCATTACCGGCACCCATGATTTCGTGGATTTCATCAATGAATAAAATAATATCTTCATTATCAGTGACTTCTTCCATTAACTGTCGCATACGTGCCTCGAATTGACCGCGCATGCTCGTACCTTGGACCATGCTGACCATGTCTAAGCGAATGATCTCTTTTCGTTGTAGCTTATCTGGTACTTTACCACTAACAATTGCTTGAGCTAAACCTTCTACCACAGCAGTTTTACCAACGCCGGGTTCTCCGATTAGAACAGGATTGTTTTTAGTACGGCGGTTTAATATTTCAATGACACGTGATACTTCGTTATCACGACCAATGACAGGATCTAGCTTACCTTCGCGTGCAAGTTGCGTTAGGTTAATACCAAATTCCTCTAATAATGTCTTTTGCTTTTTTGATGCGCCTTTTTTATTATTCTGTTGTTGTCCTTGTGTTCGTTGCATTTCGTCATTCATTGCACGAAACATATCATCTAAATTGTTAAAACCAAATGGATCTTGTGCTGCCATAAAAAGTGTACTCCTTTCTGGATAAGTTTATTGTAACACTTTTAGCACTCTTTGTAAAAGAGTGCTAAATTATTCATATAACCATTTAAAGTAGCGTGATATAATTAAGTAGGAGGTGATGAAGTATGGCAGATTATCTAAGTTTACTTAACCAAGTGCGTTCTGGTGAATTAACATCCTTTGAAGTGACACCTGAAGTATTTTCAGATTTTCAAAAAGCATGGGCTTCATTTGATTATCAAAGTGCGATTCGAGGTGTGGCGCATCAAAATGGGCACATTACGTATGAAAAAGCCTAATTTGCTATTCGCAGAAGGTTAAATATCATTTTATTGTAACCGGTTTCAAAACAATAGTGGTTATATCGGCATTTTGAAGCCATCACCCCGCTGTATCAATGATTTGCGCATAAATTCACTTGCTATTTTGTAAGCGCTTTGATACACTGTTTTCAGAAGTTGTTTTACAACAAAAAAGGAGAATTAAAATCATGGCACAATCAAAAGACTTTCACATTATCGCAGAAACAGGTATCCACGCACGTCCAGCTACATTGCTAGTACAAGCTGCATCAAAGTTCGTTTCTGACGTTACATTGTCATACCAAGGTAAGGACGTTAACTTGAAGTCAATTATGGGTGTGATGTCACTTGGTGTTGGTCAAGGTTCTGACGTTACAATCAAAACAGAAGGCGAAGACGAAGAAGCTGCAATGACTGCTATCGTTGAAGCAATGAGCTCAGAAGGACTCGCAAAGTAATTATGACAAAAAGTTTAGTGGTATTGCAGCAAGTAACGGTATTGCAATTGCCAAGGCTTATTTACTGGTAGATCCAGATTTATCTTTTGACAATGTCGCAATTAATGATGTTACAGCGGAACAAGCACGTTTTGATCAAGCTATTGCTGCTTCTAGTGAAGATGTAACTGCAATTAAAGAGAAGGCTGCTAAAAGTTTGGGCGATGCTGAAGCTCAAGTCTTTGAAGCACATTTGATGGTCCTGGCTGATCCGGAAATGTCTGGCGCCATTAAGCAAAAAATTGCTGATGACAAGATTAATGCTGAACAAGCATTGAAGGAAGTCACGGACAATTATATTTCAATGTTTGAGGCAATGACAGATAATGCTTATATGCAAGAACGTGCAGCTGATGTGCGTGATGTAACTAAGCGTATTTTGTCTCATTTATTAAATGTAAACTTACCTAATCCTGCATTAATTAATCAACCAGTTGTGTTGATTGCTAAGGATTTAACACCGTCTGATACTGCACAATTAGATCGTCAGTTTGTACAAGGTATTTTGACTGATTTAGGTGGGCGAACAGCGCACGCTTCAATTATGGCTAGGACGCTTGAGATTCCAGCCATTGTTGGTTCTGATGTTGCTACATCAGAAGTTTGTGAAGGTGATATGGTGATTGTTAACGGTTTGACTGGAGACGTTATTGTGAATCCTGATGACCAGACATTGGCTGATTACCAACAAAAGGCAGCGGATTATGAAGCACAGCGTGCAGAGTGGTCTAAGTTAAAAGATGAACCATCTGTTTCGGCTGATGGACAACATTTCGTTGTTGGTGCTAACATTGGTGCCCCTAAAGACATGGATGCCGTATTAGAAAACGGTGCCGAAGGTATCGGTTTATATCGAACTGAATTCTTGTACATGGAATCAGATCACTTACCAACTGAAGATGAACAATTCGAAGCTTACAAAACAGTAGTCGAGAAAATGGCTGGTAAGCCAGTTACTGTGCGTACTATGGATATTGGTGGCGATAAACATCTTGATTATTGGACATTGCCGCAAGAGGAAAATCCATTCTTAGGCTATCGTGCAATTCGTATTTCTTTGGATCAAGATGAAATATTTAGAACACAATTGCGTGCTTTGATTCGTGCTTCAGTTTATGGTGAATTGTGGATTATGTTCCCAATGATTGCAACTTTAGCTGAATTTAGGGCTGCTCGCCAAATCTATTTGGAAGAACGCCAAAAGCTTGAATCACAAGGTACTCAAGTTGGTGATATCAAATTAGGTATCATGGTAGAAATTCCTGCTGCGGCAATGTTAGCTGATAAGTTTGCTAAGGAAGTGGATTTCTTCTCAATTGGTACGAATGACTTGATTGGTTATACAATGGCGGCTGATCGTGGTAATGATCGTGTATCATACCTTTACCAGCCTTATAATCCTTCAATTCTACGTTTGATTAACCAAGTTATCCAAGCTGCTCACCAAGAAGGCAAGTTTGTAGCTATGTGTGGTGAGATGGCGGGCGATCCAATTGCTGTACCGTTACTATTGGGTATGGGATTAGATGAATTCTCAATGAGTGCACCATCTATACTGCAAACGCGCTCACTCATGAAGACGCTAGACACTAAGGCGATGGCAACACTTGCTCAAAAGGCTTTGGATCTTGAAACAAACGATGAAGTTGTGGCTTTAGTTAAGAACGCAGTGCATTAATTTAAATTTTTGGAAAACACCGGTGAGGTGTTTTTTATTATCTATAAATACTTGATGGCTTGTTAAGTTTAGTGAAACGAGAGTTGTTTGCATTAAATTTAAAATGTTATACTAGGAGTATTGTATTTAAATTTCAGTGGGGATTTAACGCGCAAATGGGGATTAAAAAACTAAATTTAGTATAGGTAGCTGGAGGAAACGATGAATATCGGTTTATTTACAGATACGTATTTTCCACAAGTTAGTGGGGTAGCAACCTCAATTAAAACGTTGAAGGAATCATTGGAAGCGCAAGGACATCAGGTGTATATTTTCACTTCAACTGATCCTAAAGTTTCTAAAAACAAATTCGAACCGCATATTTATCGTTTTTCAAGCGTGCCATATGTCGGATTTAAAGATAGAAGATTGGCTTTTCGTGGCTTGATACAGGCTGTGGAAATTGCAAAATCTGTGAAGTTAGATATTGTCCATACACAGACAGAATTTTCTCTTGGTTTACTGGGTAAATTTGTTGCACGACAATTAAAAATACCGGCGGTTCACACGTATCATACAATGTATGAAGATTATACGCATTATGTTGCTAAAGGTTTGCTTATTGGGGCAAATGGTGTCGGCGTTTTAATGAAAGCTTACATGAAAAGTATTGATAGTGTGATTGCACCGTCCGATTTAGTAAGAGATACGTTATTAAAATATGGTGTTACAGCACCAATCACCGTTATTCCAACAGGCGTCGCTTTGCCAAAACGGCAAGAGGATAACCAGAATTTACGTGAAACTTATGGTTTTACTGACGATAACTTAGTCATCTTGTCGTTGGGACGTTTGGCTTATGAGAAAAATATTGCTATGACAATTACGTCATTTGATAAAATTATTGCACAATATCCACAAGCACGATTGGTGATTGTTGGGGATGGCCCAGCACGAAAAGATTTGCAAGAGCAGGTTGAACATTTAGATTTGACACAATATGTCACTTTTACCGGAATGGTTGAACATGACTGTATTGCCGATTATTATGCTATGAGTGATGTTTTTGTGAGTTCTTCCAACACGGAGACACAAGGGTTAACTTTTGTTGAGGCAATGTTTGCTAATCGTCCCTTTGTTGCAATTCATTCACCATATTTAGATAATTTGGTAGATGATGTGGCAATTGGCCAGCTGGTTGACAATATTGATGATTTCACGACTGCTGTAATTTTTTATCTCAATCGACCATTTAATGAGCGAGATCAAGCACAACGTATTAAAAAAATGGCCGATGTTGATGCAGTGACATTTGGTAAGCGCGTACTTGCGTGCTATAATGCTGCTATTCATCATCATCAGCCAACGGATGGTAATGACCAATTTCCTAATGAGGAAGAAGTGGGCTATGCTAAAAAGTTATTACGTAATCCATTCAGGAGAGGGTCATGAAAGTTTTACTTTACTTTGAGAATCAGAAAATGATTGCAAAATCAGGTATTGGACGCGCGCTGTCCTTACAGAAAAAATCACTATCTTATACTGATGTTGTGGTAACAACGGATGATAAATCGACAGACTATGATGTATTACATATTAATACTTATGGTATCAAAAGCCATCGCATGGTCAAAAAAGCACACCAATTGGGTAAAAAAGTCGTCTATCACGGGCATTCAACCTATGAAGATTTCCGCAATTCATTTACCGGTTCTAATTTATTAGCGCCGTGGTATAGACGTTATTTGATTTCACTATATGGTAAGGCTGATGGACTCATTACGCCAACACCCTATTCTAAAACATTATTACAAAACTACGGTTTGACACAACCAATTACCGCCATTTCTAATGGTGTTGAATTAGCAAAATATCAATATGATACGCATAAAGTGCGCGCGTTTCGTGAGTATTTTCAACTTGGTGATAAACAAAAGGTCATTATGAGTGTCGGCCTTTTTTTGAACGAAAAGGCATTTTTGATTTTGCTGAATTAGCAAAGCGACATCCAGAATATACATTTATCTGGTTTGGCTACACTGATTTACGATTGGTACCAAAAGATATTCGTCACCTCGTAAAAAATAACACCTATAAAAATCTGATTTTCCCAGGATATATTACAGGAGATGTACTTTTGGGTGCATTCCAAGGTGCTGATCTTTTCTTATATCCTTCGTTTGAGGAAACAGAAGGGATTGTCGTATTAGAAGCACTCGCTTCTCGGCAACATGTTCTTGTTCGTAACATTCCTGTTTACCAAAATTGGCTAGAAGAAGGTGTTAACGTATATAAGGCGGATAATGTAGATGAGTTTGATGAAAAAATGCAAAGTATTCTTAATGCGCAAGTATCTGATGTTAGAGATGCCGGTCACGCATTAGCTGTTGCACGTGATTTACCTAAAATTGGGGCACAACTCCAAAAAGTTTATGAAAAAACGCTAAAAGCATAGGAGTTAGTCATGCTTAAACGAGATAGATTATCAATTATTGTTGTGGGTTTGTTAACAGCAATTGTGGTTTACTTTTTGTGGCACGAATTAGACGGTCGTGGTCGGCAGTTGGAAGCAGCATTACGTCACTTAGATTGGCGATGGTTGGCAGCTGGAATGGTTGCGATGATCATTACCATTTTCTTAGAAGCAGGGGTTGCTTGGTCTTTACTCAATCGATCAGATCGAAAGAAAACCTCGTTAGCAGCCTTGCTACGAGTACCCTTGCTTAATCTATTGGGGACAGGATTGACACCATTTGCTACCGGAGGGCAGCCAGCCCAGCTATATGGACTGTCACGTGCTGGTGTAGAGGGTGGACGGGCAACGTCGGTTGTTTTAATGAAATTTTTAGTTTACCAAATTGTCGTTGTTCTTTTCTTTATTATTGGCTATTTCAGTGCAGATAGTTTTATATATTCACAAGTTGATCCAACATTTGCAACCTTTATTCCATTTGCAATTGCGATTCATGCAGTTGTGATTATTGGCATTGCTTTAGTCATGTTTTGGCCTGCATTAACTTTACGATTAGTGGATGTTATCAGTCCTATTTTCAAAAAATGATGACGCGTAGGCGATACCAGCGAGTCATTGCCGCAATTAAAGTGAAAGTGAACAATTTTCATGAAGAGTCAAGGCGTGTGGTGGGGAGTTGGCAATCATTGATTAGTGCGACGGCCTTCACAATGGCACAATTAATTATCTTCTATACTATTCCTTATTTTGTCATTCGGGCTTTCGGATATGAAGATGTTAATCCTTGGTTAATTATCGCCATGCATATTATGATAGTCATGGTCATTTCTTTATTTCCAATTCCAGGTGGCGTTGGGGGCGCTGAATTAAGTTTCCAGCTCCTATTTACGCCATTTGTCAAAAATCCAGCAACATTGATATTGGTCATTTTAATTTGGCGTATCATTACTTATTACTTTGGCCTATTTGCTGGTTTAGTGGCTTATGTATGGCCAAGCCATAAAGTAGTAAAGGATACTTATGAACAAAAACGTTGAAAAAATAAGTGAACTCAATCAAATCATCAATAGGTTACGTGCCATGGTTGATGCTAAAGATGGGCATAATCAAACACGTCGGTTTGAAGCATTTGGTATTGAAGCCCTACAAGTTGAGTACAATCAAGACGCAAAAGTGTGGACGATTCATGAGCATCGTGAATCTAGGCAGTTTCAATTCGATGATATTGATTTGGTTGCGATTGAAATTTATGATGTGCTGCACGATTTTAAGTTAATATTTTAGGTGAAGACATGAAACATCTTGTGAAGTACTTTCCAACCCCAAAACAAATATGGATTAAAATAAAACAAACAATGGATACCAGTGCACCATTAGTATGGTTTTTCGTACTTAATGTGGCGTTAGTTTGGTTGAAAACATATGTGAATTACCATATGAATTTTCGATTAGGCGTAAGTGGCTCGGTTCAAAACTTTTTGCTTGTCCTTAATCCGTTGCCAACAGCTATCATTTTCTTGAGTATTGCGCTGTATTTTAAAGGTGCACTCAGCTATTGGTTAGCTGTGCTACTTAACTTTATTCAGTCGTTATGGCTGTTTGCCAATATTCTCTATTATCGTGAATTTTCTGATTTCTTATCAATGGGTATCTTAGGCTCATCAAGTTCAACGGGTAATAACTTAGGCAAATCAATCACGGCTATTATGCATTGGTCTGATTGGCTGGTCTTTGTGGATATCTTAGTTTTAGTTGTTTTGTTGCTCTTTCGACAACTGACAATTGACCGGCGTGGTGTGCAAAAGAAGTTTGCCGTTTTGACAACCCTGTTAGGGATTGTGCTGATGTTTGTTGGTTATGGTATTGCTTCTGCGGATCGTAGTGGTTTACTAACGCGATCATTTGATAATAACTATATCGTGAAATACCTGGGCTTAAATGAATATGCCGCATTTAATGCTGTGCAAACGTATAATCAAACGCAAAGTCGCAGTCATGCTAAGCCAGCGGATTTTAAAGAAATTCAGAGCTTTATTAAATCACAAAAATTACCTAATAATGTTTCTTATTTTGGTACTCAAAAGGGTAAAAATGTCTTTGTCTTTCATTTAGAATCTTTCCAACAATTCTTGATTGACTATAAAGTGAATGGCAAAGAAGTAACACCTAATCTCAATAAGTTTTATCATGACCAAAATACGTTGAGCTTTGATAATTTTTATCATCAAGTAAGCCAAGGTAAAACCTCTGACGCTGAAATTATGCAAGAAAATTCTTTGTATGGCTTGCCAACTGGTTCAGCAATGGTTAAATATGGTACAGATAACACTTTTGAAGCTTTGCCAGCCATTATGGGACAAAGAGGCTATACTACTGCGGCCTTTCATGGGGATGTTGCCAGCTTTTGGAATCGTGATAATACCTATAAGTCATGGGGATATAACTATTACTTCTCAAAAGGGTATTATTCTAATGCAGATAAGCCAAGCTACAACGTTGGTTATGGATTGAAAGATAAAATATTCCTGAGAGACTCTGCTAAATATATTGAACAGTTACCACAACCTTTTTATGCTAAGTTAGTAACAGTGACAAACCATTATCCTTATCAGTTGGATAAAGAAAACATCAATTTCCCAGCTACGAAAACGGGTGATAGTACTGTTGATGGATATGTTCAAACTGCGCATTATTTAGATGAAGCCTTTGCTGAGTTTGTGAGTTATTTGAAGAAAGCAGGGCTGTACGATAATTCAGTTTTGATGCTATACGGTGATCATTACGGTATATCTGAGAATCATCAACCAGCTATTGCGAAGCTTTTAGGTAAGGATAAACTCACCAATTATGATTTAGCACAATTCCAAAAGGTACCGTTTATGATTCATGGTAAAGACCTTAAGGGTGGTATTAATCATACATATGGTGGAGAAATCGATATGATGCCAACCTTACTGGATATTATGGGCGTACCCGATAACAATTTGACAATGTTTGGTCAAGACATGTTATCTGAAAACTATAAGGGAATTGTGCCCTTGCGAGATGGTGATTGGATTACACCAAACATGATGAAGTTCAATGGTGACTACTATAATACTAAGACTGGTCAGGCCATCACTGAGAGCGATTTTACGGATAAACAGAAGCAATATGTTAAACAAACACAAAGTTACGTGGATAAGGTCCTAAAGTACTCTGATAAGGTTGTCACGGGTGACCTTCTACGATTTGATAAACGAACGGACTTTGCTAAAGTAGATAAATCAAAAATTACTTATAAAGTGGATACTGGATTATCAAATCTAAAACGAAATCAGACAACTAATCCGTCGAGCGTATTTGCCAAGAATGGTAATAAAAGTAAGGTAAACGACTATAAAACGGATGCGCCAGAATTAACAGATGACAAGTAAGTTT
>NZ_AEIZ01000021.1 GCF_000165675.1 Leuconostoc fallax KCTC 3537 | reverse complement strand
GTGAGTCATTATCTGGTTCAACGTCGCTAAGTACGAGTGAATCTGTATCCAGTTCTGAATCAGTAAGTACAAGCGAATCCGTATCCGGTTCTGAATCAGTAAGTACAAGCGAATCCGTATCCGGTCGAATCAGTAAGTACAAGCGAATCTATTCTAGCTCCGAATCAATTAGTACGAGTGAATCCGTATCTGGCTCAGAATCAATTAGTACAAGCGAATCTGTATCCGGTTCTGAATCAGTAAGTACAAGCGAATCCGTATCTGGCTCAGAATCAGTAAGCACGAGTGAATCACAATCTGGTTCAGAGTTTGCAAAAGATCATGAACATGAAAATAAGATTTTGCCACATACAGGAACCGCAAAATCTAATGGGCTAACTTTTACTGGCTTTGGTCTATTAGCTGGGTTAGCAATATTTAAAAAATCCAGAAAAACAAAAATGATAAATAGCCAACTTTAATATTATTGGAACGGCCTTAATAACATATTGAGGCCGTTTCAATAGTACATATTTATAAATTTATATAAAATAAGTCCGGAGTTTGTTTTGAAAAGAAAGAATACGAACAATATATATTTACTCAAAAAAATTGCATGGACTAGTTTGATTGTTTTCATTTTTCTACTTGGGAGAAACATATTAATTCCTGGTGTTAATATAAAATATTTATTGCAATTTTTAAATAATCAGTATTTACTTCAAATTGTTAGTGGAACAACTGGTGGTGATATAAGTAGAATGTCTTTATTTTCTTTGGGACTTGGCCCGTGGATGTCCGCTTTAATTTTATGGCGAGTAATAACTATGACAAAAAAGTTTGATCTTAATAAGTTACCTTTGGAACATGCATTCTTTTTAAAAATGATATTAGCCATTCTTATTGGGTTTATACAGTCAATAGCAATAGTGAATAATCTTAAATTTAGTTATGATATCAGTATTTTTGGGCAATCAAAATTTGGTGCAATGCTTACTATTAGTCTTATTATGGTGACAGGTGCTGTATTTCTAATTTGGTTATCAAACATGAATGAAAGATTAGGCGTTGGTGGACCAACAATATTAATTTTAGCCAGTATGATAGTCAACTGGCCTTCATATGTAACGCAATATATTGTGGAAAATATAATTAGTGGTTTCGATATCACTTTGTTAGTTAAGATTGCTGTTATTAGTAGTGGTGTGATCTTTTTGGTACTGTTAACAGTTACATTTCAAAGGGCACAACGGAGAGTACCTATTAGAAAAATAATGATTAATACAACTTTTTATCATAGTTCATATTTACCAATTCAAATTAATCCAGCTGGGGGAATGCCCCTAATGTACAGTATGACACTGCTTGTTTTGCCGCAATATATTTTGCAGGCACTGGATTATTGGCTACCTAACAACACTATAATTGAGTATTTATTAATAAATACTAATATTACACAACCGATAGGTGTAACTGCTTACATTATTATTCTTTTTATACTATCTATTGGATTTGCATTTATTAATATAAATCCAGAGCAAATTGCAGAGGATTTACAACAAAGTGGTGACTATATTAATAATGTTGAGCCTGGGGAAGAAACCCAAGAGTATATCACCAAAATAGTGTTCAGATTATCATCGGTTGGTGCAATATATATGATTATCGTAGCTGGCTTACCATTATATCTAGGTGTTATTGATCAACAATATACTCAGTATGCACTTGCAGTGGGATCTGTAATCATTTTGGTTAGTTTAATAATTAATATTAATGATCAAATAGGTGCATTACTCACTAAAAATAATTATGATGCATTATTTTTTGAGTAGTAATTTATCTTTTGTATCAAATTAATATTTATTTAGGAGCAATGGAATTACATGTTTTATTTTGTACCATATTGGAATAAGGGAAATTCACTAACGACTTTTGATGACACTGTCAATCAAATTAGAATGTTTGAAATAGCACATGAAGATTTGGAGACAATAATTCTGGAATATTCGCCACAGATAAGATATTTTCTGTACCAGAAGAATTTATTTGTAAAAGAATATTGGTCTGTATTTGATGAAATACAAAACATAAAGAATGTTAGTCATAAGCTACTTGATTTTACTGATATTGAGTGGCCTGATCACGCAGAATTTATTTATACACCATTTCGTATTAATGTAGTAATTAATCAACGAATGTATGCTAATATTTCTTTTGGTATTGGGGGGCAGTTATCAGAAATAAATTATTTTGATAATAAACAAATACAAAAAAACTTCTTTTTGATGACAGGGGATTTCTATCTAGTATTATTTACTTTACGAATGGTGAGAAATCATATCAAGATTATTTAGATTTATTAGGTATATGGCAAGTACGTATAAACTACGTGTCTAATTTAGAAAATATTATTGTTAATCCGATGATTAAAAATCGATTTAAATATGATAATTATTCTAGTTTAAATGAGCTTATAAAAGAAATGATTGAGAATCATTTTGGCTATTCAGACGAGCTTGAGAATTCAGTGCTGGTGGTGGCATCTAATTCTAAGTACAATCAATTATTATTAAACTTGGAAAATCGACCAGGACAGATTGTTTTATCATTTTTTAGAAATAGATATAATTATGCCGAGAATAAACAAGAATTAATCAATGTATTATCCGTTGCAGATTTAACAATTGTAGATACACAGTGGCAATTAAATAAAATAAAGAACCTTATTGTTGAGGAGGGAAACCATGCTTTGTTAAGTAAATTACAACATGTACCGCCATACGATGCTAGATTTCAATTAGGAAATAGTCAGCAGTATAAAGAATTGAAAATATTTTTATTTATACAGCAACTTCCACCCAGCAAATTAGATAATGTATTAAATATATTATTAAATTCTATGATAGAAAACCAACTAATTTATTTAGACATTGCTTGTATTGAAGAAAACGAAGTAGCAAAAATTGAAAATTATATTACGACGGCTTTCGCAAAATATTTTAATGTCAATCAAAGTATTATTTTAAAGTATATGCAAATTAATGATCAAACTGATGAAAATAAAATCGATAAGTATATCACTAACTACTCCGGCGAAGATGAGCAACAGAAGACAATTATTGATTTGTATAAACGTATAAATATTAAGCAAATTAGAACAGAGAATGATATTATTCAAACATTTAAAAATACCCGATTAATCATTGATGTGAGCGATAAACCAAATATTTATGCTCAAATTGGTGGTATCAGTGCAGGTATTCCGCAAATTAATCTTACAGAATCCCCATATGTTGTTAATAAACAAAACGGTCTAATTATAAATAATTTATCTGAATTAAAAGAAAGTATTGAATATTATCTCAATGGTTTACGTCATTGGAATGAAGCACTAGTTTATTCCGTACAAAAGATTTCTCAATATACAAATGGCTCAATAATAACAAAGTGGAAAAGTATATTAGGTGAAAAATATGAATAAAAAAGTAATTCGTGTGCTACAGATTGGAAATGATAATTGGACTAATAAACCTGAATTAACAGATCAACCTATTAACTGGTTTTTTACATCTAACAAATGTGTATCGGATTATATTTATAATTTGTTAGAAAATAAAAATCCTGAATTTGATGTGATTCTATTGACTGATGTAGATACTCTACAAGATTACGAGATGATTTTTAAAATAGCTAACCCATATACTATTTTGGTTGATAAAGAACAATTAGTTGAAAATTCACAACTAATAACATTACTTGATAAATATAAAGCACAAAAAATTGATATAAGGAATATGCAAAAAGTCCTATATGATTTAGTTAAATATTTTTTTGAAGGACAGTACGGCGATAAGATGGATGTTAGTAGTATTCAAATATCACCTAATTTTAAAGGACAAATTCAATATAATGGACATGTTAATTTAGTGCTTAAGGGTAAATTTGGAGCAACGCTAACACCAACATTATCGTGGCAATATAATATTCCAGCAAATTCTGATTATAATCATGAACTATGGTTAGAACATAAAACTGATCCTAGTATTAAGCTTGGACTAAGTGTACAAATGATTGAACAAGGGAGTTCTAATATTTTAAAGCAATGGCTAATAAAAGATAGTCAAATGAAATTGCCTTTACTTATTGAAAACCATGCAAATACATCTTATTATTTGGCACTATCTTTACAGATACAAGGTGAAGGTACGATTAAGATAGGAAATTTACATAACCGTCTTTCAAGAAGTAAATTTGGTCAGTTTGTTTTAGGTGGAGAACGTTTTGCTGATAGCAATCAGGAAGAAATAATGTCCTATTTTTATCCTGGTGACATGAAGCCACCACTCAATGTATATTTTTCTGGTTATCGTTCCGCAGAGGGTTTTGAAGGATATTGGATGATGAAAAAATTGGGGGCACCTTTTTTATTAATTACAGATCCTCGTCTTGAGGGTGGAGCATTTTATTGTGGTAGTGATGAGCTTGAAAATCATATTAGTTCCACAATTTCTCAAAAATTAATTGAGCTAGGATTTACTAGAAAGGAACTTATCCTATCTGGTCTATCTATGGGAACATTTGGGGCATTATACTATGCTAGTATAATAAAACCTGCAACTGTTATTGTTGGAAAACCTTTAGTAAATTTGGGAGATATCGCAACGAATGAAAAATTAATCAGACCAAATATTTTTCCAACTTCGTTAGATTTATTGCTTGCTATGGAGGACGGAACGTCGAGTGATAATATAGAACGCTTGAATCAGCGATTCTGGAATAGTTTTAATAAGGCTAATTTTGATGACACTAGATTTGCTATTGCTTACATGGAAAACGATGATTATGATGCTAATGCATATCAAAATTTGATTGAAAAGTTAAGTGATAGTAAAGCTATTGTAATTAGTAAAGGTATTCCAGGTCGCCATAATGACAATTCAGCTGCAATCAATAGTTGGTTTTTATCTCAATATCAACGTATATTAGCTGAAAATTTTCAAAGAGGCTGACAATAAAGTATGGATAAGCAAAATTTTGTTATTTATTGGCAACACAATATTGGGAAAACATATATATATGGATCAAAAATAAATTATGTCACTAAGGATTATGTTGTTTTTGAAAATAATTTATTTCCTGCTGGTAGTTGCCTGCACTCTTGGACTTCTTTAGGGAATTATCAAGGACAACGTTCAGCTGTCCAGCTACCTCTACTAGAAAAGGGATGTGAATATAATATTTATTTAAATGCATCATCTATGCCTAATAATACACTTTACATAGAATTAGCATTCTACGATTATTACGATAAAATCATTAATATTGTAATCGTAAAAATGACAAGTGGTACATTTACTTATCCTGATGATGCTTATTATTATAAAATTTCATTAATTAATGCAGGATTACAAAAGATTATTTTTCATAACTTAGTAATTGAGAATCATTTACAAGATAGTGAAAATCAGCTTTGCAAACGTAATGGATTGCTTATGTCCAATATATTAAACGAAAGTTCAGATTCACAATGCTTACAAGTATTGTTTACAGAGCCAGTAGGAGGCAAAGTAGCATATGTTCAAGAAAAATTAATTAAACAATTTTCTGATGTTATTCATGTTACCAGTAACAGATTATATGCTCAATTTTATATGAGTAATCAGTACGAAGAAGCTATTTTGTCAACAATAGAACACTTACATACACGTTACGAAATTTCTAACATTAACTTTATTGGTTATGGACCAATATCGAGTAATGCTGCCATGTATTATTCAAGTAAGTTTGACTATAGTAATGCTTATGTTACTTCTGATTACGGAAGATTAAAATCTACTAGGGATATGATCTATACGGATGGTTACCAAAAATTTAATCAAAATACTTCAAATTTTGATAAATCTTTTACAAAGATTTACTACCAAGTACCAGCATTAGAATCAACTTTGAAATGTGTTGACATGATTTTGGACAAATCATTACGCTTACAAAAGTATATTGATTTTGTCAACAATTGAAGAGGAAAATATGTTTAATATTGACAATGTACGTTTAAGAAAAATAAAAAATATTGAAAAAAGTGAATAGATGGGCAGTAATAATGTCTGAAATGTCAGATGTGGATCTTAAGCAGCAGACAACAATATTAAAGCAAAAATTAAAAAGCGGAGTAAGGGTAGATGATATATTACCACAAGCTTTTGCAACGATTAGGGAAGCAGATAAGAGAATTATTGGAAAGTTTCCTTATGATGTTCAGATATTAGGTGCTATAGTACTACATCAGGGTAATATTGCGGAAATGAAAACAGGGGAAGGAAAGACATTAACTGCTACGTTGCCAATTTATTTAAACGCATTAACTGGTAATGGTGTCATGTTGATTACTACAAATAGTTATTTAGCCATACGTGATGCCACAGAAATGAGAAAAGTATATGAATGGTTGGGTCTGACCGTTGCAGTAGGTGTAAGTGAAAACTCTAATCATCAATACAGTGTTGATGAAAAAAAGAAAATATATCAGGCTGATATATTGTATACCACCAACGATGCAGTTGGATTTGATTATTTACAAGAAAATTTAGTGGATCGTCAGAGTCATCAATATATGCGTCCGTTTAATTATGCTATTTTAGATGAAGTCGATTCCATTTTGTTAGATTATGCACAAACACCATTGGTCATTTCCGGATCCCCTCGAGTACAATCTAACCTATTTAAGATTGCTAATCAATTTGTGGCAACACTTTCTGAGAATATTGGATATGAATTGGATGAAGAAAAAAACATGTGTGGTTAACTAGGCAAGGTATTTGTGAGGCAAAACGCTTTTTTGAAAAAGAAAATTTATTTTCTAATGATAATTATCTTCTAATTAGACATATAGAATTAGCTTTACAAGCCCATGAATTATTTAAATTAAATCAAGATTATGTGGTTGATGATCAGGAGATTAAACTTTTAGATACAAAGAATGGGCGAATTATGGCTGGTACAAAATTACAATCGGGTTTGCATCAAGCTATCGAGGCTAAAGAGCATCTTGACATTACAGAACAAACACGATCAATGGCGTCCATTACTTACCAAAACTTATTTAGAATGTTTAAAAAATTATCTGGAATGACAGGTACTGGAAAGGATAATGAAGAGGAGTTTATTGAGACATATAACATGAATGTTATTTCTATTCCAAGCCGAAAACCCATCATTAGAAAAGATTTACCAGATAAAATTTACGTTACCTTACCTGAAAATTATATGCCTCAATTAGTTTGGTCAAGGAATGTCATAAAAAGCAGCAACCGGTGTTATTAGCTACTGGATCAGTAGAAATATCTGAAATTTATTCTCAAATGTTATTGCGAGAAGGGATTACTCATAATGTTTTAAATGCAAGGAATACTGCTAAAGAAGCTAAAATTATTGCTGAAGCAGGGAAGTTAGGAGCTGTTACAGTTGCAACATCAATGGCAGGCAGAGGCACTGATATCAAATTAGGTGATGGTGTTGCTAAATTAGGAGGCCTAGTTGTCATTGGCACAGAGCGTATGACTAGTAAGCGAATAGACCTACAGCTTCGTGGTCGTTCAGGACGTCAAGGGGATCCAGGATTCAGTCAATTTTTTGTTAGTCTAGAAGATGATATCATTATTAAACGTGGTTCTGAACGTACTCTTCGATATTATAAGAAGTTTTCGGGTCAAGTAAACATAAAGAAACCACGTGAGTTGACGCAACATCGTTTTAAAAGGGTTGTAGATAAAGCTCAATTTTCTGAAGAGAGTCAGGGACGTATATCTCGCTTGAATTCACTAGAATTTGATGAAAGTATGAGAGTTCAACGTAAGTTAGTATACAGTGAAAGAAATAAATTATTGCGGACAACAGATATGTTAGATAGCGAAATAATTAATGCATGTAGACGTGCGATTGAACACTTTTTAGGTAAGTATACTCACAATTTGACAATAAACATACTTAAAAGATATATTCTGGACAATATTAACTATAATTTGAAAAATAATGATGATATTTTAGAACATTATGATCCCGATAATGTTGAACAAAGTTTAATTGAGATAGTAAAGAGAGAATTAAAAGAAAAAGAAGAATGATCGGTTCCGTTACTCAAACAGTTGACTTTCAGCGAGTTTGTATTTTAAAAGCCATTGATACTGGTTGGATTGAACAAGTTGATAATTTACAGCAGTTACGTTTCGTAGTGATTAATAGAAAATTTTCACAACAGAACCCACTTTATGAATATCAAAAAGAAGCAATTGTATCTTATCAACAAATGCGCCATCAAGTTGATCAATTAGTCTTAAAGAATATTATGTTGAGTACAATTAAACGAAAATCAAATGGTGAAATTACGATTGTTTTTCCATAAGACTAGTTTAGATTAAAAAGGAGGTAGATATGACAGTTTATAATTTTAATCTAGGTATCGGTTGGGCTAGTAGCGGGGTAGAATATGCACAATTATATCGTGCAGAAATTTTTAGACAATTGGGGCAACCGGCAAAGTTTATTTTTATGGATCTCATTACAAGTGATAATATTGAGCACCTTACGCATAATATTGGTTTCTTTGATGATGAAATTATTTGGATTTATCAGTATTTTTCTGATATTAAGGTTGCACCCACTTCATATTCATTGAATCAATTAGAATCTACATTTCCCACAACGTTTGATCGCATAGAACGTGGTAAAAATTATATTCGATACTTCTTTGAAAAAGATGACATAATTATAACAGCCTATTTGGATAAAAAAATAAAGAATCGGTGGAACGTGCAGAATTTGTTTCTCATGGAAAATTAATTCGAAAGGATTATTACACATATACTAAATTATTTTCAGAGTATTATGCACCTAAAGATAACAAAGCCTATGTATATGAACGTCATTTTTTTAACCAAAATGGTTCGATAGCATTTGAAGAAATAGTTGATGGGAAAAACTCTGTTTTTAAATTTAAAAATCAAATTATTTATGGAAAAGAAGGCTTGCTTGCATATATGTTGAAATGTTTTAATTTCACAACGCAGGATATTATTATTTTAGATCGTGCGACAAATATAGGAAGTACGATATTAAAATATAGTGCACCAGCTAAAGTAGGTGTTGTTGTTCATGCAGAACATTTTAATGAAAATCAAACTGATACAAAAAATATTTTGTGGAATAATTTTTATGAGTATCAATTTGATCAAGCTGATAATATTGATTTTTTATTACAGCAACTTTAGCACAAAAAAGTTACTGGAGTATCATTTTTCAAAATATACGAAACTAAACCCCAGAATATTTGATATTCCTGTCGGTAACTTGAAACAATTGTACTTCCCTCTAGAAAATAGAAAAAACATTCACTGATTACGGCTTCTCGATTAGCAACTGAAAAGCATGTGGACTGGTTGATAAAGGCGGTAATTAAGTCAAAAAATATATACCAGATCTTACTTTTGATATTTACGGGGAAGGTGGAGAAAATCAAAAGCTTAAAAAATTATTGAAGATAATAGTGCACAGAATTATATAAAATTAAGAGGACACGTTGATTTAGAACATATTTATCAAAAATATGATACTTATATTTCAGCCTCTACCAGTGAGGGCTTCGGGTTAACCCTAATGGAAGCTGTTGGATCAGGGTTACCTATGATTGGTTTTAATGTTCGCTATGGTAATCAAACATTTATTAAAAATAATCAAAATGGGTATTTAATTCCTTTTAATAAGTCATGTGATGTAGAGGACATCGCTGTACAATTAAGTAATAAAATTATCACGTTATTTGAGCAACATGATTTATCTGATTTTTCTCAGAATTCTTATAAGATTGCTGAGAAATATTTGGTAAAGGAAGTTGAGAAAAGATGGCAAATACTAATTAATGAAGTAGGTGTTAAATGATTAACTTATTTGATAATTACTCGCAAGAAAGTATTGATCTTCATCAATCGTTACAATTGTCTGGGTATACTCATCCAACTGTGGTCATTGATGAAAATGGATTTTTACCAGACGATGTAACGTCCCCCTTTGCCTATTATGCAAGTATCTATAAAGGGGAAGGAGAACCTTTATATTTTAATCAGGTTAAATGTCCTGATTTTTGGGAAATTCGTGGAAATAATAATGGCGCTGCCATTTATGAAGATAATAATAAAAGAGCTAGTATTGTTTACGCTCCCAATATAACAAATAAACGCTATGTTCAAAGGGTAGAATGGTTGGATTTAGATGGTAATATTCGCATTGTTGATCACTATAGTAAACTTGGTATCAAATTTGCTCGTACTAGTTATAATTTAAACAAGCAGCCAACAATGACTACTTATTATAATAATGGTCATTATGAAGTTATCGTTGAAAATCATATGACTAAAGATATTATTTTAAATACACATGAACAAATTCATCTTTTTAAATCACGTGTAGAATTTGTAAATTTCTATTTGAATAAGGTATTTGGTAATATAGATCGTATTTTATATAATTCTTTATCTATCCCATTTTTTGTTTCGTATAAGTTATCTAAACCAGGGGATGATATTTTATTTTGGCAAGAGTCGTTGCCTAATGACTTCAAATTACCGGGCAATATGATAACGCTATTACGGAATCCCAATAGGACTAAAAAAGTAATATTTCAAAATAAAAGTGATTATCAAAATATACAGTTGAAATACCCAGACCTAATAAATAAAATATCGTACTTAGGCTTTATATATCCAATAAGAAATATTAATCGAGAAAAATTAGATGTACTGATACTAACAAATTCCGATAGTATTGAAGCAATTAGTACAATTATTGAGTCACTGCCGAAAATAAATTTTCACATTGCTGCTCTTACGGAAATGTCGTCCAAGTTAATGGAGCTATCTAATTATCATAATGTGGTACTATATCCAAACATTAAAGAAGGTGATGCTAGTCATTTGTTTGAAAAATGTTCGTTCTATTTGGATATTAACCATGGAATAGAAATAAAGTATGCTGTTCGGCAAGCTTATTTAAATGGGATGTTAGTGTTAACTTTTAAAAATACTATACACAATAAAAAGTTTATATCACCTGAGCATATATTCGATCAAAAGAACAGTGTAGAGTTGATTAATGTAATAAAGGAATGCCTAGACAGTCATTCATATTTATTATCAGAATTAAAAAAGCAACAAAAATATGTTAATCAAAGTAGCAGTATGGATTATCAAAATGGTATAGGTTAATGGGTGGAGATGTTAGGAATCATAAAAGTGACAAAAATAATAGAGATAGTTTTATACAAGATCCAATACAAAAATCAATTGATGAACGTCTGAGCCGAATACGGTATGAACCGATAAAAAGCAAAAAGAAAAATATAAATATGAAAAAATACAAATACTATTAGCTGTTGTGGTGGCTGCAGGTATATTAGCTGGCTTAATTACCATTATTCTTCAAATTTTTGTTAAATGATAGTAGATGGTATTTGAACTATCTATTAAATTTAGTTGGCTCATAAATTTAGAGAGGAATAGTTTTCAATGAAAAAAGCTGTGTTCTATACTTACAGTGGTCACTATGAATGGCTGGTAGCTGTATCCATTCAATCTATTATCGATCATTATATTTCTGAAGAAGTATTAGATATTTTAGTTTTCACAGATAAAACATTTGATTATCAACAATCCACCATACGCCAACTACCCATTTTAAATGGTAAGCCACAAATCAAAATATCATTTTGGCGGTTTCCAAAATGGATTAATCAAATTAATAATAATATTTCAGAACGATTTCCAGCAGTAACTTTTTTAAGATTGGGTATCCCCATAGAGTTTCAAGAATTTGATACAATGCTTTATTTAGATGCTGATACGTTGATTTATACTGATATCCATGAAGTGTTTGATCAAATAGAAAACGCTACTGTTGCTGGAGTTTTAGATATATTTCATTATTTAAATAGTTCAGACAAAGATGCTTTGCAACATTATAATAAAATATATAAAATTTCTGATTCTTCAAAGTATATTAATTCTGGTGTTATATTATTTAATAATAAACGTTATGCGATGAACTGGACTATTTTTGATCTTGTAAATGATATTAACAACGGCCATTTTGTTAGTTTCCCAGATCAAGAATTAATTAATAAAAAGTTTAATCCGAATATTTTAATATTAGCACATGAATATAATTATCAAGAAAATGTAAAATTTTTAGATCATTGGGATGTTCCGGAGAGTTATAAAAAACACTGATAGAAGCAGCGTACCATATTAAAATTAAACATTTTTTACCAGTACCAAAGCCATCTAATCTTTTAGTGGGTTATCGAGATCAATATGATATTGATTGGTGGGAAAAGGCAATGGAGTTGAAAAAATTTTACCTGATTAGGATTACAGTTAATAAACATAGACAACATAAAAAGCCCCATGAAGGGGCTTTTTTCATATCAATCATTAAATTTTTGAATTCTAAAGAAGTCTAGTAAAAAGGTTAAAATAGGCAGTCCAACAATTAATCCCCAGGCGCCTAATAAGCGTTCCATGATAATTAAGTTTATAAGGATCACTAGAATTGGCATATGTGTTTTTTGTGACATTAGGTGTGGATGTAGGAAATAGGATTCCAATAAATGTATAAAGGCAACCCATAGAATGATCACCAAGGCAGTGTGCCAATCACCAATAATGAACGCAGTAACAGTTAATGGAATTAAGGATATGATAACACCGAAAACTGGAATTAATCCCAAAATAAAAATCATGATACTAAAGCCTAATAAATAAGGAAATTGTAATATGGCTAGTGCACTAATCATTAATGTTGTATTGATGACACAAATGATCAGTTGTACTTCAAACAATTTACCCAAAATTGTAATAAAACGATGGGCAATAATATAAAATTCACCAAAGAACATTTTAAAGGGACTATTGATGAAGTTTTTGCCCCAATTTCTAAGTTTGGGATAAGTAATACTAAAAATAAAGCTAAAGAGTAGGGCCAAAATTAATTCATAAATAATGTGCCCGAAGTGACTTAGTTGTGACAACCCAGTATTAATTAATTGGTTCGTACTAATAAATGAAGTATATTGATGGCCATTTTTGTAAATCTCATTCAAAATACCATTTTTGTGCCAATTAATATGTTGTGCGAGATGAATCATGCTGTCTACTTGCTGAATCAATGTAGAAGCACCATGTTTGATACCTAAAATTAACGCAGTCATGACAATAAGATAGACAATAGTGACGGATAAACCGTGCGAAAGCTTTGAATAACGGCCGATATACTTAGCTAAGGTCATCGCGAGATAGGCGAAAATCGTTGTCAGTAGTAGTAACGACATAAAATGATGTAATAATACAATGAGTATGATGCTGATGAGCAATACCCAATAACGAAAAGGTATCCGCCGGTTAATAGATTCAATTAAATGCATAAAATTCCCCCATGATTAATAGCTTTATTATATACAAAATCAATGGTTTATGGCGTGAAATAATGAAAATAAAAAAGTATGCCATGTAGTGTTAGGGATACTCTTTTTATTGATATTTATTGTGCTGCAGTGTGAATATATTTACTGGTAATTTTTTGAGCAAGAAGATTATCTTCAGGCAAACCGATTGCAATTCGAATCCATTGTGGATTAAGACGACTATTCACTTGAACACCCTGTGATAATAATTGTTCACCTAATCGTTTGGCGTCAGCAACTTTAAACCAAAGGAAGTTGGTATCTGAAACATAGTAAGGAACATTGAGGCTATCTAAAACTGCTAGCCATTTTGTTCGCTCATCTTGGATACCAGCGACTACTTTCTGCAAATAATCTTGATCTTCAATAGCAGCAACACCACCAGCAATCTGATAAGAAGATAGATTATATGGTGCTCGAATGGCATTAATATCACGGTGAATCGTTGCATTAGTTGCTAACCAGCCAATGCGAAGGTTAGCCAAGCCATAGGCTTTTGAAAGTGTCCGTACAACAATTAAATTATCATGAGTTGCTAATAGTGGCAAAGCAGTCGCTTTTTGATTGTTAACAAAATCATAATAAGCTTCATCAACAACAAGTACGACGTCTGATGGTAATTGATTGAGAAAATTTTCAATATCAGTTACCGGTTCAAAGACACCGGTTGGATTATTGGGATTAACTAACCAAACTAAACTAGTTTTTTCATCAATGGCATCCAGCATCCCAGAAAAATCAGTATGACCATTTTGCTCAAAAACGGGAATGGCACGTACTTCAGCACCTTCAATATTGGCTTCGGTACGATAAGCACCAAAAGTAGGCGCCTGAATAACGATATTACTATCAGATGTTAGGAAGACGCGGCTAATCAAACTAATCAGTTCATCAGCACCATTACCAAATAAGAATTTTTCATCAGCAATGCCAGTTAATTGGCTCAGCGCTTGACGTAAATCATTGGCGTTACCATCAGGGTAATAGTTAAGGACATCTTGATTAAGTTGTTGTAGTGCTTCATATACCTTCGGACTGGCACCATAGACGTTTTCATTAGCTGATAAACGCGCAATGTGGTCTAGATGGTAGGCTTGTTGGATAGCTTGAACAGGTGCTTCGGCTACATAGGGTTGTATATTTTTAATGGTGGGTTTCATAATTGGCTCTACTCCTGATTAAAGATTATCGATATTAGGGCGCTCGTGTAAACGTGATTGTTGGTCAAGACGGCTACCAAGTTCAGCTTCAATTGCGGAAAGTGGGATATCTTTTGCCACTAATAATACCATTAGATGATAAAGGTAATCAGCTGTTTCAAAAATTAATTCATCATTGGTATTTTTCGCACCGATAATAACTTCGGTATTTTCTTCACCAACTTTTTTAAGAATTTTATCAAGTCCTTTGTTAAAAAGGTAGTCCGTATAGCTGCCTTCAATTGGATTTTCTTTGCGTGAGCGTACGAGATCGTAAAGTTCCGATAATGTTTGTTGTGCCATTTTTTAAGACTCCTTTTTTATTGGAATAGATTGATTGAAGCATGATGTGCTACCAGTGTGGCATGCAGGACCATTAGGAATTACTTTGACCAACAGCGTATCTTGATCACAATCTAAGGTCAATGAAACGACTTGTTGTGTATGTCCAGAAGTCTCACCTTTATGCCATAGTGTTTGTCTAGAACGTGAGTAAAACCATGTTTGTTGTGTCTCAAGTGTTTTTCAAAACTTTCTTGATTCATGTAAGCAAGGGTCAGTACTTGTTGTGTGTTGTTATCAACAATAATAGTTGGTAGTAAACCGCCATTTTTTGAAAAGTCTGGTTGTGGATTATTTAACACGAATAGGGATCTCCTTTTTAGTAGTGTGGTCTTAAGCTCTGGAATAGTAATTTCGCCATAATGAAAGACAGAAGCGGCTAAAGCACCATCGACATTAGTCTGTTGAAAAACATCAATAAAGTCATCAGTTTTACCAGCACCACCACTAGCGATGATGGGGACATTAACACGTTGGGTGAGCAGATCATATAGGGTAATATCATAACCGTTTTTGGTACCGTCAGCATCCATGCTTGTGACAAGCAATTCACCAGCACCGTATGACACAAGCTGTTCAGCCCAATCTAACGCATTGATTCCAGTTGCTTGGCGGCCACCAACACGATAGACTTCATAAAATTGTTTTTCAGCATTGAAGCGAGCATCAATGGCACCAACAACTGCTTGGTTACCAAATAATTGTGCCGCTTCTTGAACTAAAGTTGGGTTTTGAATGGCAGCAGAATTTAAGAAAATTTTATCTGCACCGGCATGGAAAATAGCTTTGATATCATCTAGCGTTCTTAATCCACCGCCCACTGTGAGAGGAATGAAAACTTCTTTTGACACAGCTTGGATGACTGATGTCATAATATTTCGATTTTCAAAAGTTGCTGTAATATCTAAGAAAACTAATTCATCCGCGCCCTGATCTTGGTAGGCTTTCGCAATTTCAACAGGATCACCAATTGTTGTGAGATTAAGGAACTGAATACCTTTGACAACCTGACCATCTTTGACATCTAAGGCAGGAATAATACGTTTGGCTAATGTCATTTATTTTCCCCCTGAAATGGGATTAGATAGGGCTGTTATTTCAGCTAAGGTGATATTATTTGTAGCTAAAGCTTTCCCAACGATAATATCATTAATGCCAGCTTTTTGAAGGGTAATAATATCGTCAATGTTACTAATACCACCACTGGCAATAATATTAGCATTGGGGAATTGCATATTAAGTGATTGCAACAGTGCAACGTTAGGACCGGATAATGTACCATCTTTCGTTGTATCTGTAACGATAAATTCACGAACGCCACGTGCGAACATTGCAGCAATTAAATCACCGAAACTGAGTTGAGATTGTTTAAGCCAACCATCAGTGGCCACTAAGTTGTTTTTACCATCGACACCAACAACAACACGATCTGGCCCGTATTTTTGGATTAAAGTAGACAGTAAATCAGGGTCTTGAATAGCAGCCGAACCTAATACAATACGATCAACGCCTGTTGATAGCCATTGATCAGCTGTCGCTTCATCGCGAATACCACCACCAATTTCGACTTTCAAAGATGTAGTTTGCACAATGGCTTCAATAATTTTTTGATTAATGGGGCGACCTGCTTTGGCACCATCTAAATCAACAAGATGTAATTTTTGAATGCCGGCATTGGCAAAATCCATTGCCTGTTGTACGGGATTGTCATTGATGATACTCAGTTGGTCAAAATCGCCTTGATAGAGGCGAACAGATTTAGATTGATATAAATCGATAGCAGGGATAATCATATGGACTCCTTATTTGCGTTAACATATTGGCCGAATTGACGTAATACTTCCAAGCCAATGGTGCTACTTTTTTCTGGATGGAATTGTGCCCCAAAAACATTTTGGTAGCCAACGAGACTAGGGATGGCGATGCCATAATTGGTTTCAGATAGAATATATTTTGCTTGCGTTTTGGCATAGTAAGAATGAACGAAATAAGTATATTCATCATCAATAGGGTTAGCTAGTGGGTGAGATTGCGTAACGTGGTTTTTATTCCAACCCATATGTGGTACTTTGACGCCTAAATCTGTGGGGATGGGGACAACATCACCGGGGATCAGACCAAGGCCCTTCGTGTCACCATGTTCTGTTGAACTATCAAATAGTAGTTGCATACCCAAACAAACACCTAATAGTGGTATTTGACGTTGAACTGCTGATTGAATTGGTGCAATCAATTGGCGTTGATTTAACGCTGCCATTGCTGGGGCAAAGGCACCGACACCAGGTAAAATAATGGCATCGGCATTGGCAATATCATCAGGATTTTGGGTGAATGTTGCATCTAAACCGATATATGACAAGGCTTTGAGAACATTGAGAATATTACCGGCACCATAATCGATGACAGCGATATTAGTTTTTGCCATTAAATGACTCCTTTAGTTGAATTAACACCCTTTATTTCTGGGTTAATAGTAATAGCTTGGCGTAATGCACGACCAGTAGCTTTGAAGATGCTTTCAATTTGGTGGTGTGTATTTCGGCCATAAAGGACACTAATGTGTAGATTTGCTTTTAGATTATCAGCAAATGATTGGAAGAAATCTTCTACAACCTCTGTTTCAAAAGTACCGAGTACTGGCGCAGTGAATTGTGTTTCAAAGACAAGATAGGCGCGACCGGATAGATCAATAACCACACGACTGAGTGTTTCGTCCATTGGCACAAATTGTTGTCCGTAACGCTCAATACCAACTTTGTCACCCAGTGCTTCGCGGAAAGCTTGCCCTAAAACGATACCAATATCTTCAGTTGTGTGATGGCTATCAACATACAAGTCACCAGTTGCTTCGACAGATAAACCAAAGCGACCGTGTTTTGCAAATAAGGTTAACATGTGGTCTAAAAAGCCAATACCAGTATTGATTTGAATTGTTTCGGGATTATCAAGATCTAAACGAACTGTAATGGTTGTTTCACCGGTTTGGCGTGTGATTGTTGCTGTGCGCATGTTATTCTCCTTTAATTAAAGCGTTGTTCAACTGCACGGGCGTGCGCTTCGAGACCTTCTTGGCGTGCAATAGCTGCAACATCTTGATAATCTTCTTGCAAGGCACGTTGATCATATTGTGTGAATTGGATGTGTTTTTGAAAATCACTGACACTTAAAGCACTAGAAAAGCGTGCGGTACCACTAGTTGGCAAAATGTGATTAGGACCGGCTAAGTAATCCCCTAATGGTTCAGATGCATAACGACCTAAGAAGACAGAACCGGCATTTTGGATATCACCTAAATATTGCATAGGATCTGGTAATTGAACTTCTAAGTGTTCAGGTGCAACGGCATTCATAATGGTGAACATTTCTGCAACAGTTGGTACGATGATGATACTAGCGCGGTTATCGATAGCTTCTTGGGCAATGGCTTTTCGTGGTAGGGTTTTGAGCTGCTCAGTTAATGCAACTTCAACATTATTTGCTAATGTTGTGCTGTTGGTTACTAGGATAGCCCGTGCTAGCACGTCGTGTTCTGCTTGAGACAATAGATCGGCTGCAATATCATTTGCATCTGCACTATCATCAGCCAAAATACCAATTTCAGATGGACCAGCAATCATGTCGATGGCCACTTGTCCATAAACAAGACGTTTAGCAGCAGCAACATAAGCATTACCAGGACCAGTAATTTTATCTACTTGTGGGATCGTTTCAGTACCATAAGCTAATGCAGCGATAGCTTGAGCACCACCAATTTGATAAATTTCATCCACACCAGCTAAATCAGCAGCAACCAAAACAGCGGGATCGATGCCTGTCTTTTGCGGTGGTGTCACCATGACAATACGCTTAACACCGGCAATTTTGGCTGGAATAACATTCATGAGTACACTTGATGGATAAGCAGCAGTACCACCAGGAACATAAACACCAACTGCGCTAAGGGGTGTTACTTTGCTACCACGAATGACACCTGGTTTGGGCATATCAACAAAGCCACTGCGCTTTTCTTGTTCGTGAAAACTCGTAATATTGATCACTGCTTTTTCTAAAGCGCTAATGACAGTAGGAGAAACTTCATTATATGCTGCTTGTATCGTTGCTTTGGCAACTTGTAGTGTGTCTAAGGTGACGTTGTCAAACTGCTGTGAATAATCGAAAAGGGCTTGGTCACCTTTTGCTTGAACAGTAGTAATAATCTCAGCAACTCGTCGATTAATTTCTTCAGGGATACTTTGATTAGTGACACTTGAAATATCTGCAATAAGTGAATCAGTTGATTGATTTTGATAAATTTTCATCGTTAGGCTCCAATATATTTAATAGGTTATAAATTAATTCATTAAAGAATGCGCGTTGTTGTCGAACACTAATTCTATTAGCAATAAGGTGTGCTGAAACATCGTTGAGTTCATCTAGCACTTTTAGATTATTTTCTTTCAGTGTCGTACCAGTTTGTGAAATATCAACAATGGCATCAGCTAAATCCGTTAACGGTGCCAGCTCGACACTGCCAGTGAGTTTTATAATTTGTATATCTTTGTTTTGCTTATCGAAATATTGTCGTGTAATCGTGGGGTATTTCGTCGCAATTTTTGGTCGCATATTAATATGATGGCGAAAGTCATGTGTACTGGCTAAGACGAACTGGGCACGGGCCACGTTTAAATCTAATAAATCATAGTGGTTAAAAGGTTGTTCTGCCATCGTATCACTACCGACAATACCAATATCACCAATGCCGGCATCTAGATATTTCACGACATCATCGGCTTTAACTAAAATAAAAGTCAATTTGTTATCGTTAGAGTGGAAAATTAATTTACGTTCAGGATTTTCTAGTGCGCTATTGTCAATGCCAGCGTTTTTTAATAACGGACGAACGGCCTTTTCAACGCGGCCTTTTGCCAAAACAAAGGTTAAGTTATCTTTTTCAGGTTGTTGCTTATTTGTATGCGCTTTGAGTGTTGCTAGCGCATCAACATTGATACCGATACCAACAGCAGGTAGTAAGCAACCACGATGATCTTGAAGTAGTTGGTCGTAACGGCCACCGCTAAAGATATACTCGCTAACATGCTGTGAAAACGTCCGAATCGTTGTTCCTGTGTAGTACGATTTTAGTGGTCGAGCAGCTAAATCAACATGGACTTTAATATTGCTGTTGAAAGCTTTAACGCTGTTGATGAGTTCTTGCCAGTGTGTTTTCATTGCGTTGATTTCGGGAGAATCGGGTAGCAGTGGTAGTAACGCATCTCCTCGTAATCCAAAGGCCATTGGCCAATTGACTAAGAAAGTATCGTCGATAAGATGATAGGCTTTGAGCTTTTGACGATATTGCGTCATGTTTTTATTAAATAAAGCATCCTTCAAACAAGTGATTTGTTGTGGTGATAACTGATAGGTTGCCAGTACAGCATCTGCTAATTTTGCATCACTCAATTCAATTTCCAAATCAGTTACATCTAGCTCTGCCATGAGATTCAATGTCTGTTGCAGGATTTCTTGTTCGGCAGCCCAACTGGTCTCACCAATAATTTCAAAACCAGCCTGTGTCTGTTGGTTATAATGACCCGATAATTGTGTTGGCGGTGTGAAAGTTTCGCCAAAGTAATAAAGATGAGTAGGGTAATTGATATGATTAGTTGCTAAGAATCGTGACAAGGGGCGTGTCATATCAGATTTTAATGTGAATAGTTCACCATCTTTTCCGGATAAATACATGCTATCTGGACGAAGTGTTTCACCTTTTTCTAGAAAAGGGGTGGCAATGGGTAAAAAATGTGCTTGATTTAAAATGAGATTAAAGTGATGTTCGATGCTTTGTTTAATTAACAATTCCTCACCAAATTCATCACGGCTTGTTGCGGGTAATCCTTCCATAAATGCCTCCTTGCTAGTATTAACTAACTAAAAAAATCGCCCCTGCAAACAAACTTAATTGCTTGCAAGGGCGATTCATCGCGGTCCCACCTTACTTTTAACTCATCTATTAAGATGAGTCCTCATAACCTGCTAACACAGGTGTTCTCGATAACGTGAGACCAAACCGTTAGTACCTACTGCGTTTCAATACTAAGCCGATCGAATGTGTTGTCATAGCCTGTTTTGGTATTCATCGCATCAAGTAGAATACTTTCTTAACAAAACAAATGGTATGGCGGTTTCGATAAAAGCTAATATTAAATTATTAACTATAGTTTATATTTTTATAATGATTTGTCAATAGTAATTTCATATTTTATATTTTTTAATTCATCTTTGACATGGTAAAATCAGTTAACTATTAATTAAAATCAAGGTTACTAATGTGGAGGGTAAATAATGAGCACGGCTGATAAATTGTTGGCGTTACTGGTTGATCAAGAAGCAAAATGGGTATCGGGTGAAGTGATTGCAACACAACTCAATATAACGAGAACATCGATATGGAAGGCGGTCCGGAAATTAGAAATACAAGGTTACACGATTGAAAGTAATCGTGGACAAGGGTATCGTTATTTACCTGGCCATAAAATTGCAGCGGTGGCAATTCAGCGTTATCTAAAACATGATGTCGCCCTACAAGTTTTTGAAACGATTGATTCAACCAACATATATGCTAAAGAAATGCTATCAGCCGGGAAGATTACAGAAAATACTGTGATTATTAGTGAGAGAATGACGGCCGGCGTTGGCAGATTAGGTCGACAATTTTTTTCACCAAAAGATACAGGCTTATATGTGACGTTTGCTTTGCCATTGCCAATTGGTACGCAGGTTAATCCAGGACGCCTGACGACGAGTACAGCGGTTGCAGTGGCTGAGATGGTAAAAAGTATTTTTGATATTGATTTACAGTTTAAATGGGTTAACGACTTGTTGTATCGTGACAAAAAAGTAGGGGGCATCTTAACTGAAGCAGTCATTGATTTTGAGAGTCAACATTTTTCGTCATTAATTGTTGGTGTGGGGATGAATTTGGCAACACCTGCAGGAGGCTTTCCCGACGCCATTGCACAAAAAGCAGGGGCTTTAGTTGATGATTTAAAGGTGTCTCGTAATGTTGTGGTTGCGAGTCTTATCGATCATTTCTTTGCTATGTATCAGAATTATCAAGATGGTCAGTATATGGCAACTTATCGAAAGAAAGTTGTTGGTATGGGACAAAACGTTGAAATACAACGCGGTCAAGAAAAAATAATAGGTCAAATTATCTCAATTGATGATGATGGTGGTTTAGTGATTGATAATGGTACGGGCACGATAACAATTAATTCAGGAGAAATTACAAAACTCATGATGCCGAATAATTCATACAAAGGCTAATGACCATTTGACAAAGAGAATACGCTGTGTTTTAATAAAAAATAATTAATCGATTCACAGAAAGGGTTTATAATGGTTCAACATTTATCAGTTAATTCAAATTATTATTATGGTTTTTTCTTTAGGTAGTGTCCGTTTCAACTTTAGATGCGGACACAATAGTTCGCATCTAAAGCTGAAGCCATTATTTAAGGTGTTCAACTAGATGCACAATAGTAATCTAGTTGAAACCATATATTCTGATATTGAACCAGCTTCCTCGGGCTGTTGACAAAGAATGATTGTGACGACTAGATGTTATTAACATTTAGTCGTTTTTTGTTTGTTGTATGAGGGAGATAAGAGATGAATCAAGTAACAGTAAGTAACAAGCTTCGATTAAGCATAGTGCTTTACCTGAATTATTTAGTACACGGTATTGGCTTACTTATTTTGACACAAAACATGCTACATCTGAGCAAAAGTTGGGATCAACCATTAGCGACGGTATCTTATGTTATTTCAGGTATCGGTATTGGCCGTATTATCGCTTATTATTTATTAGGTTCTTTATCTGATCGGTACGGTCGTAAGCCGATTCTAGCTTTTGGCATGATTACTTATGCTATTTTTTTAACAGCTATGCCATTTGTTAATGATTTTAAAATGGCCTACGGCCTAACAATACTAGCTGGTATTGCTAATTCGGCATTGGATTCTGCGACATATCCGACCTTTTTAGAATTAAATCACGGGAAAGGTGCTGCAACTGTTTTAATTAAGTCCATGATGTCGCTTGGTGAGTTTATCTTGCCTTTGATGGTTGGATTCTTAGAGTTATCTAAACTATGGTACGGTTGGAGCTTTATTGTTGGCGCAATGATTTTAGCGATAAATTTTATGATGTTATTACCTCTGAAATTTCCAAAGCAAATGGTTAAAATGACGGTTCAAGATAATCAAAAATCGTCAAAATTAAAGGCTGCACAAATTGCATTGATGACATTATTGTCTGTTTATGGCTTTACAGCAATGGCATTGATGATACATTTTACGCAATGGATTTCATTATTTGCGGTTAACGTCTTGAATATGTCGCACTTAGCTGCACATTTTGTTTTATCTTTATATAGCGTTGGATCCATTATTGGTGTGTTAGTGATGTTTATGGTGATGCAAAAAGAATGGGTACCCGACCGTTACCTTATTATTATTCTCAATGCACTTGCTTTGCTATCATTAGGTATTATTTGTTTCGTGCCACAACATCAGGTTGTGAATATTGCAGCTTTTGTTTTTGGTGCTACAGCGGCTAGTGGTGTGATGCAAATTGGTTTGAACATTTTCTTACGATTATTCCCAAATATGAAGGGCCGAATTACAGCAATATTCTTTTCATTTGGTAGTGTAGCATCCTTTACGGTGCCCATTATGACGGGAATGCTATCGCAGATGAGCATTGCCATAACATTACGGAGTAATTTGGTAGTAGCTGCTATCAACTTATTACTATGTGTTGGTGTGAGTCTGTTGCTCAAGAAAAAGGTTTGAGTGAACAATCGTATAGGGAAATTGCACGAATATTGACAACATGTTATAACGGACGTAGTTAAACAGAAAGAAAGTGTGATGGACATGACAAAGAAATTCGATCCTTTTTCGTTAATTACTGGTATTTTGTCGTTAATATTGGCCTTTGTGATTTTGGATAACCCGATAAATGCTTTTTCAACATTTATAACGATTGTTGGTGTTTTCTCCGTTATTGAAGGTATTCTAAAAATGGACAGGTATTCGTTTTGCACATTGGCTTGTCCCAGTTAATACACGATGGGGAACGATTAGTGCGATTTTGGATATTATCCTTGGGCTAGTTATTATTTATGTCCCACAATTTGGGGCTGCCTATATTTGGATTTCCCTAGCTATGTGGTTTATATTTGATTCTATTTTTGAATTGTGGGTTGGGCGCTTTGTGAGAAGTTCTGAAAAGGGTTATTACGGTTTTCATACTGTACTAGCTGTTATCGGTTTGATTGTGGGCATCATTCTATTATTTAGTCCTGCATTTGCCATGTCATTAAGTGTCGCGATTGTTGCGATGTATTTAACCTTATTCGGAATTGTCCAAGTCGTTCGTTCATTTTAAAATCAACTAAAAAGTAGCAACGTGATTAACCACGTTGCTACTTTTTATTGATTAGTATGTCGAGTTGTGTGACATCGTACTGAATATCAGAATGAGAGACAAAATGTAAACGGCGATGAAAATAATTGAAATAATAAACTGAACGAAGCCAGCACGATTCCAAGTTGCCTGGACTGCCTTGAATGTTTCGACATCTTTATAATCGCCTTTTTCCCAAGCCCACTCATTACCTTTAAAGCCACAAACAAAGACCCAAACAATATTGAATATTGGAATTAAACAAAGTAATGGTAAATATGTTTTATTACCAATACCCCAGAAAATATTGTACATGAATGCACCCCAACTCCAACCTTTAATTTCGGCAGGGGTTACTTGATTAGTTTCATCTAACTCCATCAGTTTTTCTCCTTTATTTTTAATATGTTGCGCGCAATTTAGTGATTAAAAATATATCGCGT
Organism: Leuconostoc fallax KCTC 3537; assembly: GCF_000165675.1. Classification (GTDB taxonomy): domain Bacteria; phylum Bacillota; class Bacilli; order Lactobacillales; family Lactobacillaceae; genus Leuconostoc_B; species Leuconostoc_B fallax. The sequence continues at coordinate 17,529 of NZ_AEIZ01000021.1, read as the reverse complement.
AACTAAGCGGTTATCTCTAAACGAGATACTGTTTAACTTACTTATTATTATACATTAGTCGCGTTCAGCATAGTAAATATGTGCATATGAAGGAACGTTTTGTTAAACTAGCGGTACAAATTATAAAATAGGAGGCGTTACAATGTCATTTGAAGAAAAGATGGATAATGCCAAGAATCGTGTTGCAGGTAAAGCCAAAGAAATTGGCGGTAAGGTTACTGGCAATAAAGAACGTGAGGCAGAAGGTAAGGCGCAAAGTATGATGGCCAAAGTAAAAGATAATGCCATTCATGCTAAGGAAAATATTGAAGAGACAGCAGATAATGTAAAAGATTCTGCTAAGGGCTTTGTTAAGGGCGCCCGCGAAGATAGTCAGAAAGAAATTGATAAATAATGGATAAAAAAGCAACATCTCAAAATTAAGATGTTGCTTTTTTATTTTGTTTTATGTTTTTGCTTGTCTATCATGGTGTATATGACACCTAATAGAATAAACATCATTGGAAACATGAATAAAATAACACCATGCGTAGTTAATAGCGCATTGATGAACAGTGCAATACCCGTCATAATCAGGACTATACCACGATAAGGTAAGATAAATTGATAAAATTTTGACTTTTTATATTGTGGTGTATTCGTAATAATTATCACTGAAATTAAAGTAAAAAGAGAAAATTAGTGGTGGACATCATTATATTTTCCTATATTTGGTGTTTAGATTTGTTTTCAGAAATTTTCCTGAAAACATAAATATAGTTTATGCAAAATCAGGCAATCTGTAAAGTAACTATCGCATGGATTTAACCAAACAAAAAGCGATAAACCAATACTAATTGATTCATCGCAAGTATAGCCCTTAGGGAACAGGACATAACGAATTTAATGTGTATCATGGCCAAATCTACTACAGCTGACTTAAGTGGTGATACTAATGACACAGTTAGTAGCATTACAGGAACAAGTAAAGTTACTTCAAGAACAGATTAAGGCATTCAATGAATTAGGTAATGAGGAGGGATAGTAAATGGAACATATCCTTATCCTAAATAGTTGAAATTGGAAGTGTTTGTGGTGTATTTTATGCCCTCTTCCAATTTTTATTTAAAGCTTCTTTTTCAGATGCTATTGAACCATTGAAGAATGCCGTTAATGGATTGTCCAATAACGTAGCCTCACAGACCAAAATGCTTAATCAAAGTCTTGATAAAATCGAGGCACTTCAAAAGGAAGTTAATGATCATAACACACGTTTAAAAGTGTTGGAATATCGAGAGGAGCATGATGAACACAACAATTAATATCATCCTATGGCTAGCATCACTAGGGGCATTTAGTACTCTTACATCTATTGCCTGGAAGTATGGACGCTCACATGTTAAGAATGTTTCCTTGCAAAATGCAGGCGATATTTTCTTGCAAGGAGTTCAATATGCTGAACAGGTAGCAGGAAGCAAGTCAGGAGCTGAACAGAAGCAAGTAGCGACAGATTTTATTAACAAGGCTTTATCTGCCCTTCATATTGAAAAATTATTTACTGCAGAACAAGTATCTTCAAAAATAGAACTTGCATTACTGGAACTCAAGAAGTTAGACAGTGAGGTGACTAAATGACGAAAACAATTAAATATTTATTCTTGATGGTAGCCTCTGTGGTTGCCATTTTTACTTTTGGGGTAACACATGCAAGTGCAGCAACGCAACACAATGGCACAGTTGACCAACAACGTGTACTGCAGTGGTTTGACTCACGCAAGGGTAATTTAACCTATAGCATGTATGGCTCACGTAACGGTGCTGATGGTACTGCTGACTGTTCTGGTAGTATGACACAGGCTATTTATGAAGCTGGTGGCACACCTTACAATGCTCTATACAGCACTGAAACCATTCACGACTATCTACTGGCTAACAACTATCAATTAGTTGCTGAAAATGCTGGCTGGAATGCTAAGAAGGGCGATATTGTTGTATGGGGTCAGCAGGGTCAATCCGCAGGTGCCTTTGGTCATATTGGTGTTATCTCAAAGAGTGATCCTAATGCTATCTTTATTAGTACTTGCTACTATACAGGTGGTCAAGTAGGAACAGCTGTTCAAGACTTAGACTATAACTACTTTGCTAGTCTAGATGGTTACCCTTATAACTACGTATATCGTTATGTAGGGCCTAAGACACCAACTAAGCCAACACAAGCAGTGCAAAAGGCTAAGACCGTTCACTTTAACCGTACGTTTGAAGTTTCATACTACGATTACTGGAATGGTAAGTGGGACGCTATTAATGAGGGCTTGAGTATTCCTGTAACAGATTACAACAACTACATTCCACTATCAGCTATTACAATGACTGATAAGCATGGTAAGAAGTTGTCTAATCAATATGCACAGATTGGTAGCCCACAGCGTGAATACTTCCGCATGAACGGTCACTACAAGGTATTGCATCATTATGGTTCAATTATGGTTATTGAATTAGCTGGTGAGCCGGTGTCTATTCAATCAAAGTATGCTGTAGCAGACAAGTGATAATTGCGGTTAACTATCACTTCTGTCCTAATTGGTTTGGTGCACACTATTAGTTAACCGTAAATTAAAAGACCTTATCCTTTAACCGGGGTAGGGTCTTTTTTGTGCTCTAGATTAGGCACGAGTTTGCTATACAAAGTTATTGTCAAAATTCACTGCTACTGTTAACTTGATGTTATACTGATTGTATGCCAATAAGTTAGGGTGGTGACCAGACAAGATACTGGAGGTTTCCTATGGAAAATCTAACAGAGGTTTGGTCAGTTGATGATATTATTATCAGCTTTGATAACGGTTGTGGTAGGTATACTTACTCACGCTGGTCAAAGGCTCTTGGACAAGTACGCATTTGATACGTATAAAGCCAAGCACCTAAAAAAGTGATAATAAAAAGCCACTCTAACTTTTGCGGGTTGTAGTGGCTGATTATTATTAGGCTATTGCACCGTCACCATCATAATGGTTTGGCTTCAGGATGCGTATTGATAGTACGTGTCCTTTTTCTATGTCTTCATTTTAGCACATTAAGGCCTTTGAGAACCACATTTTGCTCCTTTTTAACCCTTTTTGCTCCTTTTGTTGGCTTTATAGTCCAATTCAAGTTGATATATACGGAATTGTCAATACATGAATATTGTTGTGTGTAGTATCTGATATATGGTGAAATGTGTGTATACATAAGTAGATACATAGAAAGGGGCAATCTTATGCAAGCAGCACCTGTAGCAAGTACAAAATTAGCATCTTGGGGCAATTCGAAGGCGACTAGAATACCTAAAGAAGTGCTAGGTAAAGCTAATGTTTTAGATAACCAATAGTTTGACATTATTGTTGATGGGGAGAGTATTATTCTGACTCCTGTTAACAGCCAACCTAAGACTTTATCAGAGCTTTTGGCCAACTATAAAGATGATGGTGTCAGAACTGGTGAACTTGATTGGGGAGAGAGCCAAGGTAAAGAATTATAATGGTAATATTAAAACAAGGCGATATTGCCTTGGTAGACTTAAACCCAACTAAAGGACATGAGCAACAGAGCCGTAGGCCTGTTGTAATACTCAGTAGTATACAAGTATCAGACATATCAGGGTTATTTATTGTAGCCCCTATTAGTACTACTAACAGAGACTTTCCCCTGTATTACCCTCTAGAGACACCTAGTGAAACCACTGGTAAAGTATTGCTAGACCAGACTAGAGCTTTAGATATAGTAAACAGAGGTTATAGAATAGTAGATAGGGTCTCACAAAGTGAACTTATGAGTATTATTAATACCTATAAGTTGTTCTTTGATATAGGTGCGTGAGTATACGCTATTAAGCTAGTTAAAGAGATAAAAAATAGCCAAATAAAAACCCCTTAACTTTGGCCTGTTCTAGGGGTCTAAGAATATCTGTACAATTATCCAACTGCCATCGCTAACACGGGTTTGAAATTCTAAAAGGTCATGTGTCTCTAGCGCATGGCTTTTTCTATGTCTTCATTTTAGCATAAAGTTTGTTTAGCATATACAAAATAAACAACACATAAAATTGAATAAACTAAAAACACGCTTTAAACGTTAATATATTGGGATTTAACCAAACAAAAAGCGATAAACCAATACTAATTGATTCATCGCAAGTATAGCCCCAGAGGGAGTCGAACCCTCGATTCCGCGCTGAGAACGCGACGTCTTAACCACTTGACCATGGGGCCACAACAAGAATAAATTATACAGACTAATTTATAGTTCGTCAATAGAAAAAGCAGCATTTATTTTTTGAAGTGTACTTTTCGTATAGTCACCATTTTGAAGCCGTAATTGAAAGGGGCTCAGGTGCTTTTGAAAGCCGTAATAGTCATCTTTAGAGATAGTAGCCACTTGATCTAATTGTGATAGATTATCAATCGTTATACCCAAATGATGTTTTTGGATAATTTGGCCAATAGCGCTTTGAGACCAAGCAATTAAGGGTAGACCAGCACGTAAATACAGGCTTGCCTTATGTGGTGCATTATATCGCGTATAAGTTTGATAAGTTTTACCCTCAAAGTCACTGTCCCAGAGTAAACCAAAGCCAGATTGAAAGGCGGCTACAATAGCGATGGGGTCGAGATTGCCTTGGAAATGAACATGTTCTGGCCAGTCGATATGTTGCCATTTACGCGGTTTAGCACCAAATAAGGTAATGGGCAATTGACCATTATAAGTCTGGAGCCACGGTGATTTTTGAAAAGTGCCAGCAAAATTAATTTGATGACTGTAGTTAGCAATTGACGGCGTAGGTGCTAAGTAATCGAAGAAAGCATGAATGATCATATCACTCATAACGCCATTGTGAGCTAAAATATCAGCCATAGCTTGTGAGTGCACAACAACTAAATCATAAGCGTTCAATAAATCAAACTCCCAGGGCTGTTGCTTTGTTAAACGTAACGGCTCAATATCATGAATTAAAATGACGCTGTGAACACGACGCTGGTTCAAAGTAGCAATGAATTGTTGTTCAAATGCGGCACTCATATAAGTGGGGAATTGGTGCACAACAGTATCATTCTCCCGCAGAGCATCACACCACAAGTTGATATTATTTTGTCGCTGACTAATAGTGTCACGGCTATCATTGTAACGTGCCAAGGGGAGTACTTGCCAATGCTGAGTTAAAGCAATATCAATAATATCTTGTTTAGCTTTTAGAGCGCCGAGTGGCATCCAAGGTTCGATTGTATGGGTTACGTAATTTGTCATAGGTCTATTATATAAAACACGAACGTTTTGTGCGCGTTGTTCGTGTTTTGGATAAATAATAGCGAATTGGATGTATTTTTTAATTTTAAACACGTATTTTTAACTAAAATAAAATGAAAATTAATATTAAATAACGGATAATAAATGTGTGAATAAATTATTTTTGGAGGAACACATGAAACGTTCAGGGAAAATTGGTATTGGTTTAGGGATTGTGGTCGTTGTTGGTGCTGGTATTTATGCAGCGACAGCAGGACAGTCAAATAGTAAGGCATCAGCACATACTGTCGCTTTAGTAACAGACGGCGGTGGTGTTGATGACCACTCATTTAACCAATCTGCCTGGGAAGGTTTAAAGGCTTATGGTAAGTCTGCCGATCTAAAGCAAGGTAAGAATGGCTATAATTATTTCCAAAGTAACACTGCTTCTGATATCAAGACTAATTTCCAAACAGCGGTTAAAGGTGGTTATAAATTAATTTACGGTGTTGGTTTTGCAGCTTCACCAGCTTTAAAAGAAGTAGCTAAGAATAACCCCAAAACTAATTTTGCTATTATTGATGATGTTGTGAAACAAAAGAATGTCGCTTCACTAACTTTCCATTCAGAACAATCTTCATATTTAGCAGGTGTCGCAGCTGCTAAAACAACCAAGAGTAATACAGTTGGCTTCGTGGGTGGTATTCATGGAGATGTGATTGACACATTTGATGCTGGATTTGCTGCGGGCGCTAAGTCTGTTAATCCTGATATCAAAATTTTGAATCAATACACGAATTCATTTACAGATGCTGCGCAGGGGAAGACGATTGCTGCAACAATGATTTCTAAGGGTGCAGATGTCATTTTCCAAGCTGCTGGTGGTGCTGGAAATGGCGTATTTGCTGAAGCAAAAGCAGATAATCAGAAGTTGGATAGCAGTTCTGATAAAAAAGTTTGGGTGATTGGTGTTGATCGTGATCAATACACAGATGGTCAATATAAAGATAAAAATGGTAAATCAGCTAATTTCACACTTGTTTCAGCAGTTAAGCGTGTTGATTCAGCTGTCGAAGATATCGCCAAAAAGTCAGCTGATAATAAATTCCCAGGTAATAAGGTTATCACTTATGGCCTTAAAGAAAAGGGTGTTGGTTTAGTTAAGAACTCTGCTTCTAACGAAACTTGGGAAGCTGTTCAAAAAGCACAACAAAAAATTGAAGACGGTAAAATTACAGTACCTGTCCATCCCTAAATAACGTTATAAAGCACATGATTTAATATGGAAAGCGTAAATAGCCTATGAATGATACCCCAGTATTTGATTATGAAGACATTCAATTAGTACCCAATAAGGGAATTTTATCTTCACGTTCACAAGCTGATACAACTGTTAAACTTGGCACACGTACGTTTAAAATACCAGTGGTACCAGCTAATATGCAGACGGTTATTGATGAATCATTAGCACAACATTTAGCAAGTCATGGCTATTTCTATATCATGCATCGCTTTGAACCTGAAAAAAGATTGCCTTTTATTCAAAAAATGCATAATCAGCATCTTTTTGCATCTATTTCTATTGGTATTAAGCCAGAAGAGTACGAATTTGTACAGCAACTACATACTCAAGGTATTATGCCGGAATATACAACGATTGATGTGGCGCATGGGCATTCAGATGCAGTTATTGAGATGATCCAGTATGTCAAAGAAAAGCTACCAGAGACATTTGTGATTGCAGGTAATGTGGCAACACCTGAGGCAGTTCGTGATCTTGAAAATGCTGGTGCCGATGCAACGAAAGTAGGTGTCGGCCCCGGGAAAGTATGTATTACGAAGCTTAAGACGGGCTTTGGGACTGGCGGCTGGCAATTAGCAGCGCTGAGATTATGCGGTAAAGCAGCTAGTAAGCCAATTATTGCTGATGGCGGCATCCGCTATAATGGCGATATTGCGAAGTCGATTCGTTTTGGTGCAACGTTATGCATGATTGGTTCTCTATTTGCGGGGCATGATGAAACACCAGGAGAAATAACGGATCAGGATGGTCAACAATATAAAGTATACTTTGGCTCAGCGTCACAATTTCAAAAGAACGCTTATACACATGTTGAGGGTAAAAAATTATTAGTCCCTTATCGTGGTAGTATCGATCATACACTAAAAGAAATGCGAGAAGATTTACAATCTGCTATTTCATATGCGGGTGGTCGTCAATTATCTGATTTGAAACGTGTTGACTATGTTGTAGTGAAGAATTCGATTTTGAATGGTGACACTTACTAAAATAAAAGGAAGCACGGAATGACCGATTATTTTCGTGCTTTTTATATGCTCAATCCCTGATATAATGGGAGAACTTTTGTTTGACCCACTACACAAATGTCGCTATACTAATAAATGTGAAAACTATTTCACAACACTGAAAGGAAACAATATGTCGATAGGATTATTTGTTATTTCAGTGCTCTTCGCAATAGCAATTGGTATTGGATTTGGGTATTTTCTTCGTGTCTCAGCAGACAAACGACAAATTACAGCAACCAAGCAAATTGCTACTAACATTCTTGATAAAGCAAAAGAAGAAGCTAAAAGTTTGAAGCGTGCTGCAGATGTTGATGCTAAAGATATGGCATTAGCCTATCGTAATGAAGTTGATGAGGCTTACAAAGACCGTCAAAAGCAACTACAGCAGCAAGAACAACGGCTTGAAGACCGTATTTTAAACCTCGAAAAGAAAGATGCGGCCTTAAATCAACGTGATGCATCGTTGATTCAAAAAGAAAATCAAGTGCAACAGCGTTTAGATACTGCTGCTAATAAGCAAAATGCAGCAGAAGCCTTGTTGACAACACAACAAGACAAATTGCATGAGATTGCACAATTAAGTGTCAATCAAGCAAAAGAACAAATTTTAAGCGAAACGAAAGAAAGTTTGGTGAGACAGCGTGCTGTGCTAGTAAAAGAAGCACAAGACGATGCAACAAGTGAAGCTGAAAAGCGTGCGCGTGATATTATCGTACAGGCTATTCAACGTTCATCTGCTGATACAGTAGCAGATGTGACAGTATCTGTTGTAAACCTACCAAATGAAGAAATGAAGGGTCGAATTATTGGTCGTGAAGGTCGAAATATTCGCTCATTAGAATCATTAACTGGTATTGATTTAATTATTGATGATACACCAGAATCTGTTGTTTTAAGTGGCTTTGATCCTGTACGTAGAGAAATTGCAAAACGGGCATTAGAGGCATTGATTAATGATGGCCGGATCAATCCATCTCGTATTGAAGAAATGGTCGAGAAAGCCCAACGACAGATGGATGAGATTATTCGTGAGAAAGGTGAGCAAGCAGTCTTTGATTTGGGATTGCGTGGCTTACACCCTGATTTTATTAAAATGATTGGACGTATGAATTATCGAACATCATACGGTCAAAATGTCCTGCAACATTCTATCGAGGTCGCAAAACTTGCGGGAATGATGGCAGCAGAGCTTAAAATGGATGTCGCGCTTGCGAAGCGCGCTGGATTAGTACATGATATTGGAAAAGCAGTTGATGGAGAAGTGGAAGCTTCTCACGTTGAGCTTGGCGTTCGTTTAGCTGAAAAGTTTAATGAAAAGCCACAAGTTATTAACGCCATTGCTGCTCACCATGGTGACGTTGAATCAACATCACCGATTACAGAATTAGTAACAGCAGCAGATGCGTTAAGTGCTGCTAGACCAGGAGCTCGTAGTGAGTCTCTTGAAAATTATGTGCAACGTCTGAAGGATTTGGAAACGATTGCACATAAGTATCAAGGTGTATCAACTGCCTATGCTATTCAAGCTGGACGTGAGATACGTGTGATTGTTGAACCAACACAAATTTCAGATATTCAAGCGACTGTTTTGGCACATGATATCAAGTCAGAAGTCGAAGAGCGTTTGGAATATCCTGGACATGTCAAGGTGACTGTTGTAAGAGAGACACGATCTGTTGATTATGCACGTTAAAATAAAGGAGCTGGGCTAAGCCTAGTTCTTTTATTTTATCAAATATTGGTTTCGAAATTAAAAAATGTATAATAGACGATGAGTAATAATGAAAGAAGAAGAGTATGATTACATTAAAATCACCAAGAGAAATTGAATTAATGCGCCAATCTGGTGCGGTTATTGCCGGTATGCATCATATGTTACGTGATTTAATTAAGCCCGGTTTGGATACTTGGGAAATTGAAGAGCAGTCGCGTGCTTATATCGAAGGCCATGGTGCAGTCCCACTACAAATTGGTTTTGAAGGCTTTAAATATGCAACAACTGTTAGTGTGAACAATGAAGTGGCACACGGTTTTCCACGTAAAGGTTTGAAATTGAAGGATGGCGATTTAGTTAAAGTTGACACGGTTGTTGGCCTTAATGGTGCGGTTTCAGATTCTGCATGGACCTATGCAGTTGGCAACATCAGTCCTGAATTGGAACAATTAATGGCAGTGACTAAGAAGTCATTATATTTAGGTATTGATCAAGCAATTATTGGTAATCGTATTGGTGATATTGGTCATGCTATTGATCAGTACGTTACCGATGAACATCATTACGGTAATGTTCGTCAATACATTGGGCATGGTGTCGGGCCAACGATGCATGAAGAGCCGCAAGTGCCACATTACGGTGAAGCAGAGCATGGCTTACGTTTAAAAGAAGGTATGACGATTACCATTGAGCCAATGGTAAACATTGGTGGTTGGGAAGTTGATACCGACCAGACGCCAGAAGATGGTTGGACAGTTAGAACCGCAGATGGTTCAGTATCGGCACAATATGAACATACAATAGCGATTACTAAGGACGGTCCAAAAATTTTAACGAGTCAAGATGCTGATTTTGATGCAAAATACCTATAACTATGAGGTGCCTATAATTTATAGGTGCTTTTTGTTATAATATAATAAACGAATTATAGGAGAATGATTAAAATGTCAGAACTAGATGCACAGCAAATTATTAATTATATTAGTACAGCCAAGAAAGTAACACCAGTCAAGGTAACTTATAAGGGGACATTATCAGCCAGTGTACCGGCGGATGTGCAGCAATTTGCTAATGATAATTTTGGCATTTTGTATGGTGATTGGGCATTAATCGCCCCATTATTATCAGACTTAGAGACGGACCAGTATGTTGTTGAAAATGATGCACGTAATTCTGCGGTACCATTATTGGATAAGAAGACGATTAATGCACGAATTGAACCAGGTGCATTTATTCGAGATCAAGTCACAATTGGTGATAATGCTGTTATTATGATGGGCGCTGTGATTAATATTGGCGCGGTTATCGGTGCGGGGACGATGATTGACATGGGTGCTATTTTAGGTGGACGTGCTACTGTTGGTAAAAATGCTCACATTGGTGCCGGTGCTGTTTTGGCAGGGGTCATTGAGCCAGCTTCCGCAACACCAGTTATTGTAGAAGATGATGTTTTAGTTGGTGCCAATGCGGTAATTATTGAAGGTGTGCATGTTGGTAAGGGTTCAGTCGTTGCGGCTGGTGCCATTGTGACCAAGGATGTTCCGGCAAATACATTAGTGGCAGGTGTACCTGCCAAAATCATTAAGACCATTGACGATCAGACGGCAAGCAAAACAGCATTGTTGGCTGAATTACGTCATTTATAAAAGGTGATCATTCATGTCTGATGCTACTGATTTAACAAATGAAGCATTAATTGCTATTCGTCGCCACCTTCATGCTCATCCGGAACTCAGTTTGAAAGAATTTGAAACAAAGGCTTACCTAAAAGGGGTGATTCAGGCTTTTGATCAAACGCATATATCATATCGTGAGGTTGAAAGCGTACCAACAGCATTATTGGTACGTATTGCCGGATCGGCGCCTCAAAGAACAATTGGTTATCGAACAGATATTGATGCATTACCTGTTACTGAGGCAACAGATTTGAGTTTTCAATCTCAAAATTCAGGCATTATGCATGCCTGTGGTCATGATATGCATATGACGGTTGCTTTAGGGATTTTAAACCATTTTGCTAATCATCAACCAAAGGACAATTTAGTCTTTTTGTTCCAACCAGCTGAAGAGAACTTTTCTGGTGGTGAGCGTGTTTATAAAAGTGGTGCATTAAGCGATGAATTTCTACCTGAAGAAATTTATGGTTTGCATGATAATCCAGAATTAGCTAGTGGTGTCATTGCAACACGTTTAGGAACACTTTTTGCTGGTACCACTGAAATTCATGTCACATTTACGGGTGAGGGCGGACATGCTGCTTTTCCACATCGCGCTAATGATGCAATTATCGCCGCAAGTGCTTTTGTGATGCAAGTACAAACAATTGTGTCGCGCCGTGTCGACCCTATTAAGGGTGGGGTGGTAACGCTAGGGACTTTTACTGCGGGTACGATTGGTAATGTCATTGCCGAAACAGCCCATATAGATGGAACGATTCGTGGGTTGCAACAAGATACTATTGAACTGATTCAAGGGCAAGTTAGACAAATCGCAAAAGGTATTGGTGTGACTTACGGTGTGACGGTTGATTTAGAATTACGACAAGATGGTTATTTACCAGTTGAAAATAATCCGGATTTAACACAACAATTTATCACCTATATGACGCAAAATGAGAATGTTGATTTTCAGATTGTTGGTCCAGCCATGACGGGTGAGGATTTTGGTTACCTCTTGAGCAAAATACCAGGCACGATGTTTTGGCTCGGCGTTGAATCACCATATGCACTCCATTCTTCTCATTTGGCGCCTAAAGAAACGGCATTGGAAAAAGGTGTCCAAGCAATGACTGGCTTCTTAGAATGGCGTATGCAGCAAGACTAGACGATTTCTATATCAATTTTTGGTATCCTTCGTTACTTCGGGTATAATAAATAGTAGAAACGGAGGCTTGATTATGACACCAGGAGAAATTGCACTACTTATTTTTGCTATTGCATTCCTCGCTTTAGTATTGTTTATTGGGATGTTCTTAATGCGGGCAACGCAATCTTTAAAAGTCATTACTTCAGATGTTGATGTGATTGTACATTCATCGAATGAGATTTTAGCTAATGCGAATACATTGTTGAATGATGTGAATGGAAAAGTAAAAACAATTGATCCAACATTTCAGGCAATGGCTGATTTATCCGTAACCGTATCTCAACTTAATGCGTCGGTTCAAAATGTTACAAATCGCTTTTCAAGTAGTAAAATGGCAGCCTCTGCTGGTGCCAGTGGTATGGCTGCAGCAGCTGCGCAAACCGTTGCCAAATCAGCTGTAAAGCGATTTAAGAAGCGTAACAAAAAGAACCGAGATCAAGCCTAGTTTGGTGAAATAGGAGGACGTAACAATGTCAAAAGCAACAGGTTTACTAGCAGGTATTTTAGCAGGAGCTGCCGCTGTGGTGGCCTTTAAATCTTTACCAAAAGAAAAGCAAGATGAACTGAAATCAAAGGCACAACAAGCCGGTGAAACGCTACGAGAAAAGGCATATGACGCCGCTTATGTTGCTGCAGATATGGCAAGTGATGTCACAGAAAAAGCGAAAGCGACAACGTCAGATTTGAAAGATAAGGCACAAGATAAGTACGGTGACCAAATTGATAATGTAACAGATAAAGTAAAGGACGTTACTGATCAAGCAACACCGTATGTTGAAAAAGCCAAAGATATGGCAACACCATACGTTGACAAAGCTCAGGATGTCATCGTTGATTTACGTAATAAATTTGTGAATGAAGATATTGAACTAACACAAGACGATGTTGAACTTGAGTCAGCGCTTAAAGACTTAAAGGAAGACGCCCAGTCAGCTAAAGATGATGTTGTTGATGAAGTGAGTGAGGCTGCTGATAAGGTAGCTAAGCCAACAACAGATGATGCTGAGAGTAAATAACTCATCAAAAAAGATGCTATTGATTAGCATCTTTTTATTTAACTAATTTTTGTGCTTTTTGTGTATTAGCGAAATGTAATTTGGCATATTGACGTAAATCAACTTGTTGTCTTAGTAATTCAGCAGCAACCAAATCGACCGCTTTTCCAGCACCAATAGGTAAGGTAATGCCAACTTCTGCACTGAGCTTTTTCATGGTCTGTAGTTCAACATAACGCGCTAAGATAGATGCAGCAGCGACACTAAGATGGTACTGTTCTGCTTTTGTTGTGAAATAAACATTTTCTCGAACAATCGGTTGCTGGTTAGCGTTGGTTAAGTGTTTATAATAGGTTTGAGGCAGTGCGAACTGATCAATCAAAATAGCTTGAGGTTTTTGGGGCGCAATTTTTTCTAATACTTTATGTAAGGCAAAATTGTGGGAGATGGCTTTCATCTGGTTCACATTATTTTGTGGTTGAATGGCATTGTATTTTTCCGGTAATAAATTGACTACGTGATGTGGTAAATGGGCAATGATTTTCGGGGCCATTTTTATCATGTCATGATCAGTGAGTGTTTTTGAATCTGCAACACCTAATTGACGTACCCAATCTAGGTTATCTTGACTAATATAGACGGCAGCGGTGGTTAATGGGCCAAAATAAGCGCCGGCACCAACTTCATCAGAGCCTAACACACTCCAATCTTTCAAACCTTGTGGCAGCAGTGGTTTAGTGGTTGCAGCAGACGATGAGCGATGCTTTTTAGGTCGTTGGGGTTGGAATAGTTTTGACCATTTTGCACTTTCACGTGCATGCCCTTTACCTTGAAAAAGTACTTTACCCGATCGATAGGCTGTAATAGATACGTCGGGTAATTTAGCTGCAAATAAGGCATAGGCAGGTGGCGGGTTTTTAATGGCAGTAGTATATGCTTTTTTAGTTGATTGAGTTGATGAGGTGTGGCTTGAATAACAGTTTGCATAGAGTTAATTATATCAGTTTTTGGTTTATGATAAACTATACTTAAGTGCGTTATAATACTCCTTGAATATTTTAGAAAGAATACCATTATGGCACAACAAGAAAAGCGTCAATATCGAGCAACTTTAGGCGGTAAACAATATACAATTTCTGGGGCAGCTTCACTGGCTCATTTTAGAGCAACTGAGAAGTTGGTTAATCAGCAATTTGAACAAATTAAAGTCATTTCACCACAACTCAATCGTTTTGATCAAAGTATGTTACTTACTTTTAATGCACTTTCTGATGAATTGTATAAACAAAATGAATTAGAAAAGTTACAAGATAAAGTATCTGAACTACAAGAAGAAATCAAAAATTTAAAGGCTAACAAGCATGTACCTAAAAGTTCTTTAAACAGTATTATTTCTCAAGCAAAAACGGATAGTCGTGCGAAGACTTCTAATAATTTATTCCATACTAAAAAGGATGAGCGCGGATGATTTTATTAATAGGAACACTCATATTTGTATTACTATGGTTTGTTTATGGTTGGCGTAAGGGTTTGGTTAATGCGACTCTACGTCTCATTTTTTTCATTGGCACGTGGTATATCGCGATTAAATTTTCTAAACCATTAAGTGGTGCAATCGCCAATATTGTGAATGGCGATTTTGTTAGAACAACCATTCCCCAAGCTGTTGCGGGTGATGGTTCGAATTTTTTGGCATCGGGTATTGTCTTTGTTTTAATATTAGCAATTGGTGGTACTGTATCAACTATGATTTTACGGCAATTTAAAATTATTCGTCGTATTCCATTATTGGGTAGCTTAGATGCAATTTTAGGTGCCGTCGTGTGTGGTTTGATTGGTATAACGATTGCTTTCTTTATCCTTCAACTATTATCTGTCATCCCTAATTCATGGTTACAAGATCAATTCATGAATACACCGGAATTAGATTATATTTTGGATAAATTACCATTCTTTGCACAGCAAATTTATAATTGGTGGTTATAAAATAAAATGAATGAAAAAGTTTTAAAAACATTAGAATATGACAAGATAACACAACAGTTACTTGATTTTTTACAAACGCCATTAGGGCGACAAGAAGCGGAACAATTAGCACCTAGTATTGATATCGTGCAGATTAACCAGTGGCTACAGGAGACGGCAGATGCTGTTTTGATTGACCGCTTAAAAGGCGGCATTCCGCTTGCTAAGTTAGCAGATATTAAGCCACATCTTAAACGACTCGACATCCATGCCAGTTTAAGTGCATTGGAATTGGCTGAGGTCGGCGCCGTTTTGCGGAATACGCGTGCCATCGCGAATTTTTTGAGCAGATGGCGGATGAAAAAATTGGGACGTCCTTGCAAGTGTTGCCTGAGCAGGCTGAAAGTTTAGCCACTTTAGTTGATATCACGCAACGCATTGACATGTCGATTGATAGCACCGGACGTATTAATGATGAAGCCTCATACGATTTGGGTGCGATTCGGCGTAAGATAGTTGGTAACGAAAATGCTGTCAAAAATAAAATGCAGGAATATACACGTGGTAAGCAAGCACAGTATTTGAGTGATCCTATTGTAACGATTCGTTCAGAACGTTATGTGTTGCCGGTTAAGGCTGAATATCGGCATCAATTTGGTGGTGTCGTTCATGATCAAAGCCAAACCGGGTTAACATTATATATCGAACCACAAGCCGCTGTTCATTTGAATAATCGCTTGAGTGAATTACGTGTTCAGGAACAAGCAGAAGAGCAACGCGTTTTGCAAAGCTTATCTACTGATTTAGAGCCTTATGTTGCAGAAATTCAACATAATACACAGATACTTGGTCATTTTGATTTTGTTAATGCGAAAGCAAGATTAGCAAGTCGGATGGACGCCATGCAACCGGTAGTAAATGAAAATAATCATATTGATTTGCAACAGGCGTGGCACCCGTTACTTGATCGACACATTGCAGTAGCTAATGATATTGCGATGGGGCAAGATTACAAGACAATCATTATTACCGGTCCTAACACTGGTGGTAAAACGATTACCATCAAGACACTTGGGTTATTGCAACTGATGGCGCAATCCGGTTTATTCATCACGACTAAGCGACCAAGTACAGTCGGCTTATTTCATGAAATATTTGCGGATATTGGGGATGAGCAGAGTATTGAACAGAACTTATCCACATTCAGTTCGCATATGGCCAATATTATTTCCATGTTAGACGATATTGATGCGCATTCACTTGTTATTTTTGATGAATTAGGTGCAGGAACTGACCCGGCAGAAGGTGCCGCATTGGCTATTGCGATTCTTGATAAAGTGGCGAGTTTAGGAGCATACACCATTGCAACGACCCACTATCCTGAATTAAAGCTATATGGTTATGATCGTCCGGATACAGTTAATGCTTCTATGGTGTTTGATGTTGAAACATTAAAACCAACGTACCAGTTCTTGATTGGTGTCCCAGGACAATCTAATGCGCTCGCTATCGCTAAGCGATTAGGTCTGGGTGAAGATGTAATTGGGGCCGCCACTTCCTTAACTAAAGAATCAGATCAAGATTTGAATAATATGATTATGGACTTGGTGAAGCAACGTGATGAGGTGAAAAGCAAAAATCTGGCTTTAACTACCGAATTAGAAGCCACTGCACAAGAAAAAGAAGCTTTAGTTGCACAACAAGAGAAGCTTGCAAAAGAGCAATCACAAATTATTTTGACTGCTAAAAATGAAGCCAATCATATTGTAAGTGCAACTAAGAAGCAAGCAGAGCAGCTGATTAGTGAAATTCGTCAAGAACGCTTGAGGGCTGGTTCTGGTACTGGCGGACTGAAGGAACAAGAGCTTCAATCACGTAAGGGAAAGTTAGAAGGCCTTCGACAAAATGTGAGCTTGGAGAAAAATAAGATTCTCCAGAAGGCTAAGAAAGCAAAAGCTTTGGCAACTGGTGATGAAATCACCGTTAAGTCATATGGTCAACAAGGCACTTTAATCAAACGACATTCCAATGGCCAATGGGAAGTTGAAATGGGCATTTTAAAAATGCTGGTTGATGAAGAGGATATTGTTAAGACTGAGGCAACAGTTCGTGCACAAGATAAAAAGGCTAAAGTTAAGCAGCAAAAAATTGTACGAACAACGTCTAAGCAAGGGATATCGTCACGTGCGAGCGCAACTTCAAAGTTGGATTTGCGCGGTATTCGTTATGAAGCGGCACTGCAAGAATTGGACCGCTTTTTTGGATACGGCTGTCTTAGCCAATATTGGGACGGTTGAAATTATTCATGGTAAAGGTACTGGTGCATTGAGGAAAGGTGTCACAGAATTTTTACGCTCTGATCGACGAGTAAAAGGTTATCATTTTGCTAATGCGAATGCTGGTGGTGACGGTGCAACAATTGCAGAAATCAAAATAAAAAAA
>NZ_AEIZ01000022.1 GCF_000165675.1 Leuconostoc fallax KCTC 3537 | reverse complement strand
GGTAGATTGTAAAATTAAACCGAACACTTGAATAAAAAGCCGCAGCGCCTTTAATGGTAATTGTCCAAAACAACCATAAAGGAACTGCGACTCATGACTAGTTTATCATCTCAAGAACGTACTGTCATTCAAACTTTACTCGAATTGAATTATTCTGTTCGTGCCATTGCCCGCTTTATTAAACGCTCTCCTTCAACCGTTTCGATTGAAATTCATCAAGTTACACCCTATAAAGCTGAGATTGCTCATGCGTTGGCATTGAAAAAACGTCATCTACGTGGCCGTCATCACACACTAACACCAGCTATCGCTGTCTTTTTGAATGAGCACATTGGCATTTTAAAGTGGTCACCAGAAACTGCTGCTCATGTTTTAGGGTTACCTTTCAAAACGATTTATAATTGGCTCAATGCTGGCCGACTCAAACTGTCATTAGCTGATTTACCTGACAAAGGTATTCGTCAAAAACGTCAGTCTGATGGCAGACGTCAAGTATTTGTTCACGGCCGTTCAATTGAATCAAGACCCAAAAGTGTTCAAGCACGGCAGGATTTTGGTCACTTTGAAGTTGATACGATGCAATCGGGTAAGAAACGTGGTGAAGTGCTTGTCACAATCACAGAAAGATTAAGCCGGCAACATATTGTGAGGCAAGTTAGTGGTCGCAATAGTCAGGCAGTGACACCAGTATTAATTCATTTTTTTCAAGGGATCGAGAATGCTAAGTCAATCACTGTTGATCGAGGACGAGAGTTTGCAAAATATGATGAAATCGAGCAAAAACTAGGCATTCCAGTTTACTTTGCACACCCATACTCACCAGAAGAACGTGGGAGTAATGAGATATTAAACCGATACGTTCGGCGATTCATACCAAAGGAGCGAAAAATTGAGACGGTTAGCGCCAAAGAATTAGATCAAATTAATCATTGGATTAATGCAAGACCAATGAAAACACTCAATTGGCAATCACCACGAAAGGTTTTTCAGCAGTTTGCAGTGTTCGGTTAATTCTTGCAATCTACCTT
>NZ_AEIZ01000023.1 GCF_000165675.1 Leuconostoc fallax KCTC 3537 | reverse complement strand
GCAGTTTGTTGAGTTGGTGCAGTTTGTTGAGTTGAAGCAGCTTGTTGAGTTGAAGCAGCTTGTTGAGTTGAAGCAGCTTGCTTAACAGCAGGTGCTTGTGTTTGTGTTGTCGTTGTATTACCTGAAAGGCTAGGGATTACCAATGTTTTACCAACAAAGATTGAGTTGACATTGGTAATGTTATTTGCCTTAGCGATAGCAGATACACCAGCTGAAGCTTGTGCATCACCGTAAGTTGCGACGGCAATCTTGTTTAATGTGTCGCCAGATTTAATTGTATAGTTTGAGTCAGCAGATGCTGCGCTACCGCCTGCAATAAGTAATCCTGCAGCTGCGGCTGTTCCTAGAATAGCTTTAGTAAAGTTAGTAGCGATAGTAGTCAATTTGTTTCCTCCGTTTGTGTATATCAATAACAATGTTACGAATACTATTCTGAACCTTAGCGATTACAGTGATATTACTTCACTTTTTTAAACAAGGACAAAAATGGATTAATGTTAAGCGCGTGATATATTCTTAAATTGATTACTATTTTTAAGTCAGTGAGATGACAATTTGTAATATTATACATACTACTAACATATAATTAGTAGATTGATTGATTATATAATAGAAGAAAATACAATTTTATCTTAATTTTATCTATATTAGTTGGAAAAACCGAGGTGAGAATATGGTAATACTTTATTATGATCAATATACTATCAATGATATGACTTATTACTTGGCCGTCGATGGTCAGTTGAGTTTGAGCTTTGTGGGTTCTCCAAATCATGGCCTGTCAGAAATACATCAGTATATTCCTGATGCACATTTAATAGAAGATAACATGCGGACGGTGGGTGCTGCACAATATTTACAAGCATACTTTAATGGTGAAGAATCACCAATTAGTCAACACATTACTTTTCATAGTGGTACTGACCTACAAAGAGCAGTTTGGCAAACGCTATTAACAATTAAGCGGGGACAAACATGGAGCTACAGCCAATTGGCTCAAAAAGTCGGCTATCCCAGCGCTGTCCGAGCAGTGGCAACAGCTGTTGCAAAAAATCCAGTATTATTCGTTGTGCCGTGCCATCGCATTATTCGTCAAAATGGGGATATTGGACAATATAGAGCAGGAAAAGATCTTAAACGGCAATTATTAATGATGGAAAAAGCGATTGTTTAGTTAACATAATATCGGTACTTGAGTATTATAAACGATGTAAAAGCTTGATATCATAACATTTATAGCGTTAACCGAGACTTGACAAAAAGCGGTTAAACAGCTAAAATTATATTTGTTAGTATTTAGTCGCAGACTGCTCGTTTGCGACTTTTGTTATTGAAAGGTGGTCTTTGTGGCAGGTAAAATTCCGCAATCTTTTGTTGACGAAGTTCGCCAAAAAGTTAATATTATAGATGTTATTGGTCAATATACTGAATTAGTTAAACGTGGCAAGCAGTATAATGGTTCTTGTCCATTTCATGATGATCATCATCCATCACTTTTTGTCGATGAAACGAAGCAAGTATATAATTGTTTTTCGTGTGGTCGTTCGGGTTCGGTTTTTCATTTGTTATGGAAAAAGAGGGGTTGAGCTTTCCTGAAACTGTATTGTCGTTGGCTGAGTCTGTTGGTATGACTGTCAGCCAACAAATGGCCTCTAATGTAACCCATCAAACAGACGGCACGACGCAGCAAATTTATCAGTTATATGTTGATGCGCAAAAAATGTACCAACATATCTTGTTAAATACAACATCTGGTGAAAAGGCACTGGCTTATCTTCATAATAAGCGTCAATTATCTGATGATATTATTCAGACTTTTGGTATTGGCTTTGTACCGGAAGACAATGTTTTATTGCAATATGCTCAAGATAAGGGTATATCAAGCAATGTGTTAAGTCAGTCAGAGCTTTTTATTGAAAATAATTCTGATGGTAAGTTGCGAGACCGTTTTTCGGGTAGAATTGTATGGCCCATCAAAAACGATCGTGGACAGGTTGTTGGCTTTTCTGGTCGTTCTCTTAGACCTGATGATCAGATCAAGTATATGAACAGCCCTGAAAGCCCATTTTTTAATAAATCAAAACTGCTCTATAATTTTGATTTAGCAAAAGCAACCATTAGACAGACGAGTACGGTATTCATATTCGAAGGTTTTATGGATGTCATTGCAGCGCATATGGCAGATACATTGTCTGGTGTGGCAACAATGGGTACAGCATTGACCAAAGAACATATTCAACTGGTTAGTCGGTATGCAAAACAAGTCATGCTCGTCTATGATGGTGATGAACCGGGGCAACGCGCAGCCAAGCGTAGTATTCATTTAATTCGTCAATATGCACCAAAAATCAAAATGGGCATTGTCCTGTTACCTGATAATTTGGACCCGGATGAAATGAGAACTCAACGTGGTGTTGATAACTTAAAACGGGCGTTGCAACAGAGTGTTCAAACACCAGTAGAATTTCTAATCGAGAATGCGCGTTTCGGAAAAAATTTGAGTAATCAATCGCAATATCTGAGTTTTATCAACGACGCATTGACGATTATCGCAGAAGCAACACCCGTCGAACAAGATATTCAAATTAAACGATTAGCTAATGAATTTAATACGTCTCAAAGTGCATTACAAGCGCAATTAGCACAAATTGTAACGCAGACATCAGTAACACATCCCAAACGTTCTAATGGCACACAAAATGATGTTGAACAGGCCAAAAGTTCTTTTGAAACGGTTGATGTTAATCACAGTATTACAAGAGTTGAGCAGGCTGAACGGGCATTGATCATGGCCATGATCAAGTCACCATCAGTATTAGCTTATGTTAAACAGACAGAGGGTTTCGCTTTCATTCATTCCGATTATCAGTTATTAATGATGCTGGTTGACATTTATCATAACCAGCATCCAGCACAATTTGATTTAGCGCAATTTATGGATTTTATTCAAAAACCAGAGTTGAATCAAAAATTAATGGCTATGGAACGTGTATTCGGAGATCTTACCATTAATGATGAAGCGATTCATGATTATTTACACATTATTGTCGAAGAAGCACCATTAGATGAAAAAATTAATCGTATTCAAGAAAAGCTGAATATTGCTAAAGCGCAGCATGATCAGACACAAATGATTACATTAATGACAGAACTGATACAGCTTAAACGTCAAAAGCAACAATATAGTTTATAATTGAGTTATATGAGCATTGCATTACAGGAGAATATATGGCTACTATTACAGCATCAAGTAAAATCTCAGATATTAAAGCATATTTAGATCAACATCATGTTTCCTACAATAGCCGCGCCAAAAAAGCTGAGTTGTTGGCCTTAGCTCAAGGTAAAACACCAGAAGAAGCAGCGGCTGCAGGTAAAGCATCAACACATAAAAGAAGTACTAAATCTGGTCCTATTAAAAAATCCAGAATATGACAAAGCATTGAAGGCTTTGATTGCTGAATTTAAACCTTTGAAGCAGGTTAAGTACGATGATTTAGCAACGCGTTTGGCGCAACCTTTCTCTCTAGATGAAGAGAATATTGAACGCATGATGGAAAAAGTTGAAGATGCTGGTATTGCCATTGTTGATGAAAAGGGCGATCCAGCACCGGAAGTATTGCGTGCTAAGCAAAATAAGCCTAGTAAGGAAGAATTAGCTGCGGCTGAGGATACACCGGCTGGCATTAAAATTAACGACCCGGTACGTATGTACTTAAAGGAAATTGGTCGTGTGTCATTGCTGAAGGGTGATGAAGAAATCGAAATCGCCAAGCGTATTGAGGCTGGTGATGCTGATGCTGAAATCGCTAAA
This sequence comes from Leuconostoc fallax KCTC 3537, assembly GCF_000165675.1. Taxonomy (GTDB): domain Bacteria; phylum Bacillota; class Bacilli; order Lactobacillales; family Lactobacillaceae; genus Leuconostoc_B; species Leuconostoc_B fallax. Next base: position 81,642 of record NZ_AEIZ01000023.1, on the reverse strand, counting down.
CAAGAGTTGGCGGAAGCTAACTTACGATTAGTGGTATCGATTGCTAAGCGTTATGTTGGCCGTGGTATGCAATTCTTGGACTTGATTCAAGAAGGTAACATGGGGTTGATGAAGGCCGTTGAGAAATTTGACTATCAAAAGGGATTCAAGTTTTCAACGTATGCAACATGGTGGATTCGTCAGGCCATTACACGTGCTATTGCCGATCAAGCGCGTACAATCCGTATTCCAGTGCACATGGTTGAAACGATTAATAAATTAATTCGTATTCAACGACAATTGCTTCAAGATTTGGGTCGTGAACCATTGCCTGAAGAAATTGGGGCTGAAATGGACCTAGTACCAGATAAGGTCAGAGAAATTCTTAAAATCGCACAAGAACCTGTTTCATTAGAAACACCAATCGGTGAAGAGGATGATTCACATCTTGGCGATTTCATTGAAGATAATGAAGCTGTTTCGCCAGCTGATTCTGCGGCATATGAAATGTTAAGAGAGCAGCTTGAATCAGTATTGGATACGCTGACTGATCGTGAAGAAAATGTATTGCGTTTGCGTTTTGGTCTTGAAGATGGGCGTACCCGTACTTTGGAAGAAGTAGGTCGTGTATTTGGTGTAACCCGCGAACGTATCCGACAAATTGAAGCCAAAGCACTACGTAAGTTAAGACATCCAAGTCGTTCAAAGCAATTGAAAGATTTCATGGACGAGTAACATGAGTAGCGTTGATAAAAGCGGTGGGTAACCGCTTTTTTGCTATACTGAGTGAGTATAAAGTTATTAAAGGAAAAACAGTAAGTATGGATAGTACACATCTTTCGCTACGTTTACAAGCCGTAGCAAACTATGTAAAAAGGGCGCAAGGATAGCTGATATTGGTTCGGATCATGCTTATTTACCAGCCTATTTAGCACGTCATCAACAAATTGATTATGCTATTGCTGGTGAGGTGGCACGTGGACCGTTTGATAATGCAAAGCATGAAATACAGAGTCAGGGTTTGGCAGACATAGTCCATCCACGCTTAGCGAACGGCTTGAAAGCTATAACGCCGGACGATAAAATCGACACTGTGATTATTGCCGGTATGGGTGGTATTTTAATTACCGAAATATTATCTGCTGGGTTAACCCAACATCAGCGTTTTCCCAATCTCATTTTGCAACCCAATACCGATGAGTTTATTGTGCGTGAATGGTTAATGAAGCATGATTATACGATTCATTCAGAAAGTATCGTGCAAGAGGGAAAGCATTTTTACGAAGTAATGATGATTGAGCAGGGTAAACAAACATTATCCCGACAAGATATTTATTTTGGACCGGTGCTAAGTAAACAAAAATCACCTACCTTTAAAGCGAGATGGGAAAAAGAATTGGAGCGTATTCATATTATTTTGTTGAAATTACGACAAGCAAATAAAATGAATACACAAGCTTACGATGAATGGTCTCAACGTTATCAGGAAATTCAAGAGGTATTAAATAGATGATTGCACAAGAATTAATCAATGAAATTGAAAAATTTGCACCTAAAAATTTAGCTGAAAAAGGCGATCCAATTGGTTTGCAAATTGGGGACCCAACACAAGAAATTCATAAAGTTATGACAACGCTGGACGTACGACCAGAAGTTGTTCAAGAAGCAATTGAAATGAATGTTGATTTTATATGGGCACATCATGAAGCTATGTTTCACCCTGCCAAAAATCTTGATTTATCTGTGCCACAAAATAAAATGTATGCGCTACTTATCAAACACAATATTGTGGTTTACGCTTCTCACACGAATTTGGATGCGACAAAGGGTGGTATGAATGACTGGTTAGCAGGGAAGCTGGGTTTAACACATGTACAACCATTAATCCCTAATGATGATGGTGAAACCGGTCTTGGACGAATAGGTGAACTGGCAGAACCCATAACAGTCGCTGAGTATGCAGAAAAGTTAAAACATACTTTTAATGTAAAAGCTGTACGTGTTATTGCGCGAAATTTAAATCAAGCTATCCAAAAGATTGCGGTCTTGGGTGGCGATGGCGGTCGCTACTGGGACGTTGCTCAAGCTAAAGGGGCTGATGCCTACATAACAGCAGATGTGTATTACCATGTTGGGCACGCTATTTTAGCTAATGATTTTATTGTCATTGATCCTGATCATCATATGGAGGCCATTGCGAATCAGAAAATGGCAGAATTGGTCTGGCAGTGGCAAATTGAACATAAATGGGATTTGGAATATATTAATGTAACACATGAGAATACGGATCCTTACCAATATATCTAATGCTAGTGAAAGGGATGTAATCAAGCTGATTAGCGTGATTGCGAATACGAAATAATGATAAACGAAAAATATCCAGAATTAATGAATCGCTTTTTGCGTTACGTAAAAATAGATACACAATCAGATGAAGATTCAAAGACGATTCCTTCTTCGCCAAAAGAGGTGGCCTTCTTAAGAGATTTGTCTATGGAATTGGAAACGCTTGGATTGGAAAATGTCCGGACGATGCCTGATGGCTATGTCTTTGCTGAATTATCAGCGAATATTGATGACGATAACGTCCCAACAATTGGGTTCATTGCGCACGTTGACACCGCTGATTTTAACGCTAAACAGGTTAACCCTCAAATTATCCCCAATTATGATGGCCATTCGGAGATTGTATTAGGCGATAGTGGCTATAAGTTAACTGTGTCGGAATTTCCAAGCTTAAAAAAGTATATGGGGCATACTTTAATCACAACGGATGGTACGACATTGCTTGGTGCGGATGATAAGGCAGGGGTTGCTGAAATTGTATCTGCTATTCAATATTTAGTCACACATCCAGATGTTAAACATGGTGCATTACGTTTTGCATTTGGGCCGGATGAAGAAATTGGTATTGGTGCTGATCATTTTGATACTGATGCTTTTGGTGCGGATTTTGCATATACAGTTGATGGTGGGCCATTGGGTGAGTTAGAGTGGGAAACATTCAACGCAGCGGATGCCCGAGTAACAATTGCTGGTCGTAATGTTCACCCTGGGACGGCTAAGAATAGCATGATTAATGCGATTCAAGTGGCCATGGACTTTCATTCACAGTTACCTGATCATGATCGGCCAGAAAACACTGAGGGAATTGAAGGCTTTTGGCATTTGATGATGATTGAAGGAACACCTGAAAGTGCTACGATGCGCTACATTGTGCGTGATCACAATCGTAAGCAATTTGAAAATCGCAAACAAAAATTAGTTGATATTGCCGAACAATTTAATCAAAGATTTGCGCATGAGCAACGCATTACTGTGACAATCAATGATCAATACTACAACATGGGTGAAATTTTGAAAGACGATATGCGTTCTGTGAATCTAGCTGAAGCAGCGATGCGGTCACTAGATATTAAACCAATTATCGAACCCGTAAGAGGTGGTACAGATGGGTCTAAAATAACGTTCTTAGGATTACCAACACCTAACTTATTTGCTGGTGGAGAGAACATGCATGGCCGTTTTGAATACGTTTCAGCACAAGTGATGACTCAAGCAACGGATACGATTTTAAAGATTATTGCACTATCCCAGCAGTGATTAACAGGATAAATAAAAACTCGAACATTGACGGTAATGTGTCAACATTCGAGTTTTTATTAATTTTCGGTTTTATTCTGTGGTATTGCACGACCAGAAATAGCTGGAATTGCAATCAGTGCAACTTCGCCAACAATAATGGCAATGATAGCAACCCAAACAAATGAGTAGCTAGCACCAGTTAATTGAGAAACGATATAGCCAAGAATTTCACCAAAAACTGCAGACCAGAAGGCCACTGTTAAATATTTCATATCTTCACCTCATTAACAATTAGTATAATACGCTTTTCACAAAATTTAGCAAGTCTAAGACCATAAATTCAGTATAATAATACTTATGAAGGTTTAAGACGTGTTAGGAGGCCAATGATGTATGCACCATTACAGATTTTTAGTAGTTATAGCCTATTAAAAAATCCCAATACAGTGAATGAAATTATAAGTAAAGCTAAAGATAGAGGATACCAGGCATTAGCCTTAACTGACGTTAACAATCTTTATGGCGCAGTTGAATTTTATCATGCAGCACAGCAACATCATATTAAGCCGATTTTGGGCGTCACATTACATGTTGCGGGTCTCGTTAACACTGCAACTGCATTTCCTGTTATTTGTATTGCTACTAATGACATTGGCTATCGTAATTTAATGCGAATATCCTCTATGAAAATGACACAAGATGATCAGCAACTATTGTCATTTAATCAATTTAAACACGATTTAGCAGGTATTGCTATTATCTTGCCACATGATAGTGAAATCGGACAGCTCATTGGCACTCAAACATCGGTTTTAAATGAGACATGGCAGCAATTAACTACTTTGCTGAATCATGATGATTTATATGTTGGCATTCATCCTTTTTTGGCACCTCAGATTCTTCAAAATTTAACTGATTTTGCACAAAATAATCAAGCACAACTGATTGCTTTGGACGACGTTGATTATTTAGACCCGACAGATGCCTTTACCACACAAGTGTTACGCGCAATTGATACGAATACTAAGTTAGAAGGAATCGAGCTATTGCGACAACAAGAAGGGGCGCATGTACTGAGGCCGTTTCACGATATCGACCAGGCCTATCAGGCAACATCGACATTACGGCGTGCGTTTGAAAATAATGAGCAATTAGTGGATAAAATAAATGTTAGTATCGCATTTAAGCAAGTTAACTTACCACAATTCGTCACCCCTCATGAACAAACGAGTATGCAATATCTTGAGCAATTAGCAACTGAAGGGCTTAAGCAACGCTTAATTAAAAATAAATCATCTCATGATACTTATGTTGAGCGATTAAATCATGAGTTAGCAGTGATTAATGCATTAGGTTTTAGTGATTATTTCTTAATTGTATGGGATATTCTTAATTTTGCACACACACATCATATCCAAACGGGACCTGGTCGTGGCTCGGCAGCAGGTTCTTTGGTAGCGTATGCTCTACATATAACTGATGTTGATCCAATTCAATTTGGTTTACTATTTGAGCGTTTCTTGAATGCTGACCGTGTTCAAATGCCAGATATTGATATTGATCTACCAGATAACAAGCGTGAACAAGTGCTCGATTATCTCCATCAAAAATATGGTCATCGTAATTTTGCACAAATTATCACATTTGGTACTTTAGCTGCTCGACAGGCTTTAAGGGATACTGCACGTGTCTTTGATTTGTCGCAACGAGATATTAGTCGTTTGAGTCACACTTTGCCAAAAAATTACATTTTACACTGCAAGAAGCAATCAATGAAACACCACAATTATCAAAGTTACTGGGTGAATTACCGCATGGCCAGTTAATCTTTGATACGGCTCAAAAAATTGAAGGTTTGCCGCGTAATGTATCAACGCACGCTGCTGGTATTGTGTTAAGCGAATCTCCTTTAATTCAGACACTGCCTGTTCAAAAGGGCAGTGAAGATAAATTATTAACACAGTTTGAGAAGGATACGGTTGAAAATCTAGGATTATTGAAAATTGACTTGTTAGGGTTACGTAATTTAACATTGCTCAGTCAAGCGCTTTATTATGCCAAACCTTATTTACCAGATCATTTTGATATTAGTACAATTCCATTAGATGACCCTCAGACCTTAGCATTATTTGCTAAGGGAGATACAGATGGTGTTTTCCAGTTTGAATCAGCAGGAATTAAAAACGTTTTGAGACGTCTACAGCCAACAACATTTGAATTGGTCGCAGCTGTTAATGCATTGTATCGACCAGGCCCAATGCAAAATATTAATCATTTTGTTGCCAGACGGCATGGTAAAGAACCAGCGTCCTTACCGGATGCTAGTTTGAAAACAATTTTAGCTCCAACATTTGGTATTATTGTGTATCAAGAACAGGTCATGCGTGTGGCAGAAACTTATGCTGGTTTCACATTGGGTGAAGCTGATATTTTACGTAGTGCCATGTCTAAGAAAAATGTTCAAAAAATGTCTGAAATGCATGATAAATTCATTCAGGGCGCCATTGCAAAGGGTCACGAACATCAGCAAGCTGACAAGATTTTTAACTATATCGATGAATTTGCTAATTATGGCTTTAATCGTTCGCATGCGGTGGCTTATAGTAAAATGGCTTATCAGCTCGCTTATTTAAAAGTTAACTATCCAATTGCCTTCTTTGTGGCCTTGTTAAATGCTAATCTTGGTAATCAAGATAAAGTGCGCTTATATGTTACAGCAGCCAAATTACGGCACATTGAAGTGAAGGCCCCAGATGTTAATCAATCTGAACGTTTTTGGACGATTAACCAAGAATCGTTACAAATGGGATTGAATAATATTCGTGGTGTGCGCACTGATTTTGTAACAGCTGTACTAGCTGAACGACAGGAAAATGGCGCCTTTCATTCGATACAGAGTTTTATTCGTCGCATACCCGAAAAATTACGTAAGCAAGAGGTGCTAGAGCAACTCGCTTATGCTGGTGCTTTAGATCATTTTGGGTATAACCGCGCTGAGATATTGCGTGCTTTGCCAGACCTAATTGATGCAGCGAATTTTGGCGATTTGATTCTAAACGAAACGAAAATAGCTCAGGTTGAGGAATTGGCATTAACAGAGCGATTAAATAAAGAAAAAGAAGTCATTGGTGTCAACTTATCAGGGCATCCGCTGGATGACTATGGCACTTTTATTTCAGAACATCAACTGACACAAATTGCTGATATTAAAGAAGCCGACCAGAAAATTGGTGTTTTGGGCTTAATCGATGGTGTGCGTACGATTCGGACTAAAAAAGGCGATTTAATGGCTTTTGTTAACATATCCGATACAAGCGGTAGTTTGAGTGTAACGGTTTTTCCTAATCTCTATCAAAAGGTACAAGATATCTTAAAAGTTGGCCAAATTATTTTAATATCTGGTAAAACCGAGACAACACGACAAGTTAGCTTGATTGCGCAACAGTTAAATTTGGCACCGAAGCCAACTGTATCAAAAACGTCTTCACGCACTTGGTTTTTGCAGTTTGATGCGCAACACGATAATGATGACAATAAAAGGCGCGTGAGTGATGTACTAAAAAAGCATCACGGGCCGATACCCGTCGTTGTGCATTGGCAAAATACTGGAAAAAGTTCACAATTAGAACAAAAATATTGGTTGAGTGATGAAACCGGTATCATCCGTGATTTAGCGCCTTTGTTGGGCGCAGATAATATTATTTTCAGACGATAGAAAAATTTTTTCATTGTTTTCATCTTGTACATTTACGAAACAATGTATAAAATAGACTTTGGTTAATGTTGCACAAGCAACTATAAAGATTATAAGGAGTTTATCTAACCATGAAGAAGACGAAAATTGTCTCAACACTTGGACCGGCGTCATCAGATGTCGAAACTATCGTAAAGTTAATTGAAGCTGGTGCAAACGTATTCCGCTTTAACTTTTCACACGGAGACCATGAAGAGCATTTGGCGCGTATGAGTGCCGTTCATGAAGCTGAAAAGATAACTGGTAAGATTGTTGGTATCTTGTTGGATACAAAGGGTGCTGAAATCCGTACAACAAAGCAAGCTGACGGTAAGATTGAGTTCCATACTGGTGATGTTGTTCGTATTGCTATGGACGAGAATCTTGAAGGAACTAAGGAAAAGATTGCCGTAACTTATGCTGGCTTGTTTGACGATGTCAAAGAAGGCGGACAAGTATTGTTTGATGATGGTTTGTTAGGTACAACTGTTATTGAAAAGGACAGCGCTAATCGTGAATTAGTTGTTCGTGTTGAGAACGATGGTATCTTGGGTTCACGTAAGGGTGTTAATGCGCCTGGTGTTTCAATTAACTTACCAGGTATTACTGAGAAAGATGCTGATGATATTCGCTTCGGATTGGATCACGAAATCAACTACATCGCTGCATCATTCGTTCGTAAGCCAGAAGACGTTCTTGAAATTCGTTCATTATTGAAAGAAAAGAACATGGAACATGTTCAAATCATTCCTAAGATTGAATCTCAAGAAGGTATTGATAACCTTGATGCTATCTTGGAAGTTTCAGACGCTTTGATGGTACCACGTGGTGACATGGGTGTTGAAATTCCAGCCGAAAACGTTCCTTTGGTTCAAAAGGAAATGATTCGTAAGATGAACAAGTCAGGTTTGCCAGTTATCACGGCTACTCAAATGTTGGATTCAATGGAAGAAAACCCACGTCCAACACGTGCCGAAGCTTCTGACGTTGCCAATGCTGTATTCGATGGTACAGATGCAACAATGCTTTCTGGAGAATCAGCTAACGGTGAATATCCAGTCGAAGCAGTTGCAACAATGGCAGCTATCAATGAAAAGGCTGAAACTGTATTGAAGCAATACGGTCGCCATGAAACAACTTTCTTTGATGAAACAGATACAACTGAAGCAGTTGCTAACTCAGTAGCTGAAATTGCACGCAACATTAATGCTAAGGCAGTTGTTGTGTCAACAAACTCAGGCTACACAGCCCGCATGATTTCAAAGCATCGCCCAGATGTTGATATCTTAGCTATCACATATTCAGAACGTGTACAACGTGGTTTGACATTGAACTACGGTGTTGCTCCTGTTGTATATGAAGCCCCACAAACTGTTGATGAAATGGTTGAATTGGCTAAGAAGGCAGTCAAGGAACAAGGACTTGCTACTGATGGTGATACAATTGTTATCGCTGCTGGTGTACCAATGTCACAATCTGGTACAACTAACATGCTTTCAGTACAAACAGTTTAATGACAAATAAAAAAGCGGTTATTTAACCGCTTTTTTGTTTGCGTATTTTGATTTGTGATAGGGGTTTTATTATCAGCAAATGCTTGTGCTGCAGTAATAACAACATAGATGACTAATACTAGAATCACAGTAAGTATGAAGGCACGCAAGGGATGAAAGATAAAATGTTTGATTTTATTTGAATTTGAGGTGTGGTGATGATGTTCATCAGGATCGAATTTACCTTCAACAATGGAAGCATTAGCTGCGTAGGCAAAACTATCAGTATCCACGGCTTTAGCTGATGATTCGTAGGGAACAACTGTAATGGAACGAATAGTCGGTTGATGAACCTTATGGGCATCGCGATTGTTGAGAATGTTAGAACGAAAACCATCAATAGCAATTAATAATCGACTTGATAAGGATGCGGTTATACTTTTTAATTGCCTATAAGATGTTGATATTGGTATTTTCATATAATTTCCTCCGTAACTCTCTTAATTATAAGAAATTTAAATCTTTTTTATATGGTATTTAAGGATTGCAATTATTTTATAAACAAATTTAGCGCTTCTTAATCTTTTGTTGTTGTGATTGTTTTATAATGAAATCATGGACAAAAGTGAATTACAATTATATCGAGATTATCTTGAATTTGAACGGCTATATTCTGCGCAAACAATTAAGGCTTATATGATTGACATTCATGAATTTGTAGATTTTTTGAAGCAAAATGGTGGTTTTACATCTTATGCGAAAGTGCAAACATTGGATATTCGTGTGTATCTTAATGATTTGTATGAGCGCTCATTAGCTAGAACAACAATCGCTAGAAAAATTAGTAGCCTACGTATGTTTTATCAGTTTTTAGTGGCAAACCACGTTCTAGAAGATAATCCTTTCGAAAATGTTGCGCTACGTAAACATCAAAATCATTTACCAGAATTTTTTTATGAAGAAGAAATGAAGGTACTTTTTGATACTGCCTATAATCAACATACAAAATTGTGGCAGAGAAATGCCGCGTTATTGGAATTATTGTACGCAACAGGAGCAAGAGTCGCTGAAATTGTTAATTTACGATTACCACAACTTGATTTTTCAAAGAAGTTAGTTTTACTTCGCGGAAAAGGTGATAAAGAACGGTATGTTCCATTTGGTAAGTTTGCAGATCATATACTACAACGTTACACGCAGGAGTTGAGACAAGAATTACTAACACAGTATCAGCAAGATCATGATTTCGTTTTTGTTAATAATCGTGGTGCACCATTAACGACTGCAGGCGTGTCGTATATTTTGTCACAATTAATGAAACAGTCCTCATTAAATGGTAAAATACATCCGCATATGTTGCGTCATACGTTTGCTACACACTTGTTAAATCATGGCGCTGATATGAGAACTGTTCAAGAATTGTTAGGGCATGTTAATTTATCCACGACGCAAGTTTATACGCATGTTACACGTGAGAGCCTGCAGAAAAATTATCAAAATTTCTTTCCAAGAGCTAAGTTAAACGATACACAATCATCCTAAAAATTGGTAGAATATAAATATTATGATAAAACTTGAAAATGAAGAGATTAAAGTAGAGATTAATGAGTTAGGTGCTGAGCTATCTAGTGTATGGCATAAGCAAGCAAAATTAGAGTACATATGGACTGCTGATCCAAAATATTGGGGAAGACATGCCTCAAATCTATTTCCAATTGTTGGACGATTACGTGGCGATCAATTCCAAGTTGCTGGTGAAACTTATTACATGAACCAGCATGGTTTTGCCCGTAATTCTACGTTTACGGTGGTGGAAAGTAGTGCGACCAAGGTTATCTTTCGTTTAGGAGATACACCAGAAACACATCGTGTCTATCCTTTTAAATTTCAATTTGATATTAGTTATGAGCTCACTGATGACAATGTTTTGCATATTGCGTATATTGTGCATAATACGGATACGGCAGAATCTTTGTTCTTTAGTGTTGGCGGACATCCTGCCTTTAACTTACCATTAGATGGCGGTAAGTTCTCAGACTACTATGTTTCTGTTGAACCGGAAAAATTTACGATCGCATTCGCTTAGTTGGTCCTTATTCTAATCCATCACAGCCAACACCATTTGATGCCAAGATTCCATTACGATTACGACAAGAAGACTATCATGATGATGCGATTATTTTGCGATTAGAACGTCAAAAAACATCGTTATTATTGGCACGCTTGGCCAATCAGCACGGTATGCGTATGACATTAGACAATGCGCAGTATGTCGGTATATGGACACCAGCAGGTAAAGAAGCGCCATTTATTGCGATTGAGCCATGGTGGGGCTTAGCAGATACAGTTGATGCTACCGGTAACTTCAAAGAAAAGTATGGTATTAATGTACTTGCAGCAGGCGATACTTTTAATGGCACGTATAGTCTGTCATTTTTCTAATTTTATAACACATTCTTAAAAATATTTAATAATTTAGTTGACAAAATAATTTGTTCTGTTAGGATTATAGTATAAATTAAAAGTGAGAACGACATGAATAAGAAATCCTTGAAATTAAATAGCTATTATTACTTCTGGTTTACCTAGGCCGTCGCATCAAGTGCGTCGGCTACCGACGCACTTGGTGACCTGAAGTTTTTTCAAGATTTCAAGCACTAAGTGTAACAACACTTAGTGTTTTTTATTGAAAGAGGATCCTTTCTATAAGACCACATATAGTGTTGTGCTAACACTGTATGTGGTTTTTATATTCTTAATTTAAAATGAGAGGATTAATATGGAAAATAAGATTAATGTAACAAAATTGGATGAAAAAATCATTAATAGTGTTCGGCTGCTTGCCAATAAGATGATTACCAAGGCAGGTTCTGGACATCCTGGTATCGCGCTCGGCGCTGCACCTGCATTGTTTGAGTTATATGCGAATCAGATGATGCTCGACCCCAAGAATCCTAATTTTGAAAATCGTGATCGGTTTGTATTATCTGCTGGTCATGGCTCTGCCTTACTGTACAGTATGTTACATACGGCAGGGTTTGCGATTACTGGAGAGGATCTGGCTGCTTTTAGACAGTTCGGTAGCATAACACCGGGTCACCCTGAAGTTAACGTTACACCTGGCATTGAAGCGACAACAGGTCCTTTAGGACAGGGATTGGGTATGGCCGTTGGTATGGCAATGGCTGAAGCAAAGTTACATCATCAATTTCCTAATGTGATTGATCATTACACATATGTTTTGGTTGGTGATGGTGACCTCATGGAAGGCATTAGTCATGAAGTAGCTAGCTTAGCTGGTCAACAGCAACTCAAAAAATTAATTGTGCTGCATGATGATAATGATATTACTTTAGATGGTGAGAAATCGCGCAGTGATATTACGGATATGCCGAAGAGATTTGAAAGCTATGGCTGGGACGTTAGAAAAGTAGCAGATGGTAATGATTTGATTGCCATTCATGATGCGATTGAAAATGCTAAATTGTCACCCGAACCATCATTCATTTCAATTAAAACGATTATTGGTGAATCTGGTCCTTTTGCTGGAACAAGTAAAGCGCATGGCACGCCGTTAACGGAAAAGCAACTTAACACATTAGCAGATAATCTTGATGTAACATTATCAGGGTTTGAGATTGATACAGATTTACGGCAAAATATTCAAGAACGAATTGCACAACGCTTAGCGTTACAAAAGCAGCCAACTAAAGACGAAAAATTGGCTTACCAAGCATTTGTACAGCATCATGATATTTCGGATGTTCATCTAGATGCGCTACAGACATTACAAGCTGGGCGTAAAATTGGACACGCTGTTTTGCAAAAGATGAGTCAAGCTGTGCCAAATATTTGGGGCGGCTCGGCTGACTTGATAGCATCGACTAACGCAAATATTGAAGAAAGTGGTGTCTTTTCTTCAGATGATTTAGCTGGGCGTAATATTGCGTTTGGTGTGAGAGAATTTGCGATGTCTACTGTTATGAATGGTATTGCATTGCATGGTGGAACTAAAGTATTTGGTGCAACATTCTTGGCTTTCTCAGATTATATGAAAGCTGGTATTCGTTTAAGTGCACTACAAAAGCAACCTGTTATTTATATCTTTACACATGATAGTATTACCGTTGGCGAAGATGGTCCTACTCATCAGCCAATTGAACAATTAATGGGACTAAGAATGATACCTGGTGTTGATGTCTTACGGCCAGGTAGTGCACAAGAGATTGCGGCGGCTTGGCGTCAAGCCCTCCGCTCAACACAGCGACCAACGATTTTAATATTGAGCCGTGGCACAATTGGCAATGAGACGACTGCAGAACAAGCGGAAAATATTATACAGCATGGTGCAGGTATTGTTGAAACTGATGATCAGCCCGTTGTTAACTTGATTGCAACCGGAACGGAAGTTCAGCTGGCGATGCAGGTTAAACAACAATTAGCTGATCATCATATTGCAAGTCGAGTGGTTTCAATGCCCAATTTGAATCGTTATCTGGAACTCGATGAAAAAGATCAAGCTGCGATCATTGATGAACAAGCGAAAAAAGATGTAGTCATCGAGGCAGGTAATACATTGGGATGGCAATCAGTTGTAGGAAAAGATGGCTTGATATTTGGTATTGATCAATTCGGTGCTAGCGCACAGCCGAATGCGATGATGGTCGACTTTGGACTGACCGCAACACATATTTCACAAAGAATTATGGAGTCGTTACAATGACACCAACAGTTTATGGCTTGATTGCCCACCCAGCGGGGCACTCACTGTCACCAAAAATGCAAAACGCGATGATGAAACAATATCAGATAGATGCGCATTATCACGCGTTTGATATCGCAGAATCAGATTTTGAAACAGCCATCGCTGGTTTACGAGTACTGAATGTTGGTGGTTTTAATGTTTCAACACCCTATAAGCAAAAAATTATCACACAATTAGATGAAATTTCACCTTTAGCACAACGGTTGCAGGCAGTGAATACTGTGAAACAAGTTGGCAATCGTTGGATTGGTATTAATACAGATGGTGATGGCTTTTGGAAGAGTATTTCGGAGCATCAACGTAAACAGAATGTGATAATATTAGGGACAGGTGGCGCTGCGCGAGCAGTGATCGCACAGGCTAAAACTTATGGTGTTCAACATTTGATGGTTTTTAATCGTTATCACAATGATTGGGTGAAACGTCAAGATGCCATTGAAACATTGAGTGATGGTATTGCTTCATTAGAAAATCTGGACAATATTGAACAATTGAACCAGAAGCTTAAGCAAGCAGATATTTTAATTAATGCGACAACAGTAGGAATGGATGATGATCAATCCTTGCTCAGTAAACAGCAAGTTCAACAATTACCACAACATTGTATGGTGATTGATATGATTTATCGTAATCACTACACAACATTATTGAAGGATGCCAATCAGCGTGGGTTGAATATCCAAAATGGCTTGCCCATGTTAGTGCAACAGGGTGCCCTAAGCTTTGAATATTGGTTTGACAAACAAGCTAATATTGATATGATGACAGCAGTTATAGAGGAGAATAAAAAATGATTATTGTAATGAAAAATGAGAATGCAGCGCAGAATTTGGCTAAGGCTTTGGATACACATAATCCGATTAAGCCGGTGTTTGTCCATCAAAATCGTATTGGCTTGGCTGGTGTCAAGCAAATTGATGATGCCCAATTAGCAGATTTTAAAGATGATGTTGTAGAAGTTATCACAAATCATCATGGTGCGATTAAGTCATCACGTGATTTCCACCCTGAAGACACGATTATTAAGACTAAGCATTCAATAATCGGCGGTGATCATTTTGTCTTTATGGCAGGTCCGGATTCTATTGAAAGTGCTGAACATGTGTTGGAAATGGGAAAAGATGTTCAACTCGCTGGTGCAACAATTCTACGTGGCGGTGCCTTTAAACCCAGAACATCGCCATATTCGTTCCAAGGTAATGGTGAAGATGGTTTGAAAGCCCATCGTCAAGCAGCTGATACATTGCAAATGGATATGGTCACTGAAATCTTGGATACACGCGATGTTGATTTAGTTGATCAGTACACAGATATTTTCCAAGTGGGTACACGAAACATGCAAAACTTTGCTTTATTGAAAGCATTGGGTCAGAAAAATAAGCCAGTTGTTTTGAAACGTGGTATGTCAGCCACAATTGATGATTTATTGAATGCTGCTGAATATATCGCTGCTGGTGGTAATGATCAAATCATTTTAATGGAACGTGGTATTCGTACTTTTGATAACAAGTACACGCGTAATACAATGGATGTTAGTGCAATACCAGTGTTGAAGAGCTTAACACATTACCCAGTTATTGCTGATTCATCACATGCTGCTGGTGTTTCTAAGTTTGTTGAGCCAATTGGACTAGCTGCTGTTGCTGCTGGCGCCCAAGGTTTGATGACCGAAATTCATGATCATCCTAAGGAAGCATTTGTTGATGGTGCTCAAGCTTTGACACCTGAGCAATTCAAGCAATTAGCAGATAAAGTCCGTCGTGTAAGAACGGCAATTCAATAATTTGAACTGAAATATTATCGTATGGATTTTGACGGATGGAAAGGGATTAATGATGACAGTAGTACATGTTGATTTAGCGACAAAGCAGTATGACGTAAAAATAGATAATACATTACATCTTAAGATTGGTGAGATGATTCAAGAAGTATGGACATCCAGAAAAGTGGCAGTTCTGACAGATGAAAATGTTGGACCACTATATCTTGCAGATGTCGTCAAACAATTATCTGCTGCTGGATTTGATGTGCTACCTGTACAAGTTCCCGCAGGCGAAGGGTCAAAATCTTTAGCAACAGTTGGTGATGTTGTATCACAGTTAGCGATGTATGGGTTTACACGAGGAGATGGGTTAGTTGCACTAGGTGGTGGTGTCATTGGTGATTTGGGTGGATTTATTGCCTCCACCTATATGCGAGGCATTGCATTTATTCAAATTGCTACATCTTTAACAGCACAAGTCGATTCTTCAGTTGGTGGTAAAACAGCGGTTAATCTAGAAATGACTAAAAACATCATTGGCACTTTCTACCAACCTGACTTGGTGTTAGTAGATAGTACCTATTTAAAGACATTAACTGATCGTGATCTTGTGGAAGGTTATGGCGAAGTTGTGAAAACATCAGCCCTTGATTCTGAAGCATTCTTCCAATTAACTGGCAGTATTACATCAATTGAAGATTTACGCCAACATGCTCCGGAATTATCTGAAAAAGCCATCGCTTATAAAGCTAAAGTGGTGATGGCTGACGAAAAAGAGAGTGGGCAACGTCAATTTTTGAACTTTGGTCATACATTAGGCCATGCGATTGAACTATTAGCTCACGGTCAATTACGTCATGGAGAAGCTGTTGCGATTGGCATGATTGCTATCACATCACGCTTTGAAAGAGATGGTGTTTCTCCAAAGGGGATGACAGATCAAATAAAGCAACGACTAGATGCCGTTGGCTTGCCAACCTCGTCTGAAATTATTGGAACATCAGCATTTTTTGATCAACTGAAACACGATAAAAAGAATCACAATGGTATGCTCAATTTGGTTGGTTTGACAAGCATCGGTCAACCTAAAATTATTAAAAAATCATTATCCGAAATGCCGGATTTTATCTAAATTGAAAAGAGGATTATTTATGCGTTACGTTACTGCAGGTGAAAGTCACGGTCCTGAAGAGATTGCTGTTATTGAAGGTATCCCAGCGGGATTACATATAACACAAGAAGATGTTAATCAACAGTTAGCCCGTCGTCAAAAAGGGTATGGTCGTGGAGATCGTCAAAAAATTGAAACAGATCAGGTGACATTCTTAACTGGTGTGCGTCATCAAGTCACTTTGGGATCACCCATCACGCTTAATGTACACAACGATGATCACAATAATTGGTCAAAAATTATGGCACCGAATACGCCTGCTAATGATGAAAATACATTGCGTAAAGTATTACGGCCACGCCCGGGGCATGCGGATTTAGTTGGTGGTATTAAGTATCGACACCATGATTTGCGTAATGTGTTGGAGCGTTCTTCAGCACGTGAAACGACAATGCGGGTTGCTGTGGGTGCTGTTGCTAAAAAATTACTGAGTGAAATTGGTGTTGATGTGCATGGATTTGTGGTTAATGTTGGCCCAGCCAAGACCGACTTAGCGCAATTGGAACAGTATAAAACTTTAGCGAAATTACGTGAGGTAACAGAAAGTTTTGATACGCGCACTTTAGACCAAGCAACGGATGATGAAATTAAGACCGTTATTGACCAAACTAAAAAAATGCCAACACCGTTGGTGGTACTGTTCAAGTAATGGCTACGGGAATGCCAGTTGGCCTTGGTTCTTATGTTTCAGCTGATACAAAATTAGATGCGAAAATAGCCAGCGCCATTGTGGGTATTAATGCCTTTAAAGGTGTTGAATTTGGTGGCGGATTTGGTAATGCTGAAAAATACGGTGATCAAGTCATGGATGAAATTTTCTGGTCGGAAGAAAAAGGATTCTACCGTGGTAGCGATAATTTAGGTGGTTTTGAAGGTGGTATGACCACTGGTGGTGCCATCATTGTACGTGGTGTTGTTAAGCCAATTCCAACTTTGTATCGACCAATGCAAAGTGTTGATATTGATACACATCAAGATCACAAGGCAAGTATTGAACGTTCTGATACGACTGCTGTTACAGCAGCAGCTGTGATTGCTGAAGCAATGGTAGCGATTGAACTTGCTAAAGCAGTACTTGATAAGTTTGACGCTGACAATATCGAGCGTATGAAAGAACAAGTCGCAGTGTATCGTCAAGAGACACAACAATTTTAAAATGCGACGTAAAGGTGGGGTAAGGATTTACCTCGTACATAAGGATTAACAACTATGATTAAATTACAAAAAGCAACACAAAAAGGGTTACACGGCGAACTACTCGTACCTGGTGATAAAAGTATTTCTCACAGAGCACTGATGTTTGGCGCTATTGCTGAGGGCAAAACAGAAATTAAGAACTTTCTCACCTCTGCAGATGTATTACATACAATGGGTGTGTTTAAAAGTTTGGGTGTCGATATTGATTATAATGATGAACGTGTCTTGGTTAATGGGCGGGGCTTAGGTCATTTTAATCAACCCAATCAGGCACTTGATATGGGGAACTCAGGCACTTCTACACGACTATTAATGGGCTTGCTAAGTCGTCAGCCATTTGATTTAGCTATATTTGGAGATGCATCGTTATCAAAGCGACCATTAAATCGTGTAAGTGAACCATTAAAACAAATGGGCGCTAAATTTGAATTGTCGCAAGACAACTATTTACCGGGTGTTATTCAAGCGAATAACACGTTGCATGGCATCACATATCAAATGCCAGTGGCCTCTGCTCAAGTTAAAAGTGCGATATTATTAGCTGGTATGCAAGCCGAAGGTGAAACCACAGTTATTGAAACAATTAAGAGCCGCGATCATACTGAGCGGATGTTGCAACAATTTGGTGGACATATTCAAATTGATGGCAATCAGATTACGGTGACTCAGCAAGAACGGTTGTTAGGACAGCAAGTTTTGGTGCCAAGTGATATTTCTAGTGCTGCATTTTTTATTGTTGCTGCGCTTATCACACCACATTCAGAAATTACTTTAAAAAATGTTGGTGTTAATCCAACTAGAATTGGCGTGTTAACATTGCTGGAACGTATGGGTGCAATAATTGAGATACATCAGCATGATACGATAGGTGAACCAATTGCTGACATAACTGTTCGATCACAAGACTTGCAGGGTATTAATATTACTGCTGCTGATATTCCAAGTGCAGTTGATGAGTTGCCCATTTTGGCATTAGCCGCGACTCAAGCATCAGGGGATACCGTGATTAGCGGAGCCGAAGAGCTACGTGTAAAAGAAACAGATCGTATTGCAACAGTTGTTACGGAACTAAAAAATTAGGTGCCAATATCGAAGAAACATCTGATGGCATGATTATTCATGGTGGCACACCATTGCAAACGAAAGTATCAGCAACGGTTAATAGTCATGGTGATCATCGTATTGGGATGATGTTAGCAGTAGCAGGATTAATTACAGCTGGAGATGTTACATTGCAAGATGAACTAGCAATGGCAGTATCGTATCCTGAATTTCTATCGGATCTTAAGCAGGTAATCTCATGAAGACAATAGTAATCCAAGGATTAGGTGAGATGGGTGGTTCATTAGCTGCGGCTTTATATCATCAGCATCATATTATTGGCGTTGATCAAAATACAGATATTATTAATGAAGCGTGCGCAAAGCAAATCATTCATGAGGGCACGACGAATTTGAGTGCAGTCGCTGGAAAGGCTGATGTTATTATTTTAGCAACGCCAGTTTCTGTTATTCTTAGTACCATTAAAACATTAGGTCAACTGGTGTTAAAGGATGATGTCATCATTACTGATGCTGGTTCTACTAAACAATCAATTTTTGAACAAGCTAAGATTACTTTTGATCAACAGTATATTACATTTATTGGTGGCCACGCAATGGCTGGAACGCAAAATAGTGGCCTTGATGCTGTGAATCCAACTTTATATCAAGGGGTGCCCTATTTTTTGATACCTATTGATAAACAATCTAAACAAAACGTTCCAGAATTAAAGCAAATTTTACAATCAATTGGGGCTAATTTCACTGAAATAGATACACAGCAACATGATGATTTGATGGCAATGATTAGCGATGTCCCACATATCGCAGCTTTTGCGTTAGTTAACGCAGCGGTAAAACAACTTGGCGATGCGCAAGTCTTTGGTCAATATGTTGCGGGTGGGTTTAAAGATACAACGCGAATAGCAGGCAGTAATGCTAAAGTATGGACCGATATCTTATTATCTAATCAAGATAGTATCGTTGATAGTTTGCACGTTTATACAGAAGCCTTAAAAGAAATTGAAATTGCTTTAACAAACGGTAATCGACTAGAATTAGAAGCACTGCTATCACGTGCACAAGATTCGCGACAACATTTAGGAGAAAAGGCATGACGACACCAACAATTATATTAATTGGATTTATGGGTGCTGGTAAAACGTTAGTTGGACAAACATTGGCACAAAAACGTGACGTTGGTTTTTTGATGTTGACCACGAAATAGAAAAAGCAGCGAATAAGACTATTCCAAATATTTTTTCAGAAGATGGTGAGGCTGCATTCCGCGATATTGAGACACAAGTATTGCAGCAAGCAGTTCGTTTTCCGGGTATTGTTGCAACAGGAGGCGGTAGTGTTGATCGGCCTGAAAATGTTGCCATTTTGAAGCAAAGTGGCGCAACTATTATTTATTTATATGGGCCATTAGAGGATACAATCAAGCGCTTGCTACCTGAAAAGCAACGACCGCTTTTGAACCAAAAATCAACACTTGCTTTTTTGAATTATGGCAAAAGCGCGACCCGCTATACCGTTCAGTAGCTGATTATGTCGTTGAAATTGTTGATAAACCAGCAGCAACAATCGTCAATGAAATTATCAATACGATTGATGCTGATGTTGCAACAAAGGATTTACTATATTTGCGATCTCAAATTGATACGGTAGATCGTAAACTGATTAATCTCATCGCTAAACGAATGCAATTGGTTGATGAAGTAGCAGATTATAAAAAAGCTACCATATGCCAGTCGTTCAAAAAGATAGAATGAATCAAATGCGCGCGGCTTTGAAAAATGAATTTTCTGCTCACTCGCATGTTGAGGAGCAGATGATTGATGAACTCTTAAATTTGCTATTAAAAATGTCAATTGAAAGAGAGCGAGAGCAATTAGAATAATGAAATTACATACACTCGGACCTGATAGTACAGACTCAGCTCGTGCTGCAAGAATTTATCAAAATGATCATGATGTTGAAATTATTCTGCATGATAGTTTTGAAGAAATTTTATTACAATTGGATGAATATTCTGGTGAACAAATATTAATGCCAGTTGCCTTTAAAAGTAAAAAATATGATCACTTAAATTGGGCAGATATTAATTATTTAAAATGGCAGCAATTACAAATGATTGATGTTTTTGATTTGCCATTACTACCGTTAATTATTTTAGAAAATACGAAGTATAATTTAAATATTGCACGAACACATGCAGCCACGGAAGGATTGCTTAAGCAATTTTTACAAGACGAACATTTAGATGATGCTTGGGGACCTTCCATTACCTTCTCATCTAGTAAGCCTAAAGTTTATGGTGAATTTCAAAAGCATGGTGAACGTTTTGCCTTGATATCTAAACCGGAACAATTGCCTAAGGCAGAATATGTTATCCGACAAGAATTACAGCCTAAAATGGTATGGGTGGTGTACCAAGTTGCTTAAAGACCAATTAAAGTTAAATTTAACGCATCCGGCGCTTATTGCGGTGCCGTTCACAACGCAAATGGCTTTGACAGAAATTTTAAGCTCAGCAGCTGATATTGTTGAATGGCGTTTGGATTTAGAAATGACCTTGCCAGATAAAATCCAATATCGTGATGTGTTAAAGCAATTAAAATCACATAAAAAGGTATTGCTAACTTATCGTTCCAAACAAGAAGGTGGTGAGGGACAACAAATTTATGAGCAAGTAGTACATGATATCTTAGCTTGTGACGTCTTACCTGATTTAATTGATATTGAAGTTAATCAAGGTGCAGAGGTTGTCCATCAGTTGCTAGCGTTAGCACGTGACCGAAGGGTGATGTCTATTTTATCACTCCATAACTTTACGCAAACGCCAGATGAAAACGAATTGGTGTCTCTAATCAAAAATATGAGTGACTATCATCCCGATGTTGTCAAAGTCGCAATGATGCCTAAGCAATTAGCAGATGTCGAAAGGTTATTGAACGTGACTGCGAAATGTCATAAAGTACTGACGCAACCATTAATTACCATGAGCATGGGTGATTTAGGCAAAAAATCACGGATTATTGGTTACCAATACGGTTCTGAATTAACTTTTGCGACGACGTCTCAGACGACAGGGAGTGCACCAGGACAGCTAATAATTACTGATTTATTAGCGCAATGGTAATTTAGATATAGCTTATTTTAAAATAATATGTTAAACTATTATTGACCAACTGGGTAGTATCTATCTACCTACCCGCCACTCTTTAGAGAGTGGCGTTTTTTATCATTAAAATCGAGAAATAAAAAAGTACGCCACTTACTGTGCGTACTTTTTTGATAAATTGTTTAATCAGTAAATACTTGATTATATATTGCCGAAACAGCTTTATCTGACAAATCAGGTTGAATACCTAGCATAATTGAAATTTCACTAGCACCTTGGTTAACCATCTGTAAACTAATGCCTTGTTTACTTAGTGGGGATACAATTTCAGTTAGGGCACCAACACGATTACGCATACCTTCGCCAACAATCATAATGATGCTGTAATTGGGCAGCCATTTCAATGTATCTGGTTTGATTTCTTCAGTAATATCAGCAATCATACCATCAATTTGTTCTTGAACTAATAGCGATTTATCAAAAATAATGGTTAAATCATCAATACCTGATGGCATATGTTCATAAGATACGTTATGACGCTTTAGAATTTCTAATATTTTAAGTGTGAAGCCGACTTCTCGGTTCAAGAGGTAACGATGTAAGTATAATGCTGCAAACCTGTTAGAACTTGCAATCCCGGTTACGGCTTTGGTATGACGTACTTCAGTCGGTGGCACGATGAAAGTACCAGGTTCGTCAGGCGCATTGGTATTTTTAATATTGATGTGAATTCCACCCTGAATGGCTGGAATAATAGCTTCGTCATGGAATACTGCAAATCCAGCATAAGATAATTCTCGCATTTCATCATACGACATATGATGAATCGGTAGAGGATTGGAAATGATGTTAGGATTAACAGCGTAAATAGCACTAACATCTGTGAAGTTTTCATACAAATCTGCATTTAAGCCACGTGCCATAATGGCACCTGTAATATCTGATCCGCCACGAGAAAATGTTGCAATATCGCCACGAGCAGTATACCCAAAGAAACCCGGGATAATCAATCGTTCACTAGTGCTTAAATCCAATTGTGCAATTTTTTGATAACTGCTTGATTCTAGGCTTGCGGACAAAGGTCGATCATTAACAAGTAAACCAGCGTCCTTAGGATCAATAAATTTAGCCGGCATCCCCAAATGTGTGAACACTTTGGCGATTAATTGAGCGTTTAAATATTCACCGTGGGCTGCAAATGCTGCTTTAAGGTAATCAAATGAGCGATAGTGCTTTTGAGACAAATGATCAATTTGAGCATCTATTTGGGTTAGATGCTCATGTGGCATTTGAAAATAATCTGCGATAGCATGATAGCGCTGTTTAATTTCTTGAATGATTTCCTTTGTATCAGTATCATCAATTGTGGCTTGCGCATACTGTAATAATAAGTCAGTGACTTTAATATCATCTTGAAATCGCTTCCCAGGCGCTGATACAACAACAACTTTTCGATCAACATCTGAGTTGATAATATCAAAAACACGCTTTAATTGGGTACCATCAGCAAGAGAGGTACCGCCAAATTTAACAACTTTCATTTTTATTATTCTCCAGTAATTTGTAATCCTAACGGATCGATTTGTAAGACGTGGATGTCACCTGATAAATTTAATTGATTGATAGCTTGGATTAAGGGTGCCACTTTGTCTGCTGTGGTCACAGTAATAGTAGTTGGCCCTGCACCAGACAAGAACGTACCATGAATCGCTAATTGGTGCGCTACTTGTCGGATTTCCTGAAGATGTGGCACCATGGACTGTCGATATACTTCATGGAATTGATCTAGCTCCATAAGCCGACCGGCAGTATTTAAATCATGATGAGTTAATGCTGCAACTAAAGTGTTGGCGATTGCACTAGCTTGCACACTATTTTGAAATGAGAGTGACGCAGGTAAAGCGGCTCTAGCTGTTTCGGTTAACATTTCATAGTGTGGTATAAAAGTAACGAATCGTAAGCTGTGATCAATATCAAATGAGGCATGATACACGGTACTGTTATCATAATAAGCTGCAACTGCACCACCTAATAAAGCAGGGGCAACATTATCAGGATGACCCTCTAATTGTGTTGCTTTTTCTAATATATGCTGGGATGTTAGATTTAATTGTCCTAAAACGTTGGCTAGAGCAATACCAGCTAACAGTGCTGATGAAGAAGAACCAAGACCACGAGCCAATGGAATATCAGAGGTTACTTTAATTTCATGTGGGGGTAGTGATGCGCATATTTTTAACGCAGTTTTGACAATGAAGTTTTGCTCATTGTGGGGGATAGTATCACCATAATCATGGTGAACGTACCATGTATTTGCTGGCTTTATAATATCTAATGTGAGATATAGATTAACAGCGACACCTAATGAATCAAAACCCGGGCCGATATTGGCCGTTGTTGCTGGAACTTTAATACGTATAGTCATGAGAATATTTTGTACTCCGAACGCAGATTAATCCCGTCAGCATTTTTAAGCGTTGTTTTGATGACATTGAGTTGTGCATCACTCGCAGGATGGGTAATGGCAATAAGACGTGCAATACCATTCACAGCTGGGGATTGTTTCAAATCTGTAAAACTAATCTGTGCACTGGCAAATATACCGGTCACTGAGTACATAGCCCCTGGTGTATCCTTTACTTCAATGACAATAAAACGGCGTGCTTTTCTTTGAGATGGTTTGGCTAAAGGTAAATCTTGATTAAATGAATTAAATGGGCGTCCGGAAGTATTGAGGGCTAAATCGGTTGCGACGTTAGTTAAATCACTCAAAACGGAATTAGCTGTTGGTAGTTCGCCGGCACCAGGTCCATATAAGATGATTTCACCAACAGATTCACCATTTACCAAAACGGCGTTATTTTCATTGTGTACAGTAGCTAAAGGATGATCTAGCGGTACCAAATGTGGTGCGACTTCAATGCTGATGGCGTTATCAACGCGTTCAGCAACACCTAATAATTTAATAGCAAAGCCTAATTGGTGTGCATCTTGAATATCGGTGTCCGTTAAATCACTAATACCTTTGATATTGACATCTCCTAGAACGGGTTGTACACCGAACGCGAAGTTAGATAGAATAATCAGTTTATACGCCGCATCAAAGCCCTCAACATCATTAGTTGGATCTGCTTCAGCAAATCCTTTATCTTGGGCAAGTTGTAATGCTTGTGCATATGAAAGGTGGTTGACAGCCATTTGCGTTAAAATAAAGTTACTTGTACCGTTAATAATACCAGCAACACGAGATATTTCGTCAGCGGTAAAGCTACTTGTTAGCGTGCGTAAGATAGGAATACCACCAGCAACAGCTGCTTCATAATATAGGTCAACACCGTTATCATGCGCAATACGGACTAATTCTTGACCATGAATGGCAATTAAATCTTTATTAGCCGTTACAACATGTTTTTTAGCATTTAACGCGCGTTTAATAATGTCGCGCGCTGCATCTATGGAACCCATAACTTCAACGACAATTTCGATGCTATCATTTTCTAATATATCTTTTGGATTATCGGTAATTGGGAAGGTGTTGATAATACCAGATCTTGTTTTATTCACATTATGAACGACAGCATGCTTCACAACCATTTTCGTTCCGGTACGTTTAGCAATTTGTTCTGCATTTTCTTGCAATATTTTGACAACACCTGTGCCTACAGTTCCAAGGCCGAAAAGACCAATTCCGATTTCTGACATATATATTTACGTAATGCTCTAATTGATATAGAACAACTACTCTCCTTGTCTTACTTTGATTTATCTATTAATTTTATCATTTTTGTCTAAAAAATGAAATCATGTATACTTAAATTATAATAAAATTAAAAGGAATTCTAATAATGAATTATATTTCGACACGTGGTAAAAGTCCATCTGTCAGTGCCAGTCAAGCTATAATCAATGGAATGGCACCAGATGGCGGATTATATGTTCCTGAGAAATGGCCCAATGTTGATCTAGATTGGCAGATATTAGCTCAGCAATCCTATCAACAAATTGCGACACGCATTTTTGGTGCTTTTTTGATGATTTTTCGAATCAAGAAATCCAAGAAGTCGTTCAGGCAGCCTATGGCCAGCAATGGGATAATCAAGACATTGTGCCTATCCATAGCGAAAAGCATTTGCATTATTTAGAATTGTTTCATGGGCCAACATTAGCGTTCAAGGATATTGCCTTACAAGCGTTGCCACATTTATTAACAATGGCAGCTAAAAAACAACAATTAAAAAATAAACTCGTGATTCTGGCAGCTACATCAGGAGATACTGGTACAGCAGCAATGAGCGGTTTTGGGGATGTGGATCAAACTGAAATCATTGTCTTTTATCCAAAGGTTGGTGTTAGTGATATACAGCGGCAACAAATGGTCAGTGAACAGGCAAAAAATGCGCATGTTATTGCCATTACGGGTAACTTCGATGATGCGCAACAAGCAGTAAAGGCCGCACTGGGTAATCAAGAATTAATGACCCTGTTATCAGGTAATCAATTGCAGTTTTCTTCAGCTAATTCAATCAATATTGGTCGATTAATCCCGCAAATTGTCTATTATATTTACGCTTATGCGCAACTTGTTAAACAACAACAACTTCATGCCGGTGATGAGATAAAAATTGTTGTGCCAACCGGTAACTTTGGTAATGTGCTGGCTGCATTTTATGCGCAACAAATTGGTTTACCAGTTGCCCAGTTTGTCGTTGCATCTAATGAGAATAATGTTTTGACTGATTTTTTCAATACTGGTGTTTACAATAAAAATCGCCAATTTAAAGTCACACACTCACCAGCAATGGATATTTTGGTTTCAAGTAATTTAGAGCGTTTGCTATACTTTGCGAGCGGTCGTAATGCGCAAGAAATTCAAAATTATATGAGTGATCTAACACAAAAAGGCTACTATGAGCTAACAGCAACAACGCGTGAACAGCTTAGTCAGTTCTTAGCTTATGATGCAACGGATACAGAAGTTGATAAAACAATCAGCCAAGTTTTCAAGGCATCTCGTTATTTGCTAGACCCACATACGGCAGTTGGCTACCATGCATTTGAACAGCTTGATGGTCAAATGCCAACCTTATTGGCAGCGACGGCTAGCCCCTATAAGTTCCCTCAAACAGTGATGCAGGCATTAGGTGAGGAAGTGGCTCTAGGAGAGGCAGGATTAACCCAATTATCCACGATAACACATACGAAAATACCGAACCAAGTCCGTGATTTATTCAAAAACCAATATTACACGATAAAATTATTGATTCTTCGGAAATTTTACAAACATTAGGTGTAACTTTAAAGCTAAAATAGGGTAAAATATTAACATAACCTATTTTGGTAATATAAGGAGAAAGCTACATGTCATATCAGGAACAAGATGCTATTGTTTGGAGTGCTATTCAACAAGAGTCAGCACGTCAAAATCGAACAATTGAACTTATTGCTTCAGAGAATTTCGCATCTCAGGCTGTGCGAGCAGCGCAAGGATCTAGACTTACTAATAAATACGCTGAGGGTTATCCCTATAAGCGTTATTATGGTGGAACTGAGTATGTCGATGTCATTGAACAGACTGCTATGGAGCGTTTGCAGGAGTTATTCGGTGCAGAGTATGTCAATGTTCAACCACATTCTGGTTCTCAAGCTAATGCTGCTGTTTATATGGCTTTCCTAGAGCCTGGTGACAAAATTTTGGGCATGGGGTTGGATGCCGGTGGTCATTTAACCCACGGTGCTAAAGTAAGTTTTTCTGGTAAAATGTATGAATCATTTTCATATGGATTAGATCCTGAAACCGAATTATTGGACTATGATGCCATTTTACAACAAGCAAAAGAAGTACAACCTAAGATGATTGTGGCGGGTGCATCTGCTTATTCACGTATTATTGATTTCAATAAGTTCCGTGAAATTGCTGATGAAGTGGGCGCTTATCTGATGGTTGATATGGCACATATCGCAGGATTGGTTACTGCAGGATTACATCCAAATCCTGTTGGCATTGCTGATGTTGTGACATCTACAACGCATAAGACATTACGTGGCCCACGTGGTGGTATTATTTTATCGCAAGAAAAATATGCTAAAAAATTAATTCAGCGATTTTCCCTGGATCTCAAGGTGGTCCATTAGAACACGTTATTGCTGCAAAGGCTATTGCATTTGGTGAAGCATTGCAGCCATCATTTAAGGATTACGCTGCTCAAGTGATTCGTAATGCTCAAGCAATGGCTGATGAATTTAACAAGACAGATGATATCCGTGTTGTAACTGGTGGTACAGATAATCATTTGTTCAATCTCGACTTAACACAAACAGGTTTGAACGGTAAGCAGACACAAGAATTGCTTGATTCAGTGTCGATTACGACCAACAAAGAAGCTTTGCCAAATGAAAAGCTTAGCCCATTTGTTACTTCAGGTATTCGTATTGGAACACCAGCTATTACAACGCGTGGGTTTAATGAAGAAGATGCACGTGAAGTTGCGCGCTTGATTGCTGAAGCGATTCACCATGCAGATGATGCTACGGTACTTGCTCAGGTTAAAAAGTCAGCTGAAAAGTTGGCAATGGCACATTTATTTAATTAATCTGCGACGCAAGTGATTATGTCAGAAAAAATGGATAAATCGCAATTACGTGATATACAAAAGCAAAAGATGAAAGCGGTTGTAGGTCATCAACAGCATCATCAAGAGGAAGCTTTGTTGCAGGAAAAGTTATTTCATAGCGACTATTGGCAAAATGCAAAGACAGTTGCCGTTACCTTGAGTTTACCTTGGGAAGTCAATACACAAGCCATTATTACACGGGCTTGGTATGACAATAAAAGCGTTGTGGTTCCCAAAATTTTGAATCACAATATGCATTTTGTACCGTTAACAATGGATACTAAGCTGAAAAAAGGCCAGTTAGCTATTTCAGAGCCAGAACAAGCCGATGCTGTAGCAATTAATACGATTGATCTCGTTATTGTACCAGGCCTGGCCTTTGATCAACGTGGTGCACGTTTGGGTCAGGGGGCTGGATACTATGATCGTTTCTTGTCACAATATACGGGGCATACGATCGCCATTGCGACATCTGAACTTTTTTGTAGATCATGTGCCAACCGAATCGCATGACCAATTTGTACAATATGTGATAACTAAAGAAAATAACGCTTAGGCGTTATTTTTTATTTGTATATATCATTCATAAGAGTACTTAATTAAATAAATTAATAATATAGCATTGATACCAAAACAATCATAGCGATAAAATGATAATGTTAGAAAAGCTATCACTTTATATTCCATCAACTGGTATAGATGGTAAACTACTGTTTATAGAATGAATTAAGAGGAGATATAGTATGAACAGTGGTGATTTGGCATGGGTTTTGATTTCTGCTGCATTGGTATGGATTATGACGCCAGGATTAGCTTTGTTTTACGGTGGCTTAGGCGAAAAACGTAATTTATTCCACACAATGTTCGTACCAGTTCTCATCATTGGTATTGCAACAGTTGTTTGGTTTTTAGTCGGTTATTCAATTGCCTTTGGTGGTAAGGGAAATATCATGGGAAACTTCGACCATTTATTTTTTAATAATGTGTCTTTCTCTAAATCAACAAAAGATTTAACCATTCCGGACGGTGCATTTGCATTGTTTCAAGGCATGTTTCCAATAATTACTGCCGCTATTATTACTGGCTCAGTTGTTGGTCGTGTACGTATTAAAGCGCTAATTGTATTTATTACGTTATGGCTGATTGTAATCTATGCACCATTGGCACATATGGTATGGGGAAATGGTTTGCTAGCACAACTTGGCGCGATTGACTTTGCTGGTGGTACAGTAGTTCACATTTCAAGTGGTGTGACTGGTTTGGTGCTTGCTTTGATGATTGGACATCGTCATCAAGATAAACATTTACCAGTACGACCGAGTTACGTTTTGATTGGTGGCGCTTTGTTATGGATTGGTTGGTTTGGTTTTAATGCCGGTTCAGCATTGGCAGCTAATGGCATTGCAGTATTAGCGTTAGTGAATACATGGCTGGCTTCTGCAGCTGCGTTGCTCATGTGGGGAATGGTTGAGTACTTAATGCGTAAGCGTATCACTTTAGCGGGCATTACAAGTGGTGGTATTGCTGGATTAGTGGTTATCACCCCCGCTGCTGGGTTCGTTTCACCGTGGGCAGCTGTGGTAATGGGGTTAATCGGTGGTGTTGTTGGTTTTGCTGGTATTACATTTGTCAAAAATCGTTTCGGCTATGACGATACATTGGATGCTTTTGGTATTCATGGTATTGGCGGTACTGTTGGGGCGCTATTAACTGGTGTATTCGCTGATCAACGCATCGGCGGCGTTGCAGGATTGTTAAACGGGAATATCGCATTGCTTGGTAAACAAATTATTGCGGTACTATTTACTGTGGTACTTGCGGCACTTGGTACTTTTATTTTGGCTAAAATCACGGAAATGATTGCAGCGCCTCTACGCCTTACGCCTGAGGAAGAAGAAAAGGGATACGATATCTTGTTGCACGATATTTTGCAATAAAAGAACAGCATTTGGCTGTTTTTTTATTAATATAGTTTATGTTAACTTTTAACATGATAGAATAGTATCAGAATACAAAAAGGAAATCGTATGACACAACCACAATTAGGTACTATTATTAAAGCAAATGTTACAGATGAGAATGATAATTTCTTCTTTGCACAATTAGATGGATTCGTCTATGAAATTGACAAAGCAGAATTAGTGAAGCCGCTCAAAATGGGCGGTTTTGTCACTGGATTTGCGTATGAAAATAACCAACATAAATTACAAATTACTAAAAATATGCCACGCGCTCAAAAAGACGTTTACGGCTGGGGTAGTGTTGTTGCTGGTCGCCATGATTTGGGTATATTTGTTGATGTCGGGATCCCCAATAAGGACATTGTGATATCAATGGATGATTTACCTACAATGACTAATTTATGGCCACAAAAAGGTGATCGCTTACTATTGGCGTTGAAAGAGGACAGCAAGGGGCGCCTTTGGGGTGAATTGGCACAGCAAGACATTATTGCCGCCGTTTCTCGACGCGCACCAGAAGGTTTGAATCATAAATCAGTTAAAGCAACTGTGTATCGTAATAAAATAGCAGGGACGTTAGTTGTCACTGAAGACTATTATCTAGGCTTTATTCATCCCTCACAACGTGATGATGAACCAAGACTTGGTGAAGTGGTGAACGCACGTGTCATTGCTGTACGTGATGATGGGTCATTGAATTTATCACTGAAGCCATTAGCGCATGAAACAATGGATGAAGATGCCAAGTTTTTGTTGTTGCAACTACAAAGACGCAGTAATCATTCATTGCCATTTAATGATAAGAGTGATCCAGTTTTGATTAAACGTCAGCTTGGCTTTAGTAAGGGCCAATTTAAACGTGCTTTGGGTAGACTGCTTAAGTTAAGAGTAGTTGAACAAATCGAAGGTGGCATTAAATTAAAAAATGACGAACAATAATTCAGAGAATTATGTGAATGATTATTTGCATTTTATAAGGATTGAACGTGGCTTGTCTGAAAATACCATTACAAGCTATCGGCAAGATTTAAAACAGTTTGTGACGTATCTAGCGCATCAGTCAATTCAACTTGAAAATGTGGATCATGTTACCATCTTATCCTGGTTGAACGTTTTAAAGCAGTCGCATAAGTCAAACAATTCAGTTATTCGTATGGTAACTTCATTACGTAAATTTTTTGGCTATTTGGCGCAAGAAAAATTATTAGCACATAATCCAATGATCCATATTCAACCACCAAAGAAGTCCAGTCACTTACCTGCTGTTTTAAGTGTCGAAGAAATCGACCGTTTATTGCAAGTACCAACACCAGTAAACCCTTTAGGCATACGTAATCGTACTTTGTTAGAAGTTATGTATGCAACAGGTCTTCGAGTCAGTGAACTGGTTAATTTAAGAATGAAAGATTTACATTTGACTCTAGGTTTGATTCAAACCATTGGTAAAGGGGACAAAGAGCGGATTATTCCAATTGGTGAGGTTGCAACAACTTGGTTACAACGTTATTTTGAGACTAGTCGAGATGTACTGCTTAAAGGCCAAGAATCTGACTATGTTTTTTAAACGACCGTGGTCAGAAAATTAGCCGGCAAGGTATTTGGAAAATTATTAAAAAAATGGTGACTGCAGCTGGTATTACAAAAGATGTATCACCCCATACATTACGTCATTCATTTGCAACGCACATTTTAGAAAATGGTGCTGATTTACGGATTGTTCAAGAATTATTAGGGCATGCCGATATTTCAACGACTCAGATTTATACGCATATTTCGAAGAAGAGATTAAGTGAAGTGTATGACCAAACGCATCCACGTGCTTAATAGAATTTTAGGAAAGACGACATTATGTTAGTAAGAGCTCGAAAAGATAGTGAAAAAACAGTAATGGGCCTGTTGGCATTATTACCTGGTTTAAGAGAAATCGATCATCTTAATGCTGAAATTGCTTGGTATTACAGAGATGATAATCGTCAACTATGGACATGGCGTGATGATGATCATAATCAAGTTCAAGGCGTATTGGGCGTGGAAGTGATTAATCACAAAATTACATTGGTGCGCCACATTTCTTTAACACCAGATTCACGAAAAGCGGCTAATTATTTTGCGATTCTAACAGATTATCAAGTACAATATCGTGATGCTTATTTGATGGGGACACTAGATAATCAAAAACTCATTAATAAGTGGAGAAAAAATTATCAAGAACAACAATCTCACAATTAAAATTTCTGAATTTGAAGGCCCTTTAGATTTATTATTGCACCTAATTCAAAAGTCAGAAATGGATATTTTAGATCTACCTATTGCAGAAATTACCACCCAATATCTTGCATTTATTAAGCAACAAGAAGCAATGGCATTAGACGTGGCAAGTGAGTATTTGGTCATGGCGGCAACATTACTTCGCATTAAATCAGCAGATTTGTTACCACCAGAAATTGAAGATACCACCGTAGATATCATCGATGAAGAATCAATAGACACAAAAGAAGCATTAATGTTGCAATTATTGACTTACCAACAGTTTCAAATTGCTGCAAAAACGCTAGAATATCGCGAACATGCAGAGAAGCAATCCTTCACTCGTGAGCCAGCATTAGTGCCTAGTGATCTATCACCCAATACAGCATTATCTCCAGGATTAACACTGGTTGACTTGCAGCTTGCTTTTTCACAAATTTTATTGCGTAAACAACGAGAAGATCCTATTAGTCGTAGTATTGTGCGTGAACGTTACTCACTTAATGATGCAATGACTTCGGTGACAACAAAGATGAGTCAATTAAGTTCTGGAGAGCGGCTATCATTTAAATCTTTTTTGTTGATTTGAGTGATCGTGAGATTTTGGTGATGAATTTTTTGCGTTGCTAGAATTAGTCAAAGAATCACGCTTAATACTGCACCAAGAAATGCCTACAGCAGAAATTTTTATAGAAATTGGAAGTTTTAACGATGAGTAACCAAAGCCAAATCGAAGCCTTGCTATTTGTTGCAGGAGATGAGGGCATCAGTTTTAGTGCAATTAGTAATATTACAGGCTTTACACATCCAGCGATTCAAGGCATTATTGATCATTTAAATGCCAAGTATAGTCAAGATAATAATTGTGCACTTGAATTACATCAAGATGAGGATAGGCTTTATCTGGTAACGAAGCCCGAATTAGGGGGGATTTTAAAAAATATTTCGAATTACCCGCTAATAATAAATTATCCAAATCTTCTTTAGAGGTTTTAGTTATTATTGCCTATAAACAGCCAATCACTCGAATTGAAATTGAAAATATACGCGGTGTTAAATCGACAAATATTTTACAAAAGCTTTTGACTAAAGAAATGATTCAGGTGGTTGGCCGCAAGGATGAAATTGGTCGACCGATTATGTATGGGACAACATCTGGATTTCTTGATTATTTTGGCTTGAAATCTTTGGATGAATTACCACCTTTAGTAGATTTTGATGCGATTGAGGTGGAATCAGGGGATGCCCCACAACAAATGCTTTTTGATCAAGAAAGTACATTTACCAAACCAAAAAATGAGGAACTTAATCATGTCTGAAATACAAAATGAAGAACGCTTGCAAAAGGTTATTGCGCAAGCAGGTCTTGCTTCACGACGCGGGGCGGAAGCTTTAATCGTTGAGGGCCGTGTGAGTGTTAATGGCCAACAGGTTAAAGAACTAGGAACAAAAGTACGTCGTAGTGATACGGTTGCCGTTGACGGTGTGCCCATCGAGGGGCGTGAACGACTCGTTTATTATTTATTAAATAAGCCACGTGGTGTTGTGACGACGACGCAAGATGAAAAAGGTAGAGCCACTGTTTTAGATATTTTAGATGATGTTAGCCAACGTGTTTATCCAGTAGGGCGTCTAGACTATGACACAACGGGTGCTTTGCTATTGACCAATGACGGCACGATAGCTAATGAACTGATGCACCCAAAATCAAAGGTTGACAAGGTTTATATTGCTAAAGTTAAGGGGATGGCGACTGAGAATGATTTATTACCTTTGAAAAAAGGTGTGATGATTGAGGGGCATAAGACGCAACCAGCACGTGTTAGTGTCGAAAGTGTTGATAAAACTAAGAAAACTAGCATGGTGAAGCTCATTATCCACGAAGGTAAAAATCATCAAGTTAAGAATATGTTAGCTAAGGTCGGCTTCCCAGTTGAAAAACTGAAAAGAGAACAATATGCCTTTTTAGATTTGGTTGGATTACAGCCGGGAGAATATCGTAAGTTAACAAATGCTGAGGTGAGTCGTCTAAAGGCAAAGGATTATAAAAACTATCGTCGTAAGCACTAACCGTTGTTTTTGTTCTGTTCATGTGGTAGTATCATATTAAATTGAATATTTACTTCAGGGTCGGGTGTGATTCCCAACCGGCGGTAATGCATGTTTTCCAATATGACAAGCTCCGCGACTCACAGTGATGTGACCGATTTGGTGAGATTCCAAGGCCGACAGTTAAAGTCTGGTATAAAGAAGTTAAAAATGAAAGTAACTGCTTATTTGTTGTGCCCTGATAAATAGGCAGTTTTTTGAGGATAAAAATATGTCAATTTCACGCACACGGACACAGCGGATTACGTTTATCGCCATCATGAGTACCATATCTTTTTTGCTTATGATATTTCCGCAAATTCCATTAATTCCAGGCGCAGATTTTTTGAAGTTAGATTTTTCAATTATACCTGTTCTGTTAGCTGTATATTGGTTTGATTTTTCAGCAGGATTATTGGTTATTTTATTACGAACAATTTTAAAATTATTATTAAATAACGAAGGCGTCAATACATATTTGGGACTGCCTGTTAATGTGTTAGGTGTTTTGACATTTATCACACTTTTATATCTTATTTTGCCACGGGTAACAGTCAAGTTAAATTATATTCGTGCTATACTTGGCGTCTTGGTTGCAACAGGTGGTTTGGCGATAAGTATGATTATTGTTAATTGGTTTGTGGTCATTCCGCTATATGCACAGTTTGCTCATTTTGATATTCAACAGATATTTGGTGTGGGACACTATTTGATTGCCATTGTTATGCCATTTAATCTGATACAAGGTATTATATGGGGTATTGTTTCGATGACGATTTTATCGAGTACTATGAAAGTTAAGCATATAATTAATAGATGACCAAGACTTTAACACACTAATCGTTCGCCTTATGGTAAACTTTTATGTGAAGTAATTTTATGTGGAGGTCGTTTCAAATGAACGATTATAACCCTAACGACTTGAGTCGAACATCTCGGCGTCAACATCAAAAAGTTGAACCTCATTTTTCAAGAAAAAAGATCAAGGGTCAGATCAGAATAATAAAAAATATATGTCCTATTGGTTGCACTATTTTTAGTGGTAATTTCGTTTGTGCCCGTTTACGGTATGATAAAGAACAATCATAGATCAGATGCAACGCCAGCCAGTGTTAAGTCGTCAAGCTCATCAAGTAAGGCTTCATCTTCAACCAGTAGCAAAGCAGACATATCAAAGAGTACTAGTGAAGAGACGAGTACATCAAGTGCGCAAAGCGATGATACTATGGCTTCATCTTCAACCGTGTCAGAAAGCACTGATACCACTACTTCGTCATCCACTGTAGAGTCAGAATCTAGTGCGCAAAGCGACACAACGGCTCAGACAAGTAGTTCAGCAACTAGTAGCGAAGCAAGTCAATCAACAGCAACGGTAGGATCGGGGCAGGGCGCATATCGTGTTGCCACAAATGCAGGTATTTCGGTTTCTGAATTACAACGTCTTAATCCCGGAGTTGATGTGACTAATTTAGCTCCAGGGCAATCATTACGCGTTAAATAAGAGGAGACCCATATTATTATGAATTGGCAAATTGCTATTGATGGGCCAGCTTCAGCTGGAAAATCAACGATTGCAAAAATTTTGGCATCTAATTTAGGTTATATCTATGTAGATACTGGTGCTATGTATCGGACGGTAACATTGGCTGTTAAACGTGCACATATTGATTATAATGATGAATCAAAAGTTATTGAATTACTTGATAAAATTAATATTGATTTTGAACCTGATGTATCTGGACAGCGCGTTTTCTTAAATCATGATGATGTGACAGAAGAGATTCGCTCCAATGAAATTACGAACAACGTGTCACAGGTTGCAGCTTATGCTGATGTTCGTACTGATTTGGTGGAAAGGCAACGCCAATTAGCGCAGGAAGCTAATATTATTATGGACGGCCGTGATATTGGGACGACGGTTTTACCACTTGCTCAAGTCAAGATATTTTTAGTTGCTAGTGTCGATGAACGGGCGCAGCGCCGCTATAAAGAAAATATGGCTAAAGGAATGACAGCCAATTTGGAAACGTTAAAAGCAGACATTGCATTACGTGACTATAAAGACTCGCACCGTGCAATCAGTCCTCTAATTCAAGCTGATGATGCAATATTAGTAGACACAACAGGACACAGCATTGAAGAAGTCGTGACAGAGATTACGGCTATAATTAACGATAGACAAAAGAAATAAAGTATTATCGTCGCGCAAGCGGCTTTTTTACTATGCAAATAGAGTTTAATTTGTTATAGTATACCTATAAGTGTAAATTGCAGGAGGACGATTGACGTCATGAGTGAAACAAACAACGAGCTATTAGCAGCTCTTGAAAGTGCAGATCAAATAAAGGTAGGAGATGTTGTTACAGGCGAAGTTGTTGCCATTGATAATGACAACCAAGCTGTTATTGGTTTGCATACCGGTGAAGAAGGAGTTGTGCCAGCACGTGAGTACTCTGACGATCGTAACATCAATCTGGCCGACGAATTAAAAGTTGGTGACACAGTTGAAGCTGTTGTTATTAACAACGTAACAAGCGATAAAGAAGGCGTTGCATACCTTCTTTCAAAGAAGCGCTTGGATGCACGTAAGGCATGGGAGAACTTAAACTTTGCCGAAGGTGATACAGTGGATGCAAAGGTTGTTAATGCTGTTCGTGGTGGTTTAGTTGTCACGGTTGAAGGTGTGCGTGGATTCGTACCAGCATCAATGGTTGCAGAACGTTTTGTTTCAGATTTGAACCAATTCAAGAATAAAGACATCAAGGCACAGGTTATTGAAATTGATCCAGCCAAGAGTCGTTTGATTCTTTCACGTAAGGCCGTTATTGCACAAGAACATGCTGAAAAGATTGCTGAAGTATTTGGTAAGCTTTCAGTAGGTGAAGTTGTTGAAGGAACAGTAGCACGTTTGGCTGACTTCGGTGCATTTATTGACCTTGGTGGTGTAGACGGTTTGGTTCACGTTTCTGAAATTTCATATGATCGTGTCAAGAACCCAGCTGATGTATTATCACGTGGTGAAAAGGTCAATGTTAAGATTTTGGCATTGGATGAAGAGAAGGGTCGTATTTCTCTATCAATCAAGGCTACTCAACCTGGACCTTGGGATAAAGTTGCTGAAGAAGCACCTGCTGGTACTGTACTTGAAGGTACTGTAAAGCGTGTTAAGGATTTCGGCGCATTCGTTGAAATTTTCCCAGGTATTGAAGGTCTTATCCACGTATCACAAATCTCACACAAGCGTGTTGAAAATCCAGCTGATGTTTTGAAGTCAGGTGATAAGGTTAAGGTACAAGTTTTGGATGTTAAGCCAGCCGAAGAACGTATCTCACTTTCAATGAAGGCATTGGAAGAGAAGCCAGCTCACGAAGAAGAAGACAACGATGGACGTGCATCACGTGCGGATATCGCAGCATATAATCAACAAGATGATGAATCAGGTGCAACACTTGGTGACATCTTTGGTGATAAATTGTAAAATTAAAAAGCTGGCTTGCCAGCTTTTTTTATTGTAAATACTAAGTTAAATATATAAGGAGGTGTCTCTATGGCAGCACCCATTGTTGCAATTGTAGGTCGCCCGAATGTTGGTAAATCAACTATTTTTAATCGTATGGCCGGTGAACGTATCGCCATTGTGGAAGATTTACCTGGTGTAACGCGTGATCGCTTGTATGCAAGCGCGGACTGGTTAAACTATGATTTTAAAATTATTGATACCGGTGGTATAGAAATTGGTAATGAACCATTTTTGTCAGAAATTCGTGGACAAGTTGAAATTGCCTTAGAAGAAGCTGATGTCATCGTAATGGTAGCATCTGGTCGTGAAGGATTAACAGAAGCCGATGAAGTTGTCGCTAAGTTGCTTTATAAAACAGACAAACCTGTTGTTTTGGCAATCAATAAAGTTGATAATCCAGAAATGCGCGCTGATATTTATGAATTCTACGCGTTAGGTCTGGGTGATCCTTTCCCTATTTCAGGTTCGCACGGTCTAGGATTGGGTGATTTACTAGATGAAATTGTTAAGCATTTCCCCGACGAAGCTGCCGAACAAGAAGATGATGCGATTCGTTTTAGCATTATCGGGCGTCCAAATGTTGGTAAATCTTCTATCGTTAATGCGATTTTAGGTGAAGAACGTGTTATTGTTTCTGACATTGAAGGTACAACACGTGATGCCATTGATTCACGATTTATGACAGCTGATGGTGATGAATTCGTCATGGTTGATACGGCTGGTATGCGTAAGCGTGGTAAAGTCTATGAAAACACTGAAAAATATTCAGTATTACGTGCTTTGAAAGCAGTAGACGAAAGTAATGTTATTTTGATGGTAATCGATGCCGAAGCTGGCATTAGAGAACAAGATAAGCACGTGGCTGGTTTCGCTCATGAAGCGGGTCGTAGTATGATTATTGTTGTTAATAAGTGGGATGCCATTGATAAAAATACAAAAACTATGCAAGAATTCGAAGAGACCATTCGTACTGAATTTAAGTTTTTGGATTATGCACCAATTGTGTTTGTTTCAGCCAAAACAGGACAACGGTTAGACCGTTTACCACAACTGATTAAAGACGTTGATGCTAACCACCGTAAGCGTATCTCGTCATCTACACTGAATGATGTGATTATGGATGCAATTGCCGTTAACCCAACGCCTAGTGATAATGGTCGCCGATTAAGGGTATATTATGCAACGCAAGTTGCGATTCAGCCACCAACATTTGTTATTTTTGTCAATGATGTTGAATTAATGCATTTTTCATATGAACGTTTCTTAGAAAATCAAATTCGTGATAGTTTCGATTTCAGTGGAACACCTATTAAATTAATTATCAGAGCGCGAACATAAACTTTACAAATAGTTAACTTTAAGATGACACAAATATTACGAAAACGCTAAAACCCTTGTAATTACTACACATTTGGCTGTTCTTGTGATAATCTAATTACATGAAATAACGTTTCGACGCATTTCATCATCGCGTGGCGATAAATAAACTCCTAAGGAGAAAGACATGGCTAATAAACAAGAATTAGTAGATTCAGTAGCGCAAGCAACTGGTTTAACAAAAAGGATGCTACTGCAGCAGTTGACGCAGTATTTTCATCAATCGAAGCTTCATTAAAGAAGGGTGACAAAGTTCAATTAATTGGATTTGGTAACTTTGAAGTTCGTTCACGTGCTGCTCGTAAGGGCCGTAACCCTCAAACTGGTGAAGAAATTGATATTCCTGCATCAAAGATTCCTGCATTTAAGCCAGGTAAAGCATTGAAAGATGCTGTTAAATAATCAATAGCCTTATACAACAAGGTTTCATAAGGTTTTTGGGGAACTTTGGGGAAATGAGTAATCTATTCCTTGATATTGTCCAATACACTAAGAGCAAGCTCACGTTGAGTTTGCTCTTTTTCTTTGAGCATATGACTGTAAATGCTATGTACTTTAGTTATGATTTTAATATACTCATCCACCAGCTCTTAAGTCAAAATCAGACGGATTTAATGCTAGTAATTCTCCTAATCGTGCTCCAGTTTCAATTGCTAATAAAATTAATAGATGAAATTTATCAAATTTATTTATTTCGGAGTAAAGATAATTTTGTAACTTCTCGAAATCAGTCGCATTCAAATAGTTTTGAATATGTATTTCTCGTTTAGCACTAACAGCTTTAACTCTACCAAATATATCACGATCAATGTATCCATCAATGTATGCGTCTTTTAAAGCGCTTTTAATCGTCATAGTGATGTTTTTAGTAGTATCTAGGGATGAGTGTGTTCCTAAACAAAGAAACACGTTCTTGGACGATTACTGGGGTTAATTACTCAAACATGTTCTGGAAATTCCTAGACATTGAACAGTTAACTGATAGTTGCAACCTAACGAATGTTTTTGCAAAAGGATCCTATTGCTTCTTTGACACGTATAAATACACGTGTTATAATTATTGTATTGAAAGGAGCAATCATGGTTGAGTACAATTTCAAAAAGCTATCCAAAATGGCTAAAACTAAAGGATTTGAAGTTGTTCGAATTAAGGGCAGTCATCATCAGTTTCTTAATAAGACAACGCGTGAGTTGGTAACTATTCCAAATCATGGTAACAATCCTATAGCCAAAGGGACGGCACAGAAAATAATCAAAGCTTTAGGCTATAAATAGCCTGGTTTTGTTGTACTCAAGATTGAAGGGTGATAAATATGAAATACGTTTATTATGCTACTTTGTATCACGACGACGATGCTATCGGTGTTAAATTTCATGATCTACCAAGTGTCAATACATTTGGAGCGGATGTTGTTGAAGCTTCAGATATGGCGAAGGATGCTTTAGAAGGTTACTTGTTGGTTGCTGAAGACGAAAATATAAAATTACCAAAGGCAACAGATGCCTTGGATATACAAGTTAACAAAGGAGAAGCGTTGTTAGCCGTCCAAGTAAATACGTCTATTGTGCGCGAAAAAGAAGATAATAAATTAGTCAAGAAGACCCTAACAGTTCCGGCATATGTTGATAGAGCTGGTCGAGAGGCTGGTTTGAATTTTTCACAAGTATTATCTGATAGCATCAAGCACAAGTTGCAATTAAGCTAATGCAATTAAGAATGTAGAATATTTTTCTTATTTGTGGATAACTCGACCCCTCAATATGGTGGTACTATTTTGGTACTTTTTACCTAAAGAATGGTGGTAATATTGTAATATCGAAAAGAGTCATACAAAAATATGTGTGGCTCTTTTTATTTGCGTATCATTATTCAGAGGATAACTGATTATGAGTGATGAATATGGAAACTATATAACTAAATAAATGAGAGGGCTCCTATATTATTGTGGTTTTTATTGGATTGTTTGCACGGTTAGTTTCTTAATTTGGCATAATAATTTTGTTGTTTAACGTTTCCCAGTAGTAGACTTCATGCTATTGGAGATGAGAAAATGCAGAGAAATTTTTAAAATATTTATTGGTAACTATAGTTGTGCTTATTGTGATGGTTATATTGATTACAGAGCAATATTATAACTGGTTTCCAACATCAAATTATGGTGGAGACTGGTTGGGATTTTGGTCTAATATAAGTGGTAGTATTATTGGTGTGATAGGTGCTACTATGATAGCTCTTTGGCAAGCTGACAGTAGTTTTAAGAAAGAAAAACGTTTGGAAAGTTGGTCTCAGTATTTAAAAGATTTTATCGAACCACTTTATAACATTGAGCTTAATATAAACAACGATAATGGATTATTTGTTAAAACAAATTTACCTGATCAGTTGGATCAAGATGATTATTATGCAGATATTTATAGTGGGTTCGACCAACAAATAGCTAAAATGAATAATTGGTTTTATGCTGATTTAATGCTTAAAGAGATTCGTTACATGGAATTGGAAAATAGAGATTCTAATTTAGACAGATACATTGATAATCTTAAAGAGGAAACAGAGAAATTAAAAAATCATCTAGTATATTATTATTCCCAACAACAAAGATTTATAAATCAAAAAATATTGGAAGATCTTAACTATGAGCGTCATGAAAAGAATGTCGAACGTGCATATTTATCTTCATCCGAACAAAAGCTTTATGATAACTATCATGAAGCTTATGAAGAAGTTGAAAATACTTCAGAAAATATTATCAAATTGGTTATGAATATAAAGAATAAACTTTAAGAAGGTAGTAAATCGAATATATTAAATTAAATGATTGTACTTAGTGATGTGATATTCATAAATAATTTATTATAAAGTGTTTAAAGATTAGCGCATAAGCGCTTTTTATTTTGCACAGAAATAAGGAAGTGAGAAGTAAGTAAAATGATTAATGCAATTTGGAGTGGTGTGATATTTATGTCTGGATTAGTTGTGTTTTTGGCTTTAGCTGTGCTATGTGTGCTTGTCGTTAAAGGTATCATCATTGCTATAAAAGCGTGAACACGTTTTATTTTGCATACCATTAAGAGGTTGGAAAAATATTTCATTTGGTATAAATCACGAGAGAATAAGCGTTTATCATAAATTATTTTGGATAAACGTTTTTTATTTTGTGACAAAAATAAACATCTACTATCAAAAAAATGTAGAGAGAAGATCAGATTGGACAAATTAACAACAAAACAGAAACGCTTTTGTGAAGAGTACGTGAAACTTGGGAATGCGACTAAAGCCTATCAAGTTGCAGGATTAAAAGAAGTTAAATAGAAACTAAAAACGCCTCGCTTAATTGCGGGGTGCTTTTAGTTTCTATTTTTTAAGAGAGAATATCATTTTCGGAAACGGGTATGTGATAGTTCTTCAATACATTCAAAATAGTAGCTTCATCTATACCAAGTTTAGTTAGTATAGTTATATAAACTAGCCAATCTAAATTAATTACTAATAGAGTTAAGCGTACATCATTTAAAACAAAGTTAGATTCTGAGTGTATGCCATGCACCAAAAAATCTCGGGTTGTCTTAGTGGCCTTTACGAAAAAATCTTTTTTATCGGTGGATGAAAAAATAGAGATCGAATTTTTGGAGGTATCTCATCTATAAAACGAGAAAGTTTATCTTTGAAATTTTTTATTAGTTTATTATTGGTAGTATATGTAGCATTTCTATAATATATATCTATAGCGTTACTATAAGATAGAAGAGAATTTTCCACAACTAGATTTCCATTAATATTCATGAGGAAACTATTAATCATAACGTTGAGTTCAAACGACTTTGATAAATAATTAGTTAAATACTTTTGAAAGTCAAAACCGCTTTGAATATTCTGGTAAGATAATGGCTCTCGAATGGAAGAGTAATCCGCTATGTCAGATTTATCTCCATGATGACTGATTACCGATGAGCTTATGTTAAGTTTTTCAGATTTTAAATCTTTTTGTATTTTGGAAATGTAAGAGGCATGGTGAGTTAAGATAATAATGAATTTGTTTATCTCCTCACTTATTGCTTCTAATTGCTCATCAGAACAGGTTGTAGGAAAAATTATTTTGAAAGTTAAACTATTGTATGTTGTAATAACATTTTGATTACGAGCATTTGTTTTATGAAATCGACTAGGGCATATTTCCAGTGAAAAATATAAATTTTTGTAATCAAAGCTTCCTACTGGGACATTCGGGCCAACTGTACTTAGGTTGTGGGGTGGGAAAAATTGATTAGTAAACCCCCAATAGACCAGAGAATTTATTGATATATAGGCATAGTTAGATGGGAAATCAAAGTTATCAGTTTTTCCAATTATCGATCTTATTTTTCAACATCATAGGAGGCTCTCTCTAATCCAGGAAACGAAGTTTTATAGTCTTTCATATAAAATTTATCTAAACGAATAATATTACCATTTTCTAGAAAACCATATATATATCCTTCGTTTGAGTATCTTAAAAGATTTTCGTTATTTATAATCACTCCTGAAGTAGGAAGAGTATAATCCACTTTTTCAATTTTACCTAAAATATTTAATTCTCCGACGCCATTTTTAATTAATAGTGTGCCAGATATTTTATCATCATCTAGTTGCTGAATGTTGGGAGTGTTTCCAAAAAGTCCTTGAATTTCAAGGCTGTCATCAAAAGTATAATTAGTAATATTGTCTTCCATCATGTAACATCCTCCATATATTAATTCAAAAGGTATTTGAACAATTCAATCAACTGGTGCCTTCATTCTATAATAGTGTGGAATTGAAAGCTAGATTATGAATTATATATCATGACTGCTATCAGAGTGACACAATTCAAATAACTACATGCACCTTTGAGAGATATGGCATTGTCCAAAATTCAGTCATTTTAATTTTCATAATTTATTTGCATTTCATAGCATAATTTGGGAAACTGGTAAAGGTCTAAAAACAGCATTAATATCTAAGTAATCTCAACAGGAATACCGGAGAATTTTTTGAAAAAAGCATTAATAATTATAAGATTTTATAGATGCTTTAATCATCAAAAACGCTTGTATAGAAATGTTTTGATGGCTTC
Source organism: Leuconostoc fallax KCTC 3537 (assembly GCF_000165675.1). GTDB lineage: Bacteria > Bacillota > Bacilli > Lactobacillales > Lactobacillaceae > Leuconostoc_B > Leuconostoc_B fallax. Next base: position 36,893 of record NZ_AEIZ01000023.1, on the reverse strand, counting down.
AAGAATATGCCGTTAAATAAAGAATCTCGTTAAAAATAGTAGTGAATACGCTATTATGAGATGTTTTTCTAAATAAAGGGGCCAGAATATTTCTGGTTCTTTTTATTTGGAAAATAGATATCTGGAGGAATATATGACAGCAATCAATGATGCGAATAGTATGTTAAATGCAATTGAAAGCGGTGATTTAGTTAGCGCTCAGAACTATTTTAAAAAATCATTGCAGAATGATAGTGACGAACTCATCTATAATTTAGCTGAAGAATTATATGGCATGGGATTTACACATTACGCTAAAGAAGCCTACGAGCTTTTGTTAACGCGATATCCACAAGAAGATAGTATCCGTACAGCGTTAGCTGATATTGCAATTGATGACGGAGAAATTGATCATGCTTTAGAGTTACTATCACAAGTTAATCCTGAATCTGACGCCTATGTGTCATCCCTATTGGTTAAAGCTGATTTGTACCAATCAGAGGGCCTAAATGAAGCTGCTGAAAGTAGTCTACGTCGAGCACAGCAGTTAATGCCGGATCACGATATTATTCAGTTAGCATTAGCGGAATTCTATTTTGATATTCAGAGTTATCATCAAGCCATTCCTATTTATCGTCGTTTGATTATGCAAGGGACATTAGAAGTTAGCAAGATTGATATTGTAGCAAGACTCGGTGTCGCGTACGCACAAATCGGTAATTATGATAATGCCATTGGATACCTGGAACAAATTAAACCTGAAAATATTACACTGACAACACAGTTTCAATTAGCGGTTGTTTATTATCAAAATACGCAATGGCAAGATGCAATTGATTTATTTAATGACATTATTGACGTAGATCCCAAATATACATCTGTGTATCCGTTACTTGGAAAAGCTTATGAAAAACTAAATAAAATCGATGAAGCTTATCGAATCTATCAAGAAGGCCTTTCTCAAGATGAAACCAATTCACAGCTTTATCGTTTAGCTGGTATAACAGCGCAGAAGTTAAATGAGTTAGAATCTGCTGAAACCTATCTTGTCAAAGCTATTGCACTAGATGAAGCGGATACAATGGCCATCACATCATTAGCACAGGTACTTTTGCTTCAAGACCGTGCAGCTGAAGTCATCACACTTATTTTAGATCAGCAAGAAAATGATGTGATTGATAATAGTTTTTATTGGGTGCTCGCTAAAGCATACGAAATGACAGATGAATATGAAAAAGCAAGTGAAAATTATGATTTAGCATGGCCACTTTTGCAAAATAATACTGACTTTTTATTGGATGCTATGGCATGGTATCGAGAGAATGGCCAACGCGATATTGAAATTCAATCATTACAGCAGTACTTAAAACTTGTACCAGATGATATCGAGATGCAGTTGCGTTTGGCTGATTATGAAAATGATAGTATGTAAGATGAGTATATTTGCCTTGAACGAATAAGTTTTTGGTAGAATAGAATTAACGATAATGAATTGAGGTATTGATGTAAGATGGCAACGATAATACTAGCTGGTTTCAGAGGTAATATGGGCACAAATGTGATGCGCCTTATAGCAGATAACGATGATTTTGACTTGATTGGTGTTTATGATCCACATACAACATTCGATCGAACTGGAGCATTGGATTATACAGATAACCTAGATGTGCCCATCTATCATTCTTTATCATCAATAGATGTCACGAGTGATGTATGGCTGGATTTTAGTGTGCCAAGTGCGGTATTTGATAACGTCCATTACGCATTATCTCAAAATATCATCCCCATTGTCGGTACTACGGGATTAGATGATGCGCAGTTAGAGTCACTACAACATGTGGCACAGCAAAACCATATGGCCGGTCTCATTGCACCAAACTTTGGTCTATCTGCTGTATTGCTAATGCAGTTTGCGAAACAAGCAGCAAAGTATTTTCCAGACGTCGAAGTGATTGAGATGCATCATCCAGGTAAATTAGATGCACCATCTGGTACCGCAATTAATACTGCCAAGTTAATAGCAGAAGCACGACAATCATTACCCACAATAAACACAAATGCCACTGAAAGTATTGAAGGTGCTAGAGGTGGTAAAGTTGAAGACATTCATGTTCACTCTGTGCGACTACCGGGCTATGTTGCCCATGAACAAGTTTTGTTCGGTGGAAAGGGAGAAGCGCTGACTATTCGTCAAGATTCATTTGATCGTTCATCATTTATGACAGGTGTTGCTGTAGCAATACGCCACCGTGATCGATTAAACGGGTTAATGGTTGGCTTAGAAAATGTACTCGACTAAATCTATGAAAATTAAAAAATACCATCGGAATTTTTGATTGCAAGTCCGATTTTAAAAAAGCTGAATGAGGCGCACTTTGAAGCTTATTTTGTTGGTGGATCTGTTCGAGATACGTTGTTAGGACAGCCGATTCATGATGTTGATATCGCAACAAGTGCCTTTCCAGAAGAAGTAAAACGTATTTTTACGCATACCGTAGATACAGGTATTCAGCATGGCACAGTCATGATATTAGATCATGGTGAGGGTTATGAAATCACCACTTTTAGAACAGAATCAGGGTATACCGATTTTAGGCGACCTGATCATGTACGCTTTGTTAGAAGCTTATCAGAGGATTTAAAGCGCCGGGATTTTACGATTAATGCGCTTGCAATGACTAGAGAAGGTGAAGTGATTGATCTTTTTGATGGGCTAAATGACCTTAACGCCGGAATTATTCGTGCAGTTGGTGATCCTACAGAACGTTTTGGTGAAGATGCCTTGCGTATGATGCGTGCATTACGTTTCAGTGCACAATTAGGTTTTACCATCGAAGAACAAACGTGTCATGCCTTGGCAACGTTGGTGCCTAATTTGGAAAAGATTGCTGTCGAACGCATTCAGGTTGAGTTTGAAAAACTCATGATGGGAAAAAACGCAGCACATGCTATAGAGCTTGGGATAACGCATCAGTTATTCAACTATCTACCTAGCAATATGCGCCATTGGCGCTTGTCAATATGGCAGGATATACGTCATGATTTACTTGAAAACCAACCTGTCACAATAGCGGGCATATGGAGCTATTTGGCAGTGAAATCTGGTGAGAATAGTCATGAGGTTAACACGTTATTACGTGAATGGAAGTTGAGCCGTACAATTATGCGTACAACCACAGCTATTGTCCCTGTTGTATATCATATTCAAGCGGGTATAATTAAGGCGTGGGATCTATTCCAGGTTGCTGACTATCAAGACACATTGTTAGAGGTCTTAGCCTTGCTACCGATTCGTTCTGCTGTAATAGGCGAGGTTAAAAAATATTATCCGATTTACCTATTAAGCATGCCAATGAATTAACGATTAATGGTCAGGACTTAATGGCACATCACATTGTGCCGGCTGGTCCACAATTAGGTCAAATGTTAAGAAGAATAACAGAACAAGTTGTGACTGGTGAACTAATCAATGATCGACAAGTATTAATGAACTATGCAAGGAGATGGCGTGATGAACAAAATTAAAATGGTTTGGGCTGAAGATCAACAACATGCTATTGGTAAAGATGGCACAATTCCTTGGCATATAGCTGATGATCTTAAATTGTTTAAAGCAGAAACACTTAATACACTGACTGTTATGGGACGTGCAACATGGGACAGTATTGGCAGACCACTACCTAAACGCACGAATGTTGTTTTGACACGTCAGGAAACATGGCAATCAGGACATGAATCGGTTAAGGTGGTACATAGTGTTGATGAGGTCATTCAATTGTTTAAACAATGTGATCAAGATATGGCCATTATTGGTGGCGCTGAAATCTTTAAGCTATTTATGCCTTTTGCTGATGAATTAGTCATCACGCGTGTTCAGGCAACGATTAACGGTGATACGTTTGTCGATGATATTAATCGTGATGACTTCACGCTACAATCTCAAAAAAATTATGAAAAAAATGACAATAATGATTATGCATTTATTGTAGAACATTATTTAAAGAAGTGAAATTAGAGGGTATCTATGTCAAACATTAAAATTGTGACTGATTCTTCTGTGGCGTTAACGGCGGAAGAAGTAAAAACATATGGTATTTATATTGTACCTTTGTCAGTTCAAATAGATGGTACTGTTTATGAAGATGGTATAACAATTCAACCCAACGAGTTTTTGGAAAAAATGGCAACTAGCCAAAGCTTGCCGCAAACATCCCAACCAGCAATTGGTAAGTTCACGGCGGTGTATGATGAGATAGCACAGCAGTATCCGGATGATGAAATTTTGAGTTTACATTTATCATCACGTCTATCGGGTACCATTCATGCTGCCGAACAAGCTGCCGCTCTGACTAACGCTAAAGTTACTACCTTTGATACATTATCAACAGACCGCGGACAGGCTTTTATGGTCATCGAAGCTGCTAAAATGGTAGCAAAAGGTGCAACCATGACTGAAATTTTGGATAAGTTACTGGAAGTCAGGAATCAAACACATATTTTCTTGAGCTTTACGTCATTGAATAATATGGTAGCCGGTGGTCGCCTGAGTAAAACACAAGGTATGATTGGTAATTTACTGAATATTAAGGTTGGCGCTGGTGTTGACAAAGAAGGTGCAGTCGAAGTACTGGCAAAGGGTAGAGGGATGAAAGCCATTGCCAAGTTTCATGACAGCGTTATTGATGGTATGAAAGCATATTCAGAAGTTATGAGTATTGGTATCTCTCATGCCGGCATACCAGAAGTAGCTGAAAAGATGGCGGCACGCTTGCAAACACTTTTTCCTGAGACACCGATTGTAACGCAAGTAACAACGCCTATTGTTTCAACACATACAGGTGCTGGTGCGTTAGCCATTATTTATCGTGCACGTTGAATTCAGTTATCTTAAAACGACCACCTCTGGTCGTTTTTTATTGTATAATAATGCTTTGCTGACTATAGTAACAGGAGCGTAAGTATAGGATGCGTTTAAAACATTATCTAAAGTATATTATTTATAGCCTCATTGCGATTAGCATTGTAGGTACTGGAACCTTTTATTTATGGCAGTATGTTAAGCCAGCTGAACCACCACATAAAATAACAAAAATAAACTTGCTTACAATTGGTGATTCACTGACTGAAGGTGTCGGTGATCAACAACATGAGCAAGGTTATTCTGGTAGAATTACCAGGGAGTTGAAATCTCATTACCATTTACCGGTTAAGACAACTAATTTTGGTAAAGCAGGAGATCGTTCAGATCAAATTAGATCACGAGTGCTAGCACAAAAGAATATTCAACGTAAAATTAGTCAGTCAAATATAATTGTGTTGACTGTCGGTGGTAACGATTTACAACAAGTATTATTGAAAAATGCAACCGTCAAGACGCCACAAGCATTAACTGCTTCGGTAAATTCATCGACAAAAACATATACTCGCCATCTTCAACAATTGTTCACTACTGTGCGATCATTTAATGCCGATGCACCAATCTTTATTTTTGGTAATTATAATCCAGTTTATGTTTATTTTGCGAATCGGGCAGATTTAAATCAAGATGTTAAGTTGTATAATAATATTAATCAGCAATCCACGCGACAAGTTAAAAAAGCATATTATGTTGATATCTTTGATTTAACATATGGACAATATACAACATCAAAATTGCGAAAAGAATTGACCAATACATCAGCAATTTCCATGCAAACATTATTAAGTGATACACACTCTGATGTACATAATGATTATATTAGTGATGATGATCATTATCATCCTAATAGTCGTGGATATGATTATATGACGCGTCAATTGTTGCAAAGAATAAAACAAAAGGAAATAGTATGGATCAATCAGCGTTAAAGCGAACCGCAATAACTCAAAAGCAAAAATCTAAATGGTTTTGGGCTTTTTGGGCATTGGTTGTAGTGCTTGTAGTCAGTTTTAGTTTTGCTATGATTATGGCTAATAAACCTACCAAGCTTACCGATACTGCTTCTAAATTACAGAGCAGTCAGGCAACTTTTGATGTTACCTTAAACAAACAACAAATTAATGCTTTAGCTGCGCACTATCTCAATGAATCAGCACCGGAAGGGTATCATTTTCGTATCGATGACCATATTATGCTTTATGGTTCACTAAATATGCTCGGGCAAAAATTAGATATGGGGATGACCTTTGATCCTGAAGTCACCAAAAACGGAAATATTATTTTGAAAACTAAGAAATTAGCCATCGGTCGCTTGCCACTACCCACTAAAACGGTTTTGAGTTATGTTAAAGCAAGTTATGATGCGCCGAAATACGTGACAATTCAACCAAACAAGCAGCAAATTTTTATCAATATGTCAAAATTACCCGTTGTCCAAGATATGGCATTTAGAGCGAAAGTCATTGATATTCAACATGATCAATTTGTATTTGAGGGAGGGGTAGCTAAATGAATCATCAACGTTCATTCTATCAGTGGTTGATGACACAAAGAAATGTTGTGTCAGCCAATGAAATTCAAGAATTTGCAAATCATGCATTTTTAGATAGTGATTTTCCAAAGCAGAGTACCGACTTTGATGAATTATCAAAGTATTTAGAAGAAACTGCAACATACTTAGTTAGTATGACAATATTCGATGAAGCGTGGCAAGAATTCCAGGCGAATCGATAAACACATTGGCGTTAAGGTAATAAGGAGATCTTTATGGCACAAATAATACAATGGTTCCCTGGACATATGGCCAAAGCCTTTCGCTTAATGCGAGAAAATCTAAAATTAGTTGATATTGTTTTTGAGTTAGTAGATGCGCGTATTCCAGAAAGTTCACGTAATCCTGAAGTGGATAAGTTAATTGGTAAAAAGCCAAGATTATTAATCATGACCAAGGCAGATTTAGCTGATCCTGAACAGACACGACTTTGGAAAAAACATTTTGAGATGCAAGGCTACACAGTACTGGTGTTGGATACGCGTGACCCTAAAACACCTCAACTTGTCACGAAAGCTGCAAGAGAGGCGTTAAAAGCTAAGAAAACAGCACAGCTAGAAAAAGGCATCGTTGATCAGCCTATTCGAGCACTCATTGCTGGTATCCCTAACGTTGGTAAGTCGACGTTACTTAATCATCTCATTAAAAAGAATGTGGCACCAACTGCTGATCGACCGGGTGTTACAAAAAAGATAGCTTGGCTAAAAACCTCAACCAAGCTTGAATTATTGGATTCGCCTGGCGTTTTGTGGCCAAAATTTGAAGATCAAGCTATTGGCTTAAGATTATCATTAACAGGTGCTGTCAAAAGTACTATTTTTGCTAAAGATGATGCGGCATTGTTTCTGCTTAAATTTTATCGGGATTACTATCCTGAACGCATTATTGCACGATATCATTTGCCAGATAATGCTTTTGACCAGAGCGATGTTGATGTATTACTGCTGATTACACAAAAGCTTGGATTTAAAGATGATTACGATAGAGCGAGTGAACGTATTCTAAATGACTTAAGAAAGGGTAAGCTGGGTACTTTTACTTTAGATTTAATTGAGGCGCAGTCATGAGCGAATCAATTAGTGAAATTAAACAACAGCTTAAATTCATCAATGATCCAACAGATCAACGTTTAGCAGAGTGGTCGCAGGATACAAGAAAAGGTGTGCAAACAGCTGTTTCAAGCTGGCATAAACGCCAAAAACAATATGCACTGAAGCAAGTGGCATTTCAAAAGCGTTTTGATATTGAGAAACAGTATTGGGCTAAAGGACTCGTGAATGTCGCTGGGATTGATGAAGTGGGTCGTGGCCCATTAGCCGGTCCAGTCGTTAGTGCGGCAGTTATTCTACCACATGATTTTAACCAAGTTGACGTGATTGATTCGAAACAGTTAAGCGCGGACAAACGTGATCGTTTATATGATGTGATTATGGCTGAGGCATTGGCGATTGGTATTGGGCAAGTTGATGCTGAGACAATTGATGCTATTAATATTTATCAGGCTGCTCGGCTGGCAATGACTCAAGCTGTTCAACAGTTAAGTATTCCGGTTGATGGTCTGCTCATTGATGCGATGCAACTTGACCTTGATTTACCCCAAGAATCTTTGATTAAAGGTGATGCGCGTAGTAATTCGATTGGGGCAGCAAGTATTATTGCCAAGGTAACGCGTGATCGTCTCATGGCAGAATATGGTAAAAGGTATCCTGCTTACGGCTTTCAACACAATGCAGGGTACGGCACTAAAGAACACCTAGTAGCAATTGAAGAATACGGTATTACACCGCTTCATCGTAAGACATTTGCGCCAATTAAGAATATGATATAGTTTTGTGATTGTGGTTCGTATGATATCTGAGAGGGAAAATCATGCAACGCAATCATTTTTTATTAATGCTCCATTTAACAAAAGGGATCGGTTCAGCAGCGGAAGCAAAAATTATTGCTGCAATAACTCATGACCAAGCACCTAAACGTTATCCTTGGTCCGTGTATGCATTATGTCAGATTTTACAAATCAATCCTAATAGTAAACAGGCACAAAATATAACCTACGCCTATCAACAGCAGTTAAACCAAAATATATTCCCCATAGATGTTGATTACATCACTTATTTTGATGAAGCCTATCCTATACAATTACGCGAAATTTTTGAGCCACCCCTAATTCTTTTCTATCAAGGACACTTGGCAGCGCTTAAATTACCGAATTTAGCGATTGTAGGAACGCGAACGGCTACTAACTATGGCTATCAGGCATTGCAGCATTTATTACCAGATGTTGTACATTCAGGAACTGCTGTAATATCTGGCTTAGCCAAGGGCATTGATACCATGGCACATCAAATTACTTTACGTCGCGGTGGTGTGCCGATTGCTGTGATTGGCACAGGAATTGATCAATTCTATCCTGCAAGTAATCGACAATTACAGTCGCAAATTGCGCGCAGTGGCTTGGTACTTAGTGAATATGCACCAGGATGTGGCCCGTATCGTAGCCATTTTCCTGCACGGAATCGTATTATTGCTGGACTTTCTAGTGTGACATTGGTTGTGGAAGCCAAAATAAAATCTGGCAGCCTAATTACAGCTAACAGTGCATTGCAAAACAACCGCGAAGTATTGACTATTCCGGGCCCAATTTTTGCGGAAAACAGTCAAGGAACGAATGAATTATTAGCTTTAGGTGCTAAGCCAGTGGTAAAATCAAAGGATATCTTAGAAAGTATACAAATTTTTGATAGCATTTGATATGCTATATATGATATCTTGTAATCTATATTAAAAATGTAGAAATAAAATTTGAGGCATACTGAATTGGTAGAAACTAAAAAGAAAGCTACTAAAAAAGAAAAACGAGTAAAGTTAAAAAAATCTTGTTATTGTTGAAAGCCCGTCAAAGGCCAAGACAATTGAAAAATATTTGGGGCGAAATTATAAAGTTATTGCAAGTCTAGGTCACGTAAGAGATTTACCAAAGTCAACATTAGGTGTTGATGTGGAAAATGACTACGAACCAAAATATATTAATATTCGTGGTAAAGGAGAGGTGATTAAGGGATTGCGTAAGGAAGCTAAAGCTGCTAAGTCAGTATATTTAGCTTCCGATCCGGATCGTGAGGGTGAAGCCATTGCTTGGCATTTACAACATATTCTAGGCTTAGATCCAGAACAGTCCAATCGTGTTGTATTTAATGAAATTACTAAAGATACGGTCAAAAACGCCTTTAAAACACCACGAAATATCAATCAAAATCTAGTGGATGCGCAACAAGCGCGACGCATTTTGGATCGGCTAGTGGGTTATTCAATATCACCTATCCTATGGAAGACGGTTAAGCGTGGATTGTCTGCAGGACGTGTACAGTCTGTTGCACTAGGGTTAATCATTGCACGTGAACGCGAAATTCAAGCTTTCCAACCGGAAGAGTATTGGACGTTAGATTCTGAATTTAAAAAACAGCGTAGTAAGTTTAAAGCTAGTTTTTATGGATTTGATGATAAAAAGCAACCCCTTCCTGATAATGAAGCCGTGCAACAGGTACTGCAAAAGTTAGACCGAAATGCTGATTTTGATGTGACGAATGTCGTTGCCAAGGAACGTCGTCGAAAGCCACAACCACCATTTACCACATCTACAATGCAACAAACGGCTAATACGCAGTTAAACTTTAAAACGCGTAAAACGATGATGGCAGCACAGCAGTTGTATGAGGGCATTAACTTAGGTAAAGGCATTGGCCAAGTTGGGCTAATTACTTATATGCGTACCGATTCGACACGAATTTCAAGTATTGCTAAGAATGAAGCAGCACATTATATTCATGAAGAATGGGGCGCAGAATACGCTGCAACAAAACCGGTACAGGGTAAATTGCAAGAAGGCGCACAAGATGCTCATGAAGCCATTCGTCCTACTAGTGTTGCGCATACACCACAATCGATTAAAGATAAACTAACGCCAGATCAGTTCAAACTCTATTCTTTGATATGGTCACGATTTGTAGCGAGTCAAATGACGCCTGAAGTCTTGGATACAATGGCTGTCACAATTGAGCAAAATGGCATTATTTTCCGTGCCAATGGTTCAAAGACAAAGTTTGCTGGATTTACTAAAGCTTACCCAGCGGCTAAAGAAAAGCACAACCAATTACCAGAACTAGCAGTTGGTGATAAAACCAATCTGGCTAATATTAATCCGGAGCAACACTTCACGCAGCCACCTGCTCGTTATTCTGAAGCGACTTTAATTAAAGCACTAGAAGAAAATGGCGTTGGTCGTCCATCAACCTATGCGCCAACTTTAGACACGATACAGCGTCGTAATTATGTACGTATTGATGCCCGTAAATTTGTACCAACTGAACTAGGTGAAATTGTTCAAACCATTGTTGAAGATAATTTCCCTGATGTAACGAATATGAAGTTTACTGCTGATGTTGAACATGAGTTGGACGAAGTAGAAGAGGGACGAAAACAATGGGTGCCCGTGATTGATTCATTCTTTCAACCGTTTGATAAGGAAGTCAAAAAGGCTGAATCATCTCTTGAAAAAATTATTATGCATGATGAATTGGCGGGTATGGATTGTGAAATTTGTGGTGCGCCAATGGTTGTTAAAATGGGACGTTATGGCAAGTTCCATGCCTGTTCCCGTTTTCCAGATTGCCGTAATACTAAAGCGATTGTTCAAGAAATCGGGCTGGTATGTCCTAAATGTCATAAGGGACAAATTATCCAGCGTAAAACAAAGCGTGGCCGAACATTTTACGGTTGTTCCCGATATCCAGATTGCGATTTTGTGACTTGGGATAAGCCAACAGAAAAAACTTTACCAGATGGCACAACACCTAAAGATGAAACGCCAGCTGATACATCTGATACACAAGAAAAGTAAATAAAAAGTTTCCTGTTCATATGTATGAGGACAGGAAACTTTTTAATAACTACAATATTATTTTGAAAAAGAAAAGTATTTCTTTCGAGGTCGAAGATAACTAAAGCCTTCACCATGTTGCTCTTGTGTATTAATAATAGAAACAAATGCTTTTGGATCAACTTCTTCAATGATACGTCGCATGGTTTGGACCTCTGATGGTGCAATAACAGCGTAGACAACACGTTGCTCACGATGCGTGTAACCGCCTTCGGACTTTAATAGACTTGTACCACGTTCTAATTGTTCCATAATTGCGTGCGCGATTTCTTCTGGATAATTTGTGAAAATAATACACGTTCGTGCAGGATAAGCACCTTGTTCCATAATATTAAGAAATTGTGCAAAGACAAATGAGGCAATCAGCGTATACATCATATGTAAGATATCAATATAAATGAGTGAAGCAATTAAAACGATGGCATCCAAAAAGAACATTGTTTTACCAATTGGAATACCCAATCGTTGTTCTACAATACGCGCAATCACATCGGTACCACCAGATGTACCACCAAAACGAAAAACAATACCTAAGCCAACACCCGCTGCAATACCTGCAAGCAATCCGGCAATTAGCATATCGTTATTGAGCATAGGTGGCATTGGTACTTTTTGCCAAAACCAAAGCCAGCTCGACAGAGATAAAATACCTAACAATGTATAGATGAGGGAGCGTTTGCCAAGTAATTTAAAGCCCAGTAATAAAATTGGAATATTGAGAATAATTGTCGTGTAAGCAGGGTTAAACTTAAAAAGTGCATATAATATTAAAGTGACACCAGATATGCCACCTTCGGCAAGTTGATTTGGAATATTAATATTAACTAGACCCCAAGCATATAGTGCTGTTCCGACAATAATCATAATAAAATCAATAACACGTAAATCTTCTATATCTTGTTTTGCTTTCATATTTTCACCTCAAAAATAATAGTCATATTGTACCAAATTAATTGTAATACTCGTACGTTTTATTAGAGTCGTTTTTGCTTTTTGTATTTTGGTATAATATAGTGATAAAGGATGGTATTATGACAAAAGATAACCAATTACAACGTTCTCGTAGACGAAAAAAGTCTCACCCCGTACGCAATACGTTCTTTGCACTCGTTGCCATGCTAATTATTGGGCTTGCTGGGTTCTCTTATTATATGTTTACCCATTCTTCGAGTCCGTCAACGCCGATTGCTGCAAAAAATTCAAATTCAAAAGTTATAAATGAAACAATCGATTCATCTGGTAACGGATCTACTTCTGATCAGGATACAGAGTCATCAAGTAGCAGTTCTGAGTCTTCTCAAAGTAGCAGTAGTTCTTCCTCTAGCCAAAGTAGTTCAAGCTCTTCTAAAACAACGGGTGATTCACAAGCCCTAGTGGGAAAGTCTATTTCAGAAGCGATTGAATGGGCTAAAGCTAATGGTCGTTATTACTCTTGGCGCATTGAATCCAATGACAGTAATGCTAAAGTTGTGTCAGTTAATGATAATGGCAGTAGCATTAGTTTTGTTGCAAAATAAACCAGGAGGTTTTTATTTTGCCTAAAAAAGTACTCACAATAGCTGGTTCTGATTCTTTATCTGGTGGTGGCTTACAAGCCGATTTGGCGACATTTAACGAATATGGGTTGTTTGGATTGAGTATTATTACTAGCATTGTGACGGTGATTGATGATGCTGTTGATATTCATGTTGTACCACTAAATGTATTATCACAACAACTATCTTCAGTATTGGTCTTATCGGACATTGCGGCTATCAAAATTGGCTTTGTACCTAATATTGAAGCGATTGAATTAATAGCGCAACGACTAAAACATGTGACAATACCGATTATTTTAGATCCAGTCATGGTTTTTAAAGAAACAAATCGGACTGAGATGCAGGGCTTATTGCGCGCTATTCGAGAACAATTAGTACCGTTAGCAACAGTCGTTACGCCTAACTTAATTGAAGCAGAACTTTTGGCAGATCAGAGCATCGAAACGCTGGACGACATGAAACATGCAGCCCAACAGATTAAAAGTGTTGCTGGGCAAACAATAGTGATTAAAGGTGGTAACCGCTTAGCTGGGCATGATGCTGTTGATGTGGTACTTGATGAAGATAATCGGTACTTCATTTTGAGTCAAGACAAAATTAAACAATCACTGCTTTGTAATAATGGTGCGGGTTGTACATTTGCTGCTAGTATTACAGCAAATTATGCCATTGGGGCCAATGCACAAGAAGCAATAACTAATGCTAAAGAATTTGTCTATCATGCCATTAAGCAAGGGATAACACTTAACCAAACATTACCAGTGGGGACAGTTTGGCCCGGCGCTAATCGGTATTGCCATGATAGTAGGACGAATCGTTGAATATCATTAATTATAATCTACTCGTATAGACGAGTAGTTGGAAAACAGTGGGCCGTATAGCTACTGTTTTTATTCATATTGATGTGTAGCAATGGAGTAATAAAATAATGATCACAGTTAATAGTGGCTGTAAGAAAATAAAAGATGATGAATTACAATGGTTGCTTCAGGCTTTGGCAGCTTATGATGTTGGTGCTTATTTTGAATCTACACAAGATGGTCATATGTGGTTAGCATATGGTGAATTAGATACATGGATAAAAGGAACAGGCCAGAAGAATTTTAAGCAATGGTATCAAGCATTGTCATCATTAGATGTTGCACACACTTGGATTTTTGGTGCGCAACAATTTTCGGATCAAAAACCATCTCATGGTCTAATGCAGGGACGATGGTTTCTACCAAAACTCGTGGTACACATAGATAGTAATCAGTCATTGCATTGGTATCAGTATAGTCGAACGCGTCAGACATTTGATTATGAGCAGTGGTTAGCACCATTTAGAACAATGACAGCATCTGTAAAGATTAAAAATAGTATTCTCACACAACAAGATGAACAAGATTGGCGCCAAAGGACTACCCAATTAATTGATACTTTGAAACAAACGCCAACGTTAAAGAAAGTCGTTTTTGCACGTCAACGTCATCTTCAGTTAGCAAGCAATTTATCCATTCCACGTATTATTAGTCGGTTAAAACAGCAGCAAGCGAATACTTATCATGTTTTGTTAAAATCAGATCATGAATGGTTTGTATCAGCAACACCTGAGCGGCTAGTTAAACTGGTGAATCATCATATCTATACCGCTGCAGTGGCTGGTACAATCCAACGTAATCAACAGTATAATCGGGACGAAGAATTAGCACAGCACCTCATGCAGGATACTAAGAATCGTGCTGAACATCAATTCGTGGTCCAACAAATTAATCAACAGCTAAAGGACTTAACTTTGACATTAAATGTACCGGATAAGCCTGTTATTTTACAAAATCAACAAGTTCAACATCTTTATACACCAATTAGCGGCATTAAACGACCCAAAGTGACCATTTTTGATTTTGTAGACAAGTTACATCCCACGCCCGCTTTAGGTGGTATGCCCACGACAACAGCATTGGCATACATTGAACAGCATGAAAAATATCCAAGAGGGATTTTTGCAGCACCTGTGGGCATTGCTAATCTGCAAGGAGATGGTGAGCTAGTGGTTGGTATCCGCGCAATGCATTTTGATAGTCAGACAAAACAGGCTAAATTATTTGCTGGGGCAGGGATTCTTCAAGATTCGTCTGCCGAAGAGGAATGGCGTGAGACAGATTTAAAATTTTTACCGATGCAACAATTAATCGAGGATATGTTGAATGACTGATGCACTAACGATCAATACAAAATATTTGCTTACGGCACTAATGCATAGTGGCGTTCGACATTTCGTCGTGTCACCCGGTTCCCGCAATACACCAATTGCTTTGCTGTTAGCTCAATTAGCTGAATCAGAAAAAATAGCGCTTTTTGTAGATGTTGATGAGCGCTCAGCAGCTTTTTTTGCTTTAGGTATTGCTAAAGTCACGTTAAAACCAGTGGTTGTGTTAGGCACTTCAGGAACAGCGATTACTGAATTTACTTCAGCCGTTGCTGAAGCATCTGTATCACATATACCATTAATTGTGTTATCCGCTGATAGACCGCAAGAATTACAAAACAATGGGGCGCCACAAACGATCTCCCAAACACATCTCTTCAGCCATTTTGTTAAACAAGATTTAGAACTCACGCTGCAAGATAATCATCCGGATGTGCCAGAATATATTGCATACGAAGTACAGAAGTTGATATATCAAGCTCAAATAGCACCTAGAGGACCCATTCATATTAATTTACCATTGAGAAAACCTTTGATGCCGGATATGAATGATGACACGCCGCTTCGCGTTAAACAGCTAACGTGGACGATGGCGCCCAATATTGTGCCACAAAATACTCTGGAAGCGTTACAGAATAAAAAGATTTTGTTGCTTTGCGGACCCAATGAGTCCGAGGATTATAGTGAATTACTGCGTAGTTTTTCTGAAAAATATCATATTCCTGTTATAGCAGATGTGTTAAGCCGGGTGCGTTATACGCATACTATTACTGGAATTGATCAATTCATTAAAGCAGATATCTTAAATGATGACGCTTTACCAGATATTGTTATTCGCTTTGGTGCAACGCCGATTGCTGGCCAACTATTAGGATGGTTGAAAAAGCATGAGGTTACCACTTGGTATGTCGGTGAAGACGCTGGTAATGACCATTCACGCCACGCTTCACATATTGTGCCCATAGCAGTGGCTAACTTTTTGGAACAGTTGACCCAAATTCAAAATAATAGCACGGTACAGTCAGAATTTTATACAGTATGGCAAACAATGAATCAAAAATATCAAAATCAATTGATGCACAATGTTGGTGAATTATCTTTAATTGATGCTATTGATCACTTTACCCATGATGCTCAACCAATATTTGTCTCTAATAGCATGCCAATTAGAGATATGGATAATTTCTTTCTTGGTCGCCATACACATAATATTTATGCTAATCGTGGTGCTAATGGCATTGATGGTGTTGTGTCGAGTGCAATGGGAATGGCAGCGACTAGTCAAGAACAAAGAAGCTTACTATTAATTGGTGATATTGCGCTCTTTCATGATATGAATGGCTTAATGATGGGGAAACAATATCAGTTACCATTAGATATTATTGTGACAAATAATAATGGTGGCAGTATTTTTTCATTTTTACCACAAGCACAACAACAAGAATATTTTGACACGTTATTTGGAACACCGTTAGGGTTAGATTTATCTCGTATTGCAATGCTGTATGATTTGACGTATGAAAAAATAAGTACAACACAAGGACTAGGCGATATTCTACGGCAGTCGGTTGTTGGTACCCGTATTATTGAATATAGTAGTAATAGACAAGATAATTATGAACAACACCAAGACTTTACTCAAATGCTAAGAGAACATTTCAATGAATGAACAGACATTAACAATCAATCATTATACATACAGCCTATGGCATCAAAAAATGATGATACAAATTACCAGTGGTTGTTACTACATGGCTTTATGGGAAGTTATCATGATTTCGATACGATAATAGCTGATTTGCCTGGCGAAATTATCGCGTTAAATCTCTTAGGCTTTAATACAACAGATACGGTAACTGATACTAGGCGATTTACAATGTCACAACAAATCATAGACATAGCAGCTATTCTGAAATGGTATGGTTGGGATGATGTCCATTTGCTAGGCTATTCAATGGGTGGTCGTTTAGCCTTGGGATTTGCTTTACAGCACCCGGAAATGCTTCGGCAATTAATATTAGAAAGTGCTTCCCCAGGTTTGACAGCGATAGCAACGCAAAAGCAACGGCGACAATTAGATCAACAACGAGCTGCCGCGCTCTTAGATGACTTTCCTTCATTTATTTCTAAGTGGGAACAATTGCCATTATTTGCAAGTCAATCGCGTTTACCCAGCCAATTGAAAGTTAAGATTCGGCAACAACGCTTAAACCAAAATCCAAATAATATGGCAACTTCATTAATTCAAATGGGAACCGGACAACAAGCCAATTATTGGCCGTCACTAGCTCATTTAGATGTAGCTACTACGGTTATTGTTGGCGAATTAGACCAGAAATTCCGACAGATTGGTTCTGATATGCTAGCACTGTTACCAAATGCACGATTATACTGTTTGGCGCAGGCTGGCCATAATTGCCATCTTGAGCGACCACAACAGTTTCTTGAAAGCGTATTAAATGACTTATAAAATTTCAAAAATAACATTATGGCCGATTGCATTGATGCTAAAGGCACCATTTCGTACAGCGCATAATACAACGCAGGAACGACCTTTAACGATTATTGCCATTGATGTTCAAGATATGAGCTCAAGGATCACAGTGACTGGGTATGGCGAAGTACAGTCCTTTGCTGATTGTGCCTATGCCCCTGAAAATCAACAGTTAAGTCGTCATTTACTTGCTCATCACTTCATCCCCGCATTAAAAGCTTACCAATTTTCAGATATTAAAGCGGTCACAAGCTATTTGCAACAAATCACACCATTTGGATCGTTTGCACGCGCAGGTATCGAAATGGCATTGTGGGATGCATTGGGTAAGCTACAGCACAAATCACTGGCACAGATGATTGGCGGTATACACCAGCGAGTACCTGTTGGTATTGCGATTTCCTTATTATCGGAACCGTCACAATTACTAACGCAAATTAAGCAAGCACATGCTATGGGTTATGAGCGTATTAAGCTCAAGGTAGATGCTAAGGCAACAGATTTTGATCAAATTAAGTGGCTCTTAGCACGATTTAAAACGCAACATTTTTCTTTAGATGCTAATAGTAGTTTCACGTTAACATCAGCGCAATCTTTATCACCATTAGACGCACCAAATCTTGACTTTATAGAACAACCTTTTGGTGTTCATGATTTTGTTCAGCATGCAACATTTCAGAGAATGTCTAATATCAAATTAAGTTTGGATGAGAGTATTAACGCCCTTGATGATATTCATACATCAATTGCTTTGTCGGCTAATCATGTACTAACGATTAAGCAAGGGAAAATAGGAGGGATCCAAACAGCCATTGAAGCGATTAGACTTGCCCAACAGCACCATGTTTTGCCTTGGATTGGCGGCATGTTAAGTAGCGGATTGGGTCGAGCAGTGGATTTGGCATTAGCTAGTTTACCGGGTATTGCATTTCCTGGTGATATATCAGATAGCCAACGGTATTTTGAGCAAGATATTATTCATCAGCGTTTGACCATTCACCACGGGCACATTAAGGTGCCAACAGAATATGGTATTGGCGTAACCATTGATGAAGCGATAATAAAGCAACACCTCACTGCCACACCACAAGTTTTTACAAGTTAGCATGAAAGCAGTTTCTTTGACACTTAAAAAGTACTGATGTTACCATTAACATATATTGATGTGGTATAAAAATGGGCATAATTAGGAGTCTAAAAGATATATGCAAACACCAAATAATCATGATAAAGAAGAACCTGGATCGTTATTTTATAACGAAGAATGGCAAGTAGTGACAGAAGATTTAGCAGGTCATTATCCGCAAGGACTGACGGAATCTGAAACTCAAAAACGTATTGAGCAATTTGGCTTCAATGAGGTAACAAGTAAACCAACACCAAAGTGGTTAATTTTTTGCGACAATTTAACAACGTTATTGTATATATTCTGATTGTTGCTGCATTGCTAACATTGTTAATGCGACACTATTCTGATGCGATTGTTATTGGTTTGGTTGTTGTGATTAATGCCTTTATCGGATATTTTCAAGAGGTGAACGCATCTAATGCACTTGAAAATATTAAGCAAATGCTATCTGTTAACGCTACTGTTATTCGAGACAACATGCGGGTTTATATTCCTGCACGTGAATTGGTACCAGGTGATCTAGTTTATTTAGAAGCTGGTGATAACGTCCCAGCAGATCTACGATTACTAGATACTGATAATTTAAGAATTCAAGAAGCCACACTAACTGGTGAGGCCGATTCTGTTTTGAAGGATAGTCTGGTTTTACCAAAAGACACACCACTAGCTGAACGAAACAATATGGCATATGCTTCAACGGCTGTTAGTAACGGTAGTGCTACTGGAATTGTTGTCGCGACTGGTATTCATACCGAGATTGGCCAAATTTCTAAAAATGTGTCTGATGCAACGCAGAATAAATCACCCCTAACAAAAGAATTAGATAATTTAGGTAAGGGCATTTCTTGGTTTATTATCTTTGTGGCAGTTGCGATGTTTGCTTTAGGCTGGTTTATGAATATCTATACGTTACCAGTACTGGCTATGGCTATTATTACGATGATTGTTGGGTCCATTCCTGAAGGGTTGCCCGCTGCAACGTCGGTTATCTTAGCCACAGGTGTTCAAAAACTGACGAAGCAACAAGCGATTGTTAAAACACTACCAGCTGCAGAGACACTGGGTGCTGTTGATATCATTGCATCTGATAAAACTGGGACGTTAACTAAAAATGAAATGACGCTCCAAGATATATTGATTGATGAACGCCATTATCAATTGACCGGAACCGGTTACCAGCCCAATGGCGATATTTTATGGCAGGACCAAATCATTGATCCAACAACTGATGAAAAATTAGAGATGTTCCTAACGATGGGGCAACAAGCCAATGACACCTTCTTAACCGAAGATAAAGGCCAATGGGTGGTGAACGGTGAGCCGACTGATGCGTCATTTTTGTCAGCTTATTATAAAGCCTTTGGTGTTAAAGAACCAAAGTTAAAAGAGATTGATCGTATCCCATTTGATTCGGATTATCGTTATATTGCACGTCTTGTAGAAAATCAAAAGGGTAAACGTTTCATTGCGATTAAGGGTGCGCCAGATGTGCTATTTAAGCTATCTGAACAACAACAAGACTTTAAGCGACAGTATTGGGATGATGCTTCTGAAAATTTCGCACAAACGGGTAAGCGTGTTATTGCGGTTGGTTATCTTGATGTGCCAGATAATACACAAGAAGTTACACATGAACTTCTGGCGGAACAAGGGATTCAGTTACTTGGTTTAGCTGCCATTATTGATCCACCGCGTCCTGAAGTGATTCAGTCAATTGCGGATATGCGTCAAGCAGGCATTCGTGTCAAAATGATTACCGGTGATAGTCCATCTACTGCGAAAGCTATTGGGCAACAGTTGGGATTATCAGATGACATTCAGACAATGACGGGTTCAGAGGTTGAACGCTTATCGGATGATGAGTTGAGAGATGTTGTACCGCAACGTGATATATTTGCACGTACAACACCATATGATAAATTACGTATCATCAAGGCTTATCAGGCCAATGGTTTGGTCACGGCGATGACTGGGGATGGTGTGAATGATGCACCAGCTTTGAAACAAGCTGATATTGGTGTGGCGATGGGTATTAAAGGTACTGATGTTGCGAAAGATTCTGCAGACATGATACTAGCTAATGATGATTTCTCAACAATTAAAGTTGCAATTAGGCAAGGGCGACGACTTTACGATAATATACGTAAAACTATTTTATTTTTGCTACCGACAAGTTTTGCTGAAGGACTGATTGTTGTCATGAGCATTTTACTACGACAACCGATGCCTTTAACTCCAACACAATTACTTTGGATTAATATGGTTTCAGCAATCACTATTCAGTTAGCCTTTATATTCGAACCAGCTGAACCGGGCATTATGAAACGTCTACCACGTAAAACAACCAATAAGTTAATGAGTCGCCATGATGTGATACAGATGACTTATGTTAGTGTCATTATAGCAGCGGTTGCTTTAGTTACGTTTGAAACATTGAATGCGTCTGGAACTGCCTTTGAAGTGGCCAGCACTGTTGCCGTGAATATTATTATTTTTGGTAAAATATTCTATTTATTTAATATTCGAACATCTGCACCAGCGTTTAGTTCTGCTTTATGGGGTAATCCAATGGCCTTCATTGCAATTGGAATAATGATTGTATTACAGCTCATTTTAACCTATGTACCATTTATGCAAACAGTCTTTTCAACGCAAGCCTTACAATTCAATCATTGGCTGTTGATTATTGCTACTGGGTTTATTGTATTAATTGTTGCTGAAGCTGATAAATATTGGCGTTTAAAGCGCAATAAAAAAGCATTATTCTAATTAGGAGAATAATGCTTTTTTACTGTTCAATAGCAGGTAGTGTTTTGACAAATATCAATGCGGCAATTTTAGCAGTTACACCAATTTGTTGTTGGTCATTATCTAGAGATTGGATATAAAAGCCGTCATCAACGCTGAGATGCCCCGATAATCGCCATTTGGAATTAATCGTAATGTGAAGTGTCTCGGAGAAACGTAATAATTCATAATCGTCAGCTAATGCTGTAATCACGAACTTGTCGTCCTCGTGAACAGAGCTTAACGCATCAAACTGATGCGGGGGTAATTGATAATCTTGATTAGGAATAGGTAGTCCGCTTGGGTTGGTTGAAGGGAAATTGAGAAAGGCGTCTAAGCGGTTCGTAATGTCAAATGAAGAATCATGATCAAAGGCATCAGCACTTTTATGTGCTTCAGCTAAACTCATTTTGAGGTGGATAACAAAAAATGTTTCTAAGATTCGATGTGCACGAATTAATTTCATCGCCGTCTCATAGCCCTGATCGGTTAATTTCATGCCGTGATATGGTACAACTTCAATATCACCGTGTTGACGTAGGTGTGTTGCCATTTCCGAAATTGATGCCGGTGTTAAATGTAAATGTTCTGCAACCGATTTATTGGCAACGAGGTCTTGTTTTGGACCACTTAATTCGAAAATTGTTTGAAGATATTGCTTCTTAGACATAGATACTGACATATTATTGTCCTTTCAGGTAAAATTATACTTTAATTTAAGTTTAATATATAGTAAAATTTAAGTGCGCCTAAATACAGAATAAAAGTAAGGAGAAGTGGAAGTGTATGTTTAAAATTGAAAATCTCTCGGTGGGTTATCAAAATACTCAGATATTAGATAATCTATCCGTAGAGTTCCCCAGTGGCGCAATAACTGGTATTATCGGTCCCAATGGAGCGGGAAAATCAACCATGATTAAAGGGGCGTTAGGTTTAATTAAACGCCAAAATGGTGTAGCTCGTGTTGATCAAAGGCCTATTGAGTCTCATCGTGAACAAGTAGCCTATGTTGAGCAAAGAGCTAATTTAGATTTAACATTCCCAATCAATGTGTTTGATGTTGTTTTGAGCGGTTCATATGGCCGTCTAGGGCTTTTTAAGGAGCCAAGTAAGCAAGACAAGCAAAATGCGTTATCTGCTTTAGAGCAAGTTAACATGCTTAATTTTAAAGAGCGTCAAATTGGTGATTTGTCAGGCGGACAATTACAACGTGTCTTTGTAGCACGTGCGATTGTTCAAGCAGCGCCAATTGTCATATTGGACGAGCCGTTTGCTGGTATTGATATGAAGAGTGAAAGCGAAATTATGTCAATCCTTAAAACATGGCGAGCAGAAGGCAAAACAATTATTGTGGTTCATCATGATTTGAATAAGGTAACAGATTATTTTGATCACTTGATTATTTTGAACCGTGGTATTGTGGCCGCTGGTCCTGTCGCAGAAGTGTATACCAAAGATAATGTCTCTAAGGCATTCAGTGCAGACCTCGGTAATGTCTTGTTTACAGATGATAATGATTCTAAACAAGAGGGGGTTTCCCATGAATAGTATTGTAAACTTTATTGACGCATTAGGTCAATATAATTTTCTACAAACAGCCTTGATTACATCAATCCTAGTGGGTATTATGTCAGGTTTGGTTGGTAGCTTCATCATTTTGCGTGGTATGTCATTAATGGGCGATGCCATTTCCCACGCTGTTTTACCAGGTGTGGCCGTTGCGTATATGCTTGGCGTTAATTTGCTTATCGGTGCGTCTGTGTTCGGTATCGTAGCAGCTTTGTTAATTGGTTTTGTTTCAACACACAGTAAGTTAAAAAATGATACGGCAATTGGTATTGTGTTCAGTTCTTTCTTTGCCCTTGGTTTCATTTTGATTTCTATGGCAGAGAGTACCACTAATTTGCATCACATTTTGTTTGGAAATGTTTTGGCTGTTAGTGATTCTGATTTAATCACAACCGTTATTGTTGGCGCATTGGTTGTCTTGTTCGTCGTAGTTTTCTTCAAAGAACTGTTAATCTCATCATTTGATGAAACATTTGCACGATCATATGGATTAAAGACACAATGGTTACATTATGGTTTGATGATTGTGTTGACATTGGTCACAGTGTCTGCATTACAAACTGTTGGTATTATTTTGATTGTAGCAATGTTGATCACACCAGCAGCGACTGCATTCCTATGGACAAATAAATTGAAGTTTATGTTAGTCTTGTCGGCTATCTTAAGTGTTATTGCCTCAGTTGTTGGCTTGTACTTGAGCTATACATTTAACTGGGCATCTGGACCATCAATCGTCTTAACAGCTTCAATATTCTTTATCATTTCATTTATTATTTCACCAAAACAAGGCTTCTTGACATCAAGAATTGCAAAAAAGGGAGAACCCAATGTTTAAAAAAGTTGCAATCACACTGATTGGTTTGTTTGTTGTTATTGGCGGTGTTTTATGGTTTGTTAACCATGAAAGTAGTAAAAAATCAACGGCGCATGACAAGTTGCGTGTTGTAACGACTAATTCAATTTTAGAAGATATGGTCAAAAATGTTGGTGGCGATGATGTTTCAGTATACTCAATTGTTAAGCGTGGTACAGATCCGCACGAATACGACCCACGTCCAACAGATATTTCAAAGACAACTGAAGCGGATGTTATTTTCCACAATGGTTTGAACCTTGAAACTGGTGGTAATGGTTGGTTCTCTGAATTAACAAAGAATGCTAACAAAAAGGATGACAAAGAAGTATTCGCAGTTTCAAAAAATGTGACACCAATGAAGTTGACAAGTAAAGGTCAAACAAATGAACTTGATCCTCATGCTTGGTTAGACTTACAAAATGGTATTTCATACGTTAAAGTCATCAACGATGTATTGAAGAAGAAGGATCCAAAAAACGCTGATGATTACCAAAAGCGTACAGATGCTTATGTTAAGAAGCTACAAAAGTTAGACACACAAGCTAAAGAAAAGTTTGCAGATATTCCTGAAAACAAGAAGTTGTTGGTAACCTCAGAAGGTGCCTTCAAGTATTTCTCAAAAGCTTACGGCTTAACACCAGCATACATCTGGGAAATTAACACAGAATCTCAAGGAACACCTGAACAAATGAAGCAAGTGTTGGCTAAGATTCGTGCTACAAAGGTACAATCATTGTTTGTTGAAAGTTCAGTTTCACCAAAGTCAATGGAAAAGGTATCTAAGGAAACAGGATTACCAATCTATTCTAAGGTCTATACAGATTCTCTAGCTAAAGAGGGAACTGATGGTGACACTTACTACGGTATGATGAAGTGGAACTTAGATCATATTCATGATGGTTTGAATAAGTAATCATCAAAAAAGAACGTACAGCT
Source organism: Leuconostoc fallax KCTC 3537 (assembly GCF_000165675.1). Lineage (GTDB taxonomy): Bacteria > Bacillota > Bacilli > Lactobacillales > Lactobacillaceae > Leuconostoc_B > Leuconostoc_B fallax. Next base: position 12,011 of record NZ_AEIZ01000023.1, on the reverse strand, counting down.
TTAAAGCAGACGTTCTTTTTTTGTGCGCTTAATTTTAAAATTCTGATCTTAGGATGCCCATAACAAAACTGTCATGATATTGACCTTCAGCGAAGAAATGTTGTCGTAGACGGCCTTCATTTTGGAAACCAATTTTCTCATAAATATGAACAGCAGCTTGATTATCAACGTCAACATACAGGTAAACTTTATACATATTTAAAACATTAAAAGCGTATTCAATACCTTTTTGCATTGCTTCTTGGGCTAGGCCTTGACCTTGGAAATCCTTGTCAACGATGATTTGAATTTCAGTATTACGGTGTAAGTCATCGATATACATTAATTCAACAACACCGGCAAATTGTCCGTCGACATCGATAACAAAGCGACGTTCAGTTTGATCTAAAACATGCTTTTCGTATAATAGTTCTAGTTCATCAAATGATGTATAAGCTTCTTCAAACCATAGTGCCATGACACCACGTGCATTCTCTTGATTATAAACATATGGGAGATCTTTTCGTTCTAAAGGTCGGATTCTCATATCATACTCCTTAGTTATTTAAATCCATTATAGCATCTTCTTTTTAGCCGTAATATTCGCTATGATAAGTATATGACATCTGTCAAGGGGGGCTAATAGTGGTGGATAAGGGATATATGAATGAAAATTATGACGTTATTATTATTGGTTCAGGTAGTGCGGGCCTAGTCAGTGCAATTCAAGCCTATGAGCTTGGCTTAAAGCCCATCATCATTGAAAAAATGCCAAGTATTGGTGGTAATACAAAACGAGCTTCATCAGGTATGAATGCTGCCGAAACGACTGTACAACAGAAAAAAGGTATTCAGGATACAACAACGTCGTTTTATGATGACACGTATCGTATTGGTCACCAAAAGAATGATCCTGCTATATTAAAGTATTTTGTTGCGCATAGCAATCAAGCAATCGAATGGTTAGCGCAACATTATATTTTGCTTGAAGATCTTACACTCACTGCAGGTATGACAAAGAAACGAACGCACCGACCAGCATCTACAGCACCAATCGGCCAATATCTCATTAATGGTTTATTGTCACAGATAAAAACGTATCACATACCGATTTTATTATCTACAAAAGTCACCGCTTTAAAGCAAAATAGTCAAGGTTGGATTAATGGTGTAGCCATTTCAACAAAAGAGTTATCAAAAGAAACAGTATTAGACGGCCGAGCAGTTATACTAGCAACAGGTGGATTTGCTGCGAATCAGAAACTCATTCAGCAATACTCACAGCTAATTGGTTACCCAACTACTAATCAAGTAGGCGCTACTGGTGACGGTCTATTTTTAGCAGAAAATGTTGGGGCGCAATTATGCAATTTAGAAAATATTCAAATTCATCCAACTGCACACGTTAATCAGGTCACCGGACGCACTTATTTAATCGGTGAAGCTTTGCGTGGTGAAGGGGCGATTCTTGTTAACCATCAAGGAGAGCGCTTTGTAAATGAACTAGCGGATCGACAGATTGTTTCTGCAACCATTGAACACGATAGTTTTTTGATTTTTGATCAACGTATTCGTGAACGTAGTCAGGCTGTCGATTTTTATGACAAAATGGGCTTTGTTCAGCAGGGAGAGACAATTTCAGAACTAGCAACCCGGACACATTTGGATACCAAGAGACTACGAGACACCCTAGAAAATTGGGAGAAGAGCGTCAGAGCACACAACGATCCAGATTTTAAGCGACCAATACTGTCGCAACAACTACCGTTTAAATCACCATTCTACGCCATACGGATCCAACCAGCTGTCCATTACACTATGGGTGGTGTTCGAATTAATACTAAAACAGAAGTGATGAATGCACAGCAAGAAGTTATTCATGGTCTCTTTGCGGCTGGAGAAGTGACCAGTGGTTTACACGGTGATAACCGTGTTGGGGGAAATTCAATTGCTGAAACGATTGTTTTTGGACAACAAGCTGGTCGCCAAGCTGCGCAATACATTCAACGTTTAGTCAATTAAAAGCGAGCACTTCAGTGTACAAAAACAACGATTCGGCGTTATGATGGTTTTAATGGCAGAAGGAGGTGTCTGTAGTTATGACAGTAGGATTCTTAGGCCGCTTGATACCAGTAGCCATCATGCTTGTTTTGGTTGTTGCACTATTTCTTATCACCACTTTCATTGAATTGTGGTATAAAAAAGTGAAACAGGTTGATTTATCGCGTACGAAAAGGAAGATAAAATTAACCAGTATAACGTTATTATTGTGTATTATATTTTTGGCTTTGGTTGCTGTCTTAAGTGGTCTATTTTATCAATAACAACATATATAAAAAGCAGCTATTGTGGTTAGTCACAACAACTGCTTTTTTATGTGGTATTAACTTAATACCTTTAACATAGCGACATTAAAATCAGGAATATCGTTTGGATTACGACTTGTCACCAGTTGACGATCGACTACCGCAGATGCATCTTTAACGATTGCCCCAGCATAGTACAAATCTGGTTGTACACTCTTATAAGCCGTCATTTTTCGACCTTTAGCTAATCCTGTTTGAATAAAGAGTTGCGGTCCGTGGCAAATCGCAAATACTGGTTTGTCTGCTAATAAGAAGTAGCGGACAAAGTCAACGAAACGCTCATCTGCTCGTAATTGGTCAGGTGAAAAACCACCAGGTAATAATAACGCATCAAAATCCTTTGGTGAAACATGGTGAATGCCAGCGTCAATAGTGACTTCTGTACCATGCTTACCAGAAACAATATTATCAGCGTCTTTTTCAATAAATGTTACGGTATGACCGGCGTCCTTTAGGGCGCCAACCGGGTCAGTGAGTTCAATATCTTCAAATAAATTTGTGACTAGAACAGCTACTTTTGCCATAAATGACCTCCTCATTTTTAACAATCATACAAAATACATTATTCTATTTTCATTATACTCACGATAGAGAAGTAAGGTATGTTTACTGCTCAAAGCACAATATTATGGGAAGAAATATCATTCATAAATGTATTTTTGCTATAATAAAAGCATTACGACCAACTTTGGTAAAGCATGTTTTAAAGGATGTCCAGACATGGCAAAAATTAAATTTCATATCGCATCACAGACAGAATTAGTGTTAGATGAGGCTGCCCAAGTAGGAGATAGTATTGATTTAACGGATGAGCAAAACATTGACACATCAATTATCAATGGCAAAATAGCTGAAATACTGGATGATAAGTTAGCACAAGCTAAGGCAGAGTGGCTCGTACAGCAACGTCAGCAAGCAAAAGCCGAATTAACGGCGCAACTGCAGCATCAAAAAGAAACATTGCAGACATCTATCACCGATAAAGAAAATAAAATTGTTGCACTAGAAACGCAGCTAAAAGGTATTTCACAGCAAAATGCTGTTGAACTACAAGCACAACTCATGAAAAAGATTTGGACCTACAGGACACATTAGCTCAAAAACAAGTGGAAATTACATCGTTGACATCAAAAGTTGAAGCTGTCAGACAACAAAGTCAATCTGAATTAGAAAATGCCTTGATTAAAAAAGAGGCTGCCGTTCAAAATGAACTCGCACAACGTGATCAAAAAGTTGCTGAATTAACAACACAGCTAAAATTAAAAGATCAAGAAAAACAATTACAGTTAGCCACGGTTCAAGGTCAATATGAAGCCCAACTTAAAGCGGCAACTGATCAAGTCGAATTTTATAAAGATTTTAAAGCACGTCAATCAACAAAAGAAATTGGTGAAAGCTTAGAACAATATTCACTTAATGAGTTTAATAAAATTCGACCGTATGCTTTTCCTAATGCATATTTCGAAAAGGATAATCAATTATCCGAAACGAATTCTAAAGGTGACTTTATTTTTAGAGATTATCAAGATGGTACTGAATTTATTAGTATTATGTTCGATATGAAAAATGAAGCAGATACTACTGCAACGAAGCATAAGAACGCTGATTTCTTTAAAGAATTAGATAAGGACCGTCGTGAGAAGCAGACTGAATATGCGGTGTTGGTTTCATTACTTGAAGCAGATAATGATTATTACAACACGGGTATTGTCCAAGTAACAGACTACGAAAAAATGTATGTCGTTCGACCACAATTCTTTATTCAGTTTATTGGTGTGCTACGTAATGCTGCGTTAAATAGTGTTGCCTACAAGCAAGAACTTGAGCAAGTCCGCGAGCAAAATATTGATATCACACATTTTGAGAGTGATTTATCTAGCTTTAAAAATGCATTCGGTAAAAATTATCAAAGCGCTGCAAATAACTTTAAAAAAGCGATTGAAGAGATTGATAAGTCGATTGCCCGTATGGAAAGCGTTAAGAAAGCTTTAACCACATCTGAAAATCAATTAAGGTTAGCGAATAATAAGCTAGATGATGTTAGTGTTAAAAAGCTGACGAGAGGTAATCCAACAATGAAGGCGAAGTTTGAGAGTATCAATGACGCTATGATTAAATAAATATGGGATAGCAATAGTATGACAGTAAACACACCGAAAATTAGACAGTTTGAATATTCACAAAATGGGTTAGATTATTTGAAGCATACTCTTTCATTAACTCAGGATGAGAAATTGTTTTTTGATTATCCTATTGTATACATTGTAGAAGACGAAAACAAAACTAGCAGTAAGTACCAAAAAAGTACGTTCGATGTATATGTAGGAGAGGCAAATCGGTTAGAACAGCGAACACGTCAACATCTTAACGATAAAAATGATAAATTACAGAAGTTAACACACAATCCTCATGTATATGCAATTGGGCATGATATGTTCACTAAATCTATGACACTAGATATAGAGAATCGTTTAATTAATAATATGATGGGGATTGATAGAGTAAAATCGTTAAATGGTCGTGGTAACCAACAAGGTCAATACTATACGTCTAATATGACTGATGAAATATTTCATAAAATTTGGAATAAACTTCATCACGAAAATAAAGAGTTGATACCACCACTAAACGTCGTCAGAGATTCTGCACTTTTTAAAGCCAGTCCATTTCATAAATTATCTGAAAAACAACGTAAGGCTAAAAATGAAATTATTTCGAGAATAGAGTCGGCATTATCTACTGAAGATGATGGCCAATTAATTATTATTGATGGTGCAGCAGGAACGGGGAAAACAGTATTATTGAGTTCATTATTTTTTGAACTATCTTCACATGGTCAAGGAGAATTCGCAAATCCAATCATTAATAATTTAGATTCTTATTTACTTGTTAACCATGACGAACAATTAACAGTTTATGATCAAATTGCTAAAAAATTAGGACTCTCTACTAAAAACCACGATAAAAATTAGGACTCTCTACTAAAAACCACGATATAGTTAAAAAACCAACCACATGGATTAATCATCGGCCCGTTAACAGTAAGGCTGATGTGGTATTAGTTGATGAGGCACATTTATTATGGACGCAGGGAAAACAATCTTGGAAATCAGGATGGCAATTGGATGAAATTCGTAAGCGTGCAAAAGTAACCGTAATTGTTTTTGATCAAAAACAAATCTTACGCTCTGAACAACATATCGATTCAGAGCATATTGCAACCATGTTCTTATCTGCAAATTGTGTGGTTAAACTAGAAGATCAATTTAGAATTGATGCATCTGACGAAACAATTAAATGGATTGAAAATTTTGTTGAAGGCAGTATTGATGCAATTCCGTATGATAATAAATATGATCTTAAAATTTTTGAAGATCCTCTAAAGATGTATCACGAAATTATTCATAAATCTAAAGATCAACAGAATGGATTATCTAGGATGTTAGCTACTTTTGATTGGGAATATAAACAAGGTAAAAGTGGATACGGAAAGAATGATAAGTGGACTGTTATAGCTGATAATTTGGAATTACCCTGGAATCTAGAAACAAGAACTTCAAAAGATAAGCAACGTAATCGTGGATTATCATGGGCTGAATCTGATTATTCTATTAATGAGATTGGTTCAACATTTACTATTCAAGGATTTGATTTAAATTATGCTGGGTTAATTCTTGGTCCCTCAGTAATATATCGTGATGGTAAAGTGTCATTTGATTCATCTGCCTCAGCCAATAAAAATGCCATTAAAAAACGTAACGGGAAAGACCATGCAGTAGAACATTTAAAAAATGAATTAAACGTCCTTATTAAACGCGGTGTTCATGGATTATTTTTATATGCTGTTGATTCGGAGTTACAAAAAGCACTATTAGACGCTCAAAATAATTAATGCATAAAACAAAAAAGCCGGAACCGAAGTTCCAGCTTTTTTAGTAGCTCGTGAGAGAATCGAACTCTCGATTCCGCCGTGAAAGGGCAGCGTCTTAGCCACTTGACCAACGAGCCATGGTCAATTACGTTGTTCGTAATAAACAACTATATTAGAATACCAAGAATATACAGATTCGTCAATATATTTTTGCTGTTTGTCAGCATTTTTTATATTAATTTACTTCAAGATTGTCCATATTTTAGGTCATACAAAATGCAACATATCTACATATTTAAACCGCTTATCACAGAAAGCGGTTTTTTGCTGATTAACGCTGTTATGCTGGCACCATAGAATATTAATAAGGAGCAACCATATGCTAGAAATGAAACATATTAAAGTGAACTACGGTAATTTTGTCGCATTGGACATGGGCTGTGATATTACGATATTAGAACATGATATTGTTGGGATTATCGGCAGTAATGGTGCTGGAAAATCAACACTTATTAAAGCACTGACGAATCAGGTGGCTTATAGTGGTGAAATTAATAAACCTAACCACATTGCAGTGCATTTACAAGAAAATAATTATCCGACGACTGTGAATTGTCGCACCATTTTGGAAGGGCTACTGCAGACAAGCTACCGAAAAAATCAACGATTGATTGAACTAGTTAAGTTTTTTGATTTTGAAAAGAATTTAAATCAGAAATTCTCACAGTTATCTGGTGGCCAAAAGCAACGCTTAACTATCATCATGGTACTTTATCAAGATGCACCGTTAACTTGTTTTGATGAGTTGAGTACGGGTTTAGATTTTGAAACGCGCTGTAACTTAATGAATAAAATTAAAAGTTGGTATGCTAATAAGCCCGCCATGATTTTACTCATTACACATTATTTCGATGAAATCGAAAAATTAGCCAATAAACTTCTGATTATCGATCATGGGCGTGTTATTGATTATGGGCGTATCACCACCTTATTTGAAAAATATATAGGTTATTCAGCTATTATTGTTGATTGTCCAGAAGGTGTTACTGTGCTAAATGACTATCAAATAGTTCGTGGTGAACAGGGACAAACTGTCATTGCATGCAAAAACAAAAGTCATCAGCAACAAATTGTTAACCATTTAAACCAACAGGGATATCTCTGTTCCGTAACACAAAATAGTATTAATTTGATTTATTTAAATGCTTTATCAGGTATTACAAAAGAAAGATCGGGACAATAATCATGTGGCATTATATCAAATTCGAGTTAAAAAATACGGTCGGTTATAGCCTTGCCATGATTGTCGGTGGATTATTGCCACTTATGTTAGCCATCGGTAACTATCATGCAACGCCTGATCCTATAGCTAACCAAGCATTGGCCAAAGGGCTATTTGCCACACTATTGCCGATGATTCCATTGGGACTGGTAATATTACCTTTTACTATTGCTTTTGGACGGGATACGACAGATGGTGTAACCGATCGACTTGTTTTATTTGGTTATAGTTTGGCAAAACAGCTCATCGCAAAGTTTGTCTCAGTGTTCATTTTGGTAAATATCATTACTGTTATTTACTGTTTAACATTGCTGCACATTTTACCATTACCAAATTTGTCTATTTTAAGTATGATCAATATCTTTACAAGTATCAGCATTTTATCATTATCATTGTATTTACTAGCATTTACGATTGCACAAGTATTCCAAGGATTTCATTTGATACAAGGTGTAGCAATGGTATTTTATTTTGGTATCGCATTTTTAACTGGAAGCATGGGGACGTTTCAACTACCTAGTACAATAGAAAGCGTGATGCAATGGATACCATTTTCAATTTTTCGGGAAACGCTTAAAGCACACTGGGCAACAGGATTTTTATCAGACATGCAGTCGCAATGGTTTAAAATGATTGTGTTTTTATTCATAACAGTTGTCTTATTTTGTCTGGCGCAATATTATCGTTATGCTAAAAGGCATATGTCATCACTACGTATTTTGATAAAATAGTTTTAAGTTAGTAAGTATGTTGCGACATGGGGATATATATGGAAATTAAAATCAATGTGAATGAATCGTTAAATGATATAGAGGTTGTCATTTCAGGAAACGATTTAACAAAAATGACAGCTATTGCAAAACAGCTACAAACAAAAACAGTTGAAACACATAAATTGGTAATCAAAACAGCCGATGACATTCACGTTGTGGCGCAATCAGATATTTTAATTGTGGAAAGTTTTGGCAATGATTTATCTGTAACATTAAAACAACAACAACAGCTAACCACTCGCAAAACATTGAAGCAATTTTTATCTTCTAATACTTCACATTTATTCGTACAAATCTCAAGGTCAATGGCTATTAATTTAAACGCACTAGTACGCATGGAATCCGCATTTTCTGGTAATTATTATGCCTTTTTAACAGACGGAACCCGAGTTACCGTATCACGAAGATTTATTAAAAATATCTTGAATCGCTTAGAGGGGAGGGCAGACAATGAAACAGTTTAAAGATATATTAATCGGTGTTGGCATTGGATCATTCCTATCACTATTATCTGTAACGTTAAATCATACCACATTATCTATACCGCAATTTGGCTTGTTAATGACAATGAGTGCAATAATGGGGTTACTATCTATCGTGTTCAGATATGATCAAATCACGTTTTTAACACAGTTTATCAGCCATTTTATATTGGAAATGCTTACCTACGGTTTCTTTATTTGGTTAACATTTGGTGATTTGAAAATTGTGCTCAGTAATGTTCCCACATTCATCATAATTTATATCATTATTTTCATTTATATTCGGCAGCAAGCACGTGCCAACGCTCGTCGAATTAATGAACAGCTTAAGAAAAAGAAGTCACAATCATAATCTGTTAGAATAGAAGAAGATAAATTTAGAAAGTCATGTCATCTATTTATGCCAAAATATCTTATTCTAACTGAAAAACCGTCTGCTGCCGCAAACTTTGTCAAAGCATTAGGTGGTCAAACTGGTACGTTTGGCACATTTACCTATAAAATTACACATTTACGTGGCCATGTGATGACGCTAAAAGATCCGGAAGCAATGGTTTCTGAGGACTTAAAAAAGCAGTATAAATCCTGGCAGATTAAACATTTACCCTGGCAGTTATCCGATTTCTCTTGGGCACGAACGTATATTCGTCAGCGTAATATGCGCACAGGAAAGATAGAATCCACAAAAAAATTAGTCGATGAGTTAAAGAAAGAATCGCAGACTGATTACGATGCGATTGTGATTGCAACCGATACAGATCCCTCTGGTGAAGGAGAATTATTAGCTTGGGAAGCATTAGAAGATATTAAGTGGCACGGAGTAGTATTGCGTGCTAATTTTATGGACGAATCATCGCACGGTATTCAAACAGCCATGAAAAATTTACGTGATGTCTCCGATAAACATCAAGATGGGGATTATATCAAAGGTGAAAGTCGTAATCGATGGGACTTTGCTTCAATGCAGCTCACACGCATTGCGACCACAGCGGCAAAAAAGCAAGGTTATAAGGTCGTTGCCCGTGAAGGTCGGTTAAAGTCTGTTATTATTTGGCAAATTTATGCGCAACTTGAAGCAATTAAACAATACATTAAGAAGCCTTACTTTGAAGTGAAATTCAAAGATCCTGCTGGACATGTTTTTAGTCGCGCCGTTTCAAATGACGAGAATATACCTTGGCGTTTTGCAACCAAAGCACAAGCACAAGCACAAGCACAAAACGATATGATGCAGTATCATGACAGTGCAATTAATAACGAGAAACATCAAACTCGTCAACAAATACCTGGGAAATTACTTGATTTAGCTGGTTTAGCAGCCATTTTGGCACCACGTGGTTTTTCTTCCAAAGAAGTTCTCAGTACTTATCAAAAAATGTATGAAGCGCAGATTGTGTCATATCCACGTACGGAAGATAAAACCGTAACACCAGAACAATTTAACGAACTATTACCTAAGATTGATCAGATTGCGAAAGTTGTAAATGTGGATCCGCAGCTACTAACGCATCGTCAGCCACGATCAACGCATGTTAAAGCAAAAGGGGCTCACGGCGCTAATAGGCCAGGGGAATCCGTACCAACAAGTTTAACCGATTTGTCCAAATTTGGTACTAGTGCACAAGCTATTTACGAAATTGTAGCAAAAAACTACCTTGCAATGCTTGCTGAAGATTATGTATATGATCATGTAACGGCTGATTTAAAAGATTATCCAACTTTTAAAACTGCTTTTAATGTACCAATTGAATTGAACTTTAAGGCAGTATATGATTCACAACGTGCTGTAAAAGTAGACGATGAACATGATGATGATCAAGCGCAGGGGAAACAGTTGGGACCGATGGCTGGTCCATATCTGTATGAAGGGGCGAATAAAAACCACAAGCACCGACAACAAAGTGGATTATGGCATTTTTGGAAAAGCATAATGTTGGCACTGGTGCGACTCGAGTATCAACATTAGCTGATATGAGCCGTGGTACAAAGGCGATGATAAAAGAATTGCGTGGTAAATTAACTTTAACTGAAACGGGTCAAGTTTCAGCCGTTATGGTTAAAGGAACATGGATTGCCTCGCCAAAAATCACCAAACGTTTATTTGAAATGATGGATCAAGTTGGTCGCTTTGATATGACAATGTCTAAGTTGCTCGAATCGGTAACCCAGGTTGTGATACATGATATGCCAATTATGTTAGAAAATGCTGAGTCATTAGAATCTCTTTTGGGCAAACCAAAAGCCACACCCAAAAGAAAAGTTTCTGAAAAAATAACTGGTCAATTTAATGGCGAAATGATTTCTTTTGCTAAAGAATGGAGCGGTCATGTTTTTACAGAGGACGAAATTATAAAGCTATTACAGGGTCAAATCATTAGCTTTGAAGCAAAATCAAAACGTGGCAAACAGTATACAGCAACTGGTAAAATGGCTAAACAAACGTTTAAAGGTCATGCGTTTTATGGTTTTAAATTGAATCCAAAGTAAAAATATATCGTTGTTGTTTTATTTTATTTGCATATGGTTGAACGAATTATTATCAGTACTTAATTAAAGTTAGAGAATAAATATGATGATTTTAATACTTTTGAAGCGTATAAATGGAATATTGGCTTGCTAATTTGCGATAATCAAGAATTCCTAGAGTATATACTTATTATCCGTGGAATTATGAAAAATTAGTTAATAATACCAATTTATTCGTATTTATGAATCATTGTTAAGTTAAATAACTGTAGTTATTGCAAAAATAATTTATTTATTAGTTAAAAGTTGGTGCTAATTGTTACTATAAGCGATTATATCTTGGATAGCTTAAGAAGCATTTAATAAGGAACGCCTGTAAATCAACGTTTACAGGCGTTTTAGCGAGTTTTAGAATACGAATGATTAAAACATATGAAGAATACATAGAAATAGTAATAATTTATAAGCCATGTATAGGCTGTTAGTGTATGTATTTAAAGAGATTTAGTTAACATAGCTTTCGATAATATATATTATGTTAACTAAAATATATGTGGCGGATTGCAAGTCATTTACCAGATGTTTAATCAATTGGTAAAATTACGGAAATGTTTTTGTAATTTCACTAATTGATTTTTGATTTGTAAGACACTCCTTATTCTATTGTACCAATGTCATACATTAATGTTAAATCACTGTCCACGATTTCTAATCATTATTTTAAGGCTGTTTAACATCTTGATTCCACAACTAAATTGCCAAAAAATACAGATACTTCAAACTTTTACGTTT
>NZ_AEIZ01000024.1 GCF_000165675.1 Leuconostoc fallax KCTC 3537 | reverse complement strand
ATGGAAGTTACAGGGATCGAACCTGTGACCCCCTGCTTGTAAGGCAGGTGCTCTCCCAGCTGAGCTAAACTTCCATATCTATGGAGAGGAAGGGATTCGAACCCTCGAAACAGTTCTCACTGCTTACACGGTTTCCAACCATGCTCCTTCAGCCTGACTCGGACACCTCTCCGCTTCTCTCTCCATG
>NZ_AEIZ01000025.1 GCF_000165675.1 Leuconostoc fallax KCTC 3537 | reverse complement strand
ACATATAAAATAAAATGAACAGGCCAGATTTTCAGTATACGAGCATCATTAATTTCTAGAGAACCACCATATCATACCTGCCAAAGCACATAGAATCCAATAATAACGTGCTAAAAATTCCCAACCATTATTAATTGGTTTGTATTGCCATTCGCGCCATTGATGTTTTTGGTGCCAATCTTTATCGGTATCATCCTCTTCAAAAAGCTGATTTACCTTATCTTTAGTTTTACTCGTGTTCTTATTAATTTCTTGACCAAATAACAATTCCTCAACTGGTGTATTAAAGTACTCTGCTATCAATTGTATTTTCCCAAGATCTGGGGTCACCTCACCTAGTTCCCACTTTGAAATAGTTTGTCTCGTAACAAATAATTTGCTGGCCAATTCTTCTTGCGATATTCCTGCCTCTTTCCTCAAAGATAATAGATTTTTTGAAAATATAATTTTCATAGCTTTTACTCCCGATTGATTAATAAGCCTAATATACCCAAAAAACTAAAGCAAAACCAGCAAAAGTTAACTAACAAGAGCGCACTTTTAATTTACAATACGCTATTTTAAAGCGCAAACGTCGTATTCGTAATACCAGGCTAAACAACTACCTCAGGATAATGTATCTGATATTTAATCAATTATCGTAGTGAATTGTTCAGCAGATTCGCGCACATGACGGTATCCAACTTTATCAGCCTTGCCAACTGGTAAAAGTAAAATGGGTACCCATTCTTGAGGTAAATGTAAATAGTACATAATATTATCGAATTGAACACCTCTCATCGGAACCGAATCATATCCGAATGCTCTGATGACGTGCATTAAATTCATACTAAATAAACCAACATCTAAGCGTAAGCCTGCCGTTTCTTTGTCTTCTGGATGTAATGAAAAATAGGCTTTTATTCTATTGGTTTTCTCTTTTATCTGAGATATTATGCTTCAATTGATTAGCAATTAAGTAATCAGTATTATAATGACTTTTATCTCCTAAAATTAAAATAATCATTGAAGCCTGTGTGACCTGCTCTTGATTATAGGAAAATTTCTGCAACATCTTCATTACCGATTTATTTTTAATCACAATAACTTTCCAAGGTTGAGCGTTATTTCCAGATGGTGCGTTGGCTGCATGATTTAATATGTTGAATATCTCTTCATTACTAATTGTCACTTGTTGCTTGAAATGACGTACTGATTTACGCGCATCTAAATAATTTAAAAAATCCACTATCTATTTACCTCTATTTAATATGATTAACTTAGTATAAAAATAAATAGTAATATAAAATAGTACGCACAATTTTGTAACTAGGGAAGGTAAAAAATGCAATCTACAAATAACTGGTCTTGTGGTATCACAAAAATTATTGATACATTCTCTGGGAAATGGCAATTAAATATTTTATGGACAATTCATAAAAATGAAGGTATTGGTTTCAATAAATTAAGAAAGAATATAGATGGTATTAGTAATATTTCGCTTGTACGTTCTCTCAATATATTATTAAAAGATAAATACATTTCTAAAAAATAATTGGAGATGTCCCACCATTTCAATCTGAATATCACTTAACAAACAAGGCAAAAAGTTTATTACCCTTATTACTATCTTTAAACGATTGGGGCAAGCACTCATTATAAAAAGCGTCCAATATGGGCGCTTTTTTAAATATCAGAAAAAATAAATATTATATTTAACGTTCAACACTATACTTCTGACTAAATATACTGACTATAAAAATAGCATTATTCAATTACATTTAAACCTGCTCTACTAATGAATTGTATCTACATGTTGCTTTTGTATAAACCAAATAATCGATGCAGAAATAAAAATCCCCAAGAAACTTAATAATCCAATTACGATAATTAAAGCAACCAATCTATTATTATTTTTCACAAAATAATTTTCTCTTTTAAATCTAGTACATACTCATAGGGTAAATGTTTTGTGATAGGAAATACTTAATAAAATAACTATAGTTACCAAAATCAACGCAATACTCCAATTTATTTTAATGCTCATATCTAATGTGTTCGCAAAACGACTCATAATTGTTGAGCCAATTGCTGTACCACTCGCAATAGCAATATTTTGAATCATACGCTGTAAAGAGCCAATACTAGCTTGATCACTTTTATGACCTATCTGCATTATTATGGCAATGTTTGCGGGTTGAAAATAACCACCACCGACACCGTAAATAAATAATAAGATAGTTAGCCACACAGCCGGCCATTGTGGATTAAAACACAATAATCCTACAAGGGATAGCGCAATAATTATTAATCCCAATAAGCTAAAACGTTTATTTTGACTACCATCATTGATTTTTCCTGAAATTTTTGAAAAAATAACTAATCCAACGGGTGCACCTAAAATCAGTACACCTGTTAATCCAGAATCAAATCCCATTAATTTTCCAAAAATAAACGGTGGCAACAAAAAATCATCGCGGATGAAAAACCAAATATAATGGTTTGACTCAGATAAAGCCAGCTACCTGAGCTGTCCTTCAACAATTTAAAATTAATCAATGGATTTGATTGTTTCGACTCAAAAACATAAAAGTATAATCCTAATATCAGACCAATAATGATCATTAATATACTAAATATAAAATTGTGCTGATTACTCAACATAGATAGTCCAGACAATAGAAAAATCACCATTAGCATATTCATTAGACTACCTATCAAATCAAAAGATACAGTCGTTAAATGTTCAGTAACATTTTTATCAAAATGTAATTACAAATCAATCCTATAGCAGCAAAAGGAACATTGATCCAAAATATCAATCGCCAAAGATTAACAGACAGGAAAACCCACCAATCGAAGGACCTAATACAGGTCCTAGACCAATCATAATTCCTAAAATACCCAATGCATTTGTAATGTACTTTCGATCCATGAGTGTTGTGATTAAAGCTGCAGACGTTGCTTGTAATGCTGCAGCACCAATACCTTGACATATCCTAAAGAGAATTAAAGACAGAATATCACTAGATATACCACATAAAATAGATCCCACACCAAATATCAATAAACCAATGAATGATACTTTTAGTTTGCCATACCGATCACTTAAGTATCCAAATGGTAAGATAAAAATTGCTAAGCTCATCGTATAACCAATCACGCTTAATGCAATCCAACTAGTCGATGTATGAAACTTATTTTGAAGAAATGGCAAGGCCACATTAATAATTCCCATATCTAAAGTTGACAGTAACATCCCCATACCAGCAATAATAATAATCAAACGATTTTTATTTCTATCCGTCATTGCTATGTCCTTCCACATTTCAATTCCCAGTGGTTTAATGATAGAATGATTCAAAGTATCAATCAAACGATTTCAGTATTTTGAAATTGAAAAGAAAGTAATCTACTTCATGGCAATTAAAATAAAATTCAATGACTATGCTCTACAAACTAATGAGACATTGACCCAAAAAATACAATTTGTTTACTCACCTTTAAACGAATTATTTCGTAGTTTACATATTTTGTTAAACCCACGTCATCATGGCATGCATATTAGCTGGGCATTAGATGTCCAACAACGTCTACCTCATCACTTTTTTGATGACTTACAGTATTTCTCGTTATTTTATGAATTAGGCGTGCCACCTATTTTATTTAATAATTTTGAGCGATTTTCATCTAATTTAGATGAAGAGATTGAACAACTTAAATCTTATCTTTTAGAAACAAACGCACAAAATATACTATTTAGTTTAAAAAAGGTTATCACGAATCGCGATAATCAATTCATCCCGACTCTCGCAAAAAATTTAGAATGGCAAGGATTTAGTCCATCCTCTTCCAACGATTTACTGACTGATTTAAATAATAACCCGCAACGCGTATATACCCATCTATTAAATTTTATTAATGATTACCGCGAACTTGTTTTTGATAGCATGTGGCAATCTAAGCATTTAGAACAATTTTTATTAACCGAAATCAAACAACAATCATTGTATTTAGCACAATATGGCTTTGTTAAGCTCATTAATCATTTAGAAATTGATCGTATATATTGGCAGCAGGAAAATCTAATCATTATCAAGCCTTTTGAAGAAACGATTAACTTATCAAATCAAGATACAATTTTATTAATACCAAGCTATTTTATTTGGCCGCACCTATTTGTTGATGAATTTCAACATGGCATTACTCTAAATTATGACGCATTAAATAGACAACGAGATAAAATAGACGCACAATATTTGACGCATGTTTTCAATGCTTTAAGCGATATTGTTAGACTCAAAATTATGAAATATCTATCTGATCAGCCTAGTACGACGCAAGCTTTAGGTCAAGTTTTGATGATGAGTGAGTCTACCGTTTCACATCATTTGAAATTACTAAAAGCAGCTGGATTGGTCATAACACAAAAGAAAGGTAAATTTGTGTTATATCACCCTTCTACTATTGTTAATGATCTTATACCGGATTTTTATCAACTTTTAAAGAATAATTAATGATAGGAAATAAAAGTACCGTCAAATCAGAAGCATAATTTCACGGTACTTTTTAGATGTATATTTATTTTTTACTAAATATTTCTTTTGCAACTGAAATCGCATTTAATACTCTAGGAAACCCAACATAGGGTAAACAATGAATAAACGTTTCAACTATTTCATCCCGCTTCAATCCCACATTCAGAGCACCTTGAATATGGATACGAAGCTGACCAGTTGTGTCTCCTTGCGTTAATAATGTAGTAATTGTAATCATTTCTCTTTGTTGCATAGTTAAAATACTTCTTGATTCTGCCTCATCAAAAGCCAACAGTGTCTTTTGATTTAAGATGGGCGCAATATCCGATAAACTATCGGACACCAACTGACTTGCTTCTTTCCCAATTACCGCTTCACGTATTTTTAATCCGTGTTCATATTTATCCAAAATATTTTCTCCTTTTAATGTGATAAAGTTACTGTAAACTATCAAGTAGACTTGATAGCAAGTAATATTTACATCTCTGAATGAAGAAAGTATAAAATGACTAAAATATATAGGATATCGGACATTTCTCGATTAACAAATCTCTCTATACCAACCTTACGTTATTATGAAGATTTAGAACTTTTAAAACCAAAACGTGACTTAAATAACTATCGAATGTTTACCGAAAAAGACTTAACTTGGATTACCTTTATTAAACGCGCAAAAGCAACTGGCATGTCTTTGTCAAACATTATTAAATACTCTAAGCTACGGGAAAAAGGTGACAAAACAATCATAGATAGAATAGATCTCCTACAGCACCAAGAAAATATATTGAAAGATGAACAAAAAATAATACAGGAACACATTGATTTTTTACAGAATAAAAAACAGTATTATAATCGTTTACTAAATGAACACTAAAAAATAATTTCTCACTATCTCTATCTATGACATCTTGATTCATATGTTCAACACTATCAAAATATTTCTAATAGTTTCCCTGTAAAGAACACCTTCAACTCAATAAATAACATGAACACTGTTGAAATCAAAAATCCCATCATCAAAATATGGTGTGCTAAAAACCAATACCCAATATAAATGATAATCGACACCAAAAAGAGCATCACTAGCAAATGATATTTTCTTGCTTTACTATCAATAATCAGCTTATTTTCTAATTTTAAATCTGTCTTAATCAGCTCATCAATGCTGACATTCAACGCTTCAGATAAGGCTAAAATATTTTCGATATTAGGATAATTGGTACCCGCTTCCCATTTCAAAACAGATTGCCTTGAGACATTTATTTTTTGAGCAAGTTGATCTTGGGTCAAATGATTTTCAATACGTAGCTGCTTAATTTTGTTTGAAATGTGCATCGTTTTATCTCCAGTTCTTATTGCCCCATCTGTATATACCGCATCAACTATCATCAGTTTATCACGTTGTGCAAAATACTTGTTATGTCAATCGTTACACTTAGTCAAACAAATATAAAAAATCAAATCAAAAAGAATACTGGATTTTATTCCAATATTCTTTCCGGTTAAAAACGGATAAATAACAGTGAATGATATATCCTTTACAATATTACATGCAATTATTTCTTATATTCGCGGATTTTTGGCGGATTATATGTCTCAATAAAAGTCATAATATCTGATAAATTGTTTAGAAAGCCTAATTTGTTAAAGTCGATTTCAGTTAAAAATCCTTTCTTGGTCATTTCCGTAAACATATGCTTAAGAGGATCATAATATCTATCAACATTATATAAAATGCATGGATTATCGTTATCCCCGAGTCTTGCCCATGAGAATGCTTCAATAATCTCTTCAAGAGTCCCTGGACCACCAGGAAGAGCTATACATGCGTCCGATCTATCAAGCATATATTGCTTTCTGACTGACATGTTCGGAACAATTTCTAAACTTGTCAAATGTGAATGTGCAGCGCCACGATCATAAAGATTTTGTGGCATAATACCGTGTGCTTTTCCTCCGTTATCTAATACTGTTTGAGTAAGAAGACCCATTAGCCCAACACCACCGCCACCGTAAATTAGCTCAAAATTATTATTTACAAGCCATTTTCCGAGTTCAATAGTTGCATCTTCGTATTTGTTATCATTGCCAGTAGAAGCACCACAATAAACAGCAATTTTTTCATAAGAAATCCTTTTTTGTTATAGTTAGTATAAAGTATTAGTTATAGGTATATCATAATATGGAGGATAAATAAATGGAAATTAGCCAACATAAAACGTGGATTACTGATTTTTATCAGAAACGTGGATGGTTACAACTATCATCATCAAGACGTTTAAACTTTTTGGTAGAAGAGGTGGGTGAATTATCTCAGGCAATTAGAAAGTATGAAATTGGGCGAGATCATCCAGGTGATGAAGTAACAACTACTCAGCAGGATCACGATCACATCATCGAAGAATTAGCAGATGTCTTAGACGAAGTATTAATTCTATGCGAAAAATATAACATAGATATGGATGAATTGACTAAACATAGTGAAACTAAATTAGTCAACCGTTTTGTGACAGACTAGTGTTATAATACCCAAATATATGGCTCAATAAATACACTATGTATGGCTAAACAATAATTAGACTTTAAAATCCCCTGAATTCTATGCTGAAAAATTAAAAGTCAGATGATTGAATCAATATATTTAAAAAGCATCTATGTCAAGCAAGCATTGAATCATTTTATAATATTTACACAAAAAACTATCGGAAGGATAGTTTTTTCTTTTATTATTTACGTATATATTTGACAGAAAGTAATACCAGAAGTTTCGCGGTTATTTTTATGACCTGTAATAAAATTTATAAATTAAATGTATAGTTTGTTACGATTGGCGTTCGGTTTTCAGTCACGTCACGGAAATATTCATACTCACACAGAGCACTAAATGAGCCAGAAATATTATAAACATTTGTATAGCCTAGGTTAACCAATGCTCGGGTAATATTGTAACTATCCTTTCCCGTTACACAATGCAAATAGACAGGTCGATCCTTTGGCACTTGGTCAAGATGGCTTCTAAATTCTGCCATAGATATATTAATGGCATTCACAATGTGCCCTTTGGCAAATTGACGACGACCACGGATATCAATAATATAAGCTTCTTTCTCAACTAAATCTCTTACTTGCGTGACGGATACCTGCTGATATTCACCATTTAAAATATTCGTCGCGACTAAACCAGCCATGTTAACAGCATTTTTAGTTGTACTGAATTCTGGCTGATAGCATAATTCTAACGCCTGCAAATCCTCAACATAACCATTATACTGTATAGCTGTTGCTATAATATCGATTTGCTTATCAACAGCACTTCTTCCCACTGCTTGGGCACCTAAAATTTTACCGTCTGGATAGCCAAAAATCAGTTTCAAATATAGTGGTCTTGCTTGCGGCATAATCGCCACTTTATCTTTAGGAATGACTAAGACACTGCGATAATCTATCTGTTCTTTCTGACATTGTTTCTCAGTGAGACCTGTCGACGCAACATTTAAATCAAAAATAGGAATACATTGTGAACCAATCACACCACGATTACGGATTTGACGACCATAAATACGATCAACAGCACCTCGTGCCTGCATTTGTGCAGGATAGGCTAAAGATAAGTTATATGGTTTTTGTGTTATTGCATGTTTCAATTCTATCGCATCCCCAACAGCATAGATATTTGGAAGATTGGTTTGATAGTTTTGGTTCACTTGAATTGCACCAGTGACCCCTAGTGTAATCCCTGTTTGCACAGCTAATTTAGTATCCGGCTTAACCCCCGCCGCAAGAATCACGGCATCAGCAGAAATCATTTTACCTGATGCGAGTAAGACTCGTTTATCCATTACTTCAACTGGCGCGTCATTAATCACAATATCAATATTATGATCTATCATTTCTTTTTGGATAATTTGCGCAATATCATCATCTACGGTATCCAATAAGTGATGGTGACGCTTGATAATGGTGACATGATAACCTTGTTTGTTCAAATTTTCAGCTGCTTCAATACCAATGAAACCACCGCCAATCACTGCAACATGTTTGGCATTCTTCTCAATCAAATCATCATGAATTTTAATGACATCTGGAACGTTTCGTAAAGTATAGACATTATCTTGTTGAAGGCCTTTAATGGTTTTTGGATATACAGGAGAAGCACCTGGAGACAAGAAAAGATAGTCATAATCATCGATCGTTATTTCTCCGGTCAATACGTTCTTAACCGTGACTTTTTTATCCTGTGCTGATATTTCAGTTACTTCATGATTCACAATAGCATCAATATTGTACTCATTTTTGAACTTTTCAGGTGTCATTAAAACTAATCGATTAGGATTCGCAATGGTCTCTGATAAATGATACGGTAGTGCACAATTGGAAAAAGAAACATGCGGTCCCCGTTCATACATTGTAATCTGCGCACTTTCGTCTAATCTTCTGGCTCTGGTTGCAACTGAAGCACCACCAGCTGATCCGCCTATAATCACTATTTTAACCATCATAATTCTCCTACTTATTCACAATGATACTTACTATTAGTACATTAAACATCTTCTCTATCTATCATAAACTAAAAGTAGCAATCATGGCGGTTATAATTGGCAAAATAGTCATGACGTTTTCATGTATTTTTTCCTGACTGAATTATTTATTCAAACCCCACCGTTTGAAAATGGATTGATAGAATTACGTGGCCCCATATTTTTACGATCATATTTCATATATTCATTCTTATCACCTATTGTATCCTGATATATTGCCGGTATTTGTTTCTTGGTAATTAACTTTGCACGTTTTACGTATGAACCTTTATGCAATACAATAGCATAATTGTAGCCTTTCGGAATCGTCCCAACTTGAAATTTTAACCACTCCCCCGTGCCAAAAATATTAGTCACCACATAGGCATCCACTGGCTGTGGTAGCATCATCTGGCGCCGATGCGTTGTCTTCTTACCGTTTTTATCAATAATTGTTTCTGTTCCCATCACTTTTTTGGTTGGAGCAGCTTCTGGTAACAAAGCGTAACCATAACTTTCTTCCAAAAACGGATTATAACGATCAATCATATCATTCTGAGTCGCTCTGCCATACGTTAATATAGCAATGAATATCATGAAAATACCAATACCCAATCCAAGCCACTTTAATATTTTCTGGTATCGTTTTCCCTTTTTCAATTCCTGTATAATATTATTCACCATATCTGTTCCCTCTTCTTTCAATGCACTATCCAACGAAAAATCCAGGTAATCACTCAACATAACCAGCATATCTAAACTAGGATAAGTGTCATCATTTTCCCAATGTGAAATAGTCTGTCGCGTGACATGCAAATCAGTTGCCATCTGTGCCTGCGTTTTGTTTAACTGTATTCTTTTTTGTTTTAATTTTTGACCAAGTTTCATCATGCCTCCCAAAAAATAAATGCAACACATGAATAAGTATAGGAGATCGTACTAAAAAGTCGAGCAAGTAATCTTTGACATGTTGATACAGCAAGCTTTCAGCGTGTTGATTTTTTATCATGGGCGTAATATAAGCTCAAATTCATGACTGAATATGGCTATGCTTATGCCATCATACTATGATAGAATAGTCATATATAAATGACACATCAATATCCATAGGGGCTCAATTAATGCGGGATAAAGAAAGTATATTAACAAAAATGATAAAAAAGCTTATGATATTTCTGGCCCTTTAGACGAATATAAGCGTAGTGAAATCAATCGAATCGGTAACAATGCCTTTATGATGCTATGGATCTATTCATCATTCGCCAGCTTTTGTACCCTATTGGTCATATCACTGACTAACATTGACGCATACGATATATTATTGGGCTTACTACTATCTAACCTGATTTTCAGCATTGATATTATTGGCGGTTATGTGATATATGCTACGCGAAAAGCTAAATTATCCGAAATCGATGTCACTGTCGATAATTATCCAAAACAGAAACGCCTGTTAAAAAAGAAAAGTGCGTTACAAGGTATTTATTGGGGAATGAGCATGTTTCTCATCATGGGCGTCATATCTCCAAATTTCAGTTCATTATTTTCATGGATCTCATTTTTTATTTGGCTAAGTAGTGGTGCACTTTTTGGCCTTATCATGTATTGGTATCACGCTAGTAATTTAAAAAATTGAAGCAATGTGATGATTAACTGCATATTGTCCTGCCACTAACCAATTAATAGCAAAATTAAAAAGCCACATATAATGTGGCTTTTTAATTTTTATTGGTTACTCACTCAGCAATCGACGATGCCACCAGACAAGACCTAATGTTGTGACGACAACAAGTGCTGTACAGATATACATCCCCTGAAAGCCAAAGAAACTCACGACAATTCCCCATACCAAAGCTCCTAACCCATACGCAACATCCATACCTGACGAAAAAATAGCAGTTGCACGACCGCGCTCTGCTAATGTCACTTTTCGTAAAACGACGGCATTCATTAATGGCATTAACAAGGCAAGGCCAAAGCCATTCAGCGCACCTGCCAATAACAAGAGCATCACACTTTCCCCAAATGCAATACTCAGATACGCCATTGCCACCATGATAATTCCAGCAACAATAAGAACAAATGATTTGAAATAAAAATAAAGTTTAGCGAAATAGACACGTGCTAATGCACCAACAATCGCTTGCACAGTGAAGCTTAACCCCACGATAGTTGGTGACAACTGTTTTTGTTCACCAAACTGAATCAAGAAAGCTGCCACGGCTGCATTAGCAAAACAAACAATAAAAATTAATAAACTCGGTACCCACACACTAGGCATGCGAATCAGGTCTTTAAACCCAGTCGTCAATTGTGTTGTTGGCAAAATTTTAGAATCTTTATGATAAGTATCTTTAACAAAAAAGTGTGAGTAAAAAAGCTACGCTGACGAGTGAAAGACTAAAGTAAAAAAGTGCCTGGAAGCCCCAATTTTCGATAATCAATAGACCAATTGCTGGCCCAATGGCGGCAGGCAATGTTTGTGAAATACTAAAATATCCTAGGCCAATTGATAATTTTTTCTGGGGTAATTTGTCTGCTACCAAGGTCGCTACAGCAGTAGATTGCGTCCCATTGCCGATACCCTGAATTGCTCGAAGCGCAATTAAGCTCATCAGTGTGCTCATAAAAATCAACGTTGAAAAATCAATCATTAAAATTACCAAACCAATCAAAATAAGCTGTTTACGCCCATATCGATCAATCCATTTGCCAACTGGAATCCGTGCACCCAACGCTGCTAATCCCCAAATACCAACTACCAGTCCAGACATCGCTGCGTTACCACCTAAACGGGTGACATATAAAGGTAATGTACCAATCTGAGTTGTCACAGCCGTCATGACCAAAAAATTAATCATCATTAATAAGATAATATCTTTAGACAATACATGTGGTTCATCAATTTCTTGATTCACATCACTGATTTTATAAATGGATAATCGTTCATGTGGCATCATATGTTTACCAATTCAGTGTCATCAAAGCTTTTTCCAGATAAACGTGCCAAAAACTTTTGGGTCCGTTCATCTTGTGGTGCATTAAAAATTGCTTGTGGTGTCCCTTCTTCAACAACAACGCCACCTTCCATGTATAAGACACGATCAGCGACTTCGTAAGCGAATTGCATTTCATGCGTGACAACAATCATCGTATGGCCTTCTTTTGCTAATTCTTTCATAGCAGATAGCACTTCTCCCACAAGTTCAGGGTCTAAGGCACTAGTAGGTTCATCGAATAACAGTAATTCAGGTTGCATTGCCATGGCCCGCGCGATACCCACACGCTGTTGTTGCCCACCAGATAATTGTGCAGGATAATAATTAGCTCGATCAGACAACCCAACCCTCGCCAACATTGCTTTCCCAATTTCAGTTGCGACAGCATTGTCTTTCTTTTTAACACGAACAAGTCCTTCAATGACATTCTGTAATACGCTCATATTATTAAAAAAGTGCATGCCCTTGAAATACCATCGCCGTTTTCAAAATGAGATCTCGTGTATTGCGACGATCATTATTAGTAAAGTCTTTCGTAACATTATCAATAGTAATCTGCCCGCTATCCGCCTTTTCCAATGTATTTAAGCATCTTAGAAAAGTTGTTTTACCAGAACCAGAAGGTCCTAAAATAACGATCACTTCTCCTTTATGCAAACTAAGATTAATCCCCTTCAAAATTTCTTTTTGATAAAAAGATTTGTGTACATCTTTGATTTCAATAAAGCTCATACCAGCCTCCTAGTTGAAAACACTATTTTCTGATTCACCATTCAAAATAACATCACGCGCATTGTCCAAAGCCATCGTTGTAATATCGCGGACAGCTGCTGTTGTGAAATAAGCAATGTGGGGTGTGATAAATACATTATCAAATTGCATTAATGCTTGATAATATGGATTATTTTTTAATTCAAAAATATCTTCTTTTTCTAAAGCATCGAGTGCAATGCCACTAAATTTTCCTTGTTGCAAATGCTCTATCAACGCTGGTGTATCAATAATACTACCACGCGCCGTATTAACTAAAAAAGCGTCATCCTTCATTAACTTTAGATGATCAAAATCAAATAGATGATGTGTCTGGTCATTCAATGGCACATGAATACTGATAACATCACTCATCATTAATAGTCTATCAAAGTCAACATTTTCAATACCCAGTTGCTCAAGTTCTGGCTTAACAGTTCGTGAATGAATTAAAACACGAGCGCCCATAAACTTTAGCGTTTTAGCAACAAGACCACCTAATCTCCCAGAACCATATATACCAATGGTAACGTCCGTTAACTCCTTACCAACAAATGCCTTCCTGTCCGCATGTTTTTGATGATCAAGATAGATTGGAATGTGACGCAATAGCATCAGTATCGACATAACGGTAAAATGAGCAACTGATTCGGGTGAATAATTTGGCACATTTGTAATCGTCAAATGATATTTCTTAGCAAAATTAAGATTGATATTATCATATCCTGTTGATTTTACCGAAATTTGTCGTATCCCATTTTGTGCCAATTGTGCATATAAATGTTCATCTGTTAAAAATGCTGATCCAGGATAAAATACAACACCATCGTAATCACGTGTTAAAGCAATATTATTGTCATCAATGCGTTCTGCTAATGTCTTAACCTCAACATCATTATCTTGCGCCCACTGATCAATATATGTCTTTTCAACATCCGAAACATTATAAAAAATAATTTTCATGCCCATTTTCCTTTTTTAAAGTGCAGTTTGTTGTTTTATCCTAGCAGTGGCGGCTGCCTGAGCAAGGCGTTCAATACCAACTGTAATTTCTTCTTCTGTAGGCAATGTAAAGTTAAGTCTAAAATAACGCTCATAACCTTGCCCTGCTGCACTCATAATATTACCAGGGATAACGCCAACATGATATCTGTCTAGCGCATCGTAGAAAAGAATTGGATCAATATCATGATTGAGCTTAACTGAAATAAAATAACCACCATCCGGCTCAACAAATGTCATATATTGTGACACATATTGGCGTAATGCACGCACCATGGTTTCAGCCTTTACTTTATAAATTTGGCGTAAATAGTCAATATGCTCATTAAAGTCGTAATCATCGATTAATTGACTCGCAAGATATTGCCAATATAAATTAGCAAATGAATCAGCTACTTGTTTCACCAATACTAATCGATCAAAGACAGCTTTTGGTGCTAATAGATAGCCCAATCTTGAGCCAGGTGCCAATATTTTTGAAAATGAGCCTGCATATATCACAAGACCACTTGTATCCAATGCCTTAATCTTCGGAATGGTTTCAATATTGTTATAAATTAAGTCCCCATAGGGATCATCTTCATAAATCATGACCTGATATTGCTGACAAATAGCGTAGACCTCTTGTCGTTTTTCTAGTGACATCGATGTCCCAACAGGATTTTGGAATGTCGGAATTAAATAGAGTAATTTAATTTTGTGTGCCGTATCAGCAGCTAGTGTTTGCGCTAAAACCTTTGTATCAATACACCCATTTATCATATCAAATGGTAATCCTTGGGCATTGCCACCATAAGATTTAATGGCGTTCACTGCTCCTACAAATGTTTGTTCTTCTGTCAAAACAGTATCACCCTCATTGACAAAAATTTTAAATACTAAATCCATTCCTTGCGTTGAGCCTGAAGTAATTAAAACATCATTATTTTCAACATCTAAATTTTGATATTGAGATAATCGTTCTTTTATTTGTTCTCGTAAACGAGGGATGCCCTCACTTTCACCATATTGCATAAAATCAACCGCATGTTCACGATAGATTTTATCTGATAATGTTGCTAACTTCTCAATCGGAAAAGCCTGTTCGCTCGGATATCCGTAAGTTAATTTAATATAATCGTCAGCGCTTTGAATATGTTTGGCTTGTTCTCTCAATGGATTAGGCATTAAATTCGAAACGCGTGTTGCAAATTGATAGTTGGATACTGACATATCATAAATCTCCTTTTATACATGGTCATCATACTTTAATGCACAGTGAATCGATCCAAGAATGCTTGTGTGCGACTTTCTTTTGGATGTTCAAAAATCTGCTGTGGACTACCTTCTTCAACAATGACACCATCAGCCATAAAAATAACACGATCACTGACTTCATACGCAAATTGCATTTCATGCGTCACAACAATCATTGCAACGCCAGCTGCTTTAACCGCCTTCATCACTTTAAGTACTTCACCAACAAGTTCTGGGTCTAGTGCAGCTGTCGGTTCGTCGAATAATAGTACCGTTGGATGAACTGCTAAAGCCCGTGCAATCCCAATACGTTGTTTTTGCCCTCCTGAAAGCTGGGAAGGATAATAATTACCATGTTCTGGTAACCCAATCGCCTGTAGTAATGTTTCAGCACGTTCTTCTGCTTGCTGCTGACTATAACCATGAACCAAAATCATTGGTTCCATGATATTTTGCTTAGCTGTTTTATTTAGGAATAAGGCATAATTTTGAAAAACCATCCCCATCTTACGTCTCAGCTGTAAAACTTCATCAACACTAGCCTCACCAAAGGTCACTTTTTGATCGTTGATGGTGATAGAACCAGAATCTGCTATTTCCAAAAAATTTAAACAACGGAGGAAGGTCGTTTTCCCAGATCCCGAAGGGCCTAAAATGGTCACAACTTCACCTTCATTTAATGAAAGACTAACGCCTTTAATCACCTCATTGTCATTAAAACTTTTATGAACATCTTTTACTTCAATCATGACTACGACCTCCTGAGACTTTTATCCATACGACTTTCTAATAAAACAGCACCACGTTCGATTACAATGGTCATCAACCAATAAATCATAGCGGCGGCAATATACGCCTCAAAATATTTATAATTTGAACTGGCTGCTTGTGTGGCTGCAGAGAAAATTTCAACGACTGATACCAATGAGGCAATTGCTGTACCTTTAATTAAATTAATTAACATATTAATAATCATGGGCAAAGCAACTGGTAACGTTTGTGGTATTAAAACACGACGAATTGTTTGCATTTTGGTCATGCCTAGAGAGCGTGCCGCGTCAAATTGAACTTGTTTGACTGACTCAAACGCTCCTCTAAAGGCTTCACTCAATCCCACCATCGCCATGAGTGATAGACCAATAATGGCTAAAGCACTCATCGGTAGATCACCGTAACGTATTTGCCACCCCATCGCCTTTGCCAAATGATTGAAGTTTTGCGAAGCAATTAAGAAAACTACTAAAAATACCAAAATCAAGGGTACGCCTTTTAGCATCGTAATCAGCGTAGAAAATAATTGCGATAATATTGGTACCTTGTAATATCGAACAAGCGCTACGGCCAATCCCAACGCGCCACCAATAATCAAACTAACAAAAGCCATGTAAATCGTAACTGGTACATAGCGCACAATCTGGCTAACAACTTGAAATATAAATCCAATATCGAAATTCATCTGAAACCTCCATTAATCTTTGGGAACGTAATCACCCTTGAGCCATTTTTGACTTAACTGTTTGAGCGTGCCATCTTTTTTAATTCCGCCATGGCTTGATTAACGGCTTTCATCAACTTAGGGTCAGCTTTTTTATTAAACATAGGATAAGCACTGGAATGATTAACGGCCTTACCATAAACCAAATTTGTTTTAAATTGACGATTTAATAAGTCAATGGAATATTTTGGCGCGGGATAAACATTAAACTGATCAGAGTTAAGACCTTGTGCAATTTGTTCTACGGTATAAGTACCACGTGTTACGCCAAAAGCATTTGGATTTTTCTTCAAATAAGCATCTGTTAAAGTCGCTTGATTAGTTGAATTGGTCACATATAATTTTTTGCCTTTCGCATCTGCAAAAGTATTTAAGACACCAGTGGACTTTTTAGTTGCTAATAACGTATCCCAAATGGTATAACCAACACTTCCAAATTTGAAATCTTGTTGACGCTCTGGATTCTTTTCAATTTGATAGAAGGCCAACGATGTTTTCCCACTCTTTAGATTCGTAATCATCGTTGGAAAATCAGACAACGTTAATTTAAATTTATACTGAGGTAATTTTTTATCGATGGCTTGAATAACTGCAATATCCATACCCGCTGGTTGCCCGTTTTTGTCCAAGTAAGCAAAGGGCTGTCCATCATTACCAGAACCAACATTGATTGTCTGTACACCAGAAGCTGCCTGACTATTTTTACTTGTATGATGTAACACCATAACGCCAATAATCATTACAGCCACTATTGCCAAACCAATCCATAGACCTTTGTGATTTCCTGTTTTATTTTGCATATCATTCTCCTTTGACCACATGCATTGATTATTTTTTAATTAACTTGTTTTAGGATGCTCAATTACTGGCATTACGGGGTTAGTAGCAGCAATTGGCATTTGACGAGATGAGTAGTTGCTGCGTTTCTCTAACCAATGAAATACCCTTTCCAAAATAAAACTCAAAATGATAAAGATAATCATGGCGCTGATATAAGCTTCTACGGTATGGAATGTCGCTGTTCCCAATGCTTTTGCTTTGCCAACAACGTCTAAGACGCCAATGGTAAATGCCAACGATGTATCTTGTAGCAACGAAATGACCATCGTTGCAAAGCTAGGAATTGCAATCACCATTGCTTGAGGGAAAATAATTTTCATATACATTTGTCGTTTGGTATAACCAGATGTTAAGGCTGCTTCGCGTTGTGTTGCCGGTACGCTTTCCAAAGCCGCTCGAATAATTTCTGATAGAAACGCTGCCATATTCAGTCCATAAGTGATGAATAAATAAATAAGTGGGTTAACATTGTCCGTATTAACACCGATATAGTTTAAAAGAAATGGTAAACCATAATAGACTAAAAACATCTGAATCAAAATAGGTGTCCCACGAATGAAAGACGTAAATACAATAGCAACTTGTTTAAAAAATGGTGTATCTTCCATTCGAACAAAAGCAATTCCAGCACCAACAATCACACCAATAAGGGTTGATACAATCGTCAGTAGTAGTGTCACCGGCAAAGCAGATAAGATATCTGGTAGATATTGCCAAATAAGTTGTGGTTGGAACAGATTATTCATAGAATGCCTCCTGGTATATTGTACATATTATTTAATTTGTTAATATAAAAGGTGATAAACGATTTAAATAACAATAAAATAATTAATTGATTAAATATAGATTAAAAATAATAATACACATTATAATCTTGATAAACAATCTTTTTATAAATTCTATGCACACTGCACAATACGAATGAAAATCCTTTGGGCAATAATTTTTACTTTCTATCCTTTTTGGAGACACGCTTTAATATTTTTCGTTATTATTGGGAATGTTAAATCCCAGAATGATTTATTTTATGCAATATAAAAAGCACTAGTCATACAATTTGTTACTGTAAGACAAATGCTTATTTTGAGTTCTATTTAAGTTATAATTTGATTCTGGCACATCCGTTGTTTAAGATAAAAATAAAAGATCGAGGTTCTAAAATGAAAAACGTTAATGAGTGGATTGAACAATTACATCTAGTAGCTCACCCTGAAGGTGGCTTTTATCGTGAAAACGGTAAAAGTAACAAGGACATATCAACTTCAACTGGTTCACGGCCGTTGCATACATCCATCCTATTTTTATTAACTAGCAATAACCCTTCACATTTTCACCGATTAACGTCAGATGAAATGTGGTTTTATCATGATGGTGCACCCTTAACCGTACATTGTTTATATCCAAACGGTACATATGAAGCGATCATAATTGGTCCAGATGTCAAAAATGGTCAGCAATTATCATGGACTGTTCCAGCAGGTACAATATTTGGCTCTACCGTTAACAATGATTTTGCTTTGGTTAGCTGTGTGGTTACACCTGGATTTACATTTAATGATTTTGAATTGTTTACACAAGCACAATTAATGGCGCTTTATCCACAGCACACTGATATTATTAAAAAATTAGCTTACCAAGAGTTACCCTAACATTCATTTTTTAGCGTTTATCTGCTTCATCAATACAGCAGATTTGAAATAAAGTGATTACTGATTTAAAAATTCAGCAACTTGCCGCGTTACCGTCTGATTATCCCGAATTTGACTATGCTGAACGTGCTCTCCTGTAACACTCATTTCAACATAACGTTGTTTTTTGATACAAAAAACGTAAAGCTTGTGAACTAAAGTTAGTCACGACACCATCACTTTGATCACCTATATCACCAAAGATGTTCATGATGGCTAATTGCGGGTTTAAGTTGTGGCGATTTTTGTAAAAATACTTAAAATTATCATCTTGATACAATGGTAATTGTGTCTTTTTATTAATCCGATTATGTTGGAATTCTTTTTCATATTTGGATAATTAATTCCCATATTAAACGGTGCTGCAATTGTTACTAACTTATCTACTTTAGGATAAGCTGTCGTTTGATATGTTTTGTCCATATTGTATCTCAAGCCGACGTTGGCCCCCATAGAATGACCAGATAATGATATCGTTTTAATACCCTGCATTTTTAATGTTTTCATAAAATGAGCAAGATATTTTGTTTCATCCTTTTCCGATGTTTGCTTATCTGTAAATTCAAGCTGAAAGATATTGCCTGCTCTAGAGATTTGCTGATGATTAATTTTAAATTTTCCATCTCGATTAATTCGTATCACTTTTCGATTACGAATACTCAGCCGGCTTTGTGTCGCATCTGCAAGTTTATTGCTAGCTCGTGCGCTACTACCATATCCATGTAGAAATACTATGGTCGCATTTTCCCTGTGAACTTTTTTAGCACCTACAGTGTTCAAGATAACTACCATACTTGTCACGATGATGAGTATGAATGCTACAGTTAAAATAACCCACTTTTTTGTAAATGTCATATTTTTCTCCACGTTAAATTCACATCTGATAGTTTATCACGTAACATGTTTATTTTTATTATAGATGATTTGAGTGGGGATCATATCAGATAATTTAATGATGAGAAATATTTAAACAAAATCGCGACTCATCATTTTAGTTTTTAACATATGAATGATATTGGCTAGTTCATGAAATATAGATAACTTATTAGCTATGAAATATCGAATACTTAATAAACGTTTCCATAAAATAAAAACAGTGCATATTATAAATAATATGCACTGTTTTTTACTCTCAATTACGATGTATGTTAAGCATGCTTAACTTTCTGGATATAAGAAAGACTCCACCTATAACACCCATAAAAATTAAGTTATTTAATGTTGGATTTTTATTAACATTCATAGTTAATTTATTTGGTTGCTTGTCGCATAATACAGAAGCATACGATACTAGCAACGTCTCCATAAAGAAACAAATGTAAAATACTGCATTCATATCGGAATACGTAAATGTACTAAACTTGTGTTGATCACTTAGACTCATTAATACTATTAATACACATAAAACAGCTACTAAACCACTTGATAAAAATAATAATATTCGTGATAATTTTTTCATGAATGTTATCCTCTCATAATTAATTTTTCTAAATATTTTTATTACTTACTATGAAAGTCATCTGAAACAGACAAAATTGATAATGAACATACCAAAAATAATGATGTTAAAGGGATATTCCCATCACTAACCCATCCCACTAAAGTTGCAATGATATAAAATGTAAAGAAAATTGAATTTAATATTAAACTGAAATTGATTACTTTATCAAAAGTAATTATCATTTTTGGCTTTCCCTCTGGTATTTTATTTTTAATCATTGTGTATTAAATAAATGCAATATAAATGTTCCATGAAGATTTTATATACGTTCATACTCATCACAACCTATTCTTATTATCCCTACCTATGAAGACCAAATAAGCAATTAATATCATAATATAGTTTTGATCAAGTACATTAATAGCCTGAATCACACCTGCGTCCCCTAGGATTAACAGTAAGCTACAAATAACTATAGGAAAAATACCACCATTTACATTGGATAAAGCCTCATTACTCATAACCTGACCATATCTTAAAGTATCCCCATTATCCTTGTTCATAATTATAATTCTCTTTCTATATACCATTTCTCATCGCTGCGCAACGAATAAATTCAATATACATTAACTGATTATTATTTCATATACTCATGCATTGAACGGTCATTTTATAGCACTGAATGGTTAAAATCAACCATTCACCTCATAATAACGACCATTCATGTTTAACTTGTAAAAAATAAAATCTTCATTATAAAATGGAAATTGGCATTATTTTACAGGAGAGTATTGTATGAAAAGATTCCACTACATATCACAGCTAGAAGAAAAAGATTGCGGTGTAGCGGCTTTAGCCATGATTTTAAAACACTATGGTTCTGATGTTTCATTGGCTAATATACGAGAACGTTGTCAAACATCATTATCAGGAACAACTGCGTTGGGTTTAGTCAAAGCGGCTGAATCATTTAATATGTCGGTCCGTCCGATTCAAGCTGATATCACTTTATTTGATATGAATGATTTGCCTTTACCATTTATTGCCCACGTTGAGAAGAAAGCCCAATATTTACATTATTATGTCGTTTACGGTGTTACCAAAGATAAAATTTTACTGGCAGATCCCGACCCATCGGTCGGTAAAACATCGATGACTCTACAAGAATTTTCGGAAGAATGGACAGGCGTCTCATTATTCATGTCGCCTTCACCAGCTTACAAACCTGTCAAAGAAAATAAAAGTAGCATCCAATCTTTTTTGCCGATTATCCGTCATCAAAAAGGGCTCATTATTAATATTATTGCAGCTTCTTTCTTAGTGACGCTTATTAGCATTGCTGGTTCTTATTACATGCAACTAGTTATCGATACTTATATCCCTGATGGCATGTTCAATACATTAACCATTATTTCCTTTGGCCTGATTGCAACGTACATATTACAACAATTATTAGCCTTCGCCCGATCTTACTTATTAACCGTTATGGGGCAGCGGCTCTCTATCGAAGTTATCTTATCCTATGTTCGTCATCTATTTGAACTGCCTGTTAACTTCTTTGCAACTCGTCGAACTGGCGAAATTGTCACCCGTTTCAATGATGCCAATGCCATTATTGATGCTATGGCTAATACTATCCTTTCCTTATTTTTAGATTTGGGCATCACAATTATTGTTGGTAGCATTCTAGCTATTCAAAATATACAGTTGTTTTTGCTTTCCTTAATTTCGTTTCCAATTTATTTCTTAATTGTTTATTGTTTCATGAAACCCTTTGAAAAATTAAATCAAGAGCAAATGGCCAGTAATGCAACCCTAAGTTCGTCAATCATTGAAGATATTAACGGTATTGAAACCATTAAGTCTCTAACAAGTGAGCAAGTAAGTTATCAAAAAATTGACCGTGAATTTGTTGATTATTTAAAAAAGTCATTTGCACATCAAAAAAGCGAAGCTATTCAAAGTGGTATTAAACAAGCAACTCAGCTCATTATTAATGTGCTTATTTTATGGTTTGGTGCCAAGCTAGTCATTGATAACCAAATTAGTATTGGTCAATTGGTAACATATAATGCATTATTAGGCTATTTCACTGAACCCTTTCAAAATATTATTAATCTACAAGCCAAATTACAAACAGCGACTGTCGCAAATCGCCGATTGAACGAAGTTTACTTGGTCGAATCCGAATTTCAAAGCATCGAGTCACAAGAAATTCAATCAAATAATTCGCATAATATCTCAATTGATAATATTAGCTATCAGTATGGCTATCAAAGCAATATATTGACACAGTTCTCTGTCAATATTCCATTTGGTGAAAAAATTGCTTTAGTTGGTACGAGTGGATCTGGTAAATCTACACTCGCTAAGCTCTTAGTCAATTTCATATCGCCGACAACCGGCACTATCAAAATTGGCGACCAAAATATCCAGCAAATTAAACGTCAAAATTTGAGACAGCACGTCATTTATTTACCACAAAATCCATATATATTTACTGGTAGTATTCTAGATAATTTGATATTAGGTGCGCCTGAAGGCACGACACAAGAAGCTATTTTACATGCAGTTGAGCTTGCTGATATAAAAACTGATATCGAAAATATGCCTCAAAATTATCAAACTGAAATATCAGAGGATGGTGGTATGTCTGGTGGCCAAAAACAACGTATTGCCTTAGCTCGAGCACTATTAAGTGATGCGCCGATTCTTATTTTAGATGAATCAACTAGTAATCTAGATGTTGCGACTGAAAAAAGATTATCGATAATTTGCTATCACTTAAAGACAAAACAATTATTTTTATTGCACACCGACTGACTATTGCCGAAAAAGCACACCGTGTGATTTTTCTTGAAAACGGCATGATTACTGAAGATGGTAATCACACGCACCTCATGCATAATAAAGCGCAATATTATCATCTTGTGAAGGGTTAACAGCGAAAGGTTTATCTATGTTCAACCAAAAGCTCTTAGAAAGTTCGGAATTTTATAACAAACGATATCAAAATTTCACAACACTCATTATTTTTCCAACACTCATGTTACTCACGATTTTAATTTTAATAGCTTGTTTCACTCACAAAGAAATCGTGGTTAAAAGCACTGGTGAAATAGCACCACATAAAATATTAAAAACTATACAATCAACAAGCAATAATCCTATTATTAAAAACGAATTACTCACCAAGAAAGATGTACGTGCTGGTGAGTTACTCGTACAATATCAAAATATCGAAACTGACACCAATTTAAAATTACAATCATCATCTCTCCAAGATTTACAAGAACACGCGCAAGCATTAACATGCTATCAAGATAGTATCAATCAAAATAAAAATTTATTTCTAAGTGACGATCATTATGGCTGTTCATCTGCCTACCAAAGTTATCTCGCCCAGTGCCGCAGTGTAACAGCTGATTTTCAGCAACAAGTGGAAAATCAAAATAACGCTACCCAGCAAAAAGGCATTGTATCAGACGCCTTAGCAAAGAAGAATATTGCTTTAAATCAATATCAAGCTTTACTCAACGCCATCATAAATAATACAACATTATCATCTAAAAACGATTACTACACTATTTTTTCTAATTATCAAAATCAGATACAGGGCTTATCCGCAGTCCAAATGGATAAAGTAAAAAAGAAACAGTATCTAATATTAAGCAGCAAATTGAACAGTTAAATGATACTATCACTAATTACCGTACACAGTATGCTGGCATCACTTCTGAACACCAGAAATCAGATATACTAAAAGACAAAATAACCGAACTCAAATCTCAACAATTAGCATCAATTACAAAAGAACTCAAAGCTATTAATCAAGAAATTAAACAGCTGAGAATTCAGTACAATGCAACACAAATAAACAATAAAAATGCAATTGTCGCAAGTGAATCTGGTACCGTTAAGTTATTAGTTGATAAAACTAAGTTAGATAATATTCCTCAAGGTACCAATATTGCGCAAATATACCCTAATATTAGACAACACCCTGATCTTATCGTTAATTTTTATATTTCAACAAATGATATTTCAGCAATATCAGAGGGACAAACAATTCGTTATCATTTAACACAAAAAATAGTAAGCCTTTAACAATCACTGGTAAAATAGCCAATATTACGGCTCATCCAGTCGCAACAAAGCAAGGTAACTTTTACCAAGTAAGCGCTAATTTAGATCTTAATGCCAAAGATTATCAAACAATCTATTATGGTCAAGTTGGTACTATTAGTGTCATTACAGGAAAACATACTTGGCTTTCTTATATCAAAAATATATTGTTGCATGCGTAGTCATTCTTATTCTCTTAGGCTGGTTAGCTATAAAAACTAAAAGACGTCACTCCTAAAGAAGTGACGTCTTTTACTACTTAAATAATAAATCTAATACCCGGTAATGTATCATAGGTTCCAACATGTAGATGATTCTCAATTCTGGCATTAGATTTTACTGTCATAATGATATTATCTAGCGCCATTGCTGCATTATCTTCAAAACCAGGCAACGATATTAATGATTTGGCTTTCTCAATATCTTCAATCACTGCTATAAATCGATAACCACTGGCATCAGTTACTTTAAATTGCTTCCCTACCAAGCGACTAAGATCAGTTTTATGATGCATTACTTCCCTCCTCCACATTTTTATTACAAAATTAAAGTCGATTGGCTTTACCTGCTCTATTAATAATAATGCCATCAAAAGGCGGTAACTTATTGGGGTTCTTTTGTTTAATAAACCATGTTGAAACCTCGCGATTAATGGTGCGTTTAATATGATCTCTCATTTCATATTTACTAACATAATCCACATGGTCATCCATATTAAACTTTTTACAACCAATCCAGTTCACTACCGCTTCCGTATCAGTAACTGTAGCCGTAAAAATATCTTGTCCAAATACCTTATGTACCATTGCAAACTCGTAACCATCAACATTAAAAATTTTGTCCATGCAAACTCCTTTGTTTCTCTCAGTAAACTACATAATCTACACACAGAATACACCTTTTACAATCACAATACACGTGATAAGCCTTGAAAGAACGGGCTTTTGGGCTATTGCTTAACTTATTGCATAATTAGGATCATTCGAGAAAAATGGTCACAAAAAATAACGATCATAATGATCGTTATTTAAATTAATGACTAACACATAATATCTATTTTCAACCGGCACTATTTCACTTACATCTTCACTTACCTATCCGTAAAAAATAATTAAGATAGTGCTACTATTGATGGTTTAATAATTTTTGCCATCTCTTCAGTTGACCAGACTTTTTGAAAGTATACATCATGAGCCCACCTAATATTGAACCAACAACAACAGAAGGAATAAAGAACGGCATATAGTAATAAAAATGCTTTAAATCCAGACCATAAATATACTTCATAACAGGGTAAGATAACAGTGCGCCAATCACACCAACGCCCACTATTTCGCCAAGGACAGCACCCCATATTTTACCTGTTAAGCGATATAGCCATGCCGCTAAGGCCGGTGCTACTAAAATACTGACGACACTGGTTGCCGGACGAGCTTCAAAACTCATACGTGCCACTCCCGTTATTAAGCCAGACAACGTTGCGTACCATGGCCCTAATAATATTGCTGCAATAACATCAACAAAATGTTGAAATGGTGCCATGTTTGGAAAAATAATCATTGTCGATAGTGCATAACTCAACCCTGAAAGTAATGCGGCCACAACCATCTTTTTAATGCGTTGGGCCGATGTATTTATATTTTTGTGCATGATAATTTTACGTTCTTTGAACGTCCTTTCTCTCCTGCTCTCCTGCTCTCCTGAATTTGCTAACGATCCTTTTAGATCGTGTCGGTCGTGATAAACGTATCACCTCTCACCCCGCATGATAAAAATCGGGTTCCCTCGCAAAATATTTGAGATGACTCAAGTTAAGTGCTCCCTTACCTTAAGCTGAAAGCAGACGCTTTCTCATCTTTATGACATCGCCTCCTTAAAATAAAAAACGCCATTTAGCACACAAAAGTGACTAAACAGCGTATAGCATACGTATTATGAGTTACTTTCCTACGCTAGTATCACCTAGATCAGGTTCGAAGGGTCCACGATTGTGTCTCAGCTATAATAGCTCCCCTAGTAAATAAATATTCAATTATTGCATCTAGTATACCAAAATATACCGCATAATACTATTAACCATTGATTGCCACACATCATGAGGCTTGCTTGTTTAAAATGGACTCCATTTTTAGAATGCGGCGTTCCTTAAACACAAGATAGATTAATAAAAGAATAGCAATAAATGATGCAATATAAATTACGATAGATTCAGCACTCCAACCGAATTTATCAACTAAATTACCAATTAATGCCGTAGCCATAGTTTCTCCGAAAACATATTGGAAGAAGCCCATAAAACCAGTCGACAACCCAACCGCGTAATTTGGCACAGCTTCATTAACCATTAAACCAACAAGTGCAAGCGGTGCATAAATCAAGCTACCCAAAACAAACAACATAATAGTTATGACCAAATGATTACTACTTGTAAAGTAAGCAACCAAACAACCAGCCATACCAATACTACAAATTAAACATACTAATGACCGGCGACCTTTAATCAAGTCGGATAATGCCCCCATCAAAATAACACCAGGAACTGCTGATAACTCAAAGATACCAATAAACCACTTTGCCCATTCAACACTAAATCCTTTAGTAGGTAAATAACTAGGAATCCAACTCATAATGCCATAACGAACAATGTATATCATCATTGATGTCAGTGTCACTGCCCACACAACTTTATTGGTTAAAATATCTTGGACAAAAATTGTACCAAAAGATTTATCAGTCAGTGATGTAGCCGTTGGCTGTCCGTCTTCATCAACCTCTTCATAACCAGAGTACTCTGCAATATTCGGTAATCCAGCTGATTCAGGGCGATCCGTATTAATCAGTAACATAGCTGTTGCAATAATAGCTGAAAAAACTGAAGCTGTGACGAATACTGCTGTCAACGAACCCGAAAATAAGAACGTTGCTAATTGCACTGATGCCACACAGAAGAACGCCCCTGCATTATGAGCTGAAGCCCAAATTGAAAAGGCAGTACCTCGATGCTTTTTGGAAAACCACAAACTAATTTGTCGCTGACACGCCGGTGCCCCCATAGCTTGTGTTACTGCTATAAATAACATTAGAAATAAAATAACATAATAATTCTGTGTAAAACCTATCAGTAAGTTAAAGAAACAAGATAAGTATAAACCAAAAGCCAAGAACCGTTCAGTATTAGATTTATCCACTAAAGCGCCCATAAATAACTTAGCCACACCATAGCCGATACCAAACGTCGATAGTATAAATCCTACCTGACCTAAAGTAAAACCATATGCCTTCATTAGAGGGACCTGTTCCGTTGTAAATATCAGACGAATAATATAATATCCAATATAACTAAAACACGTCGCCACTAAAACACCTAGTTGACGTCTTTTGTACTCAGACTCTACCTTATGTCCTTCAATTTTAGGTGCTGACGGTAAAGGCTTTAAGAAATTCAACATGTCATGCCATCCTTTCAATATAATATGTCCCTGTTAGACATATTCTCTCTACGCTTTTAGCCTACCACTATATGTATGCGCTTACAACACCGAGATGATACACCTTTCCCGCTAAAATTGCAGTTGACCTTATCCCTATTTGTGAACTATACTGAAATTCCTTACGCTGATTAAGAAGCGATATTGGCATGATATGGATAAGACAGGGAGCATGTATGAGCATCACATATACCAAAGTGCATAATAGACACGATATGATTCATAAATTTTGTCAGTTTACCTTGCAAACACCACGATTTCAATTTCACGATACAATTTCAATTGGTTTTATTGAAAAGGGGCATTGTCTAGCCCATGTTGATAGTATCCGGCAACTTGGTCCAAATACACTCGTTGTTATCCCTGCACAATATGTCCATTGGTGTCAACCAATTGACCCGTTACATTGGCAATACCAAATGCTTTTTCTTGAGCCAAAATTAATGCAGTCTGCGACACATCCAATGGCAATTAAACTCACAACAATGCAAAGCCAGCAATTAAAAACATATTGCATCGCTTAGCCTCAGGCTCACAAGCAACACAACATGCCGAATTGAATCAATTAACAACTTTTTTACAGCATCATACATTAAATAATGTCGTAGATCATACAATACCGCATCAAGTCGACCCACGCTTAACAGAAGCCAAAAGTTATATCAAAACTAACTATGCCTCACCACTAAGCATGCCATATCTTGCCCATACAGTTGGTATGACACAATTTCATTTTACTCGTCTCTTCAAAAAGTACTATCATATTTCGCCAAATAAATATTTGGTGAATTGTCGAATTAATCATGCACAAAAACAACTGCTAAACGCTAATTCACAATCAATGGCGGCTATAGCTACTCAAAATGGTTTTTACGATGAAAGTCATTTCAATAAATTATTTAAACAATATACAGGTATTACACCCAAACATTACCAAACACAACTTAACGTAAAAGTGGTAAATCACCAGCAAAATGATTAACCTTCTTTTTGTCACCATATAAACAAATACCTAAAAATTGAATATCTTGTGTTTGCACTTTCTGAATGCTTTCAGTGTATTCAACATAATTTTGGGCCGTTTGGGCACAATCTGTAAAAGCAATAACAGAAATATTGTCAGTATTCGATGCCTCTGAATGAATTCCTGCAATTTTTTCGGCATTACTTTTTAAGACTGGGATGGGAATATTTACAATGCCTGGAAAAAGGATGCCTTCTTGACTCACTATATCATCCCCATTAATTTCAGGATGCAGCTTACCTAAAGCGGCACCAAGAATAGCTCCCGTATTAGCAATAATCCCTAAAGGTAATTCAGGGTCTATAATCAAAACACATTTTGTTGACATCACATCAACTCCTTTAGCTTAGTATATTAACCATTAAACACTGATTTTAAACTTTTAAATTGTATAAAATTGCTATTATTTTAACAAAAAAGTAAACTAACCGACTTATCTTTTTATATCATCGTGCGCTAATATATCAATCTCACTCAGTAAGGCATTTAATCGATGATTACTGACTTGAACTATATCGCACATCCAACTCTTTAAATAAAAATGGTCAATAAAAAGCACACA
>NZ_AEIZ01000026.1 GCF_000165675.1 Leuconostoc fallax KCTC 3537 | reverse complement strand
ATAATGAGCCCATCGATCAACTTGTTGCGATGACACTTGTTATTCGGACGCAGCATCCACGTGATGTGTTTACATTAATTCATGGTAGCTTTGGGGCGTTGTCATCTTCTGGTCAGCAGAGTCTTGGTCGAATATTCGGCCGGGATTATGTCGGACCCATTGCGCGTTTCTTTGCTCAACCGGCTGTTCATTTGCGTGAGCATGTGGATCCTAAGATGGCGAGTTCTTTCTATATCACAAGCTTGGCACCGATATTTGGTGATTTTCATGCTTTAAATGCACAGCAAGATATTCAAACAAGAGTGCAAGAATTAGTTGATTTAATCTTACATGGTGTTGTCCAGTAGGTCCTTGATTTTTTTACAAAATAGCGTATACTATAACATAGTAATACTGCGAATAAATACGAAAATCATGATCTATTGTCCATGAATTTCATCATAGTTGAGGCAAACGTTGTCTGCGGAAACAGCGACGATTGCTTTTTTTGTGCCTATACCTTATCTTTTTAAGGGGTATTTTTGATTTTGTAATCAAATTGTAATGTACAGAACGCAGTGAAAAACAAACGAGGTGATAAATGTGGCAGGACATTTAGTAAAGTATGGTAAGCACCGTACGCGTCGTTCATATGCTCGAATTAAAGAAGTCTTAGATGTGCCGAATTTGATTGAAATTCAAACGGCATCTTATAAGTGGTTCCTTGATGAAGGTATTAAAGAAATGTTTGGCGATATCATGCCAATTGATGATTTCCAAGGTACTTTGTCTTTGGAATATGTCGATTATAAATTGATGGAACCAAAGTATACAATTGAAGAAGCGCGTGAGCATGATGCGAACTACTCAGCACCACTACATGTGACATTACGTTTGACTAACCACGAAACTGGTGAAATCAAGAGTCAAGATGTGTTCTTTGGTGAGTTCCCATTGATGACAGACCAAGGAACATTCATTATCAATGGTGCGGAACGTGTTATCGTTTCTCAATTGGTACGTTCACCTGGTATTTATTACAATCAAGAAACTGACAAGAATGGTCGTCCTCATTTTGGTACCACAGTGATTCCTAACCGTGGCGCTTGGTTAGAATACGAAACGGATGCTAAAGGTATTGCCAACGTTCGTATCGATCGTACACGTAAACTCTTGATGACGGAGCTTGTTCGTGCATTAGGATTTGGTTCTGATTCAGACATTTTAGAAATTTTCTCTGACCAATATGATGCTTTGAACATGACTCTGGAAAAAGACGTTCACAAAGATATGTCGGATTCACGTGTTGAAGAGTCATTGAAGGACATTTACGAGCGTCTACGTCCGGGAGAACCTAAAACAGCAGATTCTTCACGTGCGTTACTTGTTGCGCGTTTCTTTGATCCACGTCGTTATGACTTGGCCAATGTGGGACGTTATAAGATTAATAAGAAGTTGTCGCTCAAGACACGCTTGCTTGGACAGACATTAGCCGAAACATTGGCTGACCCTGATTCAGGCGAGATTAT
The DNA here is from genome assembly GCF_000165675.1 of Leuconostoc fallax KCTC 3537. Classification (GTDB taxonomy): domain Bacteria; phylum Bacillota; class Bacilli; order Lactobacillales; family Lactobacillaceae; genus Leuconostoc_B; species Leuconostoc_B fallax. The sequence continues at coordinate 272,724 of NZ_AEIZ01000026.1, read as the reverse complement.
TGCTGAAAAGGGAACTGTTGTAGACAAGACAGTCATGTCTGAATTAGCACCATTCCTTGAACGTGAAGATTTCAAGACGACAACATATACACCATCAGGGGATGCTGTTTTGCAAGAACCAGTTATCCTACAAAAAATTAAGATTGAATCACCTGAAGATCCAGAAAAAGCACTAGTGTTAATCGGCAATGGTCATATTGAAGCAGCTAACCGTACAGTGCGTCCTGCAGATATATTAGCAGGTATGAATTATTTCTTGAACTTGCAAGAAGGCATCGGTTCAGTTGATGATATTGACCACCTTGGAAACCGTCGTATTCGTTCAGTCGGCGAATTACTACAAAACCAATTCCGTATTGGTTTGACACGTATGGAACGTGTTGTGCGTGAACGTATGTCAATCCAAGATGCTAATACTGTAACACCACAACAATTGATTAACATTCGTCCAGTTGTGGCTGCAGTTAAGGAATTCTTTGGTTCATCACAGCTATCACAGTTCATGGATCAAACTAACCCATTGGGTGAATTGAACCATAAGCGTCGTTTGTCTGCATTGGGACCTGGTGGTTTGACACGTGATCGTGCTGGTGTTGAAGTGCGAGATGTGCACTATACGCATTACGGTCGTATCGATCCAATTGAAACGCCAGAAGGTCCTAACATCGGGTTGATTAACTCGTTGGCCACTTATGCACGTATTAATAAGTATGGCTTTGTTGAGACACCTTACCGTCGTGTTGATTGGACAACCCATAATGTTACCGACAAAATTGATTATTTGACAGCTGATGAGGAAGATAACTTTATCGTGGCGCAAGCTAACTCACCTTTGAACGATGATGGTAGTTTTGTTAACGATACAGTTATGGCACGTTTCGGTGAAGAAAACATCGAAACACCCGTTGATAAAATTGACTACATGGACGTGAGTCCTAAACAGGTTGTTTCTGTTGGAACTGCTGCGATTCCGTTCTTGGAAAACGATGATTCTAACCGTGCCTTGATGGGTGCCAACATGCAACGACAGGCTGTGCCGTTGTTAGACCCACATTCACCATTAGTGGGAACAGGTATTGAATATAAGGCAGCTCACGATGCTGGTGTTGCTTTGATTTCCCGTGCCGCCGGTGAAGTGGAATATGTTGATGGTCGTCAAATCCGTATTCGTCGTGAAGATGGCCAACTTGATACGTATGAATTAATGAAGTTCCGCCGTTCTAACGGTGGTAAAAACTATAACCAAAAGCCAATTGTTAAAGTTGGTGAACACATTGATGATGATCAAGTTATTGCTGATGGCCCATCAATGGAATTAGGCGAACTTGCTCTGGGACAAAACCCATTGATTGCCTTTATGACTTGGCAAGGTTATAACTTCGAAGATGCCATTGTTTTGAATGAACGCTTAGTTCGTGAAGACGTTTATACATCAATTCATATTGAAGAATATGATTCAGAGGCGCGTGATACAAAACTTGGCCCTGAAGAAATGACACGTGAAATTCCTAACACTGGTGAGGAACAACTGCGTGACTTAGACGAGAATGGTATTATCCGCATTGGTGCCGAAGTCCATGATGGCGACATTTTGGTTGGTAAAGTAACACCTAAGGGTGTTACAGAACTTTCTGCTGAAGAGCGTCTTTTGCATGCAATCTTCGGTGAAAAGGCACGTGAAGTACGTGATACTTCATTACGTGTCCCACACGGTGGTGGTGGTGTTGTCCAAAACGTTCGTATTTATACGCCTGAAAACGGTGATGAATTAGCACCTGGTGTTAACATGATGGTTCGTGTTTATATCGCCCAGAAACGTAAGATCCAAGTTGGTGATAAGATGGCTGGACGTCACGGTAACAAGGGTACAGTTTCAGTTGTTGTACCTGAAGAAGATATGCCGTATATGCCTGATGGAACACCAATTGATATCTTGTTGAGTCCCATGGGTGTGCCATCACGTATGAACATTGGGCAGGTCTTAGAATTACATTTGGGATTTGCTGCACGTAATTTGGGTATCCATGTTGCTTCACCAGTCTTTGATGGTGCAACAGATGATGAAATTGAAGATGCTTTGCGTGAAGCAGGACTACCAGTTGATGGTAAATCTGTTGTCTATGATGGCCGTAGCGGTGATGCCTTTGACAAGCGAGTTGCTGTCGGTGTTATGCACTATATGAAGTTGGCCCACATGGTTGATGATAAGATTCATGCACGTTCAATCGGTCCTTACTCACTTGTTACGCAACAGCCATTAGGTGGTAAAGCACAGTTCGGTGGACAGCGTTTTGGTGAAATGGAAGTTTGGGCGCTGGAAGCTTATGGTGCTGCCTACACATTGCAAGAAATTTTGACTTATAAGTCTGATGATGTTGCTGGTCGTGTTAAGGTCTATGAATCAATCGTTAAGGGTGATTCAATTCCTCGACCTGGTGTTCCTGAATCATTCCGTGTTCTTGTGAAAGAATTACAAGCACTTGGTTTGGATATGCGTGTTCTAGATGTTGCCGGTGATGAAGTTGAATTACGTCAAATGGATGAAGATGATTCAATTTTGCCAGTTGATGCTTTGGAAAAGTTAGCACGTACACATCCAGATCTTTTGAATCAAGAAGATGACGAAGTTAAAGTTGCGTTTGCCAAAGTAGAGTCTGACGAAGACACTACTGAAACAGAATAAGTGAAGAAAGGTAACAGCAAATAGATGGCTATCGATGTTAATAAGTTCGAAAGTATGCAAATCGGTTTGGCTTCTCCTGATAAGATCCGTTCATGGTCTTATGGTGAAGTAAAGAAGCCAGAAACGATTAATTATCGAACACTTAAGCCTGAAAAAGATGGTTTGTTCGATGAGCGTATTTTTGGACCTACAAAAGATTATGAATGTGCTTGTGGAAAATATAAGCGAATTCGTTACAAAGGTATCGTTTGTGACCGCTGTGGTGTAGAAGTTACATCATCAAAGGTACGCCGTGAGCGTATGGCCCACATCGAATTGGCTGCCCCAGTTACACATATTTGGTATTTCAAGGGAATTCCTTCACGTATGGGACTAGTGCTTGATATGAGCCCACGTTCATTGGAAGAAATTATTTACTTTGCCTCATATGTTGTTATTGAGCCAGGAGATGCACCAGTTGAAAAGAAGCAACTATTAACTGAGCGCGAATACCGTCAATTAAAGGTACAATACGGTGCTGATTTCGTAGCGGGCATGGGTGCTGAAGCAATTAAAGCTTTGTTAGCTGATGTTGATTTACAGTCTGAAGCGGATAATTTGAAGCACGAATTGCAAGAAGCCACAGGACAAAAACGAGTACGTGCTGTACGTCGTTTGGATATTGTTGAAGCATTCTTAACATCTGAAAATAAACCACAGTGGATGGTTATGGATGTTGTACCAGTTATCCCACCTGACTTGCGTCCGATGGTTCAATTAGAAGGTGGTCGCTTCGCTACATCTGATTTGAATGATTTATACCGTCGTGTAATTAACCGTAACAATCGTCTGAAGCGTTTGTTAGATTTGAATGCACCTGGTATTATCGTTCAAAACGAAAAGCGTATGTTACAGGAAGCTGTCGATGCATTAATCGACAACGGTCGTCGTGGACGCCCTGTTGCTGGTCCTGGAAATCGACCATTAAAGTCACTTTCACATATGCTGAAGGGTAAGCAAGGCCGTTTCCGTCAAAACCTGTTGGGTAAGCGTGTTGATTATTCTGGTCGTTCAGTTATTGATGTTGGACCATTCTTAAAGATGAACCAAATGGGCCTACCACGCCCAATGGCATTAGAACTTTTCCGACCATTCATTATGCGCGAATTAACAAAGCGTAACTTGGCCGGTAATGTTAAATCAGCTAAGCGTAAGATTGATCGTCAAGATAATGATGTTATGGATGTTTTGGAAGATGTCATTAAAGAACATCCAGTTCTTTTGAACCGAGCACCTACGCTACATCGTTTGGGAATTCAGGCTTTTGAGCCAGTGTTGGTTTCAGGTAAGGCAATGCGTTTGCATCCTTTGGTAACTGAAGCTTATAACGCTGATTTTGATGGCGATCAGATGGCCATTCACGTACCACTTTCTGATGAAGCACAAGCAGAAGCACGTTTGTTAATGCTTGCCGCTGGGCACATTTTGGCACCTAAGGATGGAAAGCCAATTGTTGCGCCATCACAGGATATGGTGATTGGTAACTATTACCTAACGACTGAAGAAGCTGGTCGTGAAGGTGAAGGTATGATTTTCAGTAGTGTTGCAGAAGCACGCATTGCTTATGAAAATAAGATTGTGCATTATCATACACGTATTGGAATTCAAACATCGACATTCCCTGACGAAAAACCATTTACTGATGAACAACGCCAGAAGATTATGATTACATCTGTTGGTAAATTGTTGTTTAACGAAATTTTGCCAGTAGACTTCCCTTATATTAATGAACCATCTGAAGATAACTTTAAGGGTATCAGTGATGAATTCTTTATTAACTTTGGTGAAGATATTCATGATCATTTGGCACATGAAGAAATTGTACGTCCCTTTAAGAAGGGATTCTTATCTGATATTATTGCCGAAGTTTATAAGCGTTATAAAGTAACAGAAACATCATTACTTTTGGATCGCATGAAGGACTTGGGTTATGATAAATCAACACAATCTGGATTGACGGTTGCCATGACAGATGTTATTGAATTAAAAGATAAGCCAGCAATTTTGGAAGATGCCCATAAGCAAGTTGCGACAGTAACAAAGCAGTTCCGTCGTGGTTTGATTACAGATTCTGAACGTTATCAACGTGTGACAGAAATTTGGACCAAGGCCAAGGATATTATTCAAGATCGTTTGATTGAATCCTTCGATGTGACTAATCCAATCTATATGATGCAGGATTCAGGTGCGCGTGGTAACATTTCTAACTTCGTTCAGTTAGCCGGTATGCGTGGTTTGATGGCTGGACCTGGTGGTAAAATTATTGAATTGCCAGTTACTGCTAACTTCCGTGACGGCTTGACTGTGATGGAAATGTTTATTTCTACCCACGGTGCCCGTAAGGGAATGTCAGATACGGCTTTGAAGACAGCCAACTCTGGTTACTTGACACGTCGTTTGGTCGATGTTGCGCAAGATGTTATTGTGCGTGAGTACGATAATGATACTGATCGTGGACTAGAAGTTTCAGCAATCATGGATGGCAACTCTGTTGTTGAACCGTTATATGATCGTATTTTGGGTCGTTATGCAATGAAGTCGGTATTTGATCCTGAAACTGGTGAAAAGATTATTTCAAAGAATGAAATGATTAGTGAAGATATCGCCAAGAAGATTATTGCTGCTGGTATTGATAAGGTAACGATTCGTTCCGTCTTTACATCAACAACAGAACACGGTGTTTCAGTCTTGGATTATGGTCGTAATTTGGCGACTGGAGAAGATGTTGAAGTTGGTGAAGCAGTTGGTACAGTTGCTGCCCAATCAATTGGTGAACCTGGTACGCAGTTGACAATGCGTAACTTCCACACGGGTGGTGTTGCTGGTGGAAACGATATTACGCAAGGTTTGCCACGTGTGCAGGAAATTGTTGAAGCACGTATTCCTAAGGGACGTGCTGAAATTTCTGAAGTTACTGGAATCATTGCTTCTATCGAAGAGAATCCAGCTGAACGCACAAAGATCGTAACAGTTGAAGGTGAAACAGATACACGTTCTTATACATTGCCACTTTCTGCACGTATGCGTGTTGGAGAAGGTGATGAAATTCAACGTGGTCAAACACTTAATGAAGGACCTATCGATCCTAAGGAATTGTTAGCTGTTACTGATACATTGACAACTGAGAGCTACATGTTGACTGAAATCCAAAAGGTTTATCGTTTGCAGGGTATCGAAGTGTCAGATAAACATATTGAAGTCATGATTCGTCAGATGATGCGTAAAGTACGCGTTATGGATCCTGGGGAAACACCTTTGCTTCCTGGTACATTGATGGATATTGCAGACTTTAAGCGCGCTAATGAACCTGCATTGTTTGCTGGCAAGGTGCCTGCTACAGCTCGTCCAGTTTTGTTAGGTATCACTAAGGCTGCGCTTGAAACCAATTCATTCTTGTCAGCTGCATCATTCCAAGAAACAACACGTGTCTTGACTGATGCTGCTATTCGCGGTAAGAATGATCCGTTGGTTGGTTTGAAGGAAAACGTTATTATCGGTAAGATTATTCCAGCTGGTACTGGTATGGCTGAATATCGTAAGATAAAAACAAAGGTTGTTGGCGACACTATTGAGAGTGACGACAACGAAGTTGAAGAAAATATTCAAACATTAGATGAAGTTGCACGAACATTTAATGACAAGCATTAAAAAAAGCCGCTACGTTAAGTAGTGGCTTTTTTATTATGCTAATAAATCGTTAACAAATTTTTTGAGTTGTGCCTCATCCGTTTTATCAGGGATGAGATTAATTTTAACATTTTGTGCAGCCTTGTTTGCTTTCGCATTGGACAATGCTGTATCAAATTTATCTACAGCAACACAATAATCATCTTCATAGAACAAATCACCTGAACCAGCAACGCCATACTTTGTTCCTGATAAATCAATAAATTCTAAATCATCGTAGAAATCTAATCCTTCATCAGGTAATGAGCCATTATCATAAGTGTACGGTACGACAACCGCAATATCTTGATTTTGTAAATCTTCAACTTCAGTTTGAGATATTTCTGATTTAGTAACCATAACATCATGTGATTTTAATTGGTCAATAATAATATCTGCAACAGCTTCATTATTACCAGTAATCGTTGCATAAACAACAATAGCATTCATAGTTTATATCCTTAATCATGAGCTTATTTATTTTACAAATTCTATCATACAATACTCAATTCAAATAATCATGGAAAATGTGTTAAATATTTTAGCACATTTTTAACTGTTGTAATGTATCATTTTCAAGTTAATTATTTAACAAAAAATTAACAAAAAGACCAGAACCTTTATATTTGAGGATAGAAAAAATAGGCGTTATAATAACCGTAGTTTGATTGATATGATATATGTCATCAATAACATAAATGAAAAGGGGTAGTATTAGTGTCTGAAATCGGGGTAAAAGTTATTGCAGATCCAATCAATGTAGCAGTGGTTAAGCGGGATGGTCGGCGTGTCACATTTGACTATCATAAAATATTGGTTGCTTTAAATAAGGCGAATCAAAAGATTCAGGGGGAGGGCAACGCAAGCGACGAAGCAGCACTTGAAGATGTCATGCTTGATGTTGTAGAAGAAGTTAAAAAGCGGTTTACAGACGATGTTAAAATTTATGAAATTCAAAACATTGTTGAACAATCATTGCTGGCACATCACTTTTTTGATTTAGCCGAGGAATATATTAACTATCGTGCGCGCCGTGATTTTGAACGGAGTCAAGCAACCGATGTTAATGTTAGAGTTCAACGCCTGATTAATAAAGACAGTGCAGTTGTGAATGAGAATGCCAATAAGGATAGTCATATTTTCAATACACAACGAGATTTAACAGCTGGAGCGGTTGCTAGAGCTATTGGGTTGAAAATGTTACCACCCAAGGTGGCTAACGCTGATATGAAGGGTGAGATTCACTGGCATGATTTAGATTATCAACCTTATAGTCCAATGACAAATTGCTGTTTAATTGATTTTAAGGAAATGCTAACGAATGGTTTTACAATCGGTAATGCTGAAGTAGAAACACCAAAATCAATTCAAACGGCAACTGCTCAGATGGTTCAAATTATTTCAAACGTAACATCAAGTCAGTATGGCGGCTGTTCTTCAGATCGTACTGACGAAGTGTTGGCGCCTTTTGCAGAAAAAATTATCAAAAGCATCTTACCGAGTCTAAGCAATGGATTAGTGATGCTGAACAACAAATTGATTATGCCAAGCAACAAACAAAAAAGACATCTATGATGCCATGCAAGCGTTGGAGTATGAAATTAACACATTATACTCATCACAAGGACAAACGCCTTTTACTACTGTTGGATTTGGTTTAGGAACGAGCTGGATTGAACGTGAGATACAGAAAGCTATTTTACAAATTCGAATAGAAGGTTTGGGAAAAGAAAAGCGTACAGCAATCTTCCCTAAATTAGTCTTTACAATTAAAAAGGGGTTAAACTTCGCGCCAGGAGAACCTAATTATGATATCAAATCATTAGCTGTTGATTGTGCAACTAAACGTATGTATCCTGATATCTTAATGTATGACAAAATTGTTGAATTAACAGGTAGTTTTAAAGCACCAATGGGATGTCGTTCATTCTTACAGGGTTGGCATGATGAAAATGGTAAAGAAGTGAATGCAGGACGGATGAACCTTGGCGTTGTCACGGTTAATTTGCCAAGAATCGCTTTGGAAGCCAATGGTGATACGGAAAAATTCTGGAAAATTCTAGAAGAAAGACTAGATATATGCCGAGAAGCATTGGTCTTTAAGGTTAATCGTGTTAAAGATGCGACGCCTGAGAATGCACCTATTTTGTATCAGTTTGGTGCCTTTGGAAAACGATTGGAAAAAGATCAGAGTGTTGATGAGTTGTTCAAAAATAAGCGAGCAACAGTTTCCTTAGGATATATTGGATTATATGAGGTTGGTGCTGCTTTCTATGGCCCCGATTGGGAACACAATGCAGAAGCCAAAGCATTTACTGTTAATATCGTGAAAAATCTTTGGGAACACTGTAACGACTGGGGTAATGAGTATGGTTATCATTTCAGCGTTTATGGTACACCAAGTGAAAGTTTGACAGATACTTTCTGCCGTTTAGATGCTGAGAAATTTGGATTAGTACCCAATATTACAGATAAAGATTATTATACAAATAGTTTCCATTATGATATTCGCAAGCCAGTGACACCTTTTGAAAAATTAGACTTTGAAAAAGATTACCCTAAGTATTGTTCCGGTGGCTTTATTCATTATTGTGAGTATCCAAATTTGAAACAGAATCCAAAAGCATTGGAAGCTGTTTGGGATTATGCTTATGATAAAATTGGTTATCTTGGTACAAATACACCAATTGATCAGTGCTTCGAATGTGGTTTTAAGGGTGAATTTATGCCTACGGAACGTGGCTTTAAATGTCCAGATTGTGGTAACACAAATCCTGAAACTTGTGATGTTGTGAAGCGAACATGTGGCTATCTAGGCAATCCACAGAAACGCCCAATGATTCATGGTCGGCATAAGGAAATTGTCACACGTGTTAAGCATATGAGTTTAGGAAATGATGCCACAAGTGCAGCACGCCAAGGTTAGGAGACAATATGTCAGAAGAAATCGAGACTGCCACACCGCGTCAGCGACCTAAAAGAGTACGACAGCCTAAGAATCCTAAACCACAAGAATGGCTAGCAGAAGACTTGAGTATGGATTATGTGGCAAGTTATAAGCCGTTTAATTTTGTCGATGGAGAAGGCGTACGTTGTAGCCTCTATGTGAGTGGCTGTAAATTTAGCTGTCCAGGTTGTTATAACAAGGTTGCGCAAAACTTCCATTATGGACAACCTTATACACAGGAACTAGAAGATCAAATTATTCAAGATTTAAGTCAAAGTTATGTTCAGGGCTTGACGTTGCTTGGTGGCGAACCTTTTCTCAATACGAATGTTTGTATCGCGCTAGTTGATCGTATTCATCGCGAATTTGGTCACGATAAGGATATTTGGTCTTGGACGGGATATACTTGGGATGAATTACAAGTTGAGTCGGATGATAAGAAAGCGTTATTATCGAAGATTGATATTTTAGTTGATGGTCGTTTCCTATTAGCCAAAAAAGATCTTACTTTACAATTCCGCGGTAGTTCGAATCAACGCATTATTGATGTTCAAAAATCATTAGCTCAAGGTGAGGTTGTGATTTGGGATAAATTAGTACGCTAAATAAAAAACTTGCTGGGTCGTCAACGACACCAGCAAGTTTTTTATTGTAGAAAATGTTTAATGATGTGCATGTGGCATAGGATTATCTTGATTGGCAAAACGGTCACCAATGAACATAATCATTGAACCAATCACAATCACAATAATACCTAACCAGGTGGATAATGTAATTTTTTCATGTAGAATAAGCAGAGCTAAGATAGGTGCAAGAGCGGGTTTGATAAAGAATACCAACGAAGCTGTGGAAACATTAGATGTTTCCATAGCTAAGAAATAAAAGCCAAATCCACCAGCAGTTACACCAAGGCAAATATATAATAGTAAGAAAGCATTGCTTGAGGTAATACCTGAAAAATAAGGAATATTTGCGAATTCACTGAGTTTTGGATTTTGTAAGAGACCAGTTGCAATTGATTGGATATGAGAGATACCCATTAAGATGGCTAGTTCAATCGCACCAAATATGAATGTAAAGCTTGTCATGGTCAGACCATTGAAATGATGACGCATAGAACCCCAACGTGAAATAATAGAATATAAACCAAATGTCAATGCTGCTATAATCGATAAACTAAGCCCCAAAGGATCTGTTAAGTGTGTTGGATTTACAATAATTAGCAAACCGACAATTGATACAATGACCGCAATTAAATTTGATCGGCTCAACGTTTCTTTTAGAATAAGATATGAAAAGATAAGTGCAAAAATAGGATTGGCACTAAAAACAACCGCAACAGTTGAGGCTTTGTCCACTTCAACGGCAACTTGATAGAAGGACATGCTGACGACTACAGCAATGAGACCGGTGAATGCAAATAAACCCATATCTTTCAAATGAATGCGTTGATGCTCACGGCTAAGTGCATGAAGCGCAAAGGGGAGCAGTGCTATACCGCCTACTAAAAAGCGTAGAAAATTAAGCTGAATACCACTAAATGAACCACCGGCCATTTTTAAAGAAATTTCCATTGAGCTAAATAAAAATGTTGAAATGATGACATAGAGATAGGTTTTTTTCATAATGAGCGCTTTCCATATTTATGATATAATATTTTTTATAAAAAACTAACTGATATAATTATAATTTATAAAAGGGGTTTGTCAAATGCAATCCATTGAAAAGCAAATACTACACCTCATTGATGTTGGAGAAGAAGTTGAAGCGAAGACTTTAGTGGATATCTATACTCAGCGTGATTACAATGAAATGACCATTAGAAATAATTTGTCCAAGTTAAAACAAGCTAAACAAATTACCAGTACCAAACGCGGATGGTATCGATTGGCACCAGCTGGGAAGCGTTGGTTATCTGATATTAATCATAAATATGCTAACTATAATCAAGTATTTACTGATGAGTGGACAATTGTCTTACTGCGCATTCCTGAAACAATGCGACGCTCAAAACAGATGTTTAAAAATAGCTTACTGGATTATGGTTTTGGTGCCTATACATCTTCTGTTTTGATTTCACCGTGGCCGTATCAAGAGGTAGTCCAACAATTAGCGATTGAAAATCAAGTGCAAGATCGAGTGAAAATTATTCGAACATCGTTACTTAACGCAACGTTATCCAAATCTGAAGCTTATGATGTTTGGCGTTTAAAAGATATCGTTGCTTTTTACGAAACGGAACTTGATTGGATTCGTCATCAGCGTCAAAATCTACCCCAACAAGAATTAGCATTACTCAATGTTTATTTAGATATCGGCATGCATATTAATGACACATTTTTACGAGATCCTATGTTACCAATTAGTTTATTACCTGATCATTGGATTGGCCGGCAGACAATGGACTTGTTAATTCAAACATATAATGAAATTGCGACATTATATCCCAAGCAATCAGAGTATGCTAGGCTAGTAGTACCTATGTTTTCATAATAATGATGCTTTAAAGGAGATATACTTATGATGCAACCCATTTTGGGCATTAGTCTTAATATTATTTTTATTTACTTTTCTTTTTGGACTATTCGGCCTATTAATTTTGAGAAAATAATGCCGTTTACACCGTTTCAGGCGGCTGTCTTAAAGGTTATTTTAGCCGTTATAATGGGCTATCTTTTAGCAAGCTTTTTCTTAACAATGTTCAATTGGATTACCAGTGTTCCTGACGTATTATTACGATAAAGCTAGCCAAGATTACCCCTAAGAAAATGAACAAAATATGATATAATCAAATAGGTTATGGCATTTTTTGCCACACGATAATTAAGTATAAATGTTAAAAGAGGAAACTATCATGGCAAAAGATATCGGCATAGATTTAGGAACTGCCAACGTCTTAATTTATGTTGAAGGTAAAGGGATTGTTTTAAATGAACCTTCTGTTGTTGCAGTAGATGATAAAACAGACCGTGTTTTATCAGTTGGTTCAGAAGCTTACCGTATGGTTGGTCGTACGCCAGGTAATATTCGTGCTGTTCGACCATTGAAAGATGGTGTAATCTCAGATTTCGATGTTACAGAAGCAATGCTAACTTACTTTGTGGACAAATTAAATGTTAAGGGTTTTATGTCAAAGCCTAATATTATGATTTGTGCGCCAACAAATATTACTGAAATTGAACGTAAAGCGATTATACAAGCAGCAGAAAAAGCTGGTGGTGCCAAAGTTTACCTAGAATATGAGCCTAAGGTTGCGGCAGTAGGTGCCGGACTGGATATCTTTAAGCCAATTGGATCTATGGTTATTGATATGGGTGGTGGTACTTCGGATATTGCAGTGTTGTCATTAGGCGATATTGTTGTTTCAGAGTCAATACGTGTCGCTGGAGATAAAATGAACTTTGATATTGTCGGTTATTTAAAGCGTCGACATAACTTGATTGTTGGTGAACGTACAGCAGAAACAATTAAGATTCAAATTGGCTCCGCTTTACCTGTTGATGAACCACTTACCATGGAAGTCCGTGGTCGTGATAATTTTGAAGGTATGCCAAAAACCATTACGATTAATTCTAATGAAGTTGAAGAAGCATTACATGATACCTTACAACAGATTGTCCGTGCAGCGCATTCTGTGTTATCTAAATTACCGCCAGAATTGGCTGCAGATATCATTGACCGTGGTATTATGTTGACCGGCGGTGGTGCCTTATTGCATGGAATGGATCAGTTATTGTCCGATGCATTAGAGGTACCAGTTGTCGTTTCAGATTCACCGTTAGATAATGTTGCTAAGGGTGCTGGCGCTTTGTTAGAACATATGAAAACACGTCGTCGAGGATTATAAAATGCGTAAAAAAATCAAAATTTCAGCGTGGACCTAGTAGAGCAAGATCAACAGTTACAGGTTTTGGTTGATGGCGAAATGATTGGCTATATTGAAAAGTCTGCCCGTGGATTTAACGGTGTCTTTGGTAAGCAAACCGTCATTAATCAGGCTAAAAGCCAAGATCAAGCGTTGCAGGAAATTTTAGCAAGCTATAATTTGTACGCTTAATATTGGTATATCAAAAGTTTCCAGTGAGCGATTGTGATGAACAATCGCTTTATGCATAACGAGGGTGTAGCATGCAACAGTTTTCTAATCAGAAAAATAAAAAAGTAACTGAAAATGATTTGGATTGGGGCATTATTTTAGCACTATTGCTATTTATGATGATTGGTCTTAGTTCGTTATTTCAGGCAGCCATGCATATGCATGGCGCAACACTAGCCAGCGCACTCAGGCCAGTAGCTATTCAAGGTGTATTTTTGGATTATTGGGGCTGTGTTGATTGTATTCTTGGTACGGTTTGATGCCACGCAACTATGGCGTTTAGCGCCCATTGCGTACGGTGTTGGTCTCTTCTTGTTAGTTGCAGTGCTCATTTTTTATAATCGATCAATGGCGGCATCTACAGGGGCCAAATCTTGGTTTGTCTTCGGACCACTATCATTTCAGCCATCTGAAGTGGTTAAGCCGGCATTTATTTTAATGTTGAGTCGGGTTGTTGTTGAGCACAATCGCGAGAAACCAGTGCATGAAACCCATTCTGATTGGCTCTTGTTAGGTAAGATGGCGCTTTGTTTCGCACCAATTGCTGTGTTAATTGCTTTACAAAATGATTTAGGCACGTTATTGGTATTTGCGGCAATATTTGGTGGGGTAGCACTTGTTTCTGGTGTTACTTGGCGTATTTTAGCACCTGTTATCGCAATTGCTACAACGTTTGGTATCACAGCTTTAGCATTGGTAACGTCCACCTTGGGACGTACTGTTTTGTCTAAATTTGGATTCCAGGCTTATCAATTTGCGCGTGTGGATTCTTGGTTGCATCCTGCCCAAGATACATCGAACACTGGTTATCAGACTTACCAAAGTTTAAAAGCTATTGGTTCCGGACAGATTTTTGGTAATGGTTGGGGAAATCTCAAAGTTTATGTACCAGTTCGTGAATCGGACATGATTTTTTCTGTCATTGGTGAGAGTTTTGGATTTATTGGCGGTACATTTTTAATTGTGCTTTATTTTGCCTTTATTGTCATGATGATTCAGGACACATTTAAGGCCCAGACTGCCTTTTATGCATATATTGCAACAGGTGTTGTTATGATGGTTTTGTTTCATGTCTTTGAAAATATTGGTATGAGTATTGGCCTTTTGCCACTGACAGGTATTCCGCTACCCTTCATTTCTCAAGGAGGGTCTTCACTGTTGGGAAATCTTATTGGTACAGGTCTAATATTGTCTATTGGTTATCAAAAACAATCGTCTGCATTTACTGAATCGACAGGATTTTCAATCTAATGTTATCATTTGAACAGGGAAGAACGAATTTAAGTCACTTACGACAAAAAGTGAAAAACGGGCAATTGTATCAGTCTCTTGGTAGTCAATTGCTTGCTTTGGCTGAAAATATGCCATATGTTCAGCAAGCTTCAGTTGTTGATACGCCACCACTGAGTACAGAAGCTGAAAAATTCATGCAAGAATATCAGAAATACTGGCATGCTTTAGAAAAAGAAACCCATGCTGAATATGTTGATTCTGAAATTAGTGATGAAAATTTATTGTTAGTTTTACAACAGCTAGCGCATCAATCACCACGTTATCGAGATGATGGGGCATTCACATTTTTGAGTAATGCAATTCAAGGAGAGTGGCTGACGCAACGTCAACTTAGCTGGATGGCAGAATTTCTAATATCTGATCATCAATTATTTGCACATATTTTTGAACCACACAATGATGCTGTTTATCGCCGATCGTTTAGTATTTTAGTATTATCTTTGTTATTACATTATCACTGGACAAAGCAAAAATTCTTGACGATAGAACAGCTTGATATGGTGGTTGATCAAGTTGCGCTATATGCTATATTGGAACGTGATGGCCGTGGTTTTATCAAAGACAACGGCTGGGCGCATGCTTTTAATCACATGAGCAGTATAATTACTGAGCTCTCTGCCATGCCTGAATTAGTCAGAGCAGATAAGTTATTTCTGTTGGCAACATTATTAACAGGTTATCGGGCATTAATGGAGCCGTTAGTTATGGGTGAAACGCAACGAATCATTGACGTTGCGATGCGATTGGCTAATCAGAGTGATGTGTATGCCGAGTATATTTTACTGAATCTGAAATTTTGGCGAAGAGATTTGGTATCATTGCAACCACCACGTGAAGAAAAAATGTGGCATACAATCTATAATCGAGCACGTTTTTTTGATAGCATAGTGTTGTATGGTGAAGACAATGTACCACAAAAAATTTGGGATTATGTCCTAAGTTCGCGTGATTTTTTGGTGTAACAATCAGCTGTAATGAGTTAAGAATGGAGAAATACTATGAAAAAACATGTTGCTTTAGTATTTGGTGGTAATTCATCAGAGCACGATGTGTCGAAGCGTTCGGCAGAGAATATTTATAATGCCATTATGGCAACTGGTAAATATGATGTCACTTTGTTTAGCATTGCGCAAAATGGCTATTTCTTAGATCCAGATGCTTCACGCCGTATTTTTGAGGGTGAAGATGAGCAAATGGTTGTAGATGAATTTATGGCTAAAGTTGATGAAAAAGATCCGCTAGCTAGAATTAAAGCCATTAGTCAAGCTGGACAGTTTGATATTTTCTTCCCAGTTGTACACGGTAATTTAGGTGAAGATGGGACATTACAGGGACTATTTAGATTGTTAAATAAGCCATTTGTTGGTGCACCACTAAGAGGGCATGCTGTTAGTTTTGATAAAGTATTAACAAAAGAGTTGTTAACAGTCAATGGTATTCGCAATACGAAATATATTGTTGTGAGTCCAGAAAGTGTTGATAATTGGCGTTGGTCAGATGTTAAAACACAACTAGGCGATATTGTTTTTGTTAAGGCAGCTAATCAGGGATCATCAGTTGGTATTTCTCGTGTTACAAATGAGCTAGAATATCAAAGAGCATTACAAGATTCTTTCCAATATGATTATAAAGTCTTGATTGAAGAAGCAGTGAAGGGACCTCGTGAACTTGAAGTTGGCGTGATAGGTAATGAAAAGCCTATTGTCTCAGTGATTGGTGCGCATACCGTACCAAACCAAGGGGACGGGGATGCTTGGTATGATTACAGCAATAAGTTTGTCGATAACTCATCTGTCTTATTTGAAATTCCAGCCAAACTAACGCCCGAAGTGACGCAAGAAGTAAAAGATATGGCCTTGAAAGCTTATCAGGTCTTAGATTTACGTGGTGAAGCACGTATGGATTTCTTGCTTGATGAGAATGGTATACCGTATCTTGGTGAACCCAATACACTACCAGGATTTACGAATATGTCTTTGTTCCCAAGATTATGGGATGATACCAACATGGATAATGCTCAACTTGTAGATGAATTAATTCAATTAGGATTTGCTGAGTTTGAACGAAATGCGCAATTAAGCTATGCTTTCGTCGCCTTAGGTGAAGAGAAGATTGGTAAATTTAATGCGTAAAAGCAAACAAAAAAGACGATCATCATGATCGTCTTTTTTTATGACTTAGAGTGAGATTAATGTGCACGAACAACCAAGACATCAATCTTTGAAGTACGTGTAACATATTCAGTAACTGATCCAATAACAAGTCGTTCAACAGCGTTTAATCCAGTAGCACCAATAACAATAAGATCTGCTTGTAGCTCATTTGGCACTTCTTTACCAATCAAAGTTTTAGGGGAACCATATTCAATCATGAAGTTTACATTAGCAACACCAGCATCTTGTGCTTGCTTCTTATAACCTTCAAGGCTCTTGCGTGTTTCGTCTGAAACGGCTTCAACCATTGTATCGTCAAAACTAGCAACGTTCTGGAATGCACGAGTATCAATAACATTTAAGATTGATAAATCACCTGCGGGACCAGCATCCTTAGTTAGTTCGATAGCACGTGCGAGGGCAGCTTCAGATTCCTTTGAGCCATCCATTGGTACTAAAATCTTGTGATAATTCGTTGGCATGATAACATCCTCCGTTTCTTTCTGTACCTTAAGTATAGCGCTTTCATGAAGAAAATAATAGTTTTTTGCAAAATATATATAAAAACCCACATCAGATGATGTGGGCTACGAGATAAACTCGGAACACTCAATTGGTACCGTTAAACACTTCGCAGATTTTCCTCGAAATTGTCGAGGTGGAAGATTCCAGCAGAATCGTCAAATGACCAAATGATAGGGCATATTTTCGGATTAGGTGTCCTCTTCCAATTAAAAGGTTGTAAGGAAAAAACTGATGGTGAAGTGAATCGTATACCTGAGGAATTCACTTATATTATATCGTGGAATACATGGAAAAAGTAGTCTTGACATTCATAAAATTAAGATAGTTCATTTTGTTGACGCTTTTTTAGATTTTCATTAATTTCTTTGAGCTGTAATTCAATTTTTGAATTACCTTTTGGCTGAAAATAAGTTTGAGAGCGTATTTCATCAGGTAAGTACTGTTGTGCAACCCAATCATTCTCATAATCATGTGGATATTTATAATCAACACCATGATTGAGAGCTACTGCGCCTTTGTAATGACTATCCTTAAGATGGACAGGGACATGGGTTGCTTTTCCCTTTTGGACATCTTCTAGTGCTTGATTAATGGCTAAATAAGCTGAGTTTGATTTTGGCGACAAAGATAATTCAACAATAGCATTTGCAATTGGAATCCGAGCTTCAGGGAGACCTAACATTTGTGCTGCTTGAATAGCTGAAATTGTATGCTGAGCAGCAGAGGGATTGGCTAATCCAATATCTTCGTAAGCAATGACTGCTAAACGGCGTATTAAAATATTCAAATCACCACTTTCAATTATCCTAGCGGCATAATGTAAAGCGGCATCAACATCTGAGCCACGAATAGATTTTTGTAGGGCACTAATAACATCGTAATGCGCATCGCCATCTTTATCGGCACTCAAAGCTTTTCTTTGCGTGACTTCTTCGATAGCAGATAAAGTGAGGTGAATCGTATCATCATTTTCAGGAGATGTTGACAGCACCGCTAATTCAAGCGCATTTAATGCACTACGAAGGTCACCGTTGGTGGCTTGGGTTAATTGCTTCATTGCTTGATCATCAATTGTTACAGCATAGTTACCTAAACCATTTTCTTTATCATTTAATGTACGTTGAATAGCCTGGTGTATATCATTTTCCGTTAAAGGATAAACTTGAAATATTTGTGTTCGTGAACGGATAGCAGGTGTGACATTGATATAGGGATTTTCTGTGGTTGCACCGATTAGAATAATATTGCCAGATTCCAAATGAGGCAGTAAAAAATCTTGTTTCGTTTTATCAAGACGATGAATTTCATCTAACAATAAAACAACAGACCCAGACATTTTGGCTTCTTCAGCAACAATTTGTAGGTCTTTTTTACTATCTGTAGCTGCATTTAAAACGCGAAAAGCATATTTGGAAGAACCTGCGATGGCACTAGCAATACTTGTTTTACCTGTACCTGGTGGACCATATAAAATCATTGAACTTAGACGATGTGCTTGCACCATGCGCCAAATAATTTTATTTTTGCCAACCAAATGTTGCTGACCGACGATATGTTCAATTTTTTTGGGACGCATACGATATGCTAAAGGCTCTTGTGTCATATTATGAAATGTAGATATTATCAATATTAACAGCATGATCTGATGCCAATAGAACAGCAATGGCATCATCATGTTGCGTTGCAGTAGGATGATCTGATAATAATGTAAAAGGATGATGGGTGGCGGTGGCTTGCTTAACAAATGTTGTAAAAGAGCTCTGTGCTAAGTTTTGATTAATCAAAACTTTGCCATCACTATGATTCTTGAGATAATTTAAGAATTCATTTTGGACATGTGTATCAGCAATTTGAGAGGCTTTTATTGCAATGAGCACTCGCTCTCTAAATGTTCCTAAGTATCGATTCTGTTCATCGGGATTAAGTTTAGGTGTACCAGTGGTTTTCTGGGATTGTTGTAGGCGATCATTAATGTCCATAACTACTCCTATAAAAATAAGTTTAATCTATTATACCGCAGTATATAAAAAACTCGCACAAGGCGAGTTTTTGATTAATGAAGAATTAACCCAAACGGTTGTAGTATTCAACAATCAATGCTTCGTTAATGTCAGCATCTAATTCTTCACGTTCTGGCAAACGAACTAATGAACCAGTCAACTTATCGGCATCAAATGATACGAATTGTGGACGTGATACAACAGCTTCGATTGCAGATTGGATAGGTACAATGTTCTTTGACTTATCACGAACTGAAATCTCTTGACCAGGAACAACATGATATGAAGGAATATCAACGCGCTTGCCATCAACTAGAATGTGACCGTGGTTAACCAACTGACGTGCTTGTGCGCGTGAAGTTGCAAAACCTAAACGGAAAACTAATGAATCCAAACGTTGTTCCAACAAGATCATGAAGTTAGTACCGTGAGTACCCTTACGGATACTACCAGCTTTGTTAAACAAGGCGTGGAATTGACGTTCTGTCAAACCATAAGTGAAACGCAACTTTTGCTTTTCACGTAATTGAACACCATATTCAGAAAGCTTTGAACGACGGCCGGCACCGTGATCACCAGGTGCGTAAGCACGACGTGATAATTCTTTACCAGTACCAGACAATGAAACACCTAAGCGACGAGAAAGGCGCCACTTTGGACCTGTATAACGTGACATATATATGTCCTCCAAAATATTTTTGTCGTTTTGAAGGGTAAATACCAGATGCGTGCAACGCTAAACTTGACGTTTCTCAGAACCTGTAGCTTGGCCTTACTAACGAGTTGGAGCGTTGTTGACGCGCTTCTTTATTTACTGCTACTCAATAACAACTTATTAATCATATCAAACTTATAAATGATTGGCAAGTTATTAAGAAAAGACTAAGCGCTTTAAGTTTAGTAAATATTAAATGAATGCTACCGTTGGCGTGTTAAAATAATTAGTGAATACTTAAAAGGTCGGAAATTAAACTTATGGAACTTGTAATACTATTCATTGTTCTCGCAATTGTAGCGATTGCATACATTACGATATTTGTTTTGCAACGCGTTACGGTGCAAAAGGTTAATGAATTAAAAGAGAAAAAAGAACAACTCAAATCTTTAAAAGTTCGAGACGAGTTAATGGCGGGCAGAAAGCTCTCACTAACTGGTGAATCTTTAAAGCAGTATCAATCATTAGAAAATCAATATAATGACGTGCAGAATAATAAGTTTTTGAAAATTGACCAGCAGGCCAATTTAGTTTTATTTGAAACACGTGGTATCAATTTTTTGAAGACACGTCAAGAATTAGCGCGCTTGCAAACAATGGTTACTGATACAGAAGCTTCTATTAAAGAAGTGCGTGCGGGTCTTAATGAATTGAAGCGTCTCGATGAAGCGCATCGTGAGGCAGTGAATGATTTAAAGAAGAAGTATGATGACTTACGGAAAAGATTATTAGCAGAAAACTTTAAGTTTGGACCAGCTAATCCAGCATTAAATAAATTCCTAGATCAACTAGAAAAAGATTATGATGAATTTACACGTTTAACAGATGATGGTGATCATGCTGCTGCGAGTGATATTTACGAACAGCTTGGCATGGAAACAACGCAGATGGAAAAAATGATGCGTGATACACCAACACTGTTTGATAAGCTTAATGTAAAATATGTTGATCAATTGAATGAGCTTTCTCGTGGACATGCTGAACTATTAGAGCAGGGTTATGTGTTCCCAAATGATAGTGTTGATGCAGAACTTGGTGCTATTGATGCGCAACGTCAACAAGTATTATCATTGTTGGCTGATTTGAAGTTAAAAGAAGTTAGTGAACAAAACGGCTATATTGAGCGACGTATTGAAGCGCTTTATGACGTTATGGATAATGAAATTGCGGCACATCGTCAGGTTTTGGTGAATGCTGATAAATTATCTTCTTATCTTTTACGCTTGCGTGAGCAAAACAAGGTATTAAGCACCCAATTAGATGTTTTGGGGCAAGTCTTCCAATTCAATCATAAAGAATTTGAGATGCGTCGTACTTTCCTAGAAAAGATTAACGAGTTAGAAAATCAAGTCAATCATACGGATGATTTGTTAGAAGAAAAAGAAATATCCTACAGTGAAGTTAGAGCGCAGCAGGAAAATATTTTAGAACAATTTGAAGAAATTGAGAAGCAACAACGTGACATTTGGGATAAGATTAGTGGTTTAGAAAAAGCACGTCGTTCAGCTAGTCAATTTGGTGGTAATTATCAGCAAGATATTGAGGAAATTAAGCATCGTGTTGAACGCCTGAATTTACCCGGATTACCAGCCCCTTATTTAGAATATTTCTTTGCTGTTAGCAACGAATTAGAGCGGTTAGCTAAAGCGTTAGGCGCAAACTTAATTGATATGGATGACGTACAACGCCAATTAAATATTGTGTCATCAGATATTGATACACTTAAAGAAAAAACAGATACCTTGGTAGATCAAGCAAGTTTGTCTGAACAACTGTTACAATATGCCAATCGTTATCGGACACAAAGCGAGCGGGTGGCAGCAGCTAGTGAGCAAGCAAGAATGTTTTATGAACGAGACTATAATTATCAAAAAGCTATGGATATTTTAGGTGATGCATTGAATAGTGTTGAACCAGGCGTTTATGAAAAAATTATTGATGCATACATGAAGCGTAAAAAAGCAAGCAGTTAAACAGAGGCCTTAGGGCCTTTTTTTATAAAAAATATAAAAACTGTTGTCTTAAACGCTATAATTTGGTATAGTATAAGAGTTGTTTGAGACGACATGGGAGTGTAGCGAAGTCTGGCTAAACGCGACGGACTGTAAATCCGTTCCTTCGGGTTCGTAGGTTCGAATCCTACCGCTCCCATATAAATGATATTGTAAAATATCATTATTGCCCCTTGGCCAAGTGGTAAGGCAGTGGTTTTTGGTACCGCTATGCGCTGGTTCGAATCCAGCAGGGGCAATAAAAGAGCACACCACATTGTGGTGTGCTTTTTTATTGTTTCAGTTTTTTAATAATATAGGTTACTTAAATAATAAATGGCGCATACAAATGAGCTTCGTCTGGAGATAAAGTCACTTCTATAATCGTACCTGATTCATCAAAGTTTTCACTAATAAAGGTATGATTGGCTGCTAATTTTGCTTGGATATTGCCTTGGGTAAAAGGAATATGCAATTTAACAACAACATCATTTTTGAAGATATGCTTTTTAATAAGATCAATTAATACATCTTGCGATGTTGTGTCTAAAGCAGAGATTGTAATCGTGTTATCCCCAGTTATTTCTGGAAAAGGTAGGCCCGCTTTATCAGCTTTGTTGAAAACAGTAATCATTGGTCGCCCAGAAACACCAATTTGCGCTAACGTTTCTTGTGTCGTGTGAATCATGTCCTGATAATTTTCATCAGAAATATCAACAATGTTGAGTAATAAGTCTGCGTTTGCCGCTTCAGATAATGTTGATTTAAAGGCTTCAATCAAATTATGCGGTAACTTAGAAACGAACCCGACAGTATCACTGAGTAAGAATTGATGTTTATCTGGTAATGTCAATTGCCGTACTGTTGTATTTAGCGTGGCAAACAACATATCTTTTTCAAAAACTTGTTTTGTCGTACCTGATGTTGCACCAACACCAAAACGGTGCAGTAGTTGGTTCATAATGGTAGATTTTCCGGCGTTTGTATAACCAACCAGCGCAACATTGGGCAACTGATTATGTTGACGTTGTGCGGAACGCGTACCTTCACTTTTTTCGATATCAGCTAATTCTTGACGAATATGAACCATCTGCTTGGTGATACGTCTTCTAGATTGCTCAAGTTTGGTTTCCCCAGCACCACGCGAGGTGAAGCCACCGCCACCAGCACCTGTTTGTTGATCTAAGGTAATGGACATACTGGTTCTTAGACGTGGTAGCTGATATTGTAGACGGGCAAGTTGAACTTGTAACTTTGCATTTTTAGTTTGAGCACGTTGCGCAAAAATATCTAAAATTAAGCCCGTCCGGTCGACAACTGTTGTACCAGTTTCTTGTTCAAGATTGCGAATTTGAGAAGGTGTTAACTCGTCATTAGCAATAATCATGTCAACATCATAAGTTTTGGCATGATCAGCCAGTTCGGCAACTTTACCTTTACCAAAATAAGTTGCTGGGTTAGGACGCTCTAACATTTGTGTGAAGGATTCAACCGGTTCTAAATGATTGGCTTCGGCTAGGTTAGCCAGTTCCTCTAATTCATATTCAATATTATCTTTTTGATTAGCTAGGCCAACCAAAAAACGCGACGACGTTTATTTTCCATAAAAAACTCCAATCAATGATGCAAGGTTGGAGAAAAATCGTTTAAAAGACGTCATCCAATCTTGCAGACATTTATTTATCATAAAATTTGCCTTCAGTTATCGTGACGACAGTTCACATATTGTAACTTTTAGAATATCGTTTGATCATCGTTGTAGCTAACGACATCCACTTGATTTGGTGACAGAGTTAAACGTGTCACAGCACCATTTTTAACACTTTCCTGTGCATAATTATTTTGTGTATATTTTTCAGTAATGGCGCGAATAGCCGTACCATGAGAAACTAACAAAATGTTTTGACCAGCTTGGTGCTGCTGACGTAAAGTATCAAAACCATGATCAATACGTTGCCAAAATTCAGTATTATCCTCTGCAAAATTGAAAGGATCGGCTGCTTTAACAGTGTTCATGGCATCAGGCATACCGTATTGTGTGACCAGTTCAGAAAAATTGGCAAAATCTTCATGCTTAATAGCGCCTAGATTTTGCATGACTGATGTTGTAATCACACCTTCAAATGAGCCAAAGAATTGCTCACGGAAATCGGGCAGTAAGCTCGGTGTCAGCGGTGAATCGCTTTGATTGTTAGATAAGACATATTGTGCAGTATGGATAGCCCGTGTCAAGTCAGATGAGTAGGCAGCATCGAAATGGACATTTGCCAATCGTTCACCTGCATTTAAGCCATGGCCAATACCTTTTTTGTTAGCGGGGCATCTGACCAACCTTGAAAGCGGTGCAAGAAATTAAAATAAGTTTCACCGTGACGGACCATATAAATATTGATATTTGACATGAGAACTCTCCTTGATATATTAATTCTATTTTATCAGATAACAATTAATCTTTTGCAAGTCTTTATTAATATGCGTATAATTAATACATCATAATTTAAGCATATAAGTTGCGTATTATATAGAAGATGAAGCACCCAGGAGATATGAACTTGGATAAGACAGTGAAACAAGAAGAGACACGTTACTTGAATGCCACTTTGGCTGCAATGCAAAAAGCCAAAGATGAAACAATTAATGAGATTAAACGAACGAATCAAAATATTGATGAAGTTGCTAAAAGCTGGGGAGATGTTCGGCTAAAAACTGAAACTTACTCAGGTATTGTTGAGACAGCGATGTCCATTCGTCAGCAACAGCAAATGCTATCTGAACGAGAAAATTCTAAAACACTGGCACAAAGAAGGCTGGTGACATTAGATAAACAACTAGAAAAACCATATTTTGCACGAATTGATTTTAGTGAAAAAGCCAGTGATAGCGGTGAACCTGAAACAATCTACATTGGCTTAGGCTCTTTTAGCGATGGTCATGATCATTTTTATGTGTATGATTGGCGGGCACCGGTGGCATCAATTTACTACGATGGTGGTATCGGCGCTGTTGAATATTTAACGCCTGATGGCACACAAGAAGCAAATGTAACGCTAAAAAGACAATTCCAAATTGAAGATGGTGTCATTGTGACGCTTTTTGATACGGAAGAAGCCATCGGTGATGCTATGCTGATGAACGCCTTAAGTGGCGAATCATCGACTAAAATGAAATCAATTGTCACAACTATCCAAAAAGAACAAAATAAGATTATTCGTAATACGAAATCTGATTTATTATTTGTTCAAGGGGCTGCTGGTTCAGGTAAAACAGCGGCTGTGCTACAACGCGTAGCGTATCTACTTTATCGGTATCGGGGCAAGCTAACGAGCGGACAAGTTGTTTTATTTAGTCCCAACCAGCTCTTTAATGATTACATTGATCAAGTCTTGCCAGAATTGGGCGAACAAAATATGGTACAGATGACATTTTATCAATACACGTCACGCCGTTTGCCTAAGATCACTGTTGAAACTCTACAAGAACGTTTTGAAAAAGATAATAATCAAACTTATCAACAGTTTACAGCATTAAAGGGTAGTTTGCTGATGCATCAAGCATTGTTGAAATATAGTCAACATTTGATTCATAAAGATACAAAATTCCGTAATTTAGTATTCCAAGGGGATGTTGTCATTAGTAAGCAACAAATTGCCGATACTTATTATCAATACAATGAAAATTATGGGCTTGGTCCGCGATTAGAAGCAACACGTGATCATTTAATGCGTCAATTAACTGGACGTATTAGTAGTGAAATGAAAAAAGACTGGGTTGACTTAGCTATCGAAAACTTGAGTAAACAAGAATACGATGAATTAGTTGGAACAGGACAGGTGCGACTTGGTGATGATGAAGGAGAGGATGCTGCGGCTAATACACGTCGTGCGCAATTAGGGCCTAATGCCAAGGAACGTGAGTTTACTAGTGAAAAAGCGGAACGTCGCTTTTTGGCAAAGCAAATTGTTGTGCGAGCATTACGACCACTCGTGCGTCAAATTAGACGTAGCGCTTTTTTGAACATTAATGCGCAATTCATTGACTTTTTGCAACAGTTACCCGAATATTTAGACTTATCAGAATTTGATTTAACAAAAGAGCAGTGGCATGAACATGTGGCAGTAGTGACAAAAGACTTGAAGCAAAGGAAGATTTCGTTAGCCGATACAACGCTTTATCTGTATCTATATGATCTCTTGACGGGTAAGCATGGCGAAAGAGATATTCGTTTCTTATTTATTGACGAAATTCAAGACTATACGCCGCTTCAATTAGCTTTTCTAAAGTTCAGCTTTCCAAAGGCTAAGTTCACGGTACTTGGTGATTTGAATCAGGCGATTTTTACTAAGGATAATGCTAAGAATCTACAAAATAATTTCGCAAATCTTTTTGATTCAGAAAAAGTTGAGATGGTGCAACTGACACAAACGTATCGTTCAACGCAGCAGATTACTGATTTTACCAAGGCAATTTTAGTTGATGGTAAACAAATTGATGCGTTTAACCGAGAAGGTGAATTGCCAAGTGTTCACGTTTTGACATCTGAAGCAGAAATGTTAGTCAAATTACAAGAGCAATTACGTGAGAACGATGAACAGCAGGACACTACAGCAATTATCACCAAAACGTTAGCTGATGCAAAGGCACTCTATGCTGCCTTAAAGGACGCAGAAGTACCAGTGACTTTGATTCAATCTGAAAATCAACGATTAGCCGAGGGTACGATTATTGTACCTTCTTATCTTGCCAAGGGATTAGAATTCGATGCGGTTGTTATCTGGGAAGCTAACCGTTCGCAGTATGGTCACGATAGTGAACGCCAATTGCTATACACGGTAGCCAGTCGTGCTATGCATCGTTTGACCATTTTAGCTTCTGGCACACTGTCACCATTAATCAGTGCAATACCAAACACCCTATATAGAGGATAACGTCATGTACTGGCAAAAACTGTTAGATTATATTGAAACGCGGACAACAGATTTTTTGTAATTGGCTTAACAGGATCTGTTGCGGTAGGGAAAAGTACATTATCTGCTCGATTATCAGAGAGTTTACAAGAACGCCATTTTGATGTGGAAGTGGTCAGTACGGATGATTTTTTATTGACTAATTTAGAATTAAAGCAACATCAATTATTTGATGAAAAAGGATTCCCCAAGACTTATCATTTGAATAAATTAGCACAGATGATTCAAGATTTTCGTGATGATGCGCCACAAGTCACTATTCCAGATTACTCTCATGAATTAGCAGATATTCGACCAGATGTTCAAAAGGTAATTCAAAAACCAGATATTTTAATTATTGAAGGTGTAACGGCTTTACAATTACCTGATCACATATTAGACTTAGCAATTTATGTCGATGCTAAACTTGCTGACATCGAGTCGTGGTATCTGAATCGTACGCTAGCCGTTATGGACAAAGCACGCTTTGATGCCAAAAGTTGGTATTATCCTTATACACAAATGCCACTTTCTCAAAGGCAAGAACATATTATGTCTGTATGGCGCAGAACAAATTTAAAAAATTTGCAACAATATATCGCGCCAACAAAAGCAAAAGCAAATGTGATTATTAAAATTGATGCGCAACATCATATTCAGCATATTGAGTATGATGATTGATATTTAGAAAGAATTTTTGTACTTTTAACTTGCTTATATCAACAGGTATGGTACACTAGTAACCGTAATATAAGTTTTTGATATTTTTGATTCGTTTTTCTTTGAACGCGCTCGATTTACCAATTAATTTAATTACAAATAAAATAACATTGGTGAGCACACCAAAGGAGAATTAGTCATGTCAGAACAAGGTACAGTAAAGTGGTTTAACGGCGAAAAGGGTTACGGATTCATCACACGCGAAAACGGTGAAGATGTATTCGCACACTTCTCAGCAATCCAAGGTGACGGTTTCAAGACTCTTGAAGAAGGTCAAAGCGTTTCTTTCGAAGTTGAAAGCTCAGACCGTGGCTTGCAAGCTACAAACATCGTTAAGGGCTAAGCTTTAGGCTTCCATTAATGAATAAAAGCACTCATTCAGTTGAGTGCTTTTTATTTGTCTAAAATGAACAAATAAAAAAGATGAGGCTTATGCCTCATCTTTTTTATTGTCTTGGGGATGACCATACACTTCAATATGATAACCAGAAATATTCCAACCAGTAATCTCACGGGCTGCTTCGAAAAGTGGCCGCATATCAAAATTATTAGCGTCAATAATTTCATTCGTTTCGGGATTAATTATGTGATAATGCGGTTCACCATAATAATCATAATGATGCTTGCCATCATCTAATTGATCAATGGTAATAACTAATCCAGATTTTACAAGATGTTCTAAAGTATTATACACAGTTGCCAAGCTAATCATTGGTAAATCTTTATGAATCATCTCAGCAGTCGGATGTGTATGATTTGTTGCAAGATAGTCTAAAATTTTTAAACGCTGGCTTGTTGCTTTTAAGCCATGTTCTGCTAAAATTCCCCGTAAATTTTGTTCTGTCATTAATGATTACTCCGTTGCTTATCAAAGGCTTAAAACGATTTGAGAAGTTAACTTATATATGTTTAGTATAGCATTTATTTAGAAATGTTCCAAACTACTTGATATGGAACGGCATTTTTGATATAACTGTATTTGGAACAATTCTAAATTGGAGAGAGCAAATGAGCGATAAACAAAGTTTAATGCAGAGAAATAATATTATTCGTGCAGGGGTAATGGGGGCTAACGATGGTATTTTATCTGTATCAGGTATTGTTTTAGGTGTTGCTGGGGCAACATCTCATACTTATACAATTATGTTGGCCGGTATGGCTGGTATGTTAGCGGGAACGATTTCAATGGCGATGGGGGAGTACGTCTCTGTTAGTTCTCAGCATGATGCACAAGAAAAAGTACGTCATGAACAGGAAAAAGCCTTAAAGCAAGATTATGATGCTGAATTTGAATTTGTTAAAAATAAATATGCAGCGAGCGGTATTTCTCCGGAATTAGCCCAACAGGCAACCCAAGAAATGATGGCGAAGGATGCCTTATTGACCACTGTACGTGAACGTCATGGTTTTACACTTAATCAAGAGTTAAATCCAATTAGTGCAGCAGTTGCTTCAATGGTAAGCTTCCCCCTAGGTTCGATCTTACCAATGGTGGCTATGGCGTTTTTACCACAGAACCTTCGCGAAATTGGTACTTTTATTGCGGTGATTATTGCATTAACCATTACGGGATATAGTGCTGCTAAATTGAATGGTGCAAATGCTAAGCATGCTGCATTTAGAAATGTTATTGCTGGTATATTTACAATGGCCGTTACTTATGCCATTGGTACATTGTTCCGTTAAAACATATAAGAGGAATATAAATGATGGAAATGTTAAAAGCGGGTATCAAGAGTACCTTTAAGAAAACCGAAAAGACAATGGATGAGCGTTTGAATGCCATCCGTGCCGGTGTTTTAGGATCTAACGATGGCATACTAACAGTTGTTGGTGTACTATTTTCAGTTGCTGGCGCAACGACGAATCAGTTTGCAATTTTTATTGCCGGTTTAGCTGATTTATTAGGCTGCGCATTATCAATGGCGTCTGGGGAATATGCTTCTGTTAGTTCACAAACCGATAGTGAGAAGGTTGTGGTAAAGGCTGAAGAGGCCTTGTTGAAGACAGATTTTCCAGCACAACATCAAGTGGTGACGAATTTCTATATGGAACGTGGTGTTTCAAAAACAACGGCAAGTCATATTGCGGATGAATTATTGCATGATAAGCCCTTAGCAACCGTGTTAAGTATTAAATACGATATTACTTTAGGTCATTACGTGAATCCTTGGGATGCTGCGTGGGCTTCATTATTCAGTGCTGCTTTAGGCGGCGCATTTCCTCTGTTAGCTTTGATGTTGGCACCGGTTAAGTATCAGTTTTTAGCTACTATTGCGGCAACAGCAGTTGCGGTTGCTTTGACCGGATTTTTGAGTGCAAAACTTTCAGATGGCTTGGTCGGTAAGGCTGTTGTTCGTAATGTGGCAATTGGCATGTTAACGATTGCCATTCACTATGGCGTGGGGCTCTTTTTTAACAATTTAAGGTCATTTTGCTACACTTTTAGCCATGAATTGGGCATAATAAAAGCATGTTAAAAAAGATATTACAATTTTGGTATCGTGCGAATGAGCGATATAAATTTGATCAATTAAAAGTATATTGGCAACGCTCACAAATTAGTTATGTTGGGCCGACGTTTGCCTATTATGTATTGCTGACTGCTTTCCCAATTTTAATTGGTGTTGCTATGATGTTGTCTTTTACAAATATCGATAATACTGTCTTGATTGATAATTTGAGAAATATTTTGCCACCTAATATTAGTAAAATCCTTTTACCTATTTTGACTTCGATTTTAAATAATCGTAGTGTCTCTTTGTTTTCAATTACCATTATATTGGCGATTTGGTCCATTTCAAGAGTGATTGCGATCTTTAGAAAAGCATTCAATGCGATTGCCGGTGTCGAAGAAAAGATTAGTAGTTTATTAACACGAGCATTTTCTTTTATTTGGTTACTCGTTATTATTTTATTATTTGGTGTTTTCCTGATTGTTGGCAATGTGTCAGTTGTTGTACTACAAAATTTTCCGGCGTGGTCATTTGCTGATACTATCTTGGCACAATCTCAATGGATTGTATCATTAGGTTCATGGCTGATGTTGGTACTTCTTAATTTTCTGTTACCAACTAAAGAAGCTCGGACAAAGTTGCGTTATGTTCTTGTTGGTAGTTTTATAGAGGTTGGCTTATTGACACTGCTCAATAAGGGGTTTACTTTTTATGCAAAATTCGCCTTAGGACGCTACGACTTTTACCAGTCGATTAGTTCAATCATTGTTGTTCTCATTTGGTTGAATTTAATTGCCAGTATTTTAGTTGCTGGATATGTTATTATTCACTGGTTATCAGAATTCCACTGGAGGGAAAAGGATGTTTGAAGTCACTGATTTTGATATTTTTAAGGATACGACCTTGGCGGGGCGCATGACAAAAATACGCGATATTATTGATCCAAAATTTGATACATTTGCGACGAAAGCGTTACCCGTTTTGGCACAAGATGGTCAAGTGTGGTATGCGCATGTGGCCAAACATTTACGTCGCGTGACAAATGCGCCCGATAATACATGGGTCGCTTTTGCACCGAATAAGCGTGGCTATAAAATGATGCCGCATTTTGAACTTGGCCTTTGGGAAGATAATCTCTACTTGTTTTTGGCTGTTGAAGAAAATATGAAGCCAAAAGCATTAGACGATATTGTACCAAAACTGAGAAAAATCACGGATGATGTTTTAAAATTACCAGAATATTTTGTATTGAGTCCTGATCACATGGTCAATGCGACACAACCATTAACAAATTATAATGCTGTTGTTGATCGCTTTGCGAACATCAAACATAGTGAAGTACTAATTGGTGTTACAATTTCACGAGATGACACACGTTTTGGGACATCAGCTCTGGATGATTATTTATTAAAAGTTTTGGAGCACTTGTTACCACTTTATCAACAATTAAAATAAAAAGGTACGTCAAAGAATGACGTACCTTTTTATTTTTCACGTGTTTCTTCAATCGCGTCGCGGAGTGTATCTACAACATCTTGTGTTTGGTTAGCAAGTTTAGAACCAACTAATGTGAAAAGGGTGTCGATAATAGTAACTTGAGCGATTAAGGAACTCATGGATTCACTACGAAAGTTAACCTCTTCTGCTAAAGATAAGAAATTAATGTCGGCGATTTTTGCTAATGGCGCATCCTCAAAGGCTGTAATAGCAATCATGAGGACACCATTTTCTTTTAATTTTTGGGCGATGAGTAAGGTGTCTTTATTACGACCAGAATGAGAAATAACAACACCAACATCACCTTTTTTCATACGGACAGCTTCCATGAGTTGAATATCATAATCTGGATGGGCAAAAACATTAAGTGGTGTGCGTAAAAATTTGTGATAGGCGTTAAAAGCTAAAATAGAGGAACCACCAATTCCGAAGAAACCGACACGATTAGAGTTGATAAGGGCTTGTGTTGCATGATCTAATTTTTGACCATCTAAATTTGCTTCTGTTGTTGCCAGAGCGTTTGTAGCGCCATGAAAAACTTTATGTGCAATGGCAATTGTATTATCATCGTCACTAATTTCACCAAAAAAGTCATTGGTTATATTTCGAACGCTTGAACTAGCTAAAGCTAATGAAAATTCACGGAAAGATTCAAAGCCGATTTTCTTAACAAAACGCGAAATACTGGCCGTGCTAATGCCACTGCCAAGTGCCATCTCTCTAATGGTCGCTTCTTTAGCGCGCTGTGGATCATCAATGATATATTGGATTAATTTTTGTTCAGTTGGATTATATTGCTTTTTTTGAGCACGTAATTTTGTAACGATATTTTTTGGCATATTCTAATACTGATTTCATATAAATTTTATTAAAGGGTAACAACGTACTTTACTATACAAGATAAGAAAAAATTTTCAATAAATGGCTTGCATATTGTAAATTTTTTCATACAATGGTCTTGTACAAAAAATAAAGAGGTATGTAAACATGAAGTTTGCGATGATTGGCCTTGGTAAGATGGGCTTGAACTTAGTTAAGAATGCTGTTGACAATGATCACGAAGTTGTAGCATTTGATTTGAATGCTGACTTTGTTAAAGAAGCAGCAGACTACTCAGATAAGGTTTCAACTGCATCTGACATTGATGACATGTTGTCACAATTGCCTTCACCAAAGGTTGTATGGGTAATGGTACCAGCTGGTGTACCAACTAACTCAACAATCGATACATTGATTGAAAAGATGGACAAGAATGACATCATCATCGATGGTGGAAATTCAAACTACAAAGATAATTTGGAACAAAACAAGCGTACTACTGCTGCAGGCATTAAGTTCTTTGATGCTGGTACTTCAGGTGGTATGTCTGGTGCACGTAACGGTGGAAACTTCATGATTGGTGGAGATGATGCTGAATCATGGAAGGTTATCGAACCTTTGTTCAAGTCAATCGCTTTGGAAGATGGTTACTTGTACACAGGTAAGTTGGGATCAGGTCATTACTTGAAGATGGTCCACAATGGTATCGAATATGGTATGATGCAAGCTATCGCCGAAGGATTTGAAGTTCTTGAAGCTTCACAATACGACTACGATTACGAAGCTGTTGCTAAGCTATGGAACCACGGTTCAGTTGTTCGTTCATGGTTGATGGAATTGGCTGAAGAACAGTTTGCTAAGGATCCTAAGTTGGATGCTGTCGCTGGTCGTATGCATTCATCAGGTGAAGGTAAGTGGACAATTGAAGAATCTCTTGATTTGGAAGTTCCAGCACCAGTTATTGCATTGTCATTGATGATGCGTTACCGTTCATTGCAAGATGATACATTCACTGGTAAGGTCGTTTCAGCATTGCGCAATGGCTTCGGTGGTCACGCAATGGATACAGCTAAATAAACACTCGAGGTTTAGATGTGAGGACTAATCTGTTATGTGGTATATTCTATGTAGCAAGGTTGCTGTCAAATATCGAAGTCTAGTTAAATCATTTTGAGTAAGCTCCCTGTTTAGGGGGCTTTTCTTATTGAGTTGAAATTATTTAACGTTGTACATTTTGAAAGGATAATTTATGGAATACATGATTGGTGTTGATCTTGGCACTACTTCAACAAAAGCTGTAATGTTCGATGACCAAAATCAAGTCGTTGCGAGTGCAAATAAAGGGTATTCACTTTATCGCGATTTACCCGATATGGCAGAGGAAGATTTAGATGAAATTTTTACTGCACTAATTGATGCTCTAAGTGAGGTTGTACGGACTGCTAAATTGAATGATGAAGATCGTGTTGCTGCCGTATCTTTTAGTTCAGCAATGCATTCATTAATTGCTTTTGACAAAAATTGGCAACCCCTAACACGTGTCATCACTTGGGCAGATACACGTGCTGTTAAATATACTGAAGAATTGAAAGCAAGTGGTGTTGGTCATGAGATTTATCAAAAGACAGGAACACCAATACACCCAATGGCACCTTTGTCGAAGTTGCTTTGGTTGAAAGCTGAAAAGCCAGAAATATTTAATCAGACTGCGCATTATTTAGGCATTAAAGAATACATTTTCCATCGTTTGTTTGGTGCAAATAAGATGGATATTTCTATCGCTTCAGGAACAGGATTATTCAATATTTTTAACCTTAACTGGGATGAACAAGCCTTAGCCGTTACTGGTATTACCAAGGAACAGTTACCGCAACCAGTTGAAACTTATGAATATGAAACAAAATTGCGCACTGAGTATGCGAAGGTGATTGGTATACCAGATGATACACCATTCGTTTATGGTGCTGGTGATGGTCCATTATCTAACCTGGGTGTCGACGCAGTGAAACCCGGTGTAGCTGCCATTACCATTGGAACGTCAGGGGCTATTCGTGTCGTTGCGGATGAACCTGTTATCGATCCAAAGGGAAGAACGTTTACTTACGCATTAGATAAGGATCATTGGGTTGTCGGTGGCCCAGTTAACAACGGTGGCGATGTCTTTAGGTGGGCTAGAGATAATATGTTTGATGCTGAAAAGTCTACAGCAGCCTTATTAGGGATTGATTCTTACGATCTACTAACTAAGATTGCCTCAGAAGTGCCAGCTGGTTCAAATGGGTTGATTTTCCATCCTTACTTAGGTGGCGAACGTGCACCAATTTGGGATGCGAATGCCCGTGGTTCATTCTTTGGATTAAATCATCAACATACGCGTGCCCATATGTTACGCGCGGTATTAGAAG
This sequence comes from Leuconostoc fallax KCTC 3537, assembly GCF_000165675.1. Lineage (GTDB taxonomy): Bacteria > Bacillota > Bacilli > Lactobacillales > Lactobacillaceae > Leuconostoc_B > Leuconostoc_B fallax. The sequence goes on along the minus strand of NZ_AEIZ01000026.1, from coordinate 237,776 downwards.
GAATTACCTTTAACGTTTACATGGTATCGTTAGCACTTGAAGAAGTGGTTGGTGGTCTTAAATCTATTCAGGCAACGGGTGGTTTTGCTCGTTCGCCATTGTGGCGCCAAATGTTTGCTGATATCTTTGAACAGCCAGTTACAGTGCCTGAAGCTTTTGAGTCAGGTGCATTAGCAGCTGTTATTGTGGCACAAAAAGCACTTGGTAAGATTGATGATTTGTATGAAATTTCTAACTTTATTGGTAAAAGTAATACTTATCAACCAGATCCTGAAAATTTTGAAGCCTATCGTGAATTGGCCCCAATTTTTATTCGTTTAAGCCGTCAGCTACAATCAGAATATGAAAACATTGCCAATTATCAGCGTAAGCATAGTAACTAGTGTATATAAATAAAGGAGAAGATCTGCAGATACTGTAGGTCTAATGAAATAAATGGAATTCTTAATGTTAGTAATTTCTATTTTGATATTACTATTGTTAATTGTTAAGTTAAAACTGAATACGTTCGTATCGCTGATTGTCACAGCGTTTATCTTAGCGCTTTTGCTAGGAATGTCACCGATGGATATTCCTGATGCCGTTCTTGGTAGTGAGGGTGTTGGTAACATCCTAGGACCTAACTCAGTTATCTTTATCTTTGGTGGTATGATTGGTCGCTTGGTTGCAGATGCCGGTGGATCATATAGAATTGCCAAGACACTGATTGATTGGTTTGGTCTAAAAAAGTTGCAATGGGCCGTTCTAATTGCCTCATTTATCATCGGAATTTCAATGATTTTCGGTGTTGGTATGGTGCTATTGATTCCAATCGTCTTTGCGGTTGCGATTGAAGCCAAAGTACCACTACTTTACTTAGGTATTTCTATGACGGCGGCATTGAGTTCAGCACAAGGTTTCTTGCCACCACAACCTGCACCAACAGCTGTTGCCTCAGCATTAGGCGCTAACATTGGTATGATGCTTATCTTCGGTTTGTTGGTTTCGGTTATTACAGCTGTTGTTGCTGGGCCGGCATTTACTAAATTAGCACAAAAATATGCACCAGGTGCTTTCCAATTCAAAACGGAAATTCGTGCCGTTGGTGAGATTAAAGAATATGATTTAAAGGCAACACCTAGCTTTGGTTTGTCAGTTTTGACTTCAGTTTTCCCATTAGTATTTATGATTATTGCCACAGTGTATAAGTTGATTTATACAGGTGGGGTAACACCTAAAAATCCAACTTTGATTGATGAAATTGTCGAATTTGCTGCTAATCCTGCAGTCGCGATGACTGTTGCCTTAATCTTTGCCATCTTCTCGATGGGTGTTTGGCAATCAAAGTCAATGACAGAAGTCGGTAAGTCACTTAACGAGGCAATTAATGCAGTTGCAGGTATTTTGTTAATTGTTGGTGGAGGTGGCGCACTACGTGGTGTATTAGTCACTTCTGGTCTGTCTGATAAAGTAGCGCATATCTTTAGCGCTAGTGGTTCGATGAACGCTATATCCGTTATCTTATTTGCTTGGGCTGTTGCTGCCATTTTGCGTGTATCTGTTAGTTCTGCAACAGTTGCAGGTATGACAGCTGCAGGTATTGTAACAGGTATTCTAGCAACCCAGCCTGGTAATACATTATTGCCGGTATTCGTTGCCTTGGCTATTGGTGCTGGTTCATTAATTGCTTCACATGTTAACGATGCTGGTTTTTGGATCTTTAAAGAATTCTTCGATTTGACGGTTAAGCAAACATTCCAAATTTGGACAGTCTTAGAGACGATTATTTCTGTAACCGGTTTAATTGTGATTCTAATATTAGCAACAATATTTATCTAGATTAAAATTTCGTTACGAGAAACCAATGTTTTAGTTATTTTTTCACAATATTGATGCTATCCATTAAGCGCTTACACGGTTGATGTAATCAGTATTATCAGAATGATGTGTAATGATTGTGTAATGAAATAGAATGTGTTTTGTTACATATCAAGTGATAAATTGGTGTATTATTAAAACATACTCAATTAACATTTGAGTTTCATTACTCCCCCCAGTAATGTTTTCAATCAGATCCCCCAATTAACTGATTGATACTTGATGATTATTCATCAAAACCCTCTGACCATTGCCCTCTCCGGTCAGAGGGATTTTTTATGTTATGGTTTAATAATAGGTGGAAATTATGGATAAATGGACTTTATTTTTTTATGGATTGTTATAGCAATGATTATTTCTAATGTTGGTATGTGGTTCTTGATGCGGTGGTATCGACAACACATCGCGAAATTATCTCAACAAGATCAACAAAAGGTGACGCATAAAGATGAGGATACCTTAGAATGATTGTATTATTTTTGATATAATGATAAAGTTATTATCCTAATAAGGTGGACAAATAAAATGAAAATGTTATTGGTGCGTTATCGTGCGCTAATTTTGTATCTCATATTTGGTGGGCTAACAACGTTAGTCAATATGGTTGTATTTTATCTTTTGTTTACAGTGTGGCATAGCACTTATCAATTTGCTTATATCATGGCTTGGTTTTGGAGCGTTTTGTTTGCCTACTTAACAAACCGCGTATGGGTTTTTGGTTCTCAAGTGCATGGCTTTAAGGGGTTGGCATATGAAGTCTGGCAATTTTATCTTGCCCGTGTACTAACCGGAATATTAGGATTTGCTATATTGGCATTTGGTGTACGTTTACTACACCAAGAAGCTAACACCTGGAATTTAATTCAAAACGTTTTTGTTGTAATTTCCAATTTTGTGTTAGGTAAACTCTACGTTTTTAAGAAACGTTCATAAAATAATGTTTCAATAACGGAAAGGTATCAAAATGGGTATTAAATTAATTGCGTCCGATATGGACGGTACTTTTTTGCGAAAGGATAACATGTATAATGTTGAACGCTTTGCAAAATTATTAGTAGAATTAAACAATCGTCAAATTAAATTCGTGGCAGCTTCTGGTCGACAAATCAGGAATTTGCAAGAATTATTTCAGCCGGTTTTGGATGAAGGCCATCAGATTGATTATGTCGCCTCAAATGGCGCTGTGGTATCAACGTTTGATCAGAAGTTGTATTCGGTGCATTTAACACCTGATGAATTGGGTAAAGTCATTGATTGGAATGCTAAGAATCCGGAATCAGCTGAAAATTTAATTATCATGACCGGTGAGGAAACGACTTACATTTCCAATCACGCGACACCAGAAGTCGCAGCACAAGTTAAATTGTTTTATCCGAATGTTAAACAGGTTGAAAAATTATTGGCTGTGGATGAAAAAATACTAGAGGTGACTTTTGTTTGGCCAACTGATGAAGTACAACATCATGTTGCTAAGCTCAGAGAAGTGTTTGGTAATGAATTGCATGCTACTGGATCTGGTTTTGGTTCAGTTGATATTTTGGGTCATGGCGTTGATAAAGCCACTGGAATTCAAGTGCTACAAGACTACTATGATGTCTTAGATGATGAAGTCATGGTATTTGGTGACAATGGTAATGATTTAGAAATGTTACAAAAGTATACCAATGCTTATGTTATGCCGAATGCATCGCCGTTTATGTTACAAAGTATTAATAAAAAGGCGTTGGCAGATAATCGTGCTGATGGTGTCATGAATACAATTGAAGATTGGTTAGAAAAAAACGGCTGAAATATTTCAGTCGTTTTCTTTTTCGGGTGATCCAAATCGATTGATTAAAATAGCTACGGCAACGCCAATGAAAGTATCCATAATTCTTTCAAAAACATAAAAAATCGTTTCATCAGCTGAAATTGTCAGTGAAATCATAAGTAGTGCAGCCAAGCCACCAATAACACCCGTGTTGTAATTGAAACCATCTAATAAAACAATCTCAACGATGACAAGCAGTGGTAGTAAGACCATTGAAACCCAGGGAGCATTATTAGCAGCTTGATGAATTAAAAAATAAAGTAGTGCCAGAGCACCACCAACAGCGTTTGAAATCAATCTAACCTTACCGAAACTCAAAGTGGTTTCCCAAGTTTCACGCAATGCGAAAACGGCAGCTAGCGCAGCGATGAATGGTGGCCGATTGAAAAAATAAAATGTCACGATGATGATCATTACAGCAAATGCTGTTTTTAGTGTTCTTAAACCTAATCTAAAATTTCCTATTTTCATAATGTTCTCCAGTCTTATATTGGTGCTGAAGTATTAGCCTATATATTAGCATAAATATTCGAATAAATGTGTTATCATGTTCTGTGAAAGCGGTATCAAAAGGAGGAAGTCATGACGATTTTGTTTTTGAAAAGTGAGCTACATCAGAAAATGTGGGGTGGCCAAAACCTTGCTGATTATGGGTTTAACTTAGAAAGTGATCATGTTGGTGAAGCTTGGGTGGTTGCTGCACACCAGAATGGTGATAGTCATGTTATGAATGGTAAATTATCGGGCATGCCTTTAGCAGAGGTTTGGCAGCAGCATCCTGAACTATTTGGTGGTCACGGTGAAAATGAAGCATTTCCGCTATTGGTGAAAATTTTAGATGCGCAAAAGAATTTGTCCATTCAAGTTCATCCAAATGACGATCAAGCCAGAAAAGTGGGCGAGAACTTTGGCAAAACGGAAAGTTGGTATATTTTATCTGCCGAGCCTGGTGCAAAACTTTATTATGGTCATCGTGCTAAAAACAAAACAGCATTACGTCAAGCAGTGAACGATAAAGATTGGGCTAATATCTTGCGGACAATTCCTGTTAAAACTGGTGACTTCTTTTACGTCCCATCGGGAACCTTTCATGCCTTAGGTGCAGGTATTGTGGCAATGGAAATTCAGCAAAGTTCAGATACAACCTACCGTTTCTATGATTTTGATCGCGTTGATCCAACGACGCATCAACTAAGAGCATTACAAGTAGACGAGGCGTTATCGGTAACCAAAGCACCACATATCGATCCTATTTTAGGGCAAAGAATCATGATGCAAGATAACACAATTATTACACGCTTACTCATGGCACCGTATTTCTCAATTGATAAGTTGTCAGTTAGAGGGCGTACAGTTCTTAATCAACATCATAACTATGAATTATTTACAGTTATTTCAGGAAAGGGTACACTCACTATTGGTCATGAACATTATGATTTGCAAAAGGGTATGAGCTTTATTTTGGCTAAGGATGTTAACAGTTATGTTGTAGATGGTGATATGACATTGATTAAGAGTTTTGTAACACCAAAAATTTATCGTAATAATGATCTGGCGTTCTTAAAAATTAAGATAATTGATAAATATAAAATAGTTTCAAAAAGTCTTTGAAACCGTTTACATTAATATAGAAAGGGGTTACAATAAAAACAGTAAATATTAGGAGCCTAGAGTTAGGTAGAGGATTAGAGTATGACAATCATATCGATAATTTTGGTATTTGTTGTAGCGCTTCTAGCGGGGATGGGTAGCGTCTTAGACGCGTGGCAATTCCATCAGCCGTTAGTAGCGTCTACACTAATAGGTGTTGCAATGGGCCGGCCAATTGAAGGGATTATGCTAGGTGGGTCTTTGCAAATGATCACAATGGGTTGGATGAACATCGGTGCAGCAATGGCACCCGATGCGGCATTAGCTGCTATTGTGAGTGCAATTTTGGTTACTGGGCCTGCTGGCGTTAGTGTTCGAGAAGGTATTGCCTTAGCGATTCCACTAGCCGTAGCTGGTCAAGTATTAACCATCTTTGTTCGTACAGCAACAGTTGTGATTGCGCATTTGGCTGATGAAGCGGCTCGAAAAGCTAAATTTAGGACGATTGAGTATCTTCATTTTGGTGCGTTACTGCTACAAGGATTACGTGTTGCAATTCCAGCGATGTTAATCTTATCCATTCCGTCATCAGCAGTTGTGGCTGGTTTGAATGCTATCCCAACAGTTATCACAGAAGGATTACAAATTGCTGGTGGTTTCGTGGTTGTTGTCGGATATGCCATGGTCATTAACATGATGGCGGCAGATTCATTATGGCCATTCTTCTTCTTAGGATTTGTCTTAGCAGCTGTGACCGAATTGAATTTGATTGCAATGGGTATCATCGGTGTATCATTAGCATTGATTTACATTCGCTTACGTGGTAAAAAGACGGTTGATGTGACAACACAACAGTCGACTTTCGATACCTCGTCTTGGAAACGTTTAACTAAAAAAGATCAGCGGTCGATTTTCTATCGATTAGGATTCTTACTTGCATCGTTCAACTACGAACGTATGCAAAACATTGGTTTTGGATATATTATGATTCCAGCTATTCGACGTTTGTATCCAGACGATAAGGTTGAACAAGCTGCAGCAATGCAACGTCATTTGGAATTCTTCAATACACATCCATATATGGCAGCACCAATTGTTGGTGTCACAATGGCACTTGAAGAAGAACGTGCTAATGGTGCCGAAGTTGATAACGCGGCCATTAGTGGTGTGAAAGTTGGTATGTTAGGACCTTTAGCCGGCGTTGGAGATCCTGTGTTCTGGGGAACATTACGACCTATACTAGGCGCCTTAGCTGCATCATTTGCCGCAAACGGCTCTTGGATTGGTCCAATAATGTTCTTCGTGGTTTGGAACGTGATGCGTTTACTTGTCCTTTGGTATGGTGAACAAATTGGTTATCAACAGGGTAAGAATATTACGCAAAACCTAGCTGGTGGTATCATGCAAGATGTGACGCTAGGTGCATCGGTTCTAGGAATGTTTATCATGGGTGTGTTAGTCCCACGATGGACAACGATTTATTTCCCACTCGTTGTTTCACGAGTTAAGAACCCAGATACTGGTAAAACAGTGACAACAACTTTGGATCAGATTGTTAACGGTCAATTACTTTCTGGTTTGGCAGCTTTGTTACTAACTATGGGTGTTTTGTGGCTATTGAAGCGTCGTGTGAATCCTTTGGCAATTATCTTTGGATTATTCGTCATTGGTATTATTGGTCGGATGCTCGGCATTTTGGGACTACAAGCCTAAAATAAATAATGCTTTGGAAGTGTAATGTAAACATTACACTTTCTTATTGAAAGAACTTGTAAGCGTTTACTTAGAAAAAGAAAAAGGGTATACTTTGAATTAGGGAAAAGCTAAATATCAGAGTTATGTTACGACACTTGTTCTGATAGTAGTTATTTGCTAAATAGTTGAGGGATACCTTAATGGTAAGAAGGAAGGAATTATCTTATGGTTAATTTAATTATCGCTAGCCATGGTGATTTTGCTAAAGGCATTTTGATGTCGGGCACGATGATTTTCGGAGAGCAAGAGAATGTTGAAGTTGTCACATTTTTGCCTAACGAGGGGCCTGATGATTTAGATAAGCATTATCAAGAAGCACTCGCTAAATTTGATAATGATGACGATGTATTATTCTTGGTTGATTTATGGGGTGGCTCACCATTTAATCGCGCAAGTTTGATTCAACAGAAGAATCCTGAGAAAACGGCGATCTTGTCAGGACTCAATCTACCAATGCTTATTGAAGCATATGGTGGACGCTTAGGTATGAACACTGCTGCAGAATTAGCAGCGTATTTGGTACCTGTTGCGCGTGACGGTGTGAAGTCGATACCAGAAGCAAAGGCAGCTGATGCAGCGACAGATACAGCAACTGAGGATGATACAGACCAGCCGGAAGTGGTTGTTGCTTCAGAAGCAGAGCATACAGGGCATGCAACAATGAACATCAAGTTAGCACGTATTGATACACGATTATTGCATGGTCAAGTTGCGACAGCCTGGACAAAGTATGCAAATCCAAATCGGATTATCGTCGTATCTGATGGCGTTGCCCGTGATGAATTACGTAAAACTTTGATTACACAAGCGGCACCGGTCGGCGTTAAAGTGAATGTCATTCCGTTAGCTAAGTATATGGAAGTTTGGGATGATGCACGATTCAGTGGTCAAAAAGTGATGTTATTGTTTGAAAACCCTCAAGATTTGGAAAAGGTCGTCAGTCAAGGTGCTGAAATTCCAAAAGTTAACATCGGATCAATGGCGCATTCAGAAGGTAAGCGTATGATTACCAATGCCGTTTCTGTTGATGATAACGATATCGACACATTGAAAAAGTTACGCGATCAAGGCGTTTCATTCTATGTACAGAAAGTCCCAGCAGATGGTGAACAAGATATCTGGAAGTTGCTAAAAGATAAGACCAAGTCATGATCTGGTCATTTGAAACATTTTGATAAATTTAGAGTAAAGGATATAAAAACATGTCAATAATATCAGTTATATTAGTATTGATTGTGGCATTCTTAGCAGGTATGGAAGGTATTTTGGATCAGTTCCAATTTCACCAACCACTAGTTGCTGCCACATTAATTGGCGCTGCTACCGGTCATTTGATGGAAGGTGTTGTCTTAGGTGGGCAACTACAATTGATCGCTTTGGGTTGGATGAATATTGGTGCTGCAGTGGCACCTGATGCTGCGTTAGCTTCAGTGGCTTCTGCAATCTTGGTTGCTGGACCGGCACAAACATCTATTTCAACCGGTATTGCAATGGCCATTCCATTGGCTGTTGCCGGTTTGGTTTTGACAACTATCGTACGAACATTGACTGTTGGTTTGGCACATATTGCCGACCGTGAAGCCGAAGAAGGTAGTATTCGGGGTGTTGAGTTAGTACAGTGGGTTGGATTGATTTTGCAAGGTTTGCGTATTGCTATTCCAGCAGGTCTTATCTTAGCCGTACCAGCCACAGCGGTTCAGGGTGCTTTGAATGCCATTCCAGATTGGTTAACAGATGGCTTAGCCGTAGCTGGTGGATTCATCGTGGTTGTTGGTTATGCAATGGTTATTAACATGATGGCATCAGCTGAACTTTGGCCATTCTTCTTCTTAGGATTTGCATTATCAGCCGTTACGAGTTTGAACTTAATTGCAATGGGTATTATTGGGCTTGTCTTAGCATTAGTTTACCTACAATTATCTCCTCAGTTTAATGGGCATAGTGGTGGTGGCTCGAATGGTGGTGGTAGCCATAGTGGAGACCAGCTTGATGCAATATTGAATGATTACTAAGGAGAAAAGTTATGGCTAATGTAGAAAAGAAAATTACAAATGGGGATCTCCGCTCATCATTTTGGCGTTTAACATTCTTACAAGCATCTTGGAACTATGAGCGTATGCAAAACGTTGGTTGGGCTTATGCAATGATCCCAGCAATTAAGCGTTTGTATGGCGATGACAAAGCAGAACGATCGGCAGCGTTAAAGCGACACTTAGAGTTCTTTAACACACATCCCTATGTTGCAGCACCAGTGTTAGGTGTTGAAATTGCGATGGAAGAACAACGTGCGAATGGTGCAGAAATTGATGATGCAACATTGCAAGGTGTAAAAATTGGAATGATGGGACCTTTGGCTGGTGTTGGTGACCCTATCTTCTGGGGAACTGCACGACCAGTGATTGGTGCGTTTGCTGCTTCTCTTGCAATGTCACGAAGTATTGCCGGACCAATCGTCTTCTTCGTACTTTGGAACGCCTTACGTATGGCTTTCCTATGGTATACACAAAAGATGGGGTATCAGCAAGGAACAAGTATCACAAAGAACTTAGCTGGCGGTGCGCTACAAAAAATTACATTGGGCGCATCAATCCTTGGTATGTTCATCATGGGTGTCTTGGTACCACGTTGGACGACAATGAAGTTCCCGTTAGTTGTCTCAAAAGTTAAGATGACAGATGGTACAACCAAGGTAACAACATTAGATAACATTTTGAACCAACAATTGTTGCCTGGTATTGCACCACTTGCATTAACTTTCTTAACGATTTGGTTGTTGAGAAAGAAGGTCAATGCATTGGTTATTATCTTAATGTACTTCGTTTTGGGTATTGTACTCAATGCTATCGGTGTTATGGGTAAGTAATGCAATATAAGTTTTTTAAAAGAAGGAGACAAATTGTCTCCTTCTTTTATATGTGACGTTTTTTACAGAATAAAGCTTTGTGATCTGAAATAGTCTGGTATGATTAATATAAAGCCTTTTATAATGGGAGTTTAATACAATGAGTGAAAAAAATGCAGGACCTTTAAATTCAACTGCTGATATTGTCATTAATGCTAATGCGGTATTATCACCAATCAACATTCGCCAAGGAAAATTAGAAATTGGTAATAGTGGTCTGGACTACCGACCCTCATTGGGTAAAGGTTATATTCAAATTCCGTGGCGAAATGTGAAATATATTACAGTAGAACGTGCGTTTAATTTTTGGTATCGCGGCTTTATTGTTTATACAACAGAAGGCCAATCATTTGAATTCATTACCAATAAAACCAAAAAGGCATTAATGGCATTAGCAGGACATTTAAAGAAAGACCAATTGCGATTAAGAAAAGGTATACTTGAGCGCTAATTTAAAGGGGGAACGATGACAAAAAGACAACTAACTGATAATATTTTTATCCGATTTGCCATCATTATAATTGCGCTTGAACTTGTGGCGGTGAGTATTAATTTTTTCTACGCACCAGCACAAATTGCTGCAGGCGGGTCCACTGGGATTGCAATTTTAGCGAATGAACTATTAGGTTTAGATCGTGCACTTGTGGTGTTGATTATTAATATTAGTATGATAATCTTAGCTGCTGTGTTTCTAAATAAAGCGACAACCGCTAGAATTGCTTTTGGTAGTTTACTTCTGCCAGTGCTGTTAAAAATAACACCTAGTTTTGAATTAACGGCCAATAATATGTTGGCTGTATTAATTGGGGGAAGTATTTTTGCTGTTGGCGTTGCATTACTGTACCGTATCGAAGCTTCCAGTGGTGGTACAGCTGTACCACCTATGATTCTAAAGAAGTATTTTCGTATTTCACCTGCCATCTCACTGTTAATTATCGATGCTTTTGTGTCTTTAGGTAATTTATTGACAAGCGGTTTTGAAGGCTTTGCTCTTGCTGTATTTTCTATTGTCATTTCGTCTATCGTTATGAACTATATTGAAACAGGCTTAGACCGGCGAAAAATGATTTACATTACGAGTAATGGTAGTATTACGAAAATTAAAGATTATTTATCAGTGAACGATAAGGGCTTTACGATTATGGATGTTAAGGGTGGTTATACAGGTGATAACCGTGAAATGCTGATGGTTGTTGTGGATAATCAAGATTATAACCATGTTTTACGCGCAATACATATGTTAGATAAGCAAGCGTTTACGATTGTTTACAATATTACGGAAGCCCATGGTGGTACCTTTATTTAATGAAAAAAGCACGTACTGAGTTATCGACTCAGTACGTGCTTTTTTATGACATTTAAAAGGATTCTGTTGGTAATTGTTTAAGATTATCTTCCCAATTAATATCAGGGTATTTTTGAGATAATGAGGTTGCGAGAATACGTTTTGCCAAGTTACCGTTACGCGTCAATATAGGACCATGGAAATAAGAACCAAAAACATTGCGGTGGATAATGCCTTCATGATTGTCCATACCATTATTACCATTACCAGAAATAACAGTACCTAATGCCAATTCTTGATCACCGATAAACGTACGACCTTGATGATTTTCAAAGCCATGATAGACTTCGCCAGTTTGATTATTTTTAATCACAATATTGCCAGTTAAGCGCGCATCTTTGGCTACTTTAACCTGACTATCGTGCATATTAATTGTATATAGGTCAAGCGCGCCAATGCCATCAACACGCTGTCCATCGGCCATAATCATATGACTACCGAGTAATTGAAAGCCACCACAAATTGCGAGTAAGGTACCATCATTTTCAATATAATGCTGTAATTCAGCAGCTTTTGATTTTAAATCTTTTGCAACAATCGTTTGTTCATAATCTTGACCACCACCAAACAGCACAAAATCAAAATCAGCGCTTTTAAAAGTATTATCTAAGGAAATGACAGTTGTTTTGACGGTCACATCAATTTGTTCAGCGTAATAGCGCAAGGCAATAATATTACCGTAGTCACCATAGGTATTCATCAAATCACCGTATAGATGGGCGATATTTAATGTATATTGGGGCATTAGAAACCTCCTTTGATGTAGCCAGCGGCGCTTAATTGTTGGCGTAACTGCAACATGGCCGTGTACGTTGCGGCGATATATACTTTTTTCGTCGGCATTTTTTGAATTGCAGTAACGATTTGATTCAAATCTTGATAAACTGCTTGATCTTTAAAACCGGCCATCTTTAATCGTACTTGAATATCTTTGTAGCGCTCGCCACCAGTAGCTACAGCTGTAATTTTTGTGGTGTGGAGCTTTTCAAACTCAGCATCCCAAATCCAGCTCGTATCAATACCGTCAGCGTAATTGGCATTTAATAATGTCATTAATGAGAAAGGTTCAGGCTCTGTTAGCATCATATCAATGACAGTATTCGTACCGACTGGATTCTTAATGAGAACAATGGTGACATCTTTACCATCGACATTGATGGCTTCTTGGCGGCCAAAAATCTGTGCGTTACTTTCAAATGCGGATTTAATCTGTTCTGGTGCAATATTAAATTCTCTGCCTACCGCAAAGGCACTTAACGCATTATAAATATTATAAAGGCCACCGATTTCAATGCGTAATGATGTGTCGTCAATTGTGAATTCTGAATACTTAGGGGTTAGCTTATCCACACTGGTAACAGCATATTGTAGTTTTGGTCGTGCAAAATGATCAGTATGACTCCGATATTTACCCAAATTAGCATAGGTAATGAAATCGTAGTTCAAAACCGAATTATCAGTTGGTGATAAAATACCATCTGTGTTATTAGGTGCAGTTAAGCTTTGATAGTCTTGTGGTTGAATATGATCGAAACCAAAATAGATTCTTGGATTCTTGAAATCGCCACGTGTAAAAATGGGGGAATCCCCATTGGCTAGTACTTTGGCATCTGGCGCATACTTAATGCCGCTGACAATTTTGTCATATGTTGTATATATTTCGCCATAACGATCTAATTGATCGCGAAAGATGTTCGTTAGCACAAACATCTTTGGTTGAATGGCTGACGCTACTAAAGCAACGTTGGCTTCATCTACTTCTAAAACTGCGATTGGTCGTTTGCCATTATTCTTTTTGAATTTACTCGTGACAAGTGTACCCGTAATCCCTTGAATCATATTAGATCCAGAAGGGTTCGTAATCACATCATAGTCACCTGCTCTTAAAACACGTGTAATTAAAGCAGTTGTTAAGGTTTTACCATTGGTACCTGTGACAACGATTAAATCAAAATCTTGTTGAATATGTTTTAAAATAGTTGGATCAATTTTAACAGCTAATTTACCTGGTAAACTTGTACCACCACGCTTTAAAATATCATGTAATAACCAATATGATGATTTGGCTGTTAGTTTTGCAACGGTTGTTTTAAATCCCATAATATTCCTACTTTCTGGGCAATATCATACCATAAAATGAGGTATTTCGCATTATTTGCTATACTATAGATTGTGTAACTTAATACAGTTAATTTAAAGGATAGATATCAGCACTCATGCTAGAAAAACTCATATTCCCAACGCAGAGCATATGGCAAATTTTACCTATTAGTTTAATATTATTATTTATACCTGTTTTAGTTATCCAATACCGACGCTATGGTGCGGTGTCGTTCGTCAGATTGGTAATGGTCAGTAGTTTTGTTTTTTATCTTATCGTGGCGTTCTTGATTACTATTTTGCCGTTGCCATCCTTGAGCGAGGTATTGGCACTGAAAACGCAAAAAGTTAATATGGTGAATTTAATTCCTTTTAATTTTTTGAGTGAAAATATTATTGCACCTGGCCGATTCTCAAGCGGTTTTACCAGCACGGTATTTGTGGATATCTTAGCTAATATTTTAGTTTTTATTCCGCTTGGCTTTTATATTCGTTATTACTTTCAAAAAAGCTTTAGAGCAACTATTTATGCCGCATTAGTGCTATCGTTATTTTTTGAAATCACGCAATTTACTGGTATCTATGGTGTTTACCCATATCCTTACCGTGTGTGTGATGTTGATGATGTTATGCTTAATGTTTTAGGCGCAATGATTGGCGATCAAATGGTGCCATATTCTCGTCGGCTGTTACCAAATTTGGAAGTTGAATTATTGCAAGGGGATGTGAATACGGACTCTGTTGGTCTATTTAGACGACTACTTGCTTTATTGATCGACTGGAGTTTGGTTATTATTGGTCTTTTGATATTTGTTGATGTATTGCGTATACCGTTATGGATAACGGGGATTGCTAGTATTCTCATTGTCTTTGTTTTCGTTCCCGAGATTAGCCAATATAAACAAACTATTGGTATGCGTGTTCTTAAGATTTGTTATGATAGTTTAGACGGTTCAAGTATAACGTTATGGGAGATACTCGTACGTAACTTAAGCAGTATTGGCGCCTTTATTCTGATCCCAATTGTTCTGAATTGGTTGACTTTGCTTTTAGATTTACAAGCATCAGATAAGGGTTTGCATTTTATCACCGGCTTTATTATATTAGTGCCAGTTATTTTCTTTGGCAGTGATTGGCTATTAACGATTACAAAAACGCATCGTACTTGGTATGAAAGATTGAGTGGTGTGATATTAAGTGTAAAGCACTAATGCTTCATTAATATAAGGTTGAAATATTTGGGAGGTAGCATGGCACAATTATTTTTTGAGTATGGTGCAATGAATTCGGGGAAATCCATTGAAATTTTAAAAGTAGCGCATAATTATGAATCACAAGGTAAGAATATTTTATTAATGACACCAGCGGCTGATACAAGATCAGGGACAGGAATAGTATCTAGCCGAATAGGGTTAGAACGTCCAGCAGTAGCGATACAAAAAGCTGATAATTTATTTGATATTGTGAAGCATCATCAGACTAACTTGGCAGCTGTTTTAATTGATGAGGCGCAATTTTTGTTTCCAGAGCAGGTCGATCAATTGGCACAAGTTGTTGATGAATTACATATACCAGCCATGGCATTTGGCTTGAAACAAGATGCTTTTAATCAGTTGTTTCCTGGCTCAAAGCGTCTTATTGAAATGGCTGATAAATTAGAAGAAATGAAAACCATTTGTGCATTTTGTGGGAAAAAGGCGATTACGCAGTTACGTATTGTGGATGGAGAACCGCAAAGAGAAGGGCAACAAGTTTTTATTGGTGGTGACGAAGCTTATATACCAACTTGTCGGCACCATTGGTATCATCCAGATATGGCTAAAATATCAGATTTATTCCCAAAAGAAGGAAAATAATTATGGACAAAATTTTTGAGCAATTACAGACAGTTGTTGATCGGCATGATGAATTGAATGAACTATTAGCTGATCCGGAAGTAATGTCTGATTCCAAAAGATATATGGCATTGTCTAAAGAAGAAGGTAGTATTCGAGAAACGGTCACCGTTTTTAAACAATACCAAAGTGTTTTGCAGGATATACAAGATGCTGAAGATCTATTAGATGACACAGATATGGCTGAATTAGCACGAGACGATCTCAAGACACTTAAGCCACAAAAGGCTAGTCTTGAAGAGCAACTCAAGGTTCTCATGTTACCTCAAGATCCTAATGATGATAAGAATATTATTATGGAAATTCGTGGTGCTGCCGGTGGTGATGAATCTTCTTTATTTGCTGCTGACTTATTAGACATGTATCGTAAATACGCTGAAAAGCAAAACTGGCATATTAACTTAATTGATGAGTCTGCTACCGAAGTTGGTGGCTACAAAGAAGTTGTGGTAATGATTACTGGTAACAATGTATACTCTAAATTGAAATTTGAGAGTGGTGCGCATCGTGTGCAACGCGTACCAGTAACGGAAACACAGGGACGCGTTCATACAAGTACGGCAACTGTTGGGGTAATGCCTGAATTTGAGGACGTTGATGCCACTGATTTAATTGATCCAAAAGACGTCCGTGAAGATGTCTACCGTTCAAGCGGTGCGGGTGGTCAGCACGTTAACAAAACAAGCTCAGCCATTCGTTTGACACATGAACCAACAGGGATTACTGTTGCCATGCAGGATGAACGATCACAGCAGCAGAACCGTGCGAAAGCATGGAAAATTTTAAACGCGCGTGTGTATGATTATTTTGCGCAACAAAATGAGGCAGAATATGCACAAAAGCGTAAAACAGCCGTTGGTACTGGTGATCGATCGGAACGTATTCGTACCTATAATTTCCCACAAAATCGTGTTACTGATCATCGGATTGGCTTAACACTGAATAAGTTGGATCGCGTGATGAATGGTGAATTAGAAGATATTATCGATGCCCTAATTATTGCTGATCAAACCGCTAAGTTGGCTGATTTGAACCAACACTAATCGTATATTAGCGGATAATAACGATGAGGGTATAATGGAAAAACCAATTAAAATTTCGATTTTAGAAGCACGTAAATGGGCGATACAAGAATTAGTGAATCAAAATACCATGTCTACTGAAATTGCCCAAGAAAATGTTGATTTCTTATTAACTGGTGCTTTAGATATGAATTATGGGACTTTGCATGCTAATATGACACGTCAGATGCCTGAATTTTTGGTTGAATCTTGGGCAAGATGGATTAGTGAATTAATAACAGGTCGACCCGTTCAATATGTTTTAGGCACTGCGCCATTTTATGGCCGTGAATTTTTAGTAGATGAGCGGGTGCTCATTCCCAGACCGGAAACCGAATTATTGGTTGATTGGGTACTACAGGATTTAAAAGCTAATTCTCAAAAAGAAATCAAAATTTTGGACATTGGGACAGGTAGTGGTGCCATTGTTGAAACGATTTTGTTGGAAGATCAACGTGTTCAGGGGATGGCGGCCGATATTTCAACAGATGCGTTAACCGTTGCGCAGCATAATGCTAAAAAATTTAAGATACGTGATCGTATATCTTTTACTGAGAGTGATGTTTTTGCGCAAATACCAGCTATGAAATTTGATGTGATATTAAGTAATCCGCCTTATATAGATCCACAAGATCAAAACGAAATGGATCAGAGTGTTATTGATTTTGAACCAGATATTGCTTTGTATGCAGCACATCAAGGTTTGGCAATATACGAAAATATTGCACAACAGCTGAATAACTATCTAAAAGATGACGGTATAGCTTATTTTGAAATTGGTTATAAACAAGGTCAAGCCGTGAAAGACCTTTTGAGAGCTTATATACCACAGGCACAGATAGATTTAAAACAAGATTTATCAAAATTAGATCGGATGATTCGAGTAAAAAAATGAACACACAGCGTTTAGGAACAAGTGAACAAGATATTTTATTTGCAGGAAAATTGTTGTCGCAAGGAGAAGTTGTCGCGTTTCCAACAGAGACGGTTTACGGTTTAGGAGCTGTTGCGACAGATGAAGTAGCGGTTAGAAAAGTTTTTACTGCTAAGGGACGGCCTTCGGACAACCCATTAATTGTTACCGTAGCAGACAAAGCGATGGTTCAGCAATTTGCTGTAGAGAATGATATGTCTCAAAAATTAATGGCAGCTTTTTGGCCAGGATCATTGACGATTATTTTACCAATGCGTGCGCAAGCTTTTAGTATGACAGTCACGGGAGGGTTGAATACTGTTGCCTTTAGATTACCAGATAATGAAGTTGCACGGGCAGTGATTCGGGCAGCCAAAGCACCAATAGTAGGGCCTAGTGCAAATACATCTGGAAAGCCTTCACCCACCACAGCACAGCATGTTTGGCACGATATGGCAGGTAAAATTGCAGCTATTGTTGATGATGGGCCTACGACAGTTGGCGTTGAATCAACAGTTATTGATGTCTCAGGAAACGTACCAACTATTTTGCGACCTGGTGCAATTACACAAGAACAATTAGTGGCTGTGTTAGCACAACCAGTTCATGATGCGACCACAACAGAATCAGTTGCAAGTGATGTTACACCCAAAGCGCCGGGTATGAAATATCGACACTATGCACCAGATAAACATGTTGTGATGTTTGATGAGCTGGATGCTGTTGATTTGGCACAAAAATTACAAGATAATGATGTGGTTATGGCGCAGGATCGTATTTTGCAAGCAATGGCTATAAAATCACAACAGGCATGGTCATTGGGTGATTCCTTAGAGAGTGCTACAGAACAGTTATTCTCTGGTTTACGTTTTTATGATGATCAACCAAAGGTTGGCACAATATACGTCCAAAAGATGATACCAGTAGGATTAGGAAAAGCTTATAATAACCGTCTAGCTAAAGCAGCGGGTAATCAAGAGTTTAGTATTTAATATTGCTTATTGTGTATGAATTGAGTGTTCGTCTATTTTTTTGATACAATAGATAAAGATAAAGAAGACAGAGGAACATGTAATGGGTAAATTTGTTGAAATGGATCATCCATTAATCCAACATAAATTAACGATGATTCGCAATAAGAATGTTGGCACTAAGGATTTTCGAGCTTTAGTTGATGAAATTGCAATGTTAATGACTTACGAAGCAAGTCGTGATTTGCAACTAGAAGATGTTGAAGTGGAAACACCAGTTTCAAAAACGATGAAAAAGCAACTAGCGGGTAAAAAATTGGCAGTTGTACCAATTTTACGCGCAGGGTTGGGTATGGTTGATGGCATTGTACAATTAATACCTGCTGCTAAGATTGGTCATATTGGCATGTATCGCGATGAGGATACACTTGAACCCGTTGAATATTTTATTAAATTACCTGAAGATATTGGGCAACGTGATGTTTTGCTAGTTGATCCAATGTTGGCAACAGGTGGTTCTGCTAAAGATGCAATTAGCGCGTTGAAGAAACGTGGTGCAAAGCACATTAAGTTGATTACATTAGTTTCGGCACCAGAAGGTGTACATGCGGTGCAAGATGCACATCCTGATGTTGATATTTATACAGGTTCTTTGGATGAAGGCCTCAACGAACATGGCTATATTGTTCCAGGATTAGGCGATGCCGGTGACCGTTTGTTTGGTACGATGTGATTTATTATAGAATGGTATGAGTGTTACGTTTAAAACGTGGCACTTTTTTTGTTAAAGAGTAAAATAGAAATTAGTTAGAGAGGTAACAAAGTGGCTTTATCATTTCAACAATTATTAGTTGCCGTTCCCCTTGTTTTGAAGGGTGGAAATGTGCCCAGCATCGTTGGAGAAGCGGGTATTGGGAAGAGTGCTTTAGTCACCGCTGTTGCTGAAAAAATGAAAGCGAAGTTGATGACGACAGTAGTATCGCTGTCTGAAAAGGGTGATCTTGCAATTCCTGTTCCACCATTAACAGAAACTTCCTTTTTAGACACCAAAAATTATGGTCGATTAGCAGATGTTCAATTTGGCTACACGCATACATTAATTCAAATTATTCAAGCAGCAGAACAACAACCTGATCAACCAATTATATGGTTTTTGGATGAATTCAATCGTGGTTCACAAGCTGTGCAAAGTGAACTGATGAATTTAGTTTTACAACGCCGAATTCACGATATTGTACTACCACGACAAGTGCATATTGTACTAGCAGAAAATCCTGATGACGATATGGCTGGTTTTGAAACAACGGATTATGCTGTTGAGCGTGGTGATGCAGCAATTAAAGATCGTACGACGCGCTTAGTAATGGCGGTATCTGTGAGTGACTGGTTGTCTTGGGCGAGTAGCGGAGCGCCTCGAGCAAATATTCATCCCCTTGTTCAAAAGTTTATTACGCAGTATGCGGAATTATTATATCCGACAACGCGACATGAGGATCTAAATCCAACGCCGCGTGCTTGGCACCGCGTGTCAGATAATTTATATGAACTTGTACAGCTACCAAAAGAACAAGCTGATGTATTGATGTTTGATATTTTTTCAGGAGACTTAGGTGCTAATGTTGCGCGCCAGTTTGTGCAATTTATCGTACAGCAACTACCAACATTGACAGCACAAGATATTTTTGAATCTAAGCCCTATGGACCTAAAGTACCGCATGTGATTGATGAGAAATTTAAGAATATGGATGAGTTACAGAAATTAACAGTAATGAAATCCGTTTTATTGACGGGGCAACTGACTATTGAAAATAATGCGGCGCGATTAAGTCGACTGCTACAACTTATGTCACCAGATAGTCAATATGCATTAGTTAAGCAACTGACTGATTCACCCGTATTGGATCAACTTTTTGCTAGTGATGGTCATTATGCCAACGTATTGTATCAACAAATTATGGACGTCGCGACAAGATGAAAACAGATAACCAAAGGCTCGTTAATGGCGTTAAAATTCTACTAGATACTGCACCACTTTACGGTAACATTGTAATGAACTTGAATCGGCGTGCTGATTCAACCTTAAAGCAGCCAGTTGGTCTATTATGGCAAAAACACCAATGGTATTTGACGTTTAATGCACAATTATTAGAGGAACGCTTACCAAAAGATGATGAAATAGCCTTACTTTTAGCACATGTAGCGTTGCACGTTATCTGGCAACATCCAATACGCTATCAGCAACGTACAGCAAAAAACTAGTCAAATTAGGCACAGATTTGGCTGTTAATCAGTATTTGCCAAAGGATATGGGCATACTGCCAGGTGCGGTGACGTTACAAACTATTTTTAATTTAACGGGTAAGCTATTAGCAGCGCACCAAGATTCGGCGCAATATATTGAGTGGCTAGCG
Organism: Leuconostoc fallax KCTC 3537; assembly: GCF_000165675.1. Lineage (GTDB taxonomy): Bacteria > Bacillota > Bacilli > Lactobacillales > Lactobacillaceae > Leuconostoc_B > Leuconostoc_B fallax. Next base: position 217,166 of record NZ_AEIZ01000026.1, on the reverse strand, counting down.
GCTTTAACGAATCAAGATGCCTTGCCTGATGGTGATCAAAATGATAATCATGATAGTTGGCAGAGCGCGACTGGTCATATTGCCGAAGCAACGACTGCTTTGAATGAAGTAGTACGCCAAGCTGTTGAGGATACACCACAGAGCGGTCGAGGCAATATTGATAGTGAAATTGTGAGACAAATTGAAAAGGTACAAACACGCAAGCGTCATTGGCAGGCTATTTTGAAAGCTAAGCTGTCACAAATACCACATCGCAAACGGGAATCATGGACACGGTTTAATCGGCGACAACCTTATCGTATGGATTTACCAGGACAGGTGAGTGCTCAATCAGCTAAAATAGTGGTGTTTATTGATAATTCAGCTTCGATATCCGATCAGTTAGCGGGTGTCTTTTTATCACAAATACAACAGATTGCCCAACAATTTGATACTAATATTGATTATTTTATGTTTGATACCCAAGTGCATCCTATTCATCATATTCACGATTGGCAGCGTCATGCTGGTGGCGGTACAACTTTTCAGAGTATCTTTAACTTATTGTCCGAACGCAGATATAAACCGTCTCAGACATTAGTGGTCATTTTGACGGACGGTGAAGGGGAGAAAGCGACAGTGAACACAAAGTTTAAACAGGTTTACTGGATTATGCCAACTGGTGCTCATCTGAGTTTAGTAGATCCTGTCGGACATATCATAACCTTGACGATGGACGAATATAATGGAGCATAGTGTGGATGGTAGACAATTTAAACCCAGAAGATTTACGAAGTATGATTCGACGTGATCGACGTTACCAACGTGCAGAATCTTTGTTAAAAGGAACATGGGCATCGTTAGATTTTCAAGAACCGTTTGAATCAAGTCGCATTCAAATGATGGATATTAACTTTGCTAAACGATTAGTCCATGCCGATGCTGTGCGTCAAGTCATCTATCGATTCGATACTTTTTCGGATACCCAGGCCTTTATTCAAAAGTTTGGAAGTCATTTATCTCATGATGTGATAAAACAATTAAAGGAGCCTTTCTTATGAAAATCAACTTAGTATTAGCGCCAGAACAAGATGTTGCAACATTATTAAAATATAAAAAACAAGCACCAAATCAATTATTGTTATTAGGTAAGCTATCACAATTAGCTGGATTAAATGTATTGATTTTTGATCAACCCGAATTAGTTGAACGTTTTAACCGACCCTTGACGTTTAATAGTTTGTTTGTAATGGGAGAACCTAAAGGGAAATTAGTTCATCAAGTGTCATTTAAGTCGATTGGTAATGATGATGAGCATATCAATAACTTACTTGAAAAAATGGCATTAAATGGTGTACTAGCTCAACAAAATGATGGTAAGAGCGAGTACATGTTATGGACATTTTGGGACGATGCTGATGATTTGGCCTTATTTATTGATAGTCAAAATTACCAACAATTACATGATTGGATGCGACAACCATTTTCAACCACTTATCATAATGTTGAAAATATTGATCAAATCAGTCTGACGCATAAAATGAGAGATACTGACAAAGAGTGGTGGGGATAATTTCCCGCTTTTTTTGTGGTCAAAAAACTGATAAACTAGTATTTGACGCAAAAGCGGAGGAATTTAGCATGACAAATCAAAAAAGTGCTGTATGGTATGAACATTTACATACAGAGAAACATACTGGTGCACGTCGCGGACGTATTCATACACCGCATGGTACCTTTGAAACACCTATGTTTATGCCTGTTGGTACACAAGGCGCTGTTAAGGGTGTTAGTGCACGAGAACTCAAAGAAATCGGTGCACAGTTTATATTAAGTAATACGTATCATCTGTGGGTTCGCCCAGGAGACGAGTTAATTGCGCAGGCAGGTGGATTACACAAATATATGGGATGGGATCAAGCCATTTTAACTGATTCCGGTGGCTTTCAAGTCTTCTCGCTTTCGGATGCACGTAAGCTAAAAGAAGAAGGGGTTACATTCCAAAACCACGTGAACGGGGATAAAATGTTCTTGTCTCCTGAAGTTGCCATGCGTATTCAAAATAACCTTGGTTCCGATATTATGATGCAATTGGATGAAGCAATTCCATATTTTGAAACCTATGATTATATTAAAGAGTCAATGCAACGTTCAGTAAGATGGGCAGAACGTGCCCAAAAAGCACACAAGAATCCTGACAGTCAAGCGTTATTCGGTATTGTTCAAGGTGCTGGCTTTAAAGCGTTACGTACTGAATCAGCTAATGATTTGGTTAGCATGGATTTACCAGGTTATGCGGTCGGTGGCTTATCTGTTGGTGAGTCCAAAAAAGAAATGAATCGTGTATTGGACTTTACAATGCCACTTTTGCCTGAGGAAAAACCACGTTATTTAATGGGCGTAGCAGCACCTGATTCACTGATTGATAGTGTTATGCGTGGTGTGGATATGTTTGACTGTGTGCTACCTACGAGAATTGCACGTAAAGGAACTTTGATGACACGTTTTGGACGTGTTGTCATTAAAAATGCCAAATATAAGAATGATTTCACACCGTTAGATCCAGATTTGAGTTATTATTCACCTAATCCGATTCGTCAAGAGCAGTTTGGTAATATGGCACAGTTTGACGTACCAGGGTATAATCCATTCAAAACATTGACACGCTCTTATTTACATCATTTATTCAATGCGAATGAAATGTTGGGGGCGCAGTTGGCTTCTCAGCATAATTTACGTTTCTTACTGCAATTTATGGAAGATATGCGAACAGCAATTGAAAGAGACGAATTATTAGAATTTAGAGAGACTGTTATGGAAGAGTATGGGTATAATAAACCAAACGCTAGATTATTCTAATGAAAATTTGATATAATATTTTGGAGTACAGAAAGTAGGAATTTCAGATGAATTATAATTTAATATTGCCTCTAATTATTGTGGTGGCGATGCTTTGGTTTATGTCACGTCAACAAAAGAAGATGAAGAATCAACAGCAAACAATGCAAAATTCTTTAGCCAAGGGTGCTGAAGTTGTCACAATTGGTGGCTTGCATGCAGTTGTTGATAATGTAAATAGAGAAGCAAAAACTGTTGATTTAGATGCTGAAGGTGTCATTTTAACATTTGAGTTATCAGCTATTCGTACTATTAAGCCGGCTGCAGCAACAACAACAGACAATCAAGAAACTAAAACGTCAGTTGAAGATTTAAAGCCAACAGATACTAAAATTACATCTGATGATCAAAAAGATCAAGATAAGTAATGAACAAAAAAGATAGCAAGCGACCCCATCGGTTACTTACTATCTTTTTCTTTTTATACACTAGTATTTGGATCTTTTAGGGCATTGTTATGAATAAAGCTACGAAAATGCTCGGCCGTTTCTGAAAATAAATCATTGCCATTTTCTTTTAACATATCTTTTGGAAAAAAGAAACGTTGATCAATAGAAGCCTTACCTTTGATTGCTGCAACTAAAGTTGATAGTTGAGACAGCTCCTGATGGGAACCGTCAGCTAACAGAAAGTCAATCTGTGTTCTTGGTTTAGCTGAGGTCGGATTATAGTCATCGTAAGGTAGATCATAGGCGTCGTTTTGCGCTGTGTAATAAATTGGATTATAACCAGCTTTCTCGACTAATTTTGTTAACTTTTCACGCACGGGGATGGTTTCATTATCCATAATGACCGATTTTAAGGGCTTCCGATCAAGAAATCGGCAACATAAATCTGACAAAATGGGATCAGGATGGTGTCGCCAAATCAGAATATAAGTCATAAAGACATTATCGTCTAAATTAAGGTAATCAGATAATGTTAGTTTTTCATCAAACAGTGGCTTTAAAAGTGGACCAATGAACTGTTGATCTTCAATATCATTTTTTTGCGCTTGTTTGTATAATTCTCGTGCGCGATGAAGTAAATGTTCAAGCAATACTTCCATACCACGAGAAACAGGGTGGAAGTAAACTTGCAAATACATTTGATAACGACTAACAACATAATCTTCAACTGCGTGCATACCACCGATATCAAAGGCGATACCGTTTTTTACTGGGCGCATCGTACGCAATATACGATCAATGTCGAATTCGCCATACTTTGTACCCGTGAAATAAGCATCGCGCAAGAGATAATCCATACGATCGACGTCTAATTGACTAGAAATGAGTTGTATCACTTGTGGATTAGTATAAGTTTTGGCAATGACACTGGCGACTTTGTTAGGAAAATCAGGAGAGACTTGCGCTAAAATTGTATGAATTTCAGTATCACCGGTAATTATTTCTTGTGTATACCATTCGTGATTTGTTTGAAAAAGATGTTCAAATGTATGTGAAAAAGCACCGTGACCAACATCATGTAGTAAAGCTGCAACCAATGTGACTAAGCGTTGGCTGGTATCCCAAAGACCATCATTTGCTGTCTTTGATGGGTAATATTTTTCAAAATAGTCAGTGATTCTGCGTGCCAGTTCATAAGCACCAACCGAGTGTTCGAATCGTGAATGTTCAGCACCATGAAATACGGCACTGGTGATACCCAATTGTTTGATACGACGTAATCGCTGAAATTCAGTCGTATTGATCAAATCAAGGATGACCTGGTCTTGAACGTGAATAAAATTATGGATTGGATCACGTAAAACCTTTTCGCGTGCCAATTTTTCTTGAGGCATAATGGCTCCTTTTGTCATGATAAAAATTAAGAGTTTCTCAAATGAACTAATATTTATTATATATTATAGTATAATTGAAAGTTAGATTGTAATATTGAGGCAGAAAAGATGGCAAATAATGATTTTGAACAAATCAATGTTCACCTAACAACGAAAGTTTGTCTAGATAATGAAGTTGAAGAATTTTCTTTTGATACGCTTGGGCAACTAATTGTCAAAAATGAAGCGGTTTATATTCGTTATACAGAGACATTACCAGATCAACCCCAAGTGCACGTTACCTTCAAATTTGATCCTAATGGCAGTATTCGTCTAATGCGCTCAGGCGATGTGAAGACAGTCATGACTTTTGTGGATAGTAAAGAAGTACCAGCATCTTATGAAACACCATCTGGTCGCATGACGATGGCAACAAGAACAACATTACTAGCAACAGCACTAGATACTGCTAATTTACGTGGTGAAACAGCAATTGATTATATTTTAACGGCAAATGAACAATTAATCGGGCAATATGAGATAAGGTTGCAATTCAATGCTTGATTGGATATACTTGATGAGTTAGAAACGCGAAAGGACGTGCAAAATGTCACTCACACAATTTGGAAATCACCCAAAAGAAGAACTTTCATTAGTTGAGATTGCGGTCGCAATTCTTAGTGAGCATAGAGAACCAATGCAGTTTTCTGCCTTGGCTCAAGAGATACAAGAGTTTTTAGATGTTGATTCAGAATCATTCAAATCACGTTTATCACAATTTTATACAGAACTTAATACTGATGGCTCATTTATTTCGTTAGGTAATAACGAGTGGGCATTACGTGCATGGTATCCTGTGGATGCTATTGACGAATCAATTCATGAAATTGATGACGAAGTTGAATTACCTAAGCGTAAAAAGACAGCCAAAAAGGTCAATGTCTTTGCAGACAGCGCGAGTGACGATGATGTTATTGATTATAACGATGATGATCCAGAAGATGATGATTTTGGCGAAACTTCAGAAGACGAGCATACTGATACACATGATGCGAGTGATGACGAAGAGACAGAAATTGATTCTGATGATAATGCCGAATCAATCGATGACAATTTAAATGAATTGGCTGGAACAGATGATTTAGATGACTTAGGCGATGGAGATGAAGAGAAATAAGTTTTTCTTCTGCTTAAGTACTTGACAGGCTATCATTTAGTACGTATAGTATAATAGGGCTCCCATTTAATGGGAAACATTGAAAAGCTCCCAAGCTAGACTTGGGAGCTTTTGTAGTTGTAACACCATGTTCCCGCGTATCGACTATCAAAGGAGGAATAGCGTTTCTCATTAATCGTTTGTATTTGTTGTTAAAGTCATACAAATGATTAATTTAGCGCTTTTAGTTTATGGCAAACAAGCAAGTTAAGTATATATTTGTGACAGGTGGCGTTGTTTCATCTTTGGGTAAAGGAATAGTCGCTGCTTCGCTCGGCAGACTATTAAAAAACCGTGGCTTGAAATTGGCCATTCAAAAATTAGACCCCTATATTAACATTGATCCAGGGACAATGAGTCCTTACCAGCACGGTGAAACATTTGTTACCGGTGATGGCTTAGAAACAGATTTAGATATGGGTCACTATGAACGTTTTATAGATATTAATACCAATATGTATTCAAACGTGACGACAGGTAGAGTTTATTCTGAAGTCCTAGCAAAAGAACGCCGTGGTGATTATAATGGTGGTACTGTTCAAGTGATACCACATGTAACAGATGCCATTAAAGAAAAAATGCGTCAAGCAGCTGAATCAACAGATGCTGATGTGGTTATCGTAGAAGTTGGTGGTACTGTTGGTGATATTGAGAGTCTACCATTCGTAGAAGCACTTCGCCAAATGAAAACAGACTTAGGTTCGGAAAATGTTTTCTATATTCATACCAGCTTAATTGTTTACTTAAAGGCGGCAGGTGAAGCTAAGACGAAGCCAACACAACATTCTGTTGCACAATTACGTTCATTGGGTATACAGCCAGATATGTTGGTGTTACGAACAGAAAAGCCACTTGATGAGGGCTTGAAAAATAAGCTTGCGACGTTCACTGATGTGCCAAATGACGCCATTGTGGAGAGTTTGGATGTCGACACGCTTTATGAAATTCCACTGAACTTACAAGCACAAGATATGGATGATGTGGTATTAGAAAAGCTTAATATTGATGCACCAGAAGCTGATATGACTGACTGGGCTGCAATGGTTGACAATATCAAGTCACCTAAGAGCACAGTAGATATCACATTGGTTGGAAAGTATACCGATCTGCCTGATGCCTACATTTCAGTGAATGAGGCATTAAAGCACGCAGGTTATTCACAAAGTACAGAAGTTAATATTAATCATATTAACGCTGAAAGTGTTAACCAAGATAATGTTGCTGAATTGCTACATGATGCTAATGGTATCATTGTGCCTGGCGGATTTGGACCACGTGGTACAGAAGGTAAAATCCAAGCTATACGTTATGCACGTGAAAATAATGTCCCATTCTTGGGTGTTTGCTTAGGTATGCAGTTAGCTTCTGTAGAATTTGCACGTGATGTATTAGGTTATCAAGATGCTAATTCAACAGAATTAAACGCTGACACTTCTGCGCCAATTATTGATTTGATGAAGGATCAAGAAGGTGTCGAAAACCTTGGTGGTACTTTGAGATTAGGCCTTTATCCTGCACAGTTGTTACCAGGAACAGTTACAGCACATGCATACGGTGATCAAGACATCATCCAACAGCGTCATCGTCATCGTTATGAATTTAATACACAATATCGTGAAGAGTTTGAGAAAGCAGGCATGGTATTTTCTGCTACATCTCCAGATGATCGTTTGATGGAAGTGATTGAATATCCAAAAAATGATTTCTTCGTTGCAGCACAATATCATCCTGAATTCTTAAGTCGTCCTAATCGTCCTGAAGGGCTATATCATGACTTTATACAGGCTTCAATTAAAGCCAAGTAACGCACGTTAGGGGCAAACTTTCATTGTTATCGTTTGAGTCTCTTTATTAAAGTATGTATAATAGAACGCGGACTACAAGAATATAGGAAAGTTTTATGGCAAAAATAATTATCCACGGTGGTAAACGCTTACGTGGGGAAGTCACCATTGGTGGTGCAAAAAACTCTACAGTTGCACTTATACCTGCAGCTATTTTGGCAGATACACCAGTAAAATTTGATACAGTACCACAAATTTTAGATGTTAAAAATTTGCAATTAATTTTATCAGCAATGAACGTTACATCTGATTTTAATAATGGTGAATTAGAAATTGATCCCACTAATATTCGCGAAAGTGAATTGCCAAGTGGTGCAATTAAGTCACTTCGGGCATCGTACTATTTCATGGGTGCATTATTAGGAAAGTTTGGACGGGCAACTGTCACTTTTCCTGGTGGGGATAACCTTGGGCGTCGACCAATTGACCAACATATCAAAGGCTTTAAAGCCTTAGGTGCTAAAGTTTCTGAAAATAATGATATTATTCACATCGATGCTACTGAGAATGGACTAGTGGGTGCTAGAATTTTCTTAGATACAGTTTCTGTTGGTGCTACAATTAATATTATCTTGGCGGCTGTGCGGGCCAAGGGGCAGACGATTATTGAAAACGCAGCACGTGAACCTGAAATTATTGATATTGCAACCTTCCTAAACAATATGGGTGCAAACGTTCGTGGTGCAGGTACTGATGTCATCCGTATCGCTGGTGTACCACATCTAAAAGCGCGTAATACGCATACAATTATTCCAGACCGTATCGAAGCTGGGACATACATGAGTATGGCCGCTGCGATGGGGGATGGGGTTTTAATTAAAAATGTTATCCCAGAACATCTGGAATCATATATATCAAAATTAATAGAAATTGGCGTTAATATAGAAATCGATGAAGATCAGGTTTATGTTTATAAGTCTGATAACCTTCATCCAGCACATATTAAAACCTTACCGTTCCCTGGATTTGCAACAGATTTGCAACAGCCCATCACCCCTTTATTGATGTTAGCTGAAGGTGAAAGTACCATTACGGATACTATTTATCCTAAACGTGTCCGTCATATTCCAGAACTACGACGTATGGGTGGAGATATTGATTCAGCTGTTGCCGGTGAAATTATCGTGAACCAATCAAAACGATTGATTGGAACCGACGTACAAGCAGCAGAGATTCGCGCCGGTGCAGCGCTGATTATTGCAGCACTAATGGCAAAGGGCACAACAACGATTCATGATGCTGATCATATCTTACGTGGATATGACCGTATTGCTGAAAAGTTAACAGATTTGGGTGCTGAAGTATCAATTGAAGGTATTGATTTAATTAACCTCATGCCATAACTTGATTACTATTTTATGGTATGTTAAAATAATCTAGTTAATAACTGACTCTGTCATTACTGAAAATGCAGGGCGCTAAGGAGAAATGAACAATGCAAGCAGGAATTCATCCAGAATATCAAGCAGTCGTATTCGTTGATTCAACTACTGGTAAGAAGTTCTTATCAGGTTCAACATTGACATCAAACGAAACAACAGAATTTGAAGGTAAAGAATACCCAATGATTCGTATGGATATCACGTCAGATTCACATCCATTCTACACAGGTAAGCAAAAGTTTACTCAAGCAGATGGTGCGGTCGACAAGTTCAACAAGAAGTATGGTTTGAAGAACAACTAATTGTTGTGAAAGCGTTCACGCGAGTGGACGCTTTTTTGTTAACATGAATTAAATCTTTAAAGGAATGTACATGGCAAAAACAATTGTTCCAGTAAAATTACATCAGACACTAGAAGTTGATATTGTAGATACCACTATTGGTGGTATGGGAATTGCTCAAATTACACCGACTTATCCACTTTATTTAGCAGATGCGATTCCAGGTGAGCGCGTACTGGCAGAGGTCATTCAGGTAGATAAATTATCAGGATACGGCCGAATTATCGAAAGAGTAAAAATATCTAGTCAACGTATTGATGCGCAGCGCCAGTATCTTATTGACGCTGGAACCGCACCACTTGTTAATTTTTCTTACACAGCACAGCTTGAGTGGAAAAGACAAAAAGTGCAGACGTTATTTGAAAAAGCTAATATCAACGTTAATGTGGCTGAAACCGTTGGCATGGCACAACCAAGTTATTATCGAAATAAAACAATTGTGCCAACAAAATGGCAAAATCAACAGTTGCAAACTGGTTTTTTCAAAAGAGGAACGCATGAGCTAGTACCAATGACTGATTATTTTGTGAATGATCGAAAAATTGATGAAGCCATTGTTATTGTTCGGAATGTATTAGAGAATTATCAAATTAGTGCTTTTGATCCAGACACTCAAGAGGGTGCTATTCGCTATATTATGGTGCGCCGTGGTTATTATAGTCATGAGTTGATGGTTGTCTTGGTATCTAACCAGGCTGAATTAGTACATGAACAACAAATCATTCGTGATTTACAAGAGCAATTACCTGAATTGAAAAGTTTGATCTTTAATTATAGTCCTAAAAAAGATTATGTTTTATTAAGCCCGCATAATCGTACGTTATGGGGTGAAGCAGCTATTCATGATACGTTACTAGGATTAGATTTTATTATTGGTCCCAATTCTTTCTATCAAGTTAACCCCATCATGACAGAAAAGCTTTACACTTTGGCAGCACAAAAAGCACAATTAAAGCCAACTGATATTGTCATTGATGCGTATTCTGGTATTGGCACAATTGGTATTAGTGTTGCCAATAAGGTTAAACAAGTGCTAGGTGTAGAAGTAGTTGCTGGTGCGGTAGCTGATGCACAATTAAATGTGGATACGAATCATATTGATAATGCTACTTTTTTGTTAAATGATGCGCCAGAACAAATGGCACTATGGCAAGAGCAGGGTATAAAGCCAGATGTTATTTTTGTTGATCCGCCACGAAGAGGTTTAACAAAATCCTTAATTGATTCAGTAGCTGATATGGCACCAAAACGCTTTGTCTATATTAGCTGTAATCCAGTTACCCTAGTTCGCGATACTGCAGAAATATTGACTAAGGGTTATCATATTGAAGGAGACGTGCAAACAGTTGATCAGTTTCCACAAACATCACATATTGAAACGATTGTTGTTTTTACACGCCATCATGAATCATGATAAAAAGATAGTAGTCTAAAGGACAAATGATGAATATTACGTTAGAAAAATTAGCTGAAGTTTTGAATGCACCATTTCAAGGAAAAGATAGTGTGGCTATTAGCGGTGTTGCTTTTGACTCACGACATGTCAAAGAGGGACAACTATTTATTGCTTTAGTAGCTGAAAATGATGGGCATGATTATATTGAGAATGCGTTAGCTAATGGTGCTCATGCAGTATTAGTTGATAGCCAGCATCAATTAAAAGAGGACTGGCCTGCTGTAATTGTTGATGATACGCTCGTTGCCATGCAAAAATTAGGCCAGTGGTATCGTCATCAAGTTAATCCAAAGGTCGTTGCGATTACTGGTTCCAATGGTAAAACAACAACGAAAGATATGGCAGCTGAAATTGCTAATCAACAGTATCGTACATTCAAGACACCTGAAAATTATAATAATGAAATTGGTGTACCAATGACGTTGTTGTCGATGCCAGAATCTACGGAAGTGCTAATTGTTGAACTAGGAATGGATCGTCCAGGACAATTAACTGTCTTATCACATTTAGTAGAACCAGATATTGCGATTATTACGATGATTGGCGAAGCGCATATCGAGTTTTTCAAGACACGTCGCAATATTGCAAAGGCAAAATTAGAAATTATTAATGGGTTAAAAGCTGAAGGAACACTAATTATTCCAAATGATGAGCCCTTGTTGACACAAGAAATATCTCATATTGAACAGCATGTCAAAACATTTGGCACAATCGATGCGGATGTTAACGCCACAGACATTAGTGTTGAAAATAATCAATCTCAATTTAATATTAATCAGCAAAAATTTGCAATTCCTATGTTGGGTCGGTATAATATTATGAATGCGCTCGCAGCGATTACAGCGGGTAACTTATTACATATTGATTTAAAAAACGCCCAAAAAGCACTATTAGATTTTGATCTAACCAAGAATAGAACTGAAATTTTACACACAACTCACGGTGTGACAATAATTAGTGATGTTTATAATTCAAATCCCACGGCTGTGAAAGCCGTCTTGGCAACATTAGTTAGCCGAGAAGTACAAGGCAAACGTTATGTTGTATTGGGAGATATGTTGGAACTTGGTCAACAAGCTGGTATAATGCATGCTGGTTTAGCAGAGTCAGTGCAAGAGTCTCATATTGACGGCGTTTATCTAGTAGGAGAATTGATGAGAAAACATCTTTATCCTATTTTGCAAAAGCATTTTGATCAAACGCAATTGCACCAATATGCAAAAGACCAGTTAGACGATTTAGTTTCTGATTTAAATAAGCTCGGCCAACAAGGTGATGTCATGCTATTAAAGGCAAGTCATGGGATACATCTAGAGAGGGTTGTAGACGAGTTAATGAAGTAATTGAAGTTTTTATGACTAAAGGGGTATGTCGTGAAACGTAGGCAATTTCGGCAAAAGCCAAAGCGCCGATTACGATTAGCAAGTATTATAGGAATAATCATTGCTCTGATCGTACTAACAGCGGGTGGCATTTATATTTATAGTAGTGATGTTGTGCAATCACCACATCGCAAAACTAAGGTTAAAGTACAGCAAGTTACAAAACAACCCAAACAACCGGTTTCAGCGCGTCAGATAAAATCACTGCAACAAGATGTAGCACCTACAGATGATTTAGCACGCCATTTCGATCAACAATTACAGCAACATCAATATATTGGTACCGCACTTGTCGTTCATAATCATCGTATTATTTTACAAAAGGGCTATGGCTATGCTGATGCGAAAACGAAACGATTAAACAATGCGATATCTTTGTTTCAATTTGCTTCGCTACAAAAAAGCTTAACTGCTTTGATGATCATGCAACAAATTGAAAAGGGCAAACTGAGTTTAGATACACCAGTCAGCAAATTTTATCCTAAAATTCCTAATGCTAACAGTATTACTATTAAGAATTTATTGACAATGACCAGTGGCCTGAAGGACTCCGGTACATTGAAGGGGATGACGTTAGATGAACGTGATGTTCAGCAAGTGATTGCAACGGCTGTTATTCATCAGGTACCTGATAGCGGACCGTGGGCATATCGTATGATTGACTATAAGATTCTCACAGGAATCTTGCGTCATGTAACACGTGAAAGTTATCAATTATCCATTGATGATTTATCGCAGCAGGGTGTTATTGGTTTAACAGATTATCAGCATTTTATAATTGATAAAAACAGGACGTATTCTTATCGTCAAAATTATCAGTTAGTGAAAGATAATCCAGTTGCTTATTCTCATGAAACAGGTACTGGTAATTATGCTACAACAACTGGTATGCTCTATCATTATTATGATTTGTTATTAAATTGTAAGTTGTTAAAACCAATGTTTTGCCAAGAAATGTTAACACCTTTGCCAAATGAAAAGTATGCGGCGGGGTTATATAACAATGGCGACTACTATAGTGCACACGGTATTATTAGGGGATATGAACCGTGTGTGGTATTGTCAAAGAACAGCAAGGACGCCGTTATTTTATTAAGTAACCAGAATTATAAAAAAATACATGGCAACCACTTGCAAAACGATTATTTACAGAAATGACAGCTATTCCGACTAAGTAGAATAGGGTCAGAGGAGAAAATTTTGAAATTTAACGAATTAGGTCTATCTCAAGAATTACTACAATCAATCGCTGAACATGGCTATGTTGAAGCAACGCCTATTCAAGAAAAGACAATTCCATTAACATTGGTTGGTAAAGATGTTATCGGACAGGCTCAAACAGGAACGGGTAAGACAGCGGCGTTTGGTTTGCCTATTTTGGAACATATTGATTTGAATAATAAAAATATTCAAGCGTTAATTGTTTCACCTACTCGTGAATTAGCCATTCAAACAGCTGATGAATTGAAAAAGTTAGGCCGTGATAAGCATGTGGATGTTCAAGTTGTCTTTGGTGGTGCTGATATTCGCCGTCAAATTCAAAATTTGAAGTCACATCCACAAATTTTAGTTGGAACACCAGGCCGTTTGCTTGACCATACTAATCGTAAAACAGTTAAATTAGATCACGTTAACACTTTAGTTTTGGATGAAGCTGATGAAATGTTAAACATGGGATTCTTGGATGATATTGAAGCAATTATCGAAAAGACACCCGCAACACGTCAAACATTGCTATTCTCTGCAACTATGCCGCCTGCAATCAAGCTCATTGGTGTTAAGTTCATGACGAATCCTGAGCATATCCAAATTGAAGCGAAAGAATTAACAACAGATTTGGTTGATCAATATTTCGTACGTGTACGAGAGAATGAAAAGTTTGATACAATGACACGTATCTTCGATGTTCAAGCACCCAAGTTGGCCATTGTGTTTGGTCGTACAAAGCGTCGTGTTGAAGAATTAGCGCGTGGACTAGAAGCGCGTGGTTATCATGCAGCAGGTTTGCATGGAGATTTGACACAACAAATGCGTTCACGTGTCTTGGCACAATTCAAGTCACATGAAATTAATATTTTGGTTGCTACTGACGTTGCAGCACGTGGATTAGACGTGAAAGATGTCTCTCATGTTTATAACTTTGATATTCCACAAGATCCTGAAAGTTATGTTCACCGTATTGGCCGTACTGGTCGTGCGGGGGCCGAAGGTGTGTCTGTTACATTTGTAGCACCAAATGAAATGGATTACTTGCGTGCCGTTGAAAATTTGACTAAAAAGCGCATGACACCGTTAGAGCCTGCGACATTGCAACAAGCTCGAGTAGGTAAAATTAACAATGCGGCTGGAGAAGTAGCTAAGTTAATTCAATCAACTGATGTATCAGAAATTCAAGACCAAGTGAATGCACTGACTGAAAAGTATTCAGCAGAGCAATTAGCAGCAGCATTGCTTTCAAGTGTTGCGGATTTGGAAAAGCAAAATACACCTGTTGAAATTACACGCGAACGCCCATTACCACGTCGTCGTGGCAATGGCCGTGGTGGCAATAGTCGCCAACGTGATGGCCGTGGCGGTGGTAATCGTCGCAATTCATCACGTAATGGTGGTGGTCGTGACCGCCGTAGTAATGGTGGCGATCGTGACCGCCGTAGTAATGGTGGCGATCGTGACCGCCGTAGTAATGGTGGCGATCGTGATCGTCGTCGTGATGGTGGTGATCGTGACCGCGATCGTCGTGGTAGTAGCAATAATGGTGATCGTCGTTTTGGTGACTACCGTCGTCGTGATGGTCGTTCAGCATCTCGTCAAGGTCGCTCAGCGAATCGTGAATTTACAATTCGTGATAAAGACTAAGCACTTACTGTATAATGAATTTAACCATCCAATTAATGGATGGTTTTTATTTTAGGAGTAAAATCATGGTTCACTTTAAAACAGTTGATGATGCGATTTCATTTATACATAGTCGTCCGAATACTGGACATAAAGTTTCACTAGAGCGAATGTATACTTTGTTAAAGGCCTTAGGAAATCCTAATGAAAAGTTACCACCAGCTATTCATGTTGCAGGAACGAATGGTAAAGGTTCTGTATCTACAATGTGTAGTTATATTTTAGCCGCACAAAATAAACGAGTTGGGTTATTCGTATCGCCGTTCATTATTGATTTTAGAGAACGCATTCAAATTAATAATCAATTTATTGAGCCAGAAGATTTGAGACAAGTCACAGAGGATGTTGCCAATGTTTTAAAACAAGTAGATGAAAAACTGTATCCGGATATTTCGGTGGAATTTGAAGTCTTAACCGTAATTGCTCTAACTTATTTTTCTCGACAATCATTGGATGCGCTTGTCGTTGAAGTTGGTATTGGTGGTAAGTACGATTCAACTAATGTTTTATCACAAGCTAAAGTGGCAGTAATCACGAGTATTGGTTTTGACCATATGAAAATGTTGGGTGATACAATTCCCAAGATTGCGCAGCAAAAGGCTGGTATTATTCATAATGGTATGCGGGTTGTTATTGGAAAACTACCAGAAGCAGCACAACAAGTCATCTCTGAAGTTTCCGATCAGCCACCTATTTCTGGTAAAATAAATGAATTTGATGCAACTTTACCCGGAGAATTTCAGCATATGAACACAGCAACTGCAGTTGCTGCTGTCCGTGCATATGATGCAACAATTGATGATGCGATAATTAGACGTGGGTTGGATATGGTAACGATTCCAGCACGATATGAAATCGTAAAGCAGGCACCAATAACAATATTGGATGGGGCACATAACGCTCAAGGAATCGAGCAACTTGTATTATCGCTCAGATATCAATTTCCAAATCAAAAAATAACATTAATTATTGGTAGTCTGGCTGATAAAAATGTAGCTGATACATTTACGAATATTTTAAGCCATACTAATTTTAGGTTGATATTAGTACCTTTTGTAGGGCCTAATGGGCGGCATGGTTTAGATATTCAAGAAACATTAGTTCAACATCAGCAAAATAAGCGCCTTATATTTTTTGATAGTTGGCAAACAGCCTATCAACACGTCGGTCATGATGAGGTAGTTGCTTTAACTGGGTCTTTGTATTTTGTTAGTGAAGTTCGAAAATCATTAAAATGATAACAACATATTCATCATGAGTTTATTCATATCTCTCGTATCATAGCTTAGAGGTGAATAATGATAAGTGAATCGACTGTACAATCAGAAACAATACTTCAACAGATTGAAAATTTTTATAATTTATTGCGTCATCCTGACACAACAACTGCGCTTAATCAATTTAAGCATTATTTTCCGAGTCCCTGTGATTTAAAAGATATGAGTTATGATGATATTCAAGATTTTATTTCACATTATCCCAATTATAATCGCGCGTTATTAGTCGGCATTGAAATTGGTAAGTGTGTAGCCAAAGCATCTCGGCCAAAGTTACTGAATGCGCGACATTCAGTAGAAATGGGCGAATTCTGTCAGCAACAGCTTGGTAATCTGAAACAAGAACAATTATGTCTCGCAGCATTGGATGCCCAATTAAATATTATTAATTGGGAAGTTGTATTTGTCGGTACATTGACTCACGTTCAGGCCTCGCCACGTGAAATATTTCAAAGATTACTACGGACAAATGCTTATGGCTTTATGATTGTTCATAATCATCCCAGTGGGAATCTAAAACCTTCCAAGGCTGACATTCAATTTAGTCAAAAGTTAGTGACGTTGGGTCAGCAAATGGATATACATATGTTTGATTCTTTTATTGTGAGTTGTGATGGTTACTGGAGTATGTCTGAGAATCAACAGCTTAAAATTGCGGATGTCATACCCACACATTAATCGTGTAAAAATGTACAAATGATGTACTAAAATATGCTACAATACTATAAGTTAAGGACAAAAGAGGGCAAATATCGTGGCATTTTCATTTGGACAACGAAACGTTGGTATCGACTTAGGAACAGCAAATACATATGTATATATTGAAGGTCGTGGGATCGTACTACGTGAACCTTCTGTTGTAGCACGTAACACACAGACTAATGAGGTCGTTGCGGTTGGAACAGAGGCCAAAGAGATGCTTGGACGGACACCTGCTAGTATTGCGGCAATTCGACCTATGCGAGATGGTGTCATTGCGGATTATGATACAACGGTCGCAATGATTCGTTATTATTTACAAAAAGCATTGGGTGGTCGTATTGGTAAACCGTATGTTACGGTTGGCGTACCATCCGGTGTTACGGCAGTTGAACGTCGTGCCGTTATTGATGCTGCGCGTGTTGCTGGTGCACGTGATGCTTATGTTATTGAAGAGCCTTTTGCTGCTGCTGTTGGTGCAGGACTACCCGTGATGGATCCTACTGGATCAATGGTAGTAGACATGGGTGGTGGTACAACGGATGTTGCGACTATTTCATTAGGCGGTATTGTATCCAGTCGATCAATTCGTATTGCTGGTGATAAGTTAGATGAAGCAATTGCTAACTTTGTACGCAATAAATATAATGTTACCATCGGGGAACCAACGGCTGAACGGTTAAAAATAGAAATTGGAGCAGCTTCATTGGAAATGGCAAGAACATTATCTAGTGCATCTGTTCGTGGCCGTGATTTACTAACTGGTTTACCCAAAACAATTGACGTTACAGCTGAAGATGTTGCAGTGGCCATTCAAGAGCCAGTACAAGAAATTGTGGCAGCTATCCGAGAGACGTTGGAAGCAACACAACCAGAGCTAGCTGCCGATGTTATTGATCATGGTATGGTCTTAACTGGTGGTGGTGCATTGTTAAGAGATTTGGATCGTGTGATACAAGAGGCAACCAAAGTTGCTGTCTTAATCGCCAATGAACCTTTAGATGCAGTAGCAATTGGTACCGGTGAAGCTTTAAAGTCTATTGACGTCATGCGTCAGAATTAATATTTTGTATTTTCACTAGCGTGGCGCTTGCGCTACGCTTTTATTTTTATAGGGAATGAATTATTTTAGATAAAGGGGCAAATAATGCGGCGAATATTCTCATCACGCAGTGTAGTTGTAGCCATGGTTGTATTTCTTGTGGTTGTAGGTTTGATAACAGGATCTAATTGGTTTGCAAAACGAACTAATACGCCACCTTTTCTACAGAGGTTTAGCAATGATTTGGCCGGTGGAGCAAGTCGTATATTAGCTGCACCCACAAATGCGATTGGCAGATCAGCTAATAGTATTGGTAATTTATTATCAACATTTGAAGAAAATAAAAAACTAAAATCGGAAGTGGATCAGTTTGCTCAAGATAAGGTGAGACTACAAACTGTTGAAGAAGAAAATAAATCATTAAAGCAACAATTAAAGTTAAAAGCAACTTTAACTGATTATCAAACAGTGTCAGCGGTAACTATTAGTCGCTCACCAACAACATGGCAATCGCAGTTAGTCATTGATAAAGGTACTAATTCTGGTCTTAAGAAAGGAATGCCTGTTTTAGCAGGATCTGGTATTATTGGTCGTATTAGTGAAGTCAACACAACTAATGCAAAAGTCGCATTGATTTCTGATACAAGCGATTCAGCGAACCGGTTTGCTATCACGGTTAAAGGTGATGATGGCGATGTTAATGGTATCGTAACAAGCTTTAATCGTGAAAAGAATCAATTAATTATGGGCCAAGTTACCTCCGATAATAAAATAAAAAAGGGTGATCTCATCCAAACATCTGGTTTAGGTGGTGTGATTCCGAGTGGCTTATTTGTTGGAAAAGTTGCCAGTGTTGCTAAAGATGATTATGGTTTAACTAAGAAAATTTATATTGAACCAGCTGCAGATTTGGGTAATATTACAACGGTTATGGTTGCAGTATCCAAAATGGGGGACAATTAATGGCGTTCTGGCAATTTACACGTTTGAAATTTGTTTATCCGGTTATCCTGTTAATTTTATTCTTCCTAGATGGTACGCTAATGTCTGCCCTAGGTGGTTATTTTACGCACTTCCCATTCCATATTTTACCAATGCTAACATTTGTTTGGTTATTTTTTGGTATTCAATTTAAAGTTTATCAAGACATCCCATTTTGGTGGTATGTATTATTGATTGGTGTGATGTTTGATGCTTATTATACCGGTATCTTTGGGACATATATTATTGCGTTTCTATTGGGTACGTTAATAATGAAACAGTTACACTATTGGTTAGATGAGAGAATTATAGCGGGTCTATTACTATTGTTAATCGGTATCGTTGTTTATTTAATCATCACCTATTTTGCAGGCTTTATTATTGGTATTGCTAATATTTCATTGCTTAATTTCTTAATTTATCAGCTTGTGCCAACCGTTATATTGAATGTTTTTATAGGCGCAATTTTCTATTATCCGACATGGTCTTTTTTCCAAGTTTTAAATTAATGTTGACAAGTTATAAAATTTTAGTAGAATAAGAGTATATTAAAAATCGTTGAACAGAAGAGTAATTCTTATCTTGTTATTAGAGAGCTTATGATTGGTGAAAATAAGTACTAGATAAGAACGAACCACATCTGTGAGTGTGTGATTGAATGAAGTAGATTACATCGGCTGGTGCCCGTTATAGCACACAGTCTTAGACTTATTGAGTTCATCATAGTGATATGGTGTTGCTTAAAGAGGTGGAACCGCGTTCGAACGCCCTCTTGATGTTAACGCATCAGGATGGCGTTTTTTGTTTCATAATAACATGAGACTGTATGAGATACTTTATGTGAGTGAAGTATAAATTGGGGTGGGAACACGCAACGGCGTCCTCTTATGGTTTTTTAAACTGTAAGAGGATTTTTTAATACAATTAGATTGAAATGGAGTATATTATTATGGCCTATCTTTTAGAAATATTACCAAGTCTGTTAAATGGCTTACAATCAACCCTGGGTGTTTTCTTTGTCACTTTAATTGGGTCAATTCCTTTAGGCATTCTCGTTTCATTGGGTTTGCGTTCAGAATTTTTTACAATTCGATGGCTGTTAAATGGTTATATTTGGATTATGCGTGGTACGCCATTATTACTACAACTTATCTTCATCTATTATGGTTTAGGTATGATGGGTATTTCTTTTCCGAGATTCGAAGCGGCCGTTATCGCTTTTATCATTAACTACGCAGCATATTTGGCTGAAATATTCCGTGGGGGTCTTCAGTCAGTACCCAAGGGCCAATATGATGCTGCTAAGGTATTAGGATTTAATAAAATTCAAACATTCTTCAAAATCATTTTGCCACAAGTCATCAAAATTGTCGTACCATCTGTTGGAAATGAAGTGATTAACTTAGTTAAAGACACTTCATTAGTTTATGTTATTGGTTTGGGAGATATCCTGCGTGCAGGAAATATTGCTGCCAGCCGTGACGTGACATTGGTTCCGTATTTACTTGTTGGTTTGCTTTACTTGTTAATGACAGCGATTGTGACTTTGGTTTTGCGCAATAGTGAAAAGCGTTTAAACATTTGGAGGTAAGAAGAAATGTTAGAACTGAAAAATTTAACGAAACAATATGACACAAATATGATTTTCAAGAATTTGAATTTAACAGTTCCTGATGGTGAAGTATTGAGTATTGTTGGGCCATCAGGTATTGGTAAAACAACGCTTCTCAAAATTGTAGCTGGCCTAGAGACAGCCAATGCTGGTGAAATGTTTTTGGACAACAAAGCAGTGAGTGTTAGCGAGGAACGAAATACTGCTGACATTGGTTTGATCTTCCAAGATTTCAACCTTTTTCCAAACTACACAGTATTGGATAATGTGATGTTAGCACCAATCACTGTACAGAAAATGGCGAAAGATCAAGCCAAAAAATTAGCTAGAGAATTGCTACATTCTTTAGGATTGTCAGATAAGGAAAAATTATTTCCGTATCAATTATCAGGTGGGCAAAAGCAACGTGTTGCAATCGCACGTGCATTAGCCATGCAACCTCAAATATTAGCTTATGATGAACCAACAAGTGGTTTGGATGAGCAATCGACCTATCAAGTTGCTGAGATCATTAAAGATCTCAAAAAAGAAGAATGTGACGCAATTGGTGATTACACACGATGAGCCTTTTGCCAAAATGATTTCGGACCGTGTCTTTGATTTTGCGACAGAAGTTGAGCGTTAATCTAGGGAGAAGAGATAATGAAAAATAAAAAACATTGGTTAACAGTATTATTGGTTTAATCGTTATTATATTGATTGCTTTTGGTGTTTACAGTTTTACAAAATCAGATAATAAAAGTACAACAACAGAATCTCAAAAGCAAAGTGATAGTTGGAACCGAATTAAATCAGACAAGCAAATCACTATTGGTTTAGATGATACATTTGTACCTATGGGCTTTAGAAATAATAAAGGTAAGTTAGTTGGCTTTGATGTTGATTTAGCGAATGCAGTCTTTAAGGAATTAGGTGTTAAGGTTAAGTGGCAGCAAATTGATTGGTCAATGAAAGAAACTGAATTAAATAACGGTAACATTGATGCCATTTGGAATGGTTATACTATCACTGATGCAAGAAAAAAGAAGGTTGCCTTTTCAAATCCTTACTACAATAATACCCAGCTCCTTGTTACTTTGAAGAAAACAATATCAATAGTTTTTCTGATATGAAAGATAAGGTTTTGGGTAACCAAACTGCTTCGAGTGGTGATGAAGTACTCAATGCACAACCTAAGGTTTTAAGAGATTATATTAAAAATCAAAAGGCTGTCGGATATGATACTTTTGACAAAGCATTTAATGACTTGAATGCGGGACGTATTGATGGTTTGCTGATTGATGAAGTTTACGCACGATATTATGTCGCACACCAATCTAATCCAGATAATTATACAATTACAACCGGTGGCTTCCCTGTCGATAAAAACGGTGTTGGTTTCCGTAAGTCAGATAAGCAATTACGTCAGAAGGTTAATGAACAACTAGCTGCATTTAAAAAGATGGCCGTATGGCACAGTTAGAGAAAAAATGGTTTGGTAAAGCACAGTAAGCATGTTGGTGCGTTAAAATAATCTTGGAAAGTTGAATGATAAGCTTTCTAAGGTTATTTTTATTTGTCATCATATGATTTTGAAAGTTCGAAAATAAATGATTGACCCAAAAATTATGAGCAGATACGATAGTTAAATAAGCGATGAGGATAATATGATATGCGCATGCTTATCTAAACTTTAAATGCTATCCATGGGGCTAAATGACCCACTTGATGCTATGCAAAATAAATCGCGTAAGCTATTTAAATAATAGGATGTATTTCCCATATTAATGCATTTTTTTTGCTGTATTCCATGCTAAAAACTGGTAGACTGGTATTATTGTATAACAGTAAATCACCAGATAGGAGTTTAACAAAATGCTAGCAGAAACCGTTATTATAATTATTGTCGGCATTTTATTAATTAACGTTATTGGTGCAATTTTAACTGTTTTTAGTGAGAAAAGAGATATTGCAACAATTTGGGCTTGGTTATTAGTCTTGTTACTGTTGCCAGTACTAGGATTTGTTATTTTTTACTTTGCGGGTAGTCGAATATCGAACAAAAAATTTTTCGATTAAGAACGCAAGAACAGCGTGGACTGGAACAAATTGCCAATAATCAACGTCGTGTTTTGTTAAAAGCAGAGAAGTTATTGCCTATTCCAATTACGGCTACTGAATTAGTTAATCTCTTTTTAAAAACTAATAATGCTATGCTAACGCGAGGCAATGACATTCAAATTTTTCAAACAGGTCAAGAAAAATTTGACGCGCTTTTAGCAGATATCCAAAAAGCCAAACACCATATTCATTTGGAATATTTCACAATTTTTGATGATAATATTGGTCAAAAGTTAATTCAGTTATTAACACAAAAAGCACGCGAAGGTGTCGAAGTTCGTATTATTTATGATCAGTTTGGTTCTCATGGCCGGCACGACAGATTATATCGCCCGTTACGTCGCGCAGGGGGAATTGCTATCCCTTTTTGATGCGTCGTTTTCAATTATTAGCACTAAGATTTAATTTTAGAATTCATCGTAAAATTGCGATTATTGATGGCAAAATCGGTTATATTGGTGGTTTCAATGTTGGCGATCAGTATCTTGGCGAATTCACTAAATTTGGTAACTGGCGCGATACGCATTTGAGAATGGATGGGGATGCTGTGTTGTCGATGCAGAGCCGATTTTTAATGGATTGGAATGCAACAGCAGAAGCTAATGAACTATTAATTGATACTGCGCAATATTTTCCTGAAAATATCGAATTACCAGGTAAATCAATGGTACAAATTGTTACCAGTGGACCAGACAGTCAAGTGAATCAAATTAAGCAAGGTTTCATGCGAATGTTTGCTTCTGCTAAGCAAGAAATTATTATCCAAACACCGTACTTTATACCTGATTCGCCAATATTAGAGACTTTAGAAATTGCTTTAATGTCAGGTGTTAAAGTTAGATTAATGATTCCAAACAAACCAGATCATCCTTTTGTTTATCGTGCTACCCAATACTATGCTAAAGAATTGATTAATTGGGGCGCAGAAGTATACCAATATGAAGGTGGCTTTTTGCATAGTAAGGTTGTCATCATTGATAATGAGGTAGCAACCGTCGGTTCAGCTAATATGGATATTCGGTCGTTCTCACTGAACTTTGAAGCTAATGCATTTATCTATGATCGTCAACTAGCAACCCAATTGGAATTACAGTTTAATGAAGATGTCGCACAGTCCTTACAATTGACGCAAGATTACTTTGATCAACAGTCAATTTGGATGAAATTCAAACAAAAATTTAGTAGGTTATTCTCCCCAATTCTATGAAAAAATACAATTATCCGATGGTGTTAACTTAGTTGTGATACCCACCACACAATTTAAAACTTTAAACATATCAGTAGATTTTACAGCACAACTCGCGACACAAAATATTAGTGAACGTGCATTATTATCTTATGTACAATCAGCAAGTGCGAAAGCTTATCCAAACCAACAAGATGTTGCACAAAAATTAATTGATTTGTATGGGGCGCGGTATCAAACAGATGTTATGCGGTTTGGTCAGACGCATCATGTGCGTTTTGACTTACAATTACCCGCACCGAGCTATATCGGCGAACAAACACAATTATTAGCTTCAGCATTTGACTTCTTAGGAGAGATGATATTTTCCCCTAAAGTAAGTGAAAACCAGTTTGATCAACAGATATTTGCTAAAGAACAACAAAGTCTATGCAATGAATTGGCCAGTCTTCGTGATGATAAGCGGCGTTATGCGATGTCTCAACTTAAAGAAATTACTTTTGCTGAAGAAGAAATGACGCTGTCTAGCTTAGGGCGAGCGACAGATGTATCGCAAGTTACGGCTGCTTCATTATATGAAGCATGGCATAAAATGGTGATGACCGATACAATAAGTATTATTGTGCTAGGAGATATTCAAGCATCGCATATTTTGGAATTAGTGAGTCAGTGGCCGCTAGTTTCTCGAAAACCAAAAGTTGTTAAACCATTTTATCAACCACATTTGAGAGAATCCGTTATATCTAAGTCAGAAGGACAATCAGATATTAATCAATCTATTTTAACCTTGGCCTATCATTTGAATATTCCAGCTAATGATAGTCGTCGATTTACAGCTTTGATTTTAAATGCGTTATTTGGTGGATCACCGCTTTCAAAACTCTTTACTAATGTCCGTGAACAGCAGTCATTAGCTTATAGTATCTTTTCAAGCTGGCAACAAGATACTGGCTATTTGACGGTATTAGCTGGTGTAGATAAAGCACAAGTTCAAAGTGCTGATGAGATGATTCAACAACAATTACAAGATATACAAGCCGGCAACATCGATCTGGATGTCCTAGAGGCAATTAAAGCAAGTACAATTAATGATTACTTGAGTCAGCAAGATTCACCAGCTCATCAACTTGAAAAGAACTTTGCGCGCTTATTAACAGGGCGACAAACAACAGCCGAGCAATGGATTAATTATGTGCAAAATGTAACACCGCAAATGGTCCAGCAATTATCACAAGAAGTAATACTACAAAACCGATTTGTACTTTTACCTGAGGGATAATATGAAAACAAAAAATATACACAATTAAAAGAAAACGTTATTGAAGATGTATTACCTAATGGTTTACGTGTTTCATTAGTACCAAAAAATAATTATCATAAAACTTTTGCAGTTATCACAACAGAGTATGGTGCATTAGACATGGCTTTTCAAATTAATAATGAAGAACCTATCATTATTCCGCCCGGGACAGCACATTTTTTAGAACATAAATTGTTTGAAAAAGAAGATGGCGATGCTTTTGCTGGATTTGGCGCTTTAGGTGCAGATGCGAATGCTTTTACGAATGCATACCAAACGAGTTATTTATTCTCCACGTCTCAAAATTTTTCATCAGCGTTGTCATACTTACTAGATTTTGTTCAGGCACCTTATTTTACACAACAAACAGTGGCTAAAGAACAAGGGATTATAGGGCAAGAAATTCAAATGTATGCTGATGATCCAAATTGGAAAGTTTACATGGGTTTATTGAACCTAATGTATCCTGATACGGCATTGGCGACAGATATAGCTGGAACGCAAGCATCTATTGCATTAATTACACCGGAACTCCTATATCAAATTCATCGTGCTTTTTATCAACCATCTCAATTACATTTACAAATTGTTGGGCGCTTTGATCCAGATGAAATTTTAGCATTAATTCATCAGAATCAAGCACAAAAAGTCATTGAATCAGTAGATGTTAAAAAATAACAAATGAGATTAATGCTCCTCGAGAACAA
Source organism: Leuconostoc fallax KCTC 3537 (assembly GCF_000165675.1). Taxonomy (GTDB): domain Bacteria; phylum Bacillota; class Bacilli; order Lactobacillales; family Lactobacillaceae; genus Leuconostoc_B; species Leuconostoc_B fallax. The sequence goes on along the minus strand of NZ_AEIZ01000026.1, from coordinate 191,107 downwards.
AACATGACAGCATCATTTTCTGTAGTACGGCCAAAAGTTGCTTTTGGTCTGCGCATACAACATGATATCCTTAAAGGTAAGGCAGGCGCTAAAATGTCTGAGGTCGCTGACATTGTTAATGATATGCTATTTGGTGAACAGACCGATTGGTACCAGTCATTATATAGTCAAGGTATTATTGATACTGAATTTAGTGTGTCTTATGACTTGATACGTGAATATCAGTTTGTTAGTATTATAGCTGAAACAACTGAAATTGTAGCGTTAACAGAGGCAATTCAAAAGCGTCTTGATCAATATCAAGAAGTGCTACTAGAAAGTCGCGAATCTTTTGAACAAATACGACGCGCGACATTAGGAGAGGGTATACAAAGACTCAATTCGCTAGAAAGCATTGCATTACGTGGAGATGATGTTTTATTTGGCATTAATTTATTTGATCAAGTGATGTTAATACAAAACTTAACATTTGAAGATATTTTGACAGGTGCGGAGATATTGTACCGCACAGTACATTTACAACGGTTTATACTACAACAGCAGTAGTATAGATATGATAGGACGAATATGAGCGAATCACTAAATAGTAAACATATTGGTGAACAGCTAAAGGCTGCGCGCCAATCAAAAAACTTAACACTAGACGATGTTCAGAAAATGACTAAAATTCAATTGCGTTATTTGGAAGCGATTGAAAATGACAATTTCAGTAGGCTCCCTGGTGATTTTTATGTGCGTGCTTTTATTAGACAGTATGCACTTGCTGTTGATATTCATCCCGAAGAATTATTGGGTGATCAAGCGCCAGCTTCAATATCACGTACGAGTTCATTGAGTCGTGCGCATCGTGACAAGGATGATATTGTGCGTGCTCGAAATCAACATAATAGTTCGGCGGTTGGTAGTTTAATTTCTCATCATATCGCCAAAATATTATGGATAATTTTGGTGTTGATTGCGTTGGGTGTCATTTGGTTTATGACAACACATATGAGTGGAACGACAGATAATTTAGATAATAATCAGGTATCTGTCACAACATCGTCTGTCGATAAAAAATCATCTACTACATCGTCATCAAGCAAAAAGCAACAGAGTAGTACTAATACATCAAAATCACAATCTAAACTTCGCTTAAGCAAACCACAAATTAATACTGCTTTACAAACAACGACGTATAGTATTAAGAATGGTGCAGATAAGACGCATCGTGTTAAAATTGTCGGCCAAAACGGCGCAACAGCAGTTAAGGTGAATACAGATGATAGCACAATCTTACTTGACCAGACGTTGACTGCAGGCGAAGAACAAACAGTAACCATTCCAAGTAGTGCCAAGGCATTTAATGTACAGTTCACTAATGTTGCAAATGCAAAATTAACGGTTGATGGTAAATCTGTGACCATTTCGGGGAATACGACAATATTTTGGAATGTATTATTTAATCTAAAGGACTAAAGGTTGTAAAAGAATGAATTTACCCAATAAATTAACAATATTCAGAATGATTTTAATTCCAGTCTTTATTTTAGTACTGTCTTTGCCTTATGAGTGGACGACACTTCATTGGTTGGGTGCGTCTGTCCCAACCAACTGGCTGTGGGCTGCTATTATTTTTGCAGTCGCTTCTTTGACTGATTTCTTGGATGGGCAAATTGCAAGACGACAACATTTGGTTACGAATTTTGGAAAGTTTGCGGACCCATTAGCGGACAAATTATTAGTCATTACAGCTTTGATTTTCTTAACAAGTTTCGGTATTGTACCGACGTGGATGACTGTTGTTATTGTTATTAGAGAGTTAGCGGTTACTGGTTTACGTACACTTATTGTTGAAAATAACGGAAAAGTGTTAGCAGCTCAGATGCCAGGTAAAATTAAGACATTCTCACAAATGTTTGCGATTTTCTTTTTGTATATGCATAATTGGCCACTTTCAGTTGTCAACTTTCCAATTGGAGAAATTCTCTTATGGATTGCAGTTATTTTTACTATTTATTCAGGTATTGATTATTTTTGGCAAAATCGTAATGTTTTTGCTGATGGACTATGAGCGCGATAAGCGCTTTTTTCGTATAATAATATAGACATGAGTCGACGAACGTTTGTTCGTAAAATGCTTGATTTTGTCTTGATAAACATGTAGACTAGTTGAGTAGACATTAAAGGAGTGGGTTGTATGGTAACCAAAAAACGGTGAAAACTAAAGATAAAAATGATGGTCGTGAAGCCGCATTACAAGAAGCCCTAAAGAAAATAGAAAAGAATTTTGGTAAGGGTTCTATTATGAAGTTAGGTGATAATAACCTAACAAGAGTTGAAACAATCCCCTCAGGGTCGGTTAAGCTAGATATTGCATTAGGCGTTGGTGGATATCCAAAAGGTCGTATCATTGAAGTATACGGTCCTGAATCATCAGGTAAAACAACAATTGCTTTACATGCGGTTGCCGAAGTACAAAAGCAAGGTGGTACAGCAGCGTATATTGATGCTGAAAATGCATTAGATGTGAAGTATGCTGAAGCATTAGGGGTTGATTCAAAAGAATTACTATTATCTCAACCAGATACTGGAGAGCAAGGCTTAGAGATTGCCGATGCATTAGTACAATCTGGGGCTGTAGATATGATTGTTGTTGATTCAGTTGCTGCATTGGTACCACGAGCTGAAATTGAAGGGGAAATGGGAGATGCCCATGTTGGTTTGCAAGCGCGATTGATGAGTCAAGCTTTACGTAAATTAGCGGGAACGCTTAATCGTACAGGAACAATTGCGATTTTCATCAACCAGATACGTGAAAAAGTAGGTGTCATGTTTGGTAATCCAGAAACAACACCTGGAGGACGTGCATTGAAGTTCTATTCAACTGTTCGTTTGGAAGTACGACGTTCAACGCAGATCAAAGATGGTAGTGAAGTAACGGGTAACTTGACTAAAGTTAAGGTTGTTAAGAATAAGGTAGCGCCACCATTTAGAGTTGCCGAAGTTGATATTATGTATGGAAAAGGCATTTCTCAGACAGGTGAATTAATTGATTTGGCTGTAGAGAAAGATATCGTAGATAAATCTGGCGCTTGGTACGCTTACGAAGGTGAACGTATTGGACAGGGACGCGAAAAAGTTAAAGAATTTTTGGATTCAGAAGGACACGAACAAATGCGTAAAGAAATTTATGCTAGAGTACGTGAAGCATACGGTATTGATCAATCATCTGACAGTATGGATGTACCATCGGATGATAAAGATACATCTACAGATGATACGTTAGACTTAAATACAGATAACGATGCATTAACTGATGAACCTATTATATAAATGATTTTAAAAGACACTTTGTGTCTTTTTTGTTATAATTCAAAAGTGTAATCAAACTTTACTATTTTACTGATTTTGATATGGAGACAAAAATGTCAAGAATTTTGGTGGTTGATGATGAACAAGCAATTACGACATTGCTACAGTTCAATTTAGAGCAAAATGGTTATCACGTTACGATTGCTGCGGATGGGGCGACTGCGTTACAGCTCGTTGAGCAGGAACAGTACGATGCCGTACTTCTGGATTTAATGTTACCTGAAGTGGATGGTATGTCAGTATTGAGACAAATGCGCGAAAATAGTATTAGGATTCCCGTAATACTGGTTACCGCCAAAGGAGATGAATTTGATCGTATCTTTGGTTTAGAAATTGGTGCTGATGATTATATTACTAAGCCGTTTAGCCCGCGAGAGGTCATAGCACGTCTAAAAGCCGTACTACGTCGTTACCACGAGCAGAGTACTAACAGAAACGATCAAGTTGGTTATTTAACCATTCAAGATTTAGTTATTGACGATGCGCGTAAAGTTGTGAAAAAAGATGGTCAGACCGTTATATTAACACCAAGAGAGTATGAACTTTTGCTGTATTTTGCCAAAAGAATTGGTAGAGTGATTGATCGTGAAACCATATTGACTAGTGTCTGGGGATATGACTTTACGGGTCAAAGTCGCATGGTAGACATGCATATCAGTAATCTTCGTGAAAAGATCGAAAAAGATCCAAAGCACCCAACAATTTTAAAAACAGTGCGCGGATTCGGATATACGATGTCCGATGCATTGTAAAGACAGCTTTACATTAATTAGACAAAGTATTTATCTTTTTACGTAGCAAATATTGACATTATCCATTTAATATATAGTTTGTAAGCAACAAAGGTTTTCCCAAGCCTAACTACTACAAAGGGTTGCTTACTTACTGATAAATTAAGGACAATGGAGATGTCGAGATGAATAAATTAATTCCAGCAGTTGTCGGTGGCTTAGTCGTTATTGGTGCAGGATTTGCATTGTATGCCAATGCTGATAAGGGTTCCAGTCATCAGTCATCAGCAACGAGTAGTAAAGTAAGCGGTAAAGTTTTAGCAGTGGGGTCTACTGCTCTTCAGCCTTTGGCGGAACAAGTTGGTACTTCATTTGAGGAGAAAAATCCAGAAGCCAATATTACCGTACAAGGTGGCGGTTCAGGTGCTGGTCTTAGTCAAGTTTCCGATGGATCAGTTCAAATTGGTAACTCAGACGTCTTCGCAGAAGAAAAAGAGGGAGTTGATGCTAGCAAACTAGTTGATCATCAAGTTGCAGTCGTTGGTATTGCACCTGTGGTTAACAAAGATGTTAGTGTTAAAAACCTAACGAAGGAACAATTAAAAATATCTTTACAGGTAAAATTACAAACTGGAAAGAAGTCGGTGGTGATGATGAAAAATTGTCGTCATTAACCGTGCAACTGGTTCTGGTACACGGGCAGTCTTTGAAAAGAACGTCCTTGATGGTCAAAATGCAGTTCAAGCGACAGAACAAGATTCTAACGGAACGGTTCAAAAGATTGTTAAAGCCACACCTGGTTCTATTTCTTATTTAGCTTTTGCCTATTTAAATAGTAATGGTATCAAATCATTATCGATTGATGATGTTAAGCCGACATCTGAAAATGTTGAGAATAATGATTGGAAAATCTGGGCCTATGAACACATGTATACCAAGGGTAAGCCTACGGGTGCCACAAAGAGTTACTTGGATTATTTCTTAACCAAAGATGTGCAAAAGAATATTGTGCCTAAGCTGGGTTATATTGGCTTAACAAACATGAAGGTACAACGTGATGCCGATGGTAAAGTTACTGAAAAGTAAATCACATATTACAACAAGTCATGTGCTTGTTGTTTTTTTTGCGCATGCTACAGTTAAGGCAATATGTTAAATTGGGAGTGATATATGCAAAAAAATATATCAAAATTTTTAATACTGGTTGTTTTGAATGTTGCGATACTTGTTGTAGCAGCAATTTTCATCGCTAATCAATTAAGTCGAACGCTACAAATTGTTATTATTTCTATAATATTATCAAGTACAACATGGGGATTAGTTTGGTTTTGGCAGCGTCGAGATCGCCAAGATTTAGTTGTTATGCAGCAACGTATGCAATCTGTTATTGATGGTGATCTGCCACGCAGTGTATTGGTTTCTGCCGACTCTGATAATTGGGATTTGATACGGCAGTTTAATGATCTGCAAAGTTATGTTCGTCAACAGCAGCATCATAATCGACGCCAAATTTTGAATTACCAGACATTGTTAGCGAGTCTACCAGTTGGTGTGATTAATGTTAATCATCATCATGAAATTAATGTTTTTAATGAAACAGCATCCCGAATGTTGCATATGACAACGCCTATATTACCAGTGGCAGAGCATTTATTAATTCAACAATTTACTTTGTCGGAGTTGATTAGCCAAACTTTTAATCAAAAAATGGGCAACGAACCATTTTAAATTTGGCAATTGATGGGGAAAATAAACAATATGAAGCAACAACCTTTTTCCAAACCGATGATGAACATACGGAAGTTATGGTGATTCTGTATGATTTAACGACTGTATTAAAAGTTGAACGCATGCAAGCCGACTTCTTAGCTAATGCTTCTCACGAGTTCAAAACACCGCTAACGGCCATCACCGGCTTTGCTGAAACGCTACAAGGATCAGCAGGGGAAGACCAATCTATTCGTGAACAATTTTTGCAGATTATTAGTGATGAAACAAAGAAACTAACGTTATTAGTGAATGATGTCTTATCCTTATCTAAAATCAAGCATGAACCTGATCGTAATACCGAGGAACGTATCAACCTTTATATGCTAGTTCAAGAACAGTGGCAAAGTATTCAGCATCTCGTTATTAAGAACGATATAAAGTTGGTGAATGACATTCCGGATAATTTTGAAGTGGTTACATTTAAAAATGATTTGACGATTATTGTGAAAAATCTTTTGGCTAATGCCGTAAAGTATAACCGAGAAAATGGGCAGGTGCGTTTATCAGCACAAAAGACTGCAGATCATTGGTCATTTTCAGTGCGTGATACTGGTATAGGCATACCAACGAATCAGCAAGCACGTGTGTTTGAACGCTTCTATCGCGGGGATGAATCACGACAAAAAACAATTGCCGATGGAACAGGATTGGGATTAGCTATTGTTAATGAACTATTAGCTAAACATCAAGGTAATATTAAACTCAATTCTCAAGTTGGTGTTGGGACAACGTTTACTGTAATTTTTCCAAATAAATAATCTCTTTACACAATCTTTACAAAAGCAGTATGAAGTTTTTACATGCATTGTAGATAATATTTAATGTAGTAGTAAAACTTGGGAGGCAATGATGCTTAAAGCACATAAAAGTGGGATTGTGGCAATAATCCTAATCGTTATTTTTGGCGGATTACTGAGTACTGCCTATGTAACAAGAAAAAAGAAAATGTTGGCACATCCATTACAGCAGTTGGTTCTACGGCATTACAGCCATTAGTTGAAGCAGCTGGTGAAGAATATGCTAAGCAAAATATGGGTGTCTTTATTAATGTACAAGGTGGTGGAACTGGAACTGGTCTGTCACAAGTGGCACAAGGTGCAGTTGATTTAGGTAATTCAGATGTCTTTGCAGAAGAAAAAGAAGGCATTGATGCCAATAAATTAGTTGACCATCAGGTTGCCGTTGTGGGTATTACACCTATTTTGAATCGTAAGAACGGTGTTACCAATTTAACAACAGCTCAGCTGAGTGACATTTTCACAGGAAAAATAACGAATTGGTCTCAAGTTGGTGGTAATAATTTAGATATTGTATTAATTAATCGTGCAGCTGGTTCGGGTACACGAGCAACTTTTGAAAAATGGGGATTGGACGGTGCTAAGAGTCGTGAAGCGCAAGAACAAGACTCATCTGGCATGGTTAGATCAATTGTTTCAACAACACCAGGAGCCATCTCATATGTTGCATTTGGTTACGTTGACGATAGTGTTGTTGCACCCAAATTTAATCAAGTGGCACCTACCGATAAAAATGTGATGACGGGTCAATATCCAATTTGGTCTTATGAACATGTTTATACCAAAGGTAAGCCAAATAGCAAAACGCAAAAATTTTTAGATTATCTGTCATCTAGTCATGTTCAAAATACGCTCGTTAAGAAATTAGGTTATATTTCAATTCATGATATGCAAATTCACCGTGATGTTGATGGAAAAATAACGAACAAATAATTTTGGCAGAAATATGCATAGGGAAGTAGAAAATGGATAGTATTCAAGAAAAGCTTGTTAAACGTTCTAAATCGACAAATCGTGATTTGATGGGGAAAGGCATTAGCTTATCGGCGCTGGTACTGATTGTGCTTATTGTGTTGTCGATATTTGTCTTTGTAACGAGCCGTGGTTTGGCGACCTTCTTTCATGATGGTATTAGTGTAAAGGATTTCTTATTTGGTACAACTTGGAATCCGTCAGTTACAAATCCTAAGACAGATCATCCATATATTGGTGCCCTACCCATGATTTTGGGATCGTTCTTAGTCACATTTCTATCAGCGCTATTGGCGACACCGTTTGCCATTGGTACTGCTTTGTTTATGACAGAAATTGCTAAAAAACGTGGTGCCAAAATTATGCAACCTGTTATTGAGTTGTTGGTTGGTATTCCGTCAGTTGTTTATGGGTTCATTGGTTTGACAATTGTCGTGCCGGTGATTCGACATATTTTTGGCGGATCTGGATTTGGTATTCTAGCTGGAACAATTGTGCTATTTGTCATGATTCTACCAACGATTACTTCAATGACTGTTGACACGTTGAAATCTGTGCCAGGACATTATCGTGAAAGTGCCTTAGCGATTGGTGCTACACGTTGGCAAATGATTTACAAAGTGATCTTAAGAGCAGCAACACCAGGTATTTTAACAGCCATCGTTTTCGGTATGGCACGTGCTTTCGGTGAAGCTTTGGCTGTTCAGATGGTCATTGGAAATGCTGCATTGATGCCACATAACTTAATATCAGCGAGCTCAACATTAACTTCTGTGTTAACGATGGGAATTGGTAATACCGTTATGGGATCATTGCAGAATGATGTTTTGTGGACATTGGCCTTAATTCTTTTGATTATGTCTTTGGTCTTTAATTTAATTGTTCGTGCAATTGGGCGTAAGGGAGAGATGAAGTAATGAACGCAAAAACAGTTGATAAAATTGCGACAGCAGTTATTTATGCGATTTCTGCTATCGTGGTCTTAATATTAGTATCTATGTTGGCCTTCATATTAGTACGTGGTGTGCCACACATGTCTTTACACTTTTTAACTTCTCCAGCACGGGCATTTGAGGCTGGAGGCGGTATTGGTATTCAATTATTTAATTCGTTTTATCTATTGATTCTGGCTATGTTAATCAGTTTTCCGATTGCGCTGGGCGCTGCGGTCTATTTAAACGAATATGCTAAAAAGAATATTTTACAAGTATTGTGCGTACAGCAATTGAAATTTTGAGTTCATTACCTTCAGTCGTTGTTGGCTTGTTTGGTTTCTTGCTATTGGTTGTTAAATTTAAATTTGGCTTTTCAATTTTGTCAGGAGCAATCGCATTAACATTGTTTAACTTACCACTGCTAACACGTTCAATTGAAACGAGTTTAGCGCAAATTCCTAATTTACAACGTGAAGCAGGTGCTGCGTTAGGCCTTTCTCGCTGGGAAACAGTCATGCATGTGATTTTACCGGCTGCGGTACCAAGTATCGTGACAGGGGTTGTGTTATCTGCAGGGCGTGTCTTTGGTGAAGCGGCCGCTTTGATTTATACTGCTGGTCAGTCTGCTCCAGCATTGGACTTTACAGATTGGAATCCATTTAATATATCGAGTCCATTAAATGCAATGCGCCCGGCTGAAACATTAGCTGTTCATATTTGGAAAATTAATTCAGAAGGTATTATGCCGGATGTGAATGCTGTATCAGCTGGTGCCTCAGCAGTTTTGATTATTGTAGTATTGATTTTCAACTTTAGTGCACGTAAATTAGGACAAAAACTTTATAATAAGTTAACGAGTGCGAATTAATAATATTTAAGAAAGAAAAATATGACAAATCCAAACATCAACTTAAAAACAGTTAAAGACTTTATTCCTGATGAAGCACCGGAACGTTTTATTTACAAAATGAATCCAGATAAGCATGAAATTGCATTATCAACCCATGATTTAAAAGTTTTCTATGGCGACAACGAAGCACTAAGCGAGGGTGATTTAGATTTTGAGCGTTTTAAAATCACGAGTTTAATTGGCGCATCTGGGTCGGGAAAATCAACTTTTTTACGTTCTTTAAATCGTATGAACGACGGTGTGGCCACTGTTAAAGGTAATATTATGTATCGTGACTTGGATATTAATTCAAGTAAAATCGATGTGTATGAAATGCGTCGTCATATTGGCATGGTATTTCAACGCCCCAATCCTTTTGCTAAATCGATCTATAAAAATATTACATTTGCACTAACACAACGCGGTAATTACACTAAAGATGAATTAGATGAAATTGTTGAAACAAGTCTCAAACAAGCAGCACTGTGGGATCAAGTAAAAGATAACTTGAATAAAAGTGCATTAGCCTTGTCTGGTGGTCAGGCACAGCGATTAGTGATTGCACGTGCACTGGCATTGAAGCCCGATATTCTATTATTGGATGAACCATCTAGTGCTTTAGATCCCGTATCTTCAGCTCAAGTAGAGGACACCTTGTTAGAATTAAAAGAGAAATATACGATTGTTATCGTGACGCATAATATGCAACAGGCTGCTAGAATTAGTGATTACACTGCATTTTTCCATTTAGGTAAAGTCATTGAATATGATCTGACACGTAAGATATTTACCCGTCCTAAGGTAGCACTAACAAATGATTATATTTCAGGTAATTTCGGTTAATTAAATCAATAGAGACATGAGGCAGGAGAATGACGGATAGTCACAATAAAACAATTTTAACAACTAAAGATGTTCGTTTATGGTACGGTAAAAAGAAGCATTGCATGGTATTAATCTTTCTTTTCCTGACAGTGGCATCACTGCTCTAATTGGACCTTCTGGTTCTGGTAAATCGACTTATTTGCGCGCGATTAATAGAATGCATGATTTGGTTGATGGTGTGACTGTAACTGGCTCGTTTGATTTCAATGGGACAGATATTTATGCACCAACAACTGATACAGTTGATTTACGTAAGCGCATTGGTATGGTGTTTCAGCAACCTAATCCGTTCCCATTTTCAATCTACGAAAACGTGGTGTTCGGATTACGTTTGGCTGGTGTTAAAGATAAAGCAATTTTAGATGAAGCGGTTGAAACGACATTGCGACAGGCGTCTGTCTGGGATGAGGTTAAAGATGATTTAAATAAATCAGCACTGGGCCTCTCTGGCGGACAGCAACAGCGTGTATCAATTGCACGAGTGTTGGCAACTTCACCAGAATTGCTATTACTTGATGAACCAACTTCTGCTCTAGATCCAGTATCTAGTCACAATATTGAAGAGACGATGCTTAAATTACGCGATGATTATGCCATTATTATCGTGACACACAATATGCAACAGGCGTCGCGTGTATCAGATCGAACAGCATTCTTCTTAGATGGTAACTTAATCGAAGTTGATAAAACAAAGTCCATTTTCTTAAATCCTTCAATGAAAGAAACGCAGGACTATGTCAGTGGGCGTTTTGGTTAATCATATTTTTTTGTAGGGCATTATTCTAGCTTTAGAAATGAACGATATGTTATTCTATGTAGAAAAAATAATTAACATTATTGAAAAGGGGTAAACTTATGCGTCGATTATTTGATGAAGAACTAGCAGATTTGGATAGTTCCTTTACAGAAATGGGAATGTTAGTTTCACAAACAATTCAGAAGTCAGTACAGGCCTTTGTGGATCATAATCGTGAAACAGCAAAGCTCATTCTTGATAACGATTATCGTATCAATGAACGTGAAGCAGCAATTGAAAAGAAAACGTTTGAAATGATTGCTTTGTATCAGCCAGTGACAACAGATTTACGTGAAATTGTAACAATACTAAAGGCCGTTTCTGTTCTTGAACGAATGGGGGATCAAGCACGAAACATCGCCAATTCAACAATTCGCGTTAAAGGGACAAAACACGTTCCCGAAATCGAGGCTAAATTGGGCGACATGGGTGAAGAAGTCGCTAGTATGGTTTCTGAGGTGATGTCTTACTATGTCAAAGATGATGCCATCGGTGCTGAAGCGATTGCTGCTAAGAGTCGCGATTTAGCTAAGAAAGCCGGGCAAGTACGTTTAGATGCCGTTAATGGTATGAAAGAAGACGCAGAATTGGTTGATTCAGCTGCTGATTACTTGGTGATTGCCGGTTATCTCAAGCGAATTTCGGATTATACAACAGATATTGCAGAATGGATTGTGTATAAGCGAACAGGAAAAATTATTGAATTAAATCCAGGATCATCATTCTTTATTTAAAAGGCACAATGTGCCTTTTTTATTTGTCTTGAGAATAGAGTATCTTCAGCCATTTATTGAGGTGTTTGTTATAATATGAATAGATACTTTGATGCAATCAAAGTGATAGGTTATTTATCAATATTATTAAGGAGAATTGCATGCGTTTACTAGCTAGGCTAGCAATTAATGTGTTACTTTTCTTAGTGTTATCAACGATTTTTGAGAACGGTTTTCGTGTAGATAACTGGAGAACAGCATTAATAGCAGCTATTGTGTTAGGCATTTTAAATGCGATTATCAAACCAATCATTAGTTTGTTTGCCTTGCCACTCACAATTATTACTTTTGGGCTTTTTGCCTTAGTCATTAATGGTTTAATGTTAGACATCACAGCCAACTTAGTTTCTGGTTTCGAATTTGCTAGTTTTGGATGGGCTATGTTCATTGCATTTTTGTTATCAGTCGTTAATATGCTACTAACAAGCGATGTGCATGTCACGTCAGGAAGAGATTAATTATGCCAAAAACATCAGTTACAGTAAAACAATTAGTTGAAAATACACGTTTAGAAATTGTTTCCGGTAAAGAATATTTGGAACGTGAAATTACAACATCTGATATCAGTCGCCCTGGATTAGAAATGACGGGATATTTTAATTATTATGCACCAGAACGTGTTCAATTATTAGGTATTACCGAAACATCGTTTTCTGAGCGTATGCGTCATGATGAACTATTGATGGTTTATCGCCGTATGGCTTGTGACACAACACCTGCATTTGTGGTATCAACTGGGTTAGATATCAGTGAAGAACTCAAACAGGCTGCTGCTGAAGCACATATTCCAATTTTGACCTCTTCATTGACATCGTCACGTATTTTGTCAAATATGACGTACTATTTGGGTGGACAACTCGCACCACGTGAATCGGTGCACGGTGTGCTAATTGACGTGCATGGATTAGGTGTACTACTTACTGGTGATGCTGGTATCGGTAAAACTGAAGCTGCACTTGAATTAATTCAACAAGGGAAGGCACGATTGGTTGCAGATGATCGTGTGGATATTTATCAGCAGGATGAAGAACGCTTGATTGGTGAACCAAGTGAAGTATTACGAAACATGATGGAAATTCGCGGTGTTGGTATTATTGATGTTCAGCAAGTTTATGGTGCGATGTCTATTCGTTCACATTCAACAGTTTCTTTGAATATTCATCTTTCCAATGCGCGCATTGGTGAAAAGAACTTTGATCGCTTGGGAAATGATGGTGATACATTAGAGATTTCTGGTGTGAAAATTCCTAAGATGGTTGTACCGGTGACACCAGGTCGTAATACAGCCAGTGTCATTGATGCTGCTGCGTTGAAAAATCGCACACAAAATATGGGATTTGATGCCTTAACTACTTTGGAAAACCGGATGACAGAAGAAATGGAAAAGAATGCAGCATTGAATGGAGAGAATGCATAATATGACTAAAATGGCAGTACTCGGTGCCGGTTCATGGGGCACAGCATTAGCTAACACCGCAGCAGAAAACGGGACAGAAGTGCACCTGTGGACGCATAACCCTAAACAAGCTGACGAGATCAACCAAAATCATACTAATGCGCGCTACTTACCAAACGCAAAATTAATACAGACATTAACAGCTACATCAGATATGACATCTGCTGTAGCGGGTGCGGATATTGTATTAAATGTTGTACCAACTAAAGCAGTACGCGAAGTTGCCAAAGAACTGGCGAAGACACTAGAACTATTAGATCATACTGTTATTTTGGCGCACGCAACAAAAGGGCTGGAACAAGGTACATATAAGCGTATTTCAGAGATGTTGGCTGAGGAAGTCCCAGTACAACGTCGTAGTGCGTTAGCTGTTATATCAGGACCCTCTCATGCTGAAGATGTGATTAAACATGATCTGACAGCAGTGACAATTGCAAGTACAGATGACGAGGCTGCAAAGTTACTACAAAAAGTATTATCCAATCGTCATTTTCGTACGTATACCAATCACGATTTACTAGGTTCTGAATTAGCCGCTGCTTTAAAGAATATTATTGCGATTGGCTCTGGTGCGTTGACTGGCTTGGGCTATGGTGATAATGCCAAGGCAGCTTTGTTGACCCGTGGCTTAGTGGAAATGCGTCGCTTAGGTCAAGCGATGGGTGCGCAACCTGAAACGTTTTTAGGGTTATCAGGGATTGGTGATTTAATTGTGACGGGGATGTCCAAGAATTCTCGTAATTATCGAGCTGGTATGGCTTTGGGTGAGGGAAAAACTTTAGCCGCTGTTCAAGAAGATATGGGCATGGTTATTGAAGGCGTTAACACAACTAAGGCTGTTTATGATTTTGCAACGCAATACAAAGTAGACATGCCGATTACAGCAGCTATCTATCGTGTATTGTACGAAGGACTGTCTATACCAGACGCCATTGATGAGCTGATGTCACGGCCATTAAAGTCTGAAAGTTGAAAATTTGTAAGCGTTACCAATATTGATAAAACAATATTATGGTATAATCTGAACAGTAGTCTAATTATTTGTCATTGAGGAGTTATTATGAAACCTGTACGTAAAGCGATTATTCCAGCAGCTGGATTAGGCACGCGTTTTTTACCAGCTACTAAAGCTCTAGCCAAAGAAATGTTACCAATTGTTGACAAGCCAACCATTCAATTTATTGTCGAAGAAGCAATCGCTTCTGGCATTGAAGATATTGTCATTGTCGATGGTAAATCAAAGCGCTCAATTGAAGATCATTTTGATTCAAACCCTGAATTAGAGAATAACTTAAAAGAAAAGAACAAAGATGAAATGTTGAAGTTGGTCCAAGAGACAACTGATATTAATCTTTACTTTATCCGTCAATCGCATCCTAATGGTCTTGGTGACGCTGTGTTGACAGCTAAGGCCTTTATTGGTGATGAACCATTCGTTGTTTTGTTAGGCGATGATTTAATGCAAGATAAGACACCACTGACTAAGCAATTGATTGACCGTTATAATGAAACAGGTGAGTCAACACTAGCCGTTATGCGAGTACCACATGAACAGGTATCAGAATATGGTGTGATTGATCCGGCAACGCAAATTACTGAAGATGGTTTGTATCGCGTGAAAAATTTTGTTGAGAAGCCAAAACCAGAAGATGCACCTTCTGATTTAGCTATTATTGGTCGTTATTTACTTACACCTGAAATTTTTGAAGAACTCGAAAAGACTAAACCAGGCAAAGGTAACGAAATACAATTAACAGATGCAATTGATTCTTTAAACAATCGTCAACATGTTTATGCCCATGAATTTAAGGGTGATCGTTATGATATTGGCTCTAAAATTGGCTTCTTAGAGACTAATATTGAGTTTGGTTTAAAGCATCCGCAGACAAAAGACAAGTTGCGTGCTTATATTAAAGAATTAGCATCTAAGTTGTAAGCTCAACCATTTTGAGTGTGTACTCGACAATTTGAAAATAATCACGTAAAATGTTTATGAACTAAAAGTTAGTGGAGGACATGCTATGAAAAATTATGATGTGGTAATTATTGGGGCAGGACCTGCCGGCATGACTGCAGCTACTTATGCATCACGTGCTAATTTATCCGTTTTGATGCTTGATCAAGGTATTTATGGCGGGCAAATGAATAATACGGCTGATGTAGAAAATTATCCGGGATTTGATTCGATTTTGGGTCCTGATTTATCTGAAAAAATGTATCATTCTGCTATGCAATTTGGTGCGGAGTATGGTTTTGGCGTTGTGAGCGGTATTGAGATACAAGATACAAGTAAAATTGTCCACACAGACATGGGCGATTACGGTGCTAAAGCCGTTATTATCGCTACTGGTTCTGAGCATGTCCATTTGGGCGTAGCAGGCGAGGAAGATTATCAAGGACGTGGTGTGAGTTATTGTGCAGTCTGTGATGGTGCCTTCTTCCGCGATGAAGATGTTATTGTTGTTGGCGGTGGTGACTCTGCAATTGAAGAGGGATTGTATCTAACACAGTTAGCGCGATCTGTTACAATTTTACATCGGCGCGATGAGCTAAAAGCCCAACAAATTATTCAAGAACGTGCCTTTGCTAACGATAAAATTCACTTTCAGTGGCATACTGAGGTTAAGCAAATTATTGGTGATGGCGATAAAGTTACAGGCTTAGAGGTTTTTGATAATCAAACGAATGAAATATCACATATTGATACTAGTGGTGTGTTCATTTATGTTGGCCTTCAACCTAATACAAGTATGTTTAGTGATTTAGACATTCTTGACAATGCCGGATGGGTAATAACCGATGAGAAAATGCAAACGCATATACCCGGTATTTTTGCAATTGGTGATGTACGTGTTAAAGATCTACGACAAATTACCACAGCTGTTGGTGATGGTGGTATTGCTGGACAAGCAGCATACGATTATGTAAGTCGTCTTAATACTAAATCAGAAATCCAGGCAGAGTAGGTCGTCAAGACAAGAAAGCTGGGACATTATCGTCCCACCTTTTTTTGTTAGCTTAATAATTCAGATGGAGAAATATAATGGTTGCAAAATTATCAGATGTCGCGGAATTGGCCGGTGTTTCAGTCGCGACAGTGTCACGTGTTATCAATTCGTATGGCCCGATTAGCCAAAAAACTAAGGATAAAGTGCATGCTGCGATGCGACAACTACACTATCAGCCAAATGCGATGGCTCGTAGCTTACAAGGAAAGTCATCACAGTTTATTGGTGTGATTTTACCGACTATTGATAATCCTTTTTTGGTGTGCTGGCTGGTGCACTTGAAAAAGCACTTTTTGAACGTGGCTATAAAGTGATTATTGCTAGTTCTGCTAATAATGTAGAAGTAGAACGACAATATCTACAAATGTTGGCGGCCAACCAAGTTGAAGCCATTATTACTGGTTCACATAATTTAGGTATTGAAGAATACGAAGATGCTTCTTTACCCATTGTGGCTTTTGATCGGCATCTTTCTGATGATATTCCAACTGTTAGTTCTGATAACTATCATGGTGGCGAATTGGCTGCACAGTATTTGCTTAATCAGCAGGTGCACAAACCACTAGTCATTCGCGATGATGATAATTCTAATTCGCCAACTGTGAAGCGTGGTCAAGGTTTTGTGAACTATATGACGCGACACAATGTTCAAGCTTTAAGATATGAAGTTTCTGATAAGTTGAGCATGCAACAAGCCGATGTTGAAAAAATCAAACAATTTGTTCTAGATAATCAAATTGACGGTATTTTTGCTAATAATGATTTAACAGCTATTATGTTGAAAAATGTTTTGCCTAATTTACCTATAGTAGGTTATGATGGAACACCACTTTTGACATTATTGCATCCAGATTTGGTGACAATTGTGCAACCAGTTGATGAAATTGTGAAAAAATTAGTTGAAATTATGCTTGTGAAAATAGGTGATAACTCGGCAGAAATCACAACGGATAACATTGTGTCAGTTTCATTGAAATACAAGTGATGTTTTCTGAAAACACCGCGATATTTTCTTTATATTTTCATTTGTGAAAAAATTTGACAAACGTAACGAAAGCGTATACAATTAATTGTGCTTTATTGAACAATCTAGATTGTTAAGCGCTTTTTGTTTTGTTATCTATGTACAACGTTAAACAAAATTGAGATAATAATCTAGTGCGCAAGTGAAAGGAGAAGAACATGGCAAGTCAAGACAAGTGGATTACCAAAGTAGCTTTTCTTGGTATATCTTTCGTCTTAACCAGTGCATATGCAATTAACGGCGCACTGCCAAAGATGACCGAGGAATTGCATATCACGACGACACAGTCTCAAGTATTGGCGACAACGCCGTCGATTGCTGTTACAATTTTTGTTTTGTTGAGTTCCTTTATTGCTAATAAATTAGGTGATAAAAGAACGATTATTTTAGGTGTTACTTTAGTAGGGGTTGCAGGTGTCGTACCATTTTTCGTTTCATCATATCCCATCATTTTAGCCTCACGTGCTGTCTTAGGTGCGGGATTTGGAATTTTTAATTCTTTGGCTGTTTCGATGATTAGTGTGATGTATGATGGGCAGGTACGCTCTAGCATGCTAGGTATACGTGCTGCCTCTGAACAAATTGGGCAAGCTGTCTTAACGTTTGCAGCTGGATTATTATTATCTTTTGGTTGGCGAGAAACGTTCCTAGTATATTTAATCGCTTTCCCAATTTTGTATCTATTCTATCGTCAAGTGCCAGATACATCTGAGATGATTGGTAAAGTAGCTGTTTCATCAGATGATGAAGATGCGGGTACCACAACCACAACACTACAAGACGAACCACAAAAAGTGAGTGCCTTAGTGGGTGTTTTGACACTATTTGCAGCTTTCTTGGTGATTGATTATATGGCGATTCAGTTGAGCTTCCCGTTCATGGCTGCTGAGCTAAAAGGAGATGGATATAATGCATCTCCAGTTCTATCAGCAATGTTGATTGCAGCAATGCTTGGTGGTATATTGTATGGTCGTTTTCAAAATATGTTTGGCCGTTTTACATTACAAATTGGTTTGGTGTTAATGGCACTTTCTAATTTTATGGTGGCCTTTTCAAATGGTAACTTCTTTGTTTTGTGTGCTGGTGTCTTACTCATCGGTTTCCCATTACAGTTAATTTCACCATTTATATTTAATCAATTGCCAAAATTAGCACCTTTGAGAAAACAAGCATTGGTAACGTCAATCATTTTGATCGGTTTTAACGTTGGTGTGTTTATTGAACCATTTGTCATTTCGACTATGGGCGCAATTTTGAACTCAGCTGATAATCGAGCAGCGTATGAGTCTATCCCTTATTTGGGTGTTGTGCTACTGGCTATTGCTATTGTGACAATTTTTACAGCGCGCGAGAAGAAACCACTACTTGCTGAGTAGTGATAAAAATATTTTATTTTAATTTAGGAGAATTTGAATTATGAAGAAGCTTACAAATGAAGCGATGTTGATTACATACGCTGATTCCCTTGGTAAGAACTTAAAAGAATTAGATCAAGTATTGGCTAATGAACTTGATGGTGTTGTTGGTGGTGTACACGTATTGCCATTCTTCCCATCAACTGGTGACCGTGGTTTTGCACCAGAAGAATATGAAACGGTTGATCCACAATTCGGTAACTGGGCAGATGTTGAAAAGTTGGCCGATAAGTATTACTTGATGTTTGACTTTATGTTGAATCATATTTCTCCAGCATCAAAGTACTTCCAAGACTTTTTGGAAAAGAAAGAAAAGTCAGAATATTGGGATATGTTCATTAAGTATTCTGAATTTTGGCCTGAAAACCGCCCAACAGAAGCAGATATCGATATGATTTATAAGCGTAAGGATAAGGCACCTTTCGCACCTGTTACTTTTGCTGATGGCACAACAGACCAAGTTTGGAACACTTTCGGTGACCAACAAATGGACTTGGATGTAACAAAAGAAGTGACTAAGAAGTTTATTAAAGACAACTTGGTTAACTTGGCTCGCCATGGTGCATCAGTTATTCGTTTGGATGCCTTTGCTTATGCCATTAAGAAGTTGGACACAAATGACTTCTTCGTTGAACCAGAAATTTGGGAAATCTTACAAGAAGTTGTCGACATCTTGAAGGCAGAAGGTTCAGAAGTATTACCAGAAATTCATGAACATTACAAGATTGTTCGTAAGATTACTGAACATGACATGTATTCATATGACTTTGCTTTGCCATTGATTACATTGTACTCATTGTACTCAGGTAAGACTAACCGTATTGCTGATTGGTTGCGCCAAAGCCCAATGAAGCAATTCACAACATTAGACACACATGATGGTATTGGTGTTGTTGATGCCAAGGACTTATTGACACAAGAAGAAACTGACTATACAACAGAAGAAATGTATAAAGTCGGTGCTAATGTTAAGAAGATTTTCTCTTCAGCTGCCTATAACAACTTGGATATTTATCAAGTTAACACAACTTATTACTCAGCTTTGGGTAATGATGATGCATCATACTTATTGGCACGTGCGGCTCAAATCTTTGCACCTGGTATTCCACAAGTTTACTATGTTGGTTTGTTAGCTGGTGAAAATGATATTGAATTGCTTGAAAGTTCAAAAGAAGGTCGTAACATCAACCGTCATTACTATGACCTTGAAGAAATTGCAGAAACAACAAAGCGTCCAGTTGTTCAAGACTTGTTCACACTTTTGAAGTTCCGTAACACTTCTGCAGCCTTTGATTTGGAAGGTTCAATTGATGTTAAGAACGATGGTGAAAATGATTTGACTGTGACACGTACATCAGCCGATGGCAAAATTTCAGCAACTTTGAATGCAAACTTTGCAACAAAGCAGTTTACTGTAACTGAGAATGGTAAGACAATCTTTGCAACAAAGTAAGCGATTAAACACTGTATTCTGCTAGAATGCGGTGTTTTTTGTTATAATAAACAAAGGTCAATAAAAAAGAGGTATTAATCATATGACGTGGAAAGAGACTTTGTCACAATGGCAGTCAGCAAAATTACCTGATTACCTTCAAGAAGAGTTGAATGATTTAAGTGAAGAACAATTAGAAGATGCTTTTTATCAAAACCTAAGCTTTGGCACAGCAGGTATGCGTGGTATTTTAGGCGTTGGTAGTAACCGTATGAATATTTTCACGGTAAGACAAGTAACTGAAGCTTTGGCGCGTTACATGGATTCTGTTGGTGAAGAAGCTAAAAAAGAGGCGTTGCAATCAGTTTTGATTCACGTCACTTCTCCCCTGAATTTGCAAGGGATGCTGCGCAAGTGCTCAGTGCTCACGGCATAAAATCTTACCTATTCACTAGTCTCCGTCCAACACCTGAATTGTCTTTTACAGTTCGTGAATTGAAGACATTTGCGGGTATTATGATTACAGCATCTCACAATCCCAAAGCATATAATGGGTACAAGATTTATGGCGAAGATGGTGGACAGATGACACCAGAAGCTGTTGACGCAGTTGTTTCAGAATTAAATGATATTGAGGATATCTTCAATATTAAATTAGATTCAACAAATCAACATGTGACTGAAATTGACGATGATGTTGATAATAAATATTTAGCAAACGTTAAAAATGTAACGGTTGATGCAGATTTGGTTGCCCGAGAAGGTAGGGGATTGCAATTTGTCTTTACACCTTTACATGGTACGGGACAGTATATTGGTGAGAAGGCATTACAGCAAGCTGGCTTTACAAACTACACAATTGTTAAAGAACAAGCTGTTATTGATGGCGATTTTCCTACGGTGAAGAAACCCAACCCCGAAGATCCTGAAGCGTTGGCTTTAGCTATTGAGTATGCTAAGCGAAATAATGCGGATGCGGTTGTTGCAACTGATCCTGATGCTGATCGTTTGGGTGCAGCAGTACGTCTGAATGATGGTTCTTATCAGGTGCTAACAGGAAATCAAATTGCTGCAGTGCTGGTCAATTATCTTTTGACAGCTAAGAAAAATACAGGTACTTTGCCCAATAATGGTGCTATTGTTACTTCTGTGGTGTCATCGCGTTTTGCATCAAAGGTAGCTGCAAGTTTTGGTGTTACAACGACAGACGTTTTGACAGGATTTAAATATATTGCTGCGACAATTGATCGTTTTGAAGCAACACAAGAAAAACTTTCTTGTTTGGATTTGAAGAAAGTTTCGGTTATTTAGTTAAGCCATTTGCACATGATAAAGATGCTATTCAGGCATTGGTATTATTTGCCGAAGTTGCAGCTTATTACAAATCACAAAATAAGACAATGTATGATGGCATACAAGAATTGTTTGCGCAATTTGGCTATTTTGAAGAAAAGACGGTTAGCTTAGACTTCCCAGGTATTAATGGTGCTGATGAAATGGCCGGTGTTATGGCTGATTTCCGAAACAATGCACCAGTTACTGTTGGTGGTATAGCCGTTGAAAGATTACAAGATTTTAGTACCCAGACTGAAACAAATATTACCACAGGCGCAACAACTACTTTGACACAACCAAAAGCAAATGTATTGAAGTATTGGTTAGCTGATGGCTCATGGGTAGCTGTACGTCCTTCTGGTACAGAACCTAAGTTGAAATTATATGTCGGTGTTGAATCAGATTCACAAGCTAAATCACAAGCTAAGTTAGATGATATCGAAAGTGATCTATTGAAGCGCGTTAAATAATAAAGAAGAATAGGATTATCCTATTCTTTTTTATTATGATATTTTTCATAAATGACAAGCACCACATCATTTTATATTCGTGTATAATCATCTATAACAATAGTAAAAGGGGGAAGTACTGTTAAGAGATTGAAAAACGGTACAAAGTTTTTATATGGGAATGCATCAATTCTTCATGGGCATGAATCAGTTGGAAATGATTAATCGCGCACCGGGATTTTTTAAATATCAACCTCATTCAGTTGCTGCCCATTCATGGAAGGTAACACAGATTGCACAATTTTTGGCTGACGTTGAAGTAGAGGCTGGTTCAGATATTAATTGGCAATCTGTTTATGAAAAAGCGCTGAATCATGATTACACGGAACGCTTTATTGGCGATATTAAAACACCAGTTAAATATGCCACTGCAACATTACGTTCAATGCTAGCAGATGTTGAAGAAACAATGACTGAAAACTTCATTCGTAATGAAATACCACAAGATTTTCAAAAAGCTTATGAGAGACGGCTAGGTGAAGGGAAAGATGACTCCTTAGAGGGTAGAATCTTAGCAGTTGCGGATAAAGTTGACTTGTTATACGAAGCTTTTGGAGAACTAGAAAAGTTTAATCCCGAACCCGTATTTGTTGATATTTTTCAAAGTAGTTTAGAGGCTTTAGCTGCTTATCAAAATATGGCAAGTGTTAAATATTTTGCGAGTGAAATTTTACCAGAAATATTCTCTAGTAATTTCATTCATCAAAAGGAACTCGCTGATTTAGCTAAATCATTGTTACCTGATTTCAAAGCGCATACTGCTGAATAGTTCAGTGGTATTTTTATTTTTTATCGTGCTAATTATTGCACTACAGAGTAAGAGGATACAAAGATGCACATTTTAAAACGTCATATTAAAACATACCGCCTTGATATATTTTTTGCTGTGATTTCAGTTATGGTGATGGCTGGCGCTACTTTATTGCAACCTCGTTTATTGCAAGAAATATTAAAAGCGATTATGGCTAGTGATCAGGACACTGTTAATCAATATGGTATCGCACTTATTGCAGTAGCCTGTGTTGGGTTAATTGGTGGTATCTTGAATACAATATTTGCTGCGCGTGTAGCACAGGGAATTGCTGCTGATTTACGTGAAGAAGCTTACCAAAAGGTACAAAGTTTCTCCTTAAGTAATATTGAAAAATTTTCTACTGGCCATTTAGTTGTACGATTAACGAATGATGTCTGGCAGGTACAATCATTGATTATGATGTCACTACAGTCATTAGCCAGGATTCCCATACTATTTATTGGTGCGTTTATTTTAGCTATTACGACCCTACCTAAATTGTGGTGGGTAATGATTTTGATGATTGTATGCATTATTTTAGCTTCACAAATACTTTTTAAACGGATGGGCAAGTATTTTGGTCGTGTACAAAAATTAATTGACCGTATTAACACAATAGCTAAGGAAAATTTACAAGGTATTCGTGTTGTTAAAAGTTTCAATCAAGAAAATAACCAACAGCAAAAATTTGATCATGATTCGGATAATTTAACGCAACTCAATACAACAATTGGTTACCTTTTCTCAGCGATGTTTCCCGGATTTATGTTGATTGCTAATCTTGCGATAACTGTTGCCATTTACTTTGTTAGTTTAGGTGTTGCCAGTCATCCCCAAGATTTAGCAGCTATTCCAGCGTTTGTAACTTATTTAATGCAGGTATTATTTGCAATTATGATTGGCGGTATGATTTCTACATTTGCTTCTCGTGGACTAGTGGCGCTGCGCAGAATTGGTGAAGTATTACAAACAACACCGGATTTGATTGATGAAGATGTTAACGATATGACAATTAAAGGTGATATTGCATTTGAAGATGTTAGTTTTCAATATCCAGAAAGTAATGACACAACGCTGAAAAACATTAGTTTTAACATTAAACCAGGTGAAATGGTTGGTATTGTTGGTGCGACTGGATCAGGTAAGACGACGTTGGCACAGCTAATTGGGCGGTTATATGATCCGACACACGGTAATGTTTTGATCGATCAGGTTAACCTTAAAAATATTAGCCAAGAATCTTTACGTCGCGGTATTTCTTATGTACTACAACGTGTTATTTTATTTTCGGGTACTATTGCTGAAAATTTGCGACAAGGTAAACAAGACGCAACGTTAACAGAGATGCAAAACGCAGCCGACATCGCGCAAGCTAGTGAATTTATTAATCGATATGATGATCAATTTGAACATCTCATATCTGAAAGATCGGCTAATTTATCTGGTGGTCAAAAGCAGAGATTATCAATTGCGCGTGGTGTTATTGGGCAGCCCAAAATATTAATTTTGGATGATTCTACCTCAGCATTGGATGCCAGAAGCGAAAAGTTAGTGCAAGATGCTTTAGCAACTCATTTAAAGGACACGACAACAATCGTGATCGCAGAAAAGATTAGTTCAGTTAGACATGCCGATCGCATTCTGGTATTGGATAATGGCCGCTTAGTGGGTAATGGCCCGCATGAAACGTTGCTAAAAGAATCTGCTGTTTATCGTGAAATATTTGAGACACAACGAGCTAAGGAGATATAAAATGAAAGATATTAAACAAGCAGTTATTTTCTTTAGTTTTTATCTCAAAGTGTACTGGAAAGCACTGAGTTTAGGCGCTATTTTGACGATTATGGCCACTTACTTTCAAGTAACAGCGCCAGTCTACATGGGAAAATCTTTGACTGAACTCGCAAGGTTCTTAACAACCTGGATGAACCCAATGACACGTTCTACAGCGTCAAAAGAACATTTTTATACAGCATTATTGATGTTACTTGCTTTTTATATTGCAAATGCCATTGCCATGTTCCTATCCTCAATGCTGATTTCAAAAGTTTCTTCAGAAGCAACCGGCCAAATGCGGCATGGTTTGTTTGGTAAGTTACAGAAAATGACGATCAAATATTTTGATAGTCATCAAGATGGTAAAATATTATCGTTATTTACATCTGATTTAGATAATATTTTCAATGCAATGAATCAAGCGATATTTAGTTTGTTTTCTAATTTAGCGCTTTGGATTGGTGTCATTATTGTGATGTTCCAGCAAAACACCAAGCTAGCTTGGGTAACTGTGATATCGACACCAGTAGCAATATTATTTGCTTGGTTTGTGATTAAAAAAGCACGTACAGCTATTGACCAACAGCAAGATGCAGTTGGTCGCTTAAATGGCTTTGTCAATGAGCAGATAAATGGTGAAAAGGTTATTATTACTAATGGCTTACAGGCACAATCGTTACACCAATTTACTGACTATAATAAAGACGTACGCCAAACAACATTGAAGGGCCAAATTTATTCTGGATTATTATTCCCATTGATGCAGGGGATGTCTTTAATTAATCTCGCGGTTGTTATTTTCTTTGGCTCTTGGCTTGTTTTGAACGACGGTATGGACAAAGCTGTTGGTTTGGGATTAGTTGCTACTTTTGTATCTTTCTCACAGCAGTACTATCAGCCCATTACACAAATTACATCTATCTATAATATGCTGCAATTAGCGATTACAGGTGCGCGTCGATTAAGTGAAGTGCATCAACAAGATGAAGAAATTGAATCAGAAAATACTGAGAATTTACCTTACATCCAAGATAAGGTTACTTTAAAAAATATTCATTTCAGCTATAATCCAGGCAAAGAAATTCTACATGATGTAACGATTGAGGTTAAAAAGGGTGAGATGGTAGCGTTGGTCGGACCAACTGGTTCGGGTAAAACAACAGTGATGAATCTGCTAAATCGTTTCTATGATGTCGACGCTGGGCAAGTCTTGTTTGATAATCAGGATATTCGTCATGTGAGTTTGCAATCATTACGTGATCATGTAGGGATTGTTTTACAAGACGCAGTGCTATTTTCGGGTACAATTGCAGAAAATATTAAATTTGGGCAACCGACAATAGATGACCAAGCGATGATTGAAGCTGCTAAGCAGGCACATATTCATGATTTTATTAGCAGTCTACCAGATGGTTATCAAACTAAAATTAGTGATGAAAATTCAGTATTTTCAACCGGACAAAAACAATTGATGAGTATTGCTCGTACGATTTTGACAAATCCTGATCTGTTGATTTTAGATGAAGCAACATCAAACGTGGATACGGTCACAGAAAATCGTATTCAAAAAGCAATGGATAATGTGATTGCTGGGAGAACTAGTTTTGTGATTGCGCACCGCCTGAAAACAATTTTGAATGCCGATAAAATTGTTGTATTGCGTGATGGTCAAGTTATTGAATCTGGCACACACCATGAATTACTTGAAAAAGAAGGCTTTTATGCCGAGCTGTATCATAATCAAATGGTTTTTGAGTAAATCAAAACGAACAAATGTTAGAACATTTGTTCGTTTTTTTATATCTTTGGTATAATATAGATAACTTTTTAGAGGACAAAAATATATGATTGAACATAGAATAAATCGTGATTTTGATTTGGTATCAAAATATAAACCGACTGGCGATCAACCACAAGCAATATCGCAATTAACTAAGGGCTTGAAAGAAAAAGTGAAAGAACAAATTCTTCTTGGTGCTACTGGTACGGGGAAAACTTTCACAATTTCTAATGTCATTCAAGATATCAAAAACCAACATTAATTTTGAGTCATAATAAAACACTAGCTGGCCAATTATACGGTGAGTTTAAAGAGTTCTTCCCAAATAATGCGGTTGAATATTTTGTATCGTACTATGATTATTATCAGCCAGAAGCTTACGTACCTAGTTCGGATACGTATATTGAAAAAGATTCATCTGTCAATGATGAAATTGATAAATTACGTAACTCTGCCACTAGCGCTTTGTTTGAGCGTGACGATGTGATTATTGTGGCATCAGTAAGTTCAATATTTGGCTTGGGTGATCCACATCAGTACCAAGATCATGTTGTCAGTTTACGTAATGGATTAGAGTATGGTAGAGATCAGTTACTTCGAGATTTAATTGACATCCAATTTCAACGCAATGATATTGATTTTCAACGTGGCCGTTTCCGTGTGCGTGGCGATGTTGTTGAAATTTTCCCAGCATCTTCTGATGAAAACGCATTACGTATTGAATTTTTTGGTGATGAAATTGATCGTATTCGTGAATTTCATGCGCTAACGGGTGAGGTTGTGGCTGAATTAGATCATATTGCTATTTTCCCAGCAACGCATTTTATGACAAATGATGCGATTATGAATCGCGCCATTGGGACAATTAAAGTAGAACTTGATGAACAGCTTAAAGTATTTGAACAAGAAGGTAAGTTACTTGAAGCACAGCGCCTGAAGCAAAGAACAGAATATGATTTAGCCATGATGGAGGAAATGGGCTATACCAATGGTATTGAGAATTATTCAAGACATATGGATGGTCGCAAACCTGGGGAACCACCATTTACGCTACTCGATTTCTTCCCAGATGACTTTTTAATTGTAGTTGATGAAAGCCATGTGACAATGCCACAAGTGAGGGGGATGTACAATGGTGATAAAGCACGTAAGCAGCAATTAGTTGATTATGGTTTCCGTTTACCAAGCGCTTTAGATAATCGACCATTAACACTACAAGAATTTGAAAAACACGTCAATCAAATTATCTATATGTCAGCAACGCCAGGTGTGTATGAAAGTGAACGTGTACCTGAAAAATATATTGCACAACAAATTATTCGACCAACTGGATTACTGGATCCCGAAATAGAAGTGCGGCCAGTGATGGGGCAGATTGATGATTTAGTTGGTGAAATTAATCAGCGTGTTGAAAAAGACGAACGCGTCTTTATTACAACTTTGACCAAACGAATGGCAGAGGACTTAACGGATTACCTCAAGGACTTAAGTATCAAAGTTGCCTATTTGCATGCGGACATAAAAACACTTGAACGTACTGAAATTATCCGTGATTTGCGATTGGGAAAATATGATGTCTTAATTGGTATTAATTTATTACGTGAAGGAATTGATGTTCCAGAAGTATCGTTAGTTGCAATTTTGGATGCAGACAAAGAAGGATTCCTTCGTAATGAACGGTCTTTAATTCAAACAATTGGTCGGGCTGCGCGTAATGAGAATGGGCATGTGATTATGTATGCTGATTCAGTAACAGATTCTATGCAACGCGCAATGGATGAAACAAGGCGCCGTCGAGAAATACAAACAGCATATAATACCAAACATGGTATTACACCTAGAACCATTAAGAAAGATATTCGTGATTTAATTTCTGTATCACATGAGACAAATAATAAAGAAGAAACAATCGATTTAACAAAGGTTGCCTTCAAAGATTTGCCAAAGGACGAACAGACATCAATCTTAAATAATATGGATGGGCAAATGCGTGCAGCAGCTAAAGCGCTTGATTTCGAAGAAGCAGCGAATTTACGTGACTTAATTATGGAGTTAAAAACGTCAGCTGGACTTTGATTTTGTGGAATAAAAGAAAAGAAGGATTTAAATGGCAAAGGACCATATTGAAATAAGAGGCGCAAGAGCACATAACTTGAAAAATATTGATGTTGATATACCTAAGGAAAGTTTGACTGTTGTGACTGGCCTTTCTGGATCGGGGAAGTCATCATTAGCTTTTGATACTTTGTATGCCGAAGGGCAAAGGCGGTATGTAGAATCATTAAGTTCTTATGCGCGCCAATTTTTAGGACAAATGGATAAACCGGATGTTGATTCAATTGACGGCCTGTCACCTGCGATATCTATTGATCAAAAAACAACGAGTAATAATCCACGTTCAACTGTTGGTACTGTTACTGAAATTAATGATTATTTTCGTTTGCTTTATGCACGAATAGGACGACCAGACGATCCAGAAGACGGTACTAAAATCATGTATACTGTTGATCAAATGGTTGATTATGTACAAAAAATTTGGCTGAAGGGACACGGCTACAAATTTTTGCGCCGATTATTCAACATGTACGTGGTTCTCATGAAACGGCGTTTGAAAATATGCGCAAGCAGGGCTATATTCGTGCCAAAATTGATGGTGATATCCAAGAAGTTGATAGTGAAGATATTCATCTTAATAAAAATCAATATCATGATATTGATGTCATGATTGATCGTATTGTGTTACGAGATAATGTTAGATCGCGACTGTTTGACTCTCTTGAAGCTGCTGTACGCTTGACAGATGGACAAGTGACGTTAGAAATGGTATCGCGAGACACAAATGAAGAGAATCAATTACTTAAATTTTCAACACATTATTTAGGCGAGTTACGTGATTTTCGTGTTGGTCGCCTAGAGCCAAGACTCTTTAGTTTTAATGCGCCTTTAGGTGCATGCCCCGTGTGTCAAGGATTAGGTGTTCAACGTGAAGTTGATATTGATTTAGTTGTACCGGATATGAGTTTATCATTAGCTGATGGCGCCATTACACCATGGAATCCGATTTCATCGAATTACTACCCTGAAATGTTACGTCAATTTGCTGATCAGTTTGATATTGATATGGATATACCATTTGAAAAACTGACTAAAGATAAGCAACAATTGATTTTAAATGGTTCGGGAGAAACAACATTCCATTTTCATTATCAAAATGAATTTGGTGGTGTTCGCGATGTCGATGTTGCCTTTGAGGGCGTATTGAATAATATTAAACGTCGATTTAATGAAACAAATTCTGATTTTACTAGAGAACAGATGAGCCATTATATGACGGCGTTAACGTGTCAGCAATGTCATGGCTATAGGTTGAACCCAGCCGCCTTATCCGTTAAAATAGCTGGCAAACATATTGGTGAAGTTTCCGAATTACCAGTTAATGAGGAACTCGACTTTTTTGCGTCATTAACTTTGGGACAACAGGATACAGAAATTGCTGCACCGATTATTAAGGAAATTAAAGATCGCTTGGGATTCCTTCAAAGTGTTGGGTTATCTTATTTAACGTTATCAAGATCAGCACGGACTTTGTCCGGCGGTGAATCACAGCGTATTAGATTAGCCACACAAATTGGCTCTAATTTGTCGGGTGTGCTATATGTTTTAGACGAACCATCAATTGGGTTACATCAACGTGATAATGATATGCTGTTAAATGCCATGCGACACATGAGAGATTTGGGGAATACCTTAGTTGTTGTTGAGCATGATGAAGATACAATGCGAGCTGCTGACTATTTGATTGATGTTGGTCCAGGTGCGGGAATGCAAGGTGGTAAAATCATTGCCAATGGCACGCCAAAGGAAGTTGAAGCTAATCCCGATTCTTTAACTGGCCAATATTTATCGGGTAAGAAAGCAATACCGTTACCACAAGAACGACGTAAGGGTAATGGTAAATTTATTACGATAAAAGGCGCTAAAGAAAATAACCTAAAAAATATTAATGTGAAATTCCCACTCGGTCAATTTATTGCTGTGAGTGGCGTTTCTGGATCAGGTAAATCAACCTTAGTGAATACCATCCTAAAACGTGCACTGAAACAAAAATTGAATAATAACTCTGAAAAGCCTGGAAAATTCAAAGCAATTGAAGGCGTTGAAAATATTGAACAAGTAGTTGATATTGACCAATCACCTATTGGCCGAACACCACGATCTAATCCGGCAACATACACTAGTGTATTTGATGATATACGTGAACTATTTGCACAAACGAATGACGCCAAAATGCGTGGTTACAATAAAGGGCGCTTTTCATTTAATACCAAAGGTGGCCGTTGTGAAAATTGTCGTGGGGATGGCGTCATCAAGATTGAAATGAACTTCTTGCCTGATGTTTATGTGGCTTGTGAAGTCTGTGGTGGAACGCGTTATAATTCAGAAACGCTAGAGGTGACGTACAAAGGAATGAATATCTCTCAAATTTTAGAGATGACAGTCAATCAAGCACTCGAATTCTTTTCACCAATACCTAAAATTGCACGTAAACTACAAACTATTGTTGATGTTGGCTTAGGTTATATTAAATTAGGACAAAGTGCGACAACATTATCAGGTGGTGAAGCGCAACGCATGAAGTTAGCTTCCGAACTGCATCGTCGTACGAATGGCAAAACGCTCTACATCTTGGATGAACCAACTACAGGCTTGCATACAGATGATATTGCACGATTGTTAGAAGTTCTCAACCGATTAGTTGATCAAGGGAATACCATTGTTGTGATTGAACATAATTTAGATGTCATTAAATCTGCAGACTGGATTATTGATATGGGACCAGAAGGTGGTGCTGGTGGTGGTAAAGTATTAGTTGCTGGGACGTCTAATAAGGTAATGAATACTGCAGAATCGTATACTGGCCAATATTTGAAACAAGTCATTGAAAGAAATCGTGCACGTGTAATGCCAGATTGATAGGGTATTGTTATGCTGATATAAAATTCAGTGGGCATTCAATGATAAAATAGAACTGGCATCATATACTGAGATGCAGCTATGGAGGTAAAAATGACCAAAAGCAAACCAAAATCAAAAATCGTGATTATTGGCGGTGGTTCTGGGCTTCCCGTTATCATTAAGCCGCTGGTTCAAGAAGATGTTGATTTGACTGCTGTTGTAACAGTCGCTGATGATGGCGGTTCGTCTGGTGTCCTACGAAACTACATTAACGTTGTACCGCCAGGCGATATTAGGAATATTTTAGTCGCAATGGCTACGAATACTGAGCCAGATATTTTAAGCATCTTACAATATCGTTTTAATGCGCAAGATGATTTTTTTGCAAAACATGCGGTAGGAAATTTAATTATTGCTGCCTTGATTGAGAAATATGATGATGTTTTTGAAGCCGTACAGCGTATGGCTGACTTTTTGCATATTAAAGGTCATGTTTATCCGGTGTCTAATGAGCCACTCGTTTTACATGCTGAGTTTAAAGATGGCCAGCAGCAGGCGGGCGAATCAGAAATTACACATGCACATAAAACAATTGATCATGTCTGGGTAACTGGGGATGAAGTAGGTGAAGAACCACAAGCTGCACCAGCTGTGTTACGAGCTATTCAAGATGCGGACCTTATCGTTTATGGGCCAGGAAGCTTGTTTACCAGTATCTTACCTAATGTAGTAGTACCAGAAGTGGGTGAAGCGTTACGTACTACTAAAGCCAAGCAAGTATACATTGCTAATATTATGACCCAAAAAGGTGAAACGGATGCTTACACTGATGCGCAGCATTTATTAGCTCTGAACGCACACATTGGTGAGCAAACTGTTGATTATGTCATTTCTAATGCCACAAAAGTACCAGATGATTTTGTTGATTTTCAACGGTGGAATGAGATATCTAGTCAAGTAAAACTAGATCAAGCAGCTGTTCAAGTACAACATGCTCAGCAGATTGCTGGAGATTTTTTGGACTTACGTGATTCAGGGGCGTTTCATGATGGTCATAAAATTACGCAGGAACTATTAAAAATTCTGGAGAATAATTAATGTCATATGCAGCGGATGTTAAAAAAGAGCTGACTGGTTTAATCGTGCATGATGGTAATGCTAAAGCAGAATTATCAGCGCTGATTAGAATGAATGGCGTGAGCACATTAGGACATAATCAGACGGTTACTGTGCAAACAGAAAATGCTGCAATTGCGCGGCGTATCTATACATTATTAAAAGAAACCTATCATATTGATGTTGAAGTTTTAGTAAGTGATCATGTTCATTTATCACAACACAAAAGTTATGGTGTTTTGATGAAAGATGCCGTTGATGATGTCTTAGATGATTTAGGCATTGATCCATTTGGATTAAATGTTATCATTCCCACACGTATTTTAAACCAAGTTGATAAGCGACGTTCTTTTTTAAGAGGGGCCTTTTTGGCGGCTGGATCGGTTAATTCACCAGAAAAATCCAATTATCATTTAGAAATCTATACAACACATGAAGAGTTAGCTGATCAAATCGCACAATTGATGCGCGAATTTAATTTACCAGCTAAAATAGCAGATCGTGGTTCTGGCTTTATTATCTATCTTAAGCGTGCCGAAAAAATAGTTGATTTCATGAGCACGATTGGCGCAACACAGTCAATGTTACATTTCGAGGATATTCGCATTATGCGTGATATGCGTAATTCCGTTAATCGCTTGGTTAATGCGGAGACGGCAAATATGCAAAAAACAGCTGTTGCAGCTAATCGACAAGTAATGCAAATTGAGTTAATTCGTGACAAAATAGGATTGACTGTATTGCCTGATAAATTAAGAGAAATTGCTGAACTGAGATTAGCACATCCAGATGAATCATTGAGTGAATTAGGCGAGTTAGTGCAAGGAAAGCCAATTAGTAAATCAGGTGTTAATCATCGTATGCGTAAATTGACGCAATTAGCACAGGCATTGGAGCAGGGATTGTCGATTGATTTGACAAAAATATAAATAAATTAGCACTCTTTATCGTTGTGTGCTAAAATGAAGTTGTATCATTTATAATGTTTATTTGAACTAGTGAAAGGAATAAATTATGTGGCCAGGTGTTATTGAACAAACTGCAAATGGGCGTGAAAGTTATGATTTGCCTTCTCGCTTACTGAAAGACCGTATTATTCTAGTGCAAGGTGAAGTTGAGGACCAGATGGCAACGTCCATTGTGGCACAACTCTTGTTCCTAGAGGCACAGGATTCTGACAAAGAAATTTCAATGTATATTAATTCACCAGGTGGTTCAGTAACTGCTGGATTAGCAATTGTTGATACAATGCGTTTTATTAAAGCGCCAGTGACCACAATTGTTATGGGGCTTGCTGCATCAATGGGAACAATTATTGCTTCTTCAGGTACCAAGGGTAAGCGCTTTATGTTGCCTAATGCTGAATACTTAATTCATCAACCAATGGGTGGTGCTGCTGGTGGTACACAGCAGACAGATATGGCCATTATTGCACAACAATTGACTAAAACCCGTGAACGTTTGAATAAGATACTATCTGAAAACTCAGGGCAACCACTTGAACAAATCCGTAATGACACAGAACGTGATTATTGGATGAGTGCTGAAGAGACTTTGGATTATGGCTTGATTGATGGTATTTTAACGCAATCTGGTGAAATGCCTGTAACAAAACAAAATTAATACTGATAAAAATGGTAACAGTAATCGTGTGTTATCATTTTTATTTTGGCCATAATTGTTTAACGTTTACTATCATTTTGTTCGTGAAAATGTAAACAATTACGTGCTAAATTTAAGTAACTGATATATAATTGATATAGTAAGATAAATTATTTGGAGGAAATCATGAAGATTTTTGCTTATGGTATTCGTGATGATGAGAAGCCATCATTAGAAGATTGGAAAGCTGAGCATTCAGAGATTGAAGTTGACTACACGCAAGAGTTGTTAACACCTGATAATGCTAAGTTAGCTGCTGGTTCTGACGGTGTTGTTGTTTATCAACAATTGGATTACACACGTGAGACTTTACAGGCTTTAGCAGATGAAGGTATTCATAATCTTTCATTGCGTAATGTTGGTATTGACAACATTGATTTGGATGCTGCACGTGAATTGAACTTCAATATTTCAAACGTTCCAGTTTATTCACCAAACGCTATTGCTGAACATTCAATGATTCAATTATCACGTTTGTTGCGTCGTGCAAAGGAATTAGACGCCAAGGTTGCAAAGCATGACCTACGTTGGGCACCAACAATTGGCCGTGAAATGCGTATGCAAACTGTTGGTGTTATTGGTACTGGACATATCGGTCGTGTGGCAATCAACATCCTTAAGGGATTTGGTGCTAAAGTGATCGCCTATGATAAGTATCCTAATCCTGAATTGCAAGCTGAAGGATTGTATGTTGATTCATTAGATGAATTATATGCACAAGCTGATGCTATTTCACTTTATGTGCCAGGTGTTCCTGAAAACGATAAGATGATTAATGCCGAAGCCATCGCTAAGATGAAAGATGGTGTTGTGATTGTCAACGTTTCACGTGGTAACTTGATGGATATCGATGCTATCATTGATGGTTTGAATTCTGGCAAGGTTTCTGCATTTGCAATGGATGTTTATGCTGAAGAAGTTGGTCTATTCAACGTTGATTGGTCTAACAAGGAGTTCCCAGATCCAAAGATCGCTGATTTGATTGATCGCGAAAATGTTTTGGTTACCCCACATACAGCCTTCTATACAACTAAGGCCGTTAAGGAAATGGTTCATCAGTCATTTGATGCTGCTGTCAAGTTTGCAAAGGGTGAAACACCAGCCGTTGTAGTAAAGTACTAAAATAATAGCATATAAATACCTAAGCCTAGTGCTTGGGTGTTTTTTACGTAATAATTTAGGAGATGAGTGAGATGGCTATTAAAGCTAATGGTTCCAAATGGGCTTCCAAAGAATCGCAGGGTAAACGTAATGTTGAATATGCACGTAAAGCCTCAGAAGCTGCCCCTCAGATTTTTGATGGTACACAACAGTTACATTTGAAAGATTTCTTCTTTAAAGTGTTATCTGGATCTGCTCAAGGTATCTTGATTGGTGTGCTACCTAGTGCGGTAATGAAGTACATTATTCAATATTCAGGATTAGGAACAACAGCGTTGGGCGCTGATTTCAACGCAATTTTAACGTTATTTACATCGTTAATTCCATTCTTAATTGGAATGGCAATTGCATTGCAATTTAAAATGAAGAGTCTAGATGTTGGTGTTGTCGCAATTGCGACGGCAGTTGCATCCGGATCAATTAAATGGGCAACAGCACCGAAAGGATTTGTTAATCCAGTAACCGGGGTAGCATTACCAGCGCCATCAACAGTCTATATTGCTTCTGGTGCCGGTGACGTGATTAATGCGATGATTGTTGCTGCACTAGCAGTGTTCGTTACTTGGTTAGTTGCACGTTATCTCAAAGGCTTTGGTTCAGTTGCAATCATTTTGAGTCCCATTATCGTCGGCGGCGGTGTTGGTTGGATAGGTAAAGAAATTGCACCATATGTGGCCTATGTCACAACTTGGATTGGTGATGTGGTGGCTACGTTTACACGTTTGGCACCAATACCAATGGCCATGTTGATTGCAATGGCTTTTGCTATTATTATTATTACACCAGTATCAACTGTCGGTATTGCCTTGGCAATTAGCTTATCTGGTATTGGATCAGGTGCAGCTGGTATGGGTGTTGCAGCTACGACTATTGTGTTATTGATTAACTCATGGCGTGTCAACAAGCCAGGTGTTACAGTCGCAATTGCATTAGGTGCCATGAAGGGAATGATGCCTTCGGTGTTTGCTAAGCCTGTTACCATGATACCGTTCTTATTGACTGCTGCTATTTCAGGTATTCCAGTGGCTTTGTTTAATATTCAAGGTACACCGATTACGGCTGGTTTCGGTTATATTGGATTAGTTTCACCTATTCAATCAATGGTTAAGGACCCTAATGTACCTAGCACAGTAATGAATAATTTTGTGAATCCAATGGTTGGATTAATTGCATGGTTGGTTGTACCTATCATTGCTGGTTTGATTTCTCAATACATCTTTAGTAAATTATTGAAGTTGTATTCACCAATGGACTTCCAACAAGATCTTTAATCTTTAATTATTTATCATGAAGCGCGTATTTCTATGTTTAAGAAATAGGTGCTTTTTTATTTTGTATATGTTTAGAAGACAGAAAATCACGTGCTATACTAGTAACTAAGATTATTGTGGGAGATATAAGATGGATTCAAACGAAAAAAACTGCATCGGGGCTTTGGATTATGGGCGTCTTTGGCTTTAGTTATTGGAACTGTTATCGGATCTGGCATCTTTTTAAGCAAGGTAGTGTTTTGTCTTCTGCTGGTGGGACAACAGCAGGATTGCTTGCTTGGCTTGTTGGTGGTATTTTGACATTGGCTTCCGGATTGAGTATTGCTGAACTCGGTTCCCAGATGACCAAGACAGGTGGTATATTTCAATATATCGGCCATATTTATGGTAAAACTTGGGGATTTTTAACAGGATGGATGCAGGTTATTTTTTATGGTCCAGCCATGATGGGAGCGATTGCAACTTATTTCTCTTATCTGTGCCTAGGATTATTCGGTCTGCCACAAAAGTATTCTTTAATATTATCAGCAGTGACACTAATGTTTATTGGTTTGTTAAACTCGATTCCTAATCGTTTTAGTGCTGGTTTTCAAATTGTAACAACAATTATTAAGTTATTACCGGTATTAGCATTAGTTATTTTTGGCTTTTTCTTTGGCCAAAATGATGCATTTGGTCAGGTTGTTCATCAAGTATCAAATAGCGGTGGCGGCTTTGGTGTTGCTATTTTAGCAACTTTGTTTGCCTATGATGGATGGGTAACATTGGCTAACATTAGCGGTGAAATTAAGAATCCACGTCAAACATTACCTAAAGCAATTGTTTTTGGTATTGTGTTGGTTATTTTTGCTTATGTTGGGGTAACTTATGGTGTGTATCAGAGCTTACCAGCCAACCAAATTATTAGTTTTGGCGAAAATGCGACTTTACGTGTTGCGCAAGAAGCTTTTGGTGAATTTGGTGGCCGTTTATTAAGTGTCACCATTTTAGTATCTTTATTAGGCACTTTAAATGGTAAAGTTGTCTCTTTCCCACGTGTATTATTTGCGATGGCTAATGAAGGTATTTTCCCGTTTGCGAAGACATTTGCTAAGATAAACATGCGATCACGGACACCCAACGCAGCCATTTGGCTTATGATTATGATTGCGATTGTGATGATGGCGGTTGCTGATCCTAATCGTTTATCTGATATTGCTATTTTTACAACGTTTCTATTTTATATTATGGCCTTTGTGGGTGTGATTAAATTACGTCGACATAATACCATGGGTGTTAAACCTGGCTTTTCAACACCATTTTTTCCAATGATACCTTTAGTGGCGATTGCAGGATCACTTTATGTTGAAATATCTGAAATATATTATGACTTTTATGGTGTTGTGATTTCATTGTTGATTGTAGCTGTGGGATATCCAATTTATTTATACTTAAAGCGCCACTAACACTGGTTCTAAAAGCACAAGCAATATAAATTGCTTGTTTTTATTCTATATGGAAGCTAAGAGTAATCGTGAAAGGCATTTCATCACATTGTTCGTATTTTTGTTGTAACAGACATGTTCGCTTTCATGTATAATGTAAGATAAGAATTATTGATGGATGGCTGACAAGATGCGTTTAGAATACTTTACACCAACTTTCATGGTTGAAAGAATATATGACTTAACAGTTGATGATTTAAAAACGCGCGGTATAACCACCGTTTTAGCGGATTTAGATAATACTTTATTAGCTTGGAATAATCCCGAGGGTACACCAGAATTACGTGAATGGTTAAAAAGTCTGCGTGATGAAGGAATTGAGTTAATTGTTATCTCGAATAATACAACAAAAAGAGTTGCTAAAGCAGTGGCACCACTGAATGTAAAATTCGTCTCTTGGTCACTTAAACCATTACCAAGGGGTATTTTGCATGTCTTGAAAACGCACGATTTAACAAAAGAAGAAGTCATTATGGTTGGCGATCAAATGTTGACCGATGTCTGGGCTGCGCATAGTGCAGGTATACGTAGTGTGTTAGTAAAACGACTTGTAGAATCAGATATGTGGCAAACTTGGATAAATCGAGCAATTGAAAAGCAGGTTAAAAAAGTAGTCTTTAAAGCACATCCACAGTTAAAATGGGAGAAAAAACTTCGTGACAATTGAAATCACAGACGAATATCTTAAGGCGCAGTTAGCTGAAGGATTACAATGTATTGGGTGTGGTGCCCGTATGCAGATTGATGAACCTGAGCATGCTGGTTATTTACCGCTTAGCGCATTAAGAAAACAAATTGACAATGATGAATTGTTATGCCAGCGCTGCTTTAGGCTAAGACACTACAATGAAATCCAACCCGTTGAATTGACAGACGATGATTTTGCTCGTCTGCTACATCAAATTTCGGCAACGCGTGCGCTAGTTGTTTATGTTATCGATGTATTTGATGTGACAGGTTCAATCATATCTGGTCTACCTAGGTTCGTTGGACAGAACAACCCGATTTTGGTTGTCGCTAATAAAGTAGACTTGTTACCTAAATCTTTAAACAAGCAACGCTTAAAACAATGGTTACAAGGTGTGCTAAAAGAGCAGGGTATTCAAGCAGTTGATACTTTTTTGACAAGCGCTAAGAAGCCTCAAAACTTAGATGAATTACTTGAAAAGATCGATGAGTTAAGATTAGGCGAAGATGTCTATGTTGTTGGTGTGACAAATGTTGGAAAATCAACATTGATTAACCGGATTATCAAGTCTAGAACAGGCATTCAAGAATTGATTACAACATCACGCTTTCCAGGTACCACATTAGATCGTATTGAGATACCACTGGATGATGGGGCACAATTAGTAGATACGCCAGGTATTGTGAAACGTGATCAAATGGCGCATGCTTTATCTGAAAAAGATTTGAAATTTGCTTTGCCTAATCATGAAATTAAACCAAAAACTTATCAATTAAATGCAGAACAAACGATTTTTATCGGTGGACTAGCACGTTTTGATTTTGTGAATGGAGAACGCGCTGCTGTTACTGCTTATTTTGAGAATAATTTGATGCTACATCGTACAAAATTAGCTAATGCAGATGCTTTTTACGATAAACATGCGGGTAATTTATTACAACCCATTCCCGCTCAAGGCAACACGTTAGTGATGCATGAATTTAGGACTAGTGAAAAAAGTGACCTGGTTTTTGCAGGACTAGGATGGATTACAGTTCCTGCGGGAATGCATATAAGAGGATGGGCACCAGCAGGTGTTAATGTTTTAATTCGAAAGGCTATGATTTAATGATACAATTATCTGGGAAACAAAAACGTTTTTTGCGCTCGCAAGCGAATACTATGAACCCTATTTTTTCAGTTGGTAAAAATGGTATGACGCAAACATGGGTGGATGAAATCGTTGTAGCACTCAACAAACGTGAATTAGTTAAGGTAAATGTACAGCAAAGTGCAGATGTTACGGTCAAAGAGGTTGCACAATATATTGAAGATCATTCAAATATTACTGTTGTGCAGACCATTGGTAAAACATTGGTGTTATATTTACCGGCAATTAATCCAAAATATGCTAAATTATCGTTGTTAGTTAACGATCTTTAAATATTGGAGGAGTATATGATTGCAACTATTAGTACACAGACACAGGTCCAATCAACATCACAAAAGTTAAAAAACGAGTGGGCATTTTCGGTGGTACATTCAATCCGCCGCATATTGGTCAACTTATTTTAGCCGAAAGTGTTGGCAAACAACTTGGTTTAGAAAAAGTATATTGGATGCCTAATGCTATACCCGTTGATGCAACGCATACGAGTGCTATTGAGCCCTCATATCGTGCACAAATGGTACGATTAGCCATTATGGATAATCCTTTGTTTGATATTGACCTGACTGAGATACGTAATGGTGGTGAATCACATACTTTCTTCACAATGCAAGAACTTGTTAAACAGCATCCAGAAAATGAGTATTACTTTATTATGGGTGCAGAAAAAATGAAGTTCTTACCACAATGGGATCATATTGAGGAACTGAGTCAATTAGTTACTTTTGTGGCGGGCTTAAGAGCAGGACAAAAAAGGGAATCCGCATATCCTGCTTTGTGGTTTGATGTGCCT
The DNA here is from genome assembly GCF_000165675.1 of Leuconostoc fallax KCTC 3537. Taxonomy (GTDB): domain Bacteria; phylum Bacillota; class Bacilli; order Lactobacillales; family Lactobacillaceae; genus Leuconostoc_B; species Leuconostoc_B fallax. Next base: position 150,399 of record NZ_AEIZ01000026.1, on the reverse strand, counting down.
GATGTTCATATCAGTGCATCAGATATTCGAACGCGGATTCGCTTGAATCAAAGTATTAATTATTTAGTGCCAGATCGCGAAGTGGCCTTTATTGAAGAATATCATTTATATCGAGGATTGTATGAGTAAGTATTATAGTGGGACAGTAGCGCAACTAGAAAGTATCGTTGCTAAAGCTGTTTCACAAAAGCGTTTTGAACATATTTTGAGAGTAAGAGACTATGCAATTGTCTTGTCTAAAAAATATAACGTTAATTCGGATCAAGCAGAAGTTGCAGCCCTTGTCCATGATTATGCCAAAGACCGATCTGATTCTGATTTTTTGAATGTCATTGATGCAAAACATCTAGATCCGGATTTGAAAAATTGGAATAATGCTATTTGGCATGGCGTTGTGGGTGCGGAGATGATTCATGATGAATTGGGTATTACTGATTCGGAAATTTTAGATGCCGTTCGTCAACATACCACAGGGTCGGATAATATGTCGTTATTATCACAAATATTATTTATGGCGGATTATCTTGAAATGGGACGCCATTTTCCAGGCGTTGAAGAAGCAAGAGCGTTAACTGATAATAATTTACAAAGTGGTGTGAAATATCAAATTACACATACGCTTGCTTATCTGGCCAGCCAGTCCTTGCCAATTCATCCCTTATCATTAACGACGTATAATTATTGGGTAAAACATGCGTGAGTTTTTATTTTTTAGATATTAAAGGAGAAATTCTAATGACATTAGATGCACAACAATTGCTTGAAACAGCGGTTAAAGCTGCGGATAGTAAAAAAGCGAATAATATTGTTGCTTTAGATATGCAGAAGGTCAGCCTAATGGCGGATTATTTTGTTATTGCTGATGCAGCCTCGCCAAGACAAGTTCAAGCCATCGTTAATGAAATTAAAGATAAGGTTGCCGAAGCTGGTGGCACAATTAATCGTATTGAAGGTGTCAAGGCTAGTGAATGGGTATTACTCGATTTGGGAGATGTTATTGTCCATATTTTTGCTACAGAAGATCGAGATTTTTACAATCTAGAGCGTTTGTGGGGCGATGCACCTTATGTAGATTTACAACAGTGGATGATTGCAGAGTAAAGATTAAGTAGATGGTGACTGAAATTTTATTTTCAGTCACTTTTCATGTAGTGACAAAGGGATGAATAAATGAGCGATAATTATAATACCTTTGCAGAGAAGTATGATGAGCTGTTTGATCAGACTTTGTATAAGCAGTGGGCAGATTACGTGAGTCAAAATACTCAAATTGGCTCAACCCTAGACTTAGGGGGTGGCTCAGGCAGATTAGCCATTGAATTAGCAAAATTGGGTTACAAAATGGATGTTTTAGATTTGTCTCCTGAAATGCTAATGTTGGCTCAAAAAAATAGTGCTCAAGCTAATCAGTCTATACAGCTATTGCAAGCAGATATGCGAGAATGGTCAGATTGGAAGACGCAATATGAACTCATTATTAGCTCTGTTGATGCTTTGAATTATCTACCAACACAAGATGATATGGTAAAGACGTTACAACAGGTTTTTGAACATCTTGTTGTGGGTGGTACGTTCATGTTTGACGTTATTACGCCATATCAAGTTAACGTATTGTATGATAATTACTTTTATAATAATGATGACGATCCAGAAAATATCTTTATGTGGACCAGTTATCCTGGAGAAATAGCTAATAGTGTTGATCATGATTTAAAGTTCTTCGTCTATAATGAAAAATCGATGGGTTTAAGTTATTAAGAGAGGTGCATCATGAACAGACTTACGAACTGGATACTTATATGCAACTTTTAACCACTGTTGGTTTTAAAGATATTGAAGTGACATCTGCTTTTGGACAACAACCCATTGATTTAGAAACTGATCGCTGGTTCTTTAAAATGAAAAAATAAATGAAGAAGGGTAACGATATGAAAGCAGTCGGTATTGTCACTGAATATAATCCATTTCATAATGGTCATCTATATCACATTGAACAAGCTAAAAAATTAACAGGTGCAGATGTTGTTATTGCTGTAATGTCAGGTAATTTTGTGCAACGAGGGGAACCAGCAATTTTTGATAAATGGACGCGTGCACAAGTTGCTTTACAAAACGGTGTTGATATTGTCATAGAGTTACCCACTTTTTTGCCGTGCAACCAAGTCATATCTTTACCGAAGGCGCAGTGAAACTACTTGCTGCAATGGGTGTTGAGGATATTGTCTTTGGTAGTGAACATGCTGATGTTGATTTTTTGACATTAGCGAAAAATGCACCAGATGTCCAATTATCTAAAAAAGTGATGCAGGTAATTTTAAAGACAAAAAGCAAACTTTTGCGAGTGCTTATGCGCACGAATTGGAAATGAGTACAGGCTTTAAGCTAGAAGATCCTAACGATATCTTGGCCTTTGGTTATGCGAGAGCAGTATCAAAACTAGGGCTAGAAAGTCAAATTAATTTACGCCCTATACAACGAATGAGTGCTGGGTATCATGATAAAACGTTTACTGAAGACCAAAAAATTGCATCAGCATCTTCGATTCGTCTGGCATTGCACAAGGGCAAGTTAGAAAAGCTAGCTGATGTTGTCCCCAATGAGACAAAGGCATTATTATCAAGTAGTGCAAATACAATTAATTTTGAACAACCATTTTGGCAATTGTTAAAATATCGTTTAGTGACAGACACCGTGGGACAGTTAGGCCAGATTTATCAAATGGCGGAAGGCTTAGAGCATCGTCTATCAGCGATGGCTTTAGGTGAACCAGGTCCACAAAGTTATCAAAGTTATATTAAAGCAGTTAAATCAAAGCGTTATACTTTTGCTCGTATACAAAGAACACTGCTTTATACGTTAGCTAATATCAAGGTTGATCAAATGCAAGCAGCCATGCAAGATGCTTATTTGAGGGTATTAGGTTTTACGCCTCTCGGACAACAGTATCTCAATGTAACAAAGAAACATTTGGATTTACCCTTAATTAGCAAAGTCGATATGAGTTTGGCTAAGAGTAATTTAAGGTTAGATTATAAGGCCGGTAAACTGTGGCAGATGTTGGCTACAGGTGATAACGTGCCACAACAAGATGTGAGTCGAGTACCAATTTTAGTAGAGAAGGAGAAGTAATTAACGGTGTTATCACTGTTAATGAATTGTTTAAATATGAAATTTGCAAAAAGACAAATTCAAAAATATCATGATGAGCCATTATCTTTTAAAGAAGATATTTCATTGGAAGATGTTGCTAAAGAGCGATTCCCAAAAACTGTATTGGCCTTGAGTCAATTAACTGTTACTGGAGAAGTGAGCTATTCTCCAGAAAATGACGTACTGTTTAATGCAACAGTGAAGGGGAAAATCACAGTACCTTCTTCGCGTTCGCTATTACCAGTTCAACTACCACTCGACTTAATGATCAACGAAAGGTATGTTGAAAAGGAAGAAAGATTAGAGCACTTTGAAGAGACAGAAGCTGCCTTTTTGTTAGAAAATGATATGCTGGATGTCGACCAATCAGTTTTAGATAATATTATGGCAAGTTTGCCACTACAAATTCTGACTGATGAAGAGAAACAAAGTGATGATTTACCTGCTGGAAAAGATTGGGTTGTTGTTAGCGAAGATGATTTTGAAAAAGAATCATCAGCCGAAAAGGATTCTGAAAAATTAGATCCTCGGCTAGCAAAGTTAGATGATTTTTTCAAAGAATGAGAAAATACTTGCATAGAATGAAAAAATCCTTTAAGCTTAGTTAAGATTAGTATTTATAAGGGGAGAGAGTCCCCATTTTAAAAATATTGAGGACGAATATGAGTAAAGTATTAATTGTTGAAGATGAGGAAAACTTAGCAAAGTTTATTGGCCTCGAATTAAAACATGAAGGATACGACGTTGAAACTGTTATGGACGGTCGTACTGGATTAGATTCAGCTTTAGAGAATGACTATGATGTCATTCTTTTAGATTTGATGTTGCCTGAGTTAAATGGGTTGGAAGTAGCGCGCCGTTTGCGCGAAAGTAAAAAACACCGATTATCATGATGACAGCTCGTGATTCAGTTATTGATCGTGTTTCTGGATTGGATTATGGCGCTGATGATTATCTTGTAAAACCATTTGCAATTGAAGAGCTATTAGCTCGCGTGCGTTCATTATTGCGACGTATTGCAATTGAAAATAAATCAAGTGATCAACACCGTTCTATTATTCAGTTTAAGGATCTACGTATTGAAAAAGAGAATCGGATAGCGCGTCGTGATGATCAGATTATTAATTTAACAAAGCGCGAATACGACTTGCTGCTCACATTAGTTGAGAACATTAACATTGTACAATCACGTGAGCAATTACTTAAAGAAGTTTGGGGATTTGACTCTGAAGTTGAAACCAATGTTGTAGATGTTTATATTCGTTACTTACGTAATAAAATTGATGATCCTGAGAGTAAGGCTTCTTACATTCAAACAGTACGTGGTACTGGATATGTCATGAGAAGCTAAGGCATGTGTATTGTTAAGTAAAATGGAAGAAACAAAAGATCAGACAACAGAAAAAGCCCCCCGTCGTTTCTCGTTACGCTGGCAATTAGCTATTGGAATGACGTTAGGCTTTTTTGTCATCTTTATTTTATTTGCATTAGCGGTTACCGAACTATTACGTAATTACTTTGGGCCATTGGCACATACGATTTATTATTGGCTTATTGCGTTTGTATTCATTGGTGGACTAGGAATTACAGCGTTTTCTTATTTTCTAGTCATGCGTATTATTAAACCCGTGCGGTCAATTGAAAAAACAATTGAAGCGTTCCAAGAAGATCCGATGACAAGTCAACGTGCTAGCGAGGGTAAAATTAACGATGAATTAACAGATGTTGTTAAAGTTTTAAACCGTATGATGGATCGCTTACAGGGACTGATTAGTGCCCAGCAACAATTTGTGTCAGATGTGTCACATGAATTGAGAACACCTGTAACCATCGTGAAGGGACATATGGAGTTACTTAACCGCTGGGGAAAGGATGATCCTGAAGTATTAGCTGATTCAATTAGTTCATCCTTGGCTGAAGTACAACGCATGGAAACCCTCATTAATGAAATGCTTAATTTAACACGGGCTGAGCAGATTCCCGTTGAAAATATTAAGGATATGACCGAAGTAGATGGGACGGTTCATCGTGTATTCGAAAACTTTAAAATGATTCATCCAGATTTTAATTTTACGATGGATGATGATCTTCTAGAACCTGCGCATGCGCGCATTCGTCAAGATCATTTAGAACAAATTCTTATCATTTTGGCAGATAATGCCGTTAAGTATTCTTTGGATAGAAAAGAGATTCATTTTGCGGTATCACGAACAAGACATCAAGTAGAAATTGGTATTCAAGATTTTGGCGAGGGATTGTCGCAAGAAGATGCGCAACATGTTTTTGATCGTTTCTATCGGGCTGATAAGGCGCGTTCAAGACGAAAAGGCGGCAGTGGATTAGGATTAAGCATTGCTGAAAGACTAGTGAAAGCTTATGGTGGAGATATTAATTTAGAAAGCGCCGAAGGTTCAGGGTCAATTTTTACAATACGCTTGCCCCTAGTGAGTGAATGATGACAAAATATTTAATGATAAATGTTAGTGGTATAGTGCAGGGTGTTGGTTTTCGTTGGTATACACAACATATAGCACAGCAGCACCATTTAGTTGGTTGGGTTAGAAATAAACGTGATGGGTCTGTTGAAATTTGTGTACAAGGGCTTGAAGAGCAAATTAAACCTTTTTTGAGTGCTGTTGAAGCGGGACCCGGTGAATATAGCCATGTTGACCATATCAAAATAACTGAAATTAAACCCTTTACAGCAAATGATTTTGCTATTAAGCCATAGTATTTGATATAATGGCTACTTGTACGATGACGTGCGTCATAATCTAGGAGACATGGACACATGAAACAACTCAAAAGAGTTTTAACAATTATTTTTGTTATTTTTGATATTATTTTAATCACTGGCGGATACGATCAGCATAGCCGGATGTATCGTTGGATTGGGCACCCACTAGCAGACATTATGACTAGTATCGCGAACTTTGTTGGTGGTACAAACGGTATTGGTTGGGCAATTATTATTATTACTGCTGTGCTACGTTTAATATTGTTACCTTTCTTTCTTAACCAACAAAAGGCATCTACAATTAACCAAATTAAAATGCAACAGCTAAAGCCCGAAATTGACAAATTACAGGCTATTACGCGTAAAGCAGGTACGCAACAAGAGCAACAGCAAGCTAGTATGGCGATGATGTCACTGTATCGTGAAAATAATGTTAGTTTGACTGGTGGTATTTCATTTCTAACAATGGCCATGCAAGTACCGGTATTTTCTGGATTATATTCTGCTATCTTACATTCACCTTCGTTACGAGATGCGACATTCTTTGGATTCAATTTAAATCAATCACAGATTGTTTTTTCAGTAATTGCTGGTTTGATTTATTTGGCACAAGCTTGGTTGATGGCTAAGCACTTGCCAGAGGAGCAGCGCAAAGCATCAAGTGCAATGATGTATATTAGTCCAATTATGATCTTTGCTTTCTCAATGTATGCTTCCGGTGCAATCGGTTTGTACTTTATCGTTGGCGGTATCTTCTTATTGTTCCAGTCTGCTATTAATCATTTGCAACGCCCAGCAATGGAAGAAAAAGTTAGCAAGGAATTCAAAGTGGAAAAAACTGCTGAAGACTTGTTACAAAGTGCAGCGAAAAAAGTACCAGTTACACAGCCAAATTCGGATGTTAATGAAGAGCAAGATGATCATACTACGCCAACTAATAATAAGCATGGTCGTAATTCTGGTAAACAAAATCGCAATCAAAATAAAGACAATTAAGCATCCATAGATGGGCTGTTGTTATTTTATTTTTAACGTGCTCGACAAGAGTAGAAAGAAGTAAATTATGGATAGAATTTTATCTAATCAAAATCCACGCGTAAAAGCATGGGCAAAATTGGCAACTAAAAAAGGCCGTCAAGAGAACCGTACTTATTTATTAGATGGCTGGCATCTAGTTGAAGAGGCTATCAAAGTAAAGGCAAAGTTTCATGCGGTGATGGCAACAGAAACACAAATGGCCGAACATTTGCCAGACGTTCCTCATGGCGTTCCAGCATTTGAAATTAGTGAAGAAGTTGCAAAGCATATTGCTGGAACGAACTCGCCACAAGGAATATTTGCCGAAATTAGTTTGCCAGAGAAGACTTTCGATCCTAAATATGTGCATGACGGTGCTTGGCTATTATTGGATAACATTCAAGATCCAGGAAATGTTGGAACATTAGTCAGAACAGCAGACGCTGCTGGCTTTAAAGGTGTCGTATTAGGTGCAGGTACAGCTGATGCTTATTCACCTAAGGTCGTTCGTGCTATGCAGGGTTCTCAGTTCCATTTGGAAGTCTTGAATGGCGATTTGGATGAGTGGACAGATGCATTAATTAGCAATGATCTACCAGTGTATGGCTCACTACTTAATGAAGAAGCCAAATCATATCACGATGTGCAGCCAGCAACACAGTTTGGCTTAATTGTTGGTAATGAAGGTAATGGCATGAGTGCAGCATTAGCTGATAAAACAACAGCTAATTTGTATATTCCAATTCAAGGGCGTGCTGAAAGCTTGAATGTTGCTATTGCAGGTGGCATTTTGATGTTTACATTAGCTTTAGGTAATTAGTACAGTATTAGCTAAATCTTTGTTTTTTGATATACTACTAGATAGTAATTGAGTTAGGGGACGCGTGCTGTGGAAAATATACTTACCATTGCCTTAATCGTTGTTGGTGTCATGTTAATTATTACAGTCATGATGCAACCAAGTAAACAGCAAGATGCATTATCAGCACTTTCTGGTGGTGCTGGTGATTTGTTTGCAGAGCGTAAGTCACGTGGGTTTGAAGCTGTTATGCGACGAACGACGGCAGTTTTGGGCACAATTTGGTTTATCATTGGATTCGTGTTGATGTATTTATCAGCACATTAGTGTAACGAGGCTGGGTCATTTTACGTATTTCGCTACGTAGATGTCCCAGCTTTTTATTAGTTTATAATAAAGAATGTATAACGTACGCGTTATCACATGTTAGGAAAATAATTTATGGAATTAGAACAATTAAAGTCTCAATTGGCTGGCTTCTTAAAGGCCAATGCAATGCAAAAATTTACAGCGCAAAATCTCTCCGATGGATTGCGCATGACAGATGAACAAGGATATAAGCAGGTTGTTAATGCTTTAAATGCGCTAGAACGTCAAGGCGATATTATTGTGGATGATAATGGCGCTTTTCAGCATAATGAAGATGCTGGTTATATTTTGGGTGATTTCAGATCTAATGATAAGGGCTTTGGCTTTGTTAAATATGATGAAACTTTGCCAGATATATTTGTGTCTCCTGACAATACAAAACAGGCAATGCAAGGCGATCGCGTGAAGGTATCAATCATTAAACCATCTGCCTCTGCAGATCGTGGTCCTGAAGGCAAAGTAGAAGAAATCATTACCCATGGTTTTGAACGTATTGTCGGAACCTTTACTTTAGGTTCAGAAGCTAAAAATTATATTGGTGAGTTAGCAATTAGTGACAAAAAAGCTATGAACTATCAAGTTTTGATTGATGGTAATGGTTTGCGCCCTAATGATGGACAAGTCATCGTGGCTGAAGTAAATCAGTTTCCTAATGCGGAAAAGCCACGTCAAATGATTGCATCTGCAGTTGAAACAATTGGCTATAAAGATGAACCTGGCATGGATATTTTACAAATTGTTTATGCTAAAAAGGTACCACATGAATTTCCACAAGCTGTGTTAGATGCAGCAGCAAAGATTCCTACAGATGTTTTGGATGAAGAGTGGGAAGGCCGAGAAGATATAACAGATCAGACCTTGGTTACAATTGATGGTGCAGATACTAAGGATATTGATGATGCCGTAGTTGCTTGGAAAATGGATAATGGTAATTATCATTTGGGCGTGCACATTGCTGATGTTAGTCACTATGTTAAAGAGGGGGCTGATATCGACGTTGAGGCCTATAATCGTGGTACTTCAGTTTATCTAACTGATCGCGTTATTCCAATGTTACCGCGTAATATTTCTAATGGTATTGCATCATTGAATCCCAATGTCATTCGCTTGGCGATGTCTGCTGAAATGGAGATTGATCCAAGAGGTAATATCGTTAACCATCGTTTGCACACGAGTGTCATTAAATCTCATGCTCGTATGACATATGATGCTGTTAATAAGATACTCGAAGGTGATGTTTTCGTACAGGATGAGTATGCGAACCTAGTGCCAATGTTTAAAACAATGGGTGAGTTACATGATATTTTGTTAAATATGAGAAAAAGTCGTGGCGCCATTGATTTTGATGCACCAGAAGCACAAATTATTGTTGATGATGAAGGTAAAGCCGTCGATATTCAATTAAGAGAACGTGGTACGGCTGAAAGAATGATTGAAAGCTTTATGTTAGCGGCTAATGAAACCGTAGCTGAGCATTTTGATCAGTTGAAAGTACCTTTCTTATATCGTATCCACGAAGTCCCTGATGCAGAACGTGCTAAGAGCTTTTTTGAGTTCGCAAAGGCACTCGGACACCCTGTATATGGTGATCCAAGTAAAGTAACGCCTGCTATGCTTCAGCAACTCATGACAGATGTTGAGGGTAAGCCAGAAGCACAAATGATTGCGACGATGATGTTACGTGCGATGAAACAAGCCAAATATTCACCAGAACCATTGGGACATTTTGGCTTAGGCGCATCATACTATACACACTTTACATCGCCTATTCGACGTTATCCTGATCTAACGGTCCATCGTTTGATTAAGTGGTATGCGCAACATGGTACAGGTGTGGCTGCACAAGAGCGGTATGCCAGTCATTTAGGGAAAATTGGCCAAGATACGAGTCAACGTGAACGACGCGCTATTGATACAGAGCGCGATGTTGATGCTTTGAAGAAGGCTGAGTATATGATGGATAAGGTTGGTCTGGAATTTGACGGTGTTGTTAATTCCGCTTTGAAGTTTGGACTATTTATCAGCTTGGATAATACGGTTGAAGGTTTGGTGCATATTTCTAACTTAACGGACGATTATTATGAATATGATGAAAAACATGCGGCATTAATTGGCCGTTCATCTCATCGTATTTTCCAAATAGGCCAGAAAGTACGGATTAAAGTATTACGCGTCAATAAAGAAGAGAAAACGGTAGATTTTATCTTAGTTAATCCTGAGAGTGCACCAACTACTGAACTACGTGTTGCGTCAAAGTCAGGTGGTTCATACGGAAAAGCAGGTGGCCGTAATCGTCAGGAACGTCGGAAAAAAGAACGCCGTGGTCAGTCTGAAGGTCCTAAATTAAAGCATGGCCAGCTGGATCAGAAGAAAGGACAAAAACGAGACAATAAGCGTAATTTTTGACAATAATATTTGATGTAATATTTTGGGAGGAGTTAATTGGCAAAAAAGAATGTAAATGATAATGTTATTGCACAAAATCGTAAAGCACGTTTCAACTATAACATTATCGATACATATGAAGCAGGCATTGCATTAACAGGTACGGAGATTAAGTCAGTCCGTGCTGGACAAATAACAATTAGCGATGGTTTTGTGACAGTTCATAATAAAACAGCATTATTAACCAATGTTCACATATCGACTTATGCACAAGGTAATCAGTTCAATGTTGATCCGCTAAGAACGAGACAATTATTGTTACACAAACGAGAAATTGTTGCGCTAGAAAAAGCAGTTCAGGAAAGCGGAATTACAATCGTGCCACTGAAAGTGTATATGAAACACGGCTTTGCTAAGGTATTAATTGGTATCGGACAAGGTAAGAAAAAGTACGATAAACGTGAAGATATCAAGCGCCGTGACCAAGAACGAGAGTTGGGGCGTCGGTTAAAACATTAAGAATATACGATGAGTATATTCTCTTTTATTTGTGACTGATAAAAAATATAATATTTTTATATTTTAAATAATAAAACATGACATGGTATGAAAACTTACATTCTTTTTTGCTAAAATAAAATCATGATGAAAAAAATATGGTTAATATGTATTGCAATATTTATTGCAACAATCACGATAGTGACACAAAGTGAACAGGTTAATGCAGATAAACAACCGCATTATGTTATTACAACTGATGCAAGTTTTCCACCGTTTGATTTTCAAGATCAAAATAATCAATATGTGGGGATTGATCTTGATATTCTAAAAGAAATTGCTAAGCGTGAAGGGTTTACTTACACGTTAAAAGCAATGAGTTTCAATTCTGCTACTCAATTAGTTGCTGGTAGCCAAGCCGACGGTGTCATTGCCGGTATGTCAATTACTGATGAGCGAAAAGAAGTTTTTGATTTCAGTACGCCTTATTATAAAACTGGCGTTGTTTGGGCCACTAAAAAAGGTAGCAATATTAAATCTCTTAGCGAATTGAAAGGACAAACGGTTGCATTAAAGACAGGTACTGCAGGTGCTGATTATGCTAAGAAGATTCAGTCTCAGTATGGCTTTAAAGTTAAATATTTCAATGATTCAAATATTATGTATAACGATGTTGTTTCTGGTAACTCGGTTGCGACATTTGAAGATGCACCAGTAATTCAATATGCGATCAAAAATGGATTGAAGCTTAAAATAATGAATGCTGATAAATTATTTGATGCCGGCTGGTCTGGTTTTGCTGTAAAAAAGGGTGAAAACAAAGCCTTGTTAACTGCTTTCAACCAGGGGCTCAAGTCAATTCAAAAAGATGGCACATATGACAAAATTGTGAAGTCTTATCTTGGTAAAAGTCAAGAACACTTCACTGGTAAGACAAGTGACAATAATTCAGTACTTGGTTTGTTAAAGACTAATCGAAAGGCCTTCATTGATGGCTTGATTGAAACGATTAAGTTAACAGTACTCGCTATTATTTTGGCTTCCATCTGGGGGATCTTCTTAGGTATTCTAGGTATCAGTGAAACAAAGTGGTTGCGTGGCGTATCCACAACGGTGATTTATATTTTCCGTGGATTGCCTTTGATGGTGTTGGCATTCTTCATCTATATTGGTTTACCAACAGTTATTGGTACCAAGGTACCAGCCTTCTTGGCAGGAATTATCACTTTGGTATTGAATGAGGGTGCTTATACAGCAGCGTTTGTTCGCGGTGGTTTTGAGGCAGTTGAAAAAGGTCAAATGGAAGCAGCACGATCATTAGGTTTGCCATATGGTAAAGCGATGCGGAAGGTAATTGTTCCGCAAGGGTTACGGATTATGGTACCGAGCTTCATTAACCAATTTATTATTACGTTAAAGGACACGTCCATTTTATCAGCAATCGGGTTGTTAGAATTGACGCAGACCGGAACCTTAATTGTGGCACGTAATTCACAAGGCTTCAGAGTGTGGGCAATCATTGCGGTGATGTACTTGATTGTCATTACATTGTTAACATGGCTAAGTAATTGGGTAGAAAAAAGGATGAAAAATTAAATGACTGATGTGAAAGTACATGTTGAAAAAGTAAATAAATCTTATGGGAGTAATCATGTGTTACGTGATATCTCATTAGATATCAAAAACGGTGAAGTTGTCGTTATGATTGGCCCATCGGGTTCAGGTAAATCTACTTTTCTAAGAATGTTAAATCAACTTGAAACACCAGATAGTGGCACAATTGTTGTGGACGGTTTTGATATTAGTAATTCAGAGACTGATATCAATAAAGTACGCGAAAACATCGGTATGGTATTTCAGAACTTTAACCTATTCAATAACTATTCAGTGTTGGAAAACATCATGTTGGCGCCTGTTGAATTGGGGAAGTTGAATAAAACTGAGGCTGAGAAGTTAGGCCGTGAATTGTTAGATACAGTTGGCTTAGCTGATAAAGCAGACGCTAATGTTAAGTCATTATCCGGCGGTCAAAAGCAACGTGTTGCCATTGCGCGTTCTTTGGCGATGCAACCAGATATTTTGTTATTTGATGAACCAACATCAGCTTTGGATCCAGAAATGGTCGGTGATGTCTTAGATGTCATGAAAGATTTAGCTAAACAAGGGATTACGATGATTGTGGTGACTCATGAAATGGGATTTGCAAAACAAGTTGCGGATCGTGTTGTCTTTTTTGAAAGTGGTAAGATTCAAGAATCTGGAGCTCCAGATCAAATCTTTAGTGCGCCGAAGAATGATCGTTTACGCGAATTCTTGGGTAAGGTGATGCATGCATAATGAACAAAATACGAAGCGCTAGTTGGCTTGGTTTATGGCTATCAATATTTGTTGTAATGGTAAGTTTTATTTTACCTACTACAGACGTTCAAGCTGCAGAAAAGCCGAATTATACAATTACAACTGATGCGAGTTATCCACCGTTTGATTTTCAAGATCAAAATAATCGATATGTGGGTATTGATCAAGATATTTTAAAAGAAATTGCTAAGCGTGAAAAATTCACCTACACATTAAAACCAATGAGCTTTAATTCTGCAGCCCAACTAGTTGCAAACGGACAAGCTGATGGTATTATTGCTGGTATGGTCATTACTGATGAACGGAAACAGGTTTATGATATCAGTACGCCATACTATAAAACTGGTGTTGCATGGATTGTTAAGAAAGATAGTACCATTACGTCTTTAGCTGCATTAAAAGGACAAACAGTTGCATTGAAAACGGGTACTGCTGCAGCTGATTATGGTAAAAGTTTACAAAAAAATATGGCTTTAAGGTTAAGTACTTTAACGATTCAAACGTTATGTATAATGATGTCGTGGCAGGTAATTCGGTTGCGACATTTGAAGATATGCCGGTTATCCAATATGCGATTAAAAATGGTGTTAAGTTAAAGGTCATGAATGCTAAGCAACTGGGCAATGCTGGTTGGTATGGCTTTGCTGTTAAAAAAGGTGAAAACAAAGCCTTGTTAACTGCTTTCAACCAGGGTCTCAAGTCAATTCAAAAAGATGGCACATATGACAAAATTGTGAAGTCTTATCTTGGTAAAAGCCAAGAACACTTCACTGGTAAAACAAGTGACAATAATTCAGTACTTGGTTTGTTAAAGACTAATCGAAAGGCCTTCATTGATGGCTTGATTGAAACGATTAAGTTAACAGTACTCGCTATTATTTTGGCTTCTATCTGGGGTATTTTCTTAGGTATTCTAGGTATCAGTGAAACAAAGTGGTTGCGCGGCGTATCCACAACGGTGATTTATATTTTCCGTGGGTTACCTTTGATGGTGTTGGCATTCTTCATCTATATTGGTTTACCAACAGTTATTGGTACCAAGGTACCAGCCTTCTTAGCAGGAATTATCACTTTGGTATTGAATGAGGGTGCTTATACAGCAGCGTTTGTTCGCGGTGGTTTTGAGGCAGTTGAAAAGGGTCAAATGGAAGCAGCACGATCATTAGGTTTGCCATATGGTAAAGCGATGCGGAAGGTCATTGTTCCGCAAGGGTTGCGGATTATGGTACCGAGCTTTATTAACCAATTCATTATTACGTTAAAGGACACGTCTATTTTATCAGCGATCGGGTTGTTAGAATTGACGCAGACCGGAACCTTAATTGTGGCACGTAATTCACAAGGCTTCAGAGTGTGGGCAATCATTGCGGTGATGTACTTGATTGTCATTACATTGTTAACATGGTTAAGTAATTGGGTAGAAAAAAGGTTAGAAATTAGATTTTTTACATCAAAAGGCTGATACAAAATAGCGATCAGTCTTTTTATTTGTTATGATAAAAAAGTCGCATGCTATACTAATTAAGATAAAATTTTTTGGAGGTAGAAATGGCAATTTATAATTCAAATAAAAAGCTAGTTGATGGATATGATACACATACGCATTTGAATGATGACCAGTTATTTCATGATGTTCCTGCATATATTGGGCGAGCGCACGAATTTCGTATTATGGAAATGAATATTGTAGGGTTTGATGCACAAAGTAATCAACGCGCTTTACAAATAGCTGAGGCACATGAAGGTGTTTACGCTGTCCTAGGTTTTCAACCAGAGGATACGAATGATTTTAGTGACGCAGCTGCGCAAACTCTGGGTGAGCAGATAAAAAATCCTAATGTTGTTGGTGTTGGAGAAACGGGCTTAGATTATTATTGGGATACAGCATCACATGATGTCCAAAAGGCAGCGTTTGAAAAACATTTGGCATTAGCTAAGGCAGCTGATTTACCAGTTATAATCCATAATCGCGATGCTTTTAGTGATGTCTACGATATAATTAAACAATCTGGTATTACTAAAGGTGTGATGCACAGCTTTTCAGGTACCCCTGAACAGGCACAAAAATTTATTGATTTGGGTATGCATATTTCATTTAGTGGAGTTGCAACATTTAAAAAGGCGCAGGAAGTGCGCGATGCTGCTAAAATCGTACCGCTAGATCGTATTTTGGTAGAAACTGACGCACCGTATCTTGCACCAGTACCATACCGTGGGAAGCAAAACGAACCAGCATTTGTGAAGTTTGTATTAGATAGTTTAGCTGAAACACTTGACATACCAGTTGAAAAACTAACAGATATTACACGAACAAATGGTCACCGTCTGTTTTTAAATCATGAATAAGCCGTTAAAGATACAGGAAATAATTGTTGTTGAAGGCCGATCGGATACCCAAAATTTAGCGCGTGCAGTTAATGCTGATACAATTGAAACCGGTGGTAGTGCCATTAACTCAGAAACGATTGACAGAATAAAATTAGCCATGCAGGAGCGAGGCGTTATTGTCTTAACAGATCCTGATTTCAATGGTAATCGTATCCGTCATATCATTACGCAACACGTACCAAACGTGTGGCACGCTTACATTACGCAAGATGAGGGACGCGCTGCTAAAGATAATCCACATAAGTCATTGGGTGTTGAGCATGCATCGCCAATTGTTTTACAAAGAGCATTGGCATCTGTTGCGCATCATCAAATGACAAATACCGCAATAATTGATATGGATATTTTGCAGGCATTAGGTCTTGTTGCCGGTACCCAAGCTAAAGCAAGGCGTAGCTGGTTAGGCGATGAATTGCATATCGGTTATAGCAATGGTAAACAATTGCAAAAACGTTTGCAGCAATATAATATTGATGCACAACAATTGAAAACAACAATGGCGCAATACGAGGAGACTTGAAATGTCAAAGAACATTGATATTGCTAATCCAACACGGACACAAGCAATTCTAAATCAATATGGTTTGCATGCTAAAAAGAAATTTGGACAGAATTTTTTAACAGATGTGAATGTTTTACATGATATTGTCGATATTGCTGATATTACATCAGAAGATTATGTCATCGAAATTGGGCCAGGTATTGGTGCCTTAACAGAACAATTAGCACGTAAAGCAAAAAAGTATTGGCTTTTGAAATTGACGAACAGATGGTTAAGGTATTAGATGATACCTTAGCGCAATATGACAACGTTCGTGTGATTCATCAAGATATTTTAAAGGTTAATTTACCAGAAATGATTAGCCAGGAATTTGAACCAGAAGCATCAGTTAAAATAGTTGCTAATTTACCTTACTATATTACAACACCTATCCTGACGCAGTTGCTACATGCTGATTTTAAATGGCAAAATATTGTGGTGATGATGCAAAAAGAAGTAGCTGATCGACTTAATGCTGAAATTGGAACTAAAGCATACGGTGTACTAACATTGACCATCCAATACTTTGCGCAAGCACATCTAGCACGGAAAGTCTCGGCCAATGCGTTTAACCCGGCGCCAAATGTTGATAGTGCTGTGGTTAAGCTAGTACCAGTTAAACCAGTGGTCGAAGTTGATAATGTTGATAAGTTATTTACACTGATTAAGCAAAGTTTTGCGCATCGTCGTAAGAGCCTTTGGAATAATTTAGTACAGGCCTATGGTAAAGATGATCGTACTAAAACTAATATTCAATCTGCATTATTAAAAGCAGAGATAGATCCAGGTATTCGGGCAGAAAAATTGAGCTTAGCTGAGCTTTCACATCTGTATATCGCATTACATGCAAATAAGTGATACGTTATAAATATTCGTTATTTTAAATATTTTTGCATTTTTTTCTAATCGTTGTATAATAAACTTGGTTTATATACGAAAGGTGGTATAAAATGCCAAGTAGTTTACAAGATATTAAACAAAAGCTTGATAATCGCGTTGGTGATAGCATCAAAGTGACAGCTCAAGCTGGTCGAAAGAAAATAACAGAGCGTTCGGGTGTTTTACGCGAAACTTATCCTTCATTATTTGTTGTTGAATTAAATGATAGTGCAAAGTTCGATCGTGTATCGTATAGCTATACTGACGTTTTGACAAAAAATATTGATATCACTTTTGCTGATTAATATAGTGAGTGGGCCTTCGGGCCTATTTTTTGTGAAGAGAAAGCCCAAATGATGAAGAACTTGGAGTATTAATTTATGCATAAGCAAGTCCTCTATGCGATTTTGACTATCCTATTAGTGTTTATTGGCGCAATGCTCGTTTTTATCCGTTTAGTCGGTGATACTGCGAGTCCGGTCAATCAAAAAATTCGAATTGTTACGACAATTACTGCTTACCAGCAGGCTGCACAACAAATTGTTGGCGATACTGGGAAAGTGACATTATTGCCTACTGATGTTCAGGAGTGGGGCGCTAAAGATAAAGAACAGTTAAAGAAAGCAGATATTATACTGGTTGACCATCAAGATGATCAGGATACATTAATAGCACAATATCGTAATTGGCAACTACAAAGTAAAATTATTGCAGCAAATCAAATTATTACTGATAATGACTTTGATAACTTGTGGGTAAGCCCATTAACCACTAAAGCTTTGAGTGATAAGCTCACCACGACGCTAAGTGACATAGATCCTAGAAATCGTGATACGTATGTTAGTAATGATAATCAGTTAAATACTAAGTTATCCGTATTAAATACACAATTGGCGACATTGGCTAAGAAAATAAAATTTAAATTATATTTCACTTAGCGATGATTGGGATATTTTATTTAGTCAGTTAAATGCACAACGTGTGCTTAAAAAAGTGAGTCACCAATCGTCATCTACTTTATTAGATGAAGCAAAAGATTACATCGACGATGATAAGGTTGATTTTGTCGTGATGCCAAATCAGCAAAATAATACAACAAAACAACTCGTCAAGCTGGCAAATAGCCATAAAATACCGATCATTACCATTAGTTATCCTAAAAATCAAAGTGAAGATATTTTGAATTGGCAACAGCAGAATTTAAATAAAATACAAAATATGATAAATAATCTAAAAAATAATTAAATCCGAATGTTCGGCGTTTAATAGTGATATACTAATAAGTAATTATAAAAAATTAGGAGGATTAATGGATTTGGTTAAGAATTAACGAATCCATTAAATAGAATTATGAAAACACGTCGATCTGATCGATTAGTTGATATGGCACGTTATATGTTGGAAAGACCACGTCAATTAGTTTCTCTATCATTCTTTGCCAAACGATATGAATCTGCAAAGTCATCGATATCAGAAGATTTATCAATATTAAAGCGGACATTCCAAGAACGTGGCACAGGATTGCTTGAAACAATTCCTGGGGCAGCTGGAGGAGCGCGTTTTGTACCTTACATGTTACAAGACGAAGCAGAAACATTTATTGAAGATATTCGTCAATTAGTTGATGATGAGACGCGCGTTTTGCCTGGTGGCTATGTCTATTTGTCAGATTTATTAGGGCGACCAGATATTTTAAGACAGGCTGGTCGTTTAATTGCAACACAGTATTTGAAAGATAATATTGATGCTGTGATGACAGCGGCAACTAAG
This sequence comes from Leuconostoc fallax KCTC 3537, assembly GCF_000165675.1. GTDB lineage: Bacteria > Bacillota > Bacilli > Lactobacillales > Lactobacillaceae > Leuconostoc_B > Leuconostoc_B fallax. The sequence continues at coordinate 131,508 of NZ_AEIZ01000026.1, read as the reverse complement.
GGTATTCCCTTAGCACAATCTGTTGCTGAACAGTTAAATGTACCTTTTGTCATTGTTAGAGATGATGCCAAGGTGACTGAGGGACCAACAGTTAGCGTGAATTATTTAACAGGGTCATCCAAACGTGTTGAAAAAATGGAATTATCAAGACGTTCGCTTAAAACTGGTTCTCGTGTTTTAATTGTGGATGATTTCATGAAAGCTGGCGGAACTATTCAAGGGATGCAAACTTTGGTTGGAGAATTTGATGGAACAGTCGTTGGAACAGCTGTATTTGCCGAAGGGCGATCAATGAATCGACTACTGGAGCGCTTTACATCCTTACTACATGTTGATACCAATTTAAGCGCTAATACACCTATTTCAGTAACTGCTGGTAATTTTCTAAAAGAGATATATAAACAAGAGGCTTAAATCAATGACTAATCAAGTAAATGTGATCATATTAGCTGCGGGTATGGGATCACGAATGAAATCAGAAATTCCCAAAGTATTACATGAAGTAGCTGGGAAAGCGATGATTGATTGGGTTTTAGATGCTGTCACACCAATCCAACCCAATCAATTAATTACAGTTATTGGGACTGGTGCGGAACGTGTTGCTGATCATATGGGTGACCACAGTAAATTTGTATTGCAAAAGCAACAACTGGGGACAGGACATGCTGTTCGCCAAACTGAAGATGAACTCAAAAATGAAGATGGTGTTACATTAATCATGTCAGGTGATACACCAATGTTTCAAGCAGATACGTTGAAGGATTTTATTCAGGCACATAAACAAACCAATAATGCGGTAACTGTTTTAACTGCTATTGCAGATGATCCAACTGGTTATGGGCGTATTGTCCGTGCAGATGATAATACTGTTTTAAAAATTGTTGAGCAAAAAGATGCTAGTGTCACAGAGCGTCGTATTCAAGAGATTAATACAGGGGTTTATATATTCGATAATCACTTATTGTTTGAGTCATTAAAACAGGTGACAAATGATAATGCGCAAGGAGAATATTATTTACCTGATACATTAGATATTTTAAGAAAATCTGGGCATCATATTGGTGCGCATGTGCTTAAAGACTTTTCGGAATCAATGGGTGTTAACGATCGTGTCGCGTTGGCTAAAGCTAATGCGGTGATGCGTCAACGTATTAATCATCGTTTAATGACACAAGGTGTTGAACTTGTTGATCCAGATAATACTTACATTGACGCAACTGTTGTTATTGGTAAAGATACAATTATTGAGGGTGGCGTATCTTTGTTAGGACAGACAAGCATTGGTCATGATACGGTGATTACGCAAGGGTCACGTCTAAAAGACAGTACAGTGGGTAACGAAGTTGTGATTACTGCTTCTCATTTGGAAGAAGCGGTTGTTGATAATCGTGTCACCATTGGTCCTTATGCCCACTTAAGGCCACAATCACATTTGGCAGATGATGTTCACATCGGTAACTTTGTGGAAACAAAGCAGGCTACTTTAGGTAAAGGCAGTAAGGCTGGTCATTTATCATATGTTGGAAATGTTGAGATGGGTCAAGATGTTAATGTTGGGGCTGGTACAATTTTTGTAAACTACGATGGTGTGAATAAATTTACTTCCGTTGTTGGGGACCATGCGTTTATCGGTTCTAATACAAAAATTGTAGCGCCAGTTCATATTGGTACACAAGCCATCACTGCAGCAGGCTCAACTATTACTAATGATGTGCCAGAGAAGGCGATGGGCATTGCTCGATCGAAGCAAATGAATAAAGATAATTTCTGGTCAAGAATGCCACATAAAAAATAAGTTTGCAGACTTTTTCATTTAACGTTAGAATGAATTTAGGTAGGTGAAAGGATATTTTATGACAAAGATAGCATTATCAAAAAGGATAATAATCATTGTTATGGGGATTTCTTTTGCCAAAATTGCAAATCAAGCAGTTATTACAGGTTATATGTAGTAGCTGCTTTTTATTTTGGAGGTATCAAATGACGGTAACCGAAGATTTTTTAACACGATTGAATATTCAAAACATACATGATGTTGTGCCTGTTCGTGGTGGAGATATTAATGAAGCTTATTCATTGTATTCCGGCACGCAACATTATTTCTTGAAAGTTCAAAAGCAACATCCAGCATCATTTTTTGATGTTGAAATAGCTGGATTAACAGCATTATCCCAAGTTGTCAGAACACCCAAAGTTATTGCCAACGGCGAAATCCGTGGGGATGCATATCTCATTTTGGAATGGATTGATCGTGGTAAGAGCGACCAGGGTGCGTTGGGACGCACTGTAGCAAATTTACATCAAAAAAATCGGATAACGGTCTATTTGGTTTTGACGTTGATAATTTAAATGATACAGTGCCAAAACATAACGACTGGCAAAAATCATGGGCAGAATTCTTTGTCACACAACGATTAGATCCCCTGATGGCACAAGCTAAGAAGCAAAATTCTTGGTTAACACAAAGGGGTAACCACTATGAGCAGCTAAGAGAAACAATTCTTCAAGATGACCACGCTCAAACGGTGCAACCATCATTATTGCACGGCGATTTATGGTCTGGTAATTTTATGTTTGATCGCTTAGGAACACCGATTTTAATCGATCCAAATTCATTTTATGGTGATCGTGAATATGATATTGCAATTTCACAAGTCTTTAGTGGTTTTAAACCGGCCTTTTATGAAAGCTATGAAGCAGCATATCCATTGGACTCGGGTTTCCAAACACGTGCGAACTGGTATAAATTCTATTATATTTTGATGCATTTTGTACGATTTGGCGATATTTATGCACCACGGGTTGATCGGTTATTGGCAACGTTTTAAATTATGGTAAAATAATTCACTAGAGGGTATGAATCATGATGATTTCTGGTGAACAGATACAGACAAATATTGTTGATGAAGTTTATTATAAACAAACATTGATTAGCGATGATACTGAAACAATTCCATTGGATCAACTTTTTTCAGTGGTTGACGCACATATTGAAGATGAACATTTTATGCAAGTAACGCTTGATATTAATGAGGGCAGTGCAGCGGGTGGTACAAATTTAAGTATTGAAACTAATTTTATTAATTTACCACTGCGTTATAAAAATGCTTTACGTAAATTAATTTGGGTAGATAAAACAAGTGATATTAATCTATATATGATTATAGAAAATGAATTTGTTAGTCAGTCTAATTTAAAAATAGCGTTAGCAAGTTCAGTATCTGCATATCAGGATGATGCAGAAAGCGTGAAGGCTAAAATATCGACATGGTTTACAGAACAATTGCAAAATATTGCACAAAATAAAAAGCAGTCCGAAGAAGTAGCTGAAGCGGACAAAGAAGACGACAGTGAGAAATAAACACTGTCGTCTTCTTTATTTGCTATCAAAATAAGCAAACAAAAAAGCCAGAACCGAAGTTCCAGCTTTTTTAGTAGCTCGTGAGAGAATCGAACTCTCGATTCCGCCGTGAAAGGGCAGCGTCTTAGCCACTTGACCAACGAGCCATGGTCAATTACGTTGTTCGTATTAAACAACTATATTAGAATACCATGGCTATAGTAGGTTGTCAACACTTTTAAATTAATTATTTATTTAACATGCAAAATAGTTGTTTGAGTGAGTGGACCACTGAACTTTGCCTCATACTCACCTTTAACGAGTTTTGGTGGTACGAAAAATGTTCCAGCGGATATGGTATCTCCAGGGTTAATCTGTTTGCAAGTTTGAGCTAACTTTTTAACTAACCATTGCAAAGCATGAAGTGGATTGCCCAATACTTCTGTTGCATCACCACTCGCAATGAGCGCACCATTATGATAAGTATCAACGTGAATGTCTTTTAAATCAGCTACTGTTAATGTATTACCATCAACCTGTATACCACTAACAATGTAACCACCCACAGCTGCATCACTAACGACTAGATATTTATTCAAAGTCGGAAACCAATCTTTAAAACGCGCATCGGGTACTTCGATACCACCACTCATAAAACTGTTCTGTAATAGTTCTGCGAGATCCATGTCTGTTGTTAAAGTTTTCTTAGCTGTGAAAACGAGCTCAACTTCAATTAATGGTTCATTTAAATTATCTAAAGAAACATTGGCGGGGTGAGTGAGTACTCTGGAAGCAACTTGTTGACCATACAATGGTTCGTTAGTATTGAACATTTGTTGGGTTGTATCACTTGTTAATGATACTTTATAGCCGGTGATACGTTCATTTTCTTTTTAGTAGCGCATCTTGTATGAGATAGCCGGTATTAAAATTATCAACCGTATTTTGCCAATCGGTCATATCTAACGCTACATTATTAAGATAGGCCTGATATAAGGCGTTAACTAATTGTGCTTGTTTTGTATTAAATCCCAGAAACCATAAGGTGACCTACTTTCTTTTTACAATTGTATTGCGTGCTTAATCTAATGGGACATCAACTGTCCAGCCTTCAGGACCTTCTTGTTCGCCAAACTGAATGCTGACCAAACGATCATATAACTTTTGAGTCTGTGGGCCCACTTCTGTTTCAGAATAGAAGACGTGCTTATCACCATTATGGGTGATAGAACCAACTGGTGAGATAACTGCGGCTGTTCCCATTGCGCCAGCTTCAGCAAATTCATCCAAGTCATTAATACTAATTGCTGTTTCTTCTGGTTGCATACCAAATTCTTCAGCTAAAGCTAAGAGTGAGTATTTTGTTACTGATGGCAAAATTGAGGGTGACTTTGGCGTCTTGAATTGACCATCTTTCGTAATACCAAAGAAGTTAGCTGAGCCTAGTTCTTCAATAAATTCATGAAGACGAGGATCTAGATAAACGACATCAGAATATCCGGCTTTGTGGGCTTCGTGTCCAGGCAACATACTAGCTGCATAATTACCACCAGCTTTAGCTTGACCAGTACCACCATGGGCTGCACGATCATATTCATTGGTAACATAAGCAGTTGGTGTTAGGCCACCTTTATAATAAGCACCAACAGGTGTTGCAAAAATAGTGAAAACGTATTCTGAAGCAGGATGAACACCAACAACAGGGCCTTGACCAATCATAAAGGGGCGTAAGTATAGCGTGGCACCACTACCGTAAGGTGGTATGAAATCAGCATTTGCTTGAACAACTTGCTTAAGTGCTTCGACAAATTGTTCTTCAGGAAATTCAGCCATCATGAGTCGTTTGGCAGAACGGTTTAACCGTGCTGCGTTCATATCAGGTCTAAAAAGGTTAACACCACCATCAGGACGACGATATGCCTTTAATCCTTCAAAAATTTGTTGACCATAATGAAGGCCGGTAGCAGCTTCGTGAACAGGAATTGTAGCTGAAGTCTCTAATGCGCCAGCAGACCACTTACCATCTTTATAGTAAGCACGATAGCGATAAGGTAATTCATGATAGGCAAAGCCTAGGTCATTCCAATCAAAATCTTCTGGTTTAACTTTTGCTGATGTCATAATATATTCCTCTATTCTTATTAATTTATTTAATATTACTCGTTTAATTTTAATTTTTCAAATCATTTTCTATGATTACGCTTAAACTTCTTCTAGGTGTAGGTCGTTGGGTTTTGTTTGACCAATGGTTTGTAAGAAACGATAATAAATAAATGATAGTATTGCTGGTAAAACAATACCAAATACGATGAGAATAAGTAGTTTATTTGGTGTAGATGTTAATGTGAGTGGCGCGATGAAACTGTTGAGACCTAAACCACCGATTGTATACGGTACTTGAAATTGAAATACGACGACTGCAATACAAGACATGACGGCGGCAATTACTAGTGGACCAACAGCAAGAATTGGTCGTTTAAGTAAATTGGGAAACTGAATCTTGGGTGTCACGATTGTTTGTGCAATATTAGCACCTAAATTATTTTGCATGGGTGCCATTGCAGCGAAGGCAACGAAGGCGACTGTTGTTCCAATAAGCGCAGCACCGGCACTCATTGGATCTAACTGAACAGCAATAGCTAAGGCGGCTGAAGAGGCTGGCGTCATTAAGAAAATAAACCAAGCAACCGATACAATGATAGCACCAAGAATTGGATTAACTTGCATGGTATTTGCTAATGTTTTAGACACTGCATTTAAAGCGGGTGTTACGACGGTAGCTAACCCAAGCCCGACAACGGAACCAACTAATGCTGAGGCCAATGGGACCAATACCATATCTAAGGGTGTTTTTCCTGTTAACCACTTACCAATAACGGCAGCAACTACAGCAGCTAAAACGGCTGAAATGGGTTGACCAGATGTGAGAACTGCGGAACCTGCTGGCAAAGCATGACTACCAGAGGCAACCCATCCAGTGGCCGTACTTGCGCCTGAAATTGGTGCAGCAGTGAAATAGATGGCGTTGGAACCAACAGTGGCGGCAATCATACTAGCACCAGTTACTAATGTTGATGTCCGAAGCATAACGGCAACGGCCATCCCCAAAGCAGGTGCTAAAAGTTTTTGGCCTTGGATACCAGCCATTTGTAAGGCAGGCCAGTGGAGTTGCTCACCAAGCATCGCTAATAGCAAGCCCATGCCCAATACAGCTAAAATTGTATTAGATACGCCTTGAGATACAGAATATACCCAATCACGAACACGCATTTTTTCTTCTGGGCGTGTTAACGGCCCGGTACCTGGCTGTAATTCTTTGGGATCAGGACGATCCGAGTGCTTCTTGTATGAATTCTTCATATTGTTCTCCCATATTTTTTAGAAATAAAAACGCGCTAGTTTTAATAACTAGCACGTCTAAATCACATTTAAACATTAACAGCACATGCTAGCCACTACCTTTTGAGTGGCTGCATAAGCAAATAGATCAACCACTGTTTGTCAAATAATAATGACAATAATGTTGACCACAATAATTGCTGTGAAATTGTTAGCGTTTAAATATGACATCAGATTATTCCTTTTGTTAGTGTATCGATATTATGACATGATTAGTATATTATGTCAATAATCTAATTTAATATATGTTTATTTTAATGTTGAATTGAAATGCGTAAACTATAAAAAATAATACGCCTTTGTTAAAATAAGAATATGACAAATACTTTTGCACAAATCATTGTCGATGTGCCGGCAATGCAAACGAATCATCCCTACACATATTTAGTACCTGAGCATTTAAAATCTGTTCTGGCTGCTGGTATGCGAGTTGAAGTTCCCTTTGGACATCGGCAAGTTTTGGGGATTATTGTTGGCATAAGTGCACAATTACCAAAAGATGTATCAGCTAGCAAATTGAAAGCAGTAACGCGAGCACTAGATTTAGCACCGGTCTTAAATACCGAATTATTGAATCTATCACGGTATTTAGCAGAAACAACTTTTGCTTTCCGTATCTCAATTCTAAAGACAATTTTGCCAAATGCACTGAAAGCTGACTATAAGCACTATATCCGTTTAGTAGATGAGGTAGATAATCATATTCGCACAAAAATATTTAAGGATCTAGATGAAATTCCATTTAATCCACAACAATTTTCAGATGATGAACTCGTTATTTTAGCCAGACTACGTCGTCATAATCAAATTGAAATGCGTATTGAAGTACAGGATCGCGCTAAAATCAAAACAGCGGTAGCTTATCAATTCAGTGAAGATGCTGAATTGTTAGAAAATAGTTTATCGGAACTCAAGCAAAATGCTAAAAAACAACAACAACTTCTGTCTTTTATTATGGGACATTTAGGTGAAACTTGGTCCAAACATGATTTGCAACAAAAGTTGGTGATTGGTGATTCAGTTTTAAAACAAGCGCTTAATAAAGAATGGTTGACCAAAGTGCAAGTTGAGCAGTTACGGGACCCATTAAAAGCAATGACGATTGATCACGTCAAGGCGTTAACATTGAATGCAGAGCAACAAATGGCGTATGAGAAAATCTGTCATCAATTTGATCAGCAGCGTTATCAACCTTTCTTATTGGAAGGTATTACAGGTTCTGGAAAAACAGAAGTTTACTTACAAGTTGCTCAACATGTGTTAAAAAATAACAAGACCGTATTGTTTTTGGTACCAGAAATTGCTTTGACACCACAAATGGTACGCCGAGTAAAAGGAAGATTTGGTCATCAAACAGCCATTTTACATTCAGGTTTAACTGATGGTGAGCGATATGATGAATGGCGTCGCATTGAACGAGGAGAAGCCACAGTTGTTGTTGGCGCGCGGTCAGCTGTTTTTGCACCTTTAAGTAATATTGGTTTAATCATTGTCGATGAAGAACATGAAACGACATATAAGCAAAACGATAATCCTCGTTATCATGCTCGAGAGGTTGCGTTGTGGCGTGGTCGATATCATCAAATACCTGTCATATTAGGTAGTGCAACACCAGCTTTAGAAACACGAGCACGAGCACAACGTGGTGTGTATGAATTGTTGCGTTTGACACAACGTGCAGGCGGAGCACAATTACCACATGTTGAGGTCATTGATATGAAAGAAACGTTAGCGAGTGGCGAAGAAACTAACTTTTCTGATGTTTTACGAGAAAAATTGGCACAAAGACTTGAAAATAACGAACAAACCGTATTGATGTTAAATCGGCGAGGATTTTCAAGCTTTGTGATGTGTCGTGATTGTGGGTATGTGCCCCGTGATCCTAATTGTAATTTAGCGATGACTTTGCATATGGATTCACATTCATTAAAGTGTCATTACTGTGGACATGAAGAATCTATTCCTCATACTTGTCCTCAATGTGGGTCCAAACGTATTCGTTATTATGGCACGGGAACGGAAAAGGTAGAAAAAGAATTACTTGATTTATTTCCACAAGCTCGGGTTATTCGTATGGATCAAGATACAACACGCAAAAAGGGTAGCATGGATCGTATGTTGCAACAGTTTGGTCGTCATGAAGCAGATATTCTACTAGGCACACAGATGATTGCTAAAGGTTTAGACTTCCCTGACGTGACACTTGTTGGTGTGCTTAATGCAGATACAGCGCTCGGGTTGCCAGATTTTCATGCCAGTGAACGCACTTTCCAACTATTGACACAAGTGAGTGGTCGAGCAGGTCGAGCCCAAAAACAAGGTGAAGTCGTGGTGCAAAGCTTTAATCCGCAGCATTATGCCATACAACTTGCTAAGAACCATGATTATCCTGGATTTTATCAAAGAGAAATGGCAGTTCGCCATGCCGGACGTTATTCACCTTATTACTTTATTGCTCAAATTCAAGCCAGCCATCAAGATGAGAATCAGGCCAGTATCCAATTGACCAAGGTGGCGCAGTGGTTGAAAAAGCATTTGCAACAACAAGCAGTTATCTTAGGCCCAACACCAAAACCAATTGCTAAGATGCGAAATCGTTACTATTTTCAAATTATTTTAAAGTATAAAGATCAACAATTGGTTGATAACTTACTTCATGTTTTACAAGATAATGCACAAAAGGTGACAAAAAAGGGATTGCAATTGAGTATTGATAAGGAACCAATATCATTTATGTGAACAATGGTAATTAAAAAACAGTTGTCTGGATTATTTGTTATAATGGAAACTGTTTTGTACATTTTATTAAGAAGTTAAGATATCAACACATTATCCAACCTACAGTGGTATGAAAAAGGAGAATTATGACATATTCAGTTGTTTTTATGGGAACGCCACAATTTGCTGTACCGATACTTGAAGCGCTAATTCAAAGTGCAGATTATCAAGTTAAAGCGGTTGTAACACAGCCAGATCGCCCGCAAGGCCGAAAACATCAATTAGTCGCAAGTCCAGTAAAGGTAGCCGCATTGGCACACGATGTTCCCATTTTACAACCTGATAAAATGCTACATTCTCCTGAAATGGCCGAAATTATTGCCTTACAACCTGATTTTATTATCACAGCAGCATTTGGTCAATTTCTACCAACAGCGTTATTAGCTGCGGCTAAAATTGCGGCAGTTAATACACACGCTTCATTGTTACCGAAGTACCGCGGTGGCGCACCAGTACATTATGCCATTATGAATGGTGATGAAGAGACAGGTGTTTCAATTATGTATATGGTCAAAAAAATGGATGCTGGCGATGTCATTGATCAGGTAAAGGTTCCAATTTTGTCATCTGATAATGTGGGCACTATGTTTGAGAAATTGAGTTTTGCGGGTCGTGATTTGCTAATGGACACATTACCTAAAATAATCACGGGCCAGATTCACCCAAAGCCACAAAACGAGGCGTTAGTCAGTTTTTCTCCGAATATTACGCATGAACAGCAGGCACTTAATTTTGAAAAAGAAACAGCACAAGCACTTGATTGGCATGTGCGTGGCTTATATCCAACGCATCCAGCTTATACTGTTGTGGATAAAAAACGTATGAAATTAATTGATGTGACACCTTTAGATATCACAACAACTTTATTGCCAGGACAAGTTGTCATAAAAAATAAGAAGCAGTTTTCAGTAGCTGCAGCTAACGGTACTGTTCTACAAATTAATGCACTACAACCAGCCGGGAAACCTAAAATGTTAATTCAAGATTACTTAAATGGTGTTGGTAATCATTATGACGTTAACGATGTATGGGCGGAGAATATTGAATTATGAAAATACAGACAAATAACCCACGCGTACTAGCCGTTCAAACTTTAGCACGAGTTAAAGATGGGGCTTATTCCAATTTACAATTGAACCAGGTTATTAAAAACATGACTTGTCCGATGCTGATCGGCGCTTATTAACAACCTTGGTTTATGGTGTTATTCAGCACAGATTAACGTTGGCATATTGGTTAGAACCATTTGTTGCTAATAAGAAATTGGATGATTGGGTTCGCGAACTACTGTATACAGCGCTATTTCAAATGCAATATTTGGATAAGATCCCACAACATGCTGTATTTAACGAGTCAATCGAAGTAGCTAAAATCTTAGGACATGTTGGTATCCGAAAGTTTGTGACTGGCATTTTGCATGATATATCACGTAAAGGTTTGCGTGATATATCAGCTATAGAAGATAATATTGAAGCATTATCTGTTAAGTTTAGTTTACCTATTTGGCTAATTAAAACATTGATTGAACAAAATGGTTTAACTGAAACGCAAAGTATGTTGGCGACAATTAATGATGTTCCTCGCCAAAGTGTTCGTGTGAATACGGTGTTATCGAGTGTAGATGATGTTACTCTATCATTAGAAAACGAAGGTTTTTCTGTTAAAAAATCTGAAGTTGCACGAGATGCATTAGTGATTAGTGGCGGTTATGTTGCAGGAACAAAAGCGTACCAATCAGGCTGGATTACTATTCAAGATGAAAGTGCGATGCTCCCAGTTGAAAGTTTGCAGTTAAACCAGCATGTGAAAACAATATTGGATGCTGCAGCTGCGCCTGGTGGAAAAACAACACAAATGGCACAGATGATATCATCTGAGGCAAGTATTACAGCACTCGACATTCATCAGCACAAAGTCAAGTTAATTCAAGATAACGCTAAACGGCTTGGCGTTGGTGATCGTGTAGAGGCACTTAGTTTAGATGCACGAGATGTGCCAAGTCATTTTGCGCATCAGCAATTTGATCGTATTTTGGTTGATGCACCGTGTTCGGGACTAGGGCTATTGCGCCGAAAGCCAGAAATTCGTTATGATAAAACATTAGCCGATGTTAACCATTTGGCTGAATTACAATTGGAAATTTTATCCGCTGTTAGCCAAAATCTAGCAAAAAATGGTATCATAGTTTACAGTACTTGTACAATTTTGCAACAAGAAAATGACAATGTTGTTAATTTATTTTTAAAAGAGCATCCCGATTTTGAACTTGTACGGACACAAACAGCGCATAACTTGAAAGCAGATCGTGAAGAAATGACATTGCAAATATATCCGCATGATTATCATACGGACGGCTTTTTTGTTGCTACGTTTCAAAAGATTGATGTTGATTAACAATTGAGAATTAAAAAAGGTGCATGAATAAGATATGGAAGTAGCATATTTAACTGATCCTGGTAATAGAAAAGGTGATAATGAGGACTACGTTGGTGCTTTTCAAAACCAATCGGGCCTTTGGATGCTTATTGTAGCTGATGGTGTGACCTCAAATGAAGGTGGCGAGGTTGCCAGCGCAATGGCTGTTGAACACTTTGGTAATGCTTGGGAAAGTACCTCCATAGAAATGATGAAAGCAACGGTTGACTGGCTTAAAAATCGTGCTCAGTTAGAAAATGATGCAATGCTACAGGCGGGTGAACGTTTCCGAGATTTATCCCAGATGGCTACCACATTAATTATTGCGGTTATCTTTAATCAGCAGTTATTGTTAGCTAATTTAGGCGATTCAAAAGCGTTTCGTTTGCATGATAATCAACTGACACAACTATCATTTGATCATTCCCTAAAAAATGAATTATTAAGAACGGGTCGGATTACAAAAGCCGATGCTGAACAATTACCTAATGCCAATAGTTTAACGCGGTATTTAGGCGTAGATACACGTGTGGATCTTGAAATATCTCAGCACGAATTTTTGCCATCCAATATTTTACTATTAACATCAGATGGTATCACTAAGGTCTTGACTAAAGATGATATTAAAGCAACATTGAGTCAATATGATTTAACACTTGAGGAACGCGCTAATGCATTGGTTCAACAAGCTAATGATAATGATGTGCCAGATAACGTTACAGCGTTATTGTGTCAGCAACAAAATGAAAAGGATTAACGTCACTCATGTTACCGGATACACTCATTAATAATCGATATCGTATCATCAGGCCACTTGGTGGTGGTGGTATGGCAAATGTATATTTGGCGCATGATGAATTTTTAAATCGTGATGTCACTTGTAAATGTATGCGTCTTGATATGAAAGACGATCAAACACTAGTGAAACGATTTCAAAGGGAAGCCGTGGCTGCAACCGAGCTGGTTCACGATAATGTCGTCCAAATATATGATGTTGGTGAAGTCGATGGTTCCCAATATATTATTATGGAATACGTTGATGGCACTGATTTGAAATCATATATTGCCAATCATTTTCCCATACCTTATCAGCAGGTAATTGATATTATGCTGCAGGTTTTAAGTGCTGTTCAAGCAGCGCACGAAGCTGGTATTATTCATCGTGATTTGAAACCGCAAAATATTTTAATCGATAAAGCTGATAAAGTTAAAATTACCGATTTTGGTATTGCGGTTGCTAAGTTTGATCACACAATGACACAAACAAATACTGTTGTCGGTTCCATTCATTATCTTTCTCCTGAACAAACCAGAGGCAGTATGGCTTCTGATAAGTCTGATATCTATGCTTTAGGTGTTATTTTGTATGAGATGCTAACTAAAAAGGTGCCATATGAAGGGGAAACTGCGGTTTCAATTGCATTAAAACATGCGAATTCTGATATGCCGTCAGTGCGCGATTTTGATCCAAGAATTCCACAAGCATTAGAAAATGTGATTTTAAAGGCAACAACTAAATTACCTCAAAACCGATACGCTAGTGCGCAGGCCATGTTGGATGATTTACGTACAGCATTATCGCCACGGCGTGCTAATGAGCAGCGTTTTGTGCCGTTGTCTACTGAAGAAAATGAAACACGTATTATTCCGATGGATCAGATACAAAGCCAACTGCGAGATGGTGTGACTACCGAAACGGCTTTGAATAAGGATGATATGCCGATTCCAAAAACCGTGGATGATCAAATTATTGAATATGGCGCAAAAAATTATCATGTTAAGACAATTGCGAAGTTGGTGGAAAGAACGCCGAATTATGTGCGTGATGTTTTACGCAAACATGGTATTAAATTTAAAGATAGAAAACGTTGGCCATGGGTACTGGTATTAGGCCTTTTAATTGTGTTGGGTAGTGGTACAGTTTATATGGTTAATGCTTCTAATCGTGTTAATGTGCCTAATGTGGTTAATGACTCGCAGGCAGATGCAGAGCGTAAAATAAAAACGCTGGGTCTAAATGTGGGGACTGTTACACGGACAACGTCTAAGAGCATTACAAAGGGGCATGTGATTAGTTCTGACCCCAAACGTGGTGCACGTGCTTATAAGGATGATACAGTTAATTTAATTATTTCAACAGGTAGACAAAAAGTGCGTTTTGGTGATTATGTTGGCTCGGATTATGATACAATATCAACACAATTACGTGCTCAGGGATATAGTGTTAATAAAAAAGAAATTGCTTCTAATGATGTAGACGATAATAAAATTATCAATCAGTCTTTGAATGCAGATGATAAAGTAGATCCAACTGAGACGACGGTTGATTTTACAGTATCAACGGGCCCAGCTAAAATACAAGTACCTGATTTTACCGATTCATCTACAAGAGCAGATGTTGAATCATGGGCGACTGGCAATAATATTATTGTGAATTTTAATGAAGTTAATGATAATAAAATCGGTAAAGGGAAAGTCATTTCTCAATCGATTCGTGGTGGGTCAACGATTACTGTTAATGATACTTTGATGGTAACGATTTCATTGGGAACAGCATCTTCTTCAAGTTCCTCATCAAAATCGTCATCTTCAAGTAGCAGTGGTTCGTCATCATCGTCATCGGACGAAGATAGTTCCGATAGCGCATCAAATGATAACGATGATTCATCAAATTAAAAGACAGCGTATATGCTGTCTTTTCTTTTTATAAAGTAATTCATGATAAAATATAAAGCATGACATGGAAGGACAAAATGAGCTTGATATGATGAAAACAGGCCGAATTATTCAATCACTAAGTGGTTTCTATGATATTCAAAATGAATCAGGACAAATAGAAAGAACGCGCGCACGCGGCGAATTTCGCAAATCAAAGCAAAAACCTTTGGTTGGTGATTTTGTCGATTACGAAAGTCAAAATGATGAGGGACTCATTTGGAAAATTCATCCTCGCCATAATGCTTTGGTGCGGCCACCAGTTGCAAATATTGATTTGGCGGTTATTATTACTGCTGCTAAAGAACCCAATTTTGCAAATAATTTATTAGATCGACAACTTGTTGCTTTAGAAGCGGCACAAATTGTACCACTCATTTATTTTACAAAAACTGATTTACTCACAAATGATGAGTATGAAGATTTCAAATTAATCCAGCAAAATTATCAAAATATTGGTTATGAGGTTATATTGCCAGCACCACATCAACAGGATGTCGCTTTTAATCAATTAAAAGAACAATTACAGCATAAAGTGGCTGTTTTTATGGGACAAACTGGCGCTGGTAAATCAACTTTATTAAATCATTTATCACCTGAATTAGGATTGGAAACGGGTGAAGTTTCAAAAGCATTAAGTCGTGGAAAACACACAACGCGAAAAGTAAAGTTGATCCCGGTTGAATCGGCACTCATTGGTGATACACCCGGTTTTTCTTCTTATGAAGTCTTTGATTTTTCAGTTGATGAGCTAGATGATTATTTTCCTGAATTTGTAGCGGTGCGACAAAATTGTCAGTTTAGGGGATGTTTACATTTAAATGAGCCTCATTGTGCCGTGAAATCAGCCGTAGAAATTGGCACAATTGTACAATCGCGGTACAATAACTATAAGAGCTTTTATGACTTAATTAAATCACAGAAGCCAAAATACAAAAACAAAAATAGCGTATCATTTAGACAGAAGCATGAATAAGTCGTTATGCTAAAGGAGACAACAATGTCAGGAATTATTTCACCTTCAATTTTAAGTGCAGATTATACAAATTTAGAGCGCGATGTGAAGCTCGTTGAAGCGGCTGGCGCAGAATACTTGCATATTGATGTGATGGATGGTCAATTTGTACCTGCTATTTCATATGGCCCAAACTGGGTTAAACAATTACGTCCAGAAACTGACTTGGTATTGGATGTTCATTTGATGGTCCAAAATCCAGAGCGATTTGTTGATGCATTTGCGGATGCTGGATCTGATATTATTGGTGTTCATGTTGAAGCAACACCACATATTCACCGTGCTTTGCAAATGATTAAGCAAAAAGGTGTAAAAGCAGAAGTTGTGATTAATCCGGGAACACCAGTTTCAGCTATTGAATCTGTTTTGCACATGGTGGATCAGGTACTAGTTATGACCGTTAACCCAGGATTTGGTGGACAAAAGTTCTTACCAGAAACACTTGAAAAGATTGAACAGCTAAAGACATTTAAAGAAGAAAAGAATTGAACTTTGACATTGAAATTGATGGTGGTGTTAACGACAAAACAATCGCTGCAGCATACGAAGCGGGGGCCAATGTTTTTGTAGCTGGTTCATACGTTTATGATAAAGTTGATCCAGCCGCTAAGATTAAGTTGTTGAAAGCATTAACGAAAGATGCAGATTAATATATTAGCTGGTGGGCCAACAGAATTGTGGCCAGACAATATTTTTGAGGAACCAGGTCAATGGATTGGTGCAGATCGTGGGACATGGTATTTGTATCAGCATCAGGTACACATGAAGATGGCAGTTGGTGATTTTGACTCTTTAACGCTATCTGAATATCAAGAGTTACAGCAGCATTTTGTTGATACGCAAGTGATTCATGTAAAAGCTGAAAAAGATGAGACAGATACAGAATTAGCCTTGATGTATGCTCGAGATATGCAGCCTACTCATATTAAGGTATTTGGTGCCACTGGCGGTAGACTAGATCATTTATTGAGTAATTTATGGCAAATGGGTGATGAAAAATTTACCGTGATTCGAGAAAAAGTTACTTTTATCGATAAATGTAATGCTGTGAATTATTTTGGCCCGGGCGAGCATGTACTCATCAAGAATGATAAAACACGGTATTTGGGTTTTATGGCGTTAGCTAATATTAATGATTTTCATATTAAAGATGCAAAATATACGCTTGATTTAAATACAACACAACTGATGCCTAAAATGTGGTCCTCCAATGAATTTATCGGTGAGCAAGTGCATTTTTCACTCAAACAAGGTATCATTATGACAGTCCAAACATGTGATGTTTAAATGCAATTGACGCAATCTAGAAAGAAGGTTACTTATGACAGTAAAAGTAGTTGAAGACAGTAATTTTGAACAGGAAACAAATACAGGTGTAACAATTACTGATTTTTGGGCAACTTGGTGTGGCCCATGCCGTATGCAATCTCCTGTATTGGATGCACTATCAGGTGAGATGGATAATGTTAAGTTCGTTAAAATGGATGTGGATGCTAATCCCGCTACACCAGCTTCATTTAGTGTTCGTGCCATTCCAACCTTACTCATTAAAAAAGATGGTGAAGTGGTAGAACGATTGACTGGTTTCCATAATAAAGAACAGTTGGCTAATATTTTAGAGAAGTATACAGATTAGCTTGTTAATTGTGTTAATTTCTGGTAAAATTTAATATTGTTGTAGAAAGAGCTTTTAATTTAAAATAACTGGCTCGAGAAGGAGGGTCGAACATGGCAAAAGATGCTATTACAGGTGCACGTACACGTTTTGGTAACCAACGTTCACACGCGTTGAACTCAAGTCGTCGTAGCTGGAAGCCAAACTTGCAAAAAGTGACGGTTAAGATCAATGGTGGCGCACCAAAGAAGGTTTACTTGACGGCGCGTACTTTGAAGGCCGGACTAAAAAACGGTTCTATTGAACGTGTTTAAAAAGACCACCACACGGTGGTTTTTTATGCTTGTGAAAATTGTAATGTGATGAATGTATATTTTTTATTTATACATAACATTATGTTAAACTAATACCAAGTTGAACCTTTTAATAGGAGGAAAGTGCGTTCGTTTTCTTGCACAAGTTGAATAATGACAATTAAAATTAAAGTTAAAAATGGCGATATTGATATTGAAAATGATGTAATTGCAACTATCGTTGGTGGTGCTGCTATTGCAAATCCTGGTGTTGTCGGTATGGCATCTAAAGCAACTTTTCGAGATGGGATGAATCAAATTCTCAATCGTGAAAATTATGCTAAGGGTGTGTTAGTGCATCAAGACGATAACGGTATTAATGTTGAAGTTTATATTGTTGTTGAGTATGGCACAAAGTTGTCAGAAGTATCAAAATCAGTTCAAAATAAAGTAAAGTATAATCTAGACGCACTCTTGGGTATTCGCGCCACTGAAGTTAATGTTGTTGTTCAGGGTGTGCGTGTGAGTGACTAGGAGAATCCATGACAGTCGAAATGTTGACAGAAATTACCAATGTTGAATTTGGTAAAATGATTAACGCAGCGGCAGCCACGTTAGCTGCTAATGCAGAAAAAATTAACAAGTTAAATGTATTTCCAGTTCCTGATGGTGATACTGGTACCAATATGAGTTTATCAATGGCAAGTGGTGCGCAGTATGAGCGTGACGTATTAGAAACCGACATTAGTGCTTTAGCTAAAGCGACAGCAAAAGGTTTGTTAATGGGTGCACGTGGTAACTCAGGGGTTATTTTATCTCAGATTTTTCGTGGCTTTGCTAATAGTGTCGAAGGCAAACAAACACTTTCCGCACGTGATTTAGCGGATGCACTGATGTCTGGTGCACAGACGGCTTACAAGTCAGTAATGAAGCCAACTGAGGGTACGATTTTAACTGTTATACGCGAAGCGGCAGCACAAGCCAACCAATCAGCTAAAGAAACAGATAATGTTGTGGCCCTAATGGCTGACGTGACGCAAGCGGCACAGATCGCCTTGAATAAAACACCAGATTTACTACCTGTTTTAAAAGAAGTTGGGGTTGTTGATTCTGGTGGACAAGGACTCATGTTTGTTTTGCAAGCTTTCTATCAAGTATTAAGTGATAATTTTGATGAAGAAGCGATACAGGCACCGGATAATGCGGAACTTGACCAAATGGTTAAAAAGTTACATGCTGGTGCGCAAGCAGATGCTAATTTAAGTCCTGATGATATCGAGTATGGGTACTGTACAGAAATTATGGTACAGATCGGACAAGGTACAACCTTTGATCATGATTTTGATTATGATACATTTTATCAACATTTAGCACAGTTAGGTGATTCATTACTTGTGATTAATGATGATGAGATTGTTAAAGTACACGTCCACACAGAGAACCCTGGGGAAGTATTATCTTGGGGAACGCATTATGGCTCGTTGGTAAAAGTTAAGGTTGATAATATGCGTGATCAACAACAAGCAGTAATTGATGCACAACGCGCAGAGGAAGCTAAAAAGTCACGGTTACAGATGACTGCACCAGTTTCTGACACAGCAGTGATCACGATTGCAGCTGGAGATGGTGTTGCAGCGTTATTTAAAAGCTTAGGTGTGCATACTGTGATTTCAGGTGGACAAACAATGAATCCATCTACTGCAGATATCGTTACTGCAATTGAAAAAAGTGGTGCTAAAAAAGCGATTATCGTACCAAATAACAGTAATATCTTTATGGCTGCCGAGCAGGCAAAAGAAATTTCTGAAACACCAGTAGTCGTTGTTAAAACAAGAACAATACAACAAGGGCTAACAGCAATGTTAGGCTATAATCCCAATGCTGACTTATCAGATAATGCTGAAAATATGTTGGATATGATTGGTGATGTTAAGTCTGGTCAAATCACACATGCAGTGAGAGATACAACATTAAATGGTCAAAAGATTGCTAATGGTGACTATCTCGGCATTGTTGATGGTGAGATTGTTGTAAACAGTAATAAGTTGTTCACAACGGCTGAAAATACCGTAAAATCAATGTTAGATGATGAATCTGAGATTGTAACAATTATTTTTGGTGAACAAGCTAAAGCACGTGATGCTAAGAAGTTAGCTGAATTTATCCAGAGTATTGATGAAGATATAGAGGTCGAAGTTCATGATGGTGGACAACCGCTTTATCCTTTCCTAATTGCTGTAGAATAAAAAAGAACTTGGTCGTAGACCAAGTTCTTTTTGTGTACCACTTAAACAGCCACAGGTGCTTTAATTGCTGGTTCACTTGTATAATCAATTAATTTAATATCATCCATTGTGTAATCAAAGATCGATTTAACTTCAGGGTTAAGCCATAACTTTGGTAGGGGATGCATTGGTCGAGAAAGTTGTGTTTCGATTTGTGCCACATGATTGTTATAAATGTGGGCATCACCTAATGTGTGTACAAAGTCACCAACAGCATAGCCAGTTTGTGCAGCAATCATATGAATGAGTAATGAATAACTTGCAATGTTAAAAGGGACACCCAAGAAAATATCAGCTGATCGTTGATAAAGTTGTGCACTTAATTTACCATCAGCAACATAAAACTGGCTGAGTACATGGCATGATGGCAATGGTGCATTTGGTGTTGAACCAGCATTCCATGCGCTAACGATAAGTCGGCGTGAGTCAGGTGTTGTTTTAATCCCATCAATTAGATTTTGAATTTGATCAGTATGAAGGGTTGCGTTTTGATCCATTGGGTCTTGATTTTCCCAGTCGCGCCAAAGTTTGCCGTAAACTTCACCAATATAACCAAATTTTTCCATAAAATCATCATCATTCAAAATTTTATCTACAAAGAGACTTTTTTGCTCTTGATAAATTTGATTAAATTCTGGATCACTTTGTGCACGAAGGCCAAAATCTGTCATATCTGGACCAGTATATTCAGAAGAAGTTACCCAATTCTTAAATGCCCATTCGTCCCAGATATGATTGTTGTTTTGCAAAAGGAAACGGATATTATTGTCACCACGCAAAAACCATAATAATTCACTTTTAATGAGGCCAAAGAACACTTTCTTGGTCGTAAGTATAGGAAATCCTTCTTGAAGATTAAAACGCATCTGAGCGCCGAATAAAGAGCGAGTACCAGTACCTGTACGATCTGACTTGTGTGTACCAGTTTCTAAAATAGTTTTGGCTAAATCCAAATATTGCTGTTCGTTTTGTGACATACATTGCATCCTTACATAATTTTTAAAATGATTATAACGTATACTTAATCTACAATAAACTGCTCTAAATTAATTTGTTGAGCTGTTGCTGGTTTGAAGGGGATTTGTAATAATTTAACATTTTTTGTGTTAATAGTTCGTTGGCAAATGTATCATTATGATAATCGCGCATAAACTTTATTGTTTGAATACCAGCTTGCAATAATAATTTTGTACATTGTAAACACGGCATATCTGTCACATATAATTCAGCACCATCCACGCTAATACCCATTTGGGCAGCCTGCATTAAAGCGTTTTGCTCAGCATGTACGGCACGCACACAGTGTCCATCAACAATCAAATCACCGACTTCTGTACAATGAGGGGTTCCGGCGATTGAACCATTATATCCGCTGGCGATAATACGATGATTTTTGACAATAATAGCGCCGACGTGTAAACGGTTACAAGTTGATCGTGTCGATAAAATTGCTGCTTGTGCGATAAAATATTGATCCCACGACAAACGATTTTTTTGTATCATAGCTAAATCTCCATTATAATAACTTGATATAGTATAACATTAGGACGAACCACAGGGAGATATTATGGCAATAATTTTAGACGGTAAAAAGTTAGCAAAACAAATCCATGCAAAAACACTGCAACGTGTAGAAGCATTGACAGACCCATTGACCTTAGCAGTAGTGTATGATCCTGATAATAAGGGTAGTGAACTCTATGTGGGTATGAAAGCACGCGCAGCTGAAAAAGTAGGCATTCAAACACAAGATATTCCAGTAGATGCACATGCGACTACGGCTGACGTTTTAAAAATTGTTGAACGTTTGAATGAAGATGATCATATAACTGGCATCTTGATTCAAAGTCCGTTACCTGAAAATGTTAACGAGCGTCATATTTTTTCTGCTGTATTACCTAGTAAAGATGCCGATGGTTTAGGCGCAACAAATCAAGGTATGCTCTTTGCTGATTCACCAGAAGAATACACAGTGGCAGCTACACCACAAGGTGTCATGTCCTTATTGCGTGAATATGATATTGAAACTTTTGGTAAGCAGGCATTGGTAATCGGGCGTTCCCAACTTTTTGGTCGACCAATGGCAGCCTTATTAACTAATGCTGATGCAACTGTGACATTGGCCCATCGTTATACACCAGCAGCACAACTAAAAGAATATCTCAAGCAAGCTGATATTGTGACGGTTGGTGTTGGTATCCCTAATTTCATTAGTGGTGCAGATCTAAAGCCTGGTGCTGTTGTCATTGATGTTGGTATGAATGTTGTCAATCAGAAGGCAACTGGTGACGTTGATTTTGAAAGTGCTGAAGCAGTAGCGAGTTATATTACACCAGTTCCAGGTGGCGTTGGGCCCATGACAATTGCAACGCTATTAGAGAGTACAGTGACATTAGCTGAAAATAAAAGAAGCCATGGTTAGGCTTCTTTTTATTTGACCAACCATACCTGATCTTGAAAATAGTCAAAAGGTTGATGATGCTGATTAAGGCGTTGCGGTTGTGTTAATGTGGCAGCTTGCCAAAAAGCTGATGAATTGGTACTACCATTTTTTCGCCAATGATAATAAAATCACCAGGCCAATGAGTAGACCTGAGCCAACGCAGTATGTCTAAATCAGTATAACTAGTATCTGGTGCCCAACTTAAGATGATTACATCAATAAGATGTGCTTTTTGTTGCACTGTGTGCAGCGCGTCCTGATGCACTACAGGCAACCAAGGAGTAGGGGTTTCATTATCTTGACCGTGCCAATTGAGATTGTCAGTTGCCAGTATATCATCACCCAATTGCGATAATTGAGCACTAATAACACCATTTCCAGCCATGATTTCTAGTGATGTTCGGCCAGAAATAAAATGATGTAAATCATTAATCCACTGTTGATTTGGTAAATGCCATATACCGAATTGCTCGATTAACACTTGTCTAAAATCATTTAACGTATTATCTAGAAGGGTAATATGTTGGGGGTCGTGATTCAATGCCGTCCAATAATTTTGTGCTGTAAGCGGTATGTATGGCATATCAGTGGATGGTAATTGCCGCTGGGCTAGTTGTTGTAACGTTGACAAGATACATGTCACTTTTTTATTATTTTAGGCTGCTGCTGATAGTAGCGTTGGAGCAATTCTAAACTTTTAAGATAGTCTGGATAATCAATCATCTTCTGATTCCTGGGTTACATCTTTACGATGTTTTGAATAGGATGTCTGATCATTAAAATAAAAAGAATAATGCTGATCGTTGTGATTAAAGTCAAATGATTGATTTTGTTTCATCATATGCCGCATTCGCCAGAATAAAATTAAGGCAGTAATGCCAATAATGGCAACGAGTATAAGTACAAAAAGCGCGGCAATTGCAATCAGTGACAAGATAACAGGTACAGCAACTCCCAGTAGGGCTAAAATAACTGGAATACTAATTAATAAGACAACAATAATTGTGACAATAATACCAATGTATGTAAAAAGACGTTTTATCATGTAATCCTCCGTGTCGGTCTATTATAACATTATTAGGATAATGGTTAAAATTTTCGGTAATAAAATTATGAGAAATATTAAAAATAAGTTGACATTTTATTATAATCAAGATATAGTTATACGCATAATAAAAATAGATAGGAGAAATGAATCATGACAAACCAATATGTTCGCTTGAATCAAACACTTCTCCTCAACCTCTTACTCATCTAGAGTCTAGTTGGTTGTTATTTGCGTTATACCAGCTACTAGACACCAAGTTAGTTTAGTAGCTGGTTAGGGAAATGTATTATTGACAAACGTCCTAACGAGCAATCGTGGGACGTTTTTTATGTATACACGATATGCTTGTTGGACGAATTGCTTTGAAAGAGGAAACGGAGAATGAGTATGGCCCAGAATTCAGCTTCACAACAAAGAGAAAATGTACAACAGATGATTGGCAAAAAGAATAGACATGCCGGCACTGTAAAAGAGACAATCTATAACGTCAGCGCAGCGGTATCTAATGCTATTTTGGTAACATTAGGTATGGGGCTGTTGCTACAGACTATTGCTGGTTTTATTGATTGGGCACCAATGGCACAAATGGGTGCGATTACAAAAGTCATGTTACCTGCAGCGTTTGGTGCTGCTATTGCTTCACAAATGAAAACCAATACAATGGTCATGTTTGCTGCTATGGCTGCCTCTACTGTCGGCGCTAATGCTGTGTTCTTTACTGATAAAACTGTTCAAGGCATTACGGCTACAGGATATGCCAGTTCGCAAATTGCTGGATCAGCTGTGATGACAACAGGGCAACCTATTTCAGCGGTGATTGCTGGATTGATTGCTGTTCTATTTGGTAAATGGTTAAGCGGTAAGACGCCTTTGGACATGGTGATTGTTCCAGCTGCGACGACTATTATTGGCACTGTGTCAGGTTACTACTTGGCAATGATTACAACACCGTTCTTGGTAGCAGTGGGGCAGTTTATTGCTGCTAGTGTCGCTGTAAATCCCATTGTTGGTACAGCAGTTGTGGCGATGGCATTTGGTGCAATGACAATGACACCAGCCTCAGCGGCAGCGTTGGCTGTAGCAATTGGTGCGACCGGTGTCACTTCAGCTGAAGCTGCTGGTGCCATATTAATTGGGACAACAGCTGTGTTTGTTGGCTTTCCTGCAATGTCATTTCAAGAAAATAAAATTGGTGCCACGATTGCGCAAGGCATTGTGACACCAAAAATTCAATTTCCTAATTTAACACAAAATCCAGCTTTGATCATACCGCCAATGATTGGTGCTGCAATTGCCGCACCAATTGCGACAATGGTTTTCCATGTCACAGCACCTTTTTCAATGGCAGGCATTGGTTTTAATTCATTTATCGTACCATTAGCATTAGCTGGTTCAAACCCAGTTGCCTTTGCTGCTTATATGGGCATTGGTGTTGGTGTGCCGGTGATTGTATCTTTTGTTGGCTATCGAATTATGCGTAAAATGGGTTGGGCAAAACCGCAACAGCTGCATTTGGAAATGATTTAATAGCACTTTAAATAAGCTTGGCAATAATTAATAAATAGTTTTGGGGATATGTAGTAATGAGTGGAAAGATATCTTTTTTAGAAAATTTAGCCGAAAGGCATCGCTTAAGGAATATACGCGCTTAGATCAACGTCTAGATGGAAATGCTTTAGGCACTAAGGAATTAACAGCAATAGGTATAGGTACTGTTGTTGGAGCTGCTATTTTTATAATACCTGGGGTGGTTGCTGCTAACTATGCAGGACCGGCTGTGGCTATTTCGTTTATTATAGCGGCCGTTGTCGCTGGACTATCAGCATTAGCTTATGCCGAATTTTCATCGGCGTTGCCTTTTGCAGGGTCTGCATATACTTGGTCAAATATTATTTACGGTGAATTTTGGGGATGGGTTGCAGGATGGGCACTACTTGCGGAATATTTAATTGCGTTGGCTTATTCAGCTTCAGCCTGGTCAGCATATATTAGAGGATTTTTATCTACTTTTGGCATTAGTATACCAAAAGCTATATCTGGCACATTTAATCCCAAGGCAGGTATGTTTTTTGATTTATTTGCTGTTATTGCCATACTCATAGTATGGTTCTTGTTATCGCGTGGTATTAGAGATACTGCTCGAGTAGAAAATTGGCTTGTTGTTGGTAAAATTGCAGTAATTATTTTATTTATTGCAGTTGGACTAACAGCAATAAATATCCATAATTATCATCCTTTTATTCCTGAAAATGAAGGAGGTACACGCTTCGGTTGGTCTGGAATTATAGCTGGTGCCTCACAAATATTTTTTGCATACATAGGTTTTGATATGATGACGTCTAATGCGGCGGAAGCTCGTAATGCCCAAAGAACAGTACCTAGAGCTATTTTTGCTACTCTCGGGTTAGCTACTATGCTTTTTATTGGAGCATCATTGGTTATGGTTGGAATGTTTAAATATACTAAGTACACTAATATTACTGATCCAGCTGCTTGGGCTTTACGTCAATCGGGGCACCTATTTGTGGCTAATATTTTATCACTTGTAGCTCTTGTTGGTATTTTTTCTATGTTGATTGGCGTATCTTTAGGTGGATCGAGGTTAATGTATGCTTTAGGGAGAGATGGATTATTGCCAATAGCAATGGGACGCACTAATAAATCAGGAACACCGTCTATTGCTTTAAGCGTATTAGCAATTATTAGTATTATTTTGGGTGCCATATTCCCAATAACTTTGCTGACTAATTTAGTTTCTGCTGGAACACTTATTGCCTTTACCATGATATCGTTTGGGGTTATAGTTTTACGGCGTCGTGATGATATCGATCATTCTGGATTTAAGATGCCGCTATATCCAGTATTACCTGTCATAGCTGGAATTTCTTCATTATTTTTGTTCTTTCAGTTAAACATTGATGCTAAAATTTTAGCCGGATTTTGGTTTTTGATAGGTGTACTTGTATATATTTTTTATGGAACACGGCATTCTATAAAAATAAAAACAGAATTAAGCACTTCGTAAATAATACCTCTAATATAAAAAACTATACCAAACATTGGTGTAGTTTTTTATAGTTAGAGGTATTTTTAAAAGTCAGCCTGGCTAGCATCTAAATGTAATCCTGCACTGCCAGATAAATTATCCAACTGTTGGATATCATCAGCAGATAGACTGAAATCAAAAACGTCAGTATTAGCTTTGATGTAGTCAGCATGTGTTGATTTTGGTAAGGGTAAAAATCCTTTATCAAGTGACCATCGAATTAAAATTTGGGCAACTGATTTGTTATATTTTTGGGAAATATTTTCAATAACTGGGTTTGACAATAATTTACCGGTACCCAGTGGGGAATAAGCTTCATTTAGGATGTTATGCTGTTGATTATATTGAACCAATTCACTTTGTTGATCGGATGGATTTAAGAAGTTTTGGTTAACCATCGGTGCAATACTTTGATGCTTTTCTAAAGATTTTAAATCACTTATTTGAAAATTTGAAACGCCGATCGCACGGGCTTTACCAGCTTGATAAATATCTTCCATCGCACGCCATGCTTCAGCGTTACCGATTTCCCATTGATTATTTTGACGTAAATGCTTGGGATTAGGCCAATGAATAAGGTATAAATCAACATAATCCAAGCCTAGACGGTCAAGTGAAGTCTGAAAGGCTTGCCGTGCACTATCGTAATCGTGCGCATCATTCCACAGCTTAGTAGTGATAAATAATTCATGACGCGCAATACCCGAATCGGCAATAGCACGACCAACGGACACTTCGTTACCATAAATAGCTGCTGTATCAATATGACGATAGCCATTATCAAGGGCGCTACGAACTGATTGATAAGCGACATCGCCATCCGGTGCTTGCCAAGTACCAAAACCAATGACAGGTATTTTAACCCCGTTGCTCAGTGTGTAAGTATCGTTAAGTGACATTAGAACCTCCAATTGAATATCATCGTTAATTACTATTATCAGTATAACATTAAATAGAAATTCCACTTACTTTTAGTTATAGATAGTTAACACTTACGGCTCATTGTAATATTATAGATACCCTTTTGACCTGGTAACCACTTAAAGTGACGCAGTAGAGATGACCGAATGCCCCAAATATCTAATAATGCAACAATTGCAATATGCAAAGGTGCTTGGGTGTCATATGTAACATTAAGTTTGTTATAAATGCCGTCTGGTTGATGGGAAGGCTTTACACTGAGAAGTTTTTTTGTATTATGCGTTATAATATAACGGTTAGCAATGAAATTACCAGAAATTAACCAATTAAGTTTACGAATAAAAACGAAGTCGCCAAGATGACCAAAAGTAAGGCTAATAGAGCCAATCACTTGGCCATGGTATCGAAGATTGAATCTTGGTAAAATACCAAAAGACGTTTGTTCTATACGGACTAAGACATTACCTGACATATCATAAACTGAAATTTCATCGTGCTTTTTTCCGGAACGTCCCGCAACCAAATAAACCGCATGAAACGCATCATCAAAGACCATATTTACACCGTTATCTAATTGATGTCGTTGTCGTAAATAGAAAGTACTCATAGTATTTGCTACCTTTCATCATCATTTTAACATGAAGAGGAGAAAACTTTGTTATCACATACCACTTGGGCACACCCAATTAAAGAAAAATTAACACCAGAATACTTAAAAAGCGTTGCAGCATTTATTGCATCAACTTATGCGACCGGGCAAACAATCTATCCACCACAAAATAAATATTTTCGGCTTTAGAGGTTACACCACTAAACAAGACCAAAGTTGTCATTATGGGCCAAGACCCTTATCATGAAGAAAGGCAAGCGCAGGGATTAAGCTTTTCCGTACCAGATGATGTACCAGCACCACCATCTTTGAAAAATATTTTAAAGGAATTGTCAACAGATATTGGTCAGCGTCAATCACATGATTTAGTGAGCTGGGCGCAACAAGGTGTGTTATTGCTAAATAGTGTTTTAACAGTCCCAGAACATCATGCTAATGCACATGCTAATCAGATCTGGGAACCATTAACAGACTGTTTAATTCAAATTGCAAGTGATGATGATGCGCCAAAGGTCTTTATTCTATGGGGGAAATATGCACAATCTAAGAGTAAATTGATTGATAGTCAAAAACATTTGATTTTAAAAAGTGCACATCCTAGCCCATTATCTGCTTATCGTGGTTTTTTGGTAGTGAACCTTTCTCAAAAGCGAATCATTTCTTGGAGAAAAATGGCCGAGAACCCATTGATTGGTTAAAATAAGTGATTAAAATCACAAATTAAGGTGCTTATATATACCTGGGTCAAACTATACGATATAATGAGAGTATGAGGTATGTCATTACCTATTTTGATCTGTAAACCCATCATAAGGAGCAACTAATGAATATATTTGAACAATTAAAGTCTAAAATATCTGATCAACACAAAACCATTGTTTTCCCCGAAGGAGAAGATTCACGTATCCAAGGTGCAGCGGTGCGTTTAGCGGATGAGGGATTAGTTAATGTTATTTTACTAGGCAATGAAGTGGCAATTGATCAAACTGCCGCAGAACATCATTTTGACTTAAGCCAAGTTAAAGTTATTGATCCTTTGACATATCCTGAAAGTAAATTAGAAGCTTTGAATGCTGCTTTAGTACAACGTCGTAAAGGCAAAACAGATAGTGCAACAGCAGCTAAATGGCTGAAGAATGTTAATTATTTTGGCACCATGTTGGTTTATATGGGGATAGCAGATGGTATGGTATCTGGTGCAACACATCCCACTGGTGATACAGTTCGTCCAGCACTGCAAATTATTAAAACAGCACCTGGTTCATCACGAATTTCTGGTGCATTCATCATGCAAAAGGGTGATGAACGTTATGTGTTTGCAGATGCAGCAATTAATATTGATATTGATGCACAAACAATGGCTGAAATTGCTGTTCAATCTGCCAAAACAGCACAGGTATTTGATATTGATCCTAAGGTGGCAATGCTTAGTTTTTCAACCAAAGGTTCAGCACAACATCCTACAGTTGATAAGGTTGCGCAAGCAACACAATTGGCTAAAGATTTAGCACCAGATTTAGCTGATAAAATCGATGGGGAGTTACAGTTCGATGCTGCTTTTGTTGAAAATGTTGCTAAATCTAAAGCACCAGATTCTCAAGTAGCTGGGCAAGCTAATGTTTTTGTTTTCCCAAGTTTGGAAGCTGGAAATATTGGTTACAAGATTGCCCAGAGATTGGGTGGTTTTGAAGCCATTGGGCCAATTTTGCAAGGCTTAGCTAAGCCAGTATCTGACTTGAGCCGTGGTGCGAACGAAGAAGATATTTATAAAGTAGCAATTATTACAGCTACGCAAGCTTTAGTATAATAAATAAAAGAAGCCCTCAATGGGGCTTCTTTTATTTATTGTAGAACCAAGTGTCGTAAATTGTGACAGGTTGATGTCGCTTATGTTGACTTGTCAAATAGAGCTGTTCAATTTTTTCTGCATCACTTGTTGGGATTGACTTACCCTCTAAATAGTTATCAATATTTTCGTATGTGACACCTAGAGCAACTTCATCTGGCAATTGTGGTCGGTCATCTTCTAAATCAGCACTTGGTACTTTTTCATATAGTGAACTGGGCGCATTTAGGGCGATAAGCATATCACGACCTTGACGCTTGTTTAAACGCCATAATGGATTAATATCTGTACCGCCATCACCGTATTTGGTGAAGAAACCAGCAAAAGCTTCAGCCGCATGATCCGTACCGATAACGACACCGTTATGTTCTCTAGCCACGGCGTACTGGGCAATCATTCGCATTTTGGGCTTGATTGAACCACGACTCAAATCATCCACAACTAGGCCGGCTGACCGTAAATCACGTGTCATGGCATCAGTTGCTGCTTGAATATTTGTTGTTATAACCTTATCTGGTTGAATAAAGTCCAGCGCAGCTTGTGCATCTTCTTCGTCTTGTTGCTCACCATAAGGTTGACGAATGGCGATGAATTGATAGGGCATGTTGAATTGGCTTGCACGTAATTCATTAATGGCTAGTTGGCCGATTTTACCAGCGAGTGTGGAATCTTGTCCACCTGAAATTGCAATAACTAAGCTATTGTATTGCGGATTATTGATTAAATATTGTTTCAAAAATTCAACAGAACGTTGAATTTCAGCCTCGGGATTTATTGTGGGTTGCACATGCAAATCTGCGATGATTTTGGCTTGTAATGGTCGCATCATTTTCCTCCAAAAACATTTTCTAGTTTCCCTAATTATAGCAAATCACGGTATAATAATGATATGAGAGAATTCGTAACAAATAGTCCAAAGGACACACAAACATTAGCCTCACAAATCGCTAGTTATACACAGCCGGGTATGATTTTGACCTTAACAGGTGATTTAGGTGCTGGTAAAACGACATTTACGCAAGGTATGGCACGAGAATTAGGTGTTGCATCTCGTGTTAAGAGCCCGACTTTTAATATTTTAAATACTTACCAGGGTACAGATTTTCCAATTTATCATTTTGATGCTTATCGTCTTGAAATGACGGGTGCAGCAGATCAAGGATTCGAAGATTATATCGGTACAGACGGTTTAACGATTATTGAATGGCCTCAATTTATGCGTGATTTATTACCAAATGACAGAGTTGAACTAGTATTTAAACGCTCTGATGAACATACGCGAACAATCAGTATCAACGGACAAGGGCATTATCAAGCCATTGAAGAAAAACTATGATATTCGATGAAACACAACCAATAGAATTTTATATTGAGCAAGCAACATTAGCCTTGGCACCACAATGGCAGAAACTTATTGCGAAATTAATGACGGAATCAAATACTTTTTATGTTGCCGGCGTAAGAGATGGTGAAAATGAAGCACAATTAGTAGATGACGGACCTGCTGTGACTTTATTAATGATGGCTGAACAAGGGACGCAGTCACAACCTGTTGGTATGGGCTCTATTGAAAATGGCGAATTAGGTATAGCAGTGCTTCATGAGTACAGTGGCTTAGGGCTTGGACAGTTGATGGTTGGATCACTTTTAGATTGGGCTAGAGAAAATGACGTACATTATATTTGGCTAGATGTCCAAATTGATAATGCTGCTGCTATTCATATCTATGAAAAACTGCATTTCAATAAGGCCGGCAGACAGCAGTCTTTTGTCATGCCAGATGGTCAGCAAGTTATCTTGCAAAGAATGGAGTTGAAATTATGAACTTTATTGCGATGGATTTTGAAACTGCAAATCATGAGCGCCATTCGGCGGTATCAATTGCACTGGCTATTGTCAGGGATGATAAGATTGTCGATGAATTTTATTCTTTGATTCGTCCTGAAACCTACTTTAGTCGTCGTAATGTTGCTATTCATGGTATTGAGGAACACGATGTATTAGATGCCCCCAAGTTCTCTGAATTGTGGCCAGTGATTCAACCGCTTTTTACAGAAGATAAATTAGTTGTGGCACACAATGCGCCATTTGATAATGGTGTATTGAAAGGCACATTAAATTATTATGGTTTAGAAGAACCACATTATATGTTATTGGATACAGTACGGACAAGCCGCCAATTTTTCCCAAGCTTTAATAATCATAAGCTCAACACAGTAGCTGAAAATTTAGGTATTTCATTAGTGCACCATCATAATGCCTTAGATGATGCCGCCGCTGCTGCTAATATATTAATCTATGAGGCGCAGCATTTTGGTGCAGAGGCACTACGTCCTTTTGTTAAGTATCGATAATCAAAACACTAAAAAGGTAGCAGTTATTAACTGCTACCTTTTTTAGTGATATTAGTCGATTTCTAACATAATCGGTGCATGATCTTGACGTGCGCCAGTATCTAATATGTGATGCGCTTTCAATCTTTCATTAAGGCGTTCACTTGTAAGATAGTAATCTATGCGCCAACCAGAATTGTTAATTTTACTTGTTTTACTAATTTGCGCCCACCAAGTATAAGCGCCTGTGAGGGTTGGCTCAAAATAACGGAATGTGTCGGTGAAGCCACTGTCTAAAAGATTTGTGAATTTTTCACGTTCCTCTGGTGTAAAACCAGCTGAATGACGATTGGACTTTGGATTCTTTAAATCAATTTCTTGATGTGCAACATTAAAATCACCACTAAAAATAACAGGTTTTTGTTGATCTAATGATTGAATATAATGACGATAAGCATCATCCCATGCGCCTCGGTCGTTCAGGCGGGCAAGTTGGCTGCCCGAATTAGGTGTATAGACTGTCGACACATAAAATTCTGGAAATTCTAAAGTAATAATTCGACCTTCTAAGTCCATTTCACCTGGTGCGTCAATTTTTGGCATATCAATGTTTAGTGGGGCTACTTTAGATAACATCATTGTGCCAGAGTATCCAGATCTACCGGTACTTGGATTTACAAAAATATGGTAATCTGGAAAGAGACTGTTTAGTGTAGCCAGTTGCTTCTTTGTTAAACCACTTGCTTTTAATTTTGTTTCTTGAATTGACAAAACATCTGGCGCTATTTCGCTGATTTCATTGAGAACAGCCCATGTCATTTCTCCGCGATTACTTTTATGTTCCACCGCAGCGTTAATACTATCAATATTCCAAGAAATAAACTTCATACATTTTCTCCTATAAGTCGTTAAACTCATTTTAGCATAAGTTTGACTGTCATTATTTGGTAAAATAAATATTATAATAACTAATAAAGGCATTAATCCTCATGAAAATACAACATATCAATATTTTAGAAAATCAAATATTAGCACCTTATGCACATACACAAGCAGGTGGTTTGGTTGATTTTTTGGCATTACCAAAAACACACCACGAATTGGCGATACTTGCACAGTGGGCGACAGAGAAACAGTTACCAATCCATATATTTGGTCGCTTATCTAATCTGGTTGTTAGAGATGGTGGTTTACGTGGATTGACAATCCTGACACAAGATATGCGTTCCATCACTGTTGAGGGTAACATGATTACAGCTGACGCTGGTGCAGATTTAATTATAACTACCGAAGTTGCAATGGAGCACGGACTGTCTGGATTAGAATGGGCAGCTGGTATACCTGGTTCCGTTGGTGGTGCAGTATTCATGAATGCCGGTGCCTATGGCGGACAGTGCGATTTAGTGGTGCAATCCGTGACAGCGTTAATGCCAGATGGTCAACTCCTGGAGTTCGATGGTGCACAATTAGATTTTGGATATCGACAATCTGTTTTCCAAGAAAATGGCGGTATTATTATCAGTGCACAATTCATGTTACAGCCTGATGATCGTCAAGCTATTCGATTACGGATGGATGATTTTAATTTTAAAAGGGCTAACAAACAGCCACTTAATTATCCCTCTAACGGTTCTGTGTTTAAGCGACCAGAAGGTCATTTTGCGGGTAAGTTAATTATGGATGCCGGTTTGCAAGGCACACGAGTCGGTGGTGTCGAAGTTTCCAAGAAACATGCTGGATTTATGGTTAACGTTAATAATGGTAGTGGCAATGATTATGAGGCACTCATTCATCTTGTACAGGAACGCGTGCAATCGAAATTTGGTGTGACATTGGAAACCGAAGTTAGAATATTGGGGGACAATTGATGGTCTTACTCGAAACAGTTCTTGTTTTAGTTTTAGCTGTCGGCATTGCAAATGGGTTGGCGCATTTTATTCCAGGTATTCCGGCTAGTTTTTTCAAATTGCTATGGGCCTCATTTTAACCTTTGGCTTAGGGCTACGTATTGATGTTGACTCGCACTGGTTTATGCTCTTATTTATTGCGCCTTTATTGTTTAATGATGCGGTGCGCTTTCCCAAACGAGAGTTGTGGGAACTGCGTGGGCCAATATTGGGTAATGCCATTGTTTTAGTTTTACTGACAACATTAGTGGGCGGCTTCTTGATTCATTTATTGATACCATCTTTGCCTAAAAGTGTGGCATTAGCTTTAGCTGCTGTCGTATCACCCACAGACCCTGTTGCAGTGCAAGCAATTGCGCGCCGTGTTAAATTACCACCTAATGTTATGCATATTGTGGAAGGTGAGAGTTTAATTAATGACGCAACAGGTCTAGTGAGCTTTAATACGGCAATAAAAGCAACGGTGGCTGGAACATTTCTTTTGGGAGAAGCCATTGGTAATTTCTTTTGGATCTCAATTATTGGTGCTATTGTTGGGCTTGTTTCAGCAAGTTTAGTGAGTTGGTTACGTGATAAATTTTCGAATGCGACCTTGCTAAATGATGTCATGTTCCATGCTGTGATTACATTATTAATGCCTTTCCTCATTTATTGGGTGGCTGAAGAAGTTTTTCATGCATCTGGTGTGATTGCAGTAGTCACCGGTGGTATCTTAACAAAGATATTAAGTGATCAACATATGGACATTGACTCACCTGAAATTAGTTTAGCCATGACACGATCATGGGAGATTTTTGCTTATATTTTAAATGGTGTGATTTTTGTGCTTTTAGGTATTGAAATTCCTTTTGCCATGGCAGGTGTGGTTACCAGTACACAAATACACACAGGCACGGCTATCTTGTATGGTATTGTGACCTGGTTTATCATCTTTATGCTACGGACATCGTGGGTTTATTTAACACAATTGACGTATCGTTTAAAACATAAGGATAACAAAATTTCATTTAGAATTGCGCTGACATCTGGTTTAACGGGTGTTCGTGGTGCTGTGACTATGGCCGCAGTACTGACTGTGCCGGCATTTGTAGAAAGTGGTGCTAAGTTTCCACAGCGTGATTTACTTATTTTTGTTGCTGCGGTTGTGGTGATTATGAGCTTGTTAGTTGCGACCTTGATGTTACCCATTGTGACGAATGAACCAACAACAAGAGACTTTACGCAGCCAGATTTTGATGATAATGAGGATACAGATGATGAACATCATCAAGCAGATCAGTATATGTCTGAAGATGAAGCGCGGATTATCGAATTGCGCTACGGTATTCAAATATTACGGGAAATGCAAAGCTCAGAAAATCAAGCCATTGTTTATGATTTAATTTTCCGTAAACAGCAAATTATTGAACAGCTCAAAAAGCGTTCAGGAAATGCCGCGTATGGGGATGCTTTTACTGAAAGTGAACAGCAACTACAGCATGTTGCCATTAAAGCGCAAAGGGATTGTTTGCAACAGCTTTTGGCACAGGAAAAAATATCACCATTAGCTTATACAATGAGTAGCCAGCGTTTAGAGCGTTTGGAAAAAAGAGATATGCAATCATATCAGCACTTCTCAACACGTTGGTTCTTTGTTCTATTTGTCAAGATGATTCGTAATATTCGTATATGGCTTGCCGATGAATCAACTGATCGTATTCGTCAAGAAAATAAATTAATTACAAGAGAAACGTCTAAAGCAGCTATTAAGGCACTATCTGATTATGCCTCAAAGTTTAGTGCGGATACGGTTACTAATAGAATTGAGCGCCAAGTAGCGTATAATTTCATTGTGACCTACCGGAATCGGATTAACATACTTGATAGACCTAATACACCGCAACAACGGCAATGGGATGAGCGTATGCGACTCGAACTGGAGTTAAAAGCTTTAAGTGCCCAACGTGAAGCAATTCAACAACTTTATGAATCTGGCAGAATTACACGTCAAGTTGGCATCAATATTCGTCAATTTATTAATTTTACAGAAACAACAGCGTTGGCAGGTAAAGATGAAAATTAGTTATTGTTATACTATGAAGGGATGAAGAATGGATATTTTAGCTTATCTCACACTCAATAATTTAATGCATGTTGTCGACCTTTTGATTATTTGGTTTGTCCTTTATCGGATAATTCGTTTTGTCGAAGGTACTCGAGCATTACAAATTTTACTGGGCGTCGGCACAATTATTTTAGTCAAAGTTTTGAGCTGGTATTTAGGCTTAACGATTGTTTCTTGGTTAATGGATCAGATTATTAACTGGGCGCCAATTGTGTTGGTTGTTATCTTTCAGCAAGAAATTCGACGCGGACTAGAAACGGTTGGTCGACAACTAACGCTGAAGCGGTCTCATGTTGATAATAATACCGAGCATCAATTGATTAAAAGCTTGGATGATGCACTACAATATATGTCTAAACGTCGTATTGGGGCACTGATTACGATTGAAAAGGAATCTAGCTTAGATGAATATATAAAAACTGGTATTCCACTTGATGCGGCAATTACTGGTCAGTTATTAATTAATATTTTCATTCCAAATACGCCATTACACGATGGTGCTGTGATTATTAAAGGTGGGCGTATTGCAGTAGCAGCAGCTTATCTACCGTTATCAGAAAGCACGCTGATTCCTAAAGAACTTGGCACACGGCATCGTGCTGCTGTGGGGATTAGTGAAGCAAGTGATGCGATTACTGTTGTCGTTTCGGAAGAAACTGGTGAAATTTCGATTACACAAAGTGGCGATTTATTACGTAAAATGACACAAGAGACCTATCAGAACTTTTTTGAACGCCAATTCTTAGCTCCTAAAAATAATGAACAAGATAAGAAACATTGGTGGTCCATTAAAGGAAAGGGGACCTCAAAATGAAAAAATTTAGCCAATCAAGATTATTAAGTCTAGTAATTTCATTTGTCATTACAATGTTGCTATCAACGTATATTATGAGTACGCGTTCTAATACAAATGGTATTGCTAATGGTGGTAATAATTTTTCAAATATTATTCCTGAGCAACGTGCAACACTGAAAGTTAATCTCTTATTACAATATGATACGGACCGTTATGTTGTTACGGGTGCCCCTAAAACCGTTAATGTCAAAATTCAGGGGTCTGGTGCGTTAGTTGCTGCAGCAAGAAGTCGTAACAGTATTCAAGCGAGCGCTGATTTACAAAATCTTGGTGTTGGACAACATAAAGTTGTTGTCGCTATTAGGGGTGTTAATTCTGATTTGCGTTCAACTGTTGAACCACAGATGATAACGGTTAACGTTGTGAAAAAAGAAACCAAAAAGGTACCGGTGAGAGTTACTTATAATAGCAGTCAGATTGCGCAAGGTTATTTGGTAGATAGTATCGATACAACACCAGAGAGCGTAACGGTTTCTGGTCCAGAAACCAACGTTGATGCAGTACAAAGCGTGGTTGGACAAGTGACTTTGAGTAAGAATATGAAAGGACCGATGTCACAATCGGTTCAGTTACAAGCGTTAGATAAAGATGGTAATGCTGTAGAAGTTAATATGAGTCAACCATCTGTAGCGGCTAAGCTGAATATATCTCCTGAAGATAGTAAAAAGTTATCTTTACGCGCTAATATCCAAAATGGTGAAGCATCAGATTACAATATTACATTTTCACCGTCAAATGTGACGGCATATGGCGCATCTGATATACTAGATTCACTTGATAATCTGAAAATATCAATTGATGTTAAAAATATGACACAAAAAACAACGCAGAATGTCACTTTGCCAACGCAAGATGGTATTTCACGATACAGTGATCAAAATGTCAAAGTGACAATTACACCTAAAAATACGACTGATTGATTGGTGTATATTAATAGTAGACAAACCATCAATCAATAATAGTGGAGAAAATAAAGAATGAGTATTCAATTAAAATATTTTGGAACAGATGGCGTTCGTGGTATTGCAAACGAAACCTTAACCCCTGAATTAGCCTTTCGTCTTGGTAGAAGTGGCGGTGCAATTCTGACACGGCATGCAGCAGATAGCCATGAAAAACCCGTTGTTATTGTCGGACGTGATACGCGTATTTCAGGAGAAATGCTCCAGCAATCCATTATAGCCGGCTTGCTTTCTGTGGGGGTTGATGTATTACGCTTAGGGGTTATCACAACTCCTGCGGTTGCCTTCCTGGTACAGAATCTAGAGTCAGCAGCAGGTATTCAAATTACTGCTTCTCATAATCCAGCAAAAGATAATGGTATTAAGTTTTTTGGAAATGATGGTTTTAAATTATCAGATGAGCTTGAGTATGAAATTGAACAGTTACTTGATCAAGAAGATACGTTGCCACGTCCAAGCGCAGAAGGGCTGGGTGTTGTAAACAATTATCCTGAGGGTGCCTCGAAATATTTGGAATTTTTACAAAAGACAATTCCAAGTGATTTAACTGGCATGCGGGTTGCTTTGGATGGGGCAAATGGCGCCACAAGTAGTTTATTGGCACGGTTATTTGCGGATATGGGTGTCGATTTTGAAACGATGGGAACACAGCCTAATGGTATCAACATTAATGATGGTGTTGGGTCAACACATCCTGATGCGTTAGCTAATATGGTTAAGGAAGGCAACTTTCAAGCGGGATTAGCATTTGATGGTGATGGCGATCGTTTAATTGCTGTTGATGAATTAGGTCATATAGTTGATGGCGATAAGATTATGTTTATTACGGGTAAGTTCTTAAATGATCAAGGCCGTTTGAAGCACAGCACCATTGTATCAACAGTAATGAGTAATATTGGCTTTTATAAAGCAGTTGAATCAAATGGCATGACTAGTGTGAAGACAGCCGTTGGTGATCGTTATGTGATGGAAGAAATGATGGCTTCGGATCATAACTTGGGCGGTGAACAATCTGGGCATATTATTTTCCGTGATTGGGCAACAACTGGAGACGGTTTACTGACAGCACTGCAGTTATTGCATGTCATGAAAGAAACGAATAAAAAGTTATCAGAGTTGGCAGCAGCAGTACAGATTTATCCACAAAAATTGGTGAATGTACCAGTAGAAGATAAGGTAAATATTCAACATAATCCAGCAGTTGTTGCTAAGATTGCTGAAGTTGAAGGCAAGATGGCAGGTGATGGTCGTGTGCTTGTTAGACCATCAGGAACAGAAGCATTATTGCGTGTCATGGCTGAAGCACCAACAGAAAGCTTAGTTTCGGCGTACGTTGACGAAATTGTTGATGTTGTTAAAGCTGAGAATAACAAATAATAGATTAACGTTTTGTATTTTTAGGATTGTAACAAGTTCGTATTATTTTGTTGCAATCCTTTTTGAATTTTAATAGTGTGAGTAACTTATAGAAACGTGTATAATGTGACTAGTATGAATGAAAAAGAACCACAATTTAATCAATGGTATGAAT
Source organism: Leuconostoc fallax KCTC 3537 (assembly GCF_000165675.1). Classification (GTDB taxonomy): domain Bacteria; phylum Bacillota; class Bacilli; order Lactobacillales; family Lactobacillaceae; genus Leuconostoc_B; species Leuconostoc_B fallax. The sequence goes on along the minus strand of NZ_AEIZ01000026.1, from coordinate 92,046 downwards.
CTACAGCAGCTGATGATCAATTGTTGCGTGATGCTCAAGCCAATGAATTAGAGCAAAAAGAAGAAGTGACACTGAGACCACAGTTATTGAATGATTATATCGGGCAAAGTGCATTAAAAGAAGAATTACGTGTTTATATTACAGCAGCTAAGCAACGTGAAGAGGCGCTAGATCACGTATTACTATTCGGGCCACCGGGATTGGGTAAAACGACTTTAGCCATGATTATTGCAAATGAAATGGCAGTCCATATTAAAACAACGAGCGGGCCAGCGATTGAAAAGCCAGGTGATTTAGTTGCGGTATTGAATGAATTAGAACCAGGAGATATTCTTTTTATTGATGAAATTCATCGCTTAGCAACAAACGTTGAAGAAATACTGTATTCAGCCATGGAAGATTTTTACGTTGATATTATGGTTGGACAGGGCCCTACAGCACGAGCAGTTCATTTTCCATTACCGCCATTTACGTTAATCGGGGCGACGACGCGACCAGGCATGTTATCGAAACCATTAAGAGATCGCTTTGGCATTATCAATAGTATGCAATATTACAATGCTGATGAATTACAACAAATCGTGACACGTTCTGCAGATATTTTTGCAGCGCCCATTCGTTCTGAAGGGGCATTAGCTATTGCCTTACGTTCACGCGGAACACCTCGAATTGCCAATCGACTATTGAAACGTGTTCGTGACTTTGCGCAGGTGCAAGGAAAAAAAGCCATCGATAAAATGATTGTTGATGTGGCGCTTAAAAAATTACGCGTTGATGATAAAGGATTAGATGAAACCGATCACAAGTTTTTGCAAACGATGATTGACTTTTATAATGGTGGTCCGGTTGGTTTGAATACCATTTCTGCTAATATTGGTGAAGAATCAGAGACTTTAGAAACTATGGTCGAACCATATTTACTCCAAATTGGTTTCTTACAACGCACACCAAGAGGCAGAGTTGTGACTGAGCAAGCGTATCAGCATCTCGGTATACCTTACCAAACAAATTTTTAGACTTTAAGGATACATAATAATGACACAAGAACACTACACTTTATCAGATTTTGATTATGATTTACCAGAAGCGCTTATAGCGCAAACACCTTTAAAGCAACGAGACGCGTCTCGACTTCTAGCTTTAAATGCTATTAGCGGTGAGTATGAAGATCGACATTTTTATGATATTTTAGATTATGTAAAAGCTGGCGATGCTATTGTAATGAATAATTCTCGTGTTTTGCCAGCACGATTGCATGGTGCTCGACCAGAAACAGGTGGACATGCAGAAGTTTTGCTATTACGCCAAGATCATGGGGATGTTTGGGAAGTCTTGATGAAGCCGGCTAAAAAGTCTCCTATCGGATCAGAAGTTGTCTTTGGCGATGATATGCAACATCCAATCATGACAGCAACCGTCTTAGAAGATTTAGAACACGGTGGTAAAATGATTGAATTCCATTATGATGGTATTTTTATGGAATTATTAGATAAATTAGGTGAAATGCCTTTACCACCTTATATTAAGGAAAAGTTGGCTGATCAAGAGCGTTATCAAACGGTTTATTCAAAAGTAGATGGCTCGGCAGCTGCACCAACGGCAGGTTTACATTGGACACCAGAATTGTTGGATAAAGTTCGTGCTAAAGGTGTTAAAACAGTTGAATTAACATTGCATGTTGGTCTCGGCACTTTCCGACCTGTTGAAGAAGAAAATATTGAAGATCATAAGATGCATTCTGAGTTTTATCAGTTAACAGCTGATGCTGCGCAAGATTTGAATGAAGTGCGTCAAAACGGTGGTCGTATTATTGCGACTGGAACAACGTCTATTCGAACGTTAGAAACCATTGGCAGCAAGTTTTCAGGAGAGTTAAAAGCTGATTCTGGCTGGACAGATATTTTCATTAAACCAGGTTATCAGTGGACAGTGGTTGATGCATTTATTACTAACTTTCATTTACCTAAATCAACATTAGTGATGCTTGTTGCTGCCTTTACTGGCCGAGAGCATATTATGAATGCCTATCATCATGCTGTTGCTCAACAGTACCGTTTCTTCAGTTTCGGAGACGCAATGTTTATCTATAAGTAATGATTGTTCATATAAAAAGTAGTTAACGTGAAGGTTAACTACTTTTTGTGATTTATTAGGCAGCAGTCATGACCTATGTTAGAATGATTGGTAGACTACAAATAAGGATAAATTATGTTGTCATCAACATAACAATAAATTATGGTAAAAAATAAATTTAACGCAACACAGTTTTTGTCATCATTATTTCATTATGTAAGAGATTTTAATTTTAATCATATTATTTTTGAAGTAAATCGCTATAAAACATCTGTAAAATTAGTGCGTAAATCACAAACTTACGGTAATGCAGAATTATTTTATGTATCAGCGGATACTAAGGCATTTGCGCCAGTTATTTCGCAAATTAATGCAGCAATCGAGCTTGCAGAATTAGAAGGTACACAACAAGCAAGTGTTAAAACGCCTGACTTGCAACGTGAAGAACAAATATTTCAATTCCGTCTACGCGAATTTGGACATGGCAAGTATCAGTTAGACCTTAGTATCTAAGTAAAGCGAGGAGTTACGGTAGTGAAACAAGGACAACGCGCACAAGTTAAGAAGATGCGTAATCTTAAAAAGAAACAAACGTACAAGCAAGCTGGTCATGTGAAACCATTTGATTTTAATGAGTGGGCCGGCTTTTTACGGGCACGTTATTATTTAATGTATCATGATAAGTATGATCAAAAAACGTTTGAAGTTGCTTCATTTTTCTTTGATGATTTGTTGGCAATGATTGTACAACAACACTTTACTCAGTTTACGAGTAATGAACGTGCGGCCGTTAATTTAAATGAAGCGATGCAGGCGACGTTAGTTAACAGTGAGGATCGTGATTGGCGTTACTTCATTTTGCTAGTACCTGTACTATTCGATATGCAGAAATTATTGGTTAAAGAAAGCCAAGTTAATACATACTTTATTGCCAGCGCCCCTAAGTTCGACATTAATTTCTGGCGCATGATTGTTAGAACAGTATTGGCAGTTAATTTCTTCAAATGGCAGGGCAAAGATGTTGCTGAGATGATGAAAACATCTAATGCGATTGACGAGTTACAGTATAAGTTCTTATCACAAAATGATGAAGACGATGATTTTGATCTACAAACGATTGGTGAAACATTTAGAGGATTAGCACCCGTTGTTGCCACGACAGATGATGTTAAGCAGGATGTTGAGGTAATGGTATTATCTCAAGATTTGGTTGATGCGGAACTCGTTTATGCTCAGCGCCGTTTAGAAGATTTTAAAGCAGCTGCAATAAAAGATGTTGTGAGTGATAATGTTTTGCATTTATTATATGCTTACCATGAAGGTATGGCGAAAATCTATGGCCGTACGCATAAGACGTGGGATGCTGAAAGTTTGAAGCAATTTACTAAGCAAGAGCTATTTGATTATTGGCAACCACAATGGCAAGATTTGGATGGCATTGGTGGAGAGTTGCGTGCATATCTCAAGTTCTTGAGTCAAAAAAGGCCATAAATGGTCTGGGCAAGTTGCTGAAGGGGATTGAAGGATTAGATCACTATATTGACGTTATGGCGATTAACACGTTACTCGCACAATTAACACCAAAAGAACTTGAAACTTTGAATTAAAAAACGATCATGAGTAAAATCATGGTCGTTTTATCTTTTATTTTTACTTTCAATAGCAGGTAGTAGTAATATAGTTTCAAGGACGACAAAGAGTAGAATGCTGATCCAAAAATTTAAACGTAAGACTTGATGTGTCAAAATATTAACTAATAAAATGGTTGATCCAACATAAATCAGATACCAGACATAAAGTATTTTATAAGGTATATCTGAGTTATCCTGTGCGGTTGGTAGGGTCCACAGATAGTAGAGTGCTAGCAAGGTCATGAATACAACAATGATTTTTAGCATTCGATTATCAGGTGGTACCATATACCAAAAGTCTAAATGACCAATCAGGGCAATGAGTAACATGAAAAATAAATGATGTGTATGCTTCTGTGATGAACCATTATTATGCCATTTATTTGACCATTTTGAAAACATAGACTAATCCTTTAAATATCTGAAAAAATTATGCCCAATCACCTTGTCTGAAAACGGGAACAAGTTGACCATCTTGAGTGATGCCGTCAATATCCATATCGGCAGAGCCAATCATAAAATCGACGTGTGTATCGGATATATTCCAACCACGTTGTGCTAATGCTTCGGGTGAAGCTGTTTTACCGTCTTTAATATTCGAAGCGTAAGCGGCGCCGATAGCAAGATGATCTGAAGCATTTTCATCAAACAATGTATTATAGAAAAGTATACCACTTTGTGAGATGGGTGAGGGGTGTGGCACTAATGAAACTTCGCCAAGGGATTTAGCGCCCTCATCAGTGTCAATAATCTTTTGTAATATTGCCATACCCTTTGTAGCAGTTGCTTTAACAATACGGCCATCTTTAAAATCAAGCGCGATATTTTCAATAATATTACCTTGATAAGAAAGTGGCAGTGTTGCTGCAACATGACCGTCGATATAGCGATTATCTGGTGCTGTGAAAACTTCTTCAGTAGGCATGTTAGGAATAAAAATATCACCAGCTTTGTTGTGTGAAAAAGCAGCTTCCCAAATATGACCTGCAGCTAGTCCAATAGTAAAATCAGAGTGTTCGTTTTTGTAGTGTAGAGATTTAAAATTGTGTTGATTTAACCAATCGGCTTTTTCTTGTAACGTTTTAATATGGCGATCCCAATTTTCGAGTGCATCAGAATGATCATCAATACGTACTGTTTTGAAGATAGCTTCCCATAAACGTTGTTGTGCTTCAGCAGGGTCTGTATTTGGAAATACTTTTTGTGCCCATGCAGGTGAAGCGGCCGCCACAACCAGCCAAGAAATATCATCACGCATTGTTGCATTTCGAACCATTGCAAGGTCGCGTTGCTTTGTCTGTGTCAAAGTTGAAAGCTTATGTGCATCGACGTGTGCTAATCCATCAGGGTCATCAGATAATAAACTAATGCGACTGGCATGTTGGTTAACAATTAAGTCTTGCCATTTATCAATAGTGTATTGGGGTGTTGTTGTGAGTAGTTCTTCATCAGCTGCATTGATATTCATTTGCGTAATGAGCTGGTCTGACCATTCGACAATTACCTGCTTAGCACCAGCCAAATAAGCGGCGTTAACAATTTTACGAGCGAGAACAACTTGATCGACAGATGCATACAAAATGACAGTTTGACCAGATTGTACGTTAATGCCTTTTTTAACTATTAATGTAGCGTATTGATTAAGCTTCGATTCAAACGACATAAATTGCCTCCATTTCTATTGGATAATTGTCGCACGCTCATAGGCAATTTTCAAGCAATTTTAGTGATCTACTTATTTTTCGTAAGAGTTATATAAGATATAAATAGAGCGGTATCACGGATTATTCGGTATAATATTACTTATGGAAAGAACAGATAATTTAGAGACAGTGAAAAAATTTCAAAAGGAGGGGATCAAGACAAGACGGGCTTTATCAATTTTTACATGGTTACTTATTGTAGTGGCTTTTATTAGCTCTGTCGCTATATGGATAGTGGCTAAGCCAGTATCAATAGCTTCAACCGTACCATCGGGCTTTTCTGTACAAGGTGTTGTCGTCAATCAAAGAGCAGAATACCTGGATTTTGGTTATTTAAAGGCAAATCATGTTGATTTTGTATATATTCAGAGTACAACTGGTACTGCGTTGGCTGATAATACATTCAAGAAAGATATGCAACGTGTTCAACAAGCAAAGTTAGATCGTGGTATTATGCATACTTTTTCTTCTGATAGTACAGCTGAAGCCCAGGTGAGTTATTTTATTCAAGAAGTTGGCAACAAAACTGGTAACTTGCCCATTGCTATTAGTGTGAATGCTGATCAATTGCAAACACAAAATAGCAAAACAGAACTAGTTAAGATGGTTAAGCTTTTGGCTAATCATTACAATCAAGAAATTTTGATATATACAACACCGAAAGTCAAAAAGCAATTGACAACGACAATACGTCAAGCACATTTTTGGTTAGTTAAGAATGATACGCAATCACTTAAGAAACAGGATGTCTTGGTTCAGTATGATGCAGATCATGTTGTCGGGCAAGGTGTTCGAGCTATTAAATTACCGACGAGTGTATTTAATGGCTCGAGGCAGGCTTATGAACGATTATTACAGTGAAATCAGATAATTTAGGAGGCAAATTATGATTAAATTTGGTGTGATTGGTACAAATTGGATTACTGAGATGTTTATTGAAGCAGCGTACCAGACGTCAGAATATCAGCTAACCACTGTTTATTCTCGTACTGAAGAACGCGCACAAACATTTATTGATCAACTGAAAGTATCACATGATACGATAACGACAGCCACTACGATGAGTGATTTATTGGCAAGTGACATTGATTTGGTATATATTGCTTCACCAAATGCCTTACATTATGAGCAAGCTAAAGCAGTCATTACAGCTGGCAAACACGTTATTGTTGAGAAACCGGTTGCTAGTAATCCTACAGAATTTTCAGATTTGCAGACAGCATTGGCACAACATCCAGATGTGTTATTATTTGAAGCGGCACGACATGTTCATCAACCTAATTTCAAAAAATTAAAGAAACGATGAAAACTTTGCCAATGTTACAAGGTGCAACGTTGGTTTATCAGAAGTACTCCTCACGCTTCGATGCTTACTTAGCAGGACAAGAACCAAATGTTTTGACGCGCAAATTTAGCGCTGGTGCCTTATATGACCTGGGTGTTTATCCTTTGTATGCAGCACTTGATTTGTTTGGTACCCCACAGGCAGTACAATACATTCCAACGTTACTCAGGAACGGGGCCGATGGCAAAGGAACAGCAATCTTGGTCTATCCTGATTATACGGTAACCTTGTTGTTTGGTAAGAGTGCCAATTCTTATCTACCAAGTGAAATATATGGCCAAAAAGAAACGATTTCGATTAGCAATATTACTGAGCTAGAATCTGTCACTTATCATGATGGTAACGGAAATCAAAAAGAAATCAGTACACCGGTTGATGATAATCCAATGATTCATGAGGCACAAGATTTCGCTAATATTATTAAGGATCCAAACGGTCAACGAGAAGTGTATAATAATTGGTTTAGACTGTCTCAGCAAGTTAACCAAACGCTGTTTGATTTACGTCAATCAGCAGGTATTGAATTCCCCGCAGATAAGAGAGAATAATGTTAGAAAAATTACTACCCTCACTACAGGATAAGTTTGAAGAAACATTTGATACACCCACACCCATTCAAAATGCTGTTTGGGAGGATGTATTGAATAAGAAGTCTATATTTGGTTTGGCACCAACTGGTACTGGTAAAACATTAGCATTTGTACTACCATTGCTAACCAATATTGATGTAAATCTTAAACGTACTCAAGTTTTGATTTTTGGCACCTAGTCAAGAATTAGCGATGCAACTATCCCATGTTATTCGTGAATGGGCGACCCTAGTGCCAGGTGTTAATGTTGTTAGTTTAGTTGGCGGCGCAAATGGGCGACGTCAGGCTGACAAGTTGAAGAAAGAACATCCCCAGATTGTGATTGGTACACTTGGACGCGTATTAACAATGGCTGAATCTGGTGCATTAAAGTTAAAAAATATTCAGTCAGTTGTTTTTGATGAAGCAGATGTGATGCTATCTGAAGAACGTTATGAAAGCATTAATCAACTAGCCGAACAAATACCAGATAATATCCAATTAATGCTGTTTTCGGCAACATCGGGCGTTGATTTGCAATATGTCAATCAGACATTTGGCCAGTCGGTTGTACCCGTATCTGTTGGAACAGATGCCCCAGCTAATATTCAACATGAATTTCAGTATGTTGATCAAAAGGCAAAAGCTAAGGTGTTGATTCAACTAGCACGCAATAAACAACAAGCCTTAGTATTTTTTAACTCAATTCGTAATTTAGTCGCGATGCAATCAACATTACAGCATGCTAATGCTAAGGTTACCAGTTTAGGCGGTAATGATAGACGTCACATTCAGCGTGCAGATGCATTGCGCTCATTTAAAAAGGGTGATGTTAGTTTACTTTTGGTGACCGATGTTGCAGCAAGAGGCCTTGATATTGTTGATTTACCATTAGTTGTGAATGCACAGTTACCGGAAAACAAGGAAACGTATATTCATCGAACAGGCCGAACAGGCCGAATGGGCAAGAGTGGACGAGTTTTGAATTTAGGTAACGATCATGATGTTCGTAATTTGAAACGGACATTAGGAGATGACTTTGCGTTAGTACCGGCTAAAACCGATAGCATAAGTTTAGTTTCTGATGATAAACAACAACCTAAAGTTGTCAAAAAGTCAAAAGATACAACTATCTTAGATCAGAAATCAGTTAGAAAGCCAGTATTGAAATCCAAGCCAAAACCTTCAAATCCGATTAATGATAGTAAGCCAAAGCGCAAAAAGAATCGTCAAAATAAAGATAAGGGTAAACCCAAATGGGCTAAAGCCTAGTTAAATGTATAAAAATAGGCCGTGATGGCCTATTTTTTGTGTGATATATTATTTGAATTATTTGTAGCATGCAATAAAAAACCGAAGCAGCCGCTTCGGGGATGGGGCATAGAGTTTGAGAAAGTATTGTGAGTAAGTTAAGAAACACCCCATCAGCTAATACTAACATGGATTGCAAAATAAGCGTTGTATAAACTATTCAACCAAATTTGAAAGCAAGAATAGACAAACCATCCACAGATTGGTGTGGATGGCTTGTGATGTTATATTATAATTAACAGATTAAATCATGCTTAATTTAATGTTAAATTAGTGAAAATTGAAAGAGATTTTATTTTTTGCGATGGGCTTCTTTATTCAACCATTTGTGGCTAGCAATAGCATTAAAAACAGTACCTAAAAAATCCAGAAACAGTGCAAACATTTCATATTCTTAACTTGACGCTACCACAAGGTATTTTCTATTTATAACGAATAGTATAAAATAATCATGTTAAAATAAGTAGACTAGAATGCGTTTAATATGCAGTAGAAAGCTAGTATGTAACAGCACAGAATTGTTACATCTTGATATTAGGAGTATATATGCCAGAACTACCAGAAGTTGAAACAGTTAGAAGTGGTTTGGAAAAGTTAATTGTTGGCGGTGAAATTGCAAACATTAGAGTGCCATATCCCAAGGTGATTATGGGAGATGCACCGGCATTTATTCAAGGTACCTTAGCCAGCCAATTTACAGCCATTGACAGAAGAGGGAAATATTTATTCTTGCGTCTGTCTAATCAACGCACAATTGTCTCGCATTTACGTATGGAAGGTCAGTATTCCGTTGAACCATTGGATGCACCGTTACATAAACATACGGAAATTGTTTTTGAATTGGCAGATGGTCGGGCACTATTTTATAATGATACGCGGCGTTTTGGACGCATGACTTTAGCTGAAACCGGTCTAGAGCAAATAGCCGTTCCAACATTAGCTAAATTAGGTCCGGAACCAATTACGACTGATTTACATTTAGAATATATGATTCAGATATTTGCTAAATCAAAGAAACCAGTAAAAAGTTTTTTGCTGGATCAGACTAAGATAGCAGGAATTGGTAATATTTATGCAGACGAGGTACTTTGGCAAAGTAAGATTCACCCTGAGACGCCTGCAAATGAATTAGACCCTTCGCAACTCGCAATATTACGTGATAGTATTATTAGTGAAATAGCACTTGCTATCAAACATCATGGGACAACGGTGCATAGTTTTAGTAATGTATTTGGAGAAGTTGGACAGTTTCAAAATCAATTAGAGGTATATGGGCGCAGTGGGTTGCCGTGTTTGCGCTGTGGGACACCGCTTGTTAAAATTCGTGTTGGACAACGCGGTACAACATTTTGCCCTAAGTGCCAGGTGAGATAGGAAAAGGAAAGTTATGAACGAATTAGAACCAATAAGTATTAGAGAAATGAAACGTGAAGCCAGAGATTTATACCGTGGCCATTGGGGAACGGCTATTAAGTTGAATATTTTGCCAATTGTGGCAGTGGTTGGAAGTTTCTTCTTTGTATCATTAATCATGGCCGTTGTCGTTTATTCATTGACACAAGGGACGATAAACGGTAGTGAAGTTGCAGGGCAAGCTGATACATCATCTGATAATAACTCTGTTGTTTTTTCTGTAATTAGCGATGGCATCGGTATGTTGTTTACTTGGTCGATTGCATGGGGGATTGTGGACTGGTTTAAACAACCTAAAGCAGACCAGCATTTCAAACAATCACTACAGATTTTTAGTAATGGCAAATTTTGGCAAAGCTTCTTATTGGCACTCGTACAAAATATTTTGATTTATTTGTGGACATTATTGTTTATTATTCCAGGAATTATCAAAACCTTTTCTTATTCGCAAACTTATTATGCGTATAAACGTGATTTAGACCAAGGAAAACGGGCTAATTCCTTAACAGACTATATTACGACTAGCCGACGAGTTATGGATGGTCGTAAGTGGGAACTTTTCTTGCTCGAGTTGAGTTTTATTGGCTGGTATATATTGGGATTCTTAACTGCTGGAATTGGTTATATTTGGATTATTCCATATGTAACCGGCACACGAGTAGCCTATTCTCGTCGTTTATTTGGTGATGATCAGTCAACGCAATCTGAACGTATCGTGCAAGAAAGGACCATTTAAATGTTAATTGTTGGCTTAACTGGGGGCATTGCCTCAGGAAAAACAACAGTCAGTACAATGTTTCATGAGGCTGGAATACCAATTATTGATGCAGACGTGATATCTCGTGAAGTTGTTGAACCGGGAACGACTGTTCTTGAAAAATAAAGTTGACTTTTGGACCACAAATTATTAAAAATGGTGTGCTTGATAGACAGCAACTGGGGGACACAGTATTTGGTAATGAGGCTAATTTGTCACAATTAAATGCCATTATACAGCCAGCAATTAGTAATGCGATTCAAGATAAACTTGCTTTTTGGCGAACACAAAAGGCACCAATTGTGATATTAGATGTCCCATTATTAGTTGAACGTGGTTATCATGAGAATGATAGTGTGGATCAAATAATTGTTGTAACAGTTAGCGAAGCCACTCAATTAGCGCGACTTAAAGCACGGAATCAGTTGGATGACTATGCAGCTAACAACCGTATTAAGTCACAATTGCCTTTATCTGAAAAAGTAAAAGTAGCAGACTATGTAATTGATAATAATGGTACATTAGCAGCAACACGTGAACAAGTTGCTCAAGTTATTGCAAAATTAAAGGAAATTGCACCCGAGTATGCAGGAAAGTAAACCAACAATTGAATTACATGCAAATGCAAGGGTACTAGTACAAGCAGCAGTACCGATTTCATTTGCTGATTTAGCGCGTACCTTTGATTTATACGTTCCGTTTATTGGTTCTACTGGTTATGCACTTTATCATATGTTAGCAACAGAAATAAACTATGTTAGCGTTACGGATGTATTAGATCATAATTTCTTATTAGACAGTCTAAACTTAAGCCTGCCAACTTTTGTGAGATTACGGCGAAAATTAGAAGCCGTCGGATTAGTTAAGACGTTTCATGATACGACTACTTCTGTGGATACTTATTATTATCGATTATTACCAGCACTGTCAGCGCAAGATTTTTTCAAGGAACAATTGTTAACAGGTTTATTGTACAAGTTTGTAGGTGAAGAACGTTTTATTGTGCTACAAAAACGTTACGGCATACAAGGTATTCAAAAAATCCAGGGTGAGGATGTTTCAGCACATTTCTTACAGATTTTTAAAAATGAAAGTACACCGACCATTCCACAGCAAAGTGTTCGATTGGACATGGCTAAGCCAGTAGTTAAAGATGACCATTTTAATTTTGAGGCCTTTGCTCAACTTGTACAAGGAACAACAGTCGACGAAATTAATAAACATCGTAACTTTTTGATAGCACAGCATTTGTTGTATGGGGTAAATGAACAACAGTTAGCAAATATTGTGAGTCAAACGGTAACGTTGGATACGCACGAAATTGATCAAGCTGGAATGCAACGTGCGCTTAAAACACAATTGGATACGACGCGTTCAACACAGCCAACGGGTAATCAACCTCAAATATCATCTGTAGAAAGCCATGATGAAGCTTTATCTAAAACGGCTAAAGCACTTGTTGAAGCAGCCAATCAGATACCACCAATGCATTTCTTGTCTCAGATTAAGCAATCACGTGGTGGCTTTATTACGAACAGTGAACGCAATATTGTCAATGACTTAACAACACAGGGAATATTGAACCCACCAGTAATTAATGTTTTATTACATCAAATTCTTATCGGTATGGATAATACATCGTTATCGCGGGCATTGACAGAAACGATTGCGAATGAATGGGCACAACAGAAGGTGACGACAGCGACGCTAGCCATACATGCTATTAAACGGCATCATGATCAAAAACAACAGAGTCAGCAAAATCGTCAGATTAAGACGTCATCGCGTACGCGTAATCGGATGGCTAAAATTGAACCAAAAATGGAAAATGTCACAGCAAAGCAACCGGAATATGATCAAAAGGATATTCAAAAAGCGTTAGCTAAATTGAAAGATCTGAAGACCAAGGATTAAGCTATGAGATGAGGAATCTAGTATGCAAAATTTGTCAGAAGTATTAGAAAAATTAAAAAACAATATCCACATCTTAAAAATAGTCAATCCATTCATACGATAGAAATGTTGAAACAAGATCAGGATATTCAAGATTTCTGGCAAGCTAATCAAGATAAATTAGCACCAGATGCTTTTTCACAGTCTTTAACAGCATTATATGAATATGTTCAGCAACGTAATATGGCGGCGCAGAATAGTAAGACATTATATCCAGGGTATGTGCCACAGTTGGATATTGAAAAGGGCTATATCCATGTGAAGTATGTGCCAACACAACAAACACAAAATAAGTTACGGCAAAAAGAGCACTTGAACACTTATAAAATGCCTGTTGCCATTCAGCAGGCCGACTTGGCGGCTGTGGTTCAAGAATCGGGTCGTATAGATGCCATTGTTGAAGCGATTAATATTTTGGATAATCTAACACATGCCAAAAATTATGTACAGGGATTGTATTTATATGGTGATTTTGGTGTTGGTAAAACTTATTTAATGGGAGCGCTTGCGAATGCATTGGCTGCGAATAACATCGATGTGATGTTGTTACATTTTCCATCGTTTGCCGTGGATGTTAAAAATAGTATTGGCCAAAAAGACAGTAGTACACAGCGCTTAATTGATCAAGCTAAAAATGCGACTATATTAATACTTGATGATATGGGTGCTGATACATTGAGTGCGTGGATTCGTGATGATATTTTGGGTGTTATCTTAGAACATCGTATGCAAAATGAACTGACCACATTTTTCACTTCTAATTTTTCTATGAAAGGGTTAGAGGAACATTTAACACAAACAAGAGATGGTGTTGAACCAGTTAAAGCTGCTCGATTGATGCAACGCGTTCGTTTTTTGGCTAAACCCATTCCAATGTCAGGGAAAAATAGACGATTGGAGTCATAATGGCAAAAGTATTTAAACGTATTCTTGTGGCTTTAGTGATACTTATTGGTGTTGGTTTTTTTTACGGCACAATGCCTTTTTATATCAGCACCCAGTTGGGCAAGTTGTTCAAGTACACAATCAAAAAGTACAAAGTATAACCGATGAACATAACAACGAAGATCAAATTTATCAGCAAAAATTAACCATTCGATTACTGAATCGTCAGCAAAAACGCATCATATTGACTAATGGCTTTAATCAGTCGCAGACAGTATTACATCGCTATCGTGTTGGGGACCAGTTGATTCTAGAAAAGCTGAGTAATCGATACCATATATTATCTTTGAAAAGAGACACTGTACTTGGTTTATTAGCGACATTGTTTATTTTATTACTTTATTTTTACGGTCAGCGTCGTGCTACGAGTTGGCTACTATTAAGTTTAATTACTAATATTGTACTTTTCATTGTGGCTGTTGGGATTGATGTGCAATTTAAAAATCCCAATGTTATTTTGATTTTTAGTATTTTAGCTGGATTCTTTGCATTGAGCAGTTTGCTATTTGTTCTAGGCAGAACATTACAAATGCGCTTAACTTTCTTTGCGACACTCACTAGTACAGCGTTAACTATGGGTATTATGTCAATTGTATTATTATTAACACATAATAATGGCGTTCATTTTGAAACAATGGCTTATGTGACTCAGGTGCCTGCAACACTCTTTATTGCGCAGACGATTATTGGTGTACTAGGTGCTGTTATGGATGAGGCTGCAGATATTGTGGCCGGATTATTTGGCATGCATCGTGAAAATGCGCAACGTCATTTTAAAGAATATTGGCATGCGGGGATGTCGATTGGCCGCGATATTATGGGAACATTGATTAATGTTTTGTTCATGATTTTCATTGCTGAAACAATGCCAATGGTTATTTTGATGCTTAGGAATGGGAATAACTGGCCATATATTTTAGAAATGGTGATGAACCTTGGCATTTTACAAACAGTCGTGTCGGGAATTGGAATTGTTTTGGCAGTACCAGTAACGAGTGCAATTGTTGCATTCTTTCTTCAAAGAAAGGTGGCTAAAATATGAATGCCATTATGATGCTAATGCTGATTTTATTCGTTTTGATGTTACTCGTTGGCGGTAAGCAGGGACTGCGTGGCTTCATTGGTTTAATGATTAACTTTTTGGCAATCTTTGTATTAATGATTCTGATGAATTGGCAATTCAATGCCTATGTTGTGACGATTATTGTGTCAATTATTATTTTAGCTGTTGCTATTTATTTAGGTGCGGATGATCCGAGTGTAACGAATCAGGCTTTCTTAACCAGTGTTATTGTCATTGGTATTTTGTTTGTGATGGCTATAATATTGCAGTGGGTAGGTCAATTTCAGGGGTTTGCTACTGAAAATTCGGAAGAACTGGAAGGCTTATCAACAAACGTTGGTATAGACTTTGGTAGAATTGCGATTACAACGATGATTATTTCAACTTTAGGTGCCGTAGCCGAGGCAGCAATGGCAATCATTGCCGACCTTAATGAAGTCATTGAGCGAACACCGAATATTTCTGTTAAAAACTTATATGGACATGCACGTATTATTGGTGGACAAATTTTGGGCACAGCAATTAATACATTGTTTTTCGGTGTTTTGGGCGCCAGCCTACCCTTGATTATTTGGTTTGTCAGATTGAATTATGCTGTAGCAATGTTTTTTAATTCTAAAGTCCTGGTTGTAGAATTAGTGACGATGTTATTAGGTATGCTAGGTATCTTGTTAAGTATTTGGCTCGCAAGTTGGTTAGTCGTTCGAGATTTTGTTAAACAAAAGAAACAAGGTATTTTGAAGCAATAATGAACAGAATATGATAAATTAAGTTGAAATATATAAAAATACATGATAACATTGCACCTATAAACATTGATAAGGACAACTTCATTGTATGGCGTTTACAAAGAGAGCTAATGTTTGGTGGGAATTAGCAACGCGTATCATGAAGACTACCTTTGAGTGAGTGGTGAGTAATGTATTAGAAAACTACTTCGGGTGACACCGTTATACTGTCGTAGAGGATGGACAATGCATCATTGTCCATAAATTTGGGTGGTACCACGGTTAATCGTCCCTTTAGATATTTATTTTATATCTAGAGGGGCGATTTTTGTGTTTATTAATGAAACTATATTGGAATTACAGCGATGTAAATCCTATTGGAGGAAAGTATGTCAGAATTAGAACTTGTATTTCCTGATGGTGCAATCAAAACATTTGCAGCGGGAACAAAACCCTTAGATGTTGCTGAAAGTATTTCTAAATCATTAGCTAAAAAATCAGTTTCAGCTAAGTTAAATGGTGCGTATGTTGGCATGCATGATGTCATTCCTGCATCAGGCCAATTTCAGTTAATTACAACAAGTGATGACGAAGCGCTTGATTTATTGCGTCATTCTGCGTCACATTTGTTAGCACAAGCTTTAAAGCGTATTCCAAAGTTTAGCAATATTCATTTTGGTGTCGGACCGTTCATTGAAAATGGTTTTTACTACGATACAGATAATGGGGCAGGTAATCAAGTATCTGTTGAAGATTTTGCTGAAATCGAAGCCATGATGCATAAAATTGTTAAAGAAGATTTGCCGATTGTTTCTCGTGAAATTACACGCGAAGAAGCATTAAGCATGTTTAAGGATGATCCGTACAAGGTTGAATTAATTAACGATTTACCGGCTGAAGAAAAAATTACAATCGCTGTACAAGGCGATCACATTGAATTAGATAAAGGTGGTTTAGTGCCATCAACTAGTTGGATTAAGCACTTTAAGTTAGTGTCAGTTGCTGGTGCTTATTGGCGTGGTGATTCATCAAATCATATGATGCAACGAATTTATGGTACAGCTTTCTGGAAGGCAGCAGATGTTGAAGCTGAATTACAACGTCGCCAAGAAGCTAAAGAAAGAGACCATCGTAACATCGGACGAGATCTTGATTTGTTCTTTACAAGTCAAGAGGTTGGATCAGGCTTACCTGTATGGCTACCAAATGGCGCAACAATTCGTCGTCAAGTTGAACGTTATATTGTTGATAAAGAATTATCAAATGATTATCTACATGTCTATACGCCAATTTTGTCTAACCTTAACTTGTATAAAACATCTGGACATTGGGAACACTATCGTGAAGATATGTTCCCACCTATGGATATGGGAGACGGCGAGTTCCTTGAATTACGACCAATGAACTGTCCATCACATATTATGATTTATAAGCATAAGCCTCGTTCATACCGTGAATTACCAATGCGTATTGCTGAATTGGGTATGATGCATCGTTATGAAAAGTCTGGTGCGTTAACTGGATTATCACGTGTTCGTGAAATGACTCTGAATGATGGTCACACTTTCGTGGAACCAGAAAAGTTAGAGGAAGAATTCAAGTCGATTTTGAAGATGATGATGGAAGTCTATGAAGACTTCAATATCACAGATTATCGTTTCCGTTTGTCATATCGTGATCCTAAGAATACAGCTAAGTACTTCGATGATGATGAGATGTGGGAAAAGAGCCAAAAGCAGCTTAAGACAGCAATGGATGACCTCGGCTTGGATTACTTTGAAGCTGAAGGTGAAGCTGCATTTTACGGTCCTAAATTAGATGTTCAGACTAAGACAGCTTTGGGCGGCGAAGAAACTTTGTCAACGATTCAACTTGATTTCTTGTTGCCTGAACGTTTTGATCTTTCTTATATTGGTGAAGATGGCAAAGATAATCATCGTCCGGTGATGTTGCATCGTGGTATTGTTGGGACAATGGAGCGCTTCACAGCCTACCTCATTGAAATGTACAAGGGTGCTTTCCCAACATGGTTAAGCCCATTGCAAGTTCAAATCATTCCAGTTAATTTGGGTGCTCATGGTGACTATGCACGACGTATTCAACAACAGCTACAGGTAGCTGGCTTGCGTGCTAATGTTGAAACAAAAGACGCTAAGATGGGATATTTGATTCGTGAAGCACAAACGAAGAAAGTACCTTACACACTAGTACTTGGTGATAATGAAGTTGCTGATGAAACAGTCACTGTTAGACAATATGGATCAGAAAAGACTGAAACAATCAGTATTGCAGCATTTGAGAAACTTATTTTAGCTGATGTTGCACGTTATTCTCGTGAAACGGCGGTGGAATAAATGTCTGAACAATCGAATGACGGTAATAGTGATCATTCGAAGGCAAAACAAGGTGGTTTACAAAGCCGCCATGTTCAGCTAATTGCGATTGGCGGTACCATTGGTACTGGCTTATTCATGGGCGCGGGTAATTCGATTCACTATGCTGGACCGTCAATCTTATTGATTTATCTTGCAGTTGGCTTCTTTATGTTTGTGATGATGCGTAGTATTGGTGAATTACTTTATGCGGATCCAACACAACACACGTTCATTACCTTTATTACCAAATTCATCGATAATCGCGCTGGCTTCTTTGCACGATGGTCGTATTGGCTAGCGTTGATTTTTATGGGGATGGGTGAATTAACGGCTGTCGCCAATTATATTCAATTCTGGTTGCCAGAAGTGCCATCTTGGTTAATTCAGGTCATCATGCTAGCTGTATTAACTGGTGTTAATTTGGTGGCGGTTTCGTTATTTGGTGAAACTGAATTTTGGTTTGCAATGATTAAAATTGTGGCCATTTTATCTCTAATTGTAACGGGATTGATTATGGCTTTTACCGGATTTAAAACACCAGAAGGTACTGTAGCTTTCAGTAATGTCATTAAAGACTTTTCTATCTTTCCAAATGGCACTGGTAATTTTATTAACGCCTTTCAAATGGTCATGTTTGCCTTTGTTGGTATGGAATTTATTGGTATGACAACAGCGGAAACTGCTAATCCCAGAAAAGTTTTGCCTAATGCTATCAACCAAATACCATTGCGTATTTTACTTTTCTACCTTGGTGCATTACTTATCATTATGACGATTTATCCTTGGCGTGAATTACCTGCTGATAAAAGTCCGTTTGTGATGGTATTTGAATTAGCCGGTATCAAATGGGCAGCAGCTTTGATCAACTTTGTTGTGCTTACTAGTGCAGCTTCAGCTTTGAGTAGTGTTTTGTTTAGTGCAAGTCGTAATTTTTATGCCTTGTCATTTCAATCAAAATCTCAATATTTAAAGCCATTTAAAAAGTTATCTAAAGCACAGGTACCAGCAAATGCGATTAAGCTGACTGCTGTTATGATCGCTGCTTCAGCAATTATTAGTTTAATTCCATCTATTGATTACGCATTTGGTTTTGTTTCAAGTGCGGCAACGGATTTATTCCTAATGATTTATATCTTGGTTTTGATTGCTTACATGAGATATCGTCAATCTTCAAGCTACATGGTAGATGGTTTTAAGGTGATTGCACCAAGAACATTGGTGCCATTAACCATTGTTTTCTTCGTGTTTGTCTTTATCACACTATTCTTTAACAAAGATTCTCAAATTCCAGCTATTGGTGCTTTAATTTGGATTATTATCTTTGGATTTGTATCATATAAACAACCAAAGTACTTGACAAAAAATAAAAAATGTCTATACTTAATAACTGTTGAAACAAGTAGAAGCACCCGCTTCTCGCCTTATGATAGTTATTGTTGGGCAGATACACGTTGTACGTCAGTACTACAAGTGTTTAAGCAGGGTGGAATATTATTTCTATCCTGCTTTTCTTCTTGTTCACAAAAAATAAATTTGGAGGTGCCTAACAATAGCACGTCAACCAAGACAAGTTGATTTAGTCAACGAAAATATTCGCGCGCCACGTGTTTTACTTATCCAAAACGGTAAGCAAACAGAAATGGCAACACGCGATGCTCAGAAAATTGCTGAAGACATGGAGCAGGATTTAGTATTGGTGCAAGCTAATGCTGTGCCACCTGTTGCCAAAATTATGGACTGGGGTAAAGTCAAGTTCCAACAGCAAAAGAAGCAAAAGGAACAACGTAAGAATCAAAAAATTGTCCAAACTAAAGAAGTTCGGATGAGTCCAGTGATTGATTCTGGTGATTTTGATACACGTAAAAAGGCTGCAATCAAGTTCCTTGAAAAGGGTAACAAGGTTAAACTGAATTTACGTTTCCGTGGTCGTATGATGACGCACCAGGATATTGGTCGTGAAGTATTAGAACGCATGGCCAATGAATTAACTGATATTGCCAAGGTTGAACAACGTGCCAAAATGGATGGCCGCCAAATGTTCTTAGTCTTGGCACCAAAAGAACACAAATAATTGTCAAGAGAATTTAAATTAGGAGATTAGTCATGCCAAAGATGAAGACACACCGCGCATCAGCAAAGCGCTTTAAAAAGACAGCCAACGGTGGTTTGAAGTCGGCTTCTGCTTATACTTCACACCGTTTCCATGGTAAGACAAAGAAGCAACGTCGCCAATTACGTGGTACACGTATGATGGATTCTACAACAGTTAAGACATACGCTAAGTTGCTTAGCCAAATTTAATTAGGCGATAAAACAAACATAAATATTAATTGCAATATTTATTGGTTTGATTCGAATACTAGCATATAGTGCAGTATGAATTCATTGATTATCTAGGAGGAAATACCCATGCGAGTTAAGGGTGGTACAGTGTCACGCGCACGTCGTAAAAAGTTTATTAAGTTGGCTAAGGGATACCGTGGTCAACGTCGTATTAATTTTAAAGTTGCTAAGCAACAAGTTTACAAGTCATACTTGTATGCTTACCGTGATCGTAAGAATACAAAGCGTAACTTCCGTAAGTTGTGGATTGCACGTATTAATGCAGCAGCGCGTATGAATGGTTTGTCATACTCAAAGTTGATGCACGGTTTGACATTAGCTGGTTCACAATTGAACCGTAAGATGTTAGCTGATTTAGCTGTTTCAGATTTTGAAACTTTCTCAGCATTAGCTAACCAAGCTAAAGAAGCTTTGGCTTCAGAAAATGTTTTAGTTAAAGAGCGTCAAGCTGCTACAACTGAAAAGACTGTTTCTGTTGAACGTTAATCAAGAGGGCCTTGTATAATATAAGGTCCTTTTTGCTATGGAAATTATAAATTTGAATCTCATATATACGAGAGGGAACCATGGAAAAGAATACACGTCAATCACGTCATGAAGCACCGAAGAAGAAGCATACTTTGCGTAAAATAATTTTATCCATAGTTGCGTTATTAATTATCGGTATTATTGGTACTGGTGCTTATGCTTTCTTTAGCGTTAACAGTACCATATCTAAGATGCAAAATAATTCTAAATACACAAATACAAAACAAGCGGATAAAGCAACAAGTAAAAGTAAACCAATAACATATTTACTTCTTGGTACAGATACCGGTGAATTGGGAAGAGACTACAAAGGTAGAACCGATACGATGATGGTTATGTCGGCTAATCCAAAGTTGAAATCAACAACCATTATGTCTATTCCACGTGATACATATGTTAAATATCAAGGTAGTCCAATTAAAATTAATGCGGCCTATACTTATGGATCTGAAACGACAGCTATTGATGCTGTTCAAGATTTACTTGGTATTAAGATTGATGGTTATGCTTTGATTAATATGGGCGGTTTAGAAAAGATGGTTAATGCCGTTGGTGGTGTTGATGTGACATCACCTTTGACTTTTACCTATGAAGGCGAGAGCTTCGTCAAAGGACAGACTTATCATCTCGATGGTTCGCAAGCTTTGAAATTCTCGCGGATGCGTTATGATGATCCTCAAGGTGATTATGGTCGTCAAAACCGCCAACAATTAATTATCGAATCTGTTTTGAAAAATTCAGCTAATGTTGGGACTCTGTTTAATTCAAGTTTGTTGAACACAATGTCAAATAACATACAAACAGATATTTCAACAACGTCGTTGAAGAATTTAGCATTAAATTATCGTGGTGCCCTAGGTAATATTAAACAAGATCACCTACAGGGTAATACGCAAATGATTGATGGACAAAGTTTTGAAGTTGTACCCCAATCAGAATTAACACGTGCACAAAACGTTATTCTTAAGCAACAAGGGAAAACAACTGAACAATGATAGAAGAAAAAACCTTGACAATTCGTCAAGGTTTTTTATATAAATTTTTAACCAAGAAAATGACGTAATTGGGCCATTCGGTTAATTAATGCCTTAATTGCTACTGATGAACCATCTTTAAATTCGACGATTTGTTGTGCAATTTCAGCATGTTGCTTTTCTTCTCGAGATTTTGGACCGATATCAAAATTGAACTTGCTTTGAAGAATTAAGATATCTTGTTCGACATCTGCCCAAGCGGAATTTTGTGTTTTCAAAATTTGCAAGGCATCTAAATTGATATAGCGTGCTAATTCGGTAAAGTCTTGTGCCATGCTTGGATAAGCTTTAGAAAATACACTGAGTTGATCTTCAGAAAGGCTGTCCAATGCACGACCAAAACCAATGAATTCTGGTGGTACACCAATTGAATAGAATGAACCAGTGAAGTTGATGGCACGTGGTAGCTCAATACCGTCAACTGAACGTGAGTAACCTAGAACGCCAACGTGTTGGCGACGATCACGACGCTTAGGAAAAGCTTTGAAGATAGGCTGTAAATCAGGAATTAAGTTATCCAGTGTGTGATGATAGAAACCTGCTGAAGATTTAGCAATATCAATTAAAATATCTTTATCATCATCACTGATTTGTAATGGCGTAACAGCTGGTAATTCTTCTTTTAACTTTGCAATGGCTGATTGTACTTCGTCAATAGGGAAATCATAACGGAAAGCTGATTGTACTGTTGCTGTCCGAATACCAGGGAATTCACGAATATAACGTTCGATACGACGAGGTGATAAACCACCACGGAAGATAGCCGAACCAGTACCAGAAATTGGGAATATTTCAATATTTTCGCGTTCTGCAAATTCATATAACCGAGCAATAGCTAATTTGTTTCCGGTAATTGAGCTCATAAAACCATCTGTCAAAGCAGAATCCGAACCAGCTAAGAATACGCGCATGTATTTTGGTTTAAAGCCAAAATGCTTTTCGTGAAGAGCTAAGTATTCAGTTAAAATTTCTGGTGCGTGTAGTTGTGTTTCAAATCCCTCGAATAATGGAATCATTTCGATATAAGGAGTATTTTTAGGTGAATTACTTGTAAATTCTTGGCTTTTGAAAATAGCGAGCTTTTCAAAAAGTTTCTGCATTTCAACAATTTGATCAGCACGTTCAGCCATTGGTAGAATAGCTTCAAAAAGAGGGCGATGAGAGAACCCTAGATCGTTTGAAAAATCTTCAGAGCTCAGAAATGCCGTCATAGCTTGCATTAAATTGTAGCCTTTTTCTTCCCAAATGTTTGGGAAACGGAAAGTTAGAAATTTATCACGACCAAGTTGATGTTGCTTAAAGTAATCATACTCGGTACTGAAAAGTCGGTCGATGACCGCAGCATCAGCATGTTTACCTTCCCAGTCCCACATATACTCATCAACATCCAATTCTGAAAAGTTTTCAAAAGCTTCTGTTGTTTCACGATAAGCGCTAATGAATGGTTGCTGTGATGTATCCCAAAATGGTGCGTTGGCATTATCAGGGTGTTGTGTTCCCATAATTATTGGTATATTGCGATTAACCATAAATTTCCTCTTTCTTAATTACTTCTTCTAGTTTACCATGTGTGTTCTTGAGTTTCAGCTCATATTATTAATTTTTAGTGATATTTTTATTAAAATAATAGTCAATGTTCGTTATTTTACTGTGCCAAAAGGATTTGATACTTATGATAATAAAATGTGTAATTATATTGAATATATAAATAGTATTTTAATGAAAAGGTTGACAGTGTGACGCTACCGTGTTAATATTAACGAGTAAGTTTTTATTGCTCCATAGTTCAGCGGTAGAATAACGCACTGTTAATGCGCAGGTCCCTGGTTCGAATCCAGGTGGAGCAGTCATAATGTTAATACAGAATCGTAGTTGGTTAAGCCAGTTACGATTTTTTGCACTATAATGAGTGGGTGAACTAAAATAATCACATTTAAACTAGTCTAACGTATTATAAATTAAAAAGATGAAAGGTATCATATGCAGAAGAAAGATTTTGTACTGAATATATTCTTAACACTAGTCATGGTTATATTTTTATTTTTAAAAGGGCGCTATATTGATGACCATGCCGTCATTGTGTTTGTTGCTTTTGTTGTGGTTTTGCTATTAATTTGGGGACCGCAGATATATAAGATGATTAAAAAATAATGCTTAGTTATCTTAAATGATTCAAGCGCTAATAAAAAATGCTGTTCCAACGAGTAGACGTTGAAACAGAATTTTTCTTTTATACCATAATTAGCATTGGCAAAATCATGGGTTTACGAGCAGTCTCTTTATAGAGAAATCTTGATAAATCGTCAATAACAGCTTGACGAATATCAGATTCAGTAGCATCTTTACGCATCATTGCTTTACGAATGGTGGTAAAGATGACGCGGCGACCTTCATTAATTAATTCACCAGATTCACGCATATAGATGAAACCACGTGACAAAATATCTGGCCCAGAAAGAATTTCTTTATTAGTCAAATCAATGGTTGCTGTTGCAATAACTAAACCATCTTGAGATAGTTTTTGTCGATCGTGTAGGACAACGCTACCAATGTCACCGATACCTGATCCGTCGATATAGGTATCCTCAGCAGGGAAGTGACCAGCGATGCGTGTACTTTCACCGTCTAAGGCTAGAACATCACCATTTTCTAAAATAAAGGTATGATCTTCTGGCATATCTAATTCGTGCGCCAAACCAGCATGAACACGTAGCATACGATATTCACCGTGAACTGGCATGAAGTATTTAGGCTTCATTAACGCTAACATTAACTTTTGTTCTTCTTGGCCACCATGACCAGAAGTGTGAATGTTATTCATTTTACCGTAAATAACATTGGCGCCACCTTCTTCTAGTTTATTAATCACAGCATTAACAGATGCTGTGTTACCAGGAATAGGAGAGCTTGAGAAAATAACGTTATCCTTAGGCTTTAGTCTAATTTGCTTGTGTGTACCTTCAGCAATACGTGCTAAAGCTGCCATAGGCTCACCTTGAGAACCAGTTGACAAAATTAATAATTCATCATCAGGAATATTCTTAATTTCGTTTTGTTCAACAATGGCATCATCAGGAATATTGAGATAACCTAGAGCACGACCGTTAGTTACGGCTGATTCCATAGAGCGGCCGAACACAGCGATTTTTCGACCATGCGCAATAGCTGCATCAGTTGCCATACGAACACGGTTCATATTCGAGGCAAAAGTCGCGAATATAATTCTACCGTGCGGCATTTTATCAAACAAGCGATTAACTGATTTAGCGACCCAGGCTTCTGATTTTGTCCATTCTGGACGTTCAGCGTTGGTGGAATCACTCATCATCAATAAGACGCCATTTTCACCAATTTTGGCCATTGACCAAAGGTTAGGTGGCTGCTTAGTAGTAGGGGTTAAGTCGAACTTGAAATCACCTGTTTCGACAATTGTGCCAACAGGCGTGTGCACTGCAACACCGAAAACATCTGGAATAGAATGCGTTGTACGGAAGAATTCAACACTGACTTTGTCAAATTCGAGTAAAGAACCATCCGTAATTTCGTGTAATTCAACACGATTCAACATTTGTTTTTCTTCAAGTTTATTTTTAATTAAGGCCATTGCCAGTGGACCAGCATATACTGGTACGTTAACAGCTTGTAAGAAATAGGCGATGGCACCGATATGGTCTTCATGTCCGTGAGTGATAACCAGTGCTTTGACGCGATCGATATTGTCAACTAAGTATGTGTAGTCTGGAATAACATAATCAATACCCAAAAGTTCATCTTCTGGGAACATAATGCCTGCATCCACGACGATTATTTCGTCTTGATACTCAATACCGTAAGTATTTTTACCGATTTCACCTAAACCGCCTAGCGCATATACTGCGACTTCATTAGGTTTAATATCAACAGAATATGTCATTAGAATGTTGTGATTTCGAAGTTAGGGTTGGCCTTTTCGTAAGTCACGCCCTTGTCAGTTAACTCTTCGATATACTCCACATTATATTTTGTGCTTGTTTCTACGATTTCACGAGCTTGTGGCAGACTTTCTGCTTCAAGGTAAAGTGAATGTGTTGTTTCACGCTTTGGATTACGCTCAGCGTGTTCTTGATAATAGACTTTGTAAATCATAATGCCTCCAAAAATTAAATTGTCACGAACGGTCGGAACCGAAAACCTTATAATATTGTAGCATATATTGAGGTATTAAGGTATTCTACTAGACAAATGACGGGGTATTTGATAAATTAAGCTAGAATGGGGTACGGCATAAATGATCAAGTTTAATCGAATTAAATCTGTCGCAGTTTTTATGGGTTCTTCTTTCGGTGATGATACCATTTACGAGCAACAAACAATTGAAATGAGTCGATTAGTTGCGCAACATCAGCTTCGGATGGTGTATGGTGGTGGTAAGGAAGGTTTAATGGGTGTAGCTGCTCATAGTGTTATGGCAGCCGGGGGCGAAGTGATCGGTATTAGCCCCATAACGTTATCAGCAGAAGCCATTGATCCGGATGAAATCACACAATTTATTGAAGTTGATTCAATTGATGAACGCAAGCAAATGATGATAGCTGCTGCTGATGCATTTATTGTATTACCTGGTGGCTTTGGCACTTTGGAAGAATTAGCTCAGGTCATTAGTTGGGCTAAAATTGACTTGCATAGTAAGCCATTAGCATTACTGAATACAAAAGGCTTTTATGATTCGTTGTGGCGATGGCTTATTGATTGTGTTAATTGTGGTTTTGTTCAGCAGAGTGAATTGGAATATCTACATATTTTTGACCATCCATTAGATATTTTTACCTATTTTAAGTCGTTTGATGATGTATAACTAGCCAAATATATAGAGGAGGCTAAATAACAACCAATATGATGAATGAACATGAAGATTTAATGTTTAGTGCAATTGACATTTACATGTCCGCTTTAAAACACATTGAAGAATTAATTTCACAACCAACGAGTCAATATGGTGTTTCTTTTGAACAATGGTTAATTTTAAATGAGGTCGTCAATAGCCAAGAAGCAACGACAATGACACGTATTGCACTTGAGCGCAATGTGACAAAGGGGGCTGTTGCACGCCAACTCAAGCCGTTGTTGGAACAACAATATTTAAAACAAGAGGTTGATAAAGATGATCGACGACGTGTTATATTAGTTGTGACAGATAGTGGTCGGGCCGTTAACCGAAAAATTTTGTCAGCAGTTAATGAGCGTTTCAGCCGTTGGGTCAATATTTTTGGTAGAAATGAATCACGGCAATTACTTGATTTGTTAAGTAAATTTGATCATTTGATTGTGCAACCGCAACTTAAAAATAAGACCGATAGTATTGAATGAACACAAAATATATGTTAAAATAATTCGTTGTTTGTCTAAAATATATAGGCAACTTTCTGGTATAATAATACTAATTTATAATTTAAAGAGGAATTGATATCATGGCAATTGGCATGAACGATTTAAAGACTGGTTTGACGATTGAGTATAACAACTCAATTTGGCGTGTATTGGAGTTCCAACACGTTAAACCTGGTAAGGGCGCAGCGTTCGTCCGTTCTAAGTTGAAGAACTTGCGTACTGGTGCAGTTAACGAAGTCACTTTCCGTCCTGGTGATAAGTTTGAACAAGCTGAAATTACGACACGTCCAATGCAATATTTGTACGCTGACGGTGATTCACGTGTATTCATGGATACTGAAACATATGATCAAGTATCTATCCCTGATGATCACATCAAGGACGCACTTAAGTTCTTGCTTGAGAATGCTGAAGTTAAGGTAACAACTTATCAAGGTGAAATTTTAGATATTGAACTACCATCAACGGTTATTTTGGAAATCACTGAAACACAACCTGGCATCAAGGGTGCAACAGCAACTGGTTCAGGAAAGCCTGCAACATTAGAAACTGGTGCCGTCATTACAGTTCCTGATTTTGTTAATTCTGGTGAAAAGATTATTGTAAATACTACTGATGGTGGTACTTATAAGGGTCGCGCCTAAGTACATGCTTAAAATGTGGTCAATTTAGTTATTTTATTCAACGTTGGCGATCACGTTTGTTTTAAACGTAAAGTTTCGCTTAGCGGAACTTTTTATTTTCACACCAATCGAGGAGGACATCAATGGCAAAAGAAACAAAACACAGCAAGCAAGACATGCGTAATATTTTGTTAGCAGAGTCTGAAGAAGATACAGGTACAACACAAATCACACCAGAAGTGATTGAAGTGATTGCACAAATTGCGACACAAGAAGTTAGCGGTGTTTATTCAATGCGTGGTAAGTTATCTGATAAATTCACACGATTATTTGGTGCTACGGCTCGAGGTAAGGGTGTTGTATTGCACCAAGCGCTACAAGGACTTATCATTGATGCTTATGTCTTCTTAGAATATGGTGTGGCAGTGCCTAAAGTTGCTTTGAATATTCAAAGTGCAATTAAATCACAAATTGCGTCAATGACTGATTTAACAGTCACTCAAGTCAATGTACACGTTAGTGGTATTATCCCAGATAAGCGTGTTAGTACAATTGATCCAAATAATTTATTTGGGGAAGATGATATGGGGTCAAAAGATTAATGGCGAAATTATCACGTCACGCATCAAGACAAGCAGCATTTCAAATTCTATTCGCGTTAGAAAAAGATCCGACGAATAATAGCATTGATAGTCTGTATGAAATAGTATTAGATGGTAAAAGTTTTGATGATTATTTACCAAGTTTAGTTAATGGCGTTTTGGGAACCAAAGCAGAACTAGACGAAAAATTTCATCGCATTTAGCACCAACATGGGCGCTTAACCGAATTAATAAAGCTGATTTGGTTATCTTGCGCTTGGCAATATATGAATTGACTACTGTTGAAGCCGTGCCTTATAAAGTCGCTATTGATGAGGCGGTTGAGTTGGCCAAAACATTTGCTGATGAAAAGGATCGAAAATTTGTAAATGGTGTCTTGAAACATTTTGCACCAGTTGAAGAATAAATCGCAATTATGCGATTTTTTTTGTATATATACAGTTTCGATTGGTATAATTGTTGAGAAGACTTGAGGTGAACAATGGCAAATAACCAATACTTATCAGTAAGCGCACTAACCGCTTATTTGAAAAGAAAATTTGATGCTGATCCTTATTTAGCACAAGTGTATGTAACGGGTGAAATATCCAACATGGGTCGCCGTCGAGGGCGACATTTATATTTTTCAATTAAAGACCCTAACGGTAATGCAGTAATAAGTGCTGCTATGTTTTCGTACGAAAAGCGACTAAAATTCAAACCAGAAGAGGGCATGAAAATAAATGCTATTGGTCGTGTTCAACTATATGAGCCGAATGGTAGCTATTCAATTATTTTGGAACAAATGTCGCCAGATGGTGTCGGCGAACTTTTCTTGGCTTATGAACAATTAAAGAAAAAGTTGAAACAAGAGGGTTTGTTTGATTTACCCAAGCAAGCTATTCCGCGTTTTCCCAAAAAATAGCAGTCATAACTTCTCCAACTGGCGCAGTTATTGAAGATATTGCTCGGACCGTACAACGCCGCTACCCAAGCGCACAGGTTGTATTGTTTCCGGCAAAGGTTCAAGGCGCTGGCGCGGCAGAAAATGTCACAGCACAAATTTTGAAGATTGATGCTATGGCAGAATATGACACATTGATTGTTGGTCGTGGTGGTGGATCAATTGAAGATTTATGGGCTTTTAATGACGAGACGTTGGCGAGGACAATTGCTAATGCTAATTTGCCAATTATTAGTTCGGTAGGACATGAGACGGACACGACATTAGCTGATTTTGTTGCAGATCGTCGTGCGGCAACGCCCACAGCAGCAGCAGAGATTGCAACACCATTAACGAAGCAACAAATTCAAGAGCGTATTTATGAACTAAAAATTCGCCAAATCAATATTTTGCGGCGACACCTAGCAGAAAAAAGCAACGTATCCAACGTATCAAGCAACATGTCATTTTTCAACAACCGGATCGTTTATATACTGGATATAATCAACGTGTCGATAATTTATCACAAGCAATCGTTCGTACAATGAATCAACGTGTAACCTATGCACAACAGGCTGTTACCACAATGCTTAATCGTGAACGTCAATTGCGCCAACAATTATTGAAACCATCACAAGAAAGATTACATTTAGCAAGTGCAAAGCTAGATTTGGTTAGTCCGCTAAAAACCTTGTCCAGAGGCTATGCTATTGTGAGTGACCAAGAAAAAATTGTAAAATCAATTGATGATCTGCATGTCGGTGAAGATGTACAGGTACGATTAGCGGATGGTTATGCTAAAACAACAATCAAATTAACTGAGAAGGAAGAAATAGATGGCAACACCAACATTTGAAGAAAAACTTGAAAAACTTGAAACAATTGTTTCACAACTAGAGCAAGGTGATCGCCCATTAGAAAGTGCACTGTCAGATTTTCAAGTCGGCATTGGTCTTGTTAAGGATTTACAAGCAACCTTAAAAGATGCTGAAGATACTTTGGCAAAAGTGATGGATGATGACGGTAATTTAACAGACTTAGAGCTAACCAATGACTGAATTAGAAAAATTTATAAATAAATGGCGACCTAAAGTTGATCAGCAGCTAGAACAAGACTTGAATCAGGCTACTTTGGATGAAGATTTAAACGCTATGATGAAGTATGCTGTTCTAAATGGTGGTAAAAGGTTACGACCACTCTTAACTTTAGCTGTAGTGCAAAGTTTTGGTCGTACGATTACGGCTGATATTTTAAAAGCAGCCTCGGCAGTAGAATGGATACATTCTTATTCCTTAGTTCATGATGATTTGCCTGCAATGGACAATGATACAATGCGCCGTGGTAAGCCAAGCGTGCATGCTTTGTTTGGTGAGGCTAATGGTATTTTAGTTGGCGATGCATTATTAACTGGCGCTTTTGCAATTTTATCAGATTCTAGATCAAATGAAGATGTGCAGACACGTTTAGATTTAATACAAGCCTTATCAGCGCTTGCGGGTGGTTATGGGATGGTTTATGGGCAAGTTAATGACATGCGTAACCATAATAATACGGATGATAACAATGCTGATATTGGTGTTGATTGGTTATTAAGCGCTGTCCATCGCCCTAAAACAGCAGCGTTGCTCACATATGCAAGTGAGGCGGGGGCTATGTTAGCACAACAGCGATCAGTTCAAACTCATTTACGACAATTTGGTGATAGTTTTGGCGTTGCCTATCAGATTCAAGATGATATTGATGATACAGCGCAAGCTTCTGATACTGAAGTTGGTACTTTACCGCATATTATTGGCATTGAAGCATCACGTGCGCAACGTGATGACTATTTGCAACGCGCACAGCAGGCATTGCAACAGATCGAAACTGATGTTGCAACTTTTGATCCTGCGTTATTAAATGACTTTTTAAATTTAATTGGAGACTAATGTAACATGGCTATTGAAAAAGAGCGTGTTGATATATTACTTGTACAACAAGGCCTATTTACGTCACGTGAACAAGCAAAACGAGCGGTTATGGCTGGCCAAATTTTAGGGCATAATGAAGAACGCTTAGATAAGGCAGGACAGAAAATTCCGGTCACAACTGAGCTACATCTTAAAGGGGAACGACTGAAATATGTTTCACGAGGCGGTTTAAAATTAGAAAAAGCGATCCAAGATTACGCGCTTTCAGTGACAAATAAAGTAGTATTAGATATCGGTTCATCGACAGGTGGTTTTACAGATGTTGCCTTACAGAATGGCGCACAACGTGTTTATGCCTTGGATGTTGGTACGAATCAATTGGTATGGAAGTTGCGCAATGATGAACGTGTTAAAGTTATGGAAAATACCAATTTCCGCTATTCTAAGCTAGAAGATTTTAAGTTTGGACAGCCTGAATTTGCTACGATTGATGTATCGTTTATTTCGTTAGGCTTGATTTTGCCACCTCTGGCACAAATTATCAAACAAGATGGCTATGTCGTTGCCTTGGTTAAGCCACAATTTGAAGCAGGTCGTGATAAAGTTGGCAAACATGGTATTGTCAAAGACCCGAAGGTTCATCGCGAAGTCTTAGAAAAAGTCACGCAATTAATGCTTGAACATGGTTTTAGTATTCGTCATTTAACTTATTCACCCATAAAAGGTGGGCAAGGGAATATTGAATTTTTGGCAGTTATTCAACGTGATAATGATCCGCAAATAGCTGATGATATTAATATCGATCAGCTCTTAGAGAGAACGTATCATCAATTGAATCAGGAGCCGGTTCATGAATAAAAAAGTACGCCAAAAAGCACTACTTGATTTAATTAAAGCTAAAAAATTGGACGACAAGAAGATATTGTGGCTCATTTTATCTCACTTGGCGAACAAATCACTCAAGCTACTGTGTCTCGTGATATTAATGAGTTAGGTTTGGTTAAAGTACCCAATTCAAAGGGTGGCTTTCATTATCATTTACCGCAAAAAAATGATCGACCGCATTTACAACGGCTTAAAAGAGCGTTGCAACAATCATTTTTGAGTGTTCGTGCCCAAAAGCAAATGCTACTCATGAAAGTACAGCCTGGAAACGGCCCCTTGGTTAGCAAATTGCTAGAACAAGTACAATTACCTGAAATTTTTGGTACGATAAGCGATGATGATTCTGTTCTCGTATTATTGAAAGACGGGTATACCGCACAACAAGCTATTAGTATGATTCAAAAAATGTTAGAAAAATAGTTTAAGGGAAATGATATAGATTATATATCAAAAATAACGTGATATGCTTGAAAATTTAGTTATTGAAAATTTCGCTATAATTGAAAAAGTTGATCTACAGTTTGATAAGGGAATGAGCGTTTTAACCGGTGAAACAGGTGCTGGAAAATCCATTATTATTGATGCATTGACATTGCTAACTGGTGGCCGCGCTAGTTCTGATATGGTTCGTCATGGTGCTCGTAAGGCAACTCTACAAGCTGTTTTTAGCGTGCCAAACAATCCCTTATTACGTCATTTATTGGATAATAATGGTATTGATACAAGTGAACAAGAGCTGATTATTTATCGCGAAGTTAATATTAATGGGCGTAGTACAATTCGTATTAATGGCTTGCTTGTGAATTTGAAGACTTTAGCTATGGTCGGCCATTATTTGGTGGATATTCAAGGTCAAAACGATACACAGCAACTCTTGAATAATGATGAGCATTTGGTGTTGCTTGATGCTTTTGGTGGTGATGATTTACAAAAGATTAAGCAAACATATCAAGGCGTATTTGAAGAATTTCGCACGGTAACACAGCAAATTCATAAAGTCCAAACCTCTCAACAAGATATTGCGCAACGTTTAGATTTGCTAAAATTTCAAAAGGAAGAGCTTGCTGCAGCAAACCTACAACCAGATGAAGAAGATAAGTTATTAGATGCGCGTAGTAAACTCAGCAATTATAAAAAGATCGCGGACCGTTTACAAAATGTTGAGTACACATTAAATACTGAGCAACACGGTGCGGTTGATTTATTAGCAGATGCCATGCAACAATTACAAGAAATTGCGACCTACGATGAAGCATTTGCGCAGCTATCAGAGACGGTATCGGAAGCCTATTATACGGCACAAGAAGTGGGGCGTGATGTTGATGAGCAACTGAGTGAGTTGACTTATGATGAAAATGAATTAATTAGAATAGATGATCGTTTGCAGCTAATCCATTCGCTTGAACGAAAATATGGTGCAACGATTCAAGATATTTTAGTATTTCAAGATAAAATTACGCGTGAACTATCGGATATGGATAATGGTGTTTTGGACATTGAGCATTTACAAGAGCGTCGCGAATCATTAAGGCTAACGTTGAAGTCACACGCTATAAAATTACGTGATGCAAGACAGAATGTAGCGCATCAGCTGGAGAAAAATGTGAATCAGCAATTGTCAGATTTATTGATGAGCGGTGCGGAATTTGCGGTACATTTTGATACAATTAAAGGCTTTTTGTCTACAGGAACTGATAAAGTTGAATTTTATGTACAAACCAATATTGGTGAGGGGATGGCACCATTAGTGAAGATTGCTTCTGGTGGTGAAGCAGCACGTCTGATGTTAGCATTAAAAACAACGTTTGCTAAGCAACAACATATTATTTCAATTGTTTTCGATGAAGCAGATACGGGTGTTTCTGGTCGTGTGGCTCAAGCGATTGCCAAAAAAATGCTAACAATTGCTACTGATTCTCAGGTTCTGGCAATTACACATTTACCTCAGGTTGCCGCCGCAGCGACACACCATTTCTTAATTGCAAAAGAAACAACGCATGATCGAACGTTGACGCGTGTTAAACCATTAGATGAAGCGAGTCGAGTAGAAGCTATTGCCATGATGTTATCTGGGGATGATATTAGTGAAACAGCATTAGCTAATGCACGTGATTTACGGCAGCAAAGCCAACATCTAAATTAAAAAGCACTGGGCTTATAGCACCAGTGCTTTTTAATTTTCGTTTTCGTCTTGAATACCGATGTGATAGATAGACGATTCAATGTTTAATTCACTATTTAATTTGTCAACAATCCGTTGTCGTTGTGCGGAACTTTTATTAATTGCATTGACTGATAATTCGATTAATACTTCAAATTTATCATGGAAACGAGAAGCAACACTAGCGTCGATATTATACTTGCCTTTTTGGGCGTTCTTAGTGATAGAAATAATACCATTGCGACCGTAAAGTGTTTCGCGCATAGCTTTAGCATCAGACGCACTTAGATTTTTACTGTTGTGCTTAATAATTTTAGTACCTGTTTTTTCAACAGCAGCCATTGTTGTCGGTTTTGTATAATCAAAATGGTCTAAATCATCAAGCAATTGAGAAATATTTTGCTTAGATGTTTTAAGTTGCCGATAATCGGATTTTGGCATCGAAACGCCAGCATAGGTTGGTTGCTGATATAGTGTTATAAAAGCAATAAATAAACCAACGACCAGGACACCAAGTGCAATTAATGCTTTTCTCATAAGAATCTCCATTGAAATGGTATTTATACTACTATATACAGTATACCAATTATATAGACTAAAAACATGTGGCGAAGGCCTAGTATATATGGTAAAATATTGTTCGTACGCACTGGTAGCTCAGCTGGATAGAGCAGCCGGTTTCTACCCGGCAGGTCGAGGGTTCGACTCCCCCTCAGTGCATTAATGATTTCAAGACGTTTCAAGAGATATCAAAAAGCTGATACAGCGCCTTTTCTAAAAAATAACGTTGCATTGCATTTCATAGTATTTCAAGCAAAAAGGTACTTTTCCAGGTACTAAATTAAATAAGCGAGTAGGCAGTGTAACGGCATTTAAGCCGTTTTTTATTTGCTTATTTTTATCAATTTTAGACCTCGTCAAGCTATGACGTTAGATGATAGAATGGATGCAATGATAATATCAATTTAGAGGTGATTATATTGGCTCAAAAAAGGACTTATGCGCATCTACTACGGAGCTATTTTGATGGTAGAATTGATGCCCTGATACATTTATTTGATATGAGATCACAGTACAATAAGTACAGTAGGGAAGCTAAACAATTTGTAGAAGAGGTCAAGCAAGTAATTGATGATTTTCTTAGTGAGCAGAGCCCTGAAATACAGGAGATGTATTATAAAAAATATAGGGATGGCATACCGTTTGGCGATTTTTACAATATCGTAGCACCGACAAATAAAATATTGGCACTGAATGCGGACTTAAAGCAACGTGTTGAAGCTATTAAACAGCCAGAACGATTCTATATTTATACATGATTTGCCTGCAATAATTCAGAATGGTATACTTTAGGTGTAATATGAAATCGGTTGGGCGTAAGCTTCAAGAATGAATTAGTCGGGGAACTAATTGATTTTTGAAGCTTTTTTATTAAGGAGATAATATGGTATACGGATTAATTTTATTACTGGTTGTAGTAACACTGATATTGGGAAAGATATCAATAAAACTAGGCATGTCAGAGGTAGTAGGCCAATTATTATCAGGAATTATTTTAGGCGCAGGTCTATTAAACATTGTGCATCCGACAAATTTAATTCATCTAATATCAGAAGTGGGTATTTTTATTTTAATGTTAAATTCTGGAATGGAATCAGACATTAAGGAGATGCGAAAACATATCAAGGCTTCTACGATAATAGCTATATTAGGTGTTGTGTTACCCATGGTGGCATTCCCTATTGTATTTGCATTATCTGGTTATAGTCTAATTAGTTCATTGTTTGCTGGTGTTGTGTTCTCGGCTACATCTATATCAATTACATTATCAGTACTTGCTGAGCAGAAGAAACTCGGGACCCCAATGGGTGCTATTATTCTATCAGCGGCAGTTTTAGATGATATTATTGCATTGGTTGCAGTGACACTGTTTTCTATATTTATTGGTGGCGGAACATTAGGTATTACTAGCATATTGCCGTTGATTGCTTTTATATTGGGTATTTTATTAAGAAAAATACCAGCCTCTGATATTTTATCTAAAGTATCAAGTCAGTTAGGTCGTTGGTTCTTCTATCCTGTGTTTTTTGGTGCCATTGGTTTAGAAGTTAGTATCCAAGGTTTGGGTAATAAAGTCATACCCATCATTCTATTTAGTGTGTTAGCTGTGATAACAAAATTTGCGGGTTCCTTCATTGGTGCTCGGTTATCTGGATTGAATTATAGGGTAGCTAATGCAATCGCTGCCGGAATGGTATCAAGAGGGGAAATGGCACTAATTATAACGCAGATAGGTATCGCAGCAAATATTATTAATGAGGACATTTCTGGAGAATTTATTATTGCCATTATTATTTCAACCATAGTAGCCCCGATTATGATGAAACCCTTATTTTCCAGAACCTAATCTTATTAGACGGCCCTCTATATATCTGAAGGGAGCGTCACAAGGTGGCGTCCTGAAGTCTTAACAATGCAGAAATTAAAACTTTTTAAGTGTCTATATTGACGTGGTAAAACACTGATATAAAGGCATTTTTAAACAAAAATAGGCGTTTAGGGGTAGCACAAACATTGGCCGTTATTATAACGATTTGATGCAAATAAGTTAGATTTACATGACAAAAAAGAAATAGGAACTTGCTATTCTAGTCTAACTTTTTATGATTTTTAGTGATAACTCCAAAAATAGGTTTATTAATTGAGTATCAAGTATAATTAGTTTTAGGATAGTATTTTATAAGTTTAAAGGAATGGATTAATGAAAATTTACTTTTTGTGCACAGGAAACTCCTGCCGCAGTCAAATGGCAGAGGGATTTGCGAAAGACATTATGCCTAAGAACTGGATAATTAAGAGTGCAGGTATTGAACAACATGGATTAAACCAAAGAGCTGTAAGTGTCATGGCAGAGGCGGGAATTGA
This sequence comes from Leuconostoc fallax KCTC 3537, assembly GCF_000165675.1. GTDB lineage: Bacteria > Bacillota > Bacilli > Lactobacillales > Lactobacillaceae > Leuconostoc_B > Leuconostoc_B fallax. The sequence continues at coordinate 54,879 of NZ_AEIZ01000026.1, read as the reverse complement.
TATATCTAATCAAACGTCTGATTTAATTGATGATGATTTTTTATTTAGTTGTGACTATGTGATTACATTGTGTGGTGACGCCAATGATAAATGTCCTGTCACTCCAGCCAATGTTAAAAGGTTGCATTGGCCATTAACTGACCCGGCTGGTGCCACAGGGTCAGAAGAGGTTATTCAAAGTCAGTTTAGAAAGACACGTGATGAAATTCAGATTTTGGTACACCAATTAAGAATGAATCTTGTTTGATGAAAAAGCCAATAAAAAGAATTAGTCAAACCATAAAAAAGCAGATTATACTCGAATACCCAGAACTTGACGACGCATTAAAAGAGCAAGATTTCAGTTGATTAGTCGATAATAACGTTGAATAAGCGTCTTAAATATAAAATGGTGTTATTTATACCATTAACAACTAACAACGCTTAAAACGGCGTTCATAGCGTTAAAATAGACACAATAAAACCACGTCCTAGATTGAAACTGGAGCGTGGTTTTTTATTTTATATATGTTTGTTGTTCACTAAGGATAGCATCATATTGTTTACTTATCTCATCAGCATTTTTTTGTTTGCCAATATTTATTACACGACTAAGTAATAGAGCTTTATTAATTAATTTATCAATGTGTTCAATTTTATTGTTATAAGTGCTCCAGTGCATACCTTTTGGTTTATTGTGGAGTGATAACGTTATAGGCTCATACCTTAAATAACTTGAGAAGGCCCATTCAAATTTAGGGTTCAGTTCGGTGCGAGCTTTAGACAATAGACGATCATAATACAAGAATTGTGAAACACTATCACGTTGTACGATATTTTCTTGCAGTGGGTAATATAGTTTGGCACAGTTACGACAAGCCATTACTGACTTCACATCATATAATGTGCCTTTACGTTTACCACATACAGGGCATACAAGCCAATAACGCACACCACCATAATTAGGGAATGTTGTCGTGAGTTTCACTTTATGGTCATTGAATCTAACGCAATCCTTAACACTGTGAATATTAGAGACAACATTTTTTATATTTAGTTGTTTATAGTCTGTAACTGTACGCATATACTGTCTAAATCATTAAGCAAATTTTGTGACCGGTTGCAACCTTAATTGATTGTATATGTCTATTATACTTGATGTGGTAGGCGTTACAAACGTTGTTACAACGTGTAACCTTGGTTACAAAAAAGGCCAACTCATTTGAGCATTTCATTGACCACAAGATCAATGAACTAGGCTTAGCTGACACGGTTGGGTATTATACTAGACGTGTTTTTAAAAATAATCAATACTGTATTTGTGAAAGATTATGAAAATAATGACATCTTAATAGTTATAATCAATTTACGAACATTATTTTTAACGTGAACGCTTGGCACGTATGTACGCACTCTGTGAGTGCTTATAAAATTAGACTATTAATAATAGTATTGCGACAATGACAGCCAGCGTGCCTTGCTTGAAAAATATAGACTTATCTCCAGATGAGAAACTACCATACAAAGCTACTAGAATAATATAGATCATAATAGCAAGTAAGCTGTTGTGGTAGTTGTGTGTGAAGAACAGTGTATAAATTATACCTACTGCGATCAAACCATTGTAAACACCTTGATTTTTTAACAAAGTTTGTATTTTTTACTTTGTAAATCAGTTTCTGACATGTTAAACGTGTCGGCTGTCTTTGGGGATGTTGTAGCAAACGTTTCTAAATACATAATGTATAGAAATTCTACGGCAACTAAAAGGCTAATAATAGTGATTATTAAACTCATTTTTCTCTCCTATTGCTTTTAACGTGGTTCTGGCACGTATGTACGCACTGAAGCAGTGCATTATTTGTAAATTATCATAGCGGAATAGGCAAATATGGGTGTTTTATACTGCACTTCGATAATTTCATGCCCGTTTGCTTCTAGATCAGCTATAGCAGTATTTAATCTGTTAGTGAAGCTTGTAGTTGACCAGTAACCATTTACAAGTTGTGTTTTCATAGTTCAACATCCCCGTAATGCTTTTAACGTGGTTCTGCACGTAATATTTACGTACTTTTTGAGTGCTTTTTATTTTGATGAAATAGCTGAAATCGCTAGGTAAATAGTTGCCAATGCAATTAGCGGACTATTTGAACTATGACCGATATTAAACAGTGGCAATACCAATGCAAAAGTTAGATATAGTACAGCGACTATGTCTAATAATATGAGTACATGTTTCTTGGTTAATTTCATGTTTTCTCTCCTAGCTTGTTTGAACAGTCAGTGGGGATGTCATCCCCGCCCATAGCTTGAACAGGGAAGCGTATCACAGAGCAGGTTCCCTTGTTAAAACAAACAGCTATTTTTTCGTTTTATCCTGCTCTTTATCCTTTTTATATTGCTCGACGGTTTTACCACTAGCAAAGGCCCCGACTATTGATTGAAATAAGTCTATAATAACTGAAAACATAATTAACAACCTTTCATTTATATATTCTTCCGCACAGCACTTTCAAGCGACATAGGGATGCCAAAGTACGCCATGAAGTCGTAGAGTTTGCTGTATCTGTCTGTGCTTTCGTCAAAGTAGAAATCAGCAAGCATTTTTAGCGCATAGGCATTGGCATTTATTTCAGCGTCACTCTTGGCCAAAGGTGAGAACGCGTATGTTTTGTGTTGTTCGCCACTTAAAATGTGTTGTAACTCGTGAAACTTCCTAAAAGGCAGTGAGAACTTAGTCTTAAAGTTGGGGTTAATGATGATTGTATTGTCAAAAGGGGATGCAACATCAGGATCATATTCATGGCCAGGAACTTCAACGACATTTATTTGATTATAAGTTGAACGTTTAACATTGTATTTCACAATAACATCATCAAAGTATTCAAGTGGTGAACTGTAGTCGAGGTATTCATACATTTATTTTTTGCCCTCTCGCATAGTTTTTAACATTGCGATAATGGCTTGCTTATAGTCCTCTGATAGTTCTTTACCCTCAAAAGACATGATTAACTCATCATCATTTAAATCGACATACTTTTTGTCATCCCTATCATCAGAGCCATTATGAGACGTTTTAAGCGCGTTGTCTGTCTTACCTTGTAAATACTCTACTGTGGTGTCTAAAGCGTCAGCAATCAGTGAGAGCATGGCTAATGTAGGGGTGCTACGTGCATTTTCATATTTGGTTATTGTGTCTCTAGATGCTTCAATTTTATCAGCTAGCCCTTGTTGGGTTAGCTTTTTTTGTTTGCGTAATTTTTTATACGGTCAGCAGTAACAGACATAAAAATACCTCGATTAAATATTAAGAAAAATTAAAGAACTTAACTAAAAATAAAACTAGATTAAGAAACAATAAAGTTCGTTGCAGAAAAAATCTGCAAAATATATGATTAAAACATCGAATGAAGAAAAAAACAACAAATAAATGTGTAAATAATCTACATATACACACATCATACCAGACAAGAAAGGCTATTTAAAGGCAAATGAGGACATTAAAACATGGAACTAGTATATTACAAAGGCTTACAAGACGAGCCATACACAACAAATGAAGTTATAGCAGAGTACACAGGAATTAAATACAAATCAGTTTATGAAGCAATTAGAAACAACATAACAGATATTGAGGACTTTGGAGTTTTACCATTTGAAATGGTAAAACCTACTCAAGGTAACGGTGGACGACCTAAAAAGATTTATCACTTGAACGAACAACAAGCAACATTTTTAATCACATTGCTAGATAACACACCAAAAGTTAAAGAGTTTAAGAAGTTATTAGTTAAGAGTTTCTATCAGATTAAATCAGAGCTGGATGAACGAAAGATACACCGACAAGTCAACAAAGTAGTGAACATTAGTTTTGGGGATGTGATCAAAGCACATTATCCAGCGAGTAAGTACGCTTATAGTAACTACCACAGATTGGCGTATAAGTATGCTTTGGGCGTGACACCTAAGCAAATTAAAGAGCAACGTCACACAGATGACCCACAAAGTGCATTGACATCAGATGAAAGTGAAAGGCTAGAGCGTACTAAGCAACAAATTGCCTTATTTATTCAAGATGGCAATGATTATCAAGCTATTAAAACGAAATTATTTGCTGATATTTAAAAATACGTGCAAGAGTGAACCACGTTAAAAGCAACGAGATAGGAGGTAGTAATATGCAACGGCAAGAAGTTGTTCAAACAGTCAATTATTTTGACGATGTACCCGTTAGAGCTGTTTTATTGCAAAACAAGACATGGTTAGTTGCTAGAGATGTTACGAAAGCTATGGGATACAGCAACTCACGGCAAGCAATAAAAAATCATGTTTCAAAATTAGATAAGGGGGTCACAAAAATTGACACCCTTACAAACGGGTCAGTGGGTGGTGGTTTACAGGAAGCAACTATCATCAACGAGAGTGGGTTTAATGCTTTGATTTTACACAGCAAAAAACCTAAAGCGAAGAAGTTTCAACGTTTCATTACTAGTGAAGTAATTCCGCAGATTTTGAGAACAGGAAAATACGTTCCTAAATCCAAACAAGCAACAAATAGTTATCCTAAATTTAATACAGCAGACACTACACCGAAGTTAATTGAACAGATTAAATATTTTGAAGAATTTAAAGCATTTCAAGAAGCCCAAGGGTGGGTATAAGGAGAAAAACATGACAGTATCAAATGCATTATTCACAGAGGCACAAATTATTAAGGATACTAATAGCGCATTGGCAGACATCCAAGAAACGTTGGCTCTCTCATTGGTTGACAGTTTGAAAGCAGGGGACCACATCACAACTCCAACCGTCATTAACATGTTGAAAGATTTGGAAGAGATGCAACTCAAATATTATGACCGTTTGGAAGATAACGAGAACACACAAGGTGGTTTAGAACGTCAAGCACAATTAGGGGATGATGAACAATGAACATCATGGCATTTATCGGTGAAATTCTAGTATTGTTGCTTCTGGTTGGTGGCGCCTTTGTATTAGGGGTAACCATTGGTGGAAATGTGAAGGATGGACATTAGTCATGAGTATGTATATACAGACGTTACAAAAGCTATTTGAAACATTACCAATGATTGCAAACAGTGATGCAGTTAGTCGGCATGTTTTGGCCAAGGAAGAAATCATGTCAGCCTATGAACATTTGGACAAGGCAGTGACGTGTTTAATTATTGATCGGTGGTAATCAGCAGTTCGATTTAGAAAGGGGAAAACATGTCAGTTACTAATGATGATTTGATGTCAGAGTTGAAAATAATTCAAAGCTAATTAGATGGACAATCAGCACATGTATGGAAGAGAGCTGAACAGGTTGCCAAACACTTTGATGTTAGTTTAGGAACAGTTAAGAGTTGGAAACGTCAGGGTATCATTACACCACATAAGCATAATCGCACGGTTATTTATGACATAATCGCCATTGAACGTGATTTGTTTCAAGTGAGGCATTAGAAAGGAGATAGCAAAGTATGAAAAAGGGCAATAAAAAGGACATCCCCTACCGACCAAAGTTGTGGATGAACCTAACGACAAACGCCCTTTTAAAGCTTTTGTTATACACATTTTAACATGAAAGACGAAAATTTAAAAATATTGAGAACCAAATACTCAATACCTTGCCCGCAGGGCGCTCACAAGCCATTACATTAGAGAAACTAGCCTATCTCTTGCATATCAATAAAAAGCGTGTCAGTGATGTTGTAGCTGATTTACGTAAACGGGGTTATCTGATTGGGAGTAACCGTCAAGCACATGGTGGGATGTATCTCATTGTGACGAGTAATGAATTTTGGGAAACGGTTAACACGTTACAAAAGAGTGTTAATAGTCAGCAGGCTATTATTAATGCCTTGCTAAAACATGAAGAAAGATTTGCGAGGGTTTAATAATTATGGCCAAAGGAACGTTAGCAGATTTAGTTGAGACATTGAATGCCGAAAAGGCAGCAGCAAATCAAACAGCTTTTCAAGATATTAATGATGATGCGCAAGTATTACTAGAATATGCACAAGGTATGACTGATTATTTAAGTCGAATTAATGATAATCAGCATGCAATCAATCGCGATTTGGTTAAATCCGATTACCTAGGAGGCGAGATTAGCAAATCAGAAGTTGCTATCACAATGTTGGATAAATACTTGAATAAAGCAGTGGTGTTACTAGAAAAGGCACAGCGATGAATAAATGGGAACATATCAAGCAGTATCAACAAGCTGGTGCGTATGTCTTCATGGCATTACCTAATCAGAAACACAACGGCATTGCGGGTGGCTTTCATAATAGCTTTAACAAGTGGGTTGAGTTAAAAGACTGGATCAAACGCCACTCAGACTATCAAAATGGCAATGTTGGGATAGATTTATCAAAGAGTAATCTAGTTGTTGTGGATATTGATAAGCATGAACATAACGGTATGGCTAGTATCTTGGCATGGTTTAAAACACATCACATTGAGCCGGATACGATACAAGATACTTACATAAAGCGGACACCTACAGGCGGGTTACATGCCTTTTATCTCATCCCCAACGGACAAATTAAGCCTAAGCATGTGATCAATGCTATTAAGGGTGTGGATGTTTTATCAGAGACTGGTGTTACAGTGGCACCGTCCATGATTGATGAGGGGCAATATCGACAAATCACTGCTTTTGACAAAATTAAGCCAGTACCACAGTGGGTTTATGACTTAGTAAATGATTTGGGTACTGATAGACCTAATAATACTTACAAAGCAAAATACAGCCTTGCAGACAGGTGGGAAATGACGATAAACGGTTTTGATACAGGAGAGCGAAACAATCAAGCCATGAGTTTAGCAGGTTATCTGTTTGCCATTGATGTGACACCACAATACATTTACGACATTATGCAAACAGTTAATGAACGGAGTAACGAACCATTACCTGACCATGAATTAAATACCGTGTATATGAGCGCTAGAAGACGTGAGGAGAAAAAGCGAGCAAGGATGAGTGAATATGGCAGAGATTGATACAACAGCATTGCCAACAAGTCAGAACGTACCTGATTGGCTACACGTGAACGACAACGGGGATGTTAAAGGCATTGACACCTTAAAATTGAGTGAAGCAATCATCAAAGATAGTCCAGTTCTAGGCGTTCCTTTTAACGGTAGCATTAGATATTACAAATACAATGGCATATCATGGGAAAACCTAACAGAGAAATCAGCAAGGGCTTATATTGAACGTGAAGCATTGGAAAAGTTGAAACAATACCACGCTTACAATGTGAAGCGCATGCAAGATGTGAGCAAAACAACGCTTATTCAAACGATTAGTGAACACAACCCGTTTGAAGACCAGCGCACTGATATCATAGCGTTTAAAAATGGGACTTATGAGATTGAGACAGGGAATATCACACCTAATCAGCAATCACATTATTTGGTTAACGGGCATGATATTGACATCAACAAGGACGGACAAGCAAATAATATTGAAGAGTGGGGCAGTTACTTGTTTGGTAACTCGTGGCAGTTTATCAAAGAGTTGTTAGGATATGCCTTTATCCCCGAGTATAAGACTTTTAATACCATTGCAATCATTGTGGATGAAATGGGTGGCACGGGTAAAAGTTACTTTTTTGATAGTATTGTGTTCCCGTTGTTAGGAACTAAAAATATTGTCGCAAAGGATATGGACACAATCGCAGGCAGTAACGGCAAGAGTGCAAGATTTGGACTGATTGGATTATTTGAGAAGTTGAGTAATATTCATTTGGACTTGCCAGACACACGCATTGAAGTACCAGATACCTTAAGGAGCTTGTCCGGTGGCGACAAGATAGATGTTGAAGCCAAGAACGCAGACGCATTGAGTTTGAAATTCTACGCTTTGTTACTGTTTGGCGCAAACCAGACACCTAATATAGCGGTCAACGTAGCATTATCACAACGTATCAAGATTGTACCAGTGACAGCGCCCAGAGCTAGAGAACGACCACAGGAACAAGCCAAACGAGCGTTATTGTGGGATGAAAAACAAGCCGTTAAGGAAGTTGGTGCGTTTGCGTATAGTGTGTTAACAGCCTATCAGCAAGCAAAACAACGGGGTAAGTTTTCAACCAGTGATGAGATTGAGACAGCAACACGTGAATGGTTAGAACGCCAAGACTTAGTAACTATGTTTTTGAAAGACGCCGTACAAGACACCGAGATTGACTTTGGTGGCGGTGCTACCGTGGTGCAAACGTGGGAATTGTTCGAGTTATGGTTATCAGAGAATGGCATAAACTCAAAAATACAACGTAAACAGTTTAATGTAAAAATGGAGCAATTAGGTTACACCAAGGTTAAGACAAGAAAACATCAATCAGCCACTGAAACAGATAATCCAGTTTGGAGTTGGGATGGTTTAAATTTGAATAAATATTTTAGTGACTAAGCAAAATATGCAAAAAACACGAACCAGAAACGTACCTAGATAACTCCAAAAGTGAAACGCTGTAACCCTTGATATGTAAGGGTTTGTCCCAATGTTCCATTTGTTCCTATACTTTTCATTAAAAAATAAATAAACGTATATATAGTGCGTAGTATGAAAAAAGTTGGCACATTCGACACAAAAAATAAAAGTCAGTCATATCAAGGGTTACAGGCGACATAACTCGAAAAAAAGAGGCACATCATGGGGTATATTTTTGGTACGGATAACAAAATCAGGAGAAAACAACCGAAAAGGGGATGAAATGAACTATTTAATAGGCTTTATATTTGTAGTATTGGTAGCCATTATTCTAAGACAGCAATATCAATTTGGAAAAATGAGACAGTCAGCCAGGTTTATGAGTTACTATTCGAAATTAAACGAGAATGCCAAGCTACATGCAAAGTTTCAAGCAAATACAGCAGAAATGTTGTTGCGAATGCAGGGTTATGACGTTGAAAGAATAATCAACGGAGATAATAGTCAACGAGTTATTAATAGTATGGAAAAAGAATCTATTTTAAAAGAGCATGACGCTAACAAGAAAAAATAGATGAAGCAGACCAAGTATTTGAGGAAGTAAAAGCAAAGTATGAAAGTGAGGTCATGCAATGAAAATAATAATTGTGACCATATTCTTAGCATTAATTGGCTATATTATTGAACAGCATAGACATGCTAAGTATTTGGTAGAGCGTAATCTTAAACAAAGCAATCTAAATGTTATTCAAGATTATCAATATGAGATGTTGAAGCATAAGACAAACATGCTAGAGTTGATGCTCAATGCCTTAGGTTATGATTTTGAACGTTTCAAACAGAATGATTTTGTAAAAATACAACCAACGACAGAACAATTACAAGAGATTATGGCAACATATCAGCAAGAAGCTAGTAAGTCACGTAGTGAACAGATTAAGCTCGAGGTTGATATGGAGTTGCGAGGATTGAAGTAATAGCAATAATTAACAGATAAACATTAAAATTGGAACATTGCTTTTACTAGTAAGGAAGTGTTATGGATATTTACCAATACATGGCTCATTTAAAACCACGAGAAAAAACGTATGCAGAGCGAGAAAGTAGCATGTTTTATGTTTATGTTCATGAACTGGTTACAAGTGAATTAATTAAACGCAAACTTATTACACATAAAGCAATGAGATTTATTGTGGAATATACAACACATGGCAATAAAACAAGAGCTTATCTTGAAACCCACCCTATGGCTAGTAAACGGACAGCTAATGTTAATGCTAATAAGTACTATAAGCGATTTGATGTTTATGTATCACAGTCTGTAACAATGTATCTCGTTCATAAAAGTAGATTAGAGTTAGCGTGGGCAATTAAAGCCATCAATAAAATGGGTGTAGATAGGTATGTTAACCAACTCATACAAGAAATTTGGAAAGGAAAAATATGACATCAAGCACAGAACATCCCCAGTTATGGCCAAGATGGCTAAAACGGTCTCAAGCACATAAATATGCTGGTGTGGCGGATAATACCTTCATCAATTATTACGTTAAGACAGGTAGGGTAAAAGCTTATCCTACGGACCATGGCGTTAGATATGATAGTCAAGAAATAGATGAAGCTATTAAGCATTATTATGGCTAATAGAGTTTAAAAATTACTTAAGACCGGTGAGTAGATCGTAACAGTGTGGAATAATGAAGCGTGTGAACTTGTAAAAGCCCATGCTTTTTTATTTATCCCTGTACATAGCCTACTCGCTTGAAGATAGAGGGATAGGATTGATGAAGTTACAACAAGTGAATACACCCAAAGGAAAGGTTTGGGAAGTAAACGGCTATTTAATGAATGATGACCAGAAGGTCCGAGTTAAAAAGCGTGGTTTTGCTAATAAGCGTCGTGCGCAACAATGGTTTAATAACGAGAGTGTCTTATTTTATAATGGTGAAAGTAAATATAATAAAAAAGAACGCCCAACCGTATTAACGGTTAAAGCGCTGTATGATATATGGATAGATGCCTACCAACGGACGGTAGAAGAGAGTACCTTAAGAAAGACAATGAATCTCTTTGCATTGCATATATTACCCGATTGGGGGGATGTACTGGTTTCAGATATTAAGCCAATACAATTACAACTATATGTTAACACATTACAAAGTAAGCTATTACGTTATAGAGTAGTGATTAACTCCTTTAGACGACTATTAAGTTTGGCGTTAAAGATGGACATGATTGCTGTTGATCCTTTTACCAAAATTGATTTGCCAAAGGAGAGGCGAAGGCTTGATAAGCCCAAGCAATTTATGGATATTGATGAGTTTAAAAGATTTATTGATGTTTTAGATAGTCAATATCGATTGATTAATAAACAAGCTTACACGTTATTACGATTGGGCGCGTTCACTGGTATGCGTACCGAAGAGTTATTAGCACTACAATGGCAGTCTGTTGATTTTGATAACGGCTATATTAGTGTGGTCCAAGCTTTAGGTAGAGGACTAAATGGCGGTACGTATGTTAAAGAACCTAAATCAAGAACAAGTAGGCGAACACTAAAAATAGATAATAAGATGTTGGCCGTATTGTCTGAATGGTATGAATATACTGCCTATAAAGAGATTAATGATTATGTATTTAATCATGAAGGGCACACATTACAGATTTTACGACCGAATAAGTGGTTGCATGATGTCAGCAATAAATATAACGTAGCAGTGGGCTTATCCATGCACAAGTTACGACATACTTGGGCAACATTGGCTTTGGATAGAGGTGCTACAGTTAAACAAGTCCAAACATATTTAGGTCATGCTGATGCATCTATAACGTTAAATGTTTATAGTGATATTACCAAGAGAGCCAGTGATGAGGCGGGATCAATACTTTCTGGTATTATAGGATAGGTACTAAAGTAGGTACAAAACGCCTGAAACGTTGGTATATTAAGGCTGGATAAACTCCCCCTCAGTGCATATTTAGCCACTCTATCAAAAACTGATAGCGTGGCTTTTTTAAACCTTGATATTACAATATTTACTTGGCTTTTTGTGATATTTTTGGATTGAATGAAATAATCTATAAATGTTAAAAATTATTAGCTGTTTCTGGCAAGAACATATTGCTTAATATAGCAATCAGTGAATGCATAAGAATTACTAATAGTGTGAGGGGAACATACATATGATATTGAATATTATTTATTGGCTAGTTATCGTCATGTTGGTGACAGGTGGTTGTTTCTTAGTCTTTAAACGCTATAAATACAGTAATATTAAACTAGCCTGGTGGGATTATTTACTATACATATGCGTGTTCGTGGTATGGATTACGGTCAAAATAGATGCTAATATTAATTTCTTTATTTCTTTGGTCACGACGTTAGCGGTATTGTATTTAATGTTAGACAAATATAAGCAAAATAGATAATCTTAATAAAAACGCAATCTAAATCAAAACTCTTTGAGATAGTTGGAAATGCGTAACTCATAAAAATGTAAGTCTGAACGTTTGGTATATATGTATGCACTCTGTGAGTGCTTTTTTATTTCTTTTATTAAATATACAACTAAAAATATTTATCTATGTGTTGCAACTGATAAGCTAATTCAGTATTAACTGATCGTTTGAAATCGATATGGTTTCTTGATTATTTAAGGTGATGAGGTCTAGTTTGTCATGGTATTTGTTAAATATAGTGCTAGTTTCATTTTCAAAAGGTTTATCAAGATAGTGTGGTAAAATGCTGAAATCAGTTATGCCAAGCCCAGTATATGTATTCAAATTAGGCGCAAAACTAGCATCGTCCAGTTCTTGGATATAAGTAATATCTGGTGATAGTATAATTGCACCGGCTGACTCACCAATGTAAGGCGTACCAGTGTTTATTTTATCGATAAGTAATTTGTCTAGCTTTTGAGACTTTAGTTTGTCTAGGAGGTAGAAAGTATTACCACCTGCAATAAAAATCGTATCCGCGTTTTGTATTTGATTTTTTGATTTGATTTTGTCAGAATTTGAAATATCTAATGTGTCAATAGTATAGTTTAAATTCAATAAGGCTTTATACGCTTCATCTATATATCCTGTATATTCTTCAACCTTACTAGCAGTATCAATGAATAGGATATTTGTAATTTCAGTGCTTTGGTTAGCCATGAATTGCTTAAATTGCCGAATGGTACCCGCAAAATAAGAAGTTAATAAAATATTTTTCATGTTTGATCTCCAATTATATTTTGAGTGGTAGGCGTATGAGTGTTATGTATGCGACTGTATGGGTATTTATTTGTAGTGAAGTGGTTTTTTATATTTGCGAGATTTAATAGTAAGTGTTTTGCTACCACTTGTTAAAGTTTCATTACTTTTGTTTTTTTCCAGATAAGTGGAATCCATATAGTGTTAACCACCGTTAATATTGGATTTACCCATTTCCATGGAGTTGTGAAAAAATAACCAGTACAAATAAAACAGATATTGAAAATAGTAACCATTTTACTTGAGAAGTACTTAACACTTGATTGGGATTTCTGATTGTATCTTTTTTGGCCAGCCATAAAATCTCTGATATTATCATCATGAACACAGTTAAAATTGGAAATAGTGATTTTAAAATATTTAAGTGATACTGACCGACTGTGAACATATTCTGAATACTGCTGTTCATAAAAATTGGATAAGATACCCCAGTGATAGAAACAAGTATTATGGAAAAAATGAAAAACCAAAATTCCCATAATTTTATTGATGATTTACTTTTCTTAATAATTTATATGTTCTCCATTTATATATTCTTCTAAACGGCTTCAACTGACATGAATATACTAAAACACGCTATGATACGGAAACCGGGTCCTCGCTAATTCGTAGCTGGTTTTTAAATAACAGCCTTCTTCCATTTACGGATTTTAGTTCTGAATGTTTTAAAGGGTGCTACAGAGTTGATATGAACCCATTTCCAGACGGGCCATTGTGCGTTTATTGTGGCCCATCGACGATGGTTTGGTTCAAAAAGAATATCAGCAGGTAGCTTTTCTACCAAATTGCATAGCTCTGTTACGCGTAACGTCAGTAAGTCGATTAATTCTGGCAAGGAATGGCCACTGTATGTTTGATAGAAAGATTGATACAAGCCACCTAAGTTATTCCATTTGTAACCCTTAGCAGGCACGAAGACCTCTTTTCCCGCCATTTCGTCATTTTCCCAATTCAATAAAGCAGTAATCCATCCAATTTGATAGGCAAGGTTTTCAGCGGGAGTCCGATCTACTGTCTCAACACGTTTATCTTTCAAATCATTAGGAATATTCTTAAATTCTTCAATGTATTTTTGATAGCTTGTTTGAATGGCTTGAATTAATTCATCTTTATTTGAGTATGATTGCATCTTTAAATCCTCCTTAAATATACATATATCATATCAAATGGCCAAAGGTACTTAAAGTTAAATAAAGGCAATAAAGGCAAGCGTGAATCATGTTATGAGCAACAAAATGGGAGTAATTAGTATAATTTTTTATTATGAAAATGTTAAGAAAATGAATGCGCTTACAACTATTTCTACATGTGTGTTAACATTTACCCGTAATTTAATGTGGAGATAATGGAGAGTAGTATGAATAGGAAGTTATTTTGTGAAATTTCGCCTTTGACTTATAAAATATCGTACGAAGGACATATTTTAAAGCGTAAAATATTAGATAGAATAAGGAAAAAATTATCAGAAGAAAAATCTGACGAGCAATTGCCGTATTTGGTTTTTAGTCATCAATCGTTGATGCGACGCAGGTTACGTAAAGTTCCGCTTCCTGTTGAAGAAGCAAAAGTAGCTAATTTGAATATTGCAGCGCCAAGAGTAAATCATGTGTTAATTAGGCCGGGTGAAACCTTTTCGTTTTGGCATTTGGTGGGACGGTGTACAGAAAATGATGGTTACAAAATGGGATTAATGGTAGCTAACGATGGCGAACTCAAGAAAGGAACCGGCGGTGGTCTGTGTCAATTTAGTAATTTGATACATTGGATGATACTACATACACCGCTAGATATCGTTGAAAAGTATCATCATGAGCAAGTGGATATGTTTCCTGACTCTGATCGACAGGTACCTTTTGGCAGTGGAACATCTATCGTTTATAATTATTTAGATTATAGGTTTAAAAATAATACCAACTCTACATATCAATTAGTGACTTATGTTGGTGATACACATTTACATGGTGAACTATATGTCTCTCAACCACAAGAAGACAATTATGAAATTAAAATGGTTAATGAGAAGTTTATAAAAGAGGGTGCTATGGTTTATAGGTGTGGTGAAATATATCAGTATCACTACGATAAAGACCATAATTTATTGGATAAAAGGCTAATACAGACTAATCATGCTAGAGTTGCGTATGACACGAGCCATTTAAATGTCATTACTCAGGGCCAGTAATATAAAAAAGTAGTCTATTAAAATTGGATAGACTGCTTTTTATTTACAAATTAAATATGAGATTCCCATAGGTAAACGAGCTGTAGTAGCATCTACAGTGAAAAATAATTGTTATGAGCAACAAAAAAGAATCAGAGATACACGATGGATTTAAGGATTGTAACTTAAGATAGTGTGTATTCTGATTCAATTATTCAAATGATTAATCATTTGAATATGATTAATATATCGTATCTTGATTAAGTTAAAAATAAAAACCAAAATAACATTTTAAAAACGATATTTCAAGACTGGTCAGTCATACATCAATAATGGGAGTGAAATATATCGTTATTAAAAAATTATATTGGTGTGCAAGTAAATACATTTGGTAAAAAAATCTCATAATAAATTTTTAAAGGAGAGATCTACTTGCAACTTCATAATACCACTTTCTGAAAAATAATGTTAATTTTCAGAAAATAAAAGACTGAAGCATATACTCCAGCCTTGGAAGTGTAAAAAGTTAAAAAGTTGAGTAACCGAGTCATTAACAATAAACACTTCACCACTAAATATTACCACGTCGGTGTTTAAAACACAGTGATTAAGTTTGAGGGGTATGCGATATTACTAATAAATGATTTATTGTAAATAATGATTGAAGTATTGGACTAAATTGCGTTCGATGGATAAAAATATTGATATAATAAATTTTTGAGGTCAGTTAATTAACGCGATAAAGAACGGTATCTCATTCAAAAAATATGCTTACTTTATAAAAAGGGAACAACCATGTATTTAAATGAAATTTACACACGATTTGATAGTAATAGTTTTTTAGTTGGCGATATTGCATTCAATAATGACAATGAAGTTGTCATCCAATCAATTGACAGCGTAGGGCGGCATGATTCCTTTAGATGGATAAGAAAGCAAGATATTGTACATGTTAGCTGAGCAATCCAAATATCTTGACATGATGCGTTCATTCGTTGCATATCAAGAACAGCATGATAATTTTAACCCATTTAATTTACAGTTGGCAATTGATCAGGATGAAGTATTTTTGACTCAAATTATCAGCACAACAATTAAGAATCGACATCTCATTCTTGTCAAAAGTGGCGACGACTTTTTAATTGGATTTGTTAAAAGTTTTAATCAAAACCAAATGGTACTTGAAAAATTTGATAATGAATTATTTGATAGTAAAAATGTTTTATTATCACTCGACAAAGTTGATTATCTACAATTAAAGACAAACGAAACCACATTATTTGAAAGATGTTAATTAACATCTATTTTTGAGAATCCATTATGATACTGTATTATGCTTCAACTTTTCAACGATAGATTTTTACTGTATATAAAAATGGAGAATTATTAATATTTTTTATATGTGCTGACTAGATATTGTTTAAAATAAAGTACATAGTTATTTAAAAATATTAATTTGATTACTGTATTGACCACTATGAGTTAAGATAATATACTAGAATTATTGTTGCTCCATAGTTCAGCGGTAGAATAACGCACTGTTAATGCGCAGGTCCCTGGTTCGAATCCAGGTGGAGCAGTATGTTATATAAAAATAATAAATGGATATGCTATTTTTAGTTTGTAATAATCAGCACAATGGTAAAATGTATTTTATTTTTTCAAAAAGGTAATACAATAAAAAACGGATAGAGAATATTTAATAACGTATATTTTAAAATAAAAAGGAACCTTTATATCAATACAGGTTCCTTTTTATTTAGTAAAAATAATTCTTCAGTGCTGCAATGAACTCTACTTCATATAAAATATGGACAAGGAATTTTTGTTTGAAACACGATAGCACAAACTGAATGTTCAATACCATCATATTTCACAAATTTCTTTTTTGAAAGGTGGTTTGTAGTAGCTCAACATAATACACACAAGCATTTTTTAACTATATAAAAGTAGTTTTGAAATGACATATCCGCTCTTTTGGTATGTCGATTGATTGATGGTGTAGTCCATTAAATGTATTATTTCTCATATTTAACGAAACTAAAGCCCACCAAACCAAGAATTAGTAAAATGGCTGAAAAGTAAAAACCAATAACCATGCTACCAGTTAGATCAATAAATACGCCAGTAAGATATGGTGCTAGAATGGATGCAATCATACCAAAGAAATTGTATACGCCAAGGGTTGTAGATAATTGATTAGCTTTGGCATTCTTGTTAACTGTATAAAGTAAAATAGGGTCAATAGCCATTTTACCGGTAAATCCATAAACTAATAGGGCAATAATTAGTACAGGGTAAGAGTTAATTGACATACCAATCATGAGTGCTAAGGCAGCGATGGGAATCAAGATATAAAGCAGTAATTTTGGGTTAGATAATTTATCATTAATTCTTGCAAAAATTAGGGAGCTTGGTATGGAGGCAAAAGGTACGATGGAAGCAATCCAACCAACACTGGCACCAGATATACCGCGATCGGTAATTAAAAATTGGGGTAACCATGTTAACATGGCAATTTGACCGTAAATTGACGCGAATAGCAAAAGGTAAGTGAGTATTAAATTTTTATTGAATAATGCTTTAACGTCTATTTTAATTAGTTCATTGTTGCTATTTTGATACATAGTGCTATGAAGATTATTTGATTCTAAATTTTTAAGACGGCGTTTTTCATTAACAAAGATGAGATACATTAAGCCAACAAGAACGGTTGGAATTGAAATAATGATAAACGGTGAAGACCAATGCATATTATATTGTAATACTAAAAAGCTAGAAAGTAGTGTACCAGCTGCTTGTCCGAATGCTTGTCCGGAATTAATAAGCGCTGTACCGAATGTTAATTTTTTAGTAGGAATATTTTCAGAAGCTAGACTGAATGAGGGACCATAAAATGTTCCTTCACCAATTCCTGTCAGTGCACGCATCAATAAGAAAAGGCCAAATGTGGTTACAATACCAGAAAGCAGTGTCATTAGACCAAAAAAACAAATCCTAATCCGATAACCCATTTTTTCCCAAGGTAATCTGCAATAGCAGCAAAAGGAATTTGTGCAAAGGTATAGGTTAGAAAAAAGACGGATGAAATCAAACCTAGTTGTGAATTATTCAAGTCAAAATGACTTTGAATATTTGGCATAATTGGATTTAAAATAGTACGATCAGCATATATAAAAATCCAGCCAAAAAAGTTTAAAAGCACTATTTTTTCCAGGAATTTTGAACAATATTAGCATTGGTTTGATGATTTGTCATAATTTCTCCTTAAAAACTAATCTTTAGTTAATTATGTAGAAAAAATAAAACATTTCATCGTGCTTTCAATACAAAAAATTAAATTTTTGGCTTGTTTAACATATATAATCGAATTGCTAATTGTAATTGTTCACTTTCATTGAAATCATCCAACTGAAATCCGAGTAGTTTTTCGATCTTTTTTAAACGATACATCGTAGTATTTCGATGAACAAATAATATTTTTGATACAGATAGAATTGAACGGTTTTCTGTAAAGTAATAAGCAATAGTTTGCAATAATTGTTCACGCTCGTCTTTATTTTTAATATCCAGTATGGGTTTTAGAATGTTATCAATAAAAGTGGTTGTCTCTTTTTCAGGTAATAATTGTAGGAGATCAGATACTTGTTTTGGTCGAAATTTTGTTAATTTGGCTTTATTACTATGAATAGATAATGTTAATGCTTCAGTTGCTTCATTAACAAGTTTTTTGATATCTAGCAATGTTTGCTCATAAGGTGTGTAACCAATGTGTATCTTTGAGTTAACAAGTGTTTGTTGTAGGAAGTTTTGTAATAATTTTAATTCGGCTAATATATTAGTAGAATATGGTAATAAAACAAATAATTGAAAATTCCAATAAATAGTAATCGGAGTAATATCCTTTTTTCAAAAAACCAATGAATTAATGAAGAAACACGATGCATAATAGAATTATGATTGGGTGCTTTAATAAAATTCATATCTTCAATGGCAAAAGCTTGATAATAATCGTCAACACTGAATCCATTGAGTTTGAGGTTGCTTGAGATAATATTTTTTGAAAGTGATTGGTTTAGTAAAGTAACAAATAATTCGTTTTGGCGAATGCGGGAAGTCGATATATTCATTTGAACTTTCATATTTTCTAAGCTCAAAAGATTAACAATATTTTCAATGAGTAACCGTTGTTCAGAATATTCTATTGATTTTTGTTGAAGAATTAAAAAGCGTCGATTTAAATTGTTGTCCGATTTTAATGGAAATAGTAAAACTGCAGTATCTTTTAAGTACAATAGTTGTTGGTTATTAATACTGAGTAGATCTAACTTTCGAGTGTTCTCTTCTAGATCTTCTTGATTAATAATGGCGTTGTTATTTTTTGAAATCAATTGGCCATATGAGTTGATCAAAAAAACATTATGGCCTAATAGAGAAGCAATTTGTGTTAGTATTTCCTGATCGCTTCTCCCTTTCAATATGAATTGTGATAATAAAAGTGTTTGTTGCATAATATTAGTTAATTGGTCAGTTTGCTGTTCTAAGACAACATGTAATAAATCACGCACAATAACTGATAATCCAACGTCTGCCGGTAGTAGAAGAATTGCAAATTTGAGGTCATTAGCTTTTTGCAAAACTACATCGGGAATCTTGTCAAAATAGCGATGTTGTTTAATACCTATAGCTGCTGCACGATGTTTTGACATGACCTCAATAAGGGCAATTAATGCGGGAATATTATTTTGAAAGTGAAAACCTGTGGTCACCAGTATCTGACCAGGTACGACATATTCTGCTATATCCGGTGCTTCCATCATACCAATCGTAATAACATTGACATCTAAATTTGCAGTATGATTAGCTAAAAGAATACGATTGAATTGTGGTTGATTTAATAGTATAGATAGTTGCATAGCAGCTCCAAATTTATAAATTTTAACTAAAATATTAGCTTAAATTATGCAATTTTACAATGCTTGTTGCGAGAATTATTGACATAATAATCTTATTAAGGAGATGGCATGTCAAAAATCACACAATTAAAAAGTTTAATCACATTATTGAACGAGTTTAAGATGATTGGCGCAACTAACCAGCATGGTGTTACTAGATGTGTGTACGATGAACACTGGATATTAGCACAAAAAAATATGCTGAAATTGCACGCAATTATGGGTTATATCCGTTTGTGGATAACATGGGTAATGTATACGCATCTACTTCTAAAGATATTAATAAACAACCAGTTATCTTAACAGGTTCACATATTGATACAGTAATTAACGGTGGTAGTTTAGATGGTACCTATGGTGTACTTTCTAGTTTAACGTCATTAGGTGAGCTCGTACAGCAGCATGGTACCCCTAAAGTACCAATAGTTTCAGTATCTTTTTCTGAAGAAGAAGGTTCACGCTTTGATGCGACGTTTACAGGGTCTCGTTATTTAACTAATCAATTTGACGAAAGTATTTTAAGTCTTGCTGATAACAAGGGAGTTGTTTTTGAAACTGCTCGACAATTAGCAGTGACTGAACTTCAACATGAGATGCCCATTCAAGAGTATTGGAATATTGGGAAATATCTCGAATTACATATTGAACAAGGACCAATTCTAGAACAAACATCTCAAAATATTGGTATTGTCACAGGTATTGTTGGACAAAAACGAGCACAAATTAAAATTGTCGGACAAGCTAACCATGCGGGCACAACGCCAATGAATATGCGACATGATGCTTTACGACAAGCTATAGAATTAATCAGTAACATTCATGAATGTCTTGATGATGTAGCTGATTTACGTTACACTATTGGACAATTTGATGTACTACCTAATGTGTCAAATGTTGTTCCTGGAGAAGTTACTTTTTCATTAGATATGCGGCAACTTAACCAGGATATTTTGGAAAAGTACTTCGCTCAAGTTGAAAATATAGTCCATCAGTATCAGGGTACTATTGAACCCACAACCAATGTAAAATCAACTAAAATGTCTGACGAGTTACAGAAAATTTTGGTTGCTGCAACGGAAGATCATGAATTAACTTATACTTCATTGCCTTCAGGTGCAGGGCATGATGCACAGGTTATATCTTACAAAATACCTACTGGAATGATTTTTGTACCTAGTATTGATGGTGTTAGTCATTCACCACTAGAACAAACACAAGATGATGATCTTTTAAATGGTCAACATGTGTTAAAAAAAGCTCTTTACAAGTTAGCATATTAGAATTGGAGATAAAATTATGTCACTGGAAATTACTGATCGTCAAATTATGACACCTGGACCGACTATGGTAGATCCACGTGTTTCACAAGCTGCAAGTAATGCTATTTTGGGACAATTTGATCCTGCATTTACACAAATTATGAATGAAAATATGGATTTTATTCGTAAAGCATTTCAGACTAAAAATTATTGGTCATTTCCAATTGATGGGGCTTCAAGAGCAGGATTAGAAGCCGTTATTAATTCAATTGTTTCACCCGGAGATAAAGTGTTGGTGCCACGGATGGGGCGATTTGGTGATTTGGCAGTAGAATTAGCTACACGCGCTGGTGGCAAAGTTATTACGATGGATACTGATTGGGGAACAGTATTTAATCAAGAGGATATTATTAAGAAAATTAATGAAGTTAAACCCAAAGTATTAGCTATTGTACATGGCGAAACATCGACTGGAAGATTACAACCTATTGATAAAATCGGTGCAGCTGCGAAAACCGTTGGAGCATTCACAATTGTAGATGCTGTAGCTAGCTTTATGGGAGTAAGTATTCCCGTTGATGATTGGGAGTTAGATGCAGTAATTGGAGGCGCTCAAAAATCATTATCAGCACCGGCTGGTATTACACCAATTACGTTTAATGAACGTTTTGCAGATGAAATTAAGTTACGTAAACGTGTCGAAGCAGGAGTGGCGACGTCAGAATCCGATATATCAGAGAATTATATTAATTCAAACTATCTTGATTTAACACAGTTGATGGATTATTGGTCACCGGCAAGGTTGAATCATCATACAGAATCAACAATTTTAAATTATACTTTGCATGAGGCTCTTTCATTAGCTGTTGAAAATGAGGGAATATTTGAGCGCTTTAATAGGCAAATAAAGCAACAACAGATATTAAAAGAAGGTCTCAAAAAATTGGGCTTGAAAATATTTGGTGACGAAGACCACGAAATGCCTAATATGGTAGCTGTTGAAATTCCAGAAGGTGTTGCTGGAGATAAAATAAGAGCTATTCTGCTTAATGATTATGGTGTTGAAATTGCATCAAGTTTTGGACCAATGGCAGGCAGAATTTGGCGTGTTGGTTTGATGGGATATGTTGCACAGAAACATTATGTGTTAAGATTCTTATCAATTTTTGCCAGTGTATTAGCACAAAATGGTGTGAAAGTGAATACAGCACTAGCATTAAATTGGGTTACAGAAGCTTATCATGAATTAGAAAACTAAGTAAAAGAAACTATCCATAAGGACAGTTTCTTTTACTTAGTTTTCTGTTAATCCGCTATTGATAATTATAAAAATATCCTGATAAGGTTGATGCCAACAAATCATTGGTCACTGAGATTATCAGGATATTTTGCTATATTCAGCAATTGTTATAACTGCGGATGACTAACGTGATAACCATTGACCAATTGCAGGAATTCCTCTCGAAAAATTCAGCGCTTGGACTAATTATTTGATGTAGTTTTACTATTGCGGCTGGTAGTTTCATATTATGCGTCAGAGAATATCCTACAATCGCATTGTTTAATTTAGTTTTGATTGTTTGGCGATTGACACCATTCTCGAGTGCCTTGGCAGAATTTAATAATATTCTTGCTAGATCAGCATTATCTTTAACGTCGGGATCATTGTAAGCAATATCAATCGCTGAAAAAAGGGCAGTATCTTTTTTGTTCATTCTGAATACCTTTCTGATATCAATTTGATATCTGTTAATGACTGCACCGCCATTATACACTTTTTATCATGAAATTGATTAAAATTATCGCATATAAAATAACTTTTACTATTGTATCTGCAATGGAAGTTTGTTATTCTTGTATCAAATAGTAATGGTTACTATTTATATGTCCATATATTTGAAGAATACGGAGATAAGAATTCATGAAAGCACTTGTTTTGAATGGCATCAAGCAGTTAGCTATCGAGGACTTAGAACAGCCAAAACCCCAAGATGATGAGGTTTTGGTAAAAATTGTGTATGCTGGTATCTGTGGCACTGATAAGCATCTTTATGGTGGCTTGCCCGGATCAGCACCAGCAGAGCCACCTATTGTATTAGGACATGAAAATTCTGGTACAGTAGCTGCGATTGGGAAAAATGTCACAAATGTTAAAGTTGGAGATCGTGTCGCAATTGACCCCAATATTTATAAAGATGATGATTTTTACACGCGTACTGGCCGTCCTGAATTATCAGACGGATTATCTGCTGTTGGGGTAACACGTGACGGTGGTTTTGAAGAGTACACAACGGCGCCTTCATCAGTTGTTTATTCAATTCCAGAAAATGTGTCGTTTAAAGCAGCTGCCATGATTGAACCAATTAGCTGTGTGATTCATGGTATCAACCTAATCAAGTTAACGCCTTATCAAAAGGCTTTGGTTATTGGGGATGGCTTTATTGGCCAATTATTTGTACAAGCACTTCAATCTTACGGTGTTCATCAAGTCGATGCTGCAGGTATCAGTGATGAAAAGTTAAAGAAAATGAAAGAACTTGGTGCAGTTGAGACTTTTAATACCTTAAAAGATGACATTAAGTCAGGCTATGATATTGTTGTTGAAGCCGTTGGTTTACCAGCAACCCAAAAGGCAGCCATCGAAATGGCAGCCAAGGGTGGACAAGTATTAATGTTTGGTGTTGGTAAGCCTGATCAAACATTTGAAATCAACACATATGAAATTTTCCAAAAGCAATTAACGATTCAAGGTTCATTCATTAATCCGTTTGCCTTTGAAGATTCAATTGCCTTACTGCAATCTGGTAATATTGAAGCTGAAAGTTCAATCAGTCATGAATTATCTCTGGAAGAAGTTGAAGATTGTCTAGAAGGTAAGATTGAAAATGTGAACAAAGCCGTTGTTAAAGTATCAGATTAATTATATTTAAAGCTGAGAAGAGAAGGAAAGTAGTTGCCTTCTTTTTTGTGCAAAACGTGATGATACTATATGGATCGTAATTAAATTAACCAAAAAAGCCCGCTAACATAGCGGACTTTTAATATTCAATTATAAATCGATTTATGCCTTAACCCATTTATCTCCGGGCTTATTGGTAGGTGGCAAGCGGTCACCTTGATCGATCATGACGTTTTTACCATCGGGAACGGTGCCACCTCGAGGTCCAACCTCTTGGTAACGGCCAGCGGGCTGATTATCAGTGCCGGGATTGATTAACTTATTATCTGCCATTGCTTTTGCTCCTTTCGATTACTAGGTGATCAATATCGCCTACACCCTTATTATATGACGAAGGGGTAAAAGTTGTTCAAATTATGATTATAAATATTTTGTATGCCACTTTATTGATACTAGGACTGTATTTTTTTAATAGTATTCTTAATTGAACGTTGGACCAATTTCTTTTTGTCAGATTGTTCGATGAATAATGGCACAGTTTCTTCAATAACATCACTGAATTCTAGGCCATAAAAGTTACTTGGTGATACAGTGTGTGATTGTAACCATAATCTACCACCGATGAGTAAGCGATCAATTGAACTAATTTGTGGTAGGTTTAGCAAATCAGCATAATATTGAGTCGCAATAACGTACTTAAAGTCACCAATATTACCATGTTTATCAATGGCATATTTAGGGAATTGTGGTGACAAAATCTTTTGTTTGACGAGGTTATTGGCGATTTGTTTAATGTAGGTGTGAATTTGCGGTTCAACTTTAAAGCCAAGGTACAAAGTAACGTGAATAATATTTTCTGTTCCCAACATGTCGAGTGTATAACTTTTTTCGTGGGGATCAGATGACTCTTGAACCGTCACAAACCAGTAAACGGCTGCCTTTTTCGGACGAGAACCAATCAAGGAATAGATGATTGAACGTTTGAGCGCATAATTTTGGTGCATATTGGCGATATAAACTAAGTTCGTTGCAAAGGTTGGTTCGTCGACATCCTTTGATAAATTCATTAATTGTTTACGATAGTCTTTTAATGTTAGATAATCATCCTTACTTGAAATGGCTTCACGTCGCTTATTGCCATAGAACCAAAGCACCATAACGGCCAAAATGACTCCCATAATAATCAGTGTGGCATAACCACCGTGAAGGAATTTCCCTAAACTTGCAATGAGGAAAACAGATTCAATAAAACCAAAAATGAGCAAGAAGGTAATCGCAAAAATGGTTTTGCTTTGTCGACGAATAAATTCAAATAGTAAAACAGTTGTCATTAACATCGTAATTGTAATTGAGAGACCATAGGCCGCTTCCATATTATGCGATGTTCTAAAGGAGATAACAATAAAAATAGCAATGATACATAATAGCCAATTGACCGCACTGATATACATTTGGCCTCTAGTGTCACTGGGATAGAAAGTTCTCAATCGTGGCAATACTTTTATACTGATTGCTTCGCTGACTAATGTATAAGCACCAGAAATTAATGCTTGTGAGGCAATAATAGCAGCTAGAGTGGCTAAAGCAACACCAACAAGACGCCAAGGACCCGGTAAAATTTCAAAAAAGGATTAGAAGATTGTTCTAATAAGTTGGTTTGATGACTATGTGATATAATCCATGCACCTTGCCCCATATAATTCAAAATTAGCATACTATAAACAAATGGCCAACTAATGTAGATATTTTTCTTACCAACATGACCCATATCTGAATACAGTGCTTCGGCACCAGTTGTCGCCAAGAAGATACTACCAAGAATGAAAATACCGCTTTTATTTATTGGACTAAACAAAATTTGTATGGCGTAGACGGGAGATAACGCTTTTAAAATTGATAAATCAGCAAAGATGTTAATGAATCCAAAAAGCCCAATAAAGCCAAACCATACCAGCATAACAGGGCCGAAAATATTACCAATTTTTTGGTACCAGCTCTTTGAAAAATAAAAATCATGAGTAGCAATATCGATACAATGACAATGACTAAAGTTTGATTGTCTGGGAAGACTAGGTTGCCAATGTGCTGACTTTTTAAACCTTCGATGGCTGTCGTTACGGTAACAGCAGGGGTTAAGGTGCCATCTGCTAATAATGCAGAACCACCAATTAATGCAGGAATAAGTAACCATTTTTTGTGCGTATCTTTGACACGACTGTATAGCGCGAAAATACCACCTTCACCATGATTATCTGCGCGTAGTGCAATAAAGACGTACTTGAGCGTTGTAATCAACATTAACGTCCAAAAGACTAGTGACACAGAACCGATAACAAATTCTTGTAGTTGTTCTGTATTGCGGGCGCTGTTTAAGACAGAATTCATGGTATACAACGGTGATGTACCGATATCACCGTATACGATGCCAAGCGCAATCAATGCACCGGCTGCAGTCCACTTATTCTTTTTTAGTGTCATTTGGTGTGTTTCTCCTGAGGATATATTTCTAAATTCTGACGCTTATTATCTCACATTCTGTCCTGGTTGCGTAGTTTTTTATTATTTAAAGTAAGTGTATGTGCTGAATGAAGTAGTGGTGCGAATTTTATCAAACAAATACGACTATACATTTTGAGAAGTATTGTAAACTTTAACTAATATATGTCACAGAATTGATATGGATAGTTCAGGAGGTTATGATGACAAAAGAAGTCACTAATTTTGACGAATATCTCAATACAATTGCTAATCCAGCGCATCGTAATGAATTGGCACAGGTATTGGATTGGGTGAGCCGTCAGTATCCGCAACTTACTAAGATAATGGCTTGGAATCAACCGATGTTTACGGATCATGGTACTTTTATCATCGGTTTTAGTGTTGCGAAAGGGCACTTCTCAGTGGCACCAGAACAAAAGGCCATTCAAAAGTTTAAAACAGTATTTGATGAACGGCAATTATCATATGGGAAGGCTTTAGTACGTTTCCAGTGGGGCGGACATACAGATTTTGATTTGTTAGCTAAAATGATTGCGTACAATATTTCAGATAAACAAGATATATCAAATTTTTGGCGTAAATAAAATACTTGTAGGGCGGACAACAGCCGACAGGTATTTTTTGTGTTTTAAAATTAACTTGACATTACATCAAGTTAGAATTATTCTAAGTTGTAAACAAAAAGGAGAACTACCATGCCAATTGATGCAAATAAAGCCCAAGATGTTTGGAAAGATGTTGGAGAACATGTCCAATTCAGTATTTTAAAATTAACTCGTGAAAATCAAAAGGTAGCCCAAGAGACGATTGCTGAATTTGCGGATCGCTCACAAGCGATTATCCGATCATTAAAAATTCGCGATAAAAATTTGGCATCACAAAGCGAATTAAAGGTTGCTTTTGGTTTTAGTCAAAAAGCCTGGCAATTTTTGTTTCCTAATTCTCCCCAGCCAAAAGAGTTAGAAACATATCAAACGCTGTCACATGATGAATACACAATGCCCGCTATTGATGGGGATATTTTCTTCCATATTCGAGCAAGCAATGAGGCGGTAGTTTATGAAGCGCAAACACAATTTATGCGTTTCTTAAAGGATATTACCGAAGTAGTCGACGAAACAAAAGGATTTAGATATTTTGAAGGTCGTGCAATTATTGGCTTTATTGATGGTACAGAAGCACCTGATGTCCATGATGCAGCAGAATATGCACTCGTTGGTGATGAAGATGAGACATTTATTAATGGCAGTTACGCGTTTGCACAAAAATGGCGTCATGATATGGATTTCTGGCATAATTTAAAGACTGAAGAACAAGAAAAGGCAGTTGGCCGAGAGAAATTTAGTGATTTAGAGCTCGAAGATGAAGATAAATACCACAATGCACATAATGTGGCTTCTAAGGTAGAAATTGATGGTGAAGAGCAAAAAATTATTCGTATGAATGTACCGTTTTCTGAACCAGCTTCAGGTAAAACAGGCACTTACTTTATGGGCTATGCTCGGCATTGGGAAGTGACTAAGTCAATGCTGGAACAAATGTTAGAGCAGTCAGACTATTTGTTACACTTTTCAGATATATTGTTTGGTCAATTATTTTTCATTCCTTCACGGCCATTATTAGAAAAAATAGCTGATGGTGACTTAAATTAGTATATTGTTACATTTTGTAAGTGCTATTATTTACTCAAACTGGGACATTCGTTATAATAAACTTATTAATCTTGAATAAAGATAAAATAAAAGCTTGTTTAATGGGAGTATAGTGATGAAATTTATAAATGCAACGTCAAGTTATTTGGATGATATTGTTCGCATTGAAAATGCTGGTTTTAATCCCGAAGAAGCAGGATCACTTAGTCAATATACTGAGCGAATTCAACGTTTCCCAGAGACATTTTTATTGGCTATTGATGAGCAGAAAACACTTTTGGGATTCATTTGTGGCCCAGCGGTGCAAGCACGTTTTGTTGAAGATTGGATGTATGAGGACAATCCTGAAAATATTGCCACAGGTGGACATCAAACGATTTTGACAGTTGCTGTTTCACCAGAAGCACGAGGACAAGGTGTTGGCAGTCAACTACTACAAGCTCTAGAAAAGGTTGCCAGAGAGCAAGGGCGCGAAAGCATTGCGCTAACTTGTTTAGAAGATCGTATTCCATTCTATGAAAAAATGGTTATATTAACCGAGGTGAATCAGCATCGCAGCATGCTAACGAGCAATGGTACAATCTGGAAAAAGTCCTTTAATAGTCGTATCATAATGAGCAAATTTTAATGTATCAATGGTGGTTATTTGCCTTTAATACTGGTAAATTAATGACGTAGGACTATCAAACACAGCCCTTAATAAATAGTATTATGGAGAAATGATGTCAATCTATCAAGAAATAATGGAAGATTCGCAAAATGTCGCATATACGAATAAGGGATGGGAACCGATTTTTTCAGTGAATAAAGCTGCGCGCATTCTCATCGTTGGTCAAGCACCTGGTAAAAAAGTGCAAGAAACAGGCATTATGTGGAATGATGCGTCGGGTGATCGTTTACGTGAGTGGATGGGTATTGATCGTGACATTTTTTATGAATCAGGTGAAATTGCGGTAATTCCCATGGACTTTTACTATCCGGGAAAGGCCAAATCTGGTGATATGCCGCCGAGAAAAGGTGTTGCTGAAAAATGGCATACGCGCTTACTCGCACAGATGCCCAATTTACAATTAACTATTTTAATTGGTGCTTATGCACAAAAGTATTATTTACACCTAACTGCTAAAGATAAAATTACGGATATCGTGGCAAATTATCAGGCGTACTTACCACAATATTTTCCAATCGTTCATCCGTCACCGCGTAATAACATTTGGTTGAAACGCAATGCGTGGTTTGAAGAGGATGTTGTCCCAAACTTGAAGTTGAATGTTAGCCGTATTTTAAACCAAAAATCATATAGCTTAGTAAAAAATGAATCATTAATGTAACCTGTTATTTTGTCATAATAACAGGTTTTTTATTATTTTGAATTGAGTATTGAAATGTCCACAGATTCGTTTATAATTTATTAAAAGTAAAAAGACCTAAAATAATTTAAAATTAGGAGATGAATGGGATGACAAAAGGGATAGTTAATCGGGATCATAATTTACGTGTATTTCTTATTATTGGGACGGCCTGGATGTTTGATGCTATGGATGTTGGTCTGCTGTCATATATTATGCCGTTGGTGCATAAGGAATGGGCATTAACAGCTGCACAAACCGGTATGTTAAGTTCGGTGAGTACAGTAGGTATGATTTTGGGTGCGTTTATTTTGGGCCATCTGGCTGACCGGATGGGACGGAAAAAACATTATTAATTTCATTATTAATATTTTCAATCGGTAATGCTTTTTTGGCCTTTTCACCAAACTTTTACATGTTCTTAGTTATTCGATTTGTCGTTGGTATTGGATTAGGCGGAGAGCTACCTGTGGCCGCTACTTTTATATCTGATTTGTACCAAGGGAAGGTTAGACGGAAGATGTTAATATTGGCTGATAGCTTTTGGGCATTAGGCTGGCTAGTAGCAGCGCTATTATCATTTTTATTGAGTCCGTATTTAGGCTGGCGTGGTTTACTTCTTTTGACAGTATTGAGTGCGCTCGTGGCATTATTATTTCGTAAACATATTCAAGAGGACAATGTTGAATATGTAAAGGACCGACATAATATTGATAATTGGCGCCATGCTTTTACCCGAACCACACCATTGTTATGGCTTGCATGGTTGATGGTAATGTTTAGCTATTATGGTATGTTCATGTGGTTACCTAGTATTTTAATCAGTCGTGGCAATACAATTGTGACTAGCTTCGGTTACTCAGTAATAATGATCATTGCGCAATTGCCGGGTTACTTTGGTGCAGCATGGTTATCGGGTAAAATTAAAATTAAATACGTCTTTGCAATATATATGGTAGGCACTGCTGGTGGAGCTATATTATTTGGTAGTGCAACATCATTGTTTATGACCTTACTGGCGGGTTGTATTTTGTCTTTTTTAATCTAGGTGCTTATGGGGCTATTATTGCATTAACACCTGAACAATATCATATGACGTATCGTGGCACAATGACAGGATTAGCACAAGGTATTGGTCGAATCGGTGCTGTGCTTGGTCCATTGCTGGTAGGTATCTTTTTGGATAATGGGACGTCGATTGGTACCATATTTATCTTATTCATGGTGTCACTAGTGATTGGCGCCGGGTCTGTTTTGTTATTACCAGATCAGCCGAAAGAGCATTAATGCCAGTATTATTAAAATGTCTCTTTTTAATTATGGCATCAGGGAGTACAATGAAGAAAAATAATTTTGTGGGATAATCATGATGCATAATGTTAAAAAATATTGAAGTTACCAGTTATTGTTTTATTCGTTTTGATGCTAACAATTATTTATGGCATTTGGCGTGATCATCAACCAATTAATATTAAACAGTCGCGACATCAGCCCTTAATTATTGGTCACCAAGGTCAAGATTATACCTTAGCAAATTATAATGTTGCTTTAAAATCTGGTGTGCAGTATATTGACCAGAAAGTTTTCTTGAGTCAAGACCATCATTTAGTTGTAGCTAACGACAATAATTTAAATCAAGCAACTGGTCAAAATATCAATATCACGGATTCGAATTATCGGACCATTCAGCATCATAAATATCATAATGGTGAATCGGTGCATACGCTTAACCAAATATTTGATAAATACGGTGTTATGACCAACTATGTTATTGCGATACAAGAGCAAAATAATCATCATGAGCTTTTGGAACGGGGGATTATCTCTTCTATTAGAAGAAATCATCTGACAAATCATGTTTTGTTGCAGTCGACGGATGTTAATAGTTTGAGTTATATGCACCAATCACTACCACAAGCCCCTGAAATATTACAAATCAAAAATACCAATCAATCCAAAGTAGATTGGCAAAAAACTGTTAGCCAGTTGCCAGCAGCTGTTCAATTTATTGCCCTGAATCAATCGCTAGTGAATCGTGAAACTGTATCATTCCTCAATAAGCATCATAAGATGCTGATGGTCAACGATTCAAATAGTAAATCAGACTTTGTCCATGCAAAAAGTATTGGTGCTCAAGCTATTGTGACAGATAATACGAAAGCAGCAACAATTTATTTCAAATAACCAATAAAAAAGCAATCACAAATGATGTGTTGCTTTTTTATTTGTTCAAAGTGAAGATTTAACGATTGAATCTTTAATGAAGGATTCAATATGCTTCACCATTGCAGCGACAGAGGGGGATGTCATTTGATTCTTATTCACAACGAGCGCAACCTGACGTGTAAAGGTTTCACTGAAAGGATAGACATTAATATCACCATTAAGTTTATTCAATGCTAAATCAGGCAAAATACCAAGGCCGATACCAGCTTCGACCATTGAAATAATCGATTGGTCATCTATAGAAAAATTAATCGAATTGAGCTCAACATTGTAATAATCAAGTGCTAATTTAGTATCACGATCATAATCCATTTTTTGTAAAATGAATTTTTGACCGATTAAATCATCTTTGGTAATACTATGACGATTTTTGGGTACGAAAGAAGAAGGTGTAACACACCTAATTGGATCTGAGATTAATGGTAAGACAATCAAGTTTTCATTAACAGGGAGTGTTGTAAAACCAATATCGATTTCTCCAACATTGGTTTTTTAGAAATATCGCTAAAACTACCTTGGGCAATGGCAATTTTAATTTTAGGATATTTTTGAGAAAAAGAGCGAATAATATGGGGCAGCCAGTTCACACAGACACTACTAAAAGCGCCGATTCTGATGTTACCAGCGTGAAGTCCCTTGATATTATCAGCTATCTGTAGCAATTTGTCATCAGCATTGATAATTTCTTGAATATAGGGCAGAATATATTGGCCATCATCCGTTAGCCGCATCCCTGTTCGACTGCGAATGAAGAGTGGAAACCCTAAAGTTGTCTCTAACTGATTAATAGAGTGGCTGACAGCACTGGGGGTAACATTTAGCTGGAGCGAAGCTTTATAAAAAGACTGTTGCGTGACGACGGTTGTAAATACTTTATAAGCGAAATTTGTCAAAATGTACATCCTTAGAATACTTTTATTCATTTAAAATTGAAAAAGTTGAGTTTTACTTATTATAAATTATAATCTAACATAAATTAAGTTGATATTTTAATTTATAGGGGGAAATATAATGAGTGAGAATCATTCACTTGAACGGCACCTCTCGGGGCGTCATGTTAATATGATTGCCCTAGGAGGCACAATTGGTACAGGGCTATTTTTGGGCGCTGGAGAATCTATTCAAAAAGCCGGACCAACCATTTTATTGATTTATATTGTGACTGGATTTTTGTATTCTCAATGATGCGTGCCTTAGGTGAGTTACTTTTATCAGATACAAATCAAACTGTTTTTATCGGTTTTATTAAAAAATATCTAGGCGAGCGAGCTGGATTTATTATGGGATGGACCTACTGGTTAGGGTGGATTGTCATTGCGATGGCTGAACTAACTGCCATTGGTAACTATATGCGTTACTGGTTTCCAAGCATTCCGATATGGATTTGGGGTATTGTATTTTTAGCTGTTTTGTACAGCATTAATATCATTGCCGTGCGTGCCTTTGGCGAAACTGAATTCTGGTTTGCAATGATTAAAATTGTGGCTATCTTAGCGATGATTGCAGCGGGTGTTATCATGGTTATTTTACACACGCGTACTGAATCGGGTATAACGCATTTGTCTACTTTATGGGAACATGGACTAATTGCGGATAAGGGACATGATGTTTTGTCTGCATTTCAAATGGCGTTCTTTGCCTTCTTGGGTGTAGAATTTGTCGGGATTACAGCATCAGAAACAAAGAATCCTGAAAGTACAATTCCTAAATCGATTAATTCGATTATTATCCGTATATTAATTTTTTATATTGGTGCCTTATTAGCCATTATGGTGATTCAACCCTGGACTCATTATAGTTCAGAGATGTCACCATTTGTACAAGTATTTTCAGGAATTGGTGTTCCTGCGGCAGCGGGGATCATTAATTTTGTGGTCCTAACGGCAGCGGCCTCTTCGCTCAATAGTTCGTTATTTACCACAGGCCGAATGTTATTTGCTTTGTCAGACAAAAAAAGTATGTTTTCGAAATTAAATCATCGTGCGATTCCAATGAATGCTATCACATTTTCAACCATTCTAGTTGCAACTGTCGTGTTGATTAACTACTTATTCCCAAATGATGCATTTAGTATTGTGACATCCATTGCTTCGGCAACATTTATTGTTATTTACGCCACATTAATGGTAGCGCATATCAAATATAGAAAATCGGCTGATTATCATAAAGGGCAACAATTATTTAAAATGCCAGGCGCACCTATAACAAATTACCTAACCATTCTATTTATGGGGACAATTTTTTAATATTATTATTGTCTAAAGGTACAATGATTACAACATTATTAGCAATCTGTTGGTTTGCTGTGTTATTCTTTGTTAGCTTACGAAAGTATCAATAATTTGGCTGAAAAATAAATAAGATAAAAGTCTATTGAAACCGCTTACAAAATAGTGTACAATTTAAATGTGGTAAGGATTGTAACCGTTCTAACGGGCAAAACCTAACGATATACTGTTTGAGATGAACCTTTAGGGGAAACGTCTCGACATTTATTGTTAGGTTTTTATTTTTACATATTTGAAAGTCAGGAAGTGGTTGATGGAAATAAAGAAAATATTTAACAATAATGTGTTGCTGGCTGAAAATAATGGACATGAAGTTGTTTTAATTGGAAAAGGTCTTGGATTTCAAAAAAAGTTGGCCAAGCAATTAATGAAAACCAGATTGATAAAATTTATACACCAACAGAAGAACACTGGTTATCATTATTTAATGAATTGATTCATGATATTCCTCCAGAATACTTTGAAATCTCATCCAAAATTATTCGGTTGGCAGAGGATAAATTAAATACTAAGTTCAATGCTTATCTATTAATTGCAGTGACGGATCATATTCATTTTGCCATCCAAAGAGCAAGAGATGACATTGTGATTCGAAATGAATTATTATGGGAAATTCAACATTTTTATCCAATGGAGTATACAGTTGGTCAAGAAGCACTACAATTAATTACGCGGGAATTTGGTATTACGTTGGCAGAAGATGAAGCAGGCTTTATTGCTTTAAAATTTGTTGAAAATCGGACCTCTTCACAATCAAATATTAAAAAGGGTACAGAAATGACCCAATTGATTCGTGATATTTTGACCATTGTGCAATACCAATTACAAATTCAATTAGATGAAACAAGTATTAGTTATCAGCGATTTCTTGTCCATTTACGTTTCTTCGTGGAACGGATCACAACGACAGCAAAAAATCAGAAATCAGAACAACCAGATGATGTTTTGTACGAACATATCTTTAAAAAATACCCACAAGCATTTAAATGTACACAGAAAATTATGCAATTCGTACAAACTAAATTGCATCGCGATGTTTCTGTTAATGAACAAGTTTATATTACGATACACATTCAAAGAATCATAAATGAACTCAATCAGCACGATTGAAGGGATTGTAACTATTCAATTAGGCAAAACCCAAGTTAATGATGAACGGCGTTTTTAACGTTAGTTCGCATTGGCTTGGGTTTTGTGGTTATAAAGGGTGAATGATAATGGATTATAAATTATTAGCAAATGAAATTTTATCAGGTGTTGGTGGTAAAGAGAATATTAATACTGCTTGGCATTGCGCGACACGGCTACGGTTCAAATTAAAAGACGAAAGTAAAGCCGATACACAAAAAATAGAAAATCTAGATGGTGTCGTGACTGTTGTCAAGTCTGCCGGTCAATATCAAGTCGTCATTGGTAATGCAGTGGCTAAAGTTTTTGAGCCACTAGCGCAATTAGCCGATTTAGAGAATACCGATAATCAAGATACTGAAACTACTACTAACAAAAAAGAAAATATAATGAATCGCTTTATTGGTTTTATTTCTAGTGTCTTTACACCGTTCTTGGGTGCTATGGCTGGTGCTGGTATTCTAAAAGGTCTGCTTGCTTTGTTCGTTGCAATTGGTTGGCTAACTGATAAAAGTGGTGCATATCAAATATGGTATGCAGCAGGAGATGGCTTTTTCTACTTCCTACCTGTATTGCTTGCTTTTACAGCAGCCAAACGTTTGAAAGTGAATCAATTCGTTGCTGTTGCCTTAGCAACGACGTTAGTTTATCCAACATTAGTGGCGATATCTGGCAGTGCCCAAACAATTAATTTCTTTGGTATACCAGTTATTCCTACCACATATACATCTAGTGTCATTCCGATTTTACTAGCTGTTTGGGTTCTATCATACTTAGAACCCGTATTAAATAAAGTATTTCCAGAAGCTGTGCGCAACATCTTTACGCCACTATTTTCTCTAATGATTATGGCACCATTAACGATGATTGTTGTCGGACCATTAGGTGCTAGTGTCGGGACACTACTTTCTAGTGGCGTATCAGCAATTTATAATACAGCGCCAGCAGTTGCAGGTGCTATACTTGGCGCTTTCTGGCAAGTATTTGTGATTTTCGGCGTCCATTGGACATTTGTGCCAGTTATGATGAACAATATTAGTAAATTAGGTTATGACCCGTTGCTACCAATATTGAGTGTTGCGGTATTGTCACAAGCCGGTGCCGCTCTAGGCGTTTTCTTGAAATCCAAAGATAAGAAAATGAAGTCTTTGGCCGGTTCATCCGTTGCAACAGCTGTATTAGGGATTACAGAACCAACCATCTATGGTGTTACTTTAAAACTTAAGCGTCCCTTTATCTGCGCTGCCATTGCAGGTGCGATTGGTGGTGCTATCGCTGGTGGCGGGCAAGCACATGCCAGCTCATTTACGCTTCCTAGTTTATTAGCCTTGCCAACTTATCTCGGTAGTGGTTTTACTAGTGTGATAATTGGTTTGGCGGTGGCCTTCATTTTAGGAACTGTGTTGACTTATTTCTTCGGTATTCAAAGATCAAAAGAGACATTAGCATCATCTGTAGTTGTTAATGAAAAAAGCCAGGGAATGAATATTTAGCAGTACCTATTGAGGGGACGATCATCCCTTTGAAAAATGTAAAAGACGAGGTATTTTCCTCAGAAGTAATGGGGCAAGGTGTTGCAATAGTGCCAACTAGTAATATTGTTAAATCGCCAGTTGAAGGTACAATTAGTGCAGTTTACCCAACTGGACATGCCATTGGTATTATTTCAAAAGATGGGGCAGAAGTATTGATTCATATCGGCATTGATACCGTTGAATTAGATGGCCGATATTTTACAACCTTAGTACAACAGAATCAAAAGGTAACCCAAGGGGAAGCAATTGTCGAATTTGATCGAGAAGCAGTTAAAACAGCTGGCTTTGATACTACCGTGATGATGATTGTGACCAATACACCAGATTATAATATTTCGGTAACACCTGATACAACAACAAAGGATACTCAGTGGGTGATATCCTTAGCAGAAAAGAACACTAAAAATGAAACAATGGATCAAGGAGAAATCAAACATGTATAACGTAACATTTCCAAAGTCATTTCCAAAAGATTTCTTATGGGGCGGTGCGACTGCGGCGAACCAAGTTGAGGGTGCTTGGCGTATTGATGGTAAAGGCTTAAGTACAGCGGAAGTTGTTAAAAAAGCAGATGATCGACGCCAAGTGTCGATGAGTGACGTTACAGCAGAAACATTAAAGGTGGCATTAGCTGACACCACTGATGTTGCGTATCCTAAAAGACGTGGCATTGACTTCTATCATCATTATCAAGAAGATATTGCTTTATTTGCTGAAATGGGCTTTAAAGTTTATCGCTTTTCAATTGCTTGGTCACGTATTTTCCCGAATGGTGAAGATGCACAGCCTAATGCGGCTGGTTTAGCCTTTTATGATAGGGTTTTGGCTGAGCTTGCTAAATATAATATCCAACCTTTAATTACGTTATCACACTATGAAATGCCAATTGCTCTAACACAGAAATATAATGGTTGGGCTGGTCGAGAAACAATTACGGCGTTTAATCGTTTCACAGAAACTGTGTTTCAGCGCTATCAAGGCAAGGTACCGTATTGGCTAACATTTAATGAAATTAACACTGGTACCTGGGGATTCCATGAAACAGGTGCTATTGATAAACATCTATCTGAAAAAGAGCAACTGCAAATTCGCTATCAATCTTTGCATCATCAATTTGTTGCGAGCGCGCGTGCGACACAACAGTTACATGAAATTGATCCACAAGCTAAAATAGGTGCTATGTTAGCGAGAATGCAGACATACCCAGGGACACCAAATCCGATTGATGTTCGCGCAGCACAGTTGGAAGATCAAAAAAATCTTTTCTTTACTGATGTACAGGCACGCGGTGAATATCCGGAATACATGAATCGTTATTTTGCCGAAAATGGTATCACAATCAAGATGGCGGATGAGGATCAAGCGCTATTGGCAGCGTATCCTGTTGACTTTATTAGCTTTAGTTACTACATGACAAATGTCACCCAACATGATCAAAGTGCTGATTCAATGGGGAATATGGTTGTGGGCGGTCGTAACCCTTATTTGGAAGAATCGGATTGGGGCTGGCAGATTGATCCAATCGGTCTTCGGATTACTTTAAACGCAATGTGGGATCGTTATCGTAAACCACTATTTGTGGTAGAAAATGGCTTGGGCGCTTTGGATAAATTAGAGAACGGGCATGTGCATGATCAGTACCGTATTGACTACTTGCGTCAACATATTGAACAAATGAAGGAAGCAATTGCTGATGGTGTCCATCTCATGGGTTATACAATGTGGGGCCCAATTGATTTGATTAGTTTTTCAACATCAGAAATGTCAAAGCGTTATGGTTTTATTTATGTTGATCAAGATGATGATGGTAATGGCACATTAAAGCGCATTAAAAAGGACTCATTTGATTGGTATCGAAAAGTTATCGCGACAAACGGTGAAGATTTGGTATAAAACAAAAAAGGCTGTGAGCTATCACGGCCTTTTTTTGTATCATTGATGTTTCGGTTTAAATATAAAAATAACAGCTATTGATAATAATGCGATTGGGAAAATAACCTGATAAACGTTTAGAAAGGCTTTAGCAACGTTCTTTTTGAGTTGACGATGCACATCAACCGTAAAATGCTGAATTTTTGCATGAATGGTAGATTCTTTTTGATTAATTGTTGTATTAACTGTATGTGTTATTTGTTGTCGTATTAGGGCTTTGGTAGATGCTGGTATTTGATCCACCGTCACTTTTTTCTGTGTGGCAATATGTTGTAAAGCATCTTGATAATGCGTATTGATAAGTGTATGTCGTTTGGCTTCAGATATTACGACTTTGGGTACTTTGATACTACTTTGATTAGAATTGATTGATTGGTGGTTAGCATTAAGTTTTTGAGCTAGTTTCTTTTTAATAGTTTTCTGCTGTTGCTGGTTTAAATGAAGGGTTTCCA
This sequence comes from Leuconostoc fallax KCTC 3537, assembly GCF_000165675.1. Taxonomy (GTDB): domain Bacteria; phylum Bacillota; class Bacilli; order Lactobacillales; family Lactobacillaceae; genus Leuconostoc_B; species Leuconostoc_B fallax. The sequence goes on along the minus strand of NZ_AEIZ01000026.1, from coordinate 15,862 downwards.
GTCGATCATAGCTATAAGCTAAAGTATGTGATTTGGCGGTAGTAAGATAACTCGTTAATAGCGACATGCAAACAGCAATAGATAATACTAAACCAACTTGACGCAAAACATTGGCCACACTCTGCGATGAGGTTAATTGAACACCATGGAAGTCAGCAATAACCATGATATTCGCGATAGCTGCAACCATCCCAAAACCGATACCTAATAAGATGTCACTTATAATTAATTGTAGGACGTAGTCTTTATCCGGAAGTTGACTCAGAACATAATAACTCCCACTAATGAGTAAAAAACCAGTGCCAATCATGAATTTGTGATTGATTCTTTTCGCTAGTAATGCTGACAAAACAACAGCGATCATAACGGAAACGGAATACGGCGTAATTAAGAGCGCTGCATGGATTTCACTAAGATTGTGTATTTTAGTTAAAAATGTCGGCATGAGAACGACCATGCCACCTAGAAAGAAATTACATAAAATCAAAGCAAAACAGGCTGCGTTGAAATTACGACTTTTGAATAAAGATAAGTCAATCATAGGATGTGCGATATGTCGTTCCCAGAATAGAAATAGAATAGATGCTAGTAAGGCAATAAGGAATAAGAGTAGAATAATCTGACTATGCCAACCCCAACTATTGCCTTTAATTAATCCCAGGGATAATGTGAAGAGTGCAATGATACTCAAAAAAGTGCCAAACCAGTCGTTTTTAGTTTGAATGGTTTGTTCATTTTTGATAGATAGTACAAAGGGTAATCGTAATAATATTAATATGATGAAGGGGATGTTAATGAAAAAGACCCATCGCCAATCCCAGTACTGTGAAATAAAGCCACCCACACATGGACCAAGTGCAACGGCTAAACCTTGTGATCCAGCAAGAATACCCATTATTTTATTACGATTTTTGCTATCAGTGAGTTCTAGTGCAACCACCATACTTGTTGGAATAATAATTGCTGCACCTAAGCTTTGAATCGCACGAAAAATCAGTAGCACATTAAGATTTACAGCAGTCCCGCTACCTAATGAACCGAGGCCAAAAATACATAAACCAATAAAATTAATTTATTACGCCCCATTTTATCGGCTAAGCGACCGAATGGAATAATAAATGCAGCAAAGATAATGGTGTAAATATTAATAACCCAGGATAAATCATCTAAACTGACATTGAAGGTACTTTGTAATTTTGGCATAATGATGGTCACAATTGAAACATCCATCATGCACAGAATATTACCGATAATGAGCAACGGTAATACTGGTCTTACTTTTTGCATTGTTATTCTCCTTTATGTGTCACAAATGTTGGAATTGGTTACATGTGTGACATTTATTGCTGGGTTTAGTATACTCAAGACGCAAGGATTTACAATACATGATGTTAAAGTGCTACATAAATGAGTTTATGTGCAGGAAGAGAGAATTGTTATGCTAAATGGAAAACAACGACAAGCAGCGCAGTCGTGCCTTTGGATATGGGAAGCACTTGTTAAATTATTACAGGAGCAAGATTATCAAACGATTAAAGTTGCAGATATTTGTCAAGAAGCAGGGCTATCACGTAGAACTTTTTATCGATATTTTGACCATAAAGATGATTTGATTGATTATTATTGTCACAATAAAACACAAGATTATATTACTGAATGCCAAAAAATCGATATGGTACACACACCATTTGAAGAGATATGGCAGCGTTTCTTTGAATTTTGGTGGCAAGAACGTGATATTGTTAGGCTACTCATTGAACAGCAACTTTTTTATCGTGTTTCATTGCAGATGACGCAGCAACTTTCGGGAGTTTATACAATGTTTGATGCGCCGTGGCATCTTACAGAAAACCAAGAAGAAATTGATTATATTATGAGCTTCTCAATCGGTGGATTATTTAATGTTTTAAATAAGTGGTTGGTTAAAGCACAACCCGAAAGCCCAGAAAAAGTAGCACGTACTTTAATACATGCCACTCAATTTTGATGCAAAATAAAAAAGCATTCAGTTAGAATGCCGTGCAAATTATCTATTATCATGCATCAGGTTTAAATAGAGGGAGGGGTTGAAGATAGACAATATCGTCGCGTTTTGCGGCATCGCCTTCAGCCAATATAGCCGCTTTGGTTATAATTTTAACATTGATCTGCTGTAATAAGGTTTCAGCAGCTAATAAGGAACCACCACTACTAATAACATCATCTAATAAGATGATGTTTTTATTTTGCAAATAATCAGCGTCATTTTGATCCAAGACAAGTTGTTGATGTGCTTGTGTTGTAATTGCTGAAACGTCTGTCGTCAGTGGTGAGTTCATATAGCTTTTAACAGACTTGCGTAGGACGACATAACGTGGTTGCTGCATGAGTACAGCTAATTCTTGTGCTAAAGGAATACCTTTACTTTCCATCGTGACAATACAGTCGAAATCTTTAGGTAATCGATTTTTTAATTGTTGCGCTGCTTCATGTGCTAATTCTGCATCGCCGAGCAAAACAAATGACGCAATACTCGTTGTTGAGTTGATCGGTACAATGGGGAGGTCACGTTTTACGTGACCGATTGCTAAAGTATAATTTTTTGATATCATGTTTTAAGCTCCAAAACCTACGACGGGCAATAAGAATTTCAAAATGCCAGCAATCAAAAGTCCTGCAAAAGGATCAATAATTGCGGTGACAACTAATGTAATTGCTGGAATGATAATCTGTGTTCCACCTAGAGCTGTTGCAGCATCAGCCGGGAAGATAACGACGGCGCCAAGAACTAACAAAAAACCAGCAATGGATGTACTCGGAACATATTTACCAATTTTGGGTAACCAACCAGTAAATAAAATGATAGCCATCATAAGCATCATCATGATACCGGCTATAACTGGTTCAGGGGCACTAGCAGTAACTGAAATAATGGCTTCTACAGGCGCACCACCTAAAAGACTGGTACCCATATCAGCTAGTGCTTGTGTTGACGTTAATAAATTAAGATCTACTGGATTGGGTTTTATACCAGTCATCGATCCAGTAATTAAACCATATGAGATATTAGCGCCAATATTCAAACAGGCCAGACTCAAGGCACCACGTAAAATATTGAAACTCATCTTAGGTTTATAAAAGGTAAATTTACGGGCAGTAATATGGGCAGGCAATGTTTGTTCATAATTTTGGACAAAACGGGCATAACAGCTAGATAAAATAACGGATAGTGCAATTGTCCAAATTAAATCTTGCGTCAAGATATATGTCAAACCAGCGACTAAAATTGAAATAATGCCGACTTGCTTATCATCTTTTGCCATATTAATTGCGATTCGACTTAACATGATACCAACACCTGCCATCATACCGGCCATAATGGGCGCTCCCATGAAATCAACAATTTTGGTCAACATACCTGAAAAGCCAATAAATGCCATAATAACGGAACCAAAGAAAACGATGGAAACACGCTCCCGCATATCTTTACCTAGACCGCCAGTTAATGCAAGCGATTCGGCCTGGAAAGAAAGCGGTGCTACTGAGCCAAAAGTACCGTTGACAGCTGAGGCAAAGACAAAAGAAAAAGTGGTTGGAAAAACAGCGAACCCCAATGACATGGCTAAGATACCTTGTGGAATACCATTAAGCACGACACTGATGGCTGCAATGAAGTCTTGAAACCAGTGCATAATAAAAAATCTCCTATATGTGATGTTCATTCATAAATCATATAATAGCATATAAAAAGAGATTTAAGTTCGTTATAATTTGTTTATATTGTAAATATTTCGCTTATAAACGAAATAAAGTTCGTCTTTTATTATCTTTTATTTTGTGAAGCTTTACTACCTAGTATAATGGCGCCAGTTAAAGCGAGGATAACGAGTAAAGCTGCCAATATTGGTGAAGCCAATTGTACAATCATAATGATTGTTAAAATTAGTGTCATAACACTACTGATGATGGCCAACAAGAATGAAAAATGTTTACGGTCGACATCCACGGCTTTAATCGTTTTCATGACGAAGTAAAAACTAAAGCTGGTGAGGATCACAAGAATCAATAGACCAAATACAAAATAATGAATTGACGTACCATTATTTGCAGTGAGCCAAGCGTAGTTATTTTGAAGAGGGAACTTACGTTCAGGCATAGATTTAAGCATATGATTATGATGATACAAATAAACATTATAAATAACAGTGATAATCATAAACAAGATATTCAGGAGTGCTGCAACTTTAATCCTTGTAGGAATATTTTGTAAATTAATTTTATTAGGTTTCATATGGTTGTTAAGTATGTTGATTACGTTCTAGTAATCATCCTTTCATTTTTTATTTTAACGCTTTTATCAAGATAATGATGATTTGCGCATTATAAAATAAAAACATCAGTGTCGAGGGACACTGATGTTTTTTATTTAGTGTGTTGTAACACTGGCACCATCTTTTATAGAAATCGATGTATAGGCACTCTCAATGTGAGTTTTTTCGATAATTTGTTTGGTACCTTGAACGCCCATTTCGTAAAATGATTGTTTAATGCTGGTTAATTGTGGATAAATAACGTCACACAGTAGTGTGCCATCAATGCCCATAACTGATAAATCAGAAGGGATGACGCGGTTCAATTGACGTGCACGATTCATTACACCAGCAGCGACTAAATCACTTCCAGCTAAAATAGCAGTTAAGTTAACTTGCGTTTGTAAAATATTGACGGCATGAACACCATCAACGTAAAGCCAATTACCACCGATCACATAATCGTCGTGATAAGTAATATGATGCTCCTTCAGCGCTTGACGATAGCCATCAAGACGTAGATGTCCCACACAAGATTCAAGATTAGCACCAACAAAAGCGATATCATGATGGCCATGATTAATGAGATATTGGGTTGCTTGATACCCAATATCAAAATCGTTTGATGCAATGAAATGTAAATCTGGTTCAGATTGAGCAACTGATAGAAATATATAGGGAATATCAGCAGAACGTAAGAAATGTTCATTAGTTGGGCTAAGTGTAATACCGAGTAAGAGAATCCCCTTAACACTTCTTTCAGAGATTGTTTTGAGTGCCTGAAGCTGTAAGGCGTCATCATCTTCACCAGCATAAGCAATAATGGTATCCATATGGTGTAAAGAAGCTTCTTTTTGGATACCAGAAATAATCTCTTGCGCAAAGTTAGTCGGAGTTGCCGATAAAATAATTCCCAATACTTGACTTGTTTTAGTTACTAACTCAATTGCTGAACGATTTTTTCGATAATTTAAGTCTTCAGCAATTTGTTTAACCCGGGTAATGGTTTCGGTGGCATAGCCACTATATAATGTTTGCTTATTCGATAATATACGTGAAACAGTTGATGGAGAGACGCCAGCGACGCGGGCGATGTCTTTTATTGTAGTAGCCATAATTGTTACCTAGCTTATTTTAGATTCATTAGTTTAACTATAAGGTAGTCGTGCAAAATAGTAAAATAAAAAATATAATAACTATTGCAAACGTTTGCATAAAAGTGTTATAGTACTTTGTGTAAACGTTTACACGATTTTGATTAAACACGTTAGTTATTCAATCAATAGGCAAATATTTAATATTATTTTTGAATAATGCTTGATTGAATGCAATCCACCACATTTTGAGAAAGGTTAATATCATGAAAAAGCAATATCCGCGTCACATACTGGTATGATGCGTTACGCGGTACTGTCAATATCTCTAATTATTACGACTGGTCCGGCAGTTTCATCAGCACTACCGTTAATGGCAAAGAATTTTCCCAACATCTCATTGGAAATGATTGATATGATTGCAACTGTTCAGCAATTTACAATTATGTTATTCTTGTTAATCTCAGGTACCATTGCAAAGAAGATAGGTATTAAGCGAACAATTGCGCTAGGCTTAATGATTACAGGCGTAGCTGGTATATTTCCTGTATTTAGTCAGAGTTTTGAAGCAATATTTATATCGCGACTATTGTTAGGTATTGGTATTGGTCTATTTAATTCACTGGCAATAACGGTTATTGATTTATTGTTTAGCGGCCATGATAAAGCACAAATGCTAGGTAATCGTTCTGCAATGGAACAGCTTGGTGTCTGTATTTTGAATTTAGTTGTCGGCCTATTGTTGTTAATTAATTGGCATATGGCATTCTTGATTTATGGCTTGGCATTTCCAATTATGATCTTCTTTTGGCGATATGTACCAGAACCACAAATTGATGACGAAAACAAAGAGGCACACCAAAGAATTAATTTGCCAGTAGTGCTGCTAGCCCTATTACTCCTATTCTTGGTGATGTGTTCAACAGCAATTATTGTGCAGATACCAAGTATCATCGTTCGTGGTGCTTTGGGATCAGCGACAACGGCTAGTCTGATTATTTCTTTGAACACTTTAGCTGGTATGGCAATGGGATTTTTATTTGGACGTATATACAAAGTGGCACGTTACATGACGCTACCCATTGGTACTTTTTTAATGGCGTTGGGTGCTATTCTGATCGGTACAGGTGGTAATCTATATATTGTGTCATTAGGTACAATATTGTGTGGCTTTTCTTATCCATTAGCTGGTACTTATGCATTTAATTTATTATCTAAGATTGCACCTGCTGGCTCAGAAACTTTAGGTAATTCAGTTTTGCTTATCGGCTGTAACTTGGGATCGTTTATTAGCCCAATTGGTGTTAGGGTATTAGCAAAAATTAGTGGTAATGGTTTTATCGGTATGTTTATTGTGTTATTAATCGTAACTGTTGGTATTGTAGCTTTTCAGTGGATTAGTAGAAGTGTTTCTAAAATAACGAAAGCGTAGGAAATGAATGATGAAGAAGAAAAATTGGTGGCAAGAAGCAGTTGTTTATCAAGTATATCCAATGAGTTTTCAGGATAGTGATGGTGATGGTATTGGCGATATTGGTGGTCTAACGCAACGATTACCTTATATTAAACGTTTGGGTGCAGACGTGATTTGGTTAAATCCAATTTATTGTTCACCTAACAAAGATAACGGTTATGATATTAGCGATTATCGGAATATCCAACCAACTTATGGCACCATGGCACAATATGATGAGATGCTAGCAACGGCGCACAAGTTGGGATTGAAGATTATGATGGATCTTGTGGTTAATCATACATCTGATCAACATGAATGGTTTATTGAAAGTAAAAAATCAAAAGATAATCCATATCGCGATTATTACATTTGGCATGATCCTGTTGATGGTCAAGCACCTAATAATTGGGGATCATTCTTCAGTGGTTCAGCTTGGAAATTTGACGAAGCTACTGGACAGTACTATTTGCATCTTTTTGCCGATGTTCAACCAGATTTGAATTGGGAAAACCCAGTTGTCCGTAATGAAGTATGGGATTTGATGAAATTTTGGCTAGACAAGGGAATTGATGGGTTCCGAATGGATGTGATTAATTTGATATCCAAAGAAGCTGGATTACCAGATATACCAAAACCAGATAATGCCATTTATGCTGATGCAACAGCTGTTGCTAATGGTCCGCGTCTGAATGAATTTTTGCAAGAAATGAATAGTAAAGTTTTGTCCCATTATGATGTGATGACTGTTGGTGAGATGCCAGGTGCAACACCTGAAAAGGCACAAGAATACACTAATTTGTCTGGAAATGAACTGAATATGGTATTCCAGTTTGAACACGTTGCGTTAACGCCCAATCCAGATGAAAGATTAACGAAATGGAATGATGAAAAGATTAAGCTGACTGATCTTAAAGCATCGCTATCTAAGTGGCAACTTGGTCTTGATGGCAAGGGATGGAATAGCTTGTATTGGAATAACCATGATCAGCCACGTGCTGTATCACGATTTGCAACAGATGACCCTAAATATCGTGTCAAAGCAGCTAAAATGTTAGCCACAACTTTACATATGTTGCAAGGTACACCATATATTTATCAAGGTGAAGAAATCGGTATGACGAATGTTAAATTTGACGACATTTCTCAATATGAAGATATTGAAACTTTGAATGCTTATCAACAGTTTGTTTTAGAAGACAAGATTGTTGATAAGGAAACGATGATGCGCTATTTCGCAACCATGTCGCGTGATCATGCGCGAACACCGATGCAATGGTCAACTGAAGAAAACGCTGGTTTTACAACTGGAAAACCTTGGTTTAATCTTAATCCAAATTATACTGATATCAATGTCGAGGCATCTTTGGAAGATGATGATTCTGTCTTTTATTATTACCAAAGACTCATTCAACTACGCCACGAGAGTGAATTGATTGTCTATGGTAGCTATGAAGCCATTGATCCAGAAGACAATGAAGTATTTGCTTACCGTCGTCATTATAATGGGCAAACATTGCTCGTTTTGAGTAACTTTACTGATCGAGATGTTGTACGTGATTACGGGCAGCGTAATGCCAAGCAGTGTTTGATTAGCAATTATGATGATGATCAGAGTGATCAACTAAGACCATACGAAACCAAAGTATTCTTATTTCAGTAACAATAAAAAACATCACGGGACGTGATGTTTTTTGTTTTGCATACCGATAATCATATTATTTGTTTGGCAAATATCATTATGTTAGTCTGAACGTGTAAAGAAGTTATCGTATGTTGGAAATAACTTCTGAGTTGAGTAACTGAGTCGTGTAAGTAAGAAAGGAGATATTATGGGACTATTATGGACATTGATTGTGGGGGCTATTATTGGTGCAATAGCTGGTGCAATTACAAGTAAAGGTGCCGCGATGGGGTGGATTAGTAATATCGCTGCAGGTCTTATTGGCTCATGGTTAGGTGAAATGCTACTTGGATCATGGGGTCCTTCACTAGCAGGAATGGCAATTATTCCATCTATTATTGGTGCGGTAGTATTAGTAGCTATAGTATCTTGGATTGTTGGTAGTCGGTCATAAATGAGTTGTGAAACACATATGCAGGAGGGTCTATGAATAAATTGATTAAGCTTCTGCTGTCCTTAGTTGGGTTGGTGTACATCGCAGCGTTATTACCAATTGCTGTAACAAGACGAGCGTTTCCGTTTTACCAAAATATTCATGACTACATGAGACAATTACCATTAGATCGACAAGAGTGGTCGCTATATTATTATTGGTTTGTGATAGGCTTACTTGGAGCACTCATTTTAGGTTTATTAGTTGTTTGGCTTTATCCAAAGCCACAGTATAATTTAACAATGACTAAGAGCCAAGAAGGGCAATTATTACTCACCGATCGTAGTATAACGAATTTTGTTCACACAATTGTTTCAGGGCGTGGTATTGATAGTACTAAAATCAAAGTGAAAATACGTCAGCGTCAGGTCAATATTATCGTTAAAGGCATGACGGCTAAAAAATCACAGATTAATGGTGCTTATGAAGATTTGGTGACAGAAATTAATCGCAAAGTGAATGGTTTAATTGGTAAGGATGATATTGATGTGAAAACTAAAATCATCGTTCATCGACAAACTGATCATAGTAGAAAAAATCCAAGAGTTGTGTGAGGTGAATACATGGAAAATTTTGATTTTCATCGTTGGAAACCGCTTATTGGATTGTCAGTTGGACTAGTTGTCGCCGTATTGTTTTTGACGATTGGTTTTTGGAAAACAGTTTTGTTAGTCTTACTATCATCTGTTGGTTATGCTATCGGCTTTTATATGCGAAAACATGATTTGAGTTTGGCAGTGGTTTTTGAAACGATTGTGTCAGTATTAAAACGTAGATAAAGAAGGAGAATGAATATGGTTAAAATTAATGAAACATCAACACCAGAAAAAAGTAGCAGTGATATTAAAGGCGAGCTATCTTATGACGATAAAGTAATTGAAAAAATCACGGGCATTGCTCTGGAACAGACACGTGGTTTACTAGACATCGATGGTGGCTTTATCTCAAATATTAAGAATAAATTGGTGAATACCGATAATCCCACCGACGGTGTTAGCGTTGAAGTCGGAAAAGAACAGGTTGCTGTCGACTTGAACATTATTGTAGAATACGGTGCGGATGTACGACGTGTATATGATGACATCAAAAGTACTATTTCACGCGAGATTAACAAGATTACAGGACTAGATGTTGTAGAAGTGAATGTTCGTGTTGTTGATATCCAGAAAAAGGAAGAGTTCGATAAAAAGTCTACTTCGTTGCAAGATAAGGCACAAGATGTCACATCTAGTGTTGGTAAATCAGCTTCTAAGGGAATCGACAAAGCAAAAGATACCATGAAATCAGACGAGGAACCTGCACGAGTTAAGTAGTTATGAATAATCAATAGTCAGTGGTAGATTAACACTGACTTAAAAAGTCTATGCTTTAGCATTGCTAAAAGCATAGACTTTTTTGTTATATTAAAACACTGAATATTATTCTGTGCTGACTTTTCGAATGCGGAAGACGAGATAAAAGTTAAAGAGTAGCATACATGCTGTAATCAAGAAGACAGACTGATAACCTAATATACCGGATACGACAGAACCAAGTAAGGGGCCAATAACGCCACCGGCTGCTTGGAATGATTGGTTATAACTAAAGATTCTCCCGAAAGCTTCGCGTGGGACACTGATTGTCAAAATTGTTTGTACAGCGGGAAGCATTGCCGCATTGGCCAAGCCGAACAAAAATCTTAAAGCAGCTAATGGCCAAGGGGATGTGACGAAGAACATAGGGATAAAAATAATTCCTGCGAAAGCTAAGCCAGCTAATAATACTTTGATTGGACCAGTTTTGTCCATCTGATGTCCGAGTCTTGAGGCAATGAGCAATGTACCAAAACCTGGCATTGCAGCAACGACACCACTAACAAATGATACGTTACCTTGATTACCCATTAGGTCTTTCACTAATAAACTGATAATGGGGGCGACTGACATTAAAGCAGCTTGGACCATTAATGTGGTACAAAACATCGTGATAATCATATTCGTATTCTTAAGATTGGCAAATATTTCTTTCATTGGCTTGAGCACTTTAGCCGTATTGGCTTTGAAGTGTTCCTGTGTATTAAATAATGTGAGCAAAAAGACCATTCCCATCATAACACCGGTAATAAAGAAAGGAATTCTAAAGCCAAACAAATCAGCTAAAGTACCTCCAATTAGCGGTCCGATGAGGTTACCTGTCACGCTGGCTGTCATCATGTTTGCCATGACTGATCCAGAACGACCGTGTTCAGTTTCACCAGCCATAAATGCAGTGGCATTATTGACATAGCCGGAAAATGCACCTTGAATGAGTCGCAAAGCAATAATCATCCAAACACTATTTGCTAAACCAGTTAAAAAGATTGTAAAGGTCATCACCAATGAGGCGCGTAGGCACATTAATTTGCGACCTTTTCGATCGGCTAAATTACCCCAGTAAGGTGAGACAATCGCTTGCGCTAAAAATGTGACAGCAAAAGCAATACCAGAATAAACATTGAGCTCCCAATGACTAAAATGACCTAATGTTGCGATATATAGTGACAGAAAAGGCATCGTCATTGAAAACCCTAACCCAGTCATAAAGCAGCCAAGCCAAAGCGTTACAAAGGTGCGTCGCCACTCACGGTATGCTTTTTTTCGTCTTTTTGCATATTGAAACTCTCCAATGTCTTAAAAAACAATAATTATACTATTACTAAAAGTATACTAGTTTTTAATGAAATAAATCAAAAGCACGTCATGTTTACGATGATTTTGTGAGCGTTTATGCATCATATTATTTTGGGGAATGTTAAAATGAATGCAAATTCGAGTTGTTATTATACGACAAGGAGGTCTATGTTGATTGAAAAAGTAATGTTGAATGATGGGAATATGATGCCCCGTGTTGGCTTGGGAACTTACGAAGTTAGGGGTGGTCAAGGTCTCAATCAAATATTAGCTGCTATTCAAAGCGGTTATCGATTATTAGATACATCAACTAATTATGATAGCGAAGGGATTGTAGGTGAAGCTATTCGACGCTCAGGTGTCAGAAGATCTGAATTTTTTGTGACAACAAAATTACCCGGAAAATATCATCATTACAAAGATACACTTGATGCCATTCAAGAATCGTTGTGCAGAATGGGCTTGGCTTACTTTGATTTGTATTTAATTCATTGGCCATTACCGCAACGCAATCTATATGATGAAGCCTGGCGAGCTATGCTAACAGCGCAACAACTTGGCTTAGTGCGATCTATCGGCGTATCCAACTTTGAACCACAGCATCTGGATCATTTAATTCAAGAAACTGGGGTGGTTCCGGCAGTAAATCAAATTGAAGTACATCCGTATTGGATTAATCAACGAATGATTGATGAAAATCAAAAGCGGAATATTGTTACAGAGGCATGGAGCCCGCTGGGACGCCACAATGAGGCTAAATCAGAAGCAGCACTTGTAGATTTAGCTCGTAAATATCATAAAACACCTAGCCAGATTATATTAAGGTGGCATCTAGATAAAGGCGTAGTGCCATTGCCAAGATCACAAAATTTGGCACATCAACGTGATAATTTAGCCGTTTTTGATTTTAAATTAATGCATCAAGATATGGCGTTAATTGATACGTTAACACAGAAAAATGGTAGAATTGATAATCAAGATCCAAACACATATGAAGAATTTGAGTAATATTGTATACGGAGTATTTGTATGATTTGCCTTATTTTTTAAAATGTGATAATCTGGTGGCATATTAATCAAATGGAGGATCCGCTATTGAAGAATTAAACTGATTTTGAAACTGTATGAACATGTTATCTTTTAGATTTTAAAGGATATGTACGCAGATTTTCAGAATTGGGATAATTTTTGATAGTGGGTCTTTTTGTGTCCAATTATTTAAATATTCATTCTGAAAATCCTAATATGCTCACCAATAAGGTGGGCTGAAAGGACTAATATGACAACGATTGAATTTAAGAATTTAACTTTTGGTTTCGATACACAAGCATCATATTTATTTGACCAAACGCGTTTAGTTTTGCAATCTGAATGGCAATTAGGACTAGTTGGACGTAATGGGCGTGGTAAAACCACTTTACTCCGCCTCTTAATGGGCGACTATCACTACAAAGGTAAAATTGAACATCAGCTGGATTTCATATATTTTCCACAAAAAGTGACAGATAAAACAAAATTGACATATGATGTTTTACAGGATTTATCTCATTTTGAATTATGGAAAATTGAAAAGGAAATCACCTTACTTAATATGAACTTAGATAGTTTGTGGCGACCATTTGAAAGCTTATCTGGTGGCGAACAAACAAAAATTTTGTTAGCTTTATTGTTTGTAGATGATCAACATTATCCGTTAATTGATGAGCCAACGAATCATTTAGATGCAACATCTAGGCAACAAGTTGCACGATATTTACATGATAAACAACAGGGCTTTATTGTTGTTAGTCATGATCAATTATTTATTGATCAGGTTGTTGATCACGTCCTGGCAATTGAAAAGAGTCAATTAGTATTGTACCAAAGTGATTTTTCAACTTATCTGGAGCAAAAACAGCAACGCGATCAATTTGAATCAGCGCAGAATGAAAAACTCAAAAAGGAAATTACTCGTCTGAAACAGACTGCTGTGCAGAAGGCTGAATGGTCAAGAGGACGAGAGAGGGACAAGTTAGGTTCTCCAAATCAGCCGGGAAGTGGGGCTATTTTTGATACTGGTGCAATTGGTGCACGCTCGGCACGGATGATGAAACGCTCTCAAACGATGATGAAACGTATGCGCCAACAAGCCAATGAGAAGGCGCAATTATTGAAAGACGTTGAATATGTTAAATCATTGCATATGAATGTTAAACCATCACATCGTCAAAAAATATTAACAGTTGAGCATTTACAATTAAGTTACAATAATCAACCATTATTTGATCCAATTTCTTTTGAAATTCAAAAGGGACAACGGCTTGCAATTCAAGGTTCTAATGGTTCAGGTAAATCATCTATTATTCAATATTTATTTGACGCTTTTCATGGTGAAGCCACTGGGATAACAAGTCGGCTACAAGGATTAGCAGTAAGTTATTTATCTCAAGATTATGATAATAATCAAGGGACGCTACGTGAGTTTGCAGATCAACATGCATTGAATTATTCAGATTTTTTGAATAATTTGTGGCAACTAGGTGTAGAACGTCAGGTATTCCAAAATCGTATCGAAGATATGAGTATGGGGCAACGAAAACGAGTGGCTTTGGCACAGTCTTTAGTGACGCCAGCAGAACTGTTCATATGGGATGAACCATTAAATTATTTAGATATTTTTAATCAGCAACAATTAGAAGCAGTAATCCAAAAGATACAGCCCACGATGCTAATCATTGAGCATGATCGTCATTTCTTAAAAAATGTGGCAACAAAAACGCTAACTTTATCTTTGAATAATGGTAAGTAACGGGTAGCCATTATCGTTTTTTAGTATTAGTGATGTAGTAATTTAAGTAAACGATCAAACATTTTGAGCGTCTCTTGACTATCGACATAAGTAGCAATTTGATATGCTTGTTCAATCTTCTCATGTGTATTGGCTGTTATATTTTGTTGCTGCTCAAAAAAACCGGTCCAAAATAAAAGCCAGGTCTGAAATTTGAAGTTTTTACTTTTAGGTTGCCATAAGGGAACTTGGGTAAGTAAGTATTTTGTAACATGATACTTTTTCTGCATAATGCTTGCTTCTAATAAGTTAATAATGGTTTGACCAACAGTGTTTGAAACGGATTCTGAAAAATGGTCACAATTATCTTGATAAATAATTTCGGTAATATAAGGTTTTATTTTATCGACATCAATAACGTAGAGCGTGTGTTCTAAAATTCGAAGATCATAGTATTGCCATTTTGGTACTTGAAAGAAATAATCGATTAACCTATTTTGTTCAAGTTCAGTTGTTAATTTAAAATCCAGATGATATAACGTTGCTTTTACAACCATGTATTTGTGAAAGAGGCTGACATCATCTGGATTTCTTTTTATTGCTTGCAAAGATGAGATATACAATTTTTTAAGATCATTTTGATTATTAGTTTTGTACGCTTGCGATACAAAATCAAATAGGCGTTCGGTATCGGACGCATGAGTACCATAGACCATATCAAAATATTCATCAAAAGATATATTGAGTGCATGACAAAGCAGCAGCAAGGTATGATCACTTGGCTCTGCTTTGTTATTTTCTATTCGGGATACCATTGATTGGGAGCCAATTAACTGGCCTAATTGTTGTTGCGATATCCCTCTGAGTTTTCTAATTTCTTTGATGACTGATCCATGATTATTGTTCATTTTTTACCAATTAAAATTATTCAATTTTGCATATTCCAGATTTCGAAAGTTTTTCCACTGTATATTAGTGCAGTTGGGTTGCAATATTAAATTAAATATTTTTTGATAAAATGTTAAACGTTAATCATTAGCCACTAATCATCCGTTTACTTATAATTTAGTCACATCTATCTTAATAAGAATAATAACATACTAGAAAATGTTAATGGTTATCCGGCACCATTTATTCACGAAAAATATGTAGTGGAATATTGTAACTGAGCAGAGCATCACGAATGATCCAATATTAAAAACATACTGGAAAATGTGTGTTTTTTAATATGCCGATTTTCGTGGTAAGTAACAGTCACTGTATTTATATTTTAAGGAGATATTTGGGATGAGAGATGAAATGAGACTGGTCAGGAAAAAGTTATACAAATCTGGGAAAGCATTAGTGACGGCAGGTATCTTTTCTGTAGTTGGATTTGGTGCTTTTATACAACAGGCTAGTGCAGATAATACACAAAATGATAGTATAACATTGGTCAAAGACGCAGGAGATGTATCGCATAAAACGGATACGATTTCTGTTCAGACAGCTGAT
>NZ_AEIZ01000027.1 GCF_000165675.1 Leuconostoc fallax KCTC 3537 | reverse complement strand
ATTGTCGTTTTAAAATATTCTCTAATTCTGTACGAATAGATTGCCCCACTTGTTGCATGACTTCAACAAATAATACTTCTTTATCATGGAAATGATGATATAGCG
>NZ_AEIZ01000028.1 GCF_000165675.1 Leuconostoc fallax KCTC 3537 | reverse complement strand
TTACTGATTCCGAGCCAGAAACGGATTCACTCGTACTTAGCGACGTTGAACCAGATAATGACTCACTCGTACTTACTGATTCAGAACCGGATACAGATTCACTTGTAC
>NZ_AEIZ01000029.1 GCF_000165675.1 Leuconostoc fallax KCTC 3537 | reverse complement strand
TAGCGCCGTATTAAAATAGCGATTATAGTGATCGTTGCTCACAACTAAACACGGTCGCTTTTTCTTAGTTTCAGTCCCCTTGGCTGGATCTAAATTAATCCGGCGAATTGTCAAACTAAGTGCAACGGTTTGTCAAAAAATACTTCATATGGGGTTTCATAGTTTAACACTTTGCGAGGACGTTGATTTAATTCAACCACACATTAATACAAATATTGTAAGTCACTAGCCGGCGTTGGGTAAGCCAATACCAACCGTTGTAAATCTGGTAAAGTCACGTGTTTTTCAATTAACAACGTGAAGTAGTTAATCATCTCGTCGGCAACATCACTTAGAAGGGTAGCACCCACAACCTGCCCACTCGCTTTAGCAACCACTACTTTAGCTTGGGCTTGTTGTGCGCCAAAGCGGTAATAAGTGAACCACTTCGTCATATCAAGTGTATTGACACGATACTCATCTGGATGCTCAGTCGCCGCGGCCGCGCTGATCCCGACTTGCGCTAACTTGGGCGCTGCAAAAACCTGCGTTGGCACAACGGGATACTTTATGGCTGCGCCGGGATGCGTCAACTCACCGACCAGATAACGCGCTTCAAAACCTGCAACTGGCGTTAACTTCGGTACCGGTGTATCGCTGACATCCCCAATGGCATAAATGTGCGGGTTGGCCGTCTGCAAATGATCGTTGACTTGAATCCCATGCCGATCAAAGGTAACGCCCACGTTGGCTAGACCTAACTGGTCCGCGTTCGGAATCCGTCCCGCTGAGCTGATGACCAGATCCGTTGTCAGCTCGAAATTATCAGCTGTCAATTGTAGACCGGTCGCCGTTTTAGTAATTGCTTGGACATCCATATTCAAGTCAAACGTGATTCCATCAGCCGTCATTGCGGCCATCAAATCCTTAACCAAATCTGCATCAAAAGCTTTTAACGGGCGGTCATTATGATGAATCACGTGCACATCAGCGCCAGCGGCATTCGCAATCGTCGCCAATTCAAAGCCTACGTAGCCACCACCTACGAATGTCACGCGTTTAGGCATCTGGTCCAAATCTAAGAAGTCAGTGCTCGTCTTAAAGTATTCGTGCCCGGTAATCGGTAGAATCGCCGGACGCTGACCAGTGGCAATCACGTAATCAGTCGCACTGACTACTCGATCCCCGACCGCTAACTGATTGTCGGATTGAAAGTGCGCTTGACCATGTAACGTCGCAATATCTTGCCCCTTTAGTCCATTCAACGTCCCATCGTTGATGCCATCCGTATAGCCTCGTTTATGCGCCATCAGTGCTGGCCAATCAATTTTGGGCGCACCAATCAGGCCCTGCCCTTGTAAATGTTGCGCTGCTTGTCGCGCTTCGACGGCGCTTAATAGGATTTTCTTAGGGTCACAACCGCGGTTAGGACAAGTGCCGCCCCACAGATCCGCTTCAACGATCAACACTATCTTGCCCTGAGCCTTTAATCCGCTAGCCATGGCATTGCCGGCTGGTCCGCCACCAATCACAACAACATCGTACTGTTCCGCCATTCGAAATTCCTCCTTAAATTCATTAGCGACCATCAATTATCACAACCTAGTGTAACTGATTCATCCTTAATTGACGATTAAGATACTTCTTCATGTTGACTCAAGTAAGCCACGATTCGTTGGCTATCCAAATAGCCAACAACCCGATTTTCTTCTGTGACCGCCACATAATCGTGATCTGTCAATGCCGTAAAGGCGGTGCGTAACGTGGCTTGAACGTCTAACGATTGAATCCGACCACTCGCAACACTGGGTTTTTCTGTGAGATAACCCTGAATAAGCCCTACACGCCCAACGTAGACATCATAGACATTTTTAGCTCGGCTCGCGCCAAAGAAGTTCCGCACAAAGTCGTTCACTGGATGCTGAGCCAGAGCAGCCGGCGTATCGACTTGTATTAACTGACCGTGTTGCATGACACCGATCCGGTCACCCAACTTCAACGCCTCATTCATATCATGCGTCACGAAGACGATTGTGTTGTGATAGCGGGCGTGTAGCCGTAAGACCAAGTCTTGCAATTGTTGCCGCGAGATGGGGTCTAACGCACTAAATGGTTCATCCATCAAAACAATATCTGGTTGCGCCGCAATCGCCCGTAAGATACCGATGCGTTGCTGCTCACCACCGGATAATTCTGACGGCATCCGGTCACGGTATTCCTTTGGATCGAGGCCAACTTCCGCCAATAGCTCATCAATCGTTTGATTAATTTCCTTCTTAGCTGTCCCTTTCATTTCTGGAATCACGGCGATATTTTGCGCCACCGTCATCGTTGGGAACAAGGCAATTTGCTGTAAGACATACCCCATTTGCCACCGTAGACTTCGGACTGGTATCGTGGTTGTATCAGTACCATTAACTAGGATTTTACCAGCCGTCAATGGCTCTAAGCAGTTGATCATTTTAAGTGACGTCGTTTTGCCACTCCCAGAAGTCCCTACCAAAACAAATAGCTCACCCTGGTCAATCGTTAAATTAAGGTCGGGAATCACGGTCTGCCCATTAAAGTCTTTCTGGACGTGTTGAAATTCAATTGCCGTTGTCATTTAACGTCCCTCCTTCAATAAACCGTGCTTCACAAGATAGCGATGTGCAACCGTCGAAGCGGACTGCTTCTTAACATTGACTTCATAGTTCATTTCTTGCATATCAGTTTCTGAAATCTTTCCTGCTAACTTATTCAACGCTTTAACGACCTTAGGATGTTTGTTGGCAAAGCTCGTCTTCATCAACGGTGCCCCTTGATACGTTGGGAAGAAGTGCTTGTTATCCTTCAATAAGGCCAAGTGATACTGCCGTAATTCACTATCCGTCGCATAGGCATCTACCAAGTTGATTTTCCCCTTACTGATAGCTTCATAGCGTAGCGCCGGCTCCATCGACTTTGCAGTCACGTCTAACCCATAAGTCTTCTTGATTCCTTTTAAGCCATCATTACGATCAATAAACTCTAGGGTCATTCCGGGTTTCAGAATCGATTCAACTTGCGTTAAGTCGCTGATTGTCTTCAAATGATGTTCTTGTTGAAATTTCTTAGTCACTGCCAATGCGTACGTATTGTTATACTGCATCGGCTTCAAGTAAGTCATTTGTTCCTGTTTAGCGAGGCGCTGTTTGGCGAGCTGATAGGTCTGGTTAGCTGTTTGACCAGCTGGGTTATTTCCCTTACCTAAGGTCTCCAGCACCGAGCCAGTAAATTCAGGATAAATATCAACCTGATTATTCTTTAACGCGCTGAATAAGAACGTGGTCTTGCCAAAGTTAGGCTTGAGCGTCACATGAACATGCTCATCTTCAGCTTCAATCAGCTGCTTATACATATTAATCAAGATTTCTGGTTCAGAACCGAGTTTACCTGCAATCGTAATTGTTTCAACTCGATTGGCATAAACACTATAAGCCCCGCCACCACCTAGTAAAGCTAAAATACCGACAAAGACAATTAAGGCGTGGCGTGGTTTAGCCGTTTGAAACCACCGAACGAGCGCACTCAGCAGAATTGCTAACAATGCTGATGAGATAGCCCCAATCAATAATAACGAGGTATCATTACGGTCAATACCGAGCATGATAAAGGTCCCGAGACCCCCAGCACCAATCAAAGCGGCCAAAGTAGCCGTCCCAATAATTAAGACGAGCGCGGTCCGAATCCCAGCAATGATCTGTGGTAGGGCAATGGGTAGTTCAACTTTAAACAACTTACGCATTCGTGACATCCCAAAGGCATCGGCGGCCTCTTCAATTGAGGCGTCAATTTCTGAGATACCCAAATAAGTATTTTGAAAAATTGGCAGTAAAGCATAGATCACCAGCGCAATTACTGCTGGCACCGTTCCAATCCCAACTAACGGAATCAATAACCCTAACAGTGCCAAAGACGGAATCGTCTGTAAGACACTCGTGAGCTGTAATAATCCCTCGGCCCACCGTGGTCGTCGAACGACCCAAATAGCCAACGGAATCGCAATTACCATTGCGATGACTAATGATGCTAATGAAATCCCCAAGTGTTGCCATAGCGCAGTCAGCAAATCCCCGCGTCGATCTATAAACGTCTGTATTAATGTCTGCATGCTAACCTCCAGTGCTCACCTTTATTGCTTAATAACTTCTTAATTATCCATGTATTTAATCGTAGCATAATCCGCCAAAAATCATAGTAATACGCAACCTAAACCTGGACACCAATATAGTCCATATGGGTATTACTAATTTAACGAATTACCATAATGCAGCTTATGCCAAGTTAAAAGCGCCAAACCTTAATTTAATAGGGTTCGGCGCTTTTTCTGTGATCTGTTCTTGTGAATTGAGCTAAAAATAATTGGTCTAGCTCTCATAATCCCCACAACTAGCCTTTTGTTATTTGTGAAATTTTAGTCCGTGAGCGGTTTATGAGACGGCTGTTTGTGCTTTTTGCGGAGGCGTAAACGTACCACTAATTTGTGTTGGGCGACTTCTTCGTCAGACAACGTTAACTTCTCATCAATTGAGAACGAGGTCGTTTTGTAATTTTTGGCCAGGACAACCGCATAAACAGCCTGGTCAATCTGTTCACTTTGTTCTGGTGTTAAGGCAAAGGTATAAGGCTTGTCGCCATACAAAATCGTTTTATCAGGGGCTACGCGCGTAAAGCGTCCTTTAATCGCATTGTATGTCATATAATCCTCCTTAATCGTAAATAGCTTGATAGCAACCTAAAAATGATTTATCTAATAAAAAAGCCATTTAACGGCCGATTTTTATTATCAAATTTTCATTATTACATTAATTTATACACGAATATTATTTCGCTGTAACCCTACGCCCCGTAAGCATGAGGGTTGTTTGCCTGTTGGCTTTTTTGTAAATTTAACCCCCCTATTAGTGATTTGGGGGTTAAAGAAATTTTTTGAAGCGTCTTTAATTGTCAAAAATAACAGTCTAGCCATCATACTATCAGCGTCACTGTATTTTAAAGTGGGCCACCAGGCTTGCCCAGCGTACTGGCCCAAGCCTTTGAAACAGCAGAGCTGTTTCATGGCAGTTATTGTTTATAATTATACACTGTCTTGCCCTGAAAGGAAACTTGCTTCAAAAATAGACAAACAAAAAGAGCTGGTGTTCCTACGCACTAGCCCTTTTTACTAGAGAGGTTAATCTCCATGTATTTCTTCCTGTCTATATTATAGCATTGTATTAGTATCATTTCAAAACATGATATACTTAAAAAGCTGTTGTTTCCTACTATACGCGACGGCAAGGAGGTGAAACTCCATGATATATTTCTTCCAAGAACTAACACAATTGTTCAACGCAATCTGTGTTGCTGTTGTGACGTTCGCAATCAAACGTTATTTTGATGATCCTAATGATCGTTAAAATAATGTGGGCACCTTAAGGGTGCCTTTTTGTTTGCTTTTATTGTATAACACCTATTAATTGCGATAGTCCACTACAATTTTTTTGTTATTATACACTTACGTTTACCGATTATTTTAATGTGGTTAAGCTGACATCAGCTTGCCCCGCGCGGGTAGCGTTCTGCATGACATGCTCCCGCTGAAAGTGATCCTGCAATGATAAATTGCCCCGTCACGGCGTGACCCGCCGGAGGTTTTACGAGCCGGATAATAGGCGCTGTAAAATAGCAGTTTCCCCAGTAGGAAGGGGAAACGCTACTGTCATCGCTTGTCGATGACGCGCCTCGCAGAGCCTGTCCAAAATATTATTTTGGTATAACAGGCTATACCAGATTTTTAACGGTGTTATACTGGTCTTGGAAAACCTTTTTCGAGGAGGCATTTTGGATGGCGCATTTAAAGAAAAATACGTGTGGCGCAGTCCCTGGTTTAGCGGTCCATTTTGAACGTAAAACCGACCATCACACTAACAAAGAAATTGATGTGTCGAAAACCTATCTGAATCAAGAGCTCATAGCGGATGGTTCAGATATGCTGTCACGCTTCACTGCGCGTTTAAATGACGTTTATTGCATGAAAAGAGACGATGTGAAGGCGTTAGCGACGTGGATCGTTACTTTACCTGAAGAACTCACAGAAGCCCCCTATGAGCAGCAGAGCGCCTTTTTTGAAGCAACCACCAATTTTCTAAATAAACGTTATGGTCCAGAAAATGCCATGGCCGCCGTGGTGCATTATGACGAGACCACCCCTCATTTGCACTATGCCTTTGTCCCAGTGGTTTTTGATGATAAAAAATCACGTTATAAAGTATCCGCTAAAGAAGTGCTCACGCGTCATGATCTGCAAACCTTTCATGAGAATTTAGATCAGCATTTAAAAAAGGTGCTGCCCTTTTATGAACAAGGTATTTTAAATAACAAAACCTTACCGTTTGAGAATGTCGCTGAAATCAAAAAATACAATGATCAGTTTAACGACCTAAAAACCGGACTAGCTGACGTTGAAGAAAATATTAGGGCTAAAAAGGCCTTACTCAAACTCACGGATCAAGCTTTAACGGAAGTGGACTTAGCCGAAAAACAAATTGATGATTTTAAACAAGACTTATCTAAAAACTTTTTTGGTAAGACGGTGCTTAAACCAGATGACTTAGATCGCTTTAAAAATGTGTTAGCCACGATGAAGAAAGCCACCTTACAAAGCAAGCATGAGACAGAAGAACTCAAGCAAACGTTAGGCCAAGTCAAAGCGCAATTAGCAGACGTCCAAGCAGACTATCAAAACCTGAAAGAAACGCATCAAGCGCTTCAGAAGCGGCAGCGAGACCAGCAACAGCTGGATTATGCCATGCGAGACATGCTTAAAAATGATTATGGTGTCGAAAAGCTATCGCATACTGATGTGGAGGCCCGGTATGTTCTTTATAAGCTTGATCATGAAGAACTCACAAAAAATAAAAAAGTAGCCCAGTCATGGTTAAAAACACTGACGACAGCTAGAGCAGATCCGGATACCAAAATAGCGCCAACTAGATTAGATTGGGGTATTGAACAAGTTAAAGCATTAATTAATCGAATCATTGAATTAACGCGTGATCTTTTTAAAGGACCTAGTCTCTAACGTTAAACCTACTTATTTGCCCGTATAAGCGTTTTTAGCCATGTGACGTAGAAATAATCATTAAGTAACTTAAAACGTCGCTATTGGCTTAATAAGTGGCAATCTATGTTAGATAACTAGGTAGCCGGCATTTGAAATGATTCAACACAAAAAGAACACCACGTACAAAATTTATGTACAACGGTGTTCTTTTTGTTTTTATTTTATTGAATCAATAAAAAGGCGGAGCCTATTATAAGTTTATCTTTTATATTTTAATCTTTTGTTCTTTTGCGTGGTTATAAAGTGAGCATTAGCAATGCTTCAAAGCTAAATACGTGTACAAAATACTGTGCATACGTGTACAAAATACTGTGCATACGTGTACAAAATACTGTGCATACGTGTACATTTTATTTTTTCATGTACACGTAAAATGCTATAATAAAAAGCATAAAGAAATTCCCGACAAAAAGTTTTTCTTTATGCTTATCCAACAACACGCCCAAAGGAGTGTATCTATATGTCCATTATATCAGAATCAAAGACAAGGCAGGTGCAGACCTTGAATGAATTATCAAAAAGAAAAGTGGTCGAACACAATAGCTTAATCACATCCATTGCCAAAATGGATAAAACCCCATTGAAAATGTTTGAATTAGCTGTTTCTTTAATTGATACAGAAAACCCACCTCAAGATCAAACGGTTTATTTATCAAAACGAGAGCTGTTTGCTTTCTTTAAGGTGAATGATAACGATAAACATAGCCGATTTAAACAAGCGATTGAAAGAATGCAAAAACAAGCTTTTTTCAAATTAGAGAAAAACCAGTCAGGGATTTCAATTTGAAAGCATTGTTCCGATACCGTATGTAAAGTGGACGGATTATAACGACGAAGTAAAAATTGAATTTCATCGTGAAATCATGCCTTACTTAATCAATCTTAAAAACAATTTTACGCAACATGCTTTGTCAGACATCGCAGAATTAAATAGCAAGTATGCCATTATTCTATACCGTTGGTTATCGATGAATTACAACCAGTACGAGCATTACAGCTTTAAAGGTGGTCGGAGACAAGACCAAATTGATAGTTATCGTAATCCTGAAATCAGTATCCGAGATTTACGAGAAATGACAGATACGATAGATGAGTATCTGGATTTTAGAAATTTTGAAAAAAGAATTTTAAAAAATGGTATTGAAGAAATTACAAATCATACAACTTTTAATGTGACGTACGAAAAGTTAAAAAGGCCGCCGCATTGATAGCATTGTCTTTCACATTACTAAAAACAAGTTGCGGCTGATAGTAGTTATAAACAGGATGATCCCGTTTATATCGAGGGCAAGATTCGTCAAGAAGAAACAGAAGATATGTTGACTGTTAAGGCAATAAAAAGTCCCTATACAAAGTTACTCATGGAACAGTTTTTATTGTCATATATTGATTTAACGGATACTACTATTTTGTCAGGGTTACAGAAAAATATTTATCCACTCTATGACGAATTAAAAGAGTTACGTGGTTTAAAGGGCGTGAAAGAACACTTAGCCTATATCAGAGATAAACAAGATGACTATTCGAAAAAGAATATTGCTAAGTATCTTAAAAAATCGATTGAACAGTATCTACCAATCGTTAAAAGGCAGGATATAGATCATGAGTGAAAATTTAAAAACAATCCGAGAACTTGCTGATGAATTGGGCGTTTCAAAGCAGGCCATATGGCAAAAGATAAAAAGAGATACGTCAATCGATTTACGTCAATTTACATCAACAAAAGGTAATACCGTTTACGTTAATGTTGACGGCCAAAAGACTATTAAATCAATGTTTAAAAATGGTTCATCAACCAAAGAACATCAACATAAAGATGATATTGACGACAACGAAAAAGATGCTGTTTATGATCAAGATGAAGTGAAATTCCTTCGCAATTTAGTATCAGAAATTCAATCTGAAAAGAAAGAGTTACATAAATTACTAGACCAGCAACAAAGATTGGCCTTACAGGACAAACAACTGCTCGAAGAATACAAGGCAGAAATTAAGGACTTGAAAGCCTTAACGATGGCACCGCATGATGATGGTGAAAAAGAAGTGACGTCAGACAAACAACCGGAACCTGAAAATAGCACCCCGGAGTCACAACCTAAACCTAAAAAGTGGTGGCGTTTTGGTAAATAGTTACAACTAAAAAAGAAAAGAAGACTAGTTAAATAGCGGAAGATAAATTTGAACAAGCTTTAGCTGCCAAGCTAAAGGGTGAAGGCTGGGACTGTCCCACAGATTATTCTGGTGGGTAGATTGTAAAATTAATCCGAACGCTGTTCGGACAAAAAAGATCAGCTTCCTTTAAAATGGTGTTTACCACAAACCCATCTTTTAGGAGCTGATCTTTTGTCTAGTATAACCTATTCCGAACGAATTAAAATCGAAACCTTTTGTGAACTAGGGCTGTCCAATATCCAAATGGGCGTTCGGATTAATTTTACAATCTACCATAAGCCTACCGATTTTTTAATATTATTTTATTCATCAATTTCCGGCGCCGACCCAAGCTCTGCCTGAATCATCCAGATTTTCTTCTCAATTGCGGTTTTGAGACCAATGAAAATATCTTGGGTACTGAAGTCTTTTTCAACATCGGATACTTCAATGCCGTGTTGGTAAAGGTCTTCCAAGTAACGATAGCCATCAACTAAGTGTGCGAGGCGTTCTGGGGTTGTTTTGTCCCATTCACCAGGCCAGTCTTGAATCTTAGTGTTTTCGGCCATTTCTTTTAAGGTCGAGTAAGGACTGCCATCAAGCGCAATCAGCCGTTCAGAAATGACATCGAGTTGGCTGTCAATTTCTTCCATGAACTCATCCATCAAGGGGTGCAACTTCAAAAAGTTCGGTCCACGCATGTACCAATGCGTCTGATGGATAATCATTGACATCTGGCTCAAATCGGCAACGAGTTGATTTAATACTGCTTTGGTTTTCGTATATTTCATTAGATTGATCTCCTTTCGATATGGTTATTATAACATAGTGGTAGCTTAATCTGAAACGTTATACACTGGCAAATTAAGTTATTTATAGCCCGTAGAATTAAGTCGTTTTGAAAAGATGGAGACGTTATATGGTAGATTGTAAAATTAAATAAATCTACAATTGAATTTTATTTACCTTATGAAGATGTTCAAAACGCGTTAAAGGAAAGTGCGCAAAACCCCTTTATACGTACAAAGGATGAATGGGTAGTGGGTAACAATGAGTGTAAATTAAATAAGGCACAAAAAAGGATGCTTAAGGATAAAGAAATATATAATCATTTCAATTTAGAAAATATTCCCAGTTCCATCAAAACGGAGCTAAACAAGATAGTGCATGACATCGATGACTAATACTTTAACACCAAACAGAAAGGGGCTATGAATATATAGGGTCTATAACTAACAAATAGACCCTCGAAAACATTGTTAAAATAACCCCCAAAATCTATAATATAGATCTTGGGGGTTATTTTGTTGTTTTTATTAATAAATAACATCTGTTTTTTAGAAAAATTGTTGGACCTTTGTACTAATCGAACTAATTTCTTGTTGGGATAAAGCGGCCACAACTTCGCCATCTGATCGTTTTGTGGGATCGACAGCGCGGACATGTTGTAAGAGCGCTGTTCCGTGAATTTTCCCTTTATCTATCCTGATAAATAACGGAGATTTAACATACTTTTCTAGGGTGCGATATTTGTCAGAAGTGCTGATTGGTACAAC
>NZ_AEIZ01000030.1 GCF_000165675.1 Leuconostoc fallax KCTC 3537 | reverse complement strand
CTTTTTTATTGCCTATAAATAGTTCCAGCTTCTGCAACCTGATTAACCAAAAAATTAACCAATCCAGATTTAGTCATGCCATATTTCTGGGCCAATTCTTCCAGCTTTCCATTAGTTTCAACAGGTATAGACAAAGTAATTTTTTCTTTTCAACTTCAACCATCAAAAAACCTTCTTTCTTACTATTTTTATCTCTATTCCATCATTATATTATACATACGTTAGAAATACAACATTTTTTATAAAATCTCAAAACCTCCCGAAAACCCCTAACCTAAAAGGTTTCTTGAAAAAAGTATTCTGTTTAATGGACAATGGACACATGGGGGGTGTCGTAGTACCCCCATGTTTTTCGCCCAATTTTTTATCCCACTCAAACCAAACCAAAATATGGGCTCTGCCCAAACCCGCAAGCTGTGTCAGCTTGACCCCATAAATGAGCGGGAGCACCCGCTCAAACTCACCCCGCACTCGCCGTGGGGCAGGCAAAAAAGCAGGTGTGCTTTTCTTTGCATGCGCAAAAGTGTTTTTTATCCGCTAGTCTATCAACTCCTTAAAGCCTCAAAAAGGGGCTAACTGCTAAAGCAGCAAGCCCCTTTAATTCGATTTACCGTTGACAGACACAAAGTTAACTACGTTCAATCTAGTGAGATGTTAAATTAAGCTCTTAAACGCCATTTTAAGCCCATATAAGTGTTTTAAAGATGTGGACCGCCTAATTCATCAGATTTATGTCTGTCGAGTTCCTGTGAGATTTCAGGGGCTTTTTTAGACGGTTCTTTTAGTCCTGCACGCTCTAGCCACTTTTCAGGTAAATTAATACCTAGTTTTTTGTGTAGAAACTCATCAACATTTCGTATAATGCCTTGAAGCGTTCCTACTAGTTTTTGCAATCGCTCATTTTCTTTTTTCAGTTCATAGTTGCGGCCCTTGGCTTCACTCAAATCATTACGTAAACTATGATTTTCTACTTCCAGATGAATTTTTTCAAAGTTATAAGCGTCGCTAGTCACCGCCCTTTGTTCCAAATCAGCGAGATCATATTTATCAACCGTGACTTTATTTTTATTCATCAAGGTGGGTTTACTAGCAATTTTCTTGGTATCCCGTGGTCTGATTTCATCAAGCTGTTTTTTAGTATCTGCAAGCTTTGCTTGTATCTCTTGTTTTTCGGTCTCTATTTTTTCAATTCTTCCCGCATAACTTTGTATTCGGGTACTGATAAATTCTTACGCTCTTTATTTTTGTTACCACGTTGAACATCAAAGCCATTTTCTTTGAGGTACTGTGGTAATTCCTCTTGAATGTGCTGTAAGGCTTCACGATTAAATATACGCTTAGCTGAGAGCTTTTTATCATCATCAAAGGGCACAATGCCCATATGCATGTGAGGGGTCTTCTCGTCCATATGAACAACTGCATAGCGAATATTTTCGTCACCATAGTTATCTGCAAAATATTGTTTGGCTGTTTCAAAATATTTACGGGTTTCGGCTTCATCTAATTGCTCAAAAAAATCTTTGTCACTGGTTATAATCCATTCATTGACTAAAACAGCGTCTTTGCGAACTGCCCGCTTACTCGCTTTGTTTTCGTTGATATAGGCTTCAATATCCGTTTTAAAGTTATCAGTGCGCCCAGCCACTAAATCATAATTCAGATGAGAGCGGGAAACATCAATATCTTCGTTGCTGTGATTAGTCGTTTTCCGTTGGTCATGATTGCCAATGCCGACTAAATTATCAGCTTTTAATTTCGTCATTCTAGCCACTGCAAAACTCATTGTATGCACCTCATTTCGGAGTTATCTTCCAAGTAAAGTATAACCCACTATACTTTACTTCGTAAAGATGGGCTCGCCGAGGGGTCTTGCAGACGGCTCTGTCGGCTCTTTTGAGCCGAGTATCAGCGCACCCTATGGTGCAATTAGCTGATACCTGTTTGACGTTTTGCTGCCCTACTTTTTTAAGTAGGTATGCAAACCTCAAACTAAAATAAAAACCCCCTTCGACTTTTGTCAGGGGGCTTTTATTAATCAATAATTCTATTTAAAGTCGCATGACTCCCCTCAAAGTCAAAATCGTGTCGATTGCGCTTCGCACAACGCCGCCCAAAGTCAAGCTCGTCACACCTTACCTTTTGACAAAAGGTAAACGAAAAAGCCCCATCAAGCGGTCACTTTCATAAAGCAAACTGATCGTTTGATGGGGCTAAAGAAATGAATTTTGATCACTAATGTGATCAAAGTTAACCAGATATCGGGAAAAATACTTAACTGGCAAACACCTTATCAGGTCATGCTAACCAATTTGTCAAAAAATTCGGATTAAATTTGCAATCTACCAATTAAGATATTTTTTTATACAATCCTTGCAATAAATGACGGAGTTTTCTTTTAAAAACTTTCGTATCTCTGTAAATGAACGTGGTGGTATGCTGATCTTGAAAAAAGCTTCATCCCAGGTTTTTAATTCTTTACCACAAATACTACATTTAATGGTCATTAGTATTACGCCCCTTTCTTAGAATGGCAAAAGCAATAATGAATGCAATTAGTGAACCTGACAATAATAATATAGCAACAACATCAATAAAATTTTAATCCGACATTTTATTGATGTTTTTACTAGCATACTGTTGTTTCTGCCAATTTGACTTGATATATTCTTTAATAAAAAGCGTATTTCTTTCAGTTAGAAGTTCGAACCAGCCAGCTGGTGCTTCCTCAGACATGCAATAATCTGCAAAGTCTTTTAAATGCATAATTTCATTTTCAGAAATAAAAGCCAACATGTCACGTAAGGCTTGGCGCTTATCGCCAGTAGAAAGAGCTAAGCAACTCTCTAAATCAAAGCCTCCAAAGGTCTCAATATCAGCATTATCATACTGATATTTTTCAGGATTATCCATATGTGTCAAGTACCTAACAGCGCCAGTTAAACTACTAATTCTTTGAGGAGCAGGCGCCCTTAAAGACCTAGCAATTTCATCAATTTGTTCAAAAGATTTGTTCCCTTTATAGTTCAAAACAAGATGATAGTGAGATTTTTTCTTTTCTCCATCAGGGTTAACATCTTTATCATGTAAGGGACTGACAGCAATAGGCTCTTGCCTGATAATATCTTTCCAATTTTCAGGAAGACTTTCAGGATAAACAACAATACCCCAATTACGACCACGTTTATAAGGCTGTTTTGTTTTGGGATTTTTATTCGGACGAGGTACCGTCCAATCGATTTTAGATTCACTTTTCATATGTTATAATTACCTCACAGACTTTTAGATTGCGTCCTATGCACAGGGCG